>NZ_JBIBBZ010000001.1:0-1082796 GCF_042900925.1 Streptomyces sp. NPDC012825 | reverse complement strand
TATTATTTTGCTGCGCGCCCCCTCGTGTAGTCCGACCCGAACCCCTCCCCCCCCCACTCGTGGGGGTATTTTTAAGCAACGCGGGGGGGGGGCGGGGGGGGGGGGGGGGCCCCCCCGGGGGCCCCCCGGCCGCCGCGCTCGGCCATCACCTGCCCTTCGGACCTGGCGGCGGGTGGTGCGCCGGTGGAGCGGGTCGGATTACTTGACGACGCCGAGCGACGCGTAGTCGTAGCGGCCGTTGTAGGCGTCCGCCGTGTAGACGTTGGTCAGCCGGGAGCTGCGCCAGATGATGTTCTTCTCGTGGGTGAAGGGCAGGTAGACCGCGGCCTCCGACACCTTCGTGTTGATCTGCTTGTAGAGCTCGCCGGCCTTGGCCGGGTCGGTCTCCTTCAGCGCCTGGTCGAACAGGCCGTTGACGGCCTTGTCGTTCAGCTCGGAGAAGTTGTTGTTGCCGCTCTGGAGGATGAAGCGGCCGTCGACCAGCGGCTGGAGGAAGCCCTGGCCCGACGGGAAGTCGGCGCCCCAGCCCATGATGATGATGCCGTAGCCCTTCTCCTTGACCACCTTCGGCGAACCGATGATGCCCGAGGTCTGGGCGCCGTCGAACTGGTCGATCTGGGCCTCGATGCCGACGGCCTTCAGCGACTGCTGGAGGGACTCGGCGGTCGCGATCTCGATCTTCTTGTTGTTGCGGACCGCGATCGTGGTCTTGAAGCCGTTCGGCTTGCCGCACTTCTTGAGTGCTTCCTTCGCCTTGGCGAGGTCCGGCGCTCCGGCAAGCTTGCCGTACGGGTCGGCCTTCGGGTCGGCGCCCTTGATCGCCGGGGGCAGCATGTTGGTGGCGATGTCGCCACCGGCCTGCGGGCCGCCGCGGGCGGTCTGCAGGGACTTGGTGTCGGCCGCGTAGATGATGGCCTTGCGGCACTCGATCTCGGGGATGACCGTCTGCGGGAAGACGGCGTAGCGGATGAAGCCCGTCTGCGGGTTGTCGACGTTGCCCTTGTGCTGCTGGAGCACCTTCTGGCGGGCGGCGGTGCCGACACCGGTCGCGTTGATGTCGAGGTCGTACTCGCCCTCGATCAGGCGGTTGTCCATGTCGTCGGCGTTCGTGGTGAACGTGACGCTGATCTTGTCCGGCAGGGCCTTGCGGACGGTGTCGGACTTGGCGTCCCACTTGTCGTTGCGGACGAGCTTGAGCGACTTGTTGGGAGTGTAGGACTCCCACTTGTACGGGCCGGAGGAGAACGGCTTGAGGGTGTACTTGGCCTTGGTGTCCTTGTCCTGGCGGACCGGGGAGGCCGCGGGCATCGCCAGCATCTGCAGGAAGTCGCCGTTGGCGACCGGCAGCTTGAAGACGATGGTCTTGTCGTCCGGGGTCTCGATCGCCTTGAGGCCGAGCTTGTCCGCGGCAGTGTCCTTGTAGGGACCCTTGTACTCGTTCTTCGGGTCGAGGACCTGCTGGAGGTAGATCGGGCCGCCGGAGAGGACGTCCTGGGCCCAGATGCGCTCGATGCCGTACTTGATGTCCTTGGAGGTGATCGGCTTGCCGTCCTCCCAGGTGACCCCGTCCTTCAGGGTGAAGGTGTAGGTGAGGCCGTCGGGCGAGACCTTGCCGGTGTCGGTGGCGAGGTCGGAGACCAGCTCGGTGGAGGCGGCGCCCGGCTCGGCCTTGAAGGTGACCAGCTGGCGGGTGTAGTAGCGGGCGAAGTCCCACATGAAGCCGTAGTAACCGCGCTGCGGGTCCCAGAAGTCGGCGTCCTGCGAGCCGATGAACTTCAGCTCGCCGCCCTTCTTGTCGGACGCGTTGGCGACCTTGTTCACACCGGCGTTGAAACCGGGAGCGCCGCCCTTTCCGCTGTCGCCGCTGCCACCGCCACAGGCCGTGGTGACGACCATCGTGGCCGCCGCGAGCAGCGCGCCCGCGGCGATCCTGCGCCTCTGAGAGCTCATCAGGGTCATGGGTCTCGCAACCTCCGGGATAGTGGCGGCCGTCACAGCGGTCCGCCGGTGGGGATGGGCCTCCTGTCGCCAGCGGCAGGGGCGGGTCTTGCGGATCGTCGGCGAACGGTCAGCGGGAGCCCTTCGGGTCGAGCGCGTCACGCACGCCGTCGCCGAAGAGGTTGAACGCCAGGACGGTGATGAAGATGGCGAGGCCCGGGATCACCATGAACAGGGGATCCGCCTCATAGGTCGTGATGGCCGTCGACAGCATCTGCCCCCAGGAGGCGGTGGGGGGCTTCACGCCCGCGCCGAGGAAGCTGAGCGCCGCTTCGGTGAGGATGTTGGTCGGGATCATGAGGGTCGCGTAGACCATGATCGGGGCGACCAGGTTGGGCAGGAGCTCCTTGCGGAGGATGTAGAACCGGCCGGCGCCCAGGCTCTGGGCGGCCTCCACGTACTCGCGGTTGCGCAGCGACAGGGTCTGGCCGCGGACGATCCGGCCGACGTACGGCCAGCCGAAGAAGCCGATCACCACCACCAGGGCGGCGATGCGAACGCCCGAGCCGTTGAGGCCCAGGAGCTCGTTGGGCAGCACCGAGACCAGCGCGATCGTGAAGAGCAGCTGCGGGAAGGCGAGCATGACGTCCATGACCCGGCTGAGGGCCGCGTCGATCCAGCCGCCGAAGTAGCCCGCGACGATGCCGAGGACGGTGCCGAGGAGGACCGCGAAGACCGCCGCCAGGAAGGCGACGAGCAGCGAGATCCGGGCGCCGTAGACGATGCGGCTGAAGACGTCGCGGCCGTTGACCGGCTCGACCCCGAGGAGGAAGTCGGAGCTGATGCCGCCCCAGGAGCCGATCGGGGTGCCGAAGAGCGGGTCGATCTGGTCCTCGTGGAACTCGTCCGGCGGGTGGCCGAGGAGACCGACGATGACCGGCGCGAAGATCGCGACCAGGACGAGGAAGACGACGACGCAGGCGCCGGCGAGGGCGAGCTTGTCGCGCTTGAGGCGGGTCCAGGCGATCTTCCAGGGCGAACGGCCCTGGATCCCCTTGTCGGAGGCGCCGGGGGTGCCGGAGGAACCGGGATCGGCGGGCACGCCGTCGACGGTGGCGGTCGACGCGCCCGCACTGGTCTCGTGCAGTGGTGCCGTCATCGTGGTGAGGACCCCTCTCGGCCGCCGGTAGCCGGCCCTTGCCCGCCGCGGGTAGCGGCTCGGTGGAACAACCTGCCGGGTACCTGCTCGAAAGGAGCGGAACACCCGGTGTTCCGGGGAGTCTTCAACGCGCTCGCGATCACCCGCCAGCCCTGACGGGGAATGGTTGCTCAAACGTGATGCGGTGCTACGACTTCCGTTATCCGGACGTCACGCGGGTGTGAGCGGACCATCTCGGGCCCTCTTCCCCCCAATCGGACATGTCGCCCAACTGGTCCTTCGACCTCTTCAATTGGGGCGAACGAAGGCTTCCGACGGGACCGGCGGGACGGACGGGGAACCGGAGGCGTCTCAGTATCCGGACGGCGCCGCCGGCGGGTAGCCGTACCCGGGGGCGGGGGCCGGGGCCGCGCCGCGCCCCGCGTGCGCCTCGCGGTCGTAGAAGGGGCGCGCGTTCGCCCGCAGCCAGAGCGCCACCGGGTCGTACGCGTCGGAGAGGGCGACCGTCGAGACGGGCAGCCCGTCGGGGACGGAGCCGATGGACTGGCGCATCATCGACCGCACCGTGTCGACGGCCGCCGGGGAGGTGTCGTACAGGTCGAGCCCGATGACGAGGTACGGGGAGCCGAGCGCGGGCTGCACCCAGCCGCGCCGCAGCGCCCGGACGGCCGGGGTGCGGTGCGCGTTCTGCGTGATCAGGGCGTAGAACTGCGGGATCTCCAGGGCGGGCTCGGTGACGCGCAGCGGCCCGGCGGGCATCCGGTCGAGACCGGTGGCGATCCGGCGCAGGTCGGCCCAGGGGATGCCGACGCCGCCGCCGGGAGCGTGCGGATTCAACCAGACGCCCCAGCGGTCCGGGTAGAGGGCGCGGGCGATCTCGCGGCCGGTGACGAGTTCGTGGGCGCGGTTCCAGCCGGAGGCGGCGAGCTCCTGGTCGGAGGTGACGCAGGGGGCGTAGCCGAAGCCGTCGACCTCCATGTTCCCGTACTGGGCGTCGGGCGAGCCGGGCGCGCCCTGCCAGAGCAGCATCCGCAGCTCGCCGTCGGCGAGGGCGTGCAGCAGCCGCTCGTACGCGTCGTAGCGTCCGGGTGCCACCTGGCCCAGCATGTGCTCGACCTGCCCGGTCGGAGCGATGCCTGACGCGCTCACCCTGGGTCCCGCCCCTCTTCCGTCCACCACGTCTGTCCGGCCACCGGGTCAGGTGCGGCCGTCGAACCGGTCCGTCGAACCGGTTCCGTCGAAATCAGTTCAGCTTAAACAGGGTGCCGCTCACACGGCGGCGCGCTGGTAGAAGGGGCGGACCCGCTCCACCATCCAGTCGCCCACCGGGTCCTGCGCCATGTCGAGCAGGATGAGGTTGACCGGCCAGGCGACCTCGACGCGGCCGAGGGCCCGGCCGAGGGCGTCCAGGGGGGCGGTGCGGTCGGCGCCCTCCCAGTGGGAGAGCCGGACGCCGATGAAGAGGGCCGGTTCGGTGCCCTCGACGCTGGCGAGGGCGCGGCGGGCGCTGGCGACGACGCCGGTGGCCTCGAACTCGGCGGAGGCGGCGGCGAGGAAGTCGACGGGGTCGTCCTGCCAGTCGGGCTCGAAGAGCCGGACGCGGCCGCCGGACGCGGGGCCGTCGAGCGGGGTCCGGCCGGCGCGGCAGAGCTCGGCGACGGCGGGCGGGGGCAGCGGGACGCCGACGGTGCCGCCGGGGTTCACGGCGATGCCGAGCTGCGGGGGCAGGCCGCGGGCGAAGTCGCGGGCGGGGGCGACGGCGAAGGACATGTGGTCGCCGGCGCAGGCGCGGAGCTGCTGCTCGGAGCTGAAGACGGGGACGTAGGCCGCGCCCTCGATCTCCATGGTGGCGAGGTCCAGGTCGGGGCTGTCGGGACCGCCGCCGTTGGGCAGGGGGACCCAGACCGGGCTGCGGCCCAGCACCTCCAGGAGGCGGGCCCCCGCCCCGGGATCGCCGAGCGAGGCGGCAAGCACCTCTTCGAGCTCGTTGCCCGGCCACGTCACGTCCACGGTCCCGTTCCCCTTCCCGCCCGGCCTGCCGTACCCGGCCGCCCCGCAGCACCCTAACGCCGCCCCGGCGCCGCCGTGGCCGGAAGGGAGGGGTACGGGCGCCCCGGACGCGCGACGAGAGGGGTCAGACCGCCTCCCCGAAGGTGATCGTCCGGAGGGTGTCGGCGGCGTCCCGGTCGAGCAGGGTCGCCGAGGCGCAGCCGTGCGGGAGCCGGCCGGTCCCGGCGGCCCGCAGCAGCCGCCCGACCGCGCGGCGGTGCCGGGCGAAGGCGTACGCGGAGACGCCCCGGCCGCGGGCGTGCTGCCCGGCCCTGGCGGTGTCCGGGGTGACGTCGAGGAGGACCAGGTGCAGCTCGCTCCCCCGCCGGCGGGCCTCGCGGGCGAGCCAGCCGCGCACCCAGGACTGGGTGCCGCAGTCGTGCACGACCACGCTCGCGCCGGAGCGCAGGGCGCGGCGCAGCCCGGCGTAGTGCGCGATCCGGACCAGGGGGCGGTAGAGGGCGTACGGCAGGCGGCGGGGCATCCGGGCCTCCCAGCGCTCCCGGGCGTCCTGGGAGTCGACGCCCCGGTCCCCGGCGGTCCGCTTCATGAGGGTGGACTTGCCGCTGCCGGGCAGCCCGGAGACGACCACGAGGTCCCCGGCCGCGAAGGCGAGGGCGCGGGGGCCCCGGCCGCCGCGCCCGCGCAGGTCCCGCAGGAGCCGGCCCCGTCCCCGGGTCCGGGCGCGGGCCCGTGGGGACGGTATGCCGGTGCCCGTCGCATAGGCGCCGGTGTGCTGGATCGTCATCGCTGCTCCCCCTGACGGGTCTCGGGAGACCCTTCCCAAGAAGTGTAAAGAAACGGTAATGGGACACAAGTGATTTGCCGTGCCGACACCGCGTGCAATGATGTGCGCGCCAGGCGCCCACGGTCGCCTGCCACAACCGCATACCGGCCGTTCGAATCCGCGCGGGAGAGTTCCGGCCACGAAGTGGGTCACCACGGAGTGCGTCCGGGCGCCGAAGGAGCAAGACCCTCCCTTGAATCTCTCAGGCCCCGTACCGCGTGGATGAGGCAGATCTGAAAAGCGGGACACCGTCGTGTCCCCACCCAAGGTGCAAGCCGGGCTCTCGGTGACGAGATGCCCCCGGTGAACCTCTCAGGTTCCATGACAGATGGGGAGGACGTCCTCGCCCGTCATGTCTTCGTCACCGAACGCCCTTGGGACCCGGGAGCCACCCCATGACCACCGCCCCCCGCCTCACCGCCCTCGATGCCCTGCATCGTTCCCTGGGCGCGACCATGACCGACTTCGCGGGCTGGGACATGCCCCTGCGGTACGGCAGCGAGCGCGACGAGCACAACGCCGTCCGCACCCGGGCCGGCCTCTTCGACCTCTCCCACATGGGCGAGATCACCGTCACCGGGCCACAGGCCGTCGAGCTGCTCGACTTCGCCCTGGTCGGCAACATCTCCACGGTGGGCACCGGCCGCGCCCGGTACACGATGATCTGTCGCGAGGACGGCGGCATCCTGGACGACCTGATCGTCTACCGCCTGGGCGAGACCGAGTACATGGTGGTGGCCAACGCCTCCAACGCCCAGATCGTCCTGGACGCCCTCACCGAGCGCGCGGCCGGCTTCGACGCCGAGGTCCGCGACGACCGCGACGCGTACGCCCTGATCGCGGTTCAGGGCCCGGAGTCCCCCGGCATCCTGAAGTCGGTCACCGACGCCGACCTGGACGGCCTGAAGTACTACGCCGGCCTGCCGGGCACGGTCGCGGGCGTGCCCGCGCTGATCGCCCGCACCGGCTACACCGGCGAGGACGGCTTCGAGCTCTTCCTGAGGCCGGAGCACGCCGAGGGCGTGTGGAGGGCGCTGACCGGGGCGGGTGAGGGCGTCGGCCTGATCCCCTGCGGCCTGTCCTGCCGCGACACGCTCCGCCTGGAGGCGGGCATGCCGCTGTACGGCCACGAGCTGACCACCTCCCTGACCCCCTTCGACGCCGGTCTCGGCCGGGTCGTGAAGTTCGAGAAGACGACCAACGAGGGCCGCTTCGTCGGCCGCGAGGCCCTGGAGAAGGCCGCCGAGCGCGCCGAGACCGCCCCGCCGCGCAGGCTGGTCGGCCTGGTCGCCGAGGGCCGTCGGGTCCCGCGCGCCGGGTTCTCCGTCGTCAAGGACGGCGAGGTCGTCGGCGAGGTCACCTCCGGCGCCCCGTCCCCGACGCTCGGGAAGCCGATCGCGATGGCGTACGTGGACGCGGCGCACGCGGAGCCCGGCACCCCGGGTGTGGGCGTGGACATACGGGGCACGCACGAGCCGTACGAGGTCGTGGCGCTGCCGTTCTACAAGCGCCAGAAGTGACGCGTTCGTCCCACCAGGCGTCTCACCCCGCAAGACCGACGTTCATCAGCACTCCCCCGATCCAGGAGAATCAGGTCATGAGCAACCCCCAGCAGCTGCGGTACACCAAGGAGCACGAGTGGCTGTCGGACGCCGAGGAAGGCGTCGCGACCGTCGGCATCACGGAGTTCGCGGCCAACGCGCTCGGTGACGTCGTCTACGCCCAGCTCCCCGAGGTCGGCGACACCGTCACCGCGGGCGAGACCTGCGGTGAGCTGGAGTCGACGAAGTCCGTGAGCGACCTCTACTCCCCAGTCTCGGGCGAGGTCGTCGCCTCCAACCAGGACGTGGTGGACGACCCGTCCCTGGTGAACACGGCTCCGTTCGAGGGTGGCTGGCTGTTCAAGGTGCGCGTCGCAGGTGAGCCGGACGACCTGCTCACCGCCGACGAGTACGCCGCGTTCTCCGCCGGGAACTGAGACCGGGCCCGAAACCCCTTAGGGATCGATTCATGTCGCTTCTGAACACTCCCCTCCACGAGCTGGACCCCGACGTCGCCGCCGCCGTCGACGCCGAGCTCCGCCGTCAGCAGTCCACCCTCGAGATGATCGCCTCGGAGAACTTCGCTCCGGTCGCGGTCATGGAGGCCCAGGGCTCCGTCCTCACCAACAAGTACGCCGAGGGCTACCCGGGCCGCCGCTACTACGGCGGCTGCGAGCACGTCGACGTGGCCGAGCAGATCGCGATCGACCGGCTCAAGGACCTGTTCGGCGCCGAGTACGCCAACGTCCAGCCGCACTCCGGCGCCTCCGCGAACCAGGCCGCCCTCTTCGCGATCGCCCAGCCGGGCGACACGATCCTGGGCCTGGACCTGGCGCACGGCGGCCACCTCACCCACGGCATGCGCCTGAACTTCTCCGGCAAGCAGTTCAACGTGGTCGCGTACCACGTGGACGGGGCCGGTCTGGTCGACATGGCCGAGGTCGAGAGCCTCGCCAAGGAGCACCGCCCGAAGGTGATCATCGCGGGCTGGTCGGCGTACCCGCGCCAGCTGGACTTCGCGGAGTTCCGCCGGATCGCGGACGAGGTCGGCGCCCGCCTGTGGGTCGACATGGCCCACTTCGCGGGCCTGGTCGCCGCCGGTCTGCACCCGAACCCGGTCGAGCACGCGGACGTGGTGACCTCCACCACGCACAAGACGCTCGGCGGCCCGCGCGGCGGCATCATCCTGGCGAAGAAGGAGTTCGCGAAGAAGCTGAACTCCTCCGTCTTCCCGGGCTTCCAGGGCGGCCCCCTGGAGCACGTGATCGCGGCCAAGGCCGTCTCCTTCAAGGTCGCGGCCTCGGAGGAGTTCAAGGAGCGCCAGGAGCGCACCCTGGAGGGCGCCCGGATCATCGCCGAGCGCCTGGTGCGGGACGACGTGACCGCCCACGGCGTCTCGGTCCTGTCCGGCGGCACGGACGTGCACCTGCTCCTGGTCGACCTGCGGGAGTCGGAGCTGGACGGCCAGCAGGCCGAGGACCGCCTCCACGAGGTCGGCATCACGGTCAACCGGAACGCGGTCCCGAACGACCCGCGTCCCCCGATGGTCACCTCCGGCCTGCGCATCGGCACGCCGGCGCTCGCGACCCGCGGTTTCGGGGCCGAGGACTTCCGCGAGGTCGCGGACGTCATCGCCGAGACCCTCAAGCCGGGCTTCGACGCCGAGAAGGCCGAGGCCCTCAAGGCCCGGGTGACCGCCCTCGCGGACAAGCACCCGCTGTACCCCGGCCTGAAGTGACACCTTAGTAATTTCGTACGCTTTTGTTCGTACGGACATCCGGGGCACCGCGCACACTGGAACAACGGGCGCGGTGCCCCGATCCATGTCCCCCGCCCACGCGCTCTCTGCACCACCCCGGCAGACAACGACGTCCAGCCCCCCACAAGGAGTCATCCCGTGGCCATCTCGGTCTTCGACCTGTTCTCGATCGGCATCGGTCCGTCGAGCTCCCACACGGTGGGCCCCATGCGCGCGGCCCGGATGTTCGCCCGCCGCCTGAAGAACGAGGGCCTGCTGGCCCACACCGCGAAGGTGCGGGCGGAGCTGTACGGCTCCCTCGGCGCCACCGGCCACGGCCACGGCACCCCCAAGGCCGTCCTGCTCGGCCTGGAGGGGAACTCGCCCCGCACGGTCGACGTGGAGCACGCGGACGAGGAGTTCGAGCGGATCAAGGCGAGCGGCCGGATCAACCTGCTCGGCGCCCACGAGATCCCCTTCGACTTCGACGCCGACCTGGTCCTGCACCGGCGCAAGGCGCTCCCGTACCACGCCAACGGCATGACGGTCTTCGCGTACGACGCGGAGGGCGGGCTCGTCCTGGAGAAGACGTACTACTCGGTCGGCGGCGGCTTCGTGGTCGACGAGGACGCGGTGGCCGGCGAGAACCCGATCGTCCCGGACGACACGGTCCTGAAGTACCCCTTCCGCACCGGCGACGAGCTGCTCCGCCTCGCGAAGGAGACCGGCCTGTCGATCTCCGCGATGATGCTGGAGAACGAGAAGGCCTGGCGCACCGAGGACGAGATCCGGGCGGGCCTGCTGGAGATCTGGCGGGTCATGCAGTCCTGCGTCTCGCGCGGCATGTCCCGCGAGGGCATCCTGCCCGGCGGCCTGAAGGTCCGCCGCCGCGCCGCGAACTCCGCCCGCAAGCTGCGCTCCGAGGGGAACCCGGAGGCGCACGCCATGGAGTGGATCACCCTGTACGCGATGGCGGTGAACGAGGAGAACGCGGCGGGCGGGCGGGTGGTCACGGCCCCGACGAACGGCGCGGCCGGCATCATCCCCGCCGTCCTGCACTACTACATGAACTTCGTCCCCGGCGCGGACGAGGACGGCGTGGTCCGCTTCCTCCTCGCGGCCGGCGCGGTCGGCATGCTCTTCAAGGAGAACGCCTCGATCTCCGGCGCCGAGGTCGGCTGCCAGGGCGAGGTCGGCTCGGCCTGCTCGATGGCGGCCGGCGCCCTCGCCGAGGTCCTGGGCGGCTCCCCGGAGCAGGTAGAGAACGCCGCCGAGATCGGCATGGAGCACAACCTGGGCCTGACCTGCGACCCGGTCGGCGGCCTGGTCCAGATCCCCTGCATCGAGCGCAACGGCATGGCGGCGGTCAAGGCGGTCACGGCCGCGAAGATGTCGATGCGCGGCGACGGCAGCCACCTGGTCTCCCTCGACAAGGTCATCAAGACCATGAAGGAGACGGGCGCCGACATGAGCGTGAAGTACAAGGAGACGGCGCGGGGCGGGCTCGCGGTGAACATCATCGAGTGCTGAGGTCCCACCGGCCTCGTCACCGTTTCGCGGTTCCCGGGACACCTTCGTACGCGCGCTGGTACGGTCGCACTGTGGCATACAAAAGGATTTTTCCTGCCGTGCTGTCGGCATTGTTCCTGCTAGTGGCCTGCGCCCCGCAAGGGGACGGCAAGAATCCTCCCCCGTCACCGGAGGCTTCCTCTTCAAAAGAAACCCCGGACGAAAAGAAGAATTCATCCGGTTCGAGCGATCCGAACGAGAAGCTGTTCACGAAATCCGCCACGATCGACGACGTGAATAGCTTTCATTCGAACTCCGAGTTCTTCGTGACCGTCGGCGAGGAAAGCGTCATCACCCACGCGGCGAACGGAACGGAAATCGCGCGTTCCGGCATCGCGGGATTCGAAGGCGGTTGCATTCTCGCGGTCGTCGACTCGTCGCCCGAGTCCGGATCGCTGATCTGGGGCAGGGTCACGGAGAAACCGGCCGCCGGACTGGCGCCGGAGACGTGGACCCTGTCGATCGTCGCCACGGACGCCAAGACGTACGAACAGCGCTGGAGCAAGCCGCTCGTCGCGGACTCCGAGGAAGCCCTCAGCTGCCAGGATCCCCAGGAGGCCACCGTCACCAGGGACGAGAAGTGGCTCGCGTTCAGCCAGTGGGTCATCGACCTGACCGACGGCACGTCCCGCGCCCTCGGTGACGGGATCGTCCCCCGCGCCGTGGGAAATCACATCCTGGTGTTCGACGGCGTATGCGCCAATTGTCTCAACGGGATGAAATCGGTACCGGTCACCGACCCGGCGACTGGACGGACACTTTTCTCCTTTCCGGAGCACGACGTCATCGGCGCCCTTTCCGATGTGCCCGGCAAGTTCGCCACGTCCTCCGACGGGTCCACCCTCTTCATTGCCCGCCGCATGTCCGGAGACCCGCTCTCCTACGCACTGCAGTCCCGGTCACTGGCGACCGGAAAGGTGAACTGGGAGATCAAGGGAGTCTCGTACTCGGGGCCGATCAGTGAGAAGGTGACGCTCGTCGAGGACGCCGGCGTGGTGATCTTTCCCGACCTGGCGGCGGCCGACGCGAAAGGCGTCGCCCCCGAGGAGCCGCAGAAAGAACTGGGCCTTTCCCTGAGTGACGGGAAAAAGCTGTGGGAGATTCCCGACCTCGAAGTCTGCACGGCGAATTCCGCCGGTGTCGCGGTCGAGACGAACAACCAGCTGGTGGTGATCGATCCCCGAACAGGCCGCCAGCTGGCCTACACCCCCGATCGGACCGACTGCGGACAGCCGCTCGGCGAGTACTCCTACTACTCCGACGACGACGCGCTGATCCGCGTCCTGCCCCCGGTCGAGTAGTCCGGGGCCCGCCCCGGGTCAGAAGCGGCGTGCGAACCACCGTTTGAGAGTGGCGACGGTGAACACGAGCATCACGAGCGCGATGACGGCCCGCTTCAGGTCCCCGCTCCCTCCGTCGCCGTTGTAGGCGGCGGCGCCGTACAGGAACCCCAGGGTGTCCAGCACCAGCAGGCCCAGGAGGAACTTCGTGTCGCCGCGCATGCCGGCCGGGGTGGCGCGGCGGGGAAAGCGCGGCGCCCCGCGCCCGGGGAACCCCGGGCGCTGCGAGGGCTTGAGGCGCGTGTGGGTGACGGCCCGTTTGAGTACGGCAGCGGCGCGCGCCTCGGGCAGACCGTGCAGGACCACAGGGGTGAGGTTGCCCAACAGGGCTCCGGTCGACGTCGGCTCGACCTCCACGGGAAGCACGGTGAGCCCTTCGCCGGACGGGTCGTCGCGAGCGAAGGACGACCACTCCGCGCCGCCGCGCGAAGAGAAGTGGTAGGAGGTCGAGACGACGGCGATCAGGCGTTTCGCCGCTCGCAGGTCCCGGTCACGGGCCAGGACGCTGTTGTCTCCGGGGGTCTCATGGTCCCAGGCACCCAGCCGGACCGTGTATCCCTCGTTCTCGAGCTGCCAGCCGATCCATTCGGCCCACGTGAGGTCCTCGTCGGCGTAGGAGATGAAGAAGTCGACGGTCATCCGGCACCCGGGAAGGGGGCGGGAGGGCGGGGACGGGAGCGGGCGGGGCGCAAGCCGTCGAGGAGCCTGCCGCGGGCGGTGTCCTCGTCCAGGCCGACCAGCGAGATCCTCGTCCGGGGGCCGAGGAGTCCCTCGACCTCCGTGGGCTTCACCATCACGGGGACGATCAGGCGACGGGAGCCGTCCGGATCCTTGCGGAACACGGTGGTCCATTCGGCTTTCGTCATCCCGGACTCCAGGAAGGCGGGAGTGAGGATCAGGATGATCCGCCGGGCGCTGCGCAGGGCGTCGTCCATGTCCGTGACGAAGTTCCCGCCGGCGGTGAAGTCCAGTAGCTGGACGACCGTGCGGTAGCCGGCGCCTTCGAGGACGTCGTTCGTCCACGCGGCCCAGTTCTTGTCGGCACCGGTGTAGCTGATGAAGTAGTCGGTTGTCTCAAAGGTCATGGGATCGCGATCCTGTACTGGTACGTGGCGGTGGTGTCCTGCTGTTCCTCGTCGGTGTACCTCAGCACTCCGGGGAGGACGTCCGGACATTCGGTGTCCTGGGCGTCGAAGCGCACCTGCCGCTTGGACGTCGCGTCGAGAACGGCCAGTTGATCGTTGGCCCGGAGGTAGACGCGACCATCCGCGATCCCGCAGAAGTCGTCCGACCCGTCGATCTTCCACCGCAGCTTTCCGGACGCCGTGTCGACGGCCGCGAGCGCGCCGAGCGAGCCTCCACCGTTGTCGTGAACGATGGCGGTCCCCGTGGCCGGGTCCAGGTCCATGGTGACCCAGTCGTCGTGTCCGGTGTCCGAATGCCGCAGGGACCAGACGGGCTTCCCCGAGGGGAGGGAGTACCCCCTCATGGCGTTCTCCCCCTGGGCGTCCTCGCTGTCGAGGGCGATCAGGATCCCTCGGTGGGCGGTGGTCTTCCCGAGGTCCTCGCTGTCCGCCGTGACCGGCTCGGCGACGGTTCCGAGCTTCCTGCCGGTGGCGGGCGCCTGGATGTCCACGGAGACCGCGCCGGTGTCGGAGGAACTCCCGCGGGGCAGGCCGAGCCAGCGGTCCAGGACGACCGTCTCTTCCGGAACCTGTCGCGTGACACCGTCGGCGAGCCGGACGAGGTAGGTCTTCAGACCCGGAGAGAGGAGGGCGTGAGTCCCGTCGGAGGTGGCGGACAGGGTGAGCTCCGTGGTGGTCGCGCCCTCGCAGCTGCTCCCCCACTGCGTGCTGTCCCTCTCCACGTCCTTCTTCCACAGCAAGGATCCGGTCACCGCGTCGTGGGCGCGCAGAGAGAGGGTGCCCCGTGCGGGATGGATCCCCTCGGCCGGCCGCGCCACGACGCTCGTGGAGACGATGAGCGAGTGTCCCCCCCGTTCCTGCGGAACGAGCGTGAGCGCACACGCGTTCTTCCACTGGTCGGACGTCTCCAGAGCGAGCGTGTTCGTCTTCCGTCCGCTGCGCAGGTCGAACAGATCCAGCCGATGGCCGCCTCCCGCCGGGGAGTCGAAGACCGCCAGCGTACGGCCGTCCGACACGAGGTGCGGCGGGAAATCGAAGGGGTAGGTCGCCAGCTCCTGGCCAGACGTCGCCGTGGGCTCCGGCGACACGGGCGCCGCCGGTGCCGGGGAGGTGGCGCCGGCCCGGGGCACCGTTCGCGCCGTACCTCCGGCCGGGCGGTCCCCGCTTCCCCGGTCGTCACCGACCGGGCCGCCGCACGCCGTCATCACCCATGCCGTGCCGACGGCACCCGCGACCAGACGCGAACGTAATGGAAAACGACTCACACGGTCTCCCCGAAGCGACGAACGTGCAGTGCAGTCTGCCCCTCCCGGGCCCGTCTGTCAGGCGATGGGGCGAGACTGGTGCGCGGAGCGGCTCCGCCGGAGCTTTCCCGCCGCTCGGCCCGGGCGCCGTTCTCGGGCCGGGGCCCACCCGCGCCCCGTACGCCGTGGAAGGCGCGCCCGCGAGAGACGGCGTCCGGCGCCGAAGGAGTGACGCGAAAGGTGAGGAGCCGTCAGAATCTCATCGTGACGACGACGCAGGAGAACGCGACCATACGAAAGGTCTGGGACCAGCAGAGCATCTGGTCCCAGAGCGCGAACCGGCTCAAGGCATCGGTCGAGACCGCACGTTCGAGGGCCCTGGTCCTGGTGGTCGCGGCGGCCGTACTGGGAGCCGCATCCGCGCAGGTTATGGACTGGAACCCCCGGCTGGGCGCGGTACTGGCCTTCGTCGCCGCCCTCGCCGCCGGCCTTTCCCCCCTGCTGGCCCACCGGGGTGGTCCCGGCCCCATGAGCGACTGGATTCGCACGCGGGCCGTGTCCGAGGCGCTCAAGGGCGAGGTCTACGCCTGCCTCGCCGGCGTGGGCCCCTACGCGGAAAGGGCGAGCGGCGCGGTACTGCTGGCGGAACGCGCCCACAGCTTCCGCGTGGACGCCACCGATCTCGTGCGGCACACCGACGGGATCTCCGCCGAGGTGCGCCCTCTGCCGCCCGTGGTCGACCTGGACACCTACGTCGACCGACGCCTGCGCCGTCAGATCGACTCGTACTACCGTCCCAGAGCCGCGTGGATGCGGAGCAGGGTGGAGTTCTTCGCGAAGACGGAACTCGTCTTCGGCGCCGCGGGCGCCCTGGTGGCCGCGGCGGCCGGGGCCTTCGCGATCGGCGGTCTCGCGGCCTGGACCGGTGTGATCGCTTCCGTCTCCATCGCGGTGACCGCGCATGCGACAGCGCGGCGGTACACCTACCAGCACCTGGAGTTCCTGCGTACCGCCGAGGAACTGGAGCGGCTTCTCGACCGGCGGACGGCAGACCCCTCGCGCCCCGGCGAAAGCGCGGAGTCCTTCGTCTCGAAGTGCGAGCACGTCATCTCCATCCAGAACGAGGCCTGGATGATCCGCTGGAGCGTGGGCTGAGAGAAGCACGGCTTGCGGAAGACGACGCCGCGCCCCGGACGGGCGGCGACCACGGTCGCGCGGCCCGTCCGGGCGGGCGGGTCAGGCCTTGCTGAGGTGCGACCAGAACTCGTCCCACGACAGCCGGCCGTCGCCGTTGTCGTCGCGCTGCTTGATGAGCGCCTCGGCGACCGTCTCGGTGACGTGGAAGTCGCCCAGCTGCGCCATCACGCTCTTGTACTCCGCGGCGGTGATGAAGCCGTCCCCGTCCACGTCGTACCGGTTGAATGCCGTGCGTGCCGACTCGATGTCCGCCACTGTTTCCGCCCCTTCATGGTGCCTGTCTGACGGGGGTCAGATTAGCCGCCCCGGCCCGGTGGGCCGACGGGGGCCGCCGACCGGGACGCCCGCGGCCCTTCGTCAGCCGTCCGACATGCGGACGACCCCAGGAAACAAACAGCGAATCGCATAGTCATTCACTGTTTACAAGGCGGGTGCCACATGTCACCAACGATTCACAGTTAAAGTGTTCAGGTTCGCCCGGTTTGATCCCGGTAAGGGTTTTTGGCGATGGGGGTGCTCGTCTGTCATAGTCGTCGACACGACCTCCATTGACCCGGGCCAGGTCGACACAGCGGCCGTGGATACACCCCCCCGTCCACGGCGCATCACACGGAAGCCCCCAGCTCGCCCCACCACGGCGCACGGGGGCTTCCGTGCGTCCGGGGCGGGGTCAGGGGCGGTCCGCGACCCGCATCTCGAACCAGGTCGTCTTGCCGCGCGGGGCCAGGTCCACGCCCCACCGGTCCGCCAGCTTGTCGACCAGGAAGAGCCCCCGGCCGCTCGTGTCCAGCTCGTGCACCGGCAGCAGACAGGGCAGCCCGCGCGAGGGGTCGCGCACCTCGACCCGGATCGAGCCCCGGCGCCGCTGCAACCGCAGCGCGAAGACCCGGGCGCCGGTGTGCCGGACGGCGTTCCCCACCAGCTCCGAGACCAGGAGGACCGCGTGCTCGGCGAGCTGCGGCCCCAGCCCCCACTGGCGCATCACGACGTGCTGCGTGAGCCGGCGGGCCACCCACGCGGACTCGGGGCGGGACGGCAGCCGCACGTCGTCCTCGGCCGGATTGCCGTACAACTCCACTGCCTCGGCGGCCTGTTCGTCGTCCGCGGCCAGTGACCACCGCGCCGCGGCGGCGCTCGCGCGCTGCCGTGGTTGTTCCCTACCCTCCAGGCCCGCCATGCCCCCCATCATGGCCGGACGGGGCGGCCCGCGGGGGCCGTTCCGCCGGAATCGGCCCCCCACGGGCCCCGGGCAGGCGCCTTACGGACACCTGGCCGACGTCCGCCGTACCCCTTTCGGTCAGCTCAGCCGAATTTCGCCTTCCCCGGGCCCTCCTCGGCGAAGCTGCGCATCCCGCGCTCGCGGTCCTCGGTGGCGAACAGGGCGGCGAACCAGGTGCGCTCGACGGCCAGACCGGTGTCGATGTCGGTCTCCAGGCCCTGGTCGATCGCCTCCTTCGCGGCCCGCAGGGCGACGGCGGGACCCTGCGCCAGCTTCGCGGCCCACGCATGCGCCTGCTCGTACACCTCGGCGGCCGGGACGACCCGGTCGACCAGGCCGAGGGACAGGGCCTCGTCCGCCTTCACCATCCGGCCGGTGAAGATGAGGTCCTTGGCCTTGGAGGGGCCGACGAGGCGGGAGAGGCGCTGGGTGCCGCCCGCGCCCGGGATCAGGCCGAGCAGGATCTCCGGCTGGCCGAGCCTGGCGTTGTCGGCGGCGATCCGGAAGTCGGCGCAGAGCGCCAGCTCGCAGCCGCCGCCGAGGGCATAGCCGGTGACGGCGGCGACGACCGGCTTGGGGATGCGGGCGACGGCGGTGAAGGCGTCCTGGAGGGCGCGCGAGCGCTTGACCATGGCCACGTGGTCCATGACCTGCATCTCCTTGATGTCCGCGCCGGCCGCGAACACCTTCTCGCCGCCGTAGAGGACCACGGCCCGCACGTCGTCGCGGTCGGTCGCCTCCTGGGCGAGCTCGCGCAGCCGGTCCTGGGTGGCGACGTCCAGGGCGTTCATCGGGGGGCGGTCGAGGCGGATCGTGCCGACGCCTTCGGCGACTTCGAGGTTCACAGTCATGGGAGAAGGTTAGGGGCCGTCAACGACGACGGGCCCGGTGCTGTTGCTCACAGCACCGGGCCCCGCCGAAAAGCTCCGGAACGCCTAGGCGATCCACTCCGACCACGGCATGTTCCAGCCGTTGAGGCCGTTGTCCGGCTTGATCTGCTTGTCCTTGGAGTTCTTCACGACGACCACGTCACCGATGATCGAGCTGTCGTAGAACCAGGCCGCCGGGGTCGAGGCGTCCCCCGCGCCCCGGGCGTCCTGGAGGCCGACGCAGCCGTGGCTGACGTTCTCCGAGCCGAAGGTGCTCTTCGGGGCCCAGTAGTTGCCGTGCACGAAGGTGCCCGAGGTGGACAGGCGCATCGCGTGCGGCACGTCCTTGATGTCGTACTCGCCGCCGAAGCCGACCGTGGCGCCGTTCATCCGGGTCACCTCGTACTTCTCGCTGATGACCATCTGACCGTTGTACGTGGTCGTGGACGGCGCGCCCGCGGTGATCGGCAGCGTCTTGACGATCTTCCCGTCGCGCTCGACCTTCATGGTCTTCGCCTCGGCGTCGACGGTGGAGACCTGACGGCGGCCGATGGTGAAGCCGACGGTCTTCTTCTGCTTGCCGTACACACCGGGGCGGCCCTCGACGCCGTCCAGGTTCAGATGGACCGTCACCTTGGTGCCGGCGGCCCAGTACTGCTCGGGGCGGAAGTCCAGGCGGTCGTTGCCGAACCAGTGGGCCTCGATCGGGACGGACGGCACGGCCGTCACCTCGATGGCCTTCTCGACGGCCTCGGGGTCGGTGATGCCCCGGGTGAAGTTGATGGAGACCGGCATGCCGACGCCGACGGTCGAGCCGTCCTCCGGCGTGTAGTGGCCGATGAAGGTGTTCTTCGGGACCAGGGTGGTGAAGGTGGTGTCCTTCGCCGACTCACGGCCCTCGGCGTCCTTGGCGACGGCGTGGACCTTGTACTGGGTGCCCCCGGCCAGGTGGGCGGTGGGCTGCCAGCTGGCGCCGTCCTTCGCGATCTCGCCCTCGACCGCGGTGCCCTTGGAGTCGGCGACCGTGACCGTGGTCAGCCTGCCCTCCTGGGCGGTCACCTTGAGGGCGCCGCTGGTGGCGACCGAGTCGGCGCCGTCCTTCGGAAGGATCGTCACGACGGCCCGGGAGGCCGCGTTCTCCTGCCTGCCGGCGTTCTGGGCCTCCGGGCCCTTCGCTCCGCCGGTGGCCTCCCCGCCGCCGCCGCAGGCGGTGAGCACCAGGAGCAGCGCCCCCGCCGCCAGGGCCTGGAGCCGGACGCCCCCGCGTCGCCGGCCCCGCCCCGTGGTCCCTACCGACGCCCCCGATATCGGCTGCCCGTTCACTGTGGTCTTCTCCCCTCGCACGGCCCGGCACCGCCGCGGCCCCACCCCCGCGCGCATCCACTCGCGCACACGGCGCTAGATAATCACACCGCAGGACACGAAAGATCCTCGCGCATGTCACCGTTCCGTCCCGATCGACGTGCTATGACGACCGAAGCGGCGGGAGGGGCGGGGGACGACGGGGGTGACGGGGAAGGGCGGGGTCAGCGGAGCGCGGAACCGGTCTTCCAGCTCTTCCAGTCCGTGTTCCAGCCGCCGAGACCGTTGTCGGGAGCGACCTTCCGGTCGCGGGAGTTGACCACCTCCACCACGTCGCCGATCAGGGTCCGGTCGAAGAACCAGCCTGCGGGCGACCGCTCGCTGCCGCCCTTCTCGTCCCGGAGCCCCACGCAGCCGTGGCTGACGTTGGCGGTGCCGAAGGTCTCGGGCGGGGCCCAGTAGTTGCCGTGCAGGAAGGTCCCGGACTCGGTGAGCCGCATCGCGTGCGGCACGTCCTTGATGTCGTACTCGCCGCCGAAGCCGACCGTGGCGCCGTTCATCCGCGTCACGTCGTACAGCTCGGTGACGACCATCTTCCCGTTGTACGTGGTGGTCTTCGGCGCTCCCGCCGTGATCGGCAGGGTGGCCAGGACCTCGCCGTCCCTGCGGACCTCCATGGTGTGAGCGGCGGCGTCCACGACGGAGACCTGGGAGCGGCCGACGGTGAAGCCGATCCTCTTGCGCTGGACGCCGTACACGCCGGGCGCCCCCTCGACGTCCCGCAGGCCGATGTCGACGGTGACCCGGGTGCCGGCGGCCCAGTACCGCTCGGGGCGGAAGTCGAGCCGCTCCCCGCCGAACCAGTGGCCGACGACCTCGACCGGCGGGTCGGAGGTGATCCGGACGGCGCGCTCGACCGCGGCCCGGTTCTCGACGGGCCGGCTGAAGGTGAAGGAGACGATCATGCCGGTGCCGACCGTGGAGCGGTTCTCCGGCTTGAAGTATCCGATGAAGCGGGACTCGGGCACCACGGTGCTGAAGGTGGTGTGGCGGGCCGAGCGCCGCCCGTGCGCGTCGAGGGCGACGGCGTCCACGCTGTACTTGGCGGCCGGCGCGAGCCGGTGGCCGGCCGGGGGCCGCCAGCGCAGCCCGTCGGCGGAGATCTCCCCGGCGACCTCGGTCCGCCGG
The DNA here is from genome assembly GCF_042900925.1 of Streptomyces sp. NPDC012825. Lineage (NCBI taxonomy): Bacteria > Bacillati > Actinomycetota > Actinomycetes > Kitasatosporales > Streptomycetaceae > Streptomyces > Streptomyces sp. NPDC012825. The sequence goes on along the minus strand of NZ_JBIBBZ010000001.1, from coordinate 1,062,511 downwards.
CCGTCCTCGATCCGGGCGACGGTCACCCGTTCGAGCCGCCCGCCGTCCACCCCCACCTCGACCGCCTGCCCGGTCGGGACCGCGCGGCTGCCGTCCTCCGGGGTGACCCGGATGACGTCACCGGGGGCCCGTGCCTTGCCCGGCAGGGAGAGGTCGATGCCCCTGCCGCCGTCCGTTCCGGTGCAGCCCGCGAGGCCCGCCACCAGTCCCGCCACCGCGAGGGCGTGCGCCGCCCGTCTCCATACAGATCTCACGCCCGGCCCAACGACGGCCACCCTCCAGGGGAAACGTGCGTGCGGGTCATGTTGGGAGCACGGCCGTACGGGAAGAACAGGAGGAGAAACCGCGCCCGGGGACCGGCGGCAGGGACGCCGCCGGTCCCCGGGCGCGGGCCCGACGGAGCCGCGGGAGGCCGGACGGTGGCGAGCGCAGCCGAGCAGGAGGCGGTACAGCAGCATGCCCTGGAGCGGGCGGGACCGCCCGTGTGGCCGGGGGCGCCGACGCCCCTCGGCGCCCGCTGCCGGGTCGGACCCGGCGGGGTCGCGGGCACCAACTTCGCCCTGTGGGCGGGCGGGGCGGAGGCCGTCGAACTGTGCCTGTTCGACGGGGACGGGAGGGAGCGGCGGCTGCCGCTGACCGAGCTGACCCACGAGATCTGGCACGGCTTCGTGCCCGGGATCGGCCCGGGGCAGCGGTACGGCTACCGGGTGCACGGCCGCTGGGACCCGTGGACGGGCGCCCGGTGGAACCCGGCGAAGCTGCTCCTCGACCCGTACGCGCGGGCCGTGGACGGCGAGTTCTCCCTTCCGCCCGAGGTGTACGGGCACGTGCGGGACTGGCCGCAGCAGCACGTGGCGGACACCGTCCGCGACGAGCGGGACTCCGCCCCGCACGTCCCGAAGGGGGTCGTCGTCCACGACGACGACGACTGGTCCGACGACCGCCGGCCCAAGACGCCCTGGCAGGACTCGGTCATCTACGAGGTGCACGTCAAGGGCTTCACCCGGCTGCACCCGGGCATCCCGGAGCACCTGCGCGGCACGTACGCGGGCCTCGCGCACCCGGCGGCCGTCGACCACCTCGTACGGCTCGGGGTGACGGCGGTGGAGCTGCTGCCGGTGCACCAGTTCGCGCACGAGGACCACCTGCTGCGGCGGGGCCTGCGCAACTACTGGGGGTACAACTCCGTCGGCTACTTCGCGCCGCACGCCGGCTATTCCTCCTCGGGGACGGCCGGCCAGCAGGTCGGCGAGTTCAAGGGGATGGTGCGGGCACTGCACGCGGCCGGGATCGAGGTCATCCTCGACGTGGTCTACAACCACACGGCGGAGGCGGGCGAGCTGGGCCCGACGCTCTCCCTGAAGGGCATCGACAACCGGGGCTACTACCGGCTCCAGTCCGACGCCCGCCGGTACGCCGACTACACGGGCTGCGGCAACACCCTGCACGTGGTGCAGCCGCAGGTGCTGCGGCTCATCACCGACAGCCTGCGCTACTGGGTGACCGAGATGGGGGTGGACGGCTTCCGCTTCGACCTGGCGGCGGCCCTCGCCCGCTCCTTCCACGACGTCGACATGCTCTCCCCCTTCCTCGCGGTCATCGCCCAGGACCCGGTCCTGCGCCGGGTGAAGCTGATCGCGGAGCCCTGGGACGTGGGCAACGGCGGCTACCAGGTGGGGGCCTTCCCGCCGCTGTGGACCGAGTGGAACGACCGCTACCGGGACGCGGTGCGGGACTTCTGGCGCGGGGCGCTGCCGGACGTGCGGGACCTCGGCTACCGCCTTTCCGGCTCCAGCGACCTGTACGCCTGGGGCGGGCGCCGGCCGTACGCCTCGGTCAACTTCGTCACCGCCCACGACGGCTTCACCCTGCGGGACCTCGTCACGTACGAGCGGAAGCACAACGAGGCCAACGGCGAGGGCAACCGGGACGGCACCCACGACAACCGCTCCTGGAACTGCGGCGCGGAGGGCGAGACCGACGACCCGGAGATCGGGGCGCTGCGGCTGCGCCAGCAGCGCAACCTGCTCACCACCCTGCTCCTGTCGACCGGGGTGCCGATGCTGGTCTCCGGCGACGAGATGGGCCGCACCCAGGGCGGCAACAACAACGCGTACTGCCAGGACAACGAGATCGGCTGGCTCGACTGGTCGCTGCCGGAGGACCCGGGCCGGGCCCAGCTCCTCGCCCTGTCCCGGCGGCTGCTCGCGCTGCGCCACCGGCATCCGGTGCTGCGCCGCCGGGCCTTCTTCTCCGGCCGGCCGCAGCGCGCGGACGGGCTGCGGGACCTGGCCTGGTTCACGGCCGAGGGGGCGGAGATGACGGAGGGCGACTGGTACGCGCGGACGGGCACGCTCGGCCTCTACCTGTCGGGCCGGGACATCCCGGGCCGGGACGCCCGGGGCGAGCGGATCACCGACGACAGCTTCCTCGCCGTCCTGCACGCCGACCACCGCCCGCTGGACTTCCGGCTGCCGGGCCCGCCCTGGGCGGAGACGTACGAACTGGTCGTGGACACCGCCCGCGAGGACCAGTCCGCGCCACCGGGCACGGTCCACCGGGGCGGGGAGACGCTCGCGGTGGGGGCCCGGTCGGTGGTGCTGCTGCGGGTGTCGAAGTAGGGGAACGCGAAGTGGGGGGAACGCGAAGGGGATCCGGCCGCTCAGGGGCGGCCCGGGATCCCCCGGTCGTGTCCGGGGGCGACGGCGGACGCCCGGTACGGCTCAGTCCCGGCCGGCGAGCGTCGTTTCGAGCCGGGTCACGTACCGGGCCTCGGCCTCCCTGCGCACGGCGGCGAAGCGGCGGTCGACGAGGAGGACCGGCAGCAGCCAGAGGTAGCCCCACGGGCTGAAGGCCCCGGCGATCCCCGCCTGCCGGAGCAGTTGGTTGGTGACCAGGGCGAGGCAGCCGGAGAGCACCCAGATCGCCCCGCGGTGACGCCCGAGGAAGCGCACCGGCGCGTTCCGGGGGCCCGCGAGCGCCTCGGCGGTCGCGGCCCGCACGGCCGCCGCGCGGTCGGTGGGGTCGGCGGCCTCGGCGGCGCGGACGGCGGCGGCGCCGTCGGCGAGGTCGTCGGCGAGGGCCCGGGCCTGCTCCTGCGTCCGCCCGGCGGCGAGCCTCCCCTCGACGGCGGCCGTCCGCAGGTCCTCCCAGTAGCCCCGGCGGGCCCAGCGCTCGGCGGCGGCGAGCCGGTCGGCCTCGGCGGAGTCGGGGGCCAGTTCCTTCAGGCGCCGGGAGAGGGCGACGGCGCGGCCGGCGCGGCCGGGGTGCTCGAACCCGTCGGCGCGCAGGCACAGCTCGGCGTAGCCGGCGAGGAGCCCGAGGTGGTCGCGGTCGAGGGCGAGACCGGCGCGGAAGGCCTCCTCGGCGAGGTCGTCGTGGTCGTCCTCGTCCTCGGCGGCGTGCCCGAGGGCGAGCCAGCAGTAGAGGTCGGCCTGCGGGCCGAGGGCTTCGAGCCCCTCCTGCGCGGCCCGGCGCACGGCCGCGTTGCCGCCCGCCAGGAAGAGCTGTTCGCAGCGGGTCTCATAGGTGTCGAGCGTGGTCATGCGGTCCCCTCCGTGCACACCCCGGTGCGGGGCCGGGCAAGTCTCCGGCCTGCGGCTTCGTCCGGTCAAGGCGGTTCCGGGAAACGGTCCGGAGGCGCGGCCGGAAGCGGTCCGGAGCGAAGCCCGAGACGCGGCCGGAAGCGGTCCGGAGCGAAGCCCGGGGCGCGGCCGGAAAACCGGGTGGGCGGTGTCAGTGGCGAACCGTAAGGTCGGACCTGATGCCCGAGAACCCCGTACCCCCAGCAAGCGCCCCCGACCGGTCGGCGGTGCGCGTCCTGCTCCGTCTGTGGCCGTACGTACGGCCCGTGCGGGGGCGGCTGTTCACGGCCGCCCTCGTCGCGGTCGTCGCCTCCTGTCTGTCGCTCGTCATCCCCCTCGTCCTGAAGTGGCTGGTGGACGGGCCCGTCGCGGACCGGGACCCCGGGGGCGTGTGGCTCGGGGCGCTGTACCTGCTGCTGCTCGGGATCACGGAGGCGGTGCTCTTCGGCTTCCGGCGCTGGCTGGTGGCGCGGCCGCTCGCCGGGGTGGAGGCGCGGATGCGGTCGGACCTGTACGGCAGGCTCCAGCGGCTGCCGATCGCCTTCCACGACCGGTGGGCGTCGGGTCAGCTCCTGTCGCGCGGGACGACCGATCTGATGCTGGTGCGGATGTTCCTCGCCTTCCCGCTGACCTTCCTCCTGGTCAACGGCGTGACGATCCTCGCCGGATACGTGCTGCTGCTCTCCCAGGACTGGTCCCTCGGCCTGGTGCTGCTGACCCCGGTGCTGCCGCTCGTGGTCGTCTGCTCGCTCTTCGAGGGCCGGTACGGCCGGGTGGCGCGCCGGGCCCAGGACCAGGTGGGCGATCTGACGACGGTCGTGGAGGAGAGCGTCCTCGGCATCCGGATCGTCAAGGGCTTCGGCCGGCACCGCAGCCAGGCGCGGGCCTTCCGCGAGCTCTCCGAGCGGCTGCGGGGCACGGAGCTGGTCAAGGCCCGGCTGCTCGCCGCGATCTGGGCGGTCATCACCGTCGTACCGGAACTGGCCATCGGGGCGGCGCTCGTCCTCGGCACGGTGCGGGTCGCGGACGGGGACCTGTCGGCGGGCACGCTCGTCGCGTTCCTGTCGACGGCGCTCGCGCTGCGCTGGCCGGTGGAGTCGATCGGCTTCCTCCTGGCGATGAGCCAGGAGGCGGCGACGGCGACGGAGCGGTACTTCGAGGTGATGGACGCCGAGGAGGAACCGGACACGGCCGCCCCCCGGGCCCCGCGGGCCGCCGGCCCGGACGGGGTCCGCTTCGAGAACGTCACCTTCCGCTACCCGGACGCCCCGGAGGACGCCCCGCCGGTCCTGGACGGCGTCGACCTGCACATCCGCCCCGGCGAGACGCTGGCCCTGGTCGGCGGCACGGGCTCCGGGAAGACGACGCTCACCGCCCTCGTACCGCGCCTGCACGAGACGACGGGCGGCCGGATCCTCCTGGACGGCGAGGACGTCGCGCTGATGGAGCGGCGGCGGCTGCGCTCCCTGGTGTCGGTGGCCTTCGAGGAACCCACCCTGTTCTCCGCCTCCGTCGGCGAGAACGTCCTGATGGGAGCCGGGGAGGGGGCCGGCGGGCCGGAGCTGCGGCGCGCCCTCGCCGTGGCCCAGGCGGACGGCTTCGTGGACCGGCTGCCCGAGGCCGCCGCGACCCGGGTCGGCGAGCAGGGCCTGAGCCTGTCGGGCGGCCAGCGGCAGCGGCTCGCCCTGGCCCGCGCGGTGGTCGGCCGCCCCCGCTTCCTGGTCCTGGACGACCCCCTCTCGGCTCTCGACGTGCACACGGAGGCGCGGGTGGAGGCGGCCCTGCGGGAGGTGCTGCGGGAGACGACGGCCCTGGTGGTGGCGCACCGTCCGTCGACGGTGATGCTGGCCGACCGGGTCGCGCTGCTGTCCGGGGGCCGGATCGCGGCCGTGGGCACCCACCAGGAACTGCTGCGGAGCAGCGAGGAGTACGCCTGGCTGATGTCGGGCGAGAAGGAACGGCGATGACGGACACCACGCTCACGAAGCCGCCCGTCCCCGCACCGGACGAGCCGGACCCCTTCGACCGCGACGACCTGCCCGCTCCCCCGGGGGCGACGGGCGCCCTGCTGCGCTCCCTCCTGTCCGCGCACCGCGCGCGGGTCGCGGTCGCCGCGCTCGTCCTCCTGGTCAAGGAGGCCGCGGTCCAGGCGGGCCCGCTGCTCGTCGCGTACGCCATCGACCGCGGCGTTCCGGCCTTCCGGGCGGGCGACCACGGCCCGGTGGTCGCCGTGGGCCTCGGCTACCTCCTCTGCGCGGCCCTCTCGGGCCTCCTCCAGTACGCCTTCGTCCGGGGAGCGGCCCGGATCAACCAGGACGTCCTGCTCGACCTGCGCGGCCGGATCTTCCGCCACGCGCAGCTGCTCAGCGTCGACTTCCACGAGCGCTACACCTCGGGCCGGCTGATCTCCCGCTCCACCACGGACGTGGAGTCGCTGCGCGAACTGCTCTCGGAGGGCCTCCAGGAGCTGATCGGCGTCGTCCTCTCCTTCGTCTCGATCACCCTCGTCCTGCTCTGGCTGGACCCGGGCGTCGGCGCGGTGGCCACGGCGTCCTTCCTCCCCCTCTGCCTCCTGGTGCGGCTCTACCGCCGCCGCGCGGGCCGGGTGTACGGCGAGCGGTCCACCGCGATCGCGGGCGTGATCGTGAAGTTCGCGGAGACGATGAACGGCATCCGGCCGGTCAGGGCGTTCCGCCGGGAAGAGGCCAACGACACGGAGTTCGACGCCCTCAACCACCGTCACGAACGGAGCAACGGCGACGCGCTCCTGGAGATGGCCCGCTACGTGGTCGGTTCGCGCCTCGTCGCGAACACGGCGGTGGCCGGAATGTGCCTCTGGGGCGCGTACCGAGTGGCGGAGGGCTCGCTGGAACTGGGCGTCCTGGCGGCGGCGGTGCTCTACATGCGGCGCCTGTACGACCCGATCGACCGGCTGGGCATGTTCCTCAACTCGTACGAGTCGGCGGCGGCGTCCCTCGCCAAGATCGCGGGCCTCCTGGCCCAGGAGCCGGGCGTCCCGGAGACGACGACGCCCCTCGAACTCCCCCGCCGCGCCGGCGCTCCCGGCCGCGAGGTGGTCTTCGACGGCGTGGGGTTCGCGTACCGCACGGGGGGCGAGGTCCTGCCCGCCTTCGACCTGAGGATCCCGGCCGGCCAGACGGTGGCCGTGGTGGGGGCGACGGGCGCGGGGAAGTCGACCCTGGCGAAACTGCTGGCGCGCTTCTACGACCCGACGGAGGGCCGGGTCCTCCTGGACGGCGTGGACCTCCGCGATCTCACCACCCCCGATCTCCGCCGCGGAGTCGTCATGGTCACCCAGGAGGCGTTCCTCTTCTCGGGCACGGTGGCGGAGAACATCGCGATCGGCCGCCCGGACGCGACCCGCGCCGAGATCGAGGAGGCGGCGAAGGCCATCGGGGCCCACGACTTCGTCGCGGCTCTCCCGGACGGCTACGACACGGACGTGCGCAAGCGGGGCGGCCGCATCTCGGCGGGCCAGCGCCAGCTGGTCGCCTTCGCCCGCGCCCTCCTCGCGGACCCGGCGGTCCTGATCCTGGACGAGGCGACGAGCTCGCTCGACGTCCCCGGTGAACGGGCGGTCCAGCGGGCCATGGACACGGTCCTGAAGGGCCGTACGGCGCTGGTCGTCGCCCACCGCCTGTCGACGGTCGAGGTGGCGGACCGGGTCCTGGTGATGGAGTCGGGCCGGATCGTCGAGGACGGCCCTCCGTCCGCCCTGGTGACGGGAGACGGCCACTACGCGGGCCTGCACCGGGCGTGGCGGGACAGCCTGGCGGGCTGAGAAGGACAGCGCACGGGGGTGGGGGCCGTGGGGGGTCGCGTCCGGGACGTCGAGCGCGATACGGGGCGCACGAGAACCGGTCACTCCGCCGGGACCCGTGTGCGCCGTAAATCCTGCGGTCCCGCACGCGGCGCCCGGGACGGCCCTCCGCCCCCGAAAAACCGGAGTACGCCCCACCGCCCAACCCCCACGGGCAAAAACGCACTCCTGGCCGAACAACGCCCCACACCGCCCCCGCACCCCGCGAAACGTCCGCTTAACGAACGCGCCCGTACCAGCAGCGGACGATTTCTGGCCAACTTCCAGCCGCACTCCTGACAGGTCCCCGTCATCCCTGTCACTCTCTCCCCGGCTCTCCGAACGAAAGTTCACGGCGCCATCCGTACGAGTTCCACCGAACGTGCTCAACCGCTCTCCTTGCTCTGCCCGACGGACTCACCCAAGCCCGCCGGTACCCCCCTCGCAAAAGGAGTCCGCGTGAGATCCACGCCCAGCCGCCGCGCCACCGCGACCGGTGCCCTGATAGCCGCCGCCGCCATGATCGCCGTGGGCGTCCAGACGGGCGCCGCCACCGCGGCGGACACCCCGTTCGGCGTCGCTCCCAAGGCCCAGCAGGGCACGTCGGCGAACCCGGGCAAGCTCCCGGCCGACCTCACCCCCGCCCAGCGCACCGCGCTGATCAAGGCGGCCGACGCCGACAAGGCCGCCACGGCCAAGTCCCTCGGCCTCGGCGCCCAGGAGAAGCTGGTCGTCCGCGACGTCGTGCAGGACCGCGACGGCACGACCCACACCCGCTACGAGCGGACCTACGAGGGCCTGCCCGTGCTCGGCGGCGACCTGATCGTCGAGGAGTCGAAGGCCGGCGCCCGGCAGAGCGTCACCAAGGCGGTCCGCGCGGAGCTGAAGAACGTCGACACGGCCGCCACGGTCGCCCCGGCGGCCGCCGAGAAGCAGGCCGTCGGCCTCGCCCGGGCGGACGGCTCCGAGAAGACCGCCGCCAGCCGCGCCCCGCGCAAGGTCGTCTGGCTCGCCGGGGGCACCCCGGTCCTCGCGTACGAGACCGTCGTCGGCGGCCTCCAGCACGACGGCACCCCGAACGAGCTGCACGTCGTCACCGACGCCAAGTCGGGCGCGAAGCTCTACGAGTGGCAGGCCGTCGAGACCGGCACCGGCAACACGCAGTACAGCGGCCAGGTGACGCTCGGCACCGCGCCCTCGTACTCGCTGACGGACACGGGCCGCGGCAACCACAAGACGTACAACCTCAACGGCGGCAGCTCGGGCACGGGAACGCTGTTCACCAACAGCACCGACGTGTGGGGCAACGGCAGCCCGTCCAACAAGGAGACCGCGGGCGCCGACGCCCACTACGGCGCCGCGCTCACCTGGGACTACTACAAGAACGTGCACGGCCGCACCGGCATCCGCGGTGACGGCGTCGGCGCGTACTCCCGGGTCCACTACGGCAACGCGTACGTCAACGCCTTCTGGCAGGACTCCTGCTTCTGCATGACGTACGGCGACGGCGCGGGCAACACCAAGCCGCTGACCTCGATCGACGTGGCCGCGCACGAGATGACGCACGGCGTCACCTCCAACACCGCCGGCCTGGTCTACAGCGGCGAGTCCGGCGGCCTCAACGAGGCCACCTCGGACATCTTCGCGGCGGCCGTCGAGTTCTACGCCAACAACGCCCAGGACCAGGGCGACTACCTGGTCGGCGAGAAGATCGACATCCGCGGCAACGGCACCCCGCTGCGCTACATGGACAAGCCGAGCAAGGACGGCTCGTCCAAGGACGCCTGGTACTCGGGCATCGGCTCGATCGACGTCCACTACTCCTCGGGCCCGGCGAACCACTGGTTCTACCTGCTCTCCGAGGGCAGCGGCACCAAGACGATCAACGGCGTGAGCTACGACTCGCCGACCTCGGACGGCCTGCCCGTCACGGGCATCGGCCGGGACAAGGCGGCGCTGATCTGGTTCAAGGCGCTCACCACCAAGTTCAGCTCGAACACCAACTACGCCGCCGCCCGCACGGGCACGGTCGACGTGGCCAAGGCGCTCTACGGCGCCACCAGCCCCGAGGTGACGGCCGTCGAGAACGCCTGGGCCGCGATCAACGTCGGCGCCCGGCCCGGCGGCGGCAACCCCGGTGGCAAGGTCTTCGAGAACACCGCCGACGTGTCCATCCCGGACAACGGCGCCGCGGTCACCTCGACGGTCAACGTCACCGGCGTCACCGGCAACGCCCCGAGCAACCTCTCGGTCGGCGTGGACATCGTCCACACCTACCGCGGCGACCTCGTGGTCGACCTCGTCGCCCCCGACGGCTCGGTCTACAGCCTGAGCAACCGCTCCGGCGGCAGCGCCGACAACATCGTCCAGACCTTCACCGTCAACGCCTCCACCGAGGTCGCCAACGGTGCCTGGAAGCTCCGCGTCCAGGACAAGGCCTCGGCCGACACCGGCTACATCAACGGCTTCAAGCTGACCTTCCCGTAAGGCCGGTTCTGCAAGGCCGGCCCTGTAGGGCCGGAACCAGGTGACGGACGCCCCGGGGCAACGCCCCGGGGCGTCCGCGCGTCTCCCCCGGAGTGGAACGCGTGATCAGGGTGCTGCTGGCCGACGACGAGACGATGATCAGGGCCGGGGTGCGGGCCATCCTCGCCACCGACCCCGGGATCGAGGTGGTGGCGGAGGCGGGCGACGGGCACGAGGCCGTCGAGCTCGCCCGCGAGCACCGGCCGGACGTCGTCCTGCTCGACATCCGGATGCCCCGGCTCGACGGGCTCGCCGCCGCCGAGGAACTGCGCGGGGCCGTGCCGGGCGCGGCCGTCGTCATGCTCACCACCTTCTCCGAGGACGCCCACATCGCGCGGGCGCTCGGCTCGGGCGTCGGCGGCTTCCTGCTGAAGTCCGGGGACCCGCGCGAACTGATCGCCGGGGTACGGGCGGTGGCCGGCGGCGGCGCCGCGCTCTCCCCGGCGGTCGCCCGCCGGGTCATCGACACCCTGGGCGGCGAGCGGTTCACCCGCGCCGCCGAGGCGCGGACCCGCCTGGAGGCGCTGACCGGCCGGGAGCGGGAGGTCGTGGCCCTCCTCGGCGCCGGGCTCCCGAACCAGGAGATCGCCGACCGCATGCACGTCGCCGAGGGCACGGTCAAGGCGCACGTGAGCGCGGTCCTGGGCCGGCTCGGCCTGCGCAACCGGGTCCAGCTCGCGGTCCTGGCGCACGAGGCGGGCCTGGTCCCCGATGAGTGAGCACACCCGACGACCCATCCGACGGCACTTCCAGCGGCCCGCCCGCGAGCACGCCTTCGACGCGGCCCTCTGGCTCCTGCTCTGCGTCCCGGTCCTGTGGAGGTCGGATCCGAACGACGGCGGTTCCTGGCCCCTGGTCGCCCTGGGAGTGACGGTCCTCGGCGGCTGTGTCGCGGTGAGCCGGCGGTGGCCGCCGGTACCGCTCGCGCTGGTGGTCGCAGCGAGCCTGACCGTCACCCCGGAGCTGTTCACCCCCTCGTACGGCCCGGCCCTGGTGGCCTTCGGTTATCTCGCGGGGCGGCGGCAGGAACGGACGCGCGGGGCGCTGTGGCTGTTCGCCGCGGTCGCGGCGGCCGGACTGCTCCTGACGACGGTCACGGGCACGCCCCTGGGCCAGTGGTTCACGCTGCTGCTCGCGCTGGCCCTGGCGGTCGTGGCGCCCTGGCTGATCGGCCGTTACGTACGCCAGTACGACCGGCTGGTGCGCAGCGGATGGGAGCTGGCGGACCGGATGGAGCGGGAGCAGGCGGCCGTCGCGGACCGGGAGCGGCTGCGGGAGCGGTCCCGGATCGCGGGCGACATGCACGACTCCCTCGGCCACGACCTGGCCCTGATCGCGGTCCGCGCGGGCGTCCTGGAGGTGGATCCGGGGCTCGGCCCGGACCAGCAGCGGGCGGCGGGCGAGCTGCGGCGCGCGGCGGCGGACGCGACGGCCCGGCTGCGGGACGTCATCGGCGTGCTGCGCGAGGACGACGCGGCGGCGCCGACGACCCCGCCCGGCGAGACCGTGGAGGACCTGGTGGCCCGCGCCCGCGCGTCGGGCCTGTCCGTCACGCTCGCCACGGTCCCCGTGCCCACCCTCCCGGGGATGGCGGGCCCCGCCCTGCACCGGGTCGTGCAGGAGGGCCTGACCAACGCGGCCAAACACGCGCCGGGCGCGCCGGTCTCGGTCACGATCGCCCCGGAGCCGTACGAAGGGGCCGTACGGGTCCACGTCCTCAACGGCCCCGGAACCACGGCTCCGCCCCTCCCCTCCGGCGGCACCGGCCTCGTCGCCCTCGACGAGCGGGTCCGCCTGGCGGGCGGCACGCTGACGCACGGAACGGCGGCGGACGGCGGTTTCACTCTGGAGGCCGTCCTGCCCCGCAACCCCCCACCGTCCCCGCCCACCGCCCCCACGTCGGCACGGGAACTGGACCGGGCCCGCCGGAAGGTGCGCCGGGGCCTCGCACAGGCGATCTGGATCCCCCTGGCCCTGCTCACCGCACTCGGCCTGCTGATGAGCGGGGTCGCCCTGTGGACCCAGCACCGCTCGTACCTGGAACCGGAGGAGTACGCCCGCCTGCGCATCGGCCAGCCGTACGAGGAGGCCGCCGAGGACCTACCCGCCCGCCCCCTGGACGGCCCGCCGCACGACGCCCCCGCCGAACCGCCGGGCACGGACGAGTGCCGCTACTACCGGACGACCCTGCTCGCCGCGCTCCCGGTGTACCGGCTGTGCTTCACGTCCGGGCGCCTCGCCGACAAGGCCGAGGTGCCCTGAGCCGAAACCACCGGCCGCACGCCACCACATGCACGGGAGACGAGTCGGCCGTAGCTCCGAACTTCGAACGCCAGACCTGTCGGTCCGAAGCCGTGAAACAGTCCGGCGGTCACAAGATGATCACTCCTCTCCACTGTCTGCATACAGCCCGGCAGGCTGACTCGATGCGCAGATTCACCAGCACGCTTGCTGCCGGCCTCCTCTTCGCCCTCACCGCCTGCGGTGGCAATGAACCGGCCGCTCCGGCGGTCAGCAAGACGAGCAGCAGTCCCGAGCCCGTAGCCACGACCAGCAACCCTTCTAGTCCCACTCCGACGGACACCACGTACGAGGTCGGTGAGACCGCGAAGGTCACAACCGATGACGCCGCCTTCACCGTCGCCGCCCTCGCGTACACCCAGCCGGCCAAGGGCCCCCAGCCCCCGGACCCCGCCACCCAGGGCGGAGACGTGTGGGCCACGGTTGAGGCCAAGGTGTGCAGCGTCAGCGGTGACACATTTACCGTCTCCCAGTTCCCTTGGTCTCTCGCGTACACGGACGGCACCGTCGTCAAGGTCACCGGATCCACGGGCGGGGACCTTCCGAAGCCCGAATTCCCCATGGACCAGCCCGTCAAGAACGGGCGCTGCGTCAAGGGAAAGATCCCGTTCCCGGTCATGAACAACATCTGGCCGGAACGAGTCGTGTACGCCCCTGAGACCCTCAGCGCCAACCCTGTCGAGTGGACCGTCCCCAAGCAGTAGGGGAGATGGCGCCCGTAGCCGGTGACGCGCGCAACGGGCGCAGCCCCCGCCTCGGCAATGCCCCAGGGGGATACATCGCCGCTGCCACAAGGTGATCACAACCCCCTGCGACCTGCCTACGCCCTGACGCGCTGAACCGATGCGCAAGAACATCACCGCCGGGCTCGTAGTCACTGCAGCTCTTGTCCTCGCCTTGACCGCCTGTGGCACCACGCTCAAGCCTGAGCGTCCGGCCACTGCTCCCGTCCCGACCACGGCCGAACCCTCCCCCGGCCCTGAAACCCGCGCCAGCGCCCGTGCAGCCGCCGGCCTTCCACCTGAGCCGACTGCCACAGCCAGGCAGGCCTACCTCGACGCGTTCAACACCATCGACACCCGCATCATCAAGCCCGGCAAGGAAGACCAAGCCGTGAGCCGAGGCATCAATCAGTGTGGCTCCCTCAAGAACACCAAGGACGAGGACAAGCTCGCACAGACCTCGCTGGAGCGGTTCACCATCAGTTCCCGGCTCCCCGACATTGCCACTCCTGAGACCGGCAAGAAGATCACCCGAGCCGTGCGTACGCACCCTTGCCCCGACCTCTGATCCGCTCGATCGACTGAACCGCGGGATTTCCACCTACTGGGCGAGATCTTTGTGAACCGGGCCTGCACCCTCGTTTCGTAACGCAGGGATCGGATTCCGAACTACCACGGGCGCTGAACAAGGCTGCCCAGGAACGTTTCGACGCCGTGATCACATCAGTCACTGCATGGTCATTGCGCTGTTTCAGGATTTTTTTGCTCGAACGCGACGCGACAGCGTTCGCCCTGGTCGACAACCTGTTCCATGAACCAGCTCATGATCTCGTAGGGCACCACGCGCTCGTCAGGGCTGTAGACGCGGAAGGCCGGTTCCCGATTCGGGTTCTCGTCCGGAACGAGCGCCACCAGGCAGGCAGGACCGGGAAGGTGAGTCAGCTCTGTGCCGCAGCCGACCGACATAGACCGGGCCTCGCTCAATTCCACGGCTCAGGCGTCGTCGGGCAAGGCGTAGTGGAACAAGACGGCGTAGTGACGGCCCGCATGTTCTCTCAGCTCCCATGACATGCCGGCAGGCTGCCACAGCCGCTGCGCCGGGGCCTCGCGGGTACACCTCTCTCGCCCAGGTGCGGCCTGCCCAACGTGTGCGGGACAGTCCTCAGTCCTGCTTCTTGGACTCCAGCCACTCCACATAGTTGTGAGAGGCGCTACTGCCCTGCTTCCCGGGTGAGATCTTCATGACCGCCCGATCCCTCCCGGGGTCACCGGCGAGGTACGCCTCGGTCAGGACGTAAGGCAGACCGTCCACGTGGAAGCGGATGCTTCCGTCCGGATAGGCGCTGACGCGGATCCTTCGGCCGTCGGGCAGCGTGACGTCTTCGGTGAAGTGTGCCTCGACGGGCTGACCAGCCATGAAGGTCTCCAGGTCATACAGGCTCGATGGGTTCGGCCACCGTACCGTCGGCTCCTCTCGGTTCCAAGGGAAGTTCGGCCAGCATGACGGCGTAGACCGGGGAGTCCGGGAAGGGCTGCCGTTCGCCCACCTTGCGGAAGCCCCAGGATTCGTACAGGGCCTGTACTCGCGGGTGCTCCGTGTCGACCAGGAGGACGGCGAGGTCCTCGTCCCGGCTGTCGAGCAGTTCCCTGGTGAGCCACTCGGCGGTCCCGGTCCCTCGGTACTTCGTCCGGACCGCCAGCTCGGAGAAGGAGAAGGTGCGGTCCTTCTCCGGTGCCGGGTCGAGGTGCTCGCGCCACCACTCGCGGTGTGCGGTGGACGGGGCTCCGTAAGCGAAGCCCACCGCCTCGTCGCCGTCGTACGCGATCATGCAGGAGAAGCCGGGGTTGCCTCCCCAGTGGTCGACGAACCACGGAAAGCGCTGGTTGAACTCGAAGTCCATCGCGTCGGCGTAGGCGTCGGCGTGGATGTCGATGATCGTCTGCCGGATCTCGGCCAGATCGTCATGGGTGTAGTGCCGGACATCCAGCTCGGTGGCGCTCACGCTCGGCTTCATTCGGATCGGTATCGGTCTCCCCACTCCTGAGCGACGGTGGCATCCGGCGCGAGCGTGATCAAGTCCCGGTAGAAATCTCCGAGGAGGGAGCGCATCCGTCCGGGGATCGGATCCCCCGTCATCAGCTCGAACGCGGTCGAGGCGGTGAAGCAGGCCTGGTCGATGTCGCCCTGGTGGACCTGGGCCAGCGCGAGCCGCGCCGTGGCCAGCGCGCGGTTGCGGCGGAACTGCCGGGGGATCGAGGCAAGGGCCCGATGGGAGGCGGTCTCGGCTTCTGCGGAGTCTCCGATGCGGTCCCGGACGATGGCGGTGATGGCCCTCAGTTCGGCCGGTCCGTAGAAGGCCACCCAGCTCGGCCGGGGATCGGCCAGGGCCGCTTTGCCCAACACCTCCTGGGCGTGGCCGAGGGAGCGCAGGGCGGCTTGGCGGTCATGATTCGCGTGGCCGATGGCGGTGCGGGCGTGGGCCAGGGAGGCGAAGAGCGGGTCACGCCTGGTGATCCTCGTGGTCTGGGCCGCCATGGCGGAGTCCACGGCCTGCGTGTGCTCGCCACGCTGGTGGGCCAACGTCGCGTACGAGTTCCAGACCCGAAACTCCGCGACGGGGTCCTGGGCCATCCCGGCTAAATACAGGGCCTTCCCCAGAAGGGCGTACGCCCGATCCCCTTTGCGTGCGTCCAGGGCGCTCCAGGCCGCTGTGGCGGTGTAGTCGGCGGCCACGGAGAAGAGCCTCCGGCGGATGCGCTGGGTGGCCCCGAGCTTCTGCTTCTCCAGGGCTTCGGCGGCTCCGGCGAGCGCGGCTCTCTCCAGTCCTTCGTGGCCGCCCTTGGTGTCGTCCAGGGCCATCAGGGCGTCCAGTCCGCTGCGGAGCCGGATGACGTCGGAGGTGCCGACCTGTGGAGGGGCGCCCAAGAAGGGGGCGACGACTGCGACCGTCGTGCCGCCGGCTCCGGCCAGGAAATTCCTGCGGTCCACAGGGTCCTCCGGGGGTGTCGAAGGGCGTCTTCTCGTCGGTGGACTGAAACCCAGTTCCTCGGCGGTGCAGCCGAACACCGCCTCCAACGCTTCCCGCTGCCGGAGATGGGGCCAGCTGGTTCTTCCGGTCGGCCCGGAGCCACACTCACGGAATTTTTCCTCCTGTCAGAGACCGGCCGGTCGTTCACTGGGGCAAGGCCGTAGCCGCTCGGGGAAGGCCACGAGCGGTTCCCCCACCCCATCGAGGTCCTGATGACTGTGACTGCCACGTCTCGCCCCACAGGGCACCCCGGGTACTCCCAGACCCTTCCGCGTGAACCGCAGAGCGCGGTAGCCGCTCGCAGGCTGGTTCGTGCGGCGCTGACCGTCTGGGGCCTGGAGTCGCTGATCGACGACGCCACCCTCGTGGTGACCGAACTGGTCTCCAACGCGGTCGACCACGGTCGGCTTCCGTCGATCCGGGTGCTCGTCTCCCGACCCTCGGCGAACAGGGTCCGTGTGGGCGTGGTCGACCGCTCCAAGACCGTTCCCGTGCTGCGGACGGACTCCAACGGCGACCAGCTCCGGGGACGGGGACTGGTGCTGGTCGACGCGCTGACGGAGCAGTGGGGCACCGAGCTGTACCGCTGGGGCAAACAGGTCTGGGCCGAGTTGGAGGAGGAAACGGCGTGAAGGACGGAAAGCCCTGGGTGGGCGATCGGGTACGCGACGAGGCCACCGGCAGGAAGGCCATCGTGACCGACGTCCGGAAGGGGTCGATCTACGTCCTGCGTCCCGTCGCGGGCGGTGGCGCCTTCTGGGAAGCCGAGGACCCCGACAGGCTCACCGTGACGGAGCCGTCCGGAGGCGGGTCCTGAGAACCGTGGCGCCCCGGGAGCGAGGCACCACGGTTCAGGACACCCGCCGGGCCCCTACCGCAGCAGCACCCCCGCCCCCTCCCCCGTCGTCTCCTCCGGCAGGGCCGTCAGGCCCAGTTCGGAGGGGTGGGCGAGGAGGGGGTGGGTGGGCAGGACGCGGACCGTGCAGCCGAAGGAGCCGGTGCGGTCGAGTTCCAGGGTGCCCGCGTAGGGGAGGCGGCCTTCCAGGTCGGGGCCGCCCGCCGGTTTGAGGGCGACCGTGCGGGTGGCGGTGAGGGTGTCGTCGGCGTCGACCCGGCCGGTGACGGCCTGGACCTCGACGTCGTCGGGAGCGAGCGCGCCGAGGGCGACGCGGACCCGGACGACCGGGGTGGCGCCCAGCTCCGCGTCGGTCGCGTCGTCCGCGAGGCCGTCGCCGACCTCGACGCGGTCGACGGTCACCTCGGGCCAGGCCTCCCGGACCCGGGCCTTCCAGGCGGCGAGCTCGCGGGCCCGGGCCGGGGTGAGCGCCCGGCGGGCGGAGGCGGCGGGGGCGTAGAGCCGCTCGACGTACTCGCGGACCATGCGGTCGGCGAGGACCCGGGGCCCGAGGTCGGCGAGGGTGCGCCGGACCATCGCCGTCCAGGCGGCCGGGACGCCGTCGGGGCCGCGGTCGTAGAAGCGGGGGGCGACCCGGCGCTCGATCAGCTCGTAGAGGGCGGCGGCCTCCAGGTCGTCGCGGCGCTCCTCGTCGGCGGCGGCCGCGCCGTCGGCGGTGGGGATGGCCCAGCCGAAGTCGGGCTCGAACCACTCGTCCCACCAGCCGTCGAGGACGGAGAGGTTGAGGCAGCCGTTGAGGGCGGCCTTCATGCCACTGGTGCCGCAGGCCTCCAGGGGGCGCAGGGGGTTGTTGAGCCAGACGTCGCAGCCGGGGTAGAGGCCGCGGGCCATCGCCATGCCGTAGTCGGGCAGGAAGACGATCCGGTGCCGGACCCGGGGGTCGTCGGCGAAGCGGACGAGTTCCTGCACGAGCCGCTTGCCGCCGTCGTCGGCGGGGTGGGCCTTGCCGGCGACGACGAGCTGCACGGGCCGCTCGGGGTGGAGCAGCAGCGACCGCAGCCGGTCCTTGTCGCGCAGCATCAGGGTGAGCCGCTTGTACGAGGGGACGCGACGGGCGAAGCCGATGGTGAGGACGTCGGGGTCGAGGACGGACTCGGTCCAGCCGAGTTCGGCGGCGGCCGCGCCGCGCTGCCGCCAGGAGGCCCGCAGCCGTTCCCGTACGTCGGCGACGAGCCGTTCGCGCAGGGTGCGGCGCAGGTCCCACAGCTCCCGGTCGCTCGCGTCGGGGCCGAGCGGGCCGACCTCGGGGGCGACCCAGGTGGGGGCGTGGACGCCGTTGGTGATGGACGTGATGGGTACTTCTCCGGGGTCGAATCCCGGCCATAGTCCGGCGAACATGGCGCGGCTGACGGCGCCGTGGAGGGTGGAGACGCCGTTGGCGCGCTGGGCGAGGCGCAGGCCCATGGCGGCCATGTTGAAGACGCCGGGTTCGCCGCCGAGGGGGGTCTCGTCGCCGAGGGCGAGGACGCGGCCGGTGTCGACGCCGGGCAGGGCGCCGTCCTCGCCGAGGTGGCGGGCGACCAGGGCGCGGTCGAAGCGGTCGATGCCGGCCGCGACGGGGGTGTGGGTGGTGAAGACGGTGCCGGCCCGGACGGACTCCAGGGCGCTGTCGAAGTCGAGCCCCTCGCCCTGGAGTTCACGGATGCGTTCGAGGCCGAGGAAGCCGGCGTGGCCCTCGTTGGTGTGGAAGACCTCGGGGACGGGGTGGCCGGTGAGCCGGGTGTACGTGCGGACGGCGCGGACGCCGCCGATGCCGAGGAGCATCTCCTGGAGAAGCCGGTGCTCGCTGCCGCCGCCGTAGAGGCGGTCGGTGACGCCGCGCTCGCCGGGGGCGTTCTCCTCCACGTCGGAGTCGAGCATGAGCAGCGGGACGCGGCCGACCTGGGCGGTCCACAGGTGGGCGTGCAGGCTGCGGCCGCCGGGCAGGGCGAGGGTGACGCGGGCGGGGGTGCCGTCGGGCTCGCGGAGCAGGGTGACGGGCAGCTCGCCGGGGTCGAGGACGGGGTACTGCTCCTGCTGCCAGCCGTCCCTGCCGAGGGACTGGCGGAAGTAGCCGTGCCGGTAGAGCAGTCCGACGCCGATCAGGGGGACGCCGAGGTCGCTGGCGGCCTTGAGGTGGTCGCCGGCGAGGATGCCGAGGCCGCCGGAGTACTGGGGCAGGGCCGCGGCGACGCCGAACTCGGGCGAGAAGTAGGCGACGGCGGCGGGCAGGTCGCCGGACTGCTCCTGGTACCAGCGGGGGGCGTGCAGATAGGCGTCGAGGTCGTCGGCGGCGGCGCGGAGCCGGGCCAGGAAGTCCTGGTCGGCGGCGAGCGCGGCGAGCCGGGGGGCTTCGAGGGCGCCGAGGATCCTGACGGGGTCGGTGCCGGGCGGGGCGCCCGGCCCGGGGGTGCCGAGGGAGTCGAAGAGGGCCCGGGTGGGTTCGTGCCAGGACCAGCGCAGGTTGCGCGCCAGGTCGGCGAGGGGTCGAAGGGTGTCGGGGAGGACGGGACGCACGGTGAATCGACGGATTGCCTTCACGTGTTCCACCTTCGCAGGCGAGTACGGACCGGAGCGGACGCACCACGCTGTGTGTCCGGCATGCCGCTCCGATGGTAGCCCCGACCGGTTCGGAGCAACGGGAACCGACGGGTACGGACAGCTCTGTGACGGGACGGTCGGGAGCAACCTCCTGTGGCCACAGGGGTGGTGACGGCTTCGTGTCCGACTTCAGTACTGGCCCGATTTGCTACGACCCGGTAGTTAACAAAGCGCCGGATTGCCCGAGGGTGCACCATGGGAAGGCTCCTCCGGTAACGCCCGGCGCGTGCCCGTTCCTGACCCCCTTTCACCCCCGTCGATCGACCGTCCGGGTGAACGCGGACGGGAGAGGGCACGCCCCCGACCCGCCGGCCGTCGGCGGAGCTAGAAAGAGCGCACCACCACCCGCACCCCCGTAACCCGTCAGGTGATGCTGTGAATCCGCTCATGGGACGCATTCCCGTACTGGACGTCCGCCCACTGGTCGACTGCGGCCGGCGCCCCGCGAAGGCGGTGGCCGGAGAGACCTTCGAGGTGACGGCGACCGTCTTCCGCGAGGGACACGACGCGGTCGCCGCCAACGTCGTGCTGCGCGGCCCGTCGGGCCGGCCCGGCCCCTGGATCCCGATGCGCGAACTGGCCCCGGGCACCGACCGGTGGGGGGCCGAGGTCACCCCGGACGTCGAGGGCTCCTGGACGTACGCCGTCGAGGCCTGGAGCGACCCGATCGCCACCTGGCGCCACGCGGCGAAGATCAAGATCCCGGCCGGGATCGACTCCGAGCCGGTCCTCGCCGAGGGGGCCGAGCTGCACGAGCGGGCCGCGAAGGGCGTTCCGAAGAAGGGCGGCGGCCGGGAGGCCGTGCTCGCGGTGGCGGACACGCTGCGCGACCCGTCCCGCCCCGCCGCCGTGCGGCTCGCGGCGGCCCTCGCCCCCCGGGTGACGGAGGTCCTGGACCGGCACCCGCTGCGCGAACTCCTCACCTCCTCACCGAAGTTCCCCCTCCGGGTGGAGCGGGAGCGGGCCCTGTACGGCTCGTGGTACGAGTTCTTCCCGCGCTCGGAGGGGGCGCGGAGAATCGACGGGCGCATGGTTCCGGGCGATTTCCGCACGGCCGCCGAGCGGCTGCCGGCGGTGGCGGCGATGGGCTTCGACGTGGTGTACCTGCCGCCGGTGCACCCGATCGGCGAGACCCACCGCAAGGGCCCCAACAACTCCCTGTCGGCGTCGCCGAACGACGTGGGCGTGCCGTGGGCGATCGGTTCGCCGGAGGGCGGGCACGACGCGCTCCACCCGGACCTGGGCACCTTCGAGGACTTCGACGCCTTCGTGGCGCGGGCCCGGGAGCTGCGCCTGGAGATCGCGCTCGACTTCGCGCTCCAGTGCTCGCCGGACCACCCGTGGGTGGAGAAGCACCCGGAGTGGTTCCACCACCGTCCCGACGGCTCGATCGCGTACGCGGAGAACCCGCCGAAGAAGTACCAGGACATCTATCCCATCGCGTTCGACAAGGACATGGACGGGATCGTCGAGGAGACCGTGCGGGTGCTGCGGCACTGGATGGACCACGGGATCCGGATCTTCCGCGTCGACAACCCGCACACCAAGCCGGTGGTGTTCTGGGAGCGGGTGATCGGGGAGATCAACGGGGCCGACCCGGACGTGGTCTTCCTGGCGGAGGCGTTCACGCGGCCCGCGATGATGCGGACCCTGGGCGCGGTCGGCTTCCAGCAGTCGTACACGTACTTCACCTGGCGGAACACCAAGCAGGAGCTGACGGAGTACCTGACGGAGCTGTCCCGGGAGACGGCCGCGCAGATGCGGCCGAACTTCTGGGTGAACACCCCGGACATCCTGCCCGGCTACCTCCAGGAGGGCGGCCGGCCGGCGTTCGAGGCGCGGGCGGTGCTCGCGGCGACGCTCTCGCCGTCCTGGGGCATGTACGCCGGGTACGAGCTGTGCGAGAACACCCCGGTGCGGGCGGGCAGCGAGGAGTACCTGGACTCGGAGAAGTACGAACTCCGGCCCCGTGACTGGGAGTCGGCGGAGCGCGCGGGCAGGACGATCACCCCGCTGATCACCGCCCTGAACCGGATCAGGCGCCGTCACCCGGCCCTGCGCCGGCTGCGGAACCTGACCTTCCACGAGGCGGACAACCCGCAGGTGATCGCGTACAGCAAGCGCTCCGGTTCGAACACCGTTCTGGTGGTCGTCAACCTCGACCCGCACCACACCCAGGAGGCGACGGTCTCGTTGAACATGCCGGAACTCGGCCTCGACTGGCACGAGACCGCACCGGTGCGCGACGAGCTCACCGGCGAGACCTATCACTGGGGCAGGTCCAACTACGTGCGCCTGGAACCGGGCGTCGCGCCCGCGCACGTACTGGCCCTGCGACCGTCCCCGCAGACCGGAGGGTCACCCACCTCATGACTGTCAACGAGCCCGTCCCCGACAAGTTCGAGGACACCCCCGCCAAGGACCGCGATCCCGACTGGTTCAAGCGGGCCGTCTTCTACGAGGTCCTCGTCCGCTCCTTCCAGGACAGCAACGGCGACGGCGTCGGCGACCTCAAGGGCATCACGTCCAAGCTGGACTACCTCCAGTGGCTGGGCGTGGACTGCCTCTGGCTGCCGCCGTTCTTCAAGTCCCCGCTGCGCGACGGTGGTTACGACGTAGCCGACTACACGTCCGTGCTCCCGGAGTTCGGCGACCTCGCCGACTTCGTGGAGTTCGTGGACGCGGCGCACCAGCGCGGCATGCGCGTGGTCATCGACTTCGTCATGAACCACACCAGCGACCAGCACACGTGGTTCCAGGAGTCGCGGCGCGATCCGGACGGGCCGTACGGCGACTACTACGTCTGGGCCGACGACGACAAGCAGTACCCGGACGCCCGGATCATCTTCGTCGACACGGAGACCTCCAACTGGACCTTCGACCCGGTGCGCAAGCAGTACTACTGGCACCGGTTCTTCTCGCACCAGCCGGACCTCAACTACGAGAACCCTGCGGTGCAGAAGGAGATCCTGTCCGCGCTGAAGTTCTGGCTGGACCTGGGGATCGACGGCTTCCGGCTCGACGCGGTGCCGTACCTGTACCAGGAGGAGGGCACCAACTGCGAGAACCTCCCGGCCACCCACGCCTTCCTGAAGCGGGTCCGCAAGGAGATCGACGAGCACTACCCGGACACGGTGCTGCTCGCCGAGGCCAACCAGTGGCCGGAGGACGTCGTCGACTACTTCGGCGACTTCCGGTCGGGCGGCGACGAGTGCCACATGGCCTTCCACTTCCCGGTCATGCCGCGGATCTTCATGGCCGTGCGGCGCGAGTCCCGCTACCCGGTCTCGGAGATCCTGGCGAAGACGCCGGCGATCCCGTCCGGCTGCCAGTGGGGCATCTTCCTGCGCAACCACGACGAGCTGACGCTCGAGATGGTCACGGACGAAGAGCGCGACTACATGTACGCCGAGTACGCCAAGGACCCTCGGATGCGGGCCAACATCGGCATCCGGCGCCGACTCGCCCCGCTCCTGGACAACGACCGCAACCAGATGGAGCTGTTCACCGCGCTGCTCTTCTCGCTGCCCGGCTCGCCGGTGCTGTACTACGGCGACGAGATCGGCATGGGCGACAACATCTGGCTGGGCGACCGGGACGGGGTGCGCACCCCGATGCAGTGGACGCCCGACCGGAACGCCGGCTTCTCCTCCTGCGACCCGGGCAGGCTCTACCTTCCGGCCATCATGGACCCGGTCCACGGCTACCAGGTGACCAACGTGGAGTCGGGGATGGCCTCGCCGTCGTCGCTGCTGCACTGGACGAAGCGGATGATCGAGATCCGCAAGCAGAACCGGGCCTTCGGCACGGGGACGTACACGGAGCTTCCCGCGTCGAACCCGGCGGTGCTCGCGTTCCTGCGCGAGGACGGCGACGACCTGGTGCTGTGCGTGAACAACTTCTCGCGGTTCGCGCAGCCGACCGAGCTGGACCTGCGGCGCTTCGCCGGTCTGCACCCCATGGAGCTGATCGGTGGCGTGAAGTTTCCTGCCATCGGGCAACTCCCGTACCTCCTGACCCTCGCGGGACACGGGTTCTACTGGTTCCGCCTCAAGAAGGCCTGAGACCGCGGCGGTTCGGCCACGTCCGCGGCGGGGCGGTTTCGCCCGTCCCGCCGGGGGCACTGTGAACGACAGCACGATTCAGGTCCATACGGGCCTTCTTCCCGGGCCCATACGGATCTTCCCTTTCCGACACGTCCCGCACTTCCGGACACTTCAAGCCTCCATCCGGGACACTCTGCGCATTTGAACGTATACGAAAGTCAACTGCGCGCCCCGGGGAAAGGACGCGATGCCATGCCGGAGACCGCATCCGACACCCGGGCCCCGGACGCCCTCCTTCCGTCCCTCGCCCCCCTGCTCCACGAATGGCTGCCACGGCAGCGCTGGTTCGCGGGCAAGGGCCGCCGGGTCACCGGATTCACACTGGAAGCAGCCACCGAGCTGCTGCCGCTGGACGGCCCGGGGCCCGGCCTCCTCCATCTGCTCGTACGGGTCGAACAGCCGGGCCGCCCGTCCGGTTCGCCCTCCGACTGCTACCAACTGCTCCTGGGCGTACGGGCCCAGCTGCCGCCCCGCCTCGCCCCCGCCCTGATCGGGCGGATCCGGCAGGGGCCGTTCGCCGGGCGGGCCGTCTACGAGGGGCTGCGCGACCCGCGGCTCGCCGGCCTCCTCTACGAGCGGCTGCGCACCCCGGGCCGGACCGGCCCGCTGCGCTTCCACGCCACCACCGCCCTGCCGGCCGCGCTCGCGCCCCGCGTGCTCGACGCCGAGCAGTCCAACTCCTCGCTCGTCTACGGGGACGCGTACATCCTGAAGATCTTCCGCCGGGTCAGTCCGGGCGCCAACCCCGACCTGGAGCTGCCGCTCGCGCTCAGCCGGGCCGGCTGCGCCCGGGTGCCCGCGCCGGTCGCCTGGTTCGAGTCGGGGGCCGCGACCCTCGGCGTCCTCCAGCCATATCTGCGGGACTCCCGGGACGGCTGGCGGCTCGCGCTCGACGCGCTGGCCGAGGGGCGGGAGTTCACCGCCGAGGCGCGGGCGCTGGGCCGCGCCACGGCCGAGGTGCACCTGGCGCTCGCCGGGGCGCTGCCGACGCGGCGGCTCGGCAAGGCCGAGGCCGAGCTGCTCGCCGACGCGATGGACCGGCGGCTGCACGCGGCGGCGCAGGCCGTGCCCGCGCTGCTGCCGCACGTGCCGGGGCTGCGGGCCGTCTTCGCGGCGGCGAGCGGCGCCGCCGAAGCGGGCGCCCTCCAGCGCATCCACGGCGACCTGCACCTCGGGCAGACCCTGCGGGGCTCCGACGGGGCCTGGGCGGTCATCGACTTCGAGGGCGAGCCCGCGAAGCCGCTGGACGAGCGGCGCAGCCCGCAGCCCACGGTCCGCGACGTCGCCGGGATGCTCCGCTCCTTCGACTACGCGGCCCGCACCCACCGGCCTTGGAACGCCGACTGGGCGGCCCGCTGCCGCGACGCCTTCTGCACCGGCTACGCGGAGGCGGCGGGCGCCGACCCGCGCTCGGACCCGGCGCTCCTGCGCGCCTACGAGACCGACAAGGCGGTGTACGAGGTCGTGTACGAGGCGCGGCACCGGCCTGACTGGCTGCCGGTGCCGATGGCGGCGATCGAGCGTCTGGCGGCGATCCCGTGAGTACCCCGTTCGGAGCAGCGGGCCCGTCCTCCGGGCCCCCTCCCACCCGCGGGAACCCCCACCGGCCCCGTTCGGCCGAGTGTCCCGGCGTGCCCGCGGCCCGTTCCACAGGCGTGTTCCCCCCGAATCCCCCCTCTCCCTTCCCCGTCCTCCAGGAGGCATCCCCGTGACCGCCCGATCCGCAGGAAAGACGTCCACTGCCAAGAAGGCACCCGCGGCGGCCACTGCCAGGAAGGCGTCCGCGGCGGACCTGCTCGCCGTGCGGAAGGGGCCGGCGCCGGAGCGGCCCGCCGTGCGGAAGGCACCCCCGCTCGACCCGGGCGACCGGGCCCGGCTGCTCGCCGGGGAGCACCACGACCCGCACGGGGTGCTCGGCGCGCACCCGGTGCGCGGCGGGGTGGTCGTGCGGGTGCTGCGCCCGTTCGCCCGGGAGGTCGCCGTCGTCACCAGGGGGCGCCGGGTCGTGCTCCACGACGACGGGGACGGCCTCTTCTCCGGCCTGCTGCCGCTGCTGCGGAAGGTGCCGGCGTACGAGCTGCGGGTCCGCTACGACGAAGGGCCCGAACTGGAGGTGCAGGACCCGTACCGCTTCCTGCCCTCGCTCGGCGACCTCGACCTGCACCTGATCGGGGAGGGCCGGCACGAGGAGCTGTGGACGGCCCTCGGCTCCCGGATCATGACGCACGAGGGCGTGGCCGGCACCCGCTTCGCGGTCTGGGCGCCGAACGCGCGCGGGGTGCGGCTCACCGGCGGGTTCACGTGCTGGGGTACGGGCCTGCCGATGCGCTCGCTCGGCTCGACGGGCGTGTGGGAGCTGTTCGTGCCCGGCCTCGGCGAGGGCACGGTCTACAAGTACGACATCACCCGGCCCGACGGCTCGCACACGCTGCGGGCGGACCCGATGGCCCGGCGGACCGAGTGCCCGCCGAACACCGCGTCGATCGTCACCGAGTCGCACCACGCGTGGAGCGACGGCGAGTGGATGGAGCGGCGGGGCGCCCGCCCGGCGCACGAGGCCCCGCTCTCGGTGTACGAGGTGCACCTGGCGTCCTGGCGGCCGGGGCTCACCTACCGCGAGCTGGCCGAGCAGCTGCCCGCGTACGTGCGCGACCTCGGCTTCACGCACGTGGAGTTCATGCCGGTCGCCGAGCACCCCTTCGGCGGCTCGTGGGGCTACCAGGTGACCGGCTTCTACGCGCCGACGGCCCGGCTGGGCACCCCGGACGACTTCAAGTACCTGGTGGACGCGCTGCACCGGGCGGGGATCGGGGTCCTGATGGACTGGGTCCCGGCGCACTTCCCGAAGGACGACTGGGCGCTCGCGGAGTTCGACGGGCGGCCCCTGTACGAGCACGAGGACCCGCGCCGGTCGCACCACCCGGACTGGGGGACGCTGGAGTTCGACTACGGCCGCAAGGAGGTGCGGAACTTCCTCGTCGCCAACGCCGTCTACTGGTGCCAGGAGTTCCACATCGACGGCCTGCGCGTGGACGCGGTCGCCTCCATGCTCTACCTGGACTACTCGCGCGAGCACGGCGAGTGGGTGCCGAACGAGTTCGGGGGCCGGGAGAACCCGGACGCGGTGGCGTTCCTCCAGGAGATGAACGCGACCGTGTACCGGCGCTGCCCGGGGATCGTGACCTTCGCGGAGGAGTCCACGGCATGGGACGGGGTGACGCGGCCGACGGACCAGGTGGGTCCGGGCGGCTTCGGCGGCCTCGGCTTCGGCATGAAGTGGAACATGGGCTGGATGCACGACTCCCTGGAGTACGTGCAGAAGGAGCCGGTGCACCGGAAGTACCACCACGACGAGATGACGTTCTCGATGGTGTACGCGTACAGCGAGAACTACATCCTGCCGATCTCGCACGACGAGGTGGTGCACGGCAAGCGGTCGCTGGTGTCGAAGATGCCGGGCGACTGGTGGCAGCAGCGGGCCAACCACCGCGCCTACCTGGGCTTCATGTGGGCCCACCCCGGCAAGCAACTCCTGTACATGGGGCAGGAGTTCGCGCAGGGCGGGGAGTGGTCGGCGGACCAGGGCCCGGACTGGTGGCTGCTCGACCCGGCGTACGGCGCGGCGGCCGACCACCGGGGCGTGCAGAACCTGGTCCGCGACCTGAACACGGTCTACACGGCGTCGCCGTCGCTGTGGGAGCGGGACACCTCGCCCGAGGGGTTCGAGTGGGTGGTCGGGGACGCGGCCGACGACAACGTCTTCGCGTTCCTGCGCTTCGACGGCCTCGGCTCGCCGCTGCTCGCCGTGTCGAACTTCTCGCCGGTGGTGCGGCACGACTACCGGCTCGGGGTGCCGGACACCTTCGCGGCCTGGACGGAGGTGCTGAACACGGACGCGGCCCGGTACGGGGGCTCGGACGTGGTCGGCGCCGACCCGGTGAAGACCGAGTCGGTGCCGTGGCACGGGCGTTCGTCCAGCGTGCGGACGACGCTGCCGCCGCTGGCGACGGTGTGGCTCAGGCCGGCTTGAAGGTCACGACGCCGCTGAGGACCCGGCCGGCCTGATCACGCCGAGTCGCTGGGTGGCCCGGGTCAGCGCCACGTACAGGTCGTTCACGCCGTGCGGGGCGCCGGCCCGGATGCCGTCCGGGTCGACGACGAGGACCGTGTCGAACTCCAGGCCCTTGGCCTGCCGGGGGTCGAGCAGGACCACCGGCCGGGTGAGGTCGGGGGCCGGGCCGCGGCCGGCGTCCGGGAGGGCGCCGGCCAGGGCGGGGTGCAGCTCCGGCGGGGCGATCACGGCGAGCCGCCCGTCGGGGCGCCGCTCGGCGGCGACCGCGTCGGCGGCCTCCTTCACCGGGTCCTCGACCGTGCGGTCCCAGGGCTCGACCCCGGTGGAGCGGACCGAGCCGGGCGGCTCGAAGCCGGGGTCGGCCTCGCGCCGGACCTCGGCGGCGACGGCCATGATCTCGGCGGGGGTGCGGTAGTTGACGCCGAGCCGGACCAGCTCCCAGCGGTCCTCCACGTACGGGCCGAGGATGTCCCGCCAGGCGCCGACGCCGGCCGGGTCGCCGGTCTGGGCGGGGTCGCCGACCAGGGTCATGGAGCGGCTGGGGCTGCGGCGCATGAGGAGCCGCCAGGCCATCGCGGAGAGCTCCTGGGCCTCGTCCACGATGATGTGCCCGAAGGCCCAGGTGCGGTCGGCGGCGGCCCGCTCGGCGGCGGTGCGGTGGTCGGCCTCCTCGTGCCGCTCGGCGAACCGCTCGGCGTCGATGACGTCGTGGGCGGAGAGGACCTCGGAGGCGTCCTTGTCCCGCTCCTCCTTGTCCTCGAACTCGTAGGTGCGGGAGGCGTAGGAGACGTCGAGGACGCCTTGCGCGTACTGGATCCGCTTCTGCCGCTCGGCCTCCTCGGCGGCGAGGGCGGCCGAGTCGTCGTGGCCGAGGAGTTCGGCGGCCTCGTCGAGGAGGGGCACGTCGGCGGGGGTCCACTCGCCGTCCTCGCGCCGGATCGCGGCGGCGTCGGCGTCGGGCAGGTGGGCGGGGTCGGCGAGGTAGTCGGCGAGGAACTCCCGCGGGGTGAGGGCGGGCCAGAGGGTGTCGAGGGCCGCGTACACCTCGGGGTTGGCGGCGATGCCCTTGGCGAGCAGGGCGATGTCGTCGGGGCCGAGGAAGTTGGGGCCGCCGTAGGGGTCGGCGCCGATGCGGTCGGCGAGCTGCTCGGCGAGGGCGTCGAGGATCCGGAAGACGAAGTAGGGGCGGGCGAGGTTGTGCGGGAGGGCGGTCTCGCGGGCCTTGTGGCGGGCCTCCAGGGCCATGTCCCAGTCGACGACCAGGTCGCCGTCGTCGTGCGGGACGACGAGGGGTTCGCCGCGCTCGGGGACCCGCTGGCGGTCCCGTACGGCGGCGGCGAGGGCGTCGGCCATGGCGGCGGAGCCCTTGACGGCGGCGGCGCGGGGGGTGTCGGTGCCGGTGGCGCGGACGCCGGGGAAGAGCTCGGCGGGGGTGGCGAGGAGGACTCCGGTCTCGCCGAGGGAGGGCAGCACGTTGCCGATGTAGCCGAGGAAGGCGGGGTTGGGGCCGACGATGAGGACGGCCCGGCGGGCGAGCTGCTCGCGGTGGGCGTAGAGGAGGTACGCGGCGCGGTGCAGGGCGACGGCGGTCTTGCCGGTGCCGGGGCCGCCCTCGACGACGAGGACGCCGCGGTGCGGGGAGCGGATGATGGCGTCCTGCTCGGCCTGGATGGTCTGCACGATGTCGTGCATGCGGCCGGTGCGGGCGGCGTCGAGCGAGGCGAGCAGCACCTCGTCGGCGTCGCGGCTCTCGTGGCCGGTGCGGGTGGCGTCGGCGAGGTCGAGGACCTCGTCGTGGAGGGCGGTGACCGTGCGGCCGGTGGTGCCGATGTGGCGGCGGCGGGAGAGGCCCATCGGCTCGTACCCGGTGGCGAGGTAGAAGGGGCGGGCGACCTCGGCGCGCCAGTCGACGACGAGGGGGGTGCGGTTCGGGTCGTCCTCGCGGATGCCGAGCCGTCCGATGTGGTGGTCGCGGCCGTCGCGGAAGACGAGCCGGCCGAAGCAGAGCCCGCCCTCCCCCGCGTTGAGCGCGGCGAGCAGCCCGGACTGCTCGGCGACCATCACGTCCCGTTCGAGCCGGCCCTGGTTGCCGCCGGTGCCGGGGGTGCGCAGGGCACGGTCGACGGCGGCCTCGGCCTGGTCCCTCAGGTCGTCGAGTCGGGCGTAGAGATCGGTGATGAATTGTTGTTCGTTCCGAAATTCCTCGGTTGACAATTCGACTCCCGGCGCGATACAGTGCGTTTAGTGAACTTCTCCGTGCTGCTGCTGCACATAGACACGGAATCCATGAATATACGCGAGGCAATACCCCGACTGTCAATTCTAGTCGGGGTATTTCTGTATGCACTGCGGGAAGCCGGGTCCGGCCCGGCAGGGCCTAGGCCAGCACGTCCTCCAGCTCCTCCAGGAGGCGGCGCTTCGGGCGGGCGCCCACCAGGGACTTCACGGGCCCGCCGGCCCGGAAGACCATGAGGGTCGGGGTGGCGAGCACCCCGTACCGCACCGCGGCCCCCGGGTTGCGGTCCACGTCGATCTCGACGATCCGGAGGCGGGCGGCCTCCTCCTCGGCGAGCGCGCCGAGCACCGGTCCCAGCTGCCGGCACGGGCCGCACCACTCGGCGGTGAACTTCACCAGGACCGGCAGCCCGGAGGCCAGTACCTCCGTGTCGAAGTCCGCGTCCGTCACCTCGGTCACGCCCTGTGTGTTCGTCGTCATGTCCCTCACTCCTCCGTGTCCGTGGCCAGTTCGCACCGGGGCCGCGGGCCGTGCGGCAGTTCCGCCTCGGCCCGCAGCAGCTGGGCGCCCACCTGGGCGCGTACCGCCCGGAGCTGTTCGATCAGTCCGTCCAGCTCGGCGACCTTGCGCCGGTAGACGGCGATCGACGCGGGGCACGCGTCCCCCGCCGGGTGCCCCGCGCGCAGGCAGTCGACGAACGGCCGCGTCTCCTCCAGCTCGAACCCGAAGTCCTGAAGGGTCCTGATCTGCTGGAGGAGCCGCAGGTCGTCCTCGTCGTACGTGCGGTGCCCCCGGTCCGTGCGCCGGGCGGTCAGGAGACCGCGCGACTCGTAGTACCGCAGGGTCCGCGTGGTGGTCCCGGCCCGCTCGGCCAGCTCTCCGATGCGCATGTCCCCGACCGTAGGCCTTGACGTCGGCGTCAAGGCAAGGGCCTGCGGTCGGCCGGCCGCGGCGGGCGTCAGGGGTGTTTCCGGTCCGGCGGCAGCAGCGGCTTCCCCTTCACCGGGGAGGAGAGCACGATCGAGGTCGTGGTGCGGCCGAGGAGCGAGGTCTGTTCCAGGACGTCTTCGAGGTGGACGGTGTCGGTGACGGCGACCTTGAGGATCCAGCAGTCCTCGCCCACCACGTGGTGGACCTCCAGGACCTCGGGGCGGGCGAGCAGTTCGAGGGTGCGGGGGTGCTTGAGGGTGTAGCCGCCGTGCGGGTTCACGCGGATGAAGGCCTGGATGCCGTAGCCGAGGCGGGCCGGGGAGACCCTGGCGCCGTAACCGGTGACCGCGCCGCTCTCCTCCAGGCGGCGGACCCGTTCGGAGACGGCCGCCGGGCTCAGCCGGACGCGGCGGCCGAGCTCGCTGAGCTTGATCCGGCCGTCGGTCTGGAGGAGGTCCAGTATCTGCCGGTCGATGGGGTCGAAAGCCGCGTAAGGGGCCGCCGAGGTTTCGTCGGCGACGGCCCGCAGACTCCGCGGTTCTTTCGGCGTGGCGGCCGAGACGCCCATGTTTCCCCCTTCAGACGGCGAACGCCCAACGTAACACTTGTCGGCAGAGGCAAGGGAGTGGGAATTCATGGACGTTCTGGTCATCGGCGGAAGCCGTTATTTCGGCAAGCGGGTCATCGCCCTTCTGCGGGAATCCGGGCATCGCGTCACGGTGCTCAACCGGGGTTCCTCCGGGGCGCCTTCGGAGGGGACCGAACACCTCGTGGCCGACCGCGACGACGGGGCCGCGCTCGAATCCGTGCTCGCGGGCCGCTCCTTCGACGTCGTCCTCGACCAGGTCTGCTACACCCCGCGCCAGGCGGAGACCGCCCGGCGGGTCTTCGCGGGGCGCGTCCGGCGCTATGTGATGACATCGACGGTGGAGGTGTACGGGGACGAGGACTCGCCCGTACCGCTTCCGGAGACCGCCCTCGACCTGGCGTCGGTCGGCGTCGACACGGGTGCGCCCTGGGACGATCCGGAGTACCGCGACGCCCACTACGGGGAGGGCAAGCGGCAGGCCGAGGCGGTGTTCGCGGCCGGGGCGCCGTTCGCGTGGGCCTCGGTGCGGGTGGCGCACGTCCTCGGCGGCGACGACGACTTCACGGGCCGGCTCGACCACTACGTGCGGCGCGTCCGGGACGGCGAGCCGATCGCGGTGCCGGCGGTGAACCGTCCGGCGACCTACGTGTACGTGGAGGAGATCGCCGCGTTCCTCGCCTGGGCGGTGGAGGCGGACTTCACCGGTCCGGTGAACGCGCACTCCCACGGCCCGCTCCACACCGCCGACCTCTGCGCGGAGATCGAGCGGCAGGTGGGCGGCCGGACGGTGTTCCGGGAGGTGGAGACCGGGAAGGTGGAGGCCGGGGAGGCTGAGGCGGAGGGGGTCTCGCCGTTCTCCTTCTCCCGTTCCTACGGGATGGACAACTCCCGTGCCACCGAACTCGGTTACTCCTTCACGCACTCCTCGGAGTGGCTCGCGCGGGCCGTCTCCGAGGCGGTCCGGGCGGCCGGGACCGCCGGGGCGGGGCGGTGATGTCGTTCCGGACGCTGGGGGACGTACGCGTCGGGGCGGTCGGGCTCGGCACGATGCCGCTCTCCATCGAGGGGCGGCCCGACGGGGCGCGGGCCGTCGCCACGGTGCACGCGGCCCTGGACGCGGGCGTGACCCTGCTCGACACCGCCGACTCGTACCACCCGCCGGGCGGGGAGCCGGGCGAGGGCGAACTCCTCGTGGCCCGGGCCCTGGCCTCGTACGGCGGTCGTACGGACGGGGTGCTGGTGGCGACGAAGGGCGGGCGCGGGCGGACGGCGGACGGCGGCTGGACCGTGGACGGCCGGCCCGGACACCTGCGGCGGGCGGCGGAGGCCTCGGCCCGGCGGCTCGGCGGCGACGCGATCGGCCTGTACCAGCTCCACAAGCCGGACCCGGCCGTCCCGTACGCCGAATCGCTCGGCGCGGTACGGGAGTTGCTGGACGCGGGCACGGTCCGGCTGGCCGGGGTCTCGAACGTGGACACCGGGCAGATCCTGCTGGCCCGGGAGGTCCTGGGCGACCGGCTCGTCTCCGTGCAGAACCGGTACTCCCCGGCCGTGCGGGACAGTGAGGCGGAGCTGCGGCTCTGCGCGGAGCTCGGCCTCGCCTTCCTGCCGTGGAGCCCGCTGGGCGGGATCTCGCGCAGCTCCCTGGACGGGACGTCCGCGCTGGAGGAGGACCCGGAGTTCGGGGCGTTCCACCGGGTGGCCCGGGCGCGCGGGACGAGTCCGCAGCGGGTGGCGCTCGCCTGGCTGCTCTCGCTCTCGGAGACCGTCCTGCCGATCCCGGGGGCGAGCCGCCCGGAGACGGCCCGGGACTCGGCGGCCGCGGCCGGGCTCGTCCTGACGGAGGAGGAACTGACGGAGCTGGCGGTACGGGGGTGAACGGGGGACGGGTCAACGGGGGAACGGGGGAACGGGGGAACGGGGGAACGGGAGTGAGTCGGCGGTACGGGGGTGAACGGGAGGTCCCCGGTCGCGCGCGGCGGCCGGGGTCCTCCCGTTCCCGGGGCCCGGACCCGGCTCAAGGCCCGGGACCCGGGGGGCTCTTGGCGGGGCGGAGGACTCAGACCGCCGCCGGGGTCTTCTCGCCCTCCCCGTCCGCCCGCTGGTCCGGGACCGGGGTCGGGGCGTGGTCGTCGACGAGGGTCTTCTCGTCGAAGGGGATCCGGCCGGCGAGCACCTCGGTCACCCGCGCCCTGTCGATCTCCTTCGTCCACGTGCCGACGAGGACCGTGGCGACGGCGTTGCCCGCGAAGTTGGTGAGGGCGCGCGCCTCGCTCATGAAGCGGTCGATGCCGACGATCAGGCCCACCCCGTCGACCAGTTCGGGCCGGTGCGACTGGAGGCCGCCCGCGAGGGTGGCGAGGCCCGCGCCGGTGACGCCCGCCGCGCCCTTCGAGGCGATGATCATGAAGACGAGGAGGGAGACCTGCTCGCCGATCGACAGCGGGTCGCCCATCGCCTCGGCGACGAAGAGCGAGGCCATCGTGAGGTAGATCGCGGTGCCGTCGAGGTTGAAGGAGTAGCCGGTCGGCACGGTGATGCCGACGACCGGTTTGGAGACGCCCAGGTGCTCCATCTTCGCGATGAGCCGGGGCAGCGCCGACTCGGACGAGGAGGTGGAGAGGATCAGCAGGAACTCGCGGCCCAGGTACTTCAGGAGGGCCCAGATGTTGATCCCGGCGACCAGCCGCAGGATCGCGCCGAGCACGACGAAGACGAAGAGTCCGCAGGTCAGGTAGAAGCCGATCATGATGACGGCGAGGGACTTCAGGGCGTCCGCGCCGGTCGCGCCGACGACGGCCGCGATGGCGCCGAACGCGCCGACGGGGGCGGCCCACATGATCATGGCGAGGATGCGGAAGACCAGCCGCTGGATGTGCCCGATCCCCCGGAGCACCGGCTCCCCGGCCGCGCCCATCGCCTGGAGCGCGAAGCCCGCGAGGAGGGCGACCAGGAGGGTCTGGAGGACCTCGCCCTCGGTGAAGGCGGAGACGAGGGTGGTCGGGACGATCCCGAGGAGGAAGTCGGCCGTGGACTCGCTCGCGCCCTCCGCCTGCTCGGCGCCGACCTCCGCGACCTCCTTGGTGAGGTGGAGGCCGGAGCCGGGCTCCAGGAGGTTGCCGACGAGCAGGCCGATCGCGAGCGCCACCGTCGACATGAGCAGGAAGTAGCCGAGGGCGAGGCCGCCGACGGCCCCGACCTTCGCGGCCTTCCGGACCGAGCCGACGCCGAGCACGATCGTGCAGAAGATGATCGGGGAGATCATCATCTTGATCAGGTTCACGAAGCCGGTGCCGAGCGGCTTGAGCTCGACGGCGACGCCCGGCGCCAGGAAGCCGACCGCGATGCCGAGCAGTACGGCGCCGATGACGGCCAGATACAGATAGTGGGTACGGTCCCGGCGTGCGGCCACGGGGGTCCTCCTCGTGCTGGTGGGTGTCCCCCGGGCGTCCGCGTCCCGGTGGACCTCCGCGACTATCCACCAGCCTGTGACCCGGGTCACGGTTGCGTGCTTTTCGGTCACGACCGAAACGACGGGGGTGGAGGACCGGGCGGGGCCGTGGCGCCGCCCCGGGCGTCCGGACGTGCACACTTACCCGCATGCGTGTGCCCCTCCCCCGGCTCTCCCGGCTCCCCCGCCCCCGCAGCCTGGCCGGTCAGCTCTTCGCGATGCAGGTCGTGCTCGTGGCCGTCGTCGTGGCGGGGTGCGCGGTCTTCGCCTACCTCACGGACCGGGCGCAGGCCGAGGAGACGGCGCGGCGCCAGGCCACGGCCACCGCCGCGGCCGTGGCCGACTCGCCGTCCGTGGCCGCCGCCGCCCGCTCGGCCGACCCGTCGGCGGCGCTCCAGCCGTACGCCGAGTCGCTGCGCCGCCACGCGGACGTCGCCTTCGTGGTGGTCATGGCCCCGGACGGCACCCGCTGGACGCACCCGGAGCCGGACCAGATCGGGCGCACGTACCTCGGGCACATCGAGCAGGCCCGGCGGGGGAAGGTCTACTCCGAGACGCACCTGGGGGTCCTCGGCCCCTCCGTGCGGACGGTCGCGCCCGTCCTCGACGCCGACGGGCGGGTGATCGCCCTGGTCAGCGCGGGCATCACGATCGAGCGGATCAGCGCGCAGGTACGGGAGCAGGTGACCGCCCTGCTCGGCATGGCGGGCGCGGCGCTCGCGCTCGGCGGGGCGGGGACGTACGTCGTGAACGCGCGCCTGCGCCGCCACACCCACGGCATGAACGCGACCGAGCTGAGCCGGATGCACGACTACCACGAGGCCGCGCTGCACGCCGTGCGGGAGGGGCTCGTGATGCTCGACGGACGGCGGCGGATCGCCCTGATCAACGACGGGGCGCGGGAGCTGCTCGGGCTCGACGAGGGGGTCGTGGGCCGTCCGGCGGCGGACCTCGGCCTGCCCGCGCCGCTGACGGGCGCGCTGCTCGCCTCGGAGCCGCGCGTGGACGAGACGCACCTGACGGACGACCGGGTCCTCGTCGTCAACACCCGCCCGGTGGTGGGCGGGGAGCGGCGCGGCACCGTCGTCACGCTGCGGGACCGCACGGAACTCCAGGCCCTGTCGGGCGAGCTGGACTCCGAGCGGGGCTTCACGGAGGCGCTGCGCTCGCAGGCGCACGAGGCGGCGAACCGGCTGCACACGGTCGTCTCGCTCATCGAACTGGGCCGGGTGACGGAGGCGGTGGAGTTCGCGACGGCGGAACTGGAGCTGGCGCAGGCGCTCACCGACAGGGTCGTGGACGCGGTCGGCGAACCCGTCCTCGCCGCGCTGCTGCTCGGCAAGGCGGCGCAGGCCAACGAGCGGGGCGTGGAGCTGGTCCTCACCGAGGACAGCCGCATCGACGACGGCCGGGTGCCGGCGGCGCTGCCCGCCCGGGACCTGGTGACGATCCTCGGCAACCTGATCGACAACGCGGTGGAGGCGGCGGGCGGGACCCCGCACGCGCGCGTGACGGTCGCGGTCGCGGCCCGCGCGGGGGACGGCGAGCTGCTGCTCCGGGTCTCGGACAGCGGCCCCGGCGTCCGCCCGGCCGACCGGGACGCGGTCCTCGGCCGCGGCTGGTCCACCCGGGGCCCGGGCCGCGGCCTCGGCCTGGCCCTGGTCCGCCAGGCGATCTCCCGCGCCTCGGGCACGCTGACCCTCACGGACGCGGAGGGGGGCGGAGCGGAGTTCACGGTACGACTGCCGCTGCGGGGGGCGGTGCCCGCGGCGCGGGAGGGGAGCGGCTCCGGGGCGGGCGGCTCTCCAGGCGCGAACGGGACCCCGGACACGAGCGGCGCTCAGGGTCCGGACGCCACCCCGGACCCGCACGGGTCCTCCCGTACGGACAAGGTCGTCCGCGCGAGGGGCGGCGACGGCGCCGGGGTCGAGGTGGTGTCGTGAGCGGCGCTCCCCTCCGGGTGCTGGTCGTCGAGGACGATCCCGTGGCCGCCGACGCGCACGCACTCTACGCCGGGCGTGTCGAGGGCTTCACCGTCGTCGGGGTCGCCCACTCGCGGGCCGCCGCCGTGCGGGTGCTGGACCGGACGCCGGTCGACCTGATCCTGCTCGACCTGTACCTGCCCGACGGCCACGGCCTCCAGCTCCTGCGGGCGCTGCGCGCCGCCGGGCACGCCGCCGACGTCATCGCGGTCACCTCCGCCCGGGACCTGGCGGTCGTGCGGGAGGGCGTCTCCCTCGGGGTCGTCCAGTACGTGCTCAAGCCCTTCGCCTTCGCGACCCTCAGGGACCGTCTCGTCCGGTACGCCGAGTTCCGGGCGGCCGCCGGGGAGGCCTCCGGGCAGGACGAGGTGGACCGGGCGCTCGCCGCGCTGCGGGCCCCGCACCCCGCCGCGCTCCCCAAGGGCCTGAGCGCCCCCACCCTGGAGGCGGTCACCCGCACCCTGCGGGCCGCCCCGGACGGGCTCACCGCCGCCGAGGCGGGGGCGGCCGTCGGGATCTCCCGGATCACCGCGCGCCGCTACCTGGAGCACCTCGTCACCGAGGGCCGGGCCGTGCGGGCGCCGCAGTACGGGCAGATCGGACGGCCCGAA
Source organism: Streptomyces sp. NPDC012825 (assembly GCF_042900925.1). NCBI lineage: Bacteria > Bacillati > Actinomycetota > Actinomycetes > Kitasatosporales > Streptomycetaceae > Streptomyces > Streptomyces sp. NPDC012825. The sequence goes on along the minus strand of NZ_JBIBBZ010000001.1, from coordinate 1,025,056 downwards.
CTCCAGTACCGCTGGCTGGAGGGGCCCGGGCGCGGTCACTGAACAGGCAAAACGGTGTTACCGGACGGTTCACACGTTCCTACGAACCTTTGGCCTTGGGGGAACGCACCGTATCCACCCGTCACCCTCCGCACCTACGGTTGCCGCGTGCACCAACCCTCCCCTCCCTTCGACGCCCAGGCCGCGCGCCGCCTGCGCGAGGGCCTCGGCATGGCCCACGGCCACGTCGCGTACGGCCTGCGGGCGCAGTACGGCGTCTTCGCCACCCCCGAGACCGTCCTCGCCTGGGAACGCGGCCGGGCCGTCCCCAGCGAGCAGGAGCTCACCGCCCTCGCGGGCGTCCTGTGGTGCTCCCCCGCCGAGCTGATCGCCGCCGCCTCCACCCTGCGCGAGCACCGGGTGGCGCGCGGGCTCGCCCCCGAGGAGCTGGCGCGGCGGGTGGGGCTCTCGGCCGCCGCGTACCAGCGGATGGAGGACGAGGGGCGCTGGCGCGGCACCGAACGCCAGACGGCCGCCCTCGCGGAGGTCCTCGGCCTCGGCCCGCGCGCCCTGATCACCGCGACCGGCGGCGACGAGCGCCTCGCCGAGCTGCTGCGCGACGCGGTCACCACCCGCTGGCAGGCGTACGTGAAGCCGGTGGTGCGGACGGTGCCGCTGCCCAGGCGGACCGTGGAGTCGGCGCTCCAGCGGCTGCACACGGAGTACCACGCCCGGATGGCGGCGGTCAGCAGCTGGGGCGCCTCGGGGACCACGGGCGACGAGGGCCGCGCGTACCTGGACGAGGTCGTCGGCCACTTCTGGGCGGCCGTCGGACCGTGATCCCCGGTGGCGGCCCGAAGTCGCGGGCCCGCGCCGTACATTGGGCCCGTGAGACGACACATACCCTTCGAACGGCTCCACAACTTCCGTGACCTGGGCGGCTGTCGGACCGTCGGCGGCGGGACCGTGCGGTGGGAGACCCTCTACCGCTCCGACTCCCTCGGCAGGCTCGCGGACGCCGGCCCGGCGGACCTGGAACGCTTCCGGGCGCTGCGCGTGGCCACGGTGATCGACCTGCGTCACCCGTGGGAGATCGCGGCCAAGGGCCGTCTGCCGGAGACCGAGGGCGTCTCCTGGCACAACCTCTCGATCGAGCACCGCCCGTACGACCAGGCGGAGATCGACCCCGCCCTCGACCCGTGGCGGTACCTCGCCGACCGGTTCGCCGAGGTCGCCGAGGACGGGGCCGCGGAACTCCGCACGGCCCTGGAGGTCATCGCCGCCGCCGACGGACCGCTCGTCTTCCACTGCGCCTCGGGGAAGGACCGTACGGGTCTGCTCGCGGCGGTCCTCCTCGCGCTCCTGGAGGTCCCCGACGAGGAGGTCCTCGCGGACTTCGCCCTCACCGAACGGGCCACGGAGCGCCTGGTCGCCGACTGGCGCGCGGCCCACCCCGGCCGCGAACTCCGGTGGCCCGGCTACGGCCGCGCCCCCGCCGAGGTCGCCCGCCTCTTCCTGGCGGACCTGCGGGCGCGGTACGGGTCGGTGTACGGGTACGCCACCGGTCACGTCGGCCTGGACCCGGCGGTGGTGGGGGAACTGCGGGCCCGTCTGGTGGAGCCGGCGGCGGTCTAGTTCCGGCGGTCGAAGTCGAAGAGCTGGCCCGCGGCGTCCGGTGCGCAGGGAGCCTGGGCGAGGCGGGACCAGGCGGCCGTGCGGTCGCCGACGACGGTGACGCAGCGGCCGGGGGTCGCGAAGCCGGCCGGGACGATCCGGTAGCCCCGTACGGGGAGGCCGTACGGCTCCAGGGTGAACTCCTCGATCCGGGTGGGGTCGCCGCACGCGGAGTCCTCGTACGGCGCGTCCGGCACGCGCCCGCCGGCGGGGATCCCGGAGCAGCCGGCGCCGTGGTCGGGGTGGTCGGAGGCGATCCGCCACCGGCCGTCGCCCCTCTCCACGAGCGCGTACAGCGGGACGTCCGCGGCGGCGCACGGCACCTGGTGGACCTGGCCGGTCCGGGTGCCGCGCCGCTCGCCGAGGCAGAGGTCGGTGCCGACGACCCGGATGCGCACGTCGCCCGCGGCGGGGGCGGTGGGGGTGCGGGGCGGGTGCCCGGTGTGGCCGTCCCGCAGGAAGGCGACGACGCTGACGCCGGCGAACACGAGGGCGGCGACCGCGACCAGCGGGACGAGGAGGCGGCGTATTCGGAACCCGGCCCCGGGACCGGGGCCGGGGCCCGGCGGTTCGTCGACGGGGGCGACGGGCCAGACGGGCGGGGCGTCTTCGGGGATGCCTTCCGGGCTGCCTTCCGGGCTGCCTTCGGGGCTGCCTTCCGGGCTGCCTTCGAGGGTGGGAAGCTCCTCGCGCGCCGTCTCCGGGTCCGTGCCCGTCTCCGTAGCCGTCTCCGGGGTCTCCACCCCGTCCCCCCGCCGCCCCGCCAGTTCCCTCCGTACCGACCGCCATCGCTCCGGCGCGGCCGGGCCGGCCCCGCACGCGCGGACGAAGGCGGTCAGGAGTTCCTCGCGGGGCAGGGTCGTACGGGACAGCATGTTCGCCACCGTGGAGCGGGTCAGGACGTCCCCGCGCGCCTCCGCCCGCGCCGAGAGTTCGCGGCACGTCAGACCGGACCAGTCCTTGAGCTCCCGGAGGCGTGCGAGGAACTCGGCCGGGCTCCGGGCGCCCCGCGGGTCAGGGGCGTGCTCCCCCGGCGTCATCCGCGCCTCCCCCTTCCCCCGGACGGGCGGACGGGGTCGGGACGCGTCCGGGACGGCCCCAGCCTTGTTGATCCCGCGCTCCGGCTCAAGAGCGGAATCCGGCATTTCCGGGGCCGCTTACCGACGTACCGGCTCTAGAAGACCGACTCCGCCTCGCGCATGCGGTCCGCCGGGACCCTCTTGAGCCGGGTCACCGCCTCCGCGAGCGGCACCATCTCGATGTTCGTGCCGCGCAGCGCCGTCATCCGGCCGAAGTCGCCGCGGTGCGCCGCCTCCACCGCGTGCCAGCCGAAGCGGGTCGCGAGCACCCGGTCGTACGCGGTCGGGGTGCCGCCGCGCTGGACGTGGCCGAGGATGACGGGGCGGGCCTCCTTGCCGAGGCGCCGCTCCAGCTCGACGGCGAGCTGGGTGCCGATGCCCTGGAAGCGCTCGTGGCCGAACTGGTCGATCTCGCCCTTGGCGTACTCCATGGAGCCCTCGGCCGGGTGCGCGCCCTCGGCGACGCAGATGACGGCGAACTTCTTGCCGCGCGCGAAGCGCTCCTCGACCATCTTGACGAGGTCGTCGACCGCGAAGGGGCGCTCGGGGAGGCAGATGCCGTGCGCGCCGCCGGCCATGCCGGACTCCAGGGCGATCCAGCCGGCGTGGCGGCCCATCACCTCGACGACCATCACGCGCTGGTGGGACTCGGCGGTGGTCTTGAGGCGGTCCATGGCCTCGGTGGCGACGCCGACGGCGGTGTCGAAGCCGAAGGTGCGGTCCGTGGAGGAGATGTCGTTGTCGATGGTCTTCGGGACGCCGACGACGGGCATGCCCGCGTCGGAGAGCATCCGGGCGGCGGTCAGGGTGCCCTCGCCGCCGATCGGGATGAGGACGTCGATGCCGTACTGGTGGGCCAGGTCGGCGGCGGACTCGGCGGCCTCGCGCAGCCGGTTCCGCTCCAGGCGGGCCGAGCCGAGGATGGTGCCGCCGCGGGCCAGGATGCCGCTGACGGCGTTGAGGTCGAGCGGCCGGAAATGGCCGTCGAGGAGGCCCTTGAAGCCGTCCTCGAAGCCGATGACCTCGTCTCCGTGGCCGGTCATCGCCCGGTGCACGACCGACCGGATCACTGCGTTCAGGCCGGGGCAGTCGCCGCCTGCGGTGAGAACTCCGATGCGCATCGTGCTGTGTCTCCTGCTCGGTCGCGGTCCGTATGAGCCAGGGCAATTCTCACACGCCGGGCCTGGGGGGTGCGCTCGTCGCCGTTCCGCGCGTCCTTCCCACCGGGCCCTCCGACGGCCTTCCGCCGACCTTCTGCCACCCCTCTGTCGGCCTTCTCAGGACCCTTTCAGCGCCTCCCCGGAGTCGCTCCCGCCACCCCTCCGGCCCGGAGTTCCGGGCCCTTCGTCCGGCGGGCGACTTAACCACCGCCAGGGGTATTGTCAAGGGGGTAATGCCGCCCTATCGGGGCTTTCCGAGCCCTTTTGATGGACGTACGGGCCGGGAAGGCGGAGCTGGGGCACCGCCCGGGCCCCTCCGCAGGACTGGACAGGAGACCACGGCGTGACGCGCAGCGTGTACGTGACCGGGATCGACCGCGGGGACGGCCGCCAGGTCGTCGAGCTGGGAGTCATGGAGCTCCTCACCCGCCAGGTGGACCGGGTGGGGGTGTTCCGGCCACTGGTGCACGACGGACCGGACCGGCTCTTCGACCTGCTGCGCGCCCGCTACCGGCTCTCGCAGGACGCCGCGACGGTCTACGGCATGGACTACCAGGAGGCGTCCGCCCTCCAGGCCGAGCGGGGCACCGACGAGCTGGTCTCCCGGCTCGTCGAACGCTTCCACGCCGTCGCCCGCGACTACGAGGTCGTCCTCGTCCTGGGCACCGACTTCGCCGCCACCCAGCTCCCCGACGAGCTGGCGATCAACGCCCGGCTCGCCAACGAGTTCGGCGCCTCCGTCATCCCGGTGGTCGGTGGCAAGGGCCAGTCGGCGGAGTCCGTGCGGGCCGAGGCGCGCAACGCCTTCCGGGCGTACGACGGGCTCGGCTGCGACGTGCTCGCGATGGTGGTCAACCGGGTCGCGGCCGAGGACCGGGAGGCCATCGCGGAGCGGCTCGCGGCCCGGCTGCCGGTGCCCTGCTACGTCCTGCCGGACGAGCCGGCCCTGTCCGCGCCGACCGTCGCCCAGATCACCCACGCGCTCGGCGCCACCGTCGTCCTCGGGGACGACGCCGGGCTGGCCCGGGACGCCCTGGACTTCGTCTTCGGCGGCGCCATGCTGCCGAACTTCCTGAACGCCCTGACGCCCGGCTGCCTGGTCGTCACCCCCGGGGACCGGGCCGACCTGGTCGTCGGCGCGCTCGCCGCGCACTCGGCCGGCACCCCGCCGATCGCCGGGGTGGTGCTGACCCTGAACGAGCGGCCCAGCGAGGAGATCCTGACCCTGGCGGCCCGGCTCGCGCCCGGCACCCCGGTGGTCTCGGTCGCCGGGAACAGCTTCCCGACGGCCACCGAACTCTTCGCCCTGGAAGGGAAGATGAACGCGGCCACGCCACGCAAGGCGGAGACCGCGCTCGGCCTGTTCGAACGGCACGTGGACACCGCCGACCTGCTCAAGCGGATCTCGGTGGCCCGCAGCGGCCGGGTCACCCCGATGATGTTCGAGCACGAGCTGCTCGAACAGGCGCGGGCCGACCGGCGCCGGGTGGTGCTCCCGGAGGGCACGGAGGAGCGGGTCCTGCGCGCGGCCGACGTGCTGCTGCGCCGGGACGTGTGCGACCTGACCCTGCTCGGGGACGTGGAGACCATCCGCAAGAAGGCCGCCGACCTGAGCGTGGACCTGCGCGACACGCAGCTGATCGACCCGCGCACCTCGGAGCTGCGGGACTCGTTCGCGGAGAAGTACGCGGCGCTGCGCGCCCACAAGGGCGTGACCGTGGAGCTGGCGTACGACGTGGTGTCGGACGTGAACTACTTCGGCACCCTGATGGTCCAGGAGGGCCTGGCCGACGGGATGGTGTCGGGCTCGGTGCACTCCACGGCCGCGACGATCCGCCCGGCCTTCGAGATCATCAAGACGAAGCCGGAGGCGTCGATCGTCTCGTCGGTCTTCTTCATGTGCCTGGCGGACAAGGTCCTCGTGTACGGCGACTGCGCGGTCAACCCGGACCCGGACGCCGAGCAGCTCGCGGACATCGCCGTCCAGTCGGCGGCCACCGCGGCCCGGTTCGGCGTGGAGCCGCGGATCGCGATGCTCTCGTACTCCACGGGCACCTCGGGCTCCGGCGCCGACGTCGACAAGGTGCGGGAGGCGACCAAGCTGGTCCGGGAGGCGCATCCGGAACTGCGGATCGAGGGGCCCATCCAGTACGACGCGGCCGTGGAGCCCTCGGTGGCGGCGACGAAGCTGCCGGGTTCGGAGGTGGCGGGGCAGGCGTCGGTACTGATCTTCCCCGACCTGAACACCGGCAACAACACGTACAAGGCCGTGCAGCGTTCGGCCGGCGCCGTGGCCGTCGGCCCGGTGCTCCAGGGCCTGCGCAAGCCCGTGAACGACCTCTCGCGCGGCGCGCTCGTCAGCGACATCGTCAACACGGTCGCCATCACGGCGATCCAGTCCCAGGGTCAGGAGCTCCCCGCATGACCGCGCCCACGCGTGTACTGGTTCTCAACTCCGGTTCCTCGTCCCTGAAGTACCAGCTCATCGACATGCGCGACGGCAGCCGTCTGGCGCAGGGGCTCGTGGAGCGGATCGGCGAGGAGACCTCGCGGATCGTGCACACCCCGCTCCGGGAGGGGGACGGGGGCCGGCGCGAGAAGGACGGCCCTATCTCCGACCACTCGGCCGCCCTGAAGACGGTCGCCGGGGAGCTGGCGGCGGACGGTCTGGGCCTGGACTCGCCCGAACTGGCCGCGATCGGGCACCGGGTGGTGCACGGCGGGCTGAAGTTCACCGAGCCGACGGTCGTGAACGGCGAGGTGCTGGCGGAGATCGAGCGGCTCGTCCCGGTGGCGCCGCTGCACAACCCGGCGAACCTCATCGGCATCCGTACGGCCATGGTGCTGCGGCCCGACCTGCCGCAGGTGGCGGTCTTCGACACCGCCTTCCACACCACGATGCCGGAGGCCGCGGCCCGGTACGCGATCGACGTGGAGACCGCCGACGCGCACCGGATCCGGCGGTACGGCTTCCACGGCACCTCGCACGCGTACGTCTCGCGGGAGACGGCGCGGCTGCTCGGCAAGGAGCCGGAGGAGGTGAACGTGATCGTGCTGCACCTGGGGAACGGGGCGTCCGCCTCGGCGGTGCGGGGCGGCCGGTGCGTGGACACCTCGATGGGCCTGACGCCCCTGGAGGGGCTGGTCATGGGGACCCGGTCGGGCGACATCGACCCGGCGGTCACCTTCCACCTGCGGCGGGTGGCGGGGATGTCGGCGGACGAGATCGACGTCCTGCTGAACAAGCGGTCCGGGCTGGTGGGACTCTGCGGCGACAACGACATGCGGGAGATCCGCCGCCGGATCGACGAGGGCGACGAGCGGGCGGCGCTCGCCTTCGACGTCTACGTCCACCGCCTGAAGAAGTACATCGGCGCGTACTACGCGGTGCTCGGCCGGGTGGACGCGGTGGCGTTCACGGCGGGGGTCGGCGAGAACGCGGCGCCGGTGCGGCAGGCGGCGATCGCGGGCCTGGAGGAGCTGGGGCTCGCGGTGGACGCGGAGCTGAACGCCGTGCGCTCGGACGAGGCGCGGGTCATCTCGCCGGAGTACGCGCGGGTGACGGTCGCCGTGGTGCCGACGGACGAGGAGCTGGAGATCGCGCGCCAGAGCTACGCGCTCGTACGGGGTCCGCGCGTGGAGGAGGCGTCGGCGGGGGACGCGCTCGTACGGGAGGCGGAAGGCTCGAACGAGTGATCGCTTGAGCGGCCGCCCGCCCATTTGTACTTTCCGCCAGTCGGAATATTCCGCAGTGAAACAAACCGATAGGATCCGCCTCATGCGCCGTTCCAAAATCGTCTGCACGCTGGGCCCCGCCGTCGACTCGTATGAGCAGCTGAAGGCTCTCATCGAGGCCGGCATGAACGTGGCCCGATTCAACTTCAGCCACGGCTCCCAGGCAGAACACCAGGAGCGGTACGACCGCGTCCGGCAGGTCTCCGCGGACACCGGGCGCGCCGTCGGCGTCCTCGCCGACCTCCAGGGCCCGAAGATCCGCCTCGAGACCTTCGCCGAGGGCCCGGTCGAGCTGGTGCGCGGTGACGAGTTCGTCATCACCACCGAGGACGTCCCGGGCGACAAGTCGATCTGCGGCACCACCTACAAGGGTCTGCCCGGCGACGTCTCCAAGGGTGACCAGATCCTCATCAACGACGGCAACGTCGAGCTGCGGGTGACCGAGGTCGAGGGCCCCCGGGTCCGGACCATCGTCATCGAGGGCGGCGTCGTCTCGGACCACAAGGGCATCAACCTGCCCGGCGCGGCCGTCAACGTCCCGGCCCTGTCCGAGAAGGACGTCGACGACCTGCGCTTCGCCCTGCGGATGGGCTGCGACATGGTCGCCCTGTCGTTCGTCCGCGACGCCAACGACGTCAAGGACGTCCACAAGGTGATGGACGAGGAGGGCCGCCGGGTCCCCGTCATCGCCAAGGTGGAGAAGCCGCAGGCCGTCGAGAACATGGCCGACGTCGTCGCCGCGTTCGACGCGGTCATGGTGGCGCGCGGCGACCTCGCCGTGGAGTACCCGCTGGAGAAGGTCCCGATGGTGCAGAAGCGCCTGGTGGAGCTCTGCCGCCGGAACGCCAAGCCGGTCATCGTCGCCACCCAGATGATGGAGTCGATGATCACCAACTCGCGTCCGACCCGCGCCGAGGCGAGCGACGTCGCCAACGCGATCCTGGACGGCGCGGACGCGGTCATGCTGTCGGCCGAGTCCTCCGTCGGCGCGTACCCGATCGAGACCGTCAAGACGATGTCGAAGATCGTCACGGCGGCCGAGGAGGAGCTGCTCTCCAAGGGCCTCCAGCCCCTGGTCCAGGGCAAGAAGCCGCGCACCCAGGGCGGTTCGGTCGCCCGCGCGGCCTGCGAGATCGCGGACTTCCTGGACGGCCAGGCCCTGGTCGCCTTCACCCAGTCCGGCGACACGGCCCGCCGCCTCTCCCGCTACCGCGTCCAGCAGCCGATCCTCGCCTTCACCACGGACGAGAACACCCGCAACCAGCTCACCCTGAGCTGGGGCGTCGAGTCCTTCGTCGTCCCGCACGTGGACAACACCGACGCGATGGTCGACCTCGTGGACGCCGAACTCCTCAAGCTCCAGCGCTACAACGAGGGCGACACCATGGTCATCACGGCCGGCTCGCCCCCCGGCGTCCCGGGCACCACGAACATGGTCCGGGTCCACCACCTCGGTGGCGGCGAGCGCGCCTGACGCGCCCGACGCACGACGAAGCCCCCGTCCGAAGCGGACGGGGGCTTCGCCTTGTGCGGCTCCCGGAGTGGTACGGGGGTCAGCTCGGCTCGATCGTGTTGCGCAGGCCCGGGATCCTGAGGGTGCCGCCGAACTGGCCGGCCTGCTTGAGCTCCACGTCGCTGAACCAGACGAGCGGGACGTTCAGCGGGGGCGGGGTCTCCGGGCTGAAGGTGATCCGGGCGAAGGGGAGGCCGAAGATGTTGCCCTTCAGCTCCTCCGTGTACATCGTGACCGTGCCCTCGGTGATGGTCGACTCCTTACCCCTGTCGGAGCGGACGTGGGCCGTGCGTCCCTCGGAGTGCACCGTCATCTGGTGCAGGTCCTTGATCTTCACCGTGGTCGCGGTGAACTTCAGCGCCTTCTTGATCTTGCCGCCGTAGGTCTTCACCTCGACGATGCCGTGGTACTTCAGACCGTTCAGCGTGAGCAGCGTGCTCTCCAGGCGCCACGGCTCGTCCGGGAGCAGCGGGATGCCGGGCTCCAGTTCCGCGGCCGCGAGCGCCGCCTCGTCGTGCACGGGGCACGGGACACGGGGCTTGGCGCCCTCGGGTATGTCCTCGTCCTTCTTGGCGTCGAGGCCCCGCGCGCTCTCCGGCAGCTCCTCGACCTCGGCACCGGCCTTCTCGGCCGCCTCGCGGATCGCGGCCTTCGTCCGCTCGGCCGCCGGGTCGGCGGTCGGCTTCGGCGCCTCGGTGGCCTTCGGCGCGGCGGTCTTGGCGGAGGCGGTCGGGGCCGGGGTCGTCGGCACCGTCGTGGGTGTGGCCGTCACGGTGGCCGTCGCGGTGGGTGTGGCCGTCGGCTTCGGGCCCAGGCCGTCGAAGATGTCCTTCAGGGCGTCGCCCAGACCCAGCGGGTCCAGCGGGTTCTTCGACTTCGTCGGCGTGGGCGCGGCCGTCGAGGTCGGGGTGGCGGCGGGCTCCGGGGCCGTGGTGGTCCCCGTCCCCGGCGTGGCCGCCCGTCCGGTCGCCGTCGCGGTCGGCGTCGGCGTCGCGGTGGCGGAAGGGGTGCCGGAGGGAGTCGCCGAGGGGGACGTGGTCGCGGTCGCCGAGGGGGTGGCCGTCGGCTTCGCCGTCTCCTTCTCCGTCTCCGAGGCCTCCGGCGTCGGCTCGTCCGAGCGCGTCACGCAGGGGCCGGGGGCGAAGGGGACGTCCTTGTCGTCGGCGAGGGCGATCTTGGGCGTGAGGCCCATGCCCACGAACACCGCGGTCGGCATGGCGGCCAGCGCCATCGCCTTGCCCGCGGGGCCCTGGATCCTGTTCAGCAGCGACTTGCGTGGGGCCGCGTGCCGCGGTCCGCCCTTCGCGAGCGCCGGCTGGGTCTCGTCACCCCGCACTGTTCCTCCCGCCGTTGGCGTCGATCGTCTTGTCGGTCGCGTGGTGCTCCGGCCCGCGCTGCTCCGGCAGACCGGCCGTCAGCACGGCTCCGGCCTCCGCGGAGACCTCCGGTTCGCCGCCGTCCTCCGTCTCCTCGACCGGGGGCGCGGGTGCCCAGGAGATGGACATGGCACCGCCGATCAGGGAGAGCAGGAACCCGATGACCAGGCCACCGAAGTTCGACACCGGGAGGGAGACGAGCGCCAGGATGATCGCCGCGACGCCCGCGAACACCCGGACGATGGGCTGGAACCACATCGTCAGTCCGAGCGTGACGAGCAGGACGCCGATGATCAGCGCGCCCGCTCCGGCGGTCGTCGCCATGGCGAGGGTCATGTTCCCGAGACGCATGTCGCCGTAAGGGAGGTAGGCGATCGGCACGCCGCCGAGGAGGGTGAACAGTCCCGCCCAGAAGGGCCGGGTCTGCCGCCAGACCTTGAACCGGTTCTCCTGGGGGACTTCGCGGGAAGCAGTGGACTCGGCGCTCATGGAAACAGCTCCCTGGAAGCGGTCTTGCTGAGAAGAATTACTGAGAGAGATGGAGCCGCGGGTACGCGGCCGTGCGGGCGGGGCCGTACGGGACGCCCCCGCCCGCCGGGCCGGTGCTAGCCGGCGAAGCACTCCTTGACGCCGCGGTGCAGCGACAGCTTCAGGTCGGGAAGCTTGAAGGTGGCGGCGGTGGTCGCCCACGCCTTCTGCTCCACGTTCGACAGCACCGCGTGCTCGGCACGCTGTCCGAAGCCGTACGGGTGCGCCCTCTCCTCGGTGCCGGGCTGGATGCCGGGCTTGCCCTTGTTCTCGGCGTTGAGCGCGCCGGCGGCGACGCCGATGTCGATGTTGGTGAACGCGGCGTCCGCCTTCAGGTCGGAGACATCAAGGTAGATGCCCTCGGCGTAGACCTTGTCCTCCTCCTTGCCGGACTTCTCGAACTCGGTACCGGCCGTGAGCTGCAGAGAGACCGGGCCGACGAACGGAACCTCAGGGGTCACGACGGACTGGCACATGTTGGTGATGTATGCCTTGGAGAAGCCCGAGACGGCGACAGGCGCGGAGAGGTTCTGGCCCTTGAGGTCCTTGCCCTTGACGTAACTGCCGTACTGGACGAAGTCCCAGCCCTCGAGCTGCTTCGCCTTGACCTTGAACTCCTGGCCGGAGATCGCGAACGACGCCGCGAGCGCGCCCTGCGCCAGTCCGACGCCGATCGCTGCCGTCGCCGCCACGCTGGGCACCATGACGACGGCGAAACGCTTCCATCTGGTCCCGCCACGAACCTGGGACTTCATGAGAATCCTCCTTCTCGGACGTACATCTCCAGAAGGGGCGTGGGCCCGTTCTGCGATGGGAGAAGAGCTACGTCCTCGGGAAGGAGAGCGCCGGGACGGCGAACGGCGCAGTACGCCTCCGCATCACCGGCGATCACCCCCGAGCGACAACCACGGGCCGCGCGGTGCGCGTGGCCCGGTCGGACAGGCCCCGTTCGGTGAGAGCGGGAACCCCCCTGTCCGCGACCGGCGCCGGAGCGCCGGTCCACCCGGTGGGGACCCTCCCCGCGGCCCCGGTTGGTTGCCGGAGTCGTGCGGTTCGGACCGAGCGTGGCCGATCGTGGTCCATTCCGGGCGCCCGCACAAGGGGGTTCGTTACTGGCTAGTAACGGGTGGATAACCGCGTCGTGGCGAGACGGGACCGAACAGGCACACTGGGTGCGTTCGAAGGGTGGGGAATGTCGGGAGATCGACGGATGAATCCGGGCAGAACGCCGGGTTCGATTTACTGCAAGTAACAGCGGCCGCGATTACCAAGTTTTGGTAAAGCGCGGCCGCCGTTTGTCACTCCGCTGCCAAATCACCGGACGATCCGGCGCACGGAACGGGGCTTCGGAACGCCTCAGAACAGCACGCGGGCCAAGGCCTGCCGGGCCGCCGTCACCCGCGGGTCGTCGGCGCCGATCACCTCGAACAGCTCCAGGAGCCGCAGCCGCGCCGCGTCCCGGTCCTCACCCGCCGTGCGGCGCACGGTCTCCACCAGGCGCCCGAAGGCGTCCTCCACGTGGCCGCCCGCCAGATCGAGGTCGGCGGCGGCGAGCTGCGCGGTGACGTCGGCCGGGTCGTCGGCGGCGTTCCTGCGGACGGCGCCCGGGTCCAGGTCCCCCACGCGGGCCAGGAGCTCGGCCTGCGCGAGGCCGAGCTTGGCCTCCGGGTGGGCCGGGTCGTCGGCGAGCACGTTCTTGTACGCCTGGACGGCACCGGACAGGTCGCCCGCGTCGAGCGCGACCATGGCCGCTTCGAGGAGGGAGTCGTACGGGCCGACCGGGCGCGCGGCGGGGGCCGGGCCGTCGGCGCCCGCGTCCACGACGATCCCGGTGAGGCCGAAGCGCTCCTCGCCGACCGCGATCAGCTGGTCGAGGGTCTCGCGGATCTGGGCCTCGGGCACCGCGCCCTGGAAGAGCGGCAGCGCCTGGCCGGCGACCACCGCGAAAACGGCCGGAATTCCCTGGATGCCGAACTGCTGCATCAGCATCTGGTTGGCGTCGACGTCGATCTTCGCGAGCAGGAAGCGGCCGTTGTACTCGACGGCGAGCCGCTCCAGGAGGGGGCCGAGCTGCTTGCAGGGCTCGCACCACTCGGCCCAGAAGTCGAGGACGACCGGGACCTCGGCGGAACGCTGGAGCACATCGCGCTCGAAGCCCGCCTCGTCGACGTCGATCACCAGGGCGGACGGGGGCACGGCGGCCGTTCCGCCCTGCCGGGCGGCTTCGGCGCGCGCCTGCTCCGCCTTCGCCTTGGCCTCTCCGGCCGCCTTCACCGCGGCGAGGTCGACGACGCCGCTCATGGACATGTTTCGGGGCTGCATGGCTACATCCTCCCCCTTCCGCGCGCGTAACCGTTAAGCCGTGGCCGAACCGCGCCGTCCACCCGCCTCCCGCCGGTGTGCGAGACGCGTGGGCGACACGGTTGCCCGTCTTCTGTTGTCGGGTTCGCGCCGGGTCCCCACCCGGCGCCGTGGTTGTCGCTCAGGCCGCTCAATGCCTTTCGCTACGAGTCGTAGCGTAACTTCCGGGACGGAGGCGGCGGGAGGGCGCACGGTCGATCCGTACGGTGAACTGCCTCACATCGCGGGCCTCTGGCGCCGTACCTACCGGCGGGTATGGTCGTCGTCCATGCACAGCCGCGCCAACCCCCGCAGCAGCCGTACCGGGCGTCCCCGCTCCACCGAGGCCGACACGGCCATCCTGGAGGCGACCCGCGCGGCCCTGGTCGAGCTGGGCTGGTCCAAGCTCACGATGGGGGACGTCGCCGGCCGTGCCGGCGTCGCGAAGACGACCCTCTACCGCCGCTGGGCCAGCAAGAGCGAGCTGGTGGTGGACGCGGTCGCCGTCCTCTTCGACGAGCTCGAACTCCCCGACCTGGGTTCGCTCCGGGCCGACATCGAGCACGTGGTGCTCCAATTCGCGGCGCTCCTCGAACGCCCCGAGACCAAGACGGCCCTGATGGCGGTGGTCGCCGAGTCGACCCGGGACGAGCCGCTGCGCGAGCGCATCCGCGCCTCCATCGTCGAGCGCCAGAAGCGGCTGGTCCTGGAGGGCCGGACGCGGGCGCAGCGGCGCGGCGAACTCCCCGTGGACCGCGGCCCGTCCACCGCCGACGCCACCGACGACCTGATCTTCGACGTGATCGCGGGCGCGGTCGTGCACCGCGCCCTGGTCAGCGCCGAGCCGGTGGACGGGCCGTGGGTGGCGCGCCTGTCGGCCCTCCTGGTGGGAGGCCTGGGCGCGGCGGCGGCGGCCGGAACACGGGACGCGTGAGGGGCGGTACGGGAAGTCCCGTAACGCCCCTCACGCGTGTGCCGGGTGCTCGTCAGAAGCCCGGGGGCTCCGTGTAGACGCCCCACTCGTCGCGCAGGGCGTCGCAGATCTCGCCGAGGGTGGCCTCGGCGCGGACGGCCTCCAGCATGGGGGCGATCATGTTCGAGCCGTCGCGGGCGGCGGTCAGCATCGCGTCGAGCGAGGCGCGGACCTTGGCGTCGTCCCGGCGCGCCTTGCGCTCGCCGAGGATGCGGACCTGCTCCCGCTCGACCTCGTGGCTGACCCGCAGGATCTCCAGGTCGCCGGTGACGGAGCCGTGGTGGACGTTGACGCCGACGACCCGCTTGTCGCCCTTCTCCAGGGAGCGCTGGTACGCGAAGGCGGACTCGGCGATCTCGCCGGTGAACCAGCCGTCCTCGATGCCGCGCAGGATGCCGGAGGTGATCGGGCCGATCGGGTGCCGCCCGTCCGGGTGGGCACGGCGACCGCGCTCCTTGATCTGGTCGAAGATCCGCTCGGCGTCGGCCTCGATGCGGTCGGTGAGCTGCTCGACGTACCAGGAACCGCCCAGCGGGTCCGCGACGTTGGCGACGCCGGTCTCCTCCATGAGCACCTGCTGGGTGCGCAGCGCGATCTCGGCGGCCTGCTCGCTGGGGAGCGCGAGGGTCTCGTCGAGGGCGTTGGTGTGGAGGGAGTTGGTGCCGCCGAGGACGGCGGAGAGGGCCTCGACCGCGGTCCGCACGACGTTGTTGTACGGCTGCTGGGCGGTGAGGGAGACGCCGGCGGTCTGGGTGTGGAAGCGGAGCCACTGCGCCTTGTCGGTCTTCGCGCCGTACACCTCCTTCATCCAGCGGGCCCAGATCCGGCGGGCGGCGCGGAACTTGGCGATCTCCTCGAAGAAGTCGAGGTGGGCGTCGAAGAAGAAGGAGAGGCCGGGGGCGAAGACGTCGACGTCCAGGCCGCGGGAGAGGCCGAGCTCCACGTAGCCGAAGCCGTCGGCGAGGGTGTACGCCAGCTCCTGCGCGGCCGTCGCCCCGGCCTCGCGGATGTGGTAGCCGGAGACGGAGAGCGGCTTGTACGCGGGGATCTTCGCCGCGCAGTGCTCCATGAGGTCGCCGATGAGGCGCAGGTGGGGCTCGGGCTCGAAGAGCCACTCCTTCTGCGCGATGTACTCCTTGAAGATGTCGGTCTGGAGCGTGCCGTTGAGCACGGCCGGGTCGACGCCCTGGCGCTCGGCGGCGACGAGGTACATGCAGAAGGCCGGGACGGCGGGCCCGGAGATCGTCATGGACGTCGTGACGTCGCCGAGCGGGATGTCCCTGAAGAGGACCTCCATGTCGGCGGCGGAGTCGATGGCGACGCCGCAGTGGCCGACCTCGCCGAGGGAGCGGGGGTCGTCGGAGTCGCGGCCCATGAGGGTGGGCATGTCGAAGGCGACGGAGAGGCCGCCGCCGCCGGCGGCCAGGATCATCTTGTACCGCTCGTTGGTCTGCTCGGCGTTGCCGAAGCCGGCGAACTGGCGGATGGTCCAGGTCCGGCCGCGGTAGCCGGTGGGGTGCAGTCCCCGGGTGAAGGGGTACTCACCGGGCCAGCCGATGCGCTCGAACCCCTCGTAGGCGTCCCCGGGCCGGGGCCCGTAGACGGGCTCGACGGCGTCGCCGGAGAGCGTGGTGAAGTCGGCGTCCCGCTTGCGGGCCTTGTCGTAACGGGCCTGCCAGCGACGGCGGCCTTCCTCGATGGCGTCAGCGTCCATGCTCCGAATTTACTAGGACGTCCTAGTAAATGTCGATGGCAGACCCCGCGCCGGTGTGGCGCGGGGGGGGGTGTCAGACCTTGGCGGGAGCCGGCTGCGCGCCGCTGACCAGCGGAAGCGTCTCGCGGACGACCTTGCGCTCGACGAAGAAGGCGGCGAACGGGATGGTCCCGGAGACCAGCACCCACAGCAGCTTCCCGAACGGCCAGCGCGCCTTGGAACCCAGGTCGAAGGCGAAGACCAGGTAGACGATGTAGAGGACGCCGTGGGCCTGGGAGACCGCGAAGGTGAGGTCCTCGCCCGTGTGGAAGCCGTACTTGGCCACCATGCACGCGCACAGGATGAGGAGCATGACCGCGGTCACGTACGCCATGACGCGGTAGCGGGTCAGCACGCTGGATTTCATGCCGTCGAGCGTAACCGCACGTTCCGGGCGATCTTCGCGCGGGTCAGGCCTCGTCGAAGTCGTCCGCCGCCACCCTGAGCGGGCGGAGCATCGCGAAGATCTCGGCGCACTCCTCGGCGTCGTACGCGCCGAGGCCGAAGTCCATCTCCATCAGGTCGCGGGTCGCGGCCTCGACCACCTCGCGCCCCTTGGCGGTGATGGTGGCGAGGGTGCCGCGGCCGTCGTTGGGGTTGGGGCGCTTGGCGACGAGGCCGGACCGCACGAGCCGGTCGACCGTGTTCGTCACCGAGGTGGGGTGCACCATCAGCCGCTCGCCGATCTTCGACATCGGCAGCTCGCCCTCCTTGGAGAAGGTGAGCAGGACCAGGGCCTCGTAGCGCGCGAAGGTCAGGCCGTACGGCTTGACGACGGCGTCGACCTCCGCGAGGAGGATCTGGTGGGCGCGCATGATCGAGGTGATCGCGGCCATCGAGGGGACCGGGCCCCAGCGTTTCTGCCAGAGTTCGTCGGCGCGGGCGATGGGGTCGAAGGGGAGACTGAGCGGCTTCGGCACGCGTCGACCTTACCCATGGGGAACATGGCGGTCAGCCCCGTCTCGTCCCTCGGTCGCCCCGGCCGCCCGCAGTTCCGCGGCGGCGGCGAGGAGGCAGAGCGTGCCGACGATCCCGGTGCCCGCGACGACCGTGTGCACGGGCAGGAACTCGGCCGCGAGCCCGGCCCCCGCCATCCCGACGCCCTGGACGGTCATCATGCCCGCCGTCATCAGGGTCATGGCCCTCCCCCGCCGCTCCTCGGGCACGGCGGCGACGAACCGGGCGTCGAGGCCGAGGGTGTACGCGCCGGTGGCGCCGGCCAGGAAGAGCGCGGCGGCCGCGAGGACGACGCCGGGCTCGACGGCGTACAGCAGGTAGGGCAGGACGCCGGTGACGGCGAGCGGCACCACGATCCGGGAGCGGGCCGCGGCGGAGAGGAGGGAGCCGGCGAGCAGCTCGCCCGTGACGGTGCCGACGGGCAGCGCGCACATGAGGAGGCCGAGGGCGGCGGTGGAGACGCCGATCTCGTCGGCGTAGGGGGCGGCGAGCGCCTCCGGTACGACGGCGAAGAGCGGCGGCACCCAGAACATCACCATGAGGGCGCGCACGCGCCGGTCGCGGAGGACGGCCCAGGTGCCGGCGAGGCCGCCCGCCGTGTCCCCGGCGCCCCGGGCGGGGCGGCGGACGGTGCCGAGGCGGAGCAGCAGCGCCGAGGCGAGGAAGGTGGCGGCGGTGACGACGAGGGCGCCGCGCGGCGGGACGACGGTGAGCAGGACGCCGCCGGCGGCGAACCCGGCGAGCAGGGCGCTCTGGGAGACGATCCTCAGGAGGGAGCGGCCGAGCACGAAGAGGTCGCCCTCGCCGAGGACGTCGGCGAGGGTCGCCGTACGGGTGCCGTGGAAGACGGGCGAGACGACGGCGACGGCGCAGCGCAGCGCGAGCAGGGCGGCGACGGGGGTGGCGGGGACGGTCATCAGGACGACGCAGGCGGCGCAGACGAGGTCGCAGCCGACGAGGATCCGGCGGGGCGGGAGGCGGTCGGTGAGACCGGCGAGGAGGGTGCCGCCGAGCAGGTAGGGGAGGAAGCCGAGGGCGAAGGTGAGGGAGGAGAGGAGCGGGGAGCGGGTGAGGTCGTAGACGAGCACGGTCAGCGCGAGCTCGCTGACGACGACCCCGAGGAGGGAGAACAGGTGCGCCACGAACACGAACCGGAACTCCCGCACCCGGAAGACGGCCGAGTAGCCGGGGCCGGACGCGTCGCTCCTCGGGGCCGGACCGCCGTCGGGAGCGGGCGGGGGCCCGGGGGCGGCCTCCGGCCGGTGGGCGGGCGGGGGCGGCTCCCCCGCCGACAGGAGCGCGGACTTCCCCGTCGGCGCGGAAGGGCCTGGGGTGTCCTGGGTGTCCGGGGCGTCGGGTTTCGGCATGGGCGCAGCCTGCCGTCGGGGGGCCGGGACGCCTAGACTTTCGGGTCCAGGCGAATCTTCCGGAGGGGACGTGCCGTACCACCTGCGTTTCGGGGAGGCCGATCCGCTGCGGATCCGGTTCGCCGTCTCGCCGCTGTGGGAGACGCACTCCGCCGTGCGGGTCCTCGCGCGGCCCCGGCAGCAGGGGTACCACCTGCCCTGGATGCGGCGGATCGCGGGCGCCGCGCGGGAACTCGACCTGGGGCCGCTGCACCTGCTGATGCCGGCGCGCGGGCACAGCCCGGACTTCCTGTACCCGCCGCCGCTGGGACCCGCCGCCTCCTTCGAGGAGGAGATCGAGGCCGTACGGAGGACCGATCCGGCGCTCGTCCTGCACGACTTCGAGCGGGCGCTCGCCGCGACCCCGGGGGCGGTGGAGACCGAGGAGGGGCGGCGGATGCTCGCGGACCCGGCCGGCGCGGCGGAGCGGCTCGCCGAGCTGCTGCGGGCCGCGTGGGAGGCGCTGGTCGCGCCCGACTGGCCGCGGCTGCGGGCGCTCCTGGAGGCGGACGTGGCGTACCACTCGCGGCGGCTCGCGGAGGGCGGGCTCGAACGGCTCCTGGGCGAGCTGCACCCGTCCTTCGAGTGGGCGGCGGAGACGGCCACGCTCCGGGTGGACCACCACGGGGAGCACGTGCGGCCGCTGGACGGTCAGGGGCTCGTCCTGATGCCGTCGGTGTTCACCTGGCCCGAGGTGGTGAGCGGGTTCGACCCGCCGTGGCAGCCGACGGTGGTGTACCCGGCGCGCGGGATCGGCGGGCTGTGGACGGACGCCCGGGACCGCACCCCGGAGGCCCTGGGGCGGCTGCTCGGCCCGGTGCGGGCGGACGTGCTGTGCGCCCTGACGGAGCCGATGGGGACCACGGCCCTCGCCCACCTCCTCGGCCGGGCGCCCTCCACCGTCTCCGCGCACCTGGCGGTGCTGCGGGACGCGGGACTGCTCGCCTCCCGGCGCTACGGCCACCAGGTGCTGTACGAGCGGACCCCGCTGGGGCTCGCGGTGTCGCAGCCCGGGGCGGGGTGACCCCCGCCCCGGGACGGTGCGGAGAAGCCCCCGCCCGGAGGACCCGGGGCGGGGGCTTCGTACGGGAACGGGGGCGCTCAGCCCTCCAGGTGCCGCTCGACGGTGGCGACCTTGCTGCTCAGGCCGTCCGTCACGCCGGGGCGGACGTCGGCCTTGAGGACGAGGGAGACGCGGGGCGCGCGGGCCTCGACGGCGGCGACGGCGCGCTTGACGACGTCCATGACCTCGTCCCAGTCGCCCTCGATCGAGGTGAACATCGCGTCGGTGCGGTTCGGCAGGCCGGACTCCCGGACGACCCGGACGGCGTCGGCGACGTACTCGCCGACGTCCTCGCCCACGCCGAGGGGGGTGACGGAGAAGGCGACGATCACGCGTTCACCGTGCCCTCGCGGCGGGCGCGGGACGCGATGACCGCGTCCTCGGCCTCGCGCTTCAGCTTCCGCTCGGCGTAGAAGCCGCCCAGGGGCAGGACCGAGAGGACGAAGTACAGGGCGGCGGTCCCGAAGCTCCACCTGGTCCGGTTCCAGGCGTCCAGCCAGAAGAGGACGTACAGGACGAACAGGATGCCGTGGATCGCTCCCATGACCGGCACCGCGTTGAACTCCGTCGTCCGCTTGAGCACCGAGCAGACGAGCAGGAGCAGGAACGAGACGGCCTCCGGCGCGGAGACGAGCCGGAGCCGGTGGAGGGAGGAGGCGGTCTTGATGTCCACGGAGGGGATCACCTTCGTTCGGTCTTGTGACGCGATCTCGTGACGCGATCTTGTGAACGGATGCACAAGGGCCCGTCCATTGTGCACGGCGACTTTGCTGTTCCTTTAGGCGGGTCCCCAGTACCTTCGGGCCGTGGCAACGTTCCGACTGCAAGGCAGCAAGGTGCTCGCCGTCTCCCTGACCGGCGACGCCGTGAAGGCGAAGAACGGCTCGATGGTCGCCTACGACGGCCAGATGGCGTTCAAGAAGATGAGCGGCGGCGGTGAGGGCCTGCGCGGCATGGTGACCCGCCGGCTCACGGGTGAGCAGATGGAGGTGATGGAGGTCCGCGGGCAGGGGACCTGCTGGTTCGCCGACCGGGCCTCCGAGATCAACCTCGTCTCCCTGCACGGCGACAAGCTGTGGGTGGAGGCGAGCAACCTGCTCTGCGCCGACGCGGGGCTGCGCACCGGCACCACCTTCACGGGCCTGCGCGGCGGGGCCACCGGCAACGGCCTCTTCACCACGACGGTGGAGGGGACGGGCCAGGCGGCGCTCATGTCGGACGGCCCGGCGGTGGTGCTGCGGGTGACCCCGCAGTACCCGCTCCAGGTCGACCCCGGCGCGTACATAGCCCACCAGGGCAACCTCCAGCAGCACTTCCAGTCGGGTGTGACCTTCCGCACCTTCCTGGGCGAGGGCGGCGGCGAGGCCTTCCAGATCCGCTTCGAGGGGGACGGCCTGGTGTACGTCCAGCCCAGCGAGCGGAACACGATCGGGGGCGACGTCTGATGCCGTTCCGCGAGATCAACTCGAAGATGGTCGAGGCGACCGTCGTCCCGGGGCAGCGGCTGTTCAGCCAGCGCGGCGCGATGCTGGCGTACCGGGGCGACGTCACTTTCACGCCGAACACGGCGGGCGGCCAGGGCGGCCTGATGTCGATGATCGGCCGCCGGGTGGCCGGCGAGGCGACCCCGCTGATGACGGTGGAGGGCAGCGGCACGGTGATGTTCGGGCACGGCGGCCACCACATCCAGGTGATCGCGCTGACGGGCGACACCCTGTACGTGGAGGCCGACCGGCTGCTCGCCTTCGACGGGACGCTGGAGCAGGGCACGATGTTCATGGGCTCGCAGGGCGGGGTCATGGGCATGGTCCGCGGCCAGGTGACCGGCCAGGGCCTCTTCACCACCACCCTGAAGGGCCACGGCTCGGTGGCCGTGATGGCGCACGGCGGCGTGATCGAGCTGCCGATCGTCCCGGGCCGCCCGGTCCACGTCGACCCGCAGGCGTACGTGGCCCACCACGGCGACGTGCGCAACAAGCTCTCCACCGCGCTCGGCTGGCGCGACATGGTGGGGCGCGGCTCGGGCGAGGCGTTCCAGCTGGAGCTGAGCGGCAGCGGCGCGGTGTACGTCCAGGCCTCGGAGGAGAAGCTGTGAGCACCCCTGTCATCCACGACCCGCACACCCTGCCGTCGGACGACAACGTCAATCCGTACACATTTTGCGTCGAGCTGAAGGGATCCCAGTGGTTCCTCCAGAAGGGCAAGATGATCGCCTACTACGGGCGGATCGAGTTCAACGGCATCGGGCACGGGCGGCTCGACCGGCTGGTGCGGACGTCCTTCCACTCGCCGCTGCACGCGAGCGACTGGGTGGTGGCGGAGGGCAGCGGCAAGATGCTGCTCGCGGACCGGGCCTTCGACGTGAACTCCTTCGACCTGGACGAGGGCAACCTGACGATCCGGTCCGGGAACCTGCTGGCCTACCAGCCGACCCTGGCGCTGAAGCAGTCGATCGTGCCGGGCTTCGTGACGCTGATCGGGACGGGCAGGTTCGTGGCCGCGTCGAACGGTCCGGTGGTCTTCATGGAGCCGCCGCTGCGGGTGGACCCGCAGGCGCTGGTCGGCTGGGCGGACTGCCCCTCGCCCTGCCACCACTACGACCACGGCTACCTGACGGGCGTGATGGGCGGCGTACGGGCCCTGACGGGCCTGGGCGGCACCTCGGGCGAGGAGCACCAGTTCGAGTTCGTGGGGGCGGGCACGGTGCTGCTCCAGTCCACGGAGCTGCTGATGGCGGAGCGGGACACCGGCGCGCCCCCGGCCCAGGCGGGTGTCCCGGGCGGTCACGGCGGGTACGGTTCAGGCCACGGGCAGCAGGCCTCGGTACCGCGTCTTCCCGGCCAGCTGGGGGACCTCCAGCGTCGCTTCGGGCTGTGAGCGGTAGTCTGCGGAGTGTGACGCCCTCGAACGTCTGCGCCGGTGGTGCGGCGGGGACGGCGGCCGGGTGGGGCCCCGGGTGCGCGGCGTCACGCTCCCAGACTTCGTCAAGAATTCAACTTCTTAGGTAGAATCCACATATGGAGACCGAGACGGCCACCCCGTGGCTCACCGACGGCGAGCAGTGTGCCTGGCGCACCTTCCTGGACGTCCAGAGGATGCTGACGCACCAGTTGGAGAAGGACCTCCAGCCCTTCGGCCTGACGATGAACGACTACGAGATCCTGGTGAACCTCTCGGAGTCGGCCGAGCGCCGGCTGCGCATGAGCGACCTCGCCGCGGCCACCCTCCAGTCGAAGAGCCGCCTCTCCCACCAGATCACCCGGATGGAGAACGCCGGCCTGGTCCGGCGCGAGAACTGCGAGTCCGACCGGCGCGGCCTGTACGCCGTCCTCACCGACCAGGGCATGGAGACCATGCGCAAGGTCGCCCCGCACCACGTCGACTCGGTGCGCAGGCACTTCATCGACCAGCTCACCCCGGAGGCGCTCGGCGACCTCCACGAGTCCCTGAAGCCGATCGCGGAGCAGCTGCGCGGACGGCGCGGCAAGCCGTAGCACCCGGCCGTACGCGAAAGGGCCTCCCCGGCGACCCGGGGAGGCCCTTCCTCGTGCGTGCCGCTCAGTTGCCCGTCAGCTCCGCCACCAGCTCGTCGGCGGCCGCGTACGGGTCGAGGCCGCCGGCCGTGATCCGCTCCGCGAGCGCGTCGAGCCGCCGGTCGCCGCGCAGGTCCCCGATCCGCTCGCGCAGGGCCGTGACCGCGATGGTCTCGACCTCGCGCGACGCGCGGGCCCGGCGGCGCTCCGCCAGGACCCCGTGCTCCTCCATCCAGGCGCGGTGCTTCTCCAGGGCCTCCACGACCTCGTCGACGCCCTCGCCGCGGGCCGCGACCGTCTTGACGATCGGCGGCCGCCAGTCGCCCGGGCCGCGCGCCTCGCCGAGGCCCAGCATGTGGTTGAGCTCGCGGGCCGTGGCGTCCGCGCCGTCCCGGTCGGCCTTGTTCACCACGTACACGTCGCCGATCTCCAGGATGCCCGCCTTCGCGGCCTGGATGCCGTCGCCCATGCCCGGGGCGAGCAGGACCACGGAGGTGTCGGCCTGGGAGGCGATCTCCACCTCCGACTGCCCGACGCCGACGGTCTCCACGAGGATCACCTCGCAGCCGGCCGCGTCCAGGACGCGGATGGCCTGCGGGGCGGACCAGGCGAGACCGCCCAGGTGGCCGCGGGTGGCCATGGAGCGGATGTAGACGCCCGGGTCGGAGGCGTGGTCCGACATCCGGACCCGGTCGCCGAGCAGCGCCCCGCCGCTGAACGGGGAGGACGGGTCGACGGCCAGGACGCCGACCCGCTTCCCCGCCCGCCGGTAGGCGGTGACGAGCGCGGACGTCGAGGTGGACTTGCCGACGCCGGGCGAGCCGGTCAGGCCCACCACGTACGCGCCGCCGGTGAGCGGCGCCAGCGCCGCCATCACCTCGCGCAGCTGCGGGGACGCCCCCTCCACGAGCGAGATCAGCCGGGCCACGGCCCGGGGCCTGCCCTCGCGCGCCTGGGCGACGAGTGCGGGGACGTCCACCATGTGCGGAACTCCTTGCCTGGGTGCTTACTTGCCGGAGACGCCGGAGACGCCGGGAACACGGACGATCAGGGCGTCGCCCTGGCCGCCGCCGCCGCACAGGGCCGCCGCGCCGACGCCGCCGCCGCGCCGCTTGAGCTCCAGGGCGAGGTGGAGCACGAGCCGGGCGCCGGACATGCCGATCGGGTGGCCGAGCGCGATGGCACCGCCGTTGACGTTCACCTTGTCGGTGGTGATGCCGAGGTCCTTCATCGACTGGACGGCGACCGCGGCGAAGGCCTCGTTGATCTCGATCAGGTCGAGGTCGTCGACGCTCAGGCCCTCCTTCTTGAGGGCGTGCAGGATCGCGTTGGACGGCTGCGACTGGAGGGAGTTGTCCGGACCGGCCACGTTGCCGTGGGCGCCGATCTCCGCGATCCACTCCAGACCCAGCTCCTGGGCCTTGGCCTTGCTCATCACGACGACGGCGGCGGCGCCGTCGGAGATCTGCGAGGAGGTGCCGGCGGTGATCGTGCCGTCCTTGGTGAAGGCCGGGCGGAGCTTGCCGAGGGACTCGGCGGTGGTCTCGGCGCGGATGCCCTCGTCCTTGGCGAAGATCACCGGGTCGCCCTTGCGCTGCGGGATCTCGACCGGGGTGATCTCGGCCTCGAAGACGCCGTTCTTCTGGGCGGCGGCGGCGCGCTGGTGCGAGAGGGCCGCGATCTCGTCCTGCGCGGGGCGCTCGATGCCCAGGCGGGTGTTGTGCCGCTCGGTGGACTCGCCCATGGCGATGCCCTCGAAGGAGTCGGTGAGGCCGTCGTGCGCCATGGCGTCGAGCATCTCGATCGCGCCGTACTTGAAGCCCTCGCGGGACTTCGGGAGCAGGTGCGGGGCGTTGGTCATCGACTCCTGGCCGCCGGCGACGACCACGTCGAACTCGCCGGCGCGGATCAGCTGGTCGGCCAGGGCGATGGCGTCGAGCCCGGAGAGGCACACCTTGTTGACGGTGAGGGCCGGGACGTTCATCGGGATGCCGGCCTTGACGGCGGCCTGGCGGGCGGGGATCTGACCGGCACCCGCCTGGAGCACCTGGCCCATGATCACGTACTGCACCTGGTCGCCGCCGATGCCGGCCCGGTCGAGGGCGGCCTTGATGGCGAAGCCGCCGAGCTCGGCGCCCGAGAAGGACTTGAGCGAGCCGAGCAGGCGACCCATGGGCGTGCGGGCGCCCGCGACGATCACTGAGGTGGTACCGGTCGTTCCAGACATGAGGCACGGCCCCTTGGGATGAGAAGTGAACGAGGGTTTACCGCCAATGTACTGAGGCGCGCGGCGCCCGGTCATCGGCCCGACGGTGTGACGGCGCGCACGTTGCGTAACCACCCCGCCGGGGTTGCACTGGAGCCATGCTGACGCGAATCGACCACATCGGGATCGCCTGTTCCAACCTCGACGCCACCGTCGAGTTCTACCGCGCGACCTACGGCTTCGAGGTCTTCCACACCGAGGTCAACGAGGAGCAGGGCGTCCGCGAGGCCATGCTCAAGATCAACGACACCTCGGACGGCGGGGCCTCCTACCTCCAGCTCCTGGAGCCGACCCGGGAGGACTCGGCGGTGGGCAAGTGGCTCGCCAAGAACGGCGAGGGGGTGCACCACATCGCCTTCGGCACCGCCGACGTCGACGGCGACGCCGACGCCATCCGCGGCAAGGGCGTCCGGGTCCTCTACGACGAGCCGCGGACCGGCTCCATGGGCTCCCGGATCACCTTCCTGCACCCCAAGGACTGCCACGGCGTCCTCACGGAACTGGTCACCTCGGCCGAGCCGTCGGCTGACCACTCCTCAGCGGAGCACTGACCTCCGGATTCCCGGCCCGGTAGAGTGGGCGGCTCCGGGCCGGGGCCGGTCGGGGCCGCTCCGCGTGGCACCCAAGTCGGGATGTCGGGGTCGTCCGATCTGCCACGATTCCCCGGGGGCCCGTCCCCGGCCGAGGGGACGGCGCTCGTGAGTGTTGCGACCAGGGTTGGGGTCTTCCCTGCTCGAACGCGTTGAGAGCTCGGGGAAGGATGGACCGCGCAGTGCGGGGCTACGAACGCCAGGAGAGCCACCGAGCTGAAGACGACCATCTCGCCCGGTTCGAAGCCGAGATGGACCGGCTGAAGACCGAGCGCGAGAAGGCCGTCCAGCACGCCGAGGACCTCGGTTACCAGGTCGAGGTCTTGCGCGCCAAGCTCCACGAGGCGCGCCGCACCATCGCGTCCCGGCCCGCGTACGACAGCGCCGACATCGGCTACCAGGCCGAGCAGATGCTGCGCAACGCCCAGGCGCAGGCCGAGCAGCTCCGCCAGGACGCCGAGCGCGAGCTGCGCGAGGCCCGCGCCCAGACCCAGCGCATCCTCCAGGAGCACGCCGAGCACCAGGCGCGGCTCCAGGCCGAGCTGCACAACGAGGCCGTCCAGCGCCGCCAGCAGCTCGACCAGGAGCTGAACGAGCGCCGCCAGACCGTCGAGGCGCACGTCAACGAGAACGTGGCCTGGGCCGAGCAGCTGCGCGCCCGTACGGAGTCCCAGGCCCGCCGGCTGATGGAGGAGTCCCGCGCGGAGGCCGAGCAGGCGCTCGCCACCGCCCGCGCCGAGGCCACCCGGCTCGCCGAGGAGACCGGCCGCCGCGTCGGCGCCGAGGCGGAGGCCGCCCGTGCCGAGGCCGAGGCGATCCTGCTGCGCGCCCGCAAGGACGCCGAGCGGCTCCTCGCCAACGCCGCGGGGCAGGCGCAGGAGGCCACCAGCCACGCCGAGCAGCTCCGCTCCTCCACCGCCGCCGAGACCGACCAGGCCCGCCGCCGGGCCACCGAGCTGTCCCGCGCCGCCGAGCAGCGGATGGAGGAGGCCGAGGAGAGGCTCAGGACCTCCCGCGCCGAGGCCGAGAAGGCGCTCACCGAGGCCAAGGAGGCCGCCGCCCGGCAGCTGTCCTCCGCCGAGTCGGTCAACGAGCAGCGCACCCGTACGGCCAAGGCGGAGATCGCCCGGCTCGTCGGCGAGGCCACCAAGGAGGCCGAGACCCTCAAGGCGGAGGCCGAGGAGAAGCTGCGCGAGGCGACCGCCGAGGCCGAGAAGCTGGTCGCGGAGGCCTCCGAGAAGGCCCGTACGGCCGCCGCCGAGGACTCCGCCGCCGCGCTCGCCAAGGCCGCCCGGAGCGCCGAGGAGATCCTCACCAAGGCGTCCGAGGACGCCCGGGAGACCACCCGCAAGGCCGCCGAGGAGGCCGAGCGGGTCCGCCGCGAGGCCGAGACCGAGGCCGACCGGCTGCGCGCCCGGGCCGGGGAGCAGGCGGACGAGCTGCTCGGTTCGGCCAAGGACGACACCAAGGAGTACCGCGCCAAGACCGTCGAGCTCCAGGAGGAGGCGCGGCGGCTGCGCGGCGAGGCCGAGCAGCTGCGCGGCGAGGCCGTCGACGAGGGCGAGCGGATCCGCGGCGAGGCGCGCCGCGAGGCCCTCCAGCAGATCGAGGAGGCGGCCGGGACCGCCGAGGAGCTGCTGTCCAAGGCCCGTAAGGACGCCGAGGAACTGCGGACGAAGGCCGGCGCGGAGAGCGAGAAGGTCAAGTCCGAGGCGATGGAGCGCGCCCAGACGCTCCGGGCCCAGGCCGAGGAGACCCTGGAGCGCACCCGCGCCGAGGCCGAGCGGCTGCGCGCCGAGGCCGAGGAGCAGGCCGAGTCGGTGCGGACCGCGGCCGAGGAGGCCGCGGCGACGCTGCGCGCGGACGCCGAGCGGGCCGCCGAGGCGCGGCGCGTGGAAGCCGCCGAGGAGCTGACCCGGCTGCACACCGAGGCCGGGGCGAAGGTGGCGGCCGCCGGGGAGGAGCTGGCCGACGCGCGCGCCGAGGGCGAGCGGATCCGGCGCGAGGCCGCCGAGGAGACGGAGCGGCTGCGGACCGAGGCCGCCGAGCGCATCCGTGCGCTCCGGGAGCAGGCCGAGCAGGAGGCCCAGCGGCTGCGGACCGAGGCGGCGTCGGACGCGGGCGCCGCGCGCGCCGAGGCCGAGGCCTCGGCCGTACGGCTGCGCACCGAGGCGTCCGACGAGGCCGAGCGGCTGCGGTCGGAGGCCCAGGAGACCGCCGACCGGGTGCGGGCGGAGGCCGCGGCCGCCGCCGAGCGGGTGGCCGCCGAGGCCGCCGAGGCGCTGGCCGCCGCGCAGGAGGAGGCCGTCCGGCGCCGCCGGGAGGCCGAGGAGACGCTGGAGTCGGCCCGTTCCGAGGCCGGCCGGGAGCGCGAGCTGGCCCGGGCGCAGTCCGAGGAGCTGCTCGCCGCCGCCCGCAAGCGGGTCGAGGACGCGCAGGCCGAGGCGCAGCGCCTGGTCGAGGAGGCGGACGCGCGGGCGACCGAGATGGTCGCGGCGGCCGAGCGGACCGCCCAGGAGGTGCGGGACTCGGTGGCCGGTCTGCGCGAGCAGGCCGAGGAGGAGATCGCCGGACTGCGGTCGGCGGCCGAGCACGCGGCCGAGCGGACCCGCACCGAGGCCCGGGAGGAGGCGGACCGGGTCCGCGCCGACGCGTACGAGGAGCGGGAGCGGGCGACCGAGGACGCGGCCCGCACGCGGGCGCGTGCCCAGGAGGAGTCCGAGGCCGCGAAGGCGCTGGCCGAGCGGACGGTCACGGACGCGCTCGCCGAGTCGGAGAAGCTGCGGTCGGACACCGCCGAGTACGCGCAGCGGGTGCGGACCGAGGTGACGGACGCGCTCGCCTCGGCCGAGCAGGACGCGGCGCGCACGCGGGCGGACGCCCGGGACGACGCGAACCGGATCCGTTCGGAGGCCGCGGAGCGGGCCGAGACGGTGGTCGGCGAGGCGCGGGCCGAGGCGGACCGGCTCACCGCCGAGGCGGTCGAGCTCATGGAGACGGCCGAGCAGGACGCGCAGCGCCTGCGGGCCGAGGCCGAGCGGGTGAGGGCGGACGGCGAGGCGCACGCGGAGGCGCTGCGGGCCGCCGCGCTCGCGGACGGCGAGCAGGTCCTCGACGAGGCCCGCAGGGCCGCCGACAAGCGGCGCAGTGACGCCGCCGAGCAGGCCGACGCGCTCGTCGCCGAGGCCACGGGCGAGGCCGAGCGCCTCACCCGCGAGGCGGCCGAACTGGCCGAGCGGGTCACCGCGGAGGCGACGGCCGGGGCCGAGCGGCTCACCGCCGAGGCGGTCGAGCTCATGGAGACGACGGAGCAGGACGCCCTGCGCATCCGCGCCGAGGCCGAGCAGATCAGGACCGACGGCGAGGCACACGCCCAGGCGCTGCGGGCCGCCGCGCTCGCGGACGGCGAGCAGGTCCTCGACGAGGCCCGCAGGGCCGCCGACAAGCGGCGCAGTGACGCCGCCGAGCAGGCCGACGCGCTCGTCGCCGAGGCCACGGGCGAGGCCGAGCGCCTCACCCGCGAGGCGGCCGAACTGGCCGAGTCGGTCGTGGCGGAGGCGCGCGCCGAGGCGGAGGCCGCGCTCGGCTCCGCGCGGCGGGAGGCCGAGGAGATCCGCACCGGTTCGGAGCGCCTGAAGGCGGACGCCGAGGCGGCGGCCGAGCGGATGCGCGCGGAGGCCCGCGAGGAGGCGGACCGGCTCCTGGACGAGGCGCGGGAGGCCGGGGCCAAGAAGCGTTCGGACGCGGCCGAGCAGGCGGACCAGCTCGTCGCCAAGGCACAGGAGGAGGCGCTGCGCGCCACCACCGAGGCCGAGTCGCAGGCGGACCTGATGGTCGGCGCGGCCCGCAAGGAGGCCGAGCGGATCGTCGCCGGGGCGACCGTCGAGGGCAACTCCCTGGTGGAGAAGGCCCGTACGGACGCGGACGAGCTCCTGGTCGGGGCGCGCAGCGACGCGACGGCCATAAGGGAGCGGGCCGAGGAGCTGCGGGGCCGGATCGAGGGCGAGATCGAGGAGCTGCACGAGCGGGCGCGGCGCGAGACGGCCGAGCAGATGAGGACGGCCGGCGAGCGGGTCGACAAGCTGGTGAAGGCGGCGACGGAGCAGCGCGCCGAGGCCGAGGAGAAGGCGAAGGAGACGCTCTCCGAGGCGAGTTCGGAGGCGAGCAAGGTCCGGATCGCCGCGGTCCGGAAGGCCGACGCGCTCCTCAAGGAGGCCGGGCAGAAGAAGGCGTCGCTCGTCGCGGAGGCCGAGGCGATCAAGGCGGAGGCCGAGCGGATCAGGGCCGAGGCGGAGGCCGAGGCGGCGGAGACGATCGCGGAGGGCAAGCGCGAGCTGGAGGTGCTCGTGCGCCGGCGCAAGGACATCAACACCGAGATCTCCCGTGTCCAGGACGTCCTGGAGGCGTTGGAGTCTTTCGAGACCCCGGGCGGTGGGAAGTCCTCCGGGTCGGCGGGCACCAGGGCGGGGGCCTCGGCCGGTTCCACCCGGACGAGTGGCAAGTCCCAGGACGGGTAGCCACTCAAAAGGCTGGACATTCTCCCGGCCAAACAGGCATACGCTCGATGACACGCCGCTTCGGCCCCTAGGATTCCCTCTAACACCTCACCGGTCTCATTCGACAGGAACCCCATGAGCGACACTTCCTCCCCCTTCGGCTTCGAGCTCGTGCGGCGCGGTTACGACCGCGGTCAGGTGGACGACCGCATTACCAAGCTCGTGGCCGACCGCGACAGTGCTCTTTCGCGCATCACCTCTCTGGAGAAGCGCATCGAGGAGCTCCACCTCGAGACGCAGAACGCCCAGGCACAGGTCACCGACGCCGAGCCGTCGTACGCGGGGCTCGGCGCCCGGGTCGAGAAGATCCTCCGGCTCGCCGAGGAGGAGGCGAAGGACCTGCGTGAGGAGGCCCGTCGCGCCGCCGAGCAGCACCGCGAGCTGGCCGAGTCGGCCGCCCAGCAGGTGCGCAACGACGCGGAGTCGTTCGCGGCCGACCGCAAGGCCAAGGCCGAGGACGAGGGCGTCCGGATCGTCGAGAAGGCGCAGGGCGAGGCCAACTCGCTGCGCGCCGAGGCGCAGAAGGACGCGCAGTCGAAGCGCGAGGAGGCGGACGCCCTCTTCGAGGAGACCCGTGCCAAGGCCGCCCAGGCCGCCGCGGACTTCGAGACCAACCTGGCGAAGCGCCGGGAGCAGTCGGAGCGGGACCTGGCCTCGCGTCAGGCAAAGGCCGAGAAGCGCCTGGCGGAGATCGAGCACCGGGCCGAGCAGCTCCGCCTGGAGGCCGAGAAGCTGCGTACGGACGCGGAGCGCCGGGCCCGCCAGACGGTGGAGACCGCGCAGCGCCAGGCCGAGGACATCGTGGCCGACGCGAACGCCAAGGCCGACCGCATCCGCAGCGAATCGGAGCGCGAGCTGGCGGCCCTGACGAACCGCCGGGACTCGATCAACGCGCAGCTGACCAACGTCCGCGAGATGCTGGCGACGCTGACCGGTGCCGCGGTGGCGGCGGCCGGCTCCCCGATCGACGACGAGCGCCAGAGCGGCGTCCCGGCCCAGCAGACGCGGTAACGGGCGTCCGGGCGACGGCCCGGCGACGTCTCGCGGAACCCCCCGTCACTCCGGTGGCGGGGGGTTTTGCGCGCCCTTAGCTTGGACGCATGATCGAGCTGGAGGGCCTGACCAAGCGTTACGGGACGAAGACCGCGGTCGACCACCTCTCCTTCCGGGTGCGGCCGGGCGTGGTGACCGGCTTCCTCGGGCCGAACGGGGCGGGCAAGTCGACGACGATGCGGATGATGCTGGACCTGGACAACCCGACGAGCGGGACGGTCCGGATCGACGGCCGGCACTACCGGGAGCTGCGCGAGCCGCTGAAGCACATCGGGGCGCTGCTCGACGCCAAGGCGATGCACGGCGGCCGTTCGGCGTACGACAACCTGCTCTGCCTGGCGCAGTCGAACCGCATCCCGGCGAGCCGGGTGGACGAGGTGCTCGCCCTGGTGGGTCTGACGCCGGTCGCGCGGAAGAAGTCGAAGGGTTTCTCCCTCGGCATGGGGCAGCGGCTCGGCATCGCCTCGGCGCTCCTCGGTGATCCCGAGATCCTGATGTTCGACGAACCCGTCAATGGTCTGGACCCCGAGGGAATTCACTGGATCCGCAATCTCATGAAGACGTTGGCGGCCGAAGGCCGGACGATCTTCGTTTCCAGCCATCTGATGAGTGAAATGGCGCTGACGGCGGATCACCTGATCGTGATCGGACAGGGAAAGCTGCTGGCCGACACGTCGATGGCGGATTTCATCCAGCGGAATTCGCGGAGTTATGCGCGGCTGCGTTCGCCGCGGCGGGAGCGGCTGCGGGACGTGCTGCGCGCCCACGGCTTCGTCGTGGCCGAGGCGGACGGCGGCGCCCTGGAGGTGGACGGGGCGACGACGGAGGAGCTGGGCGAGCTGGCGGCGGAGAACGGGCTCGTGCTGCACGAGCTGAGCTCCCAGCGCGCCTCGCTCGAAGAGGCCTTCATGCGGATGACGGCGGGCGCGGTGGAGTACCACGCGCACGGCACCGACGTCCACGGCGGCGACGTACACGGCGGCGTCGCGGCGCCCGGCCCCCGGTGGGGCCCGACCTCCGAGGGAGCCTGAACGATGGCAGTGGCATCCGCGGTCCTCCGCTCCGAGTGGACCAAGATCCGGACGGTGTCGTCGACCGTCTGGACGCTGGCGAGCGCGCTGCTCGTCACGGTGGGGACGGGCGCGGGTCTGTCCGCGCTCACGGCGAGCGGCTTCGACAGCCTGAGCGAGGCCGAACGGCTCACCTTCGACCCGACCGCGGTCAGCTTCTCCGGGATGATCCTGGGCCAGCTGGCGATGGTGATCTTCGGGGTCCTGGTGGTGGGGACCGAGTACTCCTCCGGCATGATCCGCACCTCGCTGGCGGCCGTGCCGCGGCGGGGGACCTTCCTCTTCTCGAAGATCGCGGTGGCGGGCGCGCTCGCGCTCCTGGTGAGCCTGGCGACGAGCTTCCTCGCCTTCTTCCTGGGGCAGGCGCTGCTCGGCGAGCACCGGACGACGATCGGCGCGGACAACGTGCTGCGGGCGGTGATCGGCGGCGGGCTCTACATGGGGCTGATCTCGGTCTTCTCCATGGGGGTGGCGGCGATGCTGCGCTCGTCGATGCTCTCGCTCGGCATCCTGGTGCCCTTCTTCCTGCTGGTCTCCCGGATCCTGGTGATCGTGCCGAAGGCCAAGGAGGTGGCCCGCTACTTCCCGGACCAGGCCGGATCGAAGGTCATGCAGGTCGTGCCGGGCGCCCTGGGCTCGGACAAGGCCCCGTACGGCCCGTGGGGCGGGCTCGGGATCATGCTGCTCTGGGTGGCGGCGGCGCTGCTCGGCGGCTACCTGGTGATGCGGAGGCGGGACGCCTGATCCCCGGTCCGTTCCCCCCGCTTTTCGCCGGAACCGTCAACGGCTGGATAAGCTCCTAGCTCATACGGGGGGCTCCGGCCGACGGACGCCGCGCCCCGGCACGGATGCGACCGACCTGTCGATGGGGCTGCAGAATGATCGAGGCAGTCGGCCTGACGAAGCGCTACGGCGCCAAGACGGCCGTGTACGACCTTTCCTTCCGGGTGAGGCCCGGCGTGGTGACCGGCTTCCTGGGGCCCAACGGCTCCGGGAAGTCGACGACGATGCGGATGATCCTCGGGCTCGACCAACCCTCCGCGGGCCATGTGACGATCGGCGGCCACCCCTTCCGGCAGCTGCCGAACGCGCCCCGGCAGGTGGGCGCGCTCCTCGACGCCAAGGCCGTGCACGGCGGCCGGAGCGCGCGCAGCCACCTCCTCTCGCTCGCCCAGCTCGCCGGCATCCCGGCGCAGCGGGTCGACGAGGTCCTCGGCGTGGTCGGCCTCCAGGACGTGGCCAAGCGGCGCTCGAAGGGCTTCTCGCTCGGCATGGGCCAGCGGCTCGGCATCGCGGCGGCGCTCCTCGGCGACCCGCAGGTGCTGCTCTTCGACGAGCCCGTCAACGGTCTGGACCCCGAGGGCATCCTCTGGGTGCGGAACCTGATGAAGAAGCTGGCCGCGGAGGGCCGGACGGTCTTCGTCTCCAGCCACCTCATGAGCGAGATGGCGCTGACGGCCGACCACCTGATCGTGATCGGCCGGGGGCAGCTGCTCGCGGACATGAGCGTCAAGGACTTCATCTCGGCGAACTCCGCCGACTTCGCCCGGGTGCGGACGCCGGGGACCGAGCCGGCGCAGCGCGAGAAGCTGACGACGGTCCTGACGGAGGCCGGCGGCCAGGTCCTCTCCGAGCCGGACGGGGCGCTGCGGGTGACGGGCCTGCCGCTGCCGAGGATCAGCGACCTGGCGCACGGCGCGGACGTACGGCTCTGGGAGCTGTCCCCGCACCAGGCGTCCCTGGAGGAGGCGTACATGCGCCTGACGCAGGGCGCCGTGGACTACCGCTCCACCGACGACCGGCTGGCCCACCTCCAGCCGCCGCTCCAGCCCGGACAGCCGGGGTACGGGGTGCCGCCGCGGCCGGTGGCCCAGGACGTGCCGCAGCAGGGCTGGTACGCCCCGCCGCCGCCCGGACAGAACCCGTACGCCACGGCGGCGCCGCAGGCGCCCGGCGCACCCGGCCACGCGCCCGCGCCCGGCCCGTACGCCCCGCCGGTCACCCCCCAGCCGAGCGACACACCCGAGGACGCCCGATGACCGCCCCCGCCCACCCGCGGCACGCCCCGGCGCCGCACGCCTACGTCTCCCCCATCCCGGTCCGCCGGGCGCACCTCGGGGACGCCCTCGCCTCCGAGTGGACGAAGATCCGCTCGGTGCGCTCGACGGTGTGGACGCTCGGCGTCATGATCCTGCTGATGCTGACCATCGGCCTGGGCGTGGCGGCCATCGCCTCGGCCTCCGAGGAGCAGATGGGCGACGAGACGGCGCTCGCCTTCGGTTTCTTCGGGATGCTGCCGGCGTCGATCTGCGTGATCACGCTCGGGGTGCTCACGATCGCGTCCGAGTACGGCACGGGCATGATCCGCACGACGCTGACGGCCTGCCCGAGCCGGGCCCGGGTCCTGACGGCGAAGGCGATCGTCTTCTTCCTGCTGGTCTTCACGGTCACCACGGTGGTGGCGACGCTGGTCGCGCTCGCGCAGGTCGCCATGGTGGACGCGGCGGAGCCGACCGGGGGCGAGTGGCTGCGCTCGACGGTCGGCGCGGGCGCCTACCTGGCCGTGCTCGGCCTGCTGTCGCTGGCGATCGGCACGGTCGTCCGGCACTCGGCGGGCGCGATCACGGTGATGATCGGCCTGCTGCTCCTGCCGCTCGTGGCGGCCCTGTTCATGTTCTCCGAGGCGCTGAAGTCCGTGCAGACGTGGCTGTTCACGTATGCGATCCCCTCGCAGATGATCGCGCTGTACAGCTCGCGGCCGCCGTTCGGCGAGGACGGCCCGGCGGGCTGGGAGCCGCTGCTGATCATGGGCGGCACGGCGGCGGTGGCGCTCGCCGGCGCCTACGCCCTGCTGAACAGCCGGGACGTGTAGGCGGACGCCCCTTCAGTACCTCGGCGCGTTGCGGGACCGCTGCACCCGGCTGGTGCGGCGGTCCTTCGCGTTCCAGCAGGCCTTGTGCCAGTGGCGCCGGTCGTCCACTCCCCCGTACTCCGGCCAGGCGACCACGTGCGGGGCGCCGGACGGGATCTCCTGGTCGCAGCCCGGGCAGCGGTAGCGCTTGCCGGGCGTGCTGGCCCCGGCGACGAGGCGGACGCACCACTCCTCGCCCTGCCAGCTCTCGGTGCGCTGCGCCCCGCCGTACCGGTCGCCGTGGTCGTCCTGCGACGCGGGCTTCTCGCGGCCTCGGGCGCGGTTGTGACGCGGGGACACGGGCACACCTCACGGGATCGGGGAACACGGACGGTTCCCTCCAGCCTACGGGCCGCCACGCGGTGCCCCGGGCCCGGTGGACCGGGGCCCGGTCGAAAATCGCAGGAACTTCATGAACGGCCGTTGCCTTTGGCACGTGTCAGGCGTTGGTGCCAGTACGAGGGGGAGATCCGCGTCGGCCGCAAGGAGGCACAAGGCGATGCGCGTGGGTACGTTCGTTCTGGCCGCCCAGTTCCCGGGCCAGGGACAGAGTGAGGCGCTGCACCGTGCGGTGCGGACCGCCGAGGTGGCCGAGGAGGCGGGGCTCGACTCCGCCTGGCTCGCCGAGCACCACTTCGTGCCGTACGGGGTCTGTCCCTCGGCCGTGACCCTGGCGGCGCTGCTCCTCGGCCGCACCCGGCGGCTGCGGGTCGGCACGGCGGTGAGCGTGCTGCCGACCGTCCACCCGGTCGCCCTGGGCGAGCAGGCGGCGCTGCTGCACCTCACCTCGGGCGGCAGGTTCACCCTCGGGGTGGGCCGGGGCGGGCCGTGGGTCGACCTGGAGGTGTTCGGCGCGGGCCTGGAGGCGTACGAGGAGGGGTTCCCCGCCTCGCTCGACCTGCTGCTGCGCTGGCTGACCGAGCCGCGCGTCGGCGCCGAGGGGGAACGGTTCTCCTTCCGGGAGGTGCCGGTGGTGCCCCGGCCGGACGAGCTGATCGGCGGGGACGCGGCCCCGGAGGTGGTGGTGGCGTGCACCTCGCCGAAGAGCGTGCGGCTGGCGGCCGAGCGCGGGCTGCCGATGCTGCTCGGGATGCACTGCGGCGACGAGGACAAGGCCGAGATGGTCGCGGCCTGGGCGCGCTGGTCGCGGGAGTCCGGGCGGGACCCGGAGGAGACCGCCCGGATCGGCTCCCACCACGTGTCGGCGGGCGTGGCCCAGCTGGCGGACCGGCGCGAGGACGCGGTCGAGGCGCTGGTGAAGACGATGCCCGGCTGGCTGAGGCAGGGGCTCGACGCCCATGTGACGGTGGACGGCCGGCACCGGTCGATGCGGGACCCCGTGGCGTACACGGAGCTGCTGTGCGGGCTGCACCCGGTGGGCACGCCCCGGGTCGCGGCGGACCGGCTGGCGGCGACGGCGGAGCGCACGGGCATCACGCGCTTCGCCCTGCTCGCCGAGGGGTCGGGCGACCTCGCGGCGACCGAGGAGAACGTCCGGCGCCTCGGTGCGGAGGTCCTGCCGCTCCTGGTGTGAGGCGGCGCGGTTCCGCCCGTCCGGTGACCGTGCTGCCGCTCCGGCATCCCTTCGCGCCGGTGCGCGTCGACGCGCACCGGCCCCCTTCTCCCGCGACGGGGAGCGGCAGCAGCAGGTTTCAGCAGTCGCGCAGTTCCGGGGACTGGTTCAGGAGCTGTCCCCGGACGGAGGTGAAGCGGGCGAGCCGGTCGTCCACCGCCGGGTCCAGCGGGAAGACCGCCACCCGGTGGCAGTTCTGGAAGGCGAGACGCACGCCGAAGTGCCGCTGCAGGGCGCCGCGAATGGCGTCGCTCGCGAGTGCGCGCAGCAGCTGGCCGCGTGCCTGCTCGTTCGGCGGCGGCGTCTGGTTGTCGGCGAACTCTCCGCCGTCGACCTTCAGCTGGGCCACCAGAGAGCTGATCATCTCCCATGCGTAGGGCAGGGAGGTCCGGACGCAGTCGACGAAGTCGGCTTCGTCGACCTCGCCTCGCTCGGCCTGTTCCAACAGTGCCGGTGAGACGTCGAGCGACATGGGTTCTCCTCTCGACCCCGCGGACGGGGTCTTGCGGGCAGGGGCGAAGACCGGGCCGCGCGCACGCAGCGTGCACGGACGACGACCTCCGGCTTCCACGGTAAGCGCGCAGTCCTGACCGCACCAGAAGACGGGGAACACAACCGGCTGATAACCGACGGGTGTTCGGCTCATGAAGATCCCTGTCCGGGGTCCGGCCACCGCCCGGATCGCGCGGAGGAGCGCCCGTCTTGTAGCGTTGCCGACCATGCGTCTCGTCATCGCCCGCTGTTCCGTCGACTACGCGGGCCGGCTCACCGCCCACCTGCCCTCCGCGCCCCGTCTCATCCTGGTCAAGGCAGACGGCAGCGTCTCCATCCACGCGGACGACCGGGCGTACAAACCGCTCAACTGGATGTCCCCGCCGTGCACCCTCAAGGAGGGTGCCGACGCCGAGGCCGGCGTCTGGACCGTGATCAACAAAGCGGGCGAGAAACTGATCATCACGATGGAGGAGATCCTCCACGACTCCTCGCACGAGCTGGGCGTGGACCCGGGCCTCATCAAGGACGGAGTGGAGGCGCACCTCCAGGAGCTGCTCGCCGACCGCATCGAGACCCTCGGCGAGGGCTACTCCCTGATCCGCCGCGAGTACCCGACCGCGATCGGCCCCGTGGACATCCTGTGCCGGGACTCGGACGGCGCGACGGTCGCGGTGGAGATCAAGCGGCGCGGCGAGATCGACGGCGTCGAGCAGCTGACCCGCTACCTGGAACTGCTCAACCGCGACCCGCACCTGGCGCCGGTGAGGGGCGTCTTCGCGGCGCAGGAGATCAAGCCGCAGGCGCGGGTCCTCGCGACGGACCGCGGCATCGGCTGCGTGGTCCTCGACTACAACGCCCTGCGCGGCATCGAGGACGACAAGCTGCGCCTGTTCTAGGAGCGGCGGTACGGAGACGGGGCCGGCCCCCGGGTGTGTTCACCGCACCCGGGGGCCGGCCCCGTCTCCGTCCTCATGCCGTCACGGAGTCAGGCGGGAGTCCCCGTGGCGGTGGAGTCCGCGGGGGCGGGCGGGCCGCCGAGGGGGGCGGAGGCGGAGTTGCTGGGGTCGTCGTCCCCCTCCGCCGGGGAGCTGGCCGTGGTGGAGGGGCTGGGGCTCTCGGACGGGGTGTCGCTCGGCGACTCCGACGGGGGCCCGGTCGGCGTCGACGGCGTGGAGGAACTCGGCTCCGGGGACGTCGTCGTCGGACGCGGGCCGCCCGTCGTGGTCGGCCCCGTCGACGGGGCGGTGGGCCGTGCCGTCTCCGTCGGGGACGTCGTGGACGACGGGCCGTCCGAGGACGGCGAGGAGGAGGACGGGCCGTCGGTGGCGCCGGGGCTCGTGGAGGAGGGCGGCGGGGCGTCGCCGGAGCCGGCGGGGCTCGGGGCGCCGGAGCCGGCGGGCGCTTCCGTCTCCCCCGGTGCGGCGTCCTCGGGCGTCTCGCCGGCGTCGGTCTCGTCGTCGGGGACGCCCTGGGTGGGGGTGCTGTCGGAGGTGACGCGCTGCGGGGCCGGGTCCTCGCCGTTGCCGGAGGTGGCGCCGAGGGTCACGACGGTGCCGAGGACGGCGACGAGGAGTGCGCCCGCGCCGACGGCGACGAGGTTGCGGCGGGCGCCGTGGAGGATGCCGGCCCCGAGGCCGGGGCGGCCGTCGCCCCGGGCGGGTTCGGGGCGCGCGGCGGGTGCCGGGCCCTTGCCGGCGGAGGCGGAGGCGGAGAAGCCGGGGAAGGCGGGGGCCGGGCCGCGTACGGGGCCGCCGGGCAGCGGGGCCGTGACCGGCTCCGGGCCCGGGAGGGCGGCGGGGCGGGCGGCCGGGGTGCCGCGCGGCGGGGAGAGGGGTTCCTCGGCGCGGAGCGCGGCCGGGGCGGTGTGCTCCCGGGAGAGGTCGGCGACGAGGGCGAGCGCCCGGCGGCCGGCGACGGTGCCGCGCTTGTCGGCGAGCACCCCGCGCATGCCGATGGAGGCCTCCAGTTCGGCGCGGGCCCGCTCCAGGTTGCCCGCGCAGATCGCGAGGACGCCGAGTTCGTGGTGGAAGTAGGCCTCCTCCGCGACGTCCCCGGTCAGCCGGGCGGCCTCCTGTCCGGCGCGCAGGGTCCGCTCCCAGGCACCCCAGTGGAGTCCGGCGGCGAAGGCGGGGGCGGCGGCGCGGGCGAGGAGGACGGCGGTGGCCCGGTACTCGGCGGCGGTCTCGGCACCGTCGCCGTGAGCGGTGCCGCCGGTGGTGCTGCCGGCGGTGCCGTGGGCGTTGCCGGGGGCGGAGAGGAGGGGGGTGAGGGCGGCGAGCAGGGCGTCGGCCTCGGCGGCGGCCCGCTCGGGGGTGACGGAGGGGTGGGCGGCCCACCAGGCGTAGTGCTGGGCGGCGGTGTGGGCGCGGTCGGCGGCCTCGTGCTCGTACCCCTGGGCGAGGAGCTGGGTGAGGACCCCGGCGGCGAGCCGGTGGCGGGGGCCGGACGGGGAGAGCAGGCCGCAGGCCAGGAGTTCGCCGAGGGCGGCGTCGGCGCGGGTGTCGCCGACCAGGGCCGGCAGGTGGGCCTGGTGCGGGACCTCGCCGCCGAGGGCGACGGCGAAGCGCAGGGCGGTCTGGGCGGAGCGGCTGAGCCGGGAGGCGAGGAGGGCGGCGGGGGCGGCGCCCTCGCCGAGGCTGGGCAGGGGTATCTCGCGCAGTTCGACGTCGGGGTCGGTGACGCCGTCGAAGGCGGCGGCCGCGGCCTTCGCCGCCGCTTCGGGGTCGGTGGGCCCGAAGGCCTCTTCGAGGGCGCCGAAGGCGTCGAACTCGGCGGGGGTGACGCGCAGTCGGTCGCGCTGGCGGAGCAGGGCGCCGGCCTGGACGAAGCGGAGGGGCAGGCCCTCGGACTCGAACCACAGGTCGCCGGCCCAGTTGGCCTCCTCGTCGGTGAGGGTGCGGCCGACGGCGCTCTCCAGGAGTTCGAGGGCGGCGCCGCGGCCGAGGCCGGCGAGGAGGACCTCCTCCAGGTGGGCGCCGGCCGAGGGCGCGGGGGTGTCGGGGGTGACGGCGAGCAGAAAGGCGCACTCGGGGGCGGCGGCGAGGAGTTCGTCGAGGGCGGCGCCGCCGAACTCCAGGTCGTCGACGACGACCACGGCGCCGACGTCGCGGAGCCGTTCGAGGAGTTCGGGCCGGTCGGGGCGGTGGCCGGGGGCGTGCCGGACGGCGGTGAAGAGCTCGTGGAGGAGTTCGCCGGCGGTGCGGTGGCGGCCGGAGAGGCGGACGACGCCGTCGGGGGCGAGGCCGGCGCAGTCGGCGGCGACCGCGTCGAGGAGGGCGGTGCGGCCGGAGCCGGGGACGCCGAGCAGCCGGGCGGAGCGGCCCCGGCCGAGGATCGCGACGAGCCGCTCGCGCTCCTCCCGGCGTTCGAGCAGCGGCAGGGCGGGGGCCGCCGGGCCGGGCGGTACGGGCGGGGCGGCGGCGCGGGCGGCCTCGGCGCGCTCCTCGGGGGTGCGGGGGCGGGGCGCCTCCGGCTCGTATCCGGGCGGGCAGGGTTCGATCTCGCTGCCGTCGACGGGGTTGACGGTGAGGAGGAGGCCGCCGGAGACGAGCCGGACGACGCGGGCACGCGCGGGCGTGGACGCGGGTGCGGGCACGCCACGGCCCTGGCGGGCCTCCTCGCCCTCGGTGTCGTGACCGTACTCCTGCGACCCAGGGTTGATCGGGTCCATGGTCCTAGCCCCCAAGAAGCGGTGTGCGGGCCCGCCGGGTGGGTCGCGTCCTCGTGCGGACGGCCAATGTGCGGACGGCCGAAACCCTAGACCGTGGCCGGACGGCCGGGAACAGTCGGGGTGGACCCGAGACCAAGACGTCATGGTCTCGTGAGGATCGGGCGTGACGCCCGGTTCGCGCCGCCGGTCCGGTTCGCCGGTCCGCCCGGGGTCTTCCCCGGGGAGCGGGGCGTCAGACCCGGGGCAGCGACTCCAGGGCGAGGCCGCCCTCGATGGCGAGGATGCGGTGCAGCCGGGTGGCGACGAGGAGGCGCTGCATCTGGGGCGGCACCCCGCGCAGGACCAGGCGCCGGCCGCAGCGGCCGGCCCGCCGGTGGGCGCCCATGATGACGCCGAGCCCGGTCGCGTCCCAGGAGTCGAGCCCTGTCAGGTCGAGCACCAGGTCGCCGACTCCGTCGTCGACGGCCGAGTGCAGGACCGTACGGGCGTCCGCCGCGCTGCGGACGTCGAGGCGGCCCCCGACGACCAGCTCGACGTGGTCGCCCCTGATGTGCATATGCGCTCCCCGAGAGTGCTCCGTCTTCGCAACAACTGACTGCCGCGTCGGCAGAAGCGTTGCGCCTTGTCAGCGATCCGGTACCGAAATTCACCCCACGGAGTGAGGCGGGGCGGGCGGGCCGGGGCCGGCACCCGCTCCGTGGGCCCGTGTGCCCGTACGAATGGAGGCCCCGACAGCCCCGACCGCTCAGTACGTGTAGTAGCCCTGCCCGCTCTTGCGGCCGATGTCACCCGCGTCCACCATCCGGCGCATCAGCTCCGGCGGCGCGAACTTCTCGTCCTGGGACTCGGTGTAGATGTTGTTCGCCGCGTTCACCAGGATGTCGATGCCGGTGAGGTCGGCGGTGGCGAGCGGGCCCATGGCGTGGCCGAAGCCGAGCTTGCAGGCGGTGTCGATGTCCTCGGCGGTGGCGACGCCCGACTCCTGGAGCTTGGCGGCCTCGACGACGAGGGCGGCGATGAGCCGGGTGGTGACGAAGCCGGCGACGTCGCGGTTGACGACGATGCAGGTCTTGCCGACGGACTCGGCGAACTCGCGGGCGGCGGCGAGGGTGGCGTCGCTGGTCTTGTAGCCGCGCACCAGTTCGCAGAGCCGCATCATCGGGACCGGGGAGAAGAAGTGGGTGCCGACGACGGCCTCGGGGCGCGCGGTCACCGCGGCGATCTTGGTGATCGGGATCGCGGAGGTGTTGGAGGCGAGGACGGCGCCGTCCTTGGCGACCTTGTCGAGCGAGCGGAAGATCTCGTGCTTGACGTCGAGGTCCTCGAAGACGGCCTCGACGATCACGTCGGCGTCCGCGACGGCCTCGAGCTCGGTGGTGGCGGTGATCCGCCCGAACGCGGCCTCCGCGTCGGCGGCGTCCAGCGTGCCCTTGGCGACGAAGCGCTCGTACGACGCTCGGATGCCGTCGGTGCCGCGGGTCAGGGCGGCGTCGGTGACGTCCCGCAGGACGACGTCCCAGCCCGCCTGTGCCGAGACCTGCGCGATGCCGGACCCCATGAGTCCGGCCCCGATGACGGCGAGCTTCCTGGCCACGATGTTCCACCCCTCCACGCCTGTTCACTTCTGGCTCTCCGGCGGAGATTAGCGGTCCGGGGCCGCCATGTGACCGCTAAGTAATGCGCGTCACGCCCTCTTTGACGGACGTCACACTCGCGACAGGCGGCGGGCGCGGCCGTGCGGACTCGTACGGCGTACGTCATGACCTGGTGCGGCCCGCGGTGACGATCGGCACACGGGCGTTCCGGAGCGCGGGCGCCTGACTACGCTGGCGGCATGGTCAATCTGACGCGCATCTACACCCGTACCGGCGACAAGGGCACCACGGCGCTCGGCGACATGAGCCGGACCGCCAAGACGGATCTGCGGATCTCGGCCTACGCCGACGCCAACGAGGCGAACGCCGTGATCGGTACGGCGATCGCCCTCGGGAAGCTCGACGAGGAGGTCGTGAAGGTCCTGGTCCGCGTCCAGAACGACCTCTTCGACGTCGGCGCGGACCTCTCCACCCCCGTCGTGGAGGACCCGGAGTACCCGCCGCTGCGGGTGGAGCAGTCCTACGTCGACAAGCTGGAGGCCGACTGCGACCGCTTCCTGGAGGAGCTGGAGAAGCTGCGCTCCTTCATCCTGCCGGGCGGCACGCCCGGGGCGGCGCTGCTGCACCAGGCGTGCACGGTGGTCCGGCGGGCGGAGCGCTCCACCTGGGCGGCCCTGGAGGTGCACGGCGAGACGATGAACCCGCTGACCGCCACGTACCTCAACCGGCTATCGGACCTGCTCTTCATCCTCGCGCGCACGGCCAACAAGGAGGTCGGGGACGTCCTCTGGGTCCCGGGCGGGGACCGCTGAGGCCTGCTCGGGGGCCTTCTCCGGGGTTTCCTCCGGGGACTTCTCCCGGGCTTCCGGCGGGGCCTTCTTCGGCCAGAGCGCGTAGCTGAGCGCGATCAGGCCGTGGATGCCGGCCGCCCGCCAGGCGACGAGGATCCAGCCGCGCAGGCTCTCGGTGTTCCCGTCGTC
Organism: Streptomyces sp. NPDC012825; assembly: GCF_042900925.1. Classification (NCBI taxonomy): domain Bacteria; kingdom Bacillati; phylum Actinomycetota; class Actinomycetes; order Kitasatosporales; family Streptomycetaceae; genus Streptomyces; species Streptomyces sp. NPDC012825. The sequence continues at coordinate 981,228 of NZ_JBIBBZ010000001.1, read as the reverse complement.
GCCGACGTACCAGGTCGCCAGGAGCAGCAGGACCGAGGCGACGGCGGCGGCGGTCACCGAGCCGAGCCAGACCGCGCCCTCGTGGCGGGCGCGGGCCATGCCGTACCGCGGGGGCTTCGGGGGCGGCGGGGCGCCGCCGAGGCGGTGGGCGGCGTGGCCGTCGAGCCACTTCACGGTCCGGTGGCCGTGGCCGACGGTGTAGCCGATGTACAGGGCGGCGAGGCCGTGCCGCCAACCGGGGTCCGCGCCGTTCTCGAGGTCGATCGCGGTGACGGCGAGGAGCAGGACCTCCAGAAGCGGTTCGCACAGGAGCAGGGCCAGGCCCGTCCGGGGCATCCTCAGCAGGTAGCGGACGGCGAGACCGGCGGCCAGCAGGACCCAGAAGCCGACCTCGCAGACGACGATCAGCGTGACGATCACGAGGGTTCCCCTTTCGGTTCCCCTCAGCGTCCCGCCGGCCCGGGCCGGTTTCGTCGTCGCCGGTGACGAATCCCGTCTACATCCTTCGACGGAGGGGCGGATCGGCCCGGACGAGGAGGCCCGGGCGAGTACGGCCGTGTTGGATGAGTACGTGACGCCCCGCCTCCCGGTGACGCTCCTCCGCCCGCACCGCTTCGACCTGCTCATGGGCTCCCTGGGGCTCGCCTGCGGGCTGCTCCTGTGGTCCTTCGGCCTCTACACGACGGACGGCCGCCTCTTGGGGCAGCCGTGGGCGCCGCTGATCCCGCTCGCGGTGACGGCCGCGGCGGAGGTGATGCGCCGGACGCTGCCGCGGACGGCGCTGACCGCCGCCACGGCCGCGGTCGTCGCCGACCAGTTCACCCACGGGAACCTGGTCACGATCCTGATGTTCACGGACGTGGTCTACGCGGCCGTCGTGTACGGGAACCCCGCCTCCGCGCGCCGGATCCCGTACTCGACCGGGCTGGTCACGGTCGCGGTGACCGTCGGCTTCCTCGTCTGGTGGCAGAACGCGATCGCCCTGGTCGTCGGGGTGCTCACGGGCATGGTCTCCTTCATGCCCGCCCTGACCGGCGCCGCCGTGCGCAACCACCGGGAGGCGGCGGAGGCGGCCCGGCTGCGGGCCGAACAGACGGCGCTGCTCGCCGAGATGGACCGGACGCAGGCGGTGGCGGCGGAGCGGGCCCGGATGGCGAGGGAGCTGCACGACGTGGTCGCCAACCACCTGTCCGCGATCGCGATCCACTCGACCGCCGCGCTCTCGCTCGACGAGCCGGACACGACCCTGCGGGCGCTGACCGTGATCCGGGAGAACAGCGTGGCGGGCCTGTCGGAGATGCGCCGGCTCATCGGGCTGCTGCGGGAGAGCGGCGAGGGGGCGGAGCCGGCGGCCGCGCCGACGCTCGCCGCCCTGGACGCGCTGGTCGCCCGGGCCGGGGCGAACGGCGGGGCGAGCGGTCTGTCCTTCGTCCTCGACGACACCCGGGAGGAGGGGCCGGGGCTCCCCGCGCCGGTGGAGCTGGCGGCGTACAGGATCGTGCAGGAGTCGCTGACGAACGCGCTCAAGCACGCGGCGCCGGGCGAGGTCCGGGTGCTCCTCGCCCGGGAACCGGGCGCCCTCGCGGTCGAGGTGACCAGTCCGCACGGGGAGCGTCCGGGGCCGACCGCGCCCGGCTCGGGGGCGGGCCTGGTGGGGATGCGGGAGCGGACGGCCCTGCTCGGCGGGGCCTTCGAGGCGGGCCCGGTGACGGACGGCGGGGGACGGAGACGGTGGCGGGTACGGGCCGAGCTGCCCGTGGACGCGAGCGACGAGGGCCGCGCGTGAGGACGCGACCGGAAGCCGACGGGAAGCGGGCGCGTGACGGTGCGGACGGCGGTCGCCGAGGGAGAGGCATGACGACGTGGACGGCAGTCGCCGGGGAGCGGGCATGACGGTGCGGGTGGTGGTCGCCGAGGACCAGAGCGCGGTGCGGGCGGGGCTGGTGCTCATCCTGGGCAGCGCGCCGGACGTCGAGGTGGTCGGGGAGGCGGCCGACGGGGAGCGGGCGGTGGAGCTGGCGCGCGAGCTGCGCCCCGACCTGGTCCTGATGGACGTGCAGATGCCCCGGATGGACGGGGTGACGGCGACCGGGATCGTGGTCGCGGAGGGCCTCGCGGACGTGCTCGTCCTGACCACCTTCGACCTGGACGCGTACGTCTTCGGGGCGCTGCGGGCGGGGGCCGCGGGCTTCCTCCTGAAGAACGCGGACGCCCGGGAACTGATCGAGGCGGTACGGACGGTGGCGCGCGGCGAGGGGCTGATCGCCCCGGCGGTGACGCGGCGGCTCATCGCGGAGTTCGCCGCGTCCGGACGGCCCTCCCCGGCGGAGCGGGGGACGGACCCCGCCGTCCTGGACGCCCTGACGCCCCGGGAGCGCGAGGTCCTGTCGGCGCTCGGCCGGGGCCTGTCGAACGCGGAGGTCGCAGTACGGCTCGACATGGCGGAGGCGACGGTGAAGACGCACGTCAGCAAGGTGCTCGGGAAGCTGGGGCTGCGGAGCCGGGTCCAAGCGGCGGTGCTCGCACAGGAGTTGGGCGTGTAGGAGAGCACGCCGACTTTGGTCTGGACCTCTTGACGATTGGTCCAGACCTTCCTACGCTCGCGGGGCGCGCGCATCTCCACGGACCACCCCCACCCCGTCCGCAACTTGAGGAGCACCGTTGAGCACTCAAGCACCGACGCGCAGAGCAGGGTTCAGACACCGGGCCGCTGCCGGTCTGACCGCCCTCGTCCTGCCGCTGGCCGCCATGGTCGGCCTCGCCACCCCCGCCGAAGCGGCCACCTCGGCCACGGCCACCTACACCAAGACCCAGGACTGGGGCTCCGGCTTCGGCGCCAGCTGGACCATCAAGAACACCGGCACCACCACCCTGACCTCCTGGACCGTCGAGTGGGACTACCCCACCGGCACCTCGGTCACCTCCGCGTGGGACGCCTCCGTCACCAGCTCCGGCACCCACTGGACCGCCAAGAACGTCGGCTGGAACGGCACCCTGGCCCCCGGCGCCTCCCTTTCCTTCGGCTACAACGGCGCGGGTTCCGGCGCGCCCAGCGGCTGTAAGATCAACGGCGCCCCGTGCGACGGCTCCACCCAGCCCGAGCCGGGCGACAAGGCCCCCTCCGCACCCGGCACCCCGGTCGCCTCGAACGTCACCAACACCTCGGTGAAGCTCACCTGGACTGCGGCCACCGACGACAAGGGCGTCAAGAACTACGACGTGCTGCGCAACGGCACGAAGGTCGCCACCACCACGGCCCTCACCCACACCGACACGGGCCTGACCGCCGGCACCGACTACAGCTACACGGTCGTCGCCCGCGACACCATCGACCAGACCGGCCCCGCCGCCGGCCCCGTCTCGGTCCGCACCACCGGCGGCCCGGACGTCCCGCCGCCTCCGAACGCGGTCAAGCTGGGCTACTTCACCAACTGGGGCGTCTACGGGCGCAACTACCACGTGAAGAACATCGTGACCTCGGGCTCCGCGTCGAAGATCACCCACATCAACTACGCCTTCGGCAACGTCCAGGGCGGCAAGTGCACCATCGGCGACTCCTACGCCGACTACGACAAGGCCTACACCGCCGACCAGTCGGTCGACGGCGTCGCCGACACCTGGGACCAGCCGCTGCGCGGCAACTTCAACCAGCTCCGCAAGCTGAAGAAGGCCTACCCGAACATCAAGGTCCTCTGGTCCTTCGGCGGCTGGACCTGGTCCGGCGGCTTCGGCCAGGCCGCGCAGAACCCGGCCGCCTTCGCCCAGTCCTGCTACGACCTGGTCGAGGACCCGCGCTGGGCCGACGTCTTCGACGGCATCGACCTGGACTGGGAGTACCCCAACGCCTGCGGTCTGACCTGTGACACCAGCGGCCCGGCGGCCTTCAAGAACATGATGCAGGCCATGCGCGCCAAGTTCGGCGCCAACAACCTGGTCACCGCGGCCGTCACGGCCGACGGCTCCGCGGGCGGCAAGATCGACGCCGCCGACTACGGCGGCGCCGCCCCGTACTACGACTGGCTCAACGTCATGACGTACGACTTCTTCGGCGCCTGGGAGGCCAAGGGCCCGACCGCCCCGCACTCCCCGCTGACCTCGTACGCCGGCATCCCGCAGGCGGGCTTCAACTCCGCCGACGCGATCGCCAAGTTCAAGGCGAAGGGCGTCCCGGCCAGCAAGCTGCTGCTCGGCATCGGCTTCTACGGACGCGGCTGGACCGGCGTCACCCAGTCCGCCCCCGGCGGCACGGCGACCGGCGCGGCGCCCGGCACGTACGAGGCGGGCATCGAGGACTACAAGGTCCTCAAGAACTCCTGCCCGGTCACCGGCACCATCGCCGGCACCGCGTACGCCCACTGCGGCACCAACTGGTGGAGCTACGACACCCCGGCCACGGTCACGTCCAAGATGTCCTGGGCCAAGTCCCAGGGCCTGGGCGGAGCCTTCTTCTGGGAGTTCAGCGGTGACACCACCAACGGCGAGCTGGTCGGCGCGATCAACAGCGGCCTGAGCTAGCCCACGAGGGAACGAAGAAGCGGGGGACGGCGCAGCACGCCGTCCCCCGCTTCCGTCGTGTCACAGGCCTACGCGACGTTCACCCTCCCCCGGACTTCGTCCGGGGGACCCCCGTTCGACGGGCAAGGAATTCAGGCGACATTCACCCGTTGCCCGGGAGGCGCCGCCTCCAGCCAGGCCATGAAGCCCGTCCGGGCGTCCTCGCTCATCGCGAGCTCCAGGCGGACGCCCTCGTACATGCAGGGCTGGATCACCGCGTCCGAGAGCAGCGCGAGCTCCTCCTCGCCCGCCGGCGTCCGGCGCTCCAGGGCCACGATGGAGGAGCGCTCCAGGACCCGGCGCGGGCGGGGCGCGTACGAGAAGACGCGGAACCAGGCGATCTCGTCACCGCTGTAGCGGGCGACGCCGTACACCCAGCCCTTGCCGGCCGGATCCGGCTCGTCGGGAACGTTCCAGCGCAGGGAACAGTCGAACGTCCCCCCGGCCTTCTGGATCAGTCTCCGGCGCAAGCCGAAGACGAAGAGCCCGATCACCACCAGTGCGACGACCAGGCCGCACACGAGCAGAGCGAGGAACATCTTCACCGACCTCCTCGCCGCGTCCCGTAGCCGGACCAGCCGGCCGAACCGAATACAACCTGCACCTGCATCGCCTCAGCCGCGGCACGGTCTGGAAAATTCCAGCCGTGCCGCGGCTGAGGGCACTACTCCGCGCGGACCGTCAGCGGCCCGCCACCGCGCGCAGCCGGACATCGGCGCGCCGCTCGGCGGCGGCGTCGGAGTCCGACTTCGCGCGCTCCAGGGCGCGCTCGGCGCGCTGGGCGTCGATCTCGTCCGCCAGCTCGCAGACCTCCGCGAGCAGGGACAGCTTGTCGTCGGCGAACGAGATGAATCCGCCGTGGACGGCGGCGACGACGGTCTCGCCCTCGCTCGTACGGATGGTCACCGGGCCCGACTCCAGCACACCGAGCAGCGGCTGGTGGCCGGGCATGACGCCGATGTCGCCGGAGGTGGTACGCGCGATGACCAGGGTGGCCTCGCCGGACCAGACACTCCGGTCCGCGGCGACCAGCTCGACGTGCAGCTCAGCGGCCAAGGGTGGCTCCTCGGGTCACCACCCGGCGGTCGTGCCGGGTGTTGGGGTCGATTCTAAGGGGCGTGGAGAGGGGGGCGGGACGGATCCCGCCCCCCTCGAGGCGAGCACGGGGCTCAGGAGACGCCGAGCTCCTTGGCGTTCTTCTTGAGGTCCTCGAGACCACCACACATGAAGAAGGCCTGCTCCGGGAAGTGGTCGAACTCACCGTCGCAGATCGCGTTGAACGCGGCGATCGACTCGTCGAGCGGAACGTCCGAACCGTCCACACCGGTGAACTGCTTGGCGGCGTGGGTGTTCTGCGACAGGAAGCGCTCGACGCGGCGCGCGCGGTGGACGACGAGCTTGTCCTCCTCGCTGAGCTCGTCGATGCCGAGGATCGCGATGATGTCCTGGAGGTCCTTGTACTTCTGCAGGATCCCCTTGACGCGCGTGGCGGCGTCGTAGTGCTCCTGCGCGATGTAGCGCGGGTCCAGGATCCGGGACGTGGAGTCCAGCGGGTCCACGGCCGGGTAGATGCCCTTCTCGGAGATCGGACGGGAGAGAACCGTCGTCGCGTCGAGGTGGGCGAAGGTGGTCGCCGGCGCCGGGTCGGTGAGGTCGTCGGCGGGGACGTAGATCGCCTGCATCGAGGTGATCGAGTGACCACGGGTCGAGGTGATGCGTTCCTGGAGGAGACCCATCTCGTCGGCCAGGTTCGGCTGGTAGCCCACCGCGGAGGGCATGCGGCCGAGCAGGGTCGAGACCTCGGAACCGGCCTGGGTGAAGCGGAAGATGTTGTCGATGAAGAACAGCACGTCCTGCTTCTGCACATCGCGGAAGTACTCCGCCATGGTCAGACCGGCGAGGGCCACGCGCAGACGGGTGCCCGGGGGCTCGTCCATCTGGCCGAAGACCAGGGCGGTCTTGTCCAGAACGCCGGACTCCTCCATCTCCGCGATGAGGTCGTTGCCCTCACGCGTGCGCTCGCCGACACCGGCGAAGACGGAAACGCCCTCGTGCAGCTTGGCCACACGCATGATCATTTCCTGGATCAGAACGGTCTTGCCGACACCGGCGCCACCGAACAGACCGATCTTTCCACCCTTGACGTACGGGGTGAGGAGGTCGACGACCTTCAGGCCGGTCTCGAACATCTCGGTCTTCGACTCGAGGTCCGCGAACGCCGGGGCCTTGCGGTGGATGGACCAGCGCTCACCGACCTCGGACTCGGCCTCGGGCTCGTTCAGGATCTGACCCAGCGTGTTGAACACGCGACCCTTGGTGACGTCGCCGACGGGCACGGTGATGCCGTCGCCGGTGTCGACCACGGGGGCCTGGCGGACCAGGCCGTCGGTGGGCTGCATCGAGATGGTGCGGACGAGGCCCTCACCGAGGTGCTGCGCGACCTCGAGGGTCAGCGTCTTGAGCTTGCCCTCCTCGGCCGGGTCGGCGACCTGGACGTGCAGGGCGTTGTAGATCTCCGGCATCGCGTCGACGGGGAACTCCACGTCGACGACCGGGCCGATGACCCGGGCGACGCGGCCCGTGGCGGCGGCCGTCTCAACAGTGGTCGTCATTACTTGTCACTCCCCGCGGTCGCGTCGGCCAGGGCTGCGGTGCCACCGACGATCTCGCTGATTTCCTGGGTGATTTCGGCCTGGCGGGCCGCGTTGGCAAGTCGGGAGAGGTTGTTGATCAGGTCTCCCGCGTTGTCGGTCGCCGACTTCATCGCGCGGCGCGTGGCGGCGTGCTTGGAGGCGGCCGACTGGAGCAGCGCGTTGTAGATCCGGCTCTCGACGTAGCGCGGCAGGAGGGCGTCGAGGACGTCCTCCGCCGACGGCTCGAAGTCGTACAGCGGACGGAGGGTGTCCGTCTCGCCGGCCTCCTTCGCCACCTCGTCGAGGCTGAGGGGCAGCAGCCGGGCCTCGATGGCCGTCTGGGTCATCATCGAGACGAACTCGGTGTAGATGATGTGGAGCTCGTCCACACCGCCCTCGGCCGTGTCCTTCTCGATCGCCTTGATCAGCGGAGCCGCGATCTTCTTGGCGTCCGCGTACGTGGGCTCGTCCGTGAAGCCGGTCCACGTGTCGCTCAGCTTCCGCTCACGGAAGTTGAAGTGCGCGACACCGCGGCGGCCGACGACGTAGACGTCGACCGCGCGGCCCTTGCCCTCCAGCTCCTTGATGAGCTTCTCCGCCGCCTTGATGGCGTTGGAGTTGAAGGCGCCGGCCAGACCGCGGTCGCTCGAGAGGAGCAGGACCGCGGCACGGCTCGGGTTCTCCGACTCGGTGGTCAGCGGGTGCTTGTCGTTCGCACCCGTGGCCACCGCCGTGACCGCGCGGGTGAGCTCGGTCGCGTACGGAGTCGACGCCTGCACCTTGCGCTGCGCCTTGACGACACGCGAGGCGGCGATCATCTCCATCGCCTTGGTGATCTTCTTCGTCGCGGTGACGGATTTGATGCGACGCTTGTAGACCCGGAGCTGCGCTCCCATGAGTCAGGTCCCTTCCGTCGTCACTTCGAGACGTTGACGGCGGCAGGGGCGTCCTCGCCGAGCAGCTTGCCGTCAGAGGTCTCGAACTGCTTCTTGAACTCCGCGATGGCGTCGGCGACGGCCGTCAGGGTGTCGTCGGACATCTTCTTGCCCTCGCGGATGGAGGTCATGAGACCGGAGTGGTTCTGGCGCAGGTACGCCAGGAGCTCGGCCTCGAAGCGACGGATGTCGGCGACCGGGACGTCGTCCATCTTGCCGGTGGTGCCGGCCCAGACCGAGACGACCTGGTTCTCCGTGGGCATCGGCTGGTACTGAGCCTGCTTGAGCAGCTCGACCATCCGCTGACCGCGCTCCAGCTGCGCCTTCGAGGCCGCGTCCAGGTCGGAACCGAAGGCCGCGAAGGCCTCCAGCTCGCGGAACTGGGCGAGGTCCACGCGGAGGCGGCCGGCGATCTGCTTCATCGCCGGGTGCTGGGCGGAGCCACCGACTCGGGAGACCGAGATACCGACGTTCAGGGCCGGGCGCTGGCCGGCGTTGAACAGGTCGGACTCCAGGAAGCACTGGCCGTCGGTGATGGAGATGACGTTGGTCGGGATGAACGCCGAGACGTCGTTGGCCTTCGTCTCGACGATCGGCAGACCGGTCATCGAGCCGGCACCCAGCTCGTCCGAGAGCTTCGCGCAGCGCTCCAGGAGACGCGAGTGCAGGTAGAAGACGTCACCCGGGTAGGCCTCACGGCCCGGCGGGCGGCGCAGCAGCAGCGACACGGCGCGGTAGGCGTCGGCCTGCTTCGACAGGTCGTCGAAGACGATCAGGACGTGCTTGCCCTGGTACATCCAGTGCTGACCGATGGCGGAACCGGTGTACGGCGCCAGGTACTTGAAGCCGGCCGGGTCGGACGCCGGGGCGGCGACGATCGTCGTGTACTCGAGCGCGCCGGCCTCTTCCAGGGCGCCGCGGACGGACGCGATGGTCGAGCCCTTCTGGCCGACGGCGACGTAGATGCAGCGGACCTGCTTGTTCACGTCGCCCGAGCGCCAGTTGTCGCGCTGGTTGATGATCGTGTCGACGCACAGCGCGGTCTTGCCGGTCTGACGGTCGCCGATGATCAGCTGGCGCTGACCGCGGCCGACCGGCGTCATGGCGTCGACGGCCTTGTAGCCGGTCTCCATCGGCTCGTGCACCGACTTACGGGCCATCACGCCCGGGGCCTGCAGCTCGAGGGCGCGGCGGCCCTCGGTCGCGATCTCGCCGAGACCGTCGATCGGGTTGCCGAGCGGGTCGACAACGCGGCCGAGGTATCCCTCGCCGACACCGACGGAGAGGACCTCGCCGGTGCGCTGCACCGACTGTCCCTCCTCGATGCCGCTGAACTCGCCGAGGACGATCGCACCGATCTCGCGCTCTTCGAGGTTCAGCGCGAGACCGAGGGTGCCGTCCTCGAACTTCAGCAGCTCGTTCGCCATGGCCGAGGGAAGACCCTCGACCTTCGCGATGCCGTCGCCGGCCAGGCTGACCGTGCCGACCTCCTCGCGCGAGGCCGCGTCCGGCTGGTACGACTGGACGAAGTTCTCCAGTGCGTCCCGGATCTCCTCCGGCCGGATCGTGAGCTCCGCCATCTGGGTTCCCTGCTCTCCTTGTTGGGCCCGAAGTTTCTTAAGGGGTCTGGGGGCCGACCCCCAGGAATCTTCTGCAATCTCTGCACGGCCCAACCGGGCCGCTGGTGATGCTGTGATGCTGTTCTGCTGTGGTGACCGCGTCAGCCGGCCAGTCGACGGGTCGCCTCGTCGAGGCGCTCCGCGATGGTGCCGTTGATGACCTCGTCGCCGACCCGCACCGTGATCCCGCCGAGGACCGCGGGGTCCACGTCCAGGTTCAGGTGCATCTCGCGGCCGTACAGCTTGGCGAGGACGGCACCGAGGCGCTGCTTCTGCCGGTCCGACAGCGGCACCGCCGAGGTGACGACCGCGACCATCCGGTCCCGGCGCGCCGCGGCGAGCTTGGACAGGGACTCGAGTCCCGCTTCCAGGCTACGTCCCCGGGGCTGGGTCACCAGACGGACGACCAGGCGCTCGGTGGTCGCGTGGACCTTGCCGCCCAGCAGGCTGCGGAGCAGCGTGCTCTTGGCGGTGCCCGTGGCGGCCTTGTCCGTCAGCGCCGAGCGGAGCTCGTTGCTGGAGGACACGATCCGGGCGAAGCGGAACAGCTCGTCCTCGACGTCGTCGAGCGCGCCCGCCTTCTGCGCCGCGGTGAGGTCGGCGGTGTTCGCCAGCTCCTCGGTCGCGTCGACCAGGTCGCGCGAGCGCGACCAGCGGGAACGGACCATCCCGGAGACCAGGTCGGCGGTCTCGCCGCCCACCTGACCGGTCAGGAGTCGCTGCGCGAGTGCGGCCTTGGCCTCACCCGGCTGGGCGGGGTCGGTCAGGACCCTGCGCAGCGACACCTCGCGGTCGAGCAGCGCGGTGACGGCGGCGAGCTCGTTCGCGAGCCTCGTCGCGTCGACCGGGGTGTTGTCGGTCAGCGCGTCGAGGGACCCGCGTGCGGCGGCCAGTGCCTCACGGCTCGCTCCGTTCATCGGACGGCCTCTGCCTTCTCCTCGAGCTCGTCGAGGAAGCGGTCGATCGTGCGGCTCTGGCGGGCGGTGTCCTGGAGGGACTCGCCGACCAGCTTGCCGGCCAGATCGGTGGCGAGCTTGCCCACGTCCTGGCGCAGCGACGCCGACGCGGCCTTGCGGTCCGCCTCGATCTGCGTGTGGCCGGCCGCGATGATCTCCTCGCGCTGGCGCTGGCCCTCCGCCTTCATCTCCTGGATGATCGCGGTGCCCTGCTCCGTCGCCTCCTGGCGAAGACGCGCGGCCTCGTGGCGGGCCTCGGCGAGCTGGGCCTTGTACTGCTCCAGCACACTCTGAGCCTCGATCTGGGCCGACTCGGCCTTCTCGATGCCACCCTCGATGGCCTCGCGGCGCTCGTCCAGAACCTTGTTGATGTTCGGGAGGAGCTTCTTGGCGAGGAACCCGAAGACGATGACGAAGGCGATCAGGCCGATGACGAGCTCGTCGAGATGCGGGATGAGCGGAGGCTGCTCCTCCGCCGCTGCCGCAAGAAGCAGAGCGTTCACATCAGTGCCTTCCGTAAAAGTGGGGCTGTCGGTCCGGCTTACTTGTAGACGAAGCCCATGACGATGCCGATGAGGGCGAGCGCCTCACAGAAGGCGAAACCCATGATCTGGTTGGTACGGATCAGGCCGGCAGCCTCGGGCTGACGGGCGAGGGCCTGGGTGCCGTTACCGAAGATGATGCCGACGCCGACGCCGGGGCCGATGGCCGCGAGGCCGTAGCCGATGGAGGCGACGTTTCCGTTGACGGCGGCGAGAGTCTCGAGAGCGGACATGCCGGTTCTTCCTTCTCTTTCAAGGACCCGGTGGGGGTTGGCCACCGGACGACTGTTGGTTGGGGGTGTGCTGCCGGGTCAGGGCCGGACTCAGTGGTGCTCGGAGAGCGCGCCCTGGACGTAGCTGCAGGCCAGGAGCACGAAGACGTACGCCTGGACGGCCTGGATGAAGAGCTCGAAGGCGGTCATCACGAGGACCATCACGAACGAGGCGCCGGCGTAGACGAAGCCCAGGCCGTTCATGAGGTACCAGGTGGCCAGGGAGAACATCACGATGAGCAGGTGACCGGCGAACATGTTCGCGAACAGTCGGACCGCGTGCGTGAAGGGCCGGATGAGGAGGTTCGAGAAGAACTCGAGGACGACGACCATCGGGAGGATCGCGCCGAGCGACTTGTCGTAGCCGACGATGTTCTTCCAGCCGCCCACGAAGCCGTGCTTCTTGAAGGTGAGCGAGATCCACATGACGTACACGATCAGCGCGAGACCGGCCGGGAAGGCGATCAGCGAGGTGACCGGGAACTGGGCGAGCGGAACGATCGACCAGAGGTTCATGATCCAGACGAAGAAGAACAGCGACACCATGAAGGGGACGTACTTCTCGCCGTCCTTCTTGCCGATGATCTCGTAGACGATGCCGCGACGCACGAAGTCGTATCCGGCCTCGCCGACCATCTGGAGCTTGCCGGGGATCAGCTTGGGCTTGTTGAAGGCGGCCCAGAAGAACCCGACGACCACGATCGAACCCAGGATCGCGAGCAGCATCGGCTTGGTGAAGTCGAAACCGCCCACGGAGAAGATGGGCTCGTACATGAACGTGTGCAGGCCCGGCGCCGGGAAGCCACATCCGGTGAAGATGTGGCAATCCGGGTCGAAGGCAAGCGTCTGGTCAGCACTCACCGCGGGCTCCTTCAGCGTGGCGCATAGGTACGGCAACCTCGTTGTGTCGGCGCGGCACGCAGCCGCGGGTCGGCACTGGACTGGTCTTACGGATAAGGGGGCGGCGGTCAGGCATCGAGCCTCGCGCTGGGACAGGCGTCTCGGATGCCCGCGCCCGCAGTGCCGCAGTTGGCACCGGACGATAGCAGGAAGCCGAAGGCGGCTTTATCCCGGCCCTACCCTTCACGACTTCGACCCCGACTTCTCGGGCTCGACATACATGATCTTGGCCTTCATGTAGGCCCGCGCCTGTGCCCCGACCCACACCACGGTCGTCGCGAGCAGGGTGAAGGCGAAGGCCTTGAAGTCGAACAGCGTGGTGTTCTTGAACAGGGCCAGGAAAGTGAAGAGCAGCAGCAGCTGGGCCACGTAGAGCAAGAGCCCCATGGCCTGGAACAGGTGCGGCAGGGACTTCGCCGTCCGCTGGAGGACCACCAGCCCGATGCCCATGAAGAGGACCACGACCAGCGTGCCGGCGACAGCGCCGAGCGCACCCTCGCCACCGGCGACCACCCCGCCGACGACCGTGGCGATGGCGCCGACGGCAGCGGTGGGTACGGCGGCGTGCAGCAGGATGCGTGCGTCGTTGGACGGCATGGCGGTGTCTCCGCTTGATGGAGGGGGCGATGGTGTCGTCATGGACGAGCGTAAGCCCGGTCCGAGGTGGGTCTCGGGGCCAACGGACCGTCGCACTACGGTCTTTCGGCACTGTCGCCGGGTCTCGTGAACGGTATCACAAACTATTTGAATAGGTCTTTACCCATAAGGTGTGCCAGTTGTCACACATGAGGGTTACACCGCGCGTGTGTGCACGACGGCGGGGCGTCTTGTCTGGTAATGGCCGCCGCCGCGGCTTTCGTCAACTCGGCGTTCCGGCCTTCCGCCGGTCGGTGAAGCGCGCGCGGTTGCCGATGGCGGTGGCGCCGTTGATGCCGGCGGGCACCGGGACCCGCTCGTCCTCCCGTACCGCGGCCGGCTCCGCGGCCGTCCCGGGGGCCGTCTCCGGCTCCGCCTCCGCGGCGGGGGCCGGCTTGCGCCGCCGGTAGCGGGGCGGCACCACGGACTCGGCCCAGCGGGGCGCGCGCGGCCTGAACCGCGGCAGCAGGAGCAGCACCAGGCCGATCGCGCTGAGCGCGACGACCCCGAGGACGATCCACATCGAGGTCGAGTGGACCGAGTACGCCAGCGTCCCGAAGGCGATCAGGGCCGACCAGAAGTACATGATCAGCACCGCGCGGCTGTGCGAGTGCCCGATCTCCAGGAGCCGGTGGTGCAGGTGGCCGCGGTCGGCCGCGAACGGCGACTGGCCCTTCCAGGTGCGGCGCACGATCGCCAGGACCAGGTCCGCCATCGGGATCGCGATGATCGTCAGCGGCAGCAGGAGCGGGATGAAGACGGGCAGGGCGGCGTGGGTGGCCTCACGGGTCGAGCCCTCGAAGAGCCGCAGGATGTCCGGGTCGACCTGGCCGGTGATCGAGATGGCGGAGGCCGCCAGGATCAGGCCGATCAGCATCGAGCCGGAGTCGCCCATGAAGATCCGCGCCGGGTGCATGTTGTGCGGCAGGAAGCCCAGGCACATGCCCATGAGGATGGCGGCGAAGAGGGTCGCGGGGGCGGCGGCCTCGATCGTGTAGCCGTACCAGAGGCGGTAGGCGTACAGGAAGAAGGCCGCGGCGGCGATGCAGACCATGCCGGCGGCGAGGCCGTCGAGGCCGTCGACGAAGTTCACCGCGTTGATGGTGAGGACCACCAGGGCGACCGTGAGGAGCGTGCCCTGCCCGGGGGTGAGGGCGACCGTGCCGATGCCGGGGATCGGCAGCCACAGGATCGTCAGGCCCTGCGCGACCATCACGCCCGCCGAGATCATCTGCGCACCCAGCTTGATGAGCGCGTCGAGCTCGAACTTGTCGTCCAGGACGCCGATCAGCCAGATCAGCGCGGCGCCGGAGAGCAGCGCGCGGGGCTCGTTGGACAACTCGAAGACGCTGCCGAGGTTCTGCAGGTGGGCGGCGACGAGCAGGCCCGCGCACAGGCCGAAGAACATGGCGATGCCACCGAGCCGCGGAGTCGGTTCTCGGTGCACGTCGCGGGCGCGGATCTCCGGCATCGCCCCGGTCGCGATGGCGAACTTGCGCACCGGACCGGTGAGCAGGTAGGTCACCGCGGCCGTGACGCAGAGCGTCAGCAGGTAATCACGCACGGGCTGCCCCACAGGAATCGCTGGCCATCTCAGCCCCACACCCTAGCCGTGCCGTCCATGTGCTCAGAGACACGCGGGCCGTCCGGACGGTTGCGCCGGAGTTCCGCTCAGTGCGCGTACGGCGGAAACCGGCCGGTCAGCGCGCGTACGTCCGCCCGTACCCGGGCCGTCTCCCCGGGGTCGGCGCGGAGCGCGGCCGTGAACAGACCGGCGATCCCGGCCATTTCGGGGGTGCCCATGCCCTGGGTGGTGACGGCGGCCGTGCCGAGCCGGATCCCGCGCCCCTCCCCGTGCGGCAGGGCGCAGGCGTCGAGCACGATGCCGGCGGCGGCGAGCCGGGCGCGCGCGGTGCGCCCGTCGACGCCGAGGGGGGCGGGGTCGGCGGTGACGAGGTGGGTGTCGGTGCCGCCGGTGGTCACCGCGAAGCCCTCGGCGGCGAGGGCGGCGGCCAGCACCCGGGCGTGCTCGACCACCCGGTGGGCGTACGCGGTGAACGCGGGCGTCCCGGCCTCGCCGAAGGCCACGGCCTTGGCCGCGATCGTGTGCATCTGGGCGCCGCCCTGGCTGAACGGGAACACCGCCCGGTCGATCCGGCCCGCGAGTTCCTCCCCGCACAGGATCATCCCGCCGCGCGGGCCGCGCAGCACCTTGTGGGTGGTGGCGCAGACGACGTCGGCGTACGGGACGGGGCTCGGGGCCGCTCCCCCGGCGACCAGGCCGATGCCGTGGGCCGCGTCGGCGATCAGGTAGGCGCCGGTCTCGTCGGCGATCTCGCGGAAGAGGGCGTGGTCGAGGTGGCGGGGGTGGGCGATGGAGCCGCAGACGATCGCCTTGGGGCGGTGGTGGCGGGCGAGGGCGGCGACCTGCTCGTAGTCGACGAGCCCGGTCTCGGCGTCGACGCCGTAGGGGACGAAGTCGAACCAGCGGCCGGAGAAGTTGGCGGGCGAACCGTGGGTGAGGTGCCCGCCGTGCTCCAGGCCCATGGCGAGGACCGTGTCACCGGGCCTGAGAAGGGCCGCGTACGCCGCCAGGACGGCCGAGGAGCCGGAGTGGGCCTGGACGTTCGCGTGGTCGGCTCCGAAGAGCGCGGTGGCCCGCTGCACGGCGATCCGCTCGGCGGCGTCGGCGTACTCGCAGCCGCCGTGGTGCCGGGCGCCGGGGTAGCCCTCGGCGTACTTGTCGGCGAGTCGGGAGCCGAGGGCGGCGAGGACGGCGGGCGAGGTGAAGTTCTCCGCCGCGCTCAGCTGGAGACCGTCGGCCTGCCGCCGCTCCTCGCCGACCAGCACGTCGGCGACCTCCGGGTCCTGCCGGCGCAGGACGTCGAGGGCGTCGTCGGAGGGCGCGGTGACCGGCATGGCTGACTCCGGGCGTGGAGGGGTGTCAGCACCAATGTAGACAAACCACCCCCCACCTCGCCCGCCGGGAGTCAGCGCCGCGCCGTCACCCCCGTCAGCGCCGTCACCACCGGGTCCAGCGCCTGGTTGATCTCGTCGCCGATCGAGCGGAAGAACGTGATGGGGGCGCCGTACGGGTCGTTGACCTCGTCCGCGTCCGGGGACGGGGCCAGGAGCCACCCGCGTAGAGCCGCGGCCGCGCGGACCAGGGCGCGGGCGCGTTCGACCATGCCCTCGTCGCGGGGGTCCGGGAGCGTGGCCGGGTCGATGGCGCGGACCAGGCGGGTGAACTCCTTCAGGGTGAAGGTGCGCAGCCCCGCCGAGTGGCCCATCGAGATGACCTGCGCCCGGTGGTCCCGGGTCGCCGTCAGGACGAGGTCGGCGCGGATGACGTGCTCGTCGAGGAGCTCGCGGCCCACGAAGCCGGTGTGGTCCGCGCCGAAGTCGGCGAGGACGAGTTCCGCGTTGGCCTCCATCGGGGCGCCCTCGTGGCCCCAGGTGCCCGCGCTCTCCACGATCAGGCCGCCGCCGAGGGGGTCCCCGAGCCGGTCGCACAGGGCGTGGCGGGTCAGCCGCTCGGTGATCGGCGAGCGGCAGACGTTGCCGGTGCTGACGTGGAGGATGCGGAAGGTGTCGCTGTCGTCGTGCCCCGCTATGCCACGCCCCTCAGGGGCGGTCAACTGGCCACCTCGAGGTCGGGTACGACCTTCCGGAGCTCCTCCGCGGAGAGCGCTCCCTGCCGCAGCAGCACCGGCACCGGGCCGGTCACGTCGACGATGGACGAGGGGACGTTCCCGGGCGTCGGGCCGCCGTCGAGGTAGACGGAGACGGAGTCGCCGAGCATGTTCTGCGCGGCGTCGCAGTCCTCCGGCGACGGGTGGCCGGTGAGGTTGGCCGAGGAGACGGCCATCGGGCCGACCTCGGTGAGCAGCTCGATCGCGACCGGGTGCAGCGGCATCCGGACGGCGACGGTGCCCCGGGTGTCGCCGAGGTCCCACTGGAGGGACGGCTGGTGCCGGGCGACCAGGGTGAGCGCGCCGGGCCAGAAGGCGTCGACGAGCTCCCAGGCCTGCTCGGAGAAGTCGGTGACCAGGCCGTGGAGGGTGTTCGGGGAGCCGATGAGCACGGGCGTGGGCATGTTGCGGCCGCGCCCCTTGGCGGCCAGCAGGTCGGCCACGGCCTCGCTGCTGAAGGCGTCCGCCCCGATCCCGTACACGGTGTCGGTGGGCAGCACGACCAGCTCGCCCCGGCGGACGGCGGACGCGGCCTCGCGCAGGCCCGTCAGTCGGTCGGTCGCCTCGTTGCAGTCGTATCGCCGTGCCATCAGTTCCCGGCCTCCTCGTACGCGTGGTTCGTCATGCTGGTCGTGCCGCTCACGGCATCGCCTTGCGGGCGGTCGCGAAGCGCGGCCGGTTGTTCAGGTCGGGGTGGTCGGCGGCGTCCGCCCAGCCGGCCTCCTCGTTGAAGATCCACGGCACCTGGCCGCCCTGGGTGTCCGCGTGCTCGATGACGACGAGGCCGCCGGGGCGGAGCAGGCGGTGGGCGGTGCGCTCGATGCCGCGGATGGTGTCGAGGCCGTCCTCGCCGGAGAAGAGGGCCATCTCCGGGTCGTGGTCGCGGGCCTCGGGCGCCACGTACTCCCACTCGGTGAGCGGGATGTACGGCGGGTTGGAGATGACCAGGTCGACCTGGCCGTCCAGGTCGGGCAGGGCGGTCAGCGCGTTGCCCCGGTGGACGGTGACGCGGGAGCCCTCGGCGTTCTTCCGGGTCCAGACGAGGGCGTCGTCGGAGAGCTCGACGGCGTGCACGCGGGAGCGCGGCACCTCCTGGGCCATGGCGAGGGCGATGGCCCCGGAGCCGGTGCACAGGTCGACGATGAGCGGCTCGACGACGTCCATGGCGCGCACGGCGTCTATGGCCCAGCCGACGACCGACTCGGTCTCGGGGCGCGGCACGAAGACGCCGGGGCCCACCTGGAGCTCCAGGTAGCGGAAGAAGGCCCGTCCGGTGATGTGCTGGAGGGGTTCGCGGGCCTCGCGGCGGGCGACCGTCTCCCAGTAGCGGGCGTCGAAGTCCGCGTCCTTGACGTTGTGCAGCTCCCCCCGCTTGACGCCGTGCACGAACGCGGCGAGCTCCTCGGCGTCGAAGCGCGGGGAGGGGACGCCGGCGTCGGCCAGCCGCTGGGTGGCCTGGGCCACCTCGGCAAGCAGCAGACTGCGGGGGCCTGGGGGTCGCCCCCCAGAAAGTGACTGCACGCTGGTCCTCCGTGGTGCGGGGTGGGGCTTGGGGGAAGCCGCACGGGGTCCCGGGCGGCTCCGGGACTCCGTACGGCCTTGCGGGTGCCTTACGCCGCGGCGAGCTTCGCCGCCGAGTCGGCGTCGACGCAGGCCTGGATCACCGCGTCCAGTTCGCCGTCGAGCACCTGGTCCAGGTTGTACGCCTTGAAGCCGACGCGGTGGTCCGAGAGGCGGTTCTCCGGGAAGTTGTACGTCCGGATCTTCTCGGAGCGGTCGACGGTGCGGACCTGGCTGCGGCGGGCGTCGGCGGCCTCGGCCTCGGCCTTCTCCTGGGCGGCGGCGAGGAGCCGGGAGCGCAGGATGCGCATGGCCTGCTCCTTGTTCTGGAGCTGGCTCTTCTCGTTCTGGCAGGAGGCGACGATGCCGGTCGGCAGGTGGGTGATGCGGACGGCGGAGTCGGTGGTGTTGACCGACTGGCCGCCGGGGCCGGACGAGCGGTAGACGTCGATGCGCAGGTCGTTGGCGTGGACCTCGACCTCGACCTCCTCGGCCTCGGGCGTGACGAGCACGCCGGCGGCGGAGGTGTGGATGCGGCCCTGGGACTCGGTGGCGGGCACGCGCTGGACGCGGTGCACCCCGCCCTCGTACTTGAGGCGGGCCCAGACGCCCTGGCCGGGCTCGGTGGCGCCGTTGCCGCCCTTGGTCTTCACGGCGACCTGGACGTCCTTGTAGCCGCCCAGCTCGGACTCGGTGGCGTCGATGATCTCGGTCTTCCAGCCGACGCGCTCGGCGTACCGGAGGTACATGCGGAGCAGGTCGCCGGCGAAGAGCGCGGACTCGTCGCCGCCGGCGCCGGCCTTGATCTCCAGGATGACGTCCTTGTCGTCGCTGGGGTCGCGCGGGACGAGGAGCAGGCGGAGCCTGTCGGTCAGCTCCTCCCGGTCCTTCTCCAGCTGCTTGACCTCGGCGGCGAAGTCGGGGTCGTCGTGCGCCAGCTCGCGGGCGGTCTCGATGTCGTCACCGGTCTGCTTCCAGGAGCGGTAGGTGCCGACGATCGGGGTCAGCTCGGCGTAGCGCTTGTTCAGCCTGCGCGCGTTCGCCTGGTCGGCGTGGACCGAGGGGTCCGCCAGCTTCTTCTCGAGGTCGGCGTGCTCGCCGACCAGTTCCTCGACCGCCTCGAACATCGGGGGCTCCTGGTTTTCGTCAGTTGCTACGGGGACGCCAAAGCGCCGGTCCCGGCCACCCGCGCGGGGCGACCGTGGACCGGCGCAGGGGCTCGCTACTTGCTGGCGGAGCCGGCGGCCTTGCCGAAGCGGGCCTCGAAGCGGGCGACGCGGCCGCCGGTGTCGAGGATCTTCTGCTTGCCCGTGTAGAACGGGTGGCACTCGGAGCAGACCTCGGCACGGATGGTGCCGTCGGCGAGGGTGCTGCGGGTGGTGAACGACG
Organism: Streptomyces sp. NPDC012825; assembly: GCF_042900925.1. Taxonomy (NCBI): domain Bacteria; kingdom Bacillati; phylum Actinomycetota; class Actinomycetes; order Kitasatosporales; family Streptomycetaceae; genus Streptomyces; species Streptomyces sp. NPDC012825. The sequence continues at coordinate 961,540 of NZ_JBIBBZ010000001.1, read as the reverse complement.
CGCCACAGGTGCAGCTGACCTGGGTCTCGACGTACTCGGGGTGGATCTCGCGCTTCAAGGTGTCTCCTATGTTCGGGAGGGCACCGGGTCGCTACCGCGGGTTGCGGCATGCGTGAACCGGGGCCGACGTACCAGTCTGCCAGGACCGGCCGCATCTCCCAAACCGGGGTCGGGCCCGAGGTATTCCCGGCCTACCCCACGATGCCGCCGGCCGCCCCGGTGGCCGTGTCCTTCGTCGCGGAGGCGGGGACGGGCAGGTCGTCTTTGAGGGCCTCCCAGACCTGCCCGGACTGCTTCTCCAGGGGGACGACCCGGTTGGGGTCGATCCGGTCGTACGCGACGGGCAGGGTGACCATGTGGACGTTCCGGGCCTCGATGCCGGAGAGGCCTCCGGCGAAGCCCATCAGCTCCTGGACCGAGTCGAGTTCGGAGTCGGGGGTGATGGCCTTGGTGGCGGCGTCGGCGAGGCCCAGGAGCTTCGAGGGGTCGCTCAGGACCCCGACGTCCCCGACCTGCTCGACGAAGGCCTTCATGAAGGCCTGCTGGAGCTGGATGCGGCCGAGGTCGCTGCCGTCGCCGACGCTCTTGCGGGTGCGGACGAGGCCGAGGGACTGCTCGCCGTCGAGGGTGTGGGTGCCCGGCGCGAGGTCGAGGTGGCTCTTGCCGTCCCGGATGGGCGCGGTGGTGGTGATCTCGACGCCGCCGAGCTCGTCTATGAGCTTCTTGAAGCCGGTGAAGTCGACCTCGACGTAGTGGTCCATGCGGATGCCGGACAGCGTCTCGACGGTCTTCACGGCGCAGGCGGGGCCGCCGGCCTCGTACGCCGTGTTGAACATGGCGCGGCGCCGGCCGGGGACGTCGGCGCCGTGGGCGTCGGTGCAGTCCGGTCTCGTGACGAGGGTGTCGCGGGGTATGGAGACGACGCTCGCCTTCTTGTGGCCCTGGTGGACGTGGACGACCATCGCGGTGTCGGAGCGGGCGCCGCCCTCGTCCTTGCCGTAGGCGCCGTTGTCGCCGGAGCGCGAGTCGGAGCCGAGGACGAGGATGTCCAGGGAGCCGTCGTCGACGTCGGCGGGGCGCTGGGGGCCGAGCTGGGCGTTGATGTCGACGCCCTGGATGTTGTGGTCGAGTTTCAGGTAGGAGGCGTAGCCGGCTCCGGCCCCGCCGAGGAGGAGGACCACGAGGGTCCCCGTGAGGAGGAACGTCACCTTGCGGCGTCGGCCGCTGTTCGTCTGCTCGGTCATCGCCCGTCCTTCGGCCCTGGATTCACCTTCTGTGACGGCGGTGCGTCCGAAAGGGTTGCGCGCGGATCCGCGGGCTTCGGATGGGAAAAGACGACGCGCCCACCGTGCGGACACGGTGGGCGCGGTGGTCGGCGCAGGTCACGGCGGGGACGGACCGGGGTCCGTCCCCGCCGTGTGACGTGGGTCTCGCGGACCGCGTCAGTCGTTGTTGTTCGCTCCGGGGGTGGTCTTCTGGATCTGGAGGAGGAACTCGCCGTTCGACTTCGTCTGCTTCATCTTGTCGAGGAGCAGCTCGATCGCCTGCTGCTGGTCGAGCGCGTGCAGCACGCGGCGCAGCTTCCAGGTGACGGCGAGCTCGTCGCTGCCGAGGAGGATCTCCTCCTTGCGCGTGCCCGAGGCGTCGACGTCGACGGCCGGGAAGATGCGCTTGTCGGCGAGCTTCCGGTCGAGCTTGAGCTCCATGTTGCCGGTGCCCTTGAACTCCTCGAAGATCACCTCGTCCATGCGCGAGCCGGTGTCGACCAGCGCGGTGGCCAGGATGGTCAGCGAGCCGCCGTCCTCGATGTTGCGCGCGGCGCCGAAGAAGCGCTTCGGCGGGTAGAGCGCGGTCGAGTCGACACCACCGGACAGGATGCGGCCGGAGGCCGGGGCGGCGAGGTTGTACGCGCGGCCCAGACGGGTGATCGAGTCGAGCAGGACGACCACGTCGTGCCCCAGCTCCACGAGGCGCTTGGCGCGCTCGATGGCCAGCTCGGCGACGGTGGTGTGGTCCTCGGCCGGACGGTCGAAGGTCGAGGAGATGACCTCGCCCTTGACCGACCGCTGCATGTCGGTGACCTCTTCCGGACGCTCGTCGACCAGGACGACCATCAGGTGGCACTCGGGGTTGTTGACCGTGATCGCGTTGGCGATGGCCTGCATGATCATGGTCTTGCCGGTCTTCGGCGGGGCCACGATCAGACCGCGCTGGCCCTTGCCGATCGGTGCGACGAGGTCGATGATCCGCGTGGTCAGCACGCCCGGGTCGGTCTCCAGGCGGAGCCGGTCCTGCGGGTAGAGCGGGGTCAGCTTGTTGAACTCCGGGCGGCCGCGGCCGGAGTCGGCGGCCATGCCGTTCGCGGAGTCCAGACGGACCAGCGCGTTGAACTTCTCGCGGCGCTCGCCCTCCTTCGGCTGGCGCACGGCACCGGTGACGTGGTCGCCCTTGCGCAGGCCGTTCTTGCGGACCTGGGCGAGGGAGACGTACACGTCGTTCGGGCCGGGCAGGTAGCCGGAGGTCCGGATGAACGCGTAGTTGTCGAGGATGTCGAGGATGCCCGCGACGGGGATCAGGACGTCGTCGTCCGCGACCTGCGGCTCGCCGGCCTGGAAGTCGTCGCGGCCGCGGCGCCCGCGGCGGTCGCGGTAGCGGCCGCGACGGCCCCGGCGGCCGCCCTCGTCGTCGTAGTCGTCCTGCGGACCGGCCTGCTGGCCGCCCTGCTGGCCCTGGCCGCCGCCCTGGCCCTGACCCTGGCGCTCCTGGCGGTCCTGACGGTCCTTGCGCTGGCCGCCCTGGCCGCCGCCGCCCTGCTGGTCGTCGCCCTTGCGGTCGCGCTGGCGGTCCCGGCGGTCGCGGCGGTCACCGCGGTCCCGGCGGCCGCGGCCCTCGGCGCCGTCGGCGGCGCCGTCGGTCCGGGTGTCGGTCTGCGCCTCGGCCCTGCCCTCGCGGGCCTCGGTACGGGCTTCCGTACGGGCCTCGGTCCTGACGGCCTGCGCGGTCTCGCCCGCGGTCGCGGCGTCCGGCGAACCGGCGGGGGCGGTGGCGCGGCGACGGCGGCGCTCACCGGCCGGCTGGTCGTCGCCGGCGCCCTGCTCCGACGGGGTCTTGGGCGAGGGCTGGCCCGGGATGTCGATCTGCTGCTGGCCGGCGATCTTCTCGACCGGCTCCGCCTTGGCGGCGGCCTCGACGGCCGACTCGACGGCGGTCTCGCCCGTACGGGCCTTGGAGGTGGCGCGGCGCTTCGGCTTGGTCTCGGCGGCGTCGGCGGTCTTGGCCGGGGCGGCGGAGCCCCCGCCGGCCTGCGCCTCCTTGATGACCTCGATCAGCTGGCTCTTGCGCATGCGCGCGGTGCCCCTGATGCCGAGGCCGGACGCGACCTGCTGCAGCTCGGCCAGGACCATGCCCTCGAGGCCGGTGCCGGAGCGGCGGCGCCGTGCGGTGCCGCCGGTGGCAGCACCTGCGGCGGGCGCGGCGTTGTCGACACTGTTGTCGGCAGTCACGCCCATCAGATCGGTGGTGTCGCTCACGAAGGGTCCTTCCCTGGAGCGGACGTCGGCCATCTGGCTCGGCGACCGGTTGTGCTGTCCGGCAGGGTCCTGGTGTGTGGACCGAGTCCGGGGCGGTGGTCCCGCCGGGTGCGGCGGAAGAGAGGAACGTGCTGTGGGTCCGGCCCGAGGCCCCCTGCTCGGCCCTCACGGAGAAGAGCGAGGGGTGTCGTGCCGGTTCCGGAGCGTGCTCGAAACTGCTCAGGCGGGCTGCTCAGGCAGTTGGGGAGGCTCCCGGAAGAATGGGTGGTCCCTGAGGGGACACTCCGCACCGCTCCACAAAGAGGTCGGGTGCAGACTTGAGATTAACACTACCGGCTCCAACAAACATTCCCCCTCTCCCTCACCGGCAATCTCCCGTCCGGGGCGCCGCCCGGCGCCCCGGCCCGGTCACCTAGGGCGCCAGCGGCAGGACGCACGCGCCGGACGCGTCGAGGTCGAGCCGGTTCGCGGCCCATCCCTCGCCCGCGAGCAGGGCGACCTTGTCGGCGGTCCCCCGCTCCGCGAGGGCGAGCACCGTGGGGCCCGCGCCGGAGACGACCGCGGGGACGCCGTCCGCGCGCAGCCGGTGCACCAGGGCGACGCTCTCGGGCATCGCGGGGGCGCGGTACTCCTGGTGCAGCCGGTCCTCGGTGGCCGCGAGCAGCAGTTCGGGGCGGCGGGTGAGGGCCTCGACGAGGAGGGCGGCGCGGCCGGCGTTGGCGGCGGCGTCCACGTGCGGGACGGTGCGCGGCAGGAGGCCGCGGGCGGTCTCGGTCAGTACGGGCTTCCCGGGGACGAAAACCACCGGAACGATGGAATCGGAGGGGTCCATCCTGATGGCCCGCGCGGCGCCGGACTCGGTCCAGGCGAGGGTGAATCCGCCGAGGAGACAGGCGGCGACGTTGTCGGGGTGGCCCTCGATCTCGGTGGCCAGCTCCAGGAGGGCGGCCTCGTCGAGCTTCGCGTCACCGCCTATGGTCACGGCGCGGGCGGCGACGATGCCGGCGCAGATGGCGGCGGAGGAGGAGCCGAGGCCGCGTCCGTGCGGGATGCGGTTGGCACAGACGACCTCCAGGCCGCGCGGCTGCCCGCCGAGCAGGTCGAAGGCCGTGCGCAGGGAGCGTACGAGCAGGTGGCTCTCGTCGCGCGGGAGCGTCTCGGCGCCCTCTCCGGCGATGTCGACGTGCAGCCCGGAGTCGGCGACCCGGACGACCACGTCGTCGTAGAGCCCCAGCGACAGGCCGAAGGCGTCGAAGCCCGGGCCGAGGTTGGCGCTGGTGGCGGGGACGCGCACCCGTACGGCGGCGGCGCGGAACGCTGGACCGGCCATCGCTCGATGACTCTCCTTGATTGCGACAACGGGTATTTCAACGGGTATTTCAAGAGAAGTACGCCGGGACCCGGCGGGCCGTTTCGGCCACGGGGGGCGACAACGGCAACAACACCGCGCATATGCGTCGGGGCGGGTCGGTACAGCCTATCGAAGGAAGGTTCTGCGGCGACATAGGGCGCACAGGAGGCGCACGATGCGTGTCGCGGGCCAACCTGTGCCCCTCTGTGCGTTCCTGATCGGGTTTCGATCAGCGCGCCTTCCCGTACGGGGGACGCTCCGGCGAAGGAGACGCCCCCGTACGGGAGGCAGGGGGATCAGGCCAGGCCGAGGCGCTCGGCGGCGGCCGCGGCGTCGACCGGGACGGTGACCGGCTGCGGCGCGCCGGCGACGGCCCAGTCGGGGTCCTTGAGGCCGTTGCCGGTGACGGTGCAGACGATCCGCTGACCGGGGTCGACCTTGCCCTGCTCGGCGGCCTTCAGCAGACCGGCGACCGAGGCGGCCGAGGCGGGCTCGACGAAGACGCCCTCCTGCGCGGCCAACAGGCGGTAGGCGCGCAGGATCTCACGGTCCGTCACCTCGTCGATGAAGCCGCCCGAGTCGTCGCGCGCGGCGATCGCGTAGTCCCACGAGGCCGGGTTGCCGATGCGGATCGCGGTGGCGATCGTCGACGGGTCCTTGACGACCTCGCCGCGCACGAGCGGGGCGGAACCGGAGGCCTGGAAGCCCCACATGCGGGGGCGGCGGGTGGCGAGGCCGTCCTCGGCGTACTCGCGGTACCCCTTCCAGTACGCGGTGATGTTGCCCGCGTTGCCGACCGGCAGGACGTGGATGTCGGGGGCGTCGCCCAGCATGTCCACGATCTCGAACGCGGCGGTCTTCTGGCCCTCGATGCGGACCGGGTTGACCGAATTGACCAGCGCCACCGGGTAGTTCTCGGAGAGGGAGCGGGCCAGGGTGAGGCAGTCGTCGAAGTTGCCGTCGACCTGGAGGATCTTCGCGCCGTGCACGAGGGCCTGGCCCATCTTGCCGAGCGCGATCTTGCCCTGGGGCACGAGGACGGCGGACACCATGCCGGCGCGCACCGCGTAGGCGGCGGCGGAGGCGGAGGTGTTGCCGGTGGAGGCGCAGATGACGGCCTGCGCGCCCTCCTCCTTGGCCCGGGTGATGGCCATGGTCATGCCCCGGTCCTTGAAGGAGCCGGTGGGGTTGGCGCCCTCGACCTTGAGGTGCACCTCGCAGCCCGTGCGCTCGGAGAGGACCTGAGCCGGAACGAGCGGCGTACCGCCCTCACGGAGCGTGACGACCGGCGTCGCGTCCGTGACCGGAAGGCGGTCCCGGTACTCCTCGATGATGCCGCGCCACTGGTGGGTGCCCTTGCTGGTCATGGGTCCTTACTCCCCTTCAACACGCATGATGCTGGCGACACCGCGCACGGTGTCGAGCTTGCGCAGCGCCTCGACGGTCCCGGAGAGGGCGGCGTCGGGCGCGCGGTGGGTGACGACGACGAGGGAGGCCTCGCCGTCTCCGTCCTGTCGACCGTGCTGGCGCACCGTGTCGATGGATACGCCGTGCTCGGCGAAGACCGTCGCGACCTGGGCGAGGACGCCCGGTTTGTCGGCCACGTCGAGACTGATGTGGTACCGCGTGACGACCTCGCCCATGGAGCTGACGGGCAGCTGGGTGTACGCGGACTCCCCGGGGCCGTTGGCCTCGTTGAGCTTGTTGCGGCACACGGCGACGAGGTCGCCGAGCACGGCCGAGGCGGTCGGCGAACCGCCGGCGCCGGGGCCGTAGAACATGAGCCGCCCGGCGGCCTCCGCCTCGACGAAGACCGCGTTGTACGCCTCGCGGACGGAGGCCAGCGGGTGGCTGAGCGGGATCATCGCGGGGTGCACGCGCGCGGTGACGGACCCGCCGTCGGCGGCCCGCTCGCAGATGGCGAGCAGCTTGATGGTGCAGCCCATCTCCTTGGCGGAGGCGAAGTCGGCGGCGGTGACCTCGGTCATGCCCTCGCGGTAGACGTCGTCGAGGCGCACGCGCGTGTGGAAGGCGATCCCGGCGAGGATGGCGGCCTTGGCGGCGGCGTCGAAGCCCTCGACGTCGGCGGTCGGGTCGGCCTCGGCGTACCCGAGGGCGGTGGCCTCGTCGAGCGCCTCGGAGTAGCCGGCGCCGGAGGTGTCCATCTTGTCGAGGATGAAGTTCGTCGTGCCGTTGACGATGCCCATCACCCGGTTGATCTTGTCGCCGGCGAGGGACTCGCGCAGCGGGCGGATCAGCGGGATGGCGCCGGCGACGGCCGCCTCGTAGTACAGGTCCTGGCCGTGCCGCCCGGCGGCCTCGTAGAGGGCCGCGCCGTCCTGGGCGAGCAGCGCCTTGTTGGCGGAGACGACGGAGGAGCCGTGCTCGAAGGCGGTGGTGATGAGGGTGCGGGCCGGCTCGACGCCGCCGATGACCTCGACGACCACGTCGATGTCACCCCGTTCGACCAGGGCGGTGGCGTCGGTGGTGATCAGCTCCGGGGCGATGCCCTCGCGGACCTTGTCGGGCCGGCGGACCGCCACGCCGGCGAGCTCGACCGGGGCGCCGATGCGCGCGGCGAGGTCGTCGGCGTGCGTCGTCATGATGCGCGCCACCTCTGAGCCGACCACTCCACAGCCCAGCAGCGCCACCTTCAGCGGACGCGTACGCATCATCCGACCTCGTTTCTCGTACTACTTCGTATTTCTACGTTCGTATCTCTACGGTCCCTACGGTGAGGACCAGTCTCACTCACCGGACGGGGGTTTCCGCCCCTCGTCCGGATCGTGAGACATCGATTCCATCACCCGACTATTTCATCACCCGACGTCCAGACGCAGGAGATCTTCCTCCGTCTCGCGGCGGACGATGACACGCGCCTCGCCGTCGCGGACGGCGACGACGGGCGGGCGGAGCGCGTGGTTGTAGTTGCTGGCCATGGAGCGGCAGTACGCGCCGGTGGCCGGCACGGCGAGGAGGTCGCCGGGCGCCAGGTCGGAGGGCAGGAAGGCGTCCCGTACGACGATGTCGCCGCTCTCGCAGTGCTTGCCGACGACGCGGGAGAGCATCGGCTCGGCGTCGCTGGTCCGGGAGACGAGGGCGACGCTGTACTCGGCGTCGTACAGGGCGGTGCGGATGTTGTCCGACATGCCGCCGTCGACGCTCACGTACGTCCGCAGCCCGTCGAGCGGCTTGATCGTGCCGACCCGGTAGAGGGTGAAGGCGGTGGGGCCGACGATGGCCCGCCCGGGCTCGACGGAGATGCGGGGGGTCCGCAGCCCGGCGGCCTCGCACTCCCTCCCCACGATCTCGTGGAGCGCCTTGGCGATCTCGTGCGGCTCGCGCGGGTCGTCCTCGGAGGTGTACGCGATGCCGAGGCCGCCGCCGAGGTCGATCTCGGGCAGCTCGACGCCGTGCTCGTCGCGCACCTCGGTGAGGAGCTGGACGACGCGGCGGGCGGAGACCTCGAAGCCGGCCATGTCGAAGATCTGCGAGCCGATGTGCGAGTGGACGCCGACGAGTTCGAGCCCGTCGAGCTTCAGCGCCCGGCGCACGGCCTCGGCGGCCTGCCCGCCGGCGAGGGCGATGCCGAACTTCTGGTCCTCGTGGGCGGTGGCGATGAACTCGTGGGTGTGGGCCTCGACGCCGACGGTGACGCGGATCTGCACGCGCTGGCGCTTGCCGAGGGACTGCGCGACGTGCGCGACGCGGACGATCTCCTGGAAGGAGTCGAGCACGATCCGCCCGACGCCGGCGCGCACGGCCTTCTCGATCTCCTCCTCGCTCTTGTTGTTGCCGTGGAAGGCGATGCGCTCGGCGGGCATGCCGGCGGAGAGGGCGGTGGTGAGCTCGCCGCCGGAGCACACGTCGAGGTTGAGCCCCTCCTCCTCGAGCCAGCGCACGACGGCACGGGAGAGGAAGGCCTTTCCGGCGTAGAAGACGTCGGCGTCCGGCCCGAAGGCCTCGGCCCAGGCGCGGCAGCGGGTACGGAAGTCGGTCTCGTCGAGGAAGTAGGCGGGGGTGCCGAACTCCTCGGCGAGGTCGGTCACGCTGATCCCGCCGACGGTGGCGACCCCGCGCTCGTCCCTCCCGACGGTCCGGGACCACACCTTGGGGTCGAGGGCGTTGAGGTCGGCGGGCGGGGCGGAGTAGTGGCCCTCGGGGAGGACGTCGGCGTGGCGGGGCCCTGCGGGGTGGGCGGAACGGCTCATGTCTGCGTCTGCTCTTTCAGATCCGATCGGGTGCGCTGATGCCGAGCACGGAGAGGCCACCGGCGAGCACCGTCCCGGCGGCTTCGGCGAGCGCGAGCCGGGAGCGGTGGGCGGCCGAGGGTTTCTCGTCGCCGAGGGGCAGGACGGTGTGCTGGAACGCGAGCAAGGCGTCGGCAACGGCTTCGAGGTGCCGGGCGACCCGGTCGGGGGCGCGGTGGCGGGCGGCGGAGAGGAGCGCGAGGGGGTGGTCGCGGAGGAGCGCGGGGAGTAGGGGGTCGTCGCACTCCCCCTGTTCGGGGGAGAACCCGAGCTGCCGTGCGTTGACGAGCAGCCGGCGGGTGCGGGAGTACGCGTACCGGACGCGGAAGAGCGGGTTGCGCTCGTGCGGGACGAGGAAGAGGGCGGGGTCGAGGGGCCGGTCGTGGGGGGCGGCCCGCAGGAAGGCCCACCGGACGGCGTCGCCGCCGGGATCGCACATCCCGGGATGCACGTGAACCCGCTCGCCCCCGTCCGCGCCGACCTCGACGTCGGCGCCCTGGGAACGCAGCAGCCGGCCGAGGGTCTCGACCACGACGACGGCACGGGGCTCGTCGCTCCCGGCGAGACGGACGACGGTCCCGGCGAGGGCGGCACCGTGCCCGTACGACGTCCCGGCGGCCAGGATCTCCCGTACGAGATCGGCGTCGCCGTCGCCCCGCAGGGTGAAGTTCAGGAACCCGGGCCCGGTGATCTCGACGGCCCGGAGCCCGGGAACGCCGCGGAGCCGCTCTTCGAGGATCCCGGCGACGTCGAGGGCGCTGCGCCCGGCGGGCCGGGCGAGGGCGAGGGCGATGTTGCTGGCGTACTCCCCCGCTCCTCCGGGCCGGGCCCGCTCGACCTTCGCCCGGGAAGGCACGTCGACCCGCAGAGCACCGTCGTCGACCGCGCGGCGCACGGCGTGCAGCACGGTGAGGGAGAGGTCCGCGGGGGTCACGGGACAAGCGTAGGGGAGGAGGGGGGTACCGACGCGAACCGGTTTCGCCATGCGGGCAACGGGGTACGGTCGCGCGCCGTGTCCCGGGGTGGGGAATCAGTCGGAAAGGGGCTCGCCGAGCCCTTCGACGGCACCACCGAGAAGACCGTCGCGGGCACCGTCACGAAGGCTGTCGCGGGCGCCGTCCCAGTCCCCCTCCGGGGCCCTCTCACGGAACCCGTCCTGGGGCGCGTCGGCCACGGCGACCGGCTTCGCCCCGCGGACCGCGGCCGGTTCCTCTCCGGTGTCCGGCCCGGCCGCGTCGGGACGCTCCCGCCGCTCGCGGCGCATCAGCTGCCGTACGACACGGACGAGCTCGGCGGGTTCGAAGGGCTTGGCGAGGAAGGCGTCGACCCCGGGGACGGCCCCGTCGGCGACCTCGCCGCAGGCGCTGATGATGGCCACCGGCAGATCGCGGGTCCGCGGGTCGGCCCGCAGCCGCTCGGCCGTCCTGATCCCGTCGAGACGGGGCATGACGACGTCGAGGGTGACGACATCGGGCCGAACCCGATGCACGACATCCAGACACTCGGCACCATCGGCCGCGGTCACGACCTCGAACCCCTCGAGTTCGAGATTGACCCTGATCAACTGCCGGATCACCTTGTTGTCGTCGACAACGAGCACCCGGCCGGACGCGCCTGACACACGAACGAGAGTAGGCCGCCCCCGACGACCGCGTCCGGCTTTTACCCACTTCTGACCCGTGCGGGGGACACGACCCCCGGTGACACCCCGGAAATACCTGTTCACAGGCACGCCCCGGGAGCTGGTAGGGTTCTACCCGTCGCCGCCGAACACGGCGGACGCCCCCGTAGCTCAGGGGATAGAGCAACGGCCTCCGGAGCCGTGTGCGCAGGTTCGAATCCTGCCGGGGGCACTTCGCGAGAAGTGCCAGAGAAGCCTCTGACCTGAAGAAATGCAGGTCAGAGGCTTCTTTTTCGATGCCGGAACGCACACGGCCCGTGTGGCCGTTGCACTTCACGGCTTTCGCTCATCGAAACGCCTGCGACCTGCGCTTCCACCTCAACCCGCCTACCGGGCGAGGCGTTCCAGACCTCTCGAAACCGGCCCGCGCGGGACATCTGTGGGACGCTCACGGAAAATGTGACGGACACTCGGTCGTACTTGTTCAGGAGTACGTCGATGCGCCTGTTGGTAAGAGCCCGGCGGTCGTCGAGGCACTTCGCGTACCGGCTCAGCAGTACCTCCACGCCGTTGCCGGCCGGGACGCAGCGGTCCGCGATGTCGAAGGCTTCGTGTTTCCGTTGAAACAGGCGCTTCGAGGGGTTCCCGGCGACGACATGCCACCGGGCCGGCCCGAAGGCCGGCCCGGCTGTCGTGCGGTCGCCGGTTTCGGGTCAGTCGTTCAGGCCCAGTTCCGGTCCGTAGTGGTCGGCCAGGGTTCGTTCGAGGACCGGGGCGAGTTTGAGGGCGAAGCCCTCGGAGATGTGGTGCCGGTCGCGGTAGACCAGGGTGTCGCCCACCACCAGGGGGCACTTCCCGTTCGAGGAGCAGAGCCAGGGGCGTGTCTCGATGACGTCGACGCCGGTCTTCTTCCCGGCGTCCCGGACGGCCTGGGTGACGAGCGGGGCGGGGTCCGCGTCCTTGGTGGTGCGCTCGCAGGCCGGGAGGTCGAGCGGGTGGCCGATGGCGCAGTCGAGGGCGTGCTGCGCCAGGTACGGGACGTCCGTCAGCGCCGCCACGCGCGTGCCGCTCTTCCGCAGGTCCTCGTAGCCCTCGACGAGCCCGCGGGTCCACTCGGTCCGCTGGTCCAGCTTGGTGTCGTACAGCGGGTTGTGCACCGCGAAGGACGTGAGGACCAGGTCGGGCTCGAGGGAGGCGATGTACTCGACGGCCTTGGCACGCCACTGGTTGCACTGTTCGTACGGACCGCCGCGGCCGACGTGGACCGTGGTGACCTTGCCCGGCTTGCAGTGCGCCTTGGTGAGGGACGCGAGCCGCCAGTGGTACTTGTCGGCCAGCGCCTGCATGGCGGGGAGCCACTGCGTCATGTGCGAGTCGCCGAAGAGGACGACCAGCCGGTCGCCGTCCTTGTCGCCGTATTCACAGGGCGTCTTCGGTTCCACCGTGTCGGGCGAGGCGTGACAGCCGTTCAGGAACGGCGAGTCCGGGGCGACGGTGATCTGGTCGATCCTCGGGTTCAGGTTGCCGGGGAGCTCGGTGGGCGCGGTGTCCAGCAGTTCGGCCAGCGCCCGCTCCGGCTGCTCCGCCGCGGCGAGCGCCTGCCGCAGGTCGGGGCCGTCGGGGCCGGTGGCGATCTTCAGCGGGATCTGGGCGGCGAGCAGGGCGATCACCGCCGATCCCACCGACAGCGCGAGCCCGAGCGACAGGCCCCGCCACGACGGGCCCTTGAAGGCGCGGTGGAACCGGACCGGGTCCTCCACGAACCTCAGGGTCAGCCAGGCCAGGTTCAGCGCGAGGACCGCCGCGAGGATCTTGACCAGGATCCGGTCCTCACCGAGCTCCGCGGGCAGGATCACGATGAGCGGCCAGTGCCAGAGGTACCAGCTGTACGAGAGCCCTCCGATCCACACCGCGGGCCTCAGGCCCAGCAGCGCGACGGCGCCGTACCGCGGTCCGCCGTCCTTCATGCCCGCCGCCAGTACGGCCACCGCGCCGAACACCGGCACCACGGCGTACCAGCCGGGGAAGGGCGTGGACTCGTCGAAGGCCAGCGCCGCGTACGCGATCGCCGCCAGGCCCGTCCATCCGAGCAGCGCCGCCACCGGGCCGGGCAGTCGGGCGATCCGGTTGGCCGCCAGCGCGAGCAGGGCGCCGGCCCCGAGCTCCCACGCACGGGCGGGGGATCCGAAGTACGCCCAGGAGGAGGACGTCTCGATCCAGTCCAGATTGAGGAGGAACGATCCTGCGCAGACGGCGGCGAGCAGGACGGCGAGGGCCAGCCGGCGGCGTGCCAGCCAGCGCACGACCAGGAGCATCAGCACCGGCCACACCAGGTAGAACTGCTCCTCCACGGCCAGCGACCAGAAGTGCTGGAACGGGGAGGGCGGGGCGTCGGCGTTGAGGTACTGGGTCCCGGCGTCCGCCAGGTGCAGGTTCACGAAGTAGAGGGCGCTCGCGAAGGCGTCCTCGGTGTACTCGACGAATCGCAGCGGTCCGAGGCAGAGCCAGGCGCCGGCCAGGGTGGCCAGGACCACCACGGTGGACGCCGGAAGCAGGCGCAGGGCCCGCCGGGCGTAGAACCGCCGCAGTGATATTCGGCCGGTCGACTCGACCTCGCGAAGCATCAGCGAGGTGATCAGGAAGCCGGAGATGACGAAGAACACGTCCACACCGACGTAGCCGCCGGCCAGCCGGTCGACGCCCGCGTGCGACAGCACCACGAGGCCCACCGCGACGGCGCGGAGGCCCTGGATGTCCAGCCGCATCCCCGCGCCCTTGGGCGCGGCCCCCGACGCGGGGGCGCCGGGTGACGCGGGAACGTTGGGCGGTCCGGGAGCCGCCGACGTCCTTTGGGCTACATCTACGACCTGCACGCGACGCTCTCTCCCCTACCGGCACACCGACTCTGGTGCTGGTCGGCGAATATATCCCAAGCGACACCTACGGCTCCTGGGTCGATCCGGGGGGCCGGTCCACCGGCCGTCGCCCCGTCCGGCCCCGGTCGTCGGCCCGGCCGCCGCCGGCCCGGGCGGGCGGCGACGCGTCTCTTCGCTGGTACGGGCCCCCTCCCTCCGTACCGAGCCCGTTCCCCGTCCGGCACCACCGCGCCCGCGCGCTTTCGCGCCGTACGGGCGCGCGTGCCGTGCGGACAGTGACACACACCACGGTGTCCCGGCCGCCGTACGCCCATCGCCGTGCGCGGTGCCGGGCGGCCGGTGCCGTCGGTGTCGCTGGTGGACACCGGGCTCGCTCCGTCCCGGCGGCCCGGTTCGTCAGCGCGGGCAGACCCGTCCGCACGGGTCCTCCGCGACCGTGGTCACGGCCACAGGTCGAGGACGGCGTCCAGGGTGAGTCTCCACATCGGTTCGGCGCCCGTGCCGAAGGCGGCGGCCAGGGCGTAGCCCAGGGACGCGTCGTACGGCTCCGGGGAGGGGCCGGAGGCGTCCGCCGTGTCCCAGTCCGCCGTGTCCCAGTCGGCCGACACGTGCCCGTCGCCGGACGACGTGAAGACGCCGAGCCGCCGGCCGTCCCGCAGCAGTCCGCTGGTGCCGAGGGAGTCCGGCACCAGCAGGTACGTGTGCCCCCGCGTCGCGGAGACGGCCTCCACCCGGTACGAGCGCCGGGTCAGGAACCCCTTGGCGGGGCGCAGGGTCTCCTCGGCGCCGTCGACGGTCAGGGTGAGCCGCTCGGGGTCGCGGGTGCCGATCGGCATGTGGCTCTCCGGGGGCGTTCCGGGGGCACGGCGCACCTCGACCGTGGGCAGTCCGCCGCCGCTCACGGTCAGTGTCCCGGCCGCGTGGTCGAGTGCGATGGCCACCGCGCCGAAGCGCGGATCGTCGGCGGTCACGTGCACGAGCGGTTCCATCGGAACGCCCTCCCCCTGTTCACCCGGACGGTCGGCCCCGACTCTCGCACAGCAAGGTGTCGTCCCCGTCCTCGAATTCCAGCTCGCAGGGGAGCCCGAGCCGGTCGAGGAGCCGTCCCAACTCGTCGACGCGGTCGGGGTCGACGACGCCGTTGAGCAGGACGTCCCGCTCGCCGGCCGGCTCGACCTCGATCCGGCACCAGTCGGTCTCCAGCTCGTAGCCGTGCCAGGACGACGAGCGGGAACTCCATCCCGCGCCGACGAAGCGGGCGGCCACGACGGAGGCGTCACGGCAACCGTGCAGCACGCCGCACACGTTGTCGTCCGGAGCGGCCCATCGCGGATCGAGCTCCGGGCCGCCGTTCGCCGTGTCCATGACCGGAGTATCCCGGAGTGTGCGGCACCGGCCGGTTCGGGGGACGTCCCGGTCGGAGTGCTCCTACGATGCCTTGTCGGCGGCCGGGGTGGCCGGGGGTGCTCGGAGTGCGGTGGGGTGGGGCGGGATGGGACGGACGCGTGACGTCTGGCTGCGGCGGTTCCCGGTGGGGGCGGGGGCGCCGGCCGGAGGCGGTGCGGGGGGTGAGCTGGTGTGCTTCCCCCACGCCGGGGGTTCCGCCGCCTACTGGCGGCCCCTCGCCCTGGCGCTCACCCCCGCCGTCGACGTGTCGGCCGTGCAGTACCCGGGGCGCCTCGACCGGCTGCGCGAGGCGCCGGTGGAGGACCTCCACCGCCTCGCCGATCTGATCGCGGAGGCGCTGGGCCCGCCGGACGGCCGTCCCCGGGCGCTGCTCGGGCACAGCATGGGGGCCTCCCTGGCGTACGAGGTCGCCGTGCGACTGGCCCGGCTGCCCGGCGGCGAGCCGGACCTCCTGGTCGTGTCGGGGCGCCGCGCGCCCGCCGCCGCCCGGTGGCGGGACCGGCCCGCGCCGCTCGATGACGCCGAACTCGTGGACCGAGTCAAGAGGTTGGGCGGGACGGACAGCGCGGTGTTCGACGAGCCCGAGCTGCTGGAGCTGGTCCTGCCCGCGCTGCGCGGGGACTACCGCGCCCTCGCCTCGTACGAGGACACCGCCGGCCGGCCGCTGACCTGCCCGGTCGTCGGCCTGGCGGGCGACGGGGACCGCGAGGCGACCGTCGAGGAGGTCGGGGCCTGGGGCGAGCACACCTCGGGCGCCTTCCGGACGCACGTCTTCCCCGGCGGCCACTTCTTCCTCGACGCCCACGCCGAAGAGGTGACCGAGCTCGTCCGCGGCCTGCTGCCGGCCCGCGCCGGCTGAGCGGCGCGGGGCCGTGCGGGGCCGTGCGGGGCCGTGCCGAGGGGTACGCCGTTCCCGGGCGGCCGCAGTCCCGCCGTACCCGCCGTACCCGCCGTACCCCGTCAGCGGATGTCGGCGCCGTACACGTGGTCGACGGTCATGGTGATGAGCACCCGGCGGTCGGAGACCATCGCCGCCCGGTACTCGTCCCAGTCCGGGTGTTCGCCGGCGGCGGCCCGGTAGTAGTCCACCAGCGCCTCGACCTCCGGCCCGTGGGGGTCGGTCCCCGGTCCGGTGAGGGTGGCGACGCCCTCGGCGGTGGCCCAGGTCATGCCGTCGGGGCCGGTGACCTCGAGGGTGGCCCGGGGGTCCCGCCGCAGGTTCGCCGCCTTGGCCGCGCCGGCGGTGGTCGACACGCGGATGACGCCCGCCGACCCGTCGTAGGAGGGCTGGACGGGGGACAGCTGCGGACGCCCGTCCGCCTTGATGGTCGCGAGGACGCCGAGGCGGCTCTCGGCGAGGAGTGCCCTGGGGTCGAAGGATGCGGAAGTCATGGTCCGATCATGACCCGTCCCGCGGAGAGCGAGTCAAGTGAACTTCCGCCGGGACCGCGCCACTTCGGCCGAACGGCCGCCGAACAGCCGTCCGACGGCGGCCGGTCGCCGGGCGTGCGGCCGTTCTCCGTCCGGTGCCGAGGGCCCGTTTCCGTCAGGGACGACATCGCGCCACGTATGGAGCGGTACGGAGGGTTCCCGGCACCGCCCCGCGCGCCGCGGGTCGTGGACACCGGCCGTCCGCGCGGGTGACGGCGGTCCGGTCGGAGAGGTGGGGAGGAAGCCGCGCCCGGGAGGCGGGCGGTGGGGCCGGAGAGGCGGGCACACAGGGCAACTGCCTTGTTCCGCAGCGTACATGGCGCAAAGAGACCGGAAGGCGGGCCCCTCGCGGGGCGGGTGTCGGCGGTACGGCCTCGTTGTCCGTCCTGTGGTGCACACTTGCTGCCTGGTACAGCGCTCACGGGGAAGGCGGCATGGCCATGCTGACGGGGATCGAGGAGGTCGACTGGGCCTCGCTGGGGCATGCGTACGGCCCCGCGGACGACGTGCCGGAGCTGCTCCGCGGACTCGCCTCCGCCGATCCCGCCGAGCGGGAGACGGCCCTCGACGGCATGTACGGGGCGGTGCACCACCAGGGCGACGTCTACGACTCGACCCTCGCCTGCATCCCCTTCCTCCTCGAACTCGTCGCCGACCCCGGCGTCCAGGACCGGGGCCCCCTCGTCGAACTCCTCACCAGCATCGGCGGGATCGAGCTGGACGGCGAGGAGGAGGAGGAGATGGGCGAACACCCGGGCGAGAACGGCGAGTTCATTCCCGCCGCCAATTACGCCATGGCCGCCGCCGCCATCGCCGCCGGGGCCGACGTCTTCCTCGGCCTCGTCACGGACCCCGACCCCGAGGTGCGGCTCGCCGCGCCGTGCGCGCTCGCCTCGCTGCACCCCGAGCCCGCCCGGGTGCTGACCCTGCTGCGGGAGCGGCTCACCGTCGAGCGGGACACCGAGGTGCGGCTCGCCCTCGTGGCCGCCGTCGGGCAGCTCGCCCTGCGGCACGCGTCGCTGCGCGCCGAGACCGTCGACTGGCTCGGCTGGCTGGCCCGGGCCGCGCAGGACCCGGGGCTCCGGCTCGCGGCCCTCGCGCAGCGGGCGCGCTGCGCGCCGGGCGAGATCCCCGACGACGTCGTGCCGTGGGTGACGGCGCTGCTGGAGGAGATCAGGACCGCGTCCACCGCAGGGACGGGGTCCGGCACCCCCCGGGGCGCGGCCCCGACGCTCATCGGGCAGGTGCGGGAGCTCCTGGAGGAGCACGCGGCCGGACGGCCGGCCCCCTGGACCGAGGAGCTGCTGCGGACGCTGCACACCGCGCTCGACGACCGCGTCGACGACCGGATCGCGCTGGTCCTCGCCCAGCTCTGCAGCCCCGACTGGGGACAGCGTTCGGACGCGATCTGGCTGTGCGGAAGTCTGATACGGGTCTGGCGCGGGCGGTACGAGGAGGTCGTCCGGCTCGTCGGCGACCAGCTCCACGATCCCGAGCCCCGGCTCCGGGAGGCCGCCACCTCCTTCCTGGAGCGGCTCTTCGAGCTGGGCGCGCCCGCCGCCGACGCGCTCGTGGCGCGCCTGGCCGCCGCTCCCCCGGGACCGGCCGGCGGGTACGGCGCCGTCGGGCGGTCCGGCCGGGACGGGGCGCTGATCGCCCTCGCCCGCGCCGGGGACATCCGCGCGGTGCCGCTGCTCGCCCGCGCCCTGGAGGAGGACGAGGTGCGGCGGGAGCTGCTGTACGCCACGGACGGCCTCGGGCCCTCGGCGGCGACGCTCGCCCCCGCGCTCCGGCGCCGGCTCGCCCGGGTCGGGCTGGACGAGCGGCTGTACGACCGGGCGGCCCCGCTGCTCCACGCCCTGGCCGCCGTGCGGGGCGCCCAGGCCCTCCCCGAGGTGCTGCGGGTGCTGCGCGGCGCGCCCGCGAACCGGCGCGACCGGGTGCGGGAGGCCGCCCTGCGCACCCTCGCGGCCTTCGGGCCCGCCGCCCGGGAGGCCGTGCCGGAGCTGCGGGAGCTCCTGGCCGACGGTTCGGCCGCCGTCTCCACGGCGGCGGCGCGCGCCCTGTGGGCGGCGGAGGAGGACGCGGCGGAGGTGCTGCCGGTCCTGGAGCGGTGGCTGCGGCCGGGCGTGCCGGACGCGGACCGGTGCGCCGCCGCCCGGGTCCTCGGCGAGATCGGTCCCGCCGCCGCCCCGGCGGCCCCGGCCCTGCGGCCTGCCCTCGCCTCGCGGGACCCGTGGGTGCGGGTCCGCGCCGCCGCGGCCCTGTGGCGGACGACCGGCGAGACGGCGGAGACCCTCCCGGTGCTGCTCGCCGTCTGGGAGGAGAACCGGCACGCGCGCGTGGACATCGCGGAGTGCCTGGCGGAGATGGGCCCCGCCGCCGCCTCGGCCCGGTCGGCCGTCCTCACCGAGCTGACCCGCGGACGCCGCCACAACGCCCGCGAGGGCGCCTCGGGCTCGCACGACGTCCACCTCGACGAGAAGCTCCTCACCCTGTGCCGGGCCGCCCTCGCCCGGATGGAGCGGGGGGCGTACTGAGGGGTGCCCGCGAGGCCCTCGCCGGGCCGGAGGGGCAAAAGGGACTTCGGCCTCCATAACCTCCACAAGGTGTTCCGCATAAGGTCTAGGGGGGAGCAGCCCGTCGACGACCGAGGAGCAGGTGGCCACGTGGGACCGCGCGGAGTGCACGCCGCCGTCGGCGCCCTGGGCGTCCTCGCGCTCGCCGGGTGCGGCAGCGCCGGTACGGGCGGCCTGGAGAGCGCCGGACCCACGAGCCCCGCCGTGGGACCCGTACGGCTCTGGCCCGACCTGCCGCCCGCCACGAATCCGCCGATCGACTACGGCGAGTCCGACATCCAGCGCGTCCCCGGGATCCGGGTGACCGGCGGCGACGTCCGCTCCGCCGACGCGGTGGAGGTCGTCCGCGCCGAGGTGCGCGCCCGTCCCGACGCGCGCAGCGGCGCGGACGGGCTGTACGAGGAGACCGCCCGGGCGGTCGAGGCCTGCGTGCGCGCGCCCGCCGCCTGTCCGGTCATGCGGCCGTACTACCGCGACCTCACCGGCGACGGCCGGGAGGAGCTGATCGTCGGGATCCGGATGCCCGAGCAGCAGGTCGCCGTACGGGTCTACCGCGCCGAGGAGGGCGGGCTGACCCGGATCATGTCCACCGTCGACCAGGTCATCAGCGTGGAGCTGGCCGGCCGGGACCTGATCATGCGGGTCGGTTCGGCCGGCATCCCCGGGTACGAGTACCGCACCGCCTGGTCCTGGGACGAGCGGCAGGGCAGCATGCTGCCCACCCGGGACGAGATCGTCCGGGCGAGACCGCCCGGCGGGCCGCCGGAGGGCCGACCGCCGGGCAGCCGGCCCTCCGGCGCGGGCCCGGCGCCTTCCCCCGTACCCCCCGCGCTCCCCGTACCCCCTCCGGAGGAGGCCCCGTGAGGGTGTTCCGGCGGCCCGCCTGGACCGCGACGCTCACCTGGAAGGCCGCCGTGTTCATCGCGGTGATGTGCTGCGCCCTCGCCGCGCTGCTCGGCGCCCTCGTCCACGTGTCCGTGACCCGGCAGACCGTGGACGACGCCCGGGAGAAGGCGCTGGTCCGGCTCGGCGAGGTCACCGACCTGTACGAGGAGGGCGAGCCGCTCCCCCGGTTCGCGGGCGTCGACCCGCCCGGCCTCCCGGCCCCCCTGCGGGCGCTCGCCCTGCGCGGCGAGCGCGGCACGGTGGTCGCCGACCGCGGGGGCCGGCCGGCGATGTGGGCGGCGGGCCCCGCCGACGGCCGGGCCCTCGCCGTGCGCCTCGACCACTCGCAGAGCGCCGAGACGATCGACGCGCTCGGCCGTTCGCTGCTCGGCTCCTCCGTCCTGGCGATCGGGGCGACCCTGCTCGTGGGCGTCTTCGCCGTCACCCGGGTCACGCGCCGGCTCCACCTCACCGCGCGGGTGGCCCGCCGGATCAGCGCCGGCGACCTCGACGCGCGCGTGGACGACCCGAGGACGAAGGACCCCACTCGGCCCCAGGACGAGGTGGCGACCGTCTCCGGCGCGCTCGACACCATGGCCTCCTCGCTCCAGCGGAAGCTGCAGAGCGAGCAGCGGTTCACCGCCGACGTGGCGCACGAGCTGCGCACCCCCCTGACCGGGCTCACGGCCGCCGCCGAACTGCTGCCCGAGGGACGCCCCTCGGAGCTCGTACGGGACCGGGTGCGGGCGATGCGCGGGCTCACCGAGGACCTGCTGGAGATCTCGCGGCTCGACGCCCGCAACGAGACCGTGGACCTGGCGGCGCACGAACTGGCCCCGCTGGCCGAACGCGTGGTCCGTGCCTCGGGCACGGAGACGGAGGTGCGGATCGTCCGGGACGCCACCGTGGAGACGGACCGGCGGCGTCTGGAGCGGGTCCTCGGCAACCTGGTGGCCAACGCGCACAAGCACGGGGCGCCCCCGGTCGTGGTCACGGTGGACGGGCCCGTGGTGACCGTGCGGGACCACGGGCCGGGGTACCCGGCGTACCTGCTGGAGTCCGGGCCGCAGCGGTTCCGCACCGAGAGCGGGAGCAAGGGGCACGGGCTGGGGCTCACCATCGCGGCGGGGCAGGCGGAGGTGATCGGCGCCGAGCTGACCTTCGCCGGGGCGCCCGGCGGGGGTGCCGAGGCCCGGCTGCGGCTCCCCGCGTACGAGCCCCTGCCCGGACCCTTGTCGGATCCCTCGCCGAATTCCTCGCCGAATCCCCCACCGGAGGAGAACGGCTGAGGAGAAGGGCCGCAGAGAGCCGGGAGGCCGTCGAAGGAGCGCGGCGGCACGCCGGAACGCGGCACACCATCACACGGCACACCGTCACACAAAAGGGACATAGCGCATACCGCTTGCTACGTTGCGCCCATGACCGCACCGCGAGCGGACGCGCCCCCGCCCGGCGTACGCGTCCCGAAGCGCCGCGGCGTGGAACTCTCCCTCCTCGTCTGCGCCGTCCTCATCTCCGTCTACGGCTACGCCGCGGTCGGTCTCGCCCGCGGCGGCGCCGTACCGCCGGACGCCGCCCGCTACGGGGCCGGGCTCGGCCTGCTCGCGCTCGTCGCCCACCTCGCGGTCCGCTTCGGCGCCCCGTACGCCGATCCGCTGCTGCTGCCGATCGCCGTCCTGCTCAACGGCCTGGGCCTGGCCCTGATCCACCGGCTCGACCTGGAGACGCCGTACGACCGGGCGGCGGCCACCCAGCTGGTCTGGTCGGCGCTCGGGGTGACGCTCTTCATCCTGGTGGTGCTGCTGCTGCGCGACCACCGCACCCTCCAGGGGTACGCGTACGTCTGCGTGGCCGCCGCCCTCGGCCTGATGCTCCTTCCGATCTTCTTCCCCGCCGTGAACGGCGCCAGGATCTGGATCAGGCTCGGCGGGCTCTCCTTCCAGCCGGGCGAGTTCGCCAAGATCCTGCTCGCGGTCTTCTTCGCCGCGTACCTCGCCGCCAACCGCAACGCCCTCGCGTACACCGGCCGCCGGATCTGGCGGATCCAGCTCCCCCCGGGGCGGGTCCTCGGGCCCGTGGTGGCGATCTGGCTGCTGAGCGTCGGCGTCCTCGTCCTGGAGCGGGACCTCGGCACCTCACTGCTCTTCTTCGGCCTCTTCGTGATCATGCTGTACGTGGCGACCGGCCGGACCGGCTGGGTCGCGGTCGGCCTGGTGCTCGCCTCCGCAGGCGCCTTCCTGGTCGGCTCGCTCGAACCGCACGTCCACGGCCGGGTGCAGGACTGGCTCGACCCCTTCGCCTCGATCCGGGCGGGCGAGGGGCCGGGGCAGCTCGCCCAGTCCCTGTTCGCCTTCGCGGCCGGCGGGATGCTCGGCACCGGGCTCGGCCTCGGCCACTCCGTGCTCATCGGCTTCGCCGCCAAGTCCGACTTCATCCTGGCGACGGCCGGCGAGGAGCTGGGACTCGTCGGCCTGTCCGCGCTCTTCCTGCTGTACGCGCTGTTCGTCGGCCGTGGCTACCGCGCCGGCCTCCTGCTGCGCGACCCCTTCGGGCGGCTCCTCGCGATCGGGCTCGCCTCGATCGTGGCGCTCCAGGTCTTCGTGATCGCGGGCGGGGTGATGGGGCTCATCCCGCTGACCGGTATGGCGATGCCGTTCCTGGCCCAGGGAGGTTCGTCCGTAGTGACCAACTGGGTGATCGTCGCCCTCCTCGTCCGGGTCAGCGACTCGGCGCGCGCCCCGCGACCGGAGCCGGCCGGCGCCGGGGAGCCCGTGCGGGTCAAGGAGGGCGCCGCGTGACCGGCCCCGCGACCGCGTACGCCCCCGGGGCGGCCCGGTGACCCGCCACATCCGGCGCGCCGCCGCGCTCTGCCTCCTGCTCCTGGCCGCGCTGCTCGTGAACGCGGGCCGCGTGATGGTCGTCGAGGCCGGGTCCCTGAACGACGATCCGGCCAACCGTCGGATCGCGATCGGCCGGTACGCGCAGCCGCGCGGCGAGATCGTCGTCGACGGGAGGCCGGTGACGGGCTCCCGGGACAGCGGACAGCAGCTGCGCTGGGAACGGACCTACCGACAGGGGCCGTTGTACGCGCCGCTGACCGGCTACGCCTCCCAGACGTACGGCACGACGCTCGTCGAGGGCGCCGAGGACGCGGTCCTCGCGGGCACGGACCCGATGCTGGCGCCGCTGCCGTTCCTGAACGGTCTCACCCGGGGCCGGGAGCCCGGCGGCGACGTGCTCACCACGATCCGGGCGTCGATGCAGGAGATCGCCTTCCGGGGGCTGGCCGGGAAGCGGGGCGCGGTGGTGGCGGTCGAGCCGGCCACCGGCCGGATCCTGGCGCTCGTCAGCTCGCCCTCGTACGACCCGGGGGTGCTGTCCGGGACGGGCCCGGGGGTCGCGGAGGCCTGGAAGCGGCTGAACTCGGCGCCGGGCCGGCCGATGCTGAACCGGGCGCTGCGGCAGGCGTACCCGCCGGGCTCCACGTTCAAGATCGTGACGGCCGCGGCGGCCCTGGACGCGGGTGTGGTGCGGGACGTGGACGCGCCGACGGACACCCCGGACCCGTTCGTGCTGCCCGGCACCCGGCAGGTGCTGCCGAACGAGGCGAAGGGGTGCGGCGACGCCTCCCTCGCGTACGCCCTCCAGTGGTCGTGCAACACGGTGATGGCCGGGCTCGGGGTGGAGGTGGGCCTGACGGGGATGGTCGACGCGGTGGAGCGGTTCGGCTTCAACGACACGGCGCTCCGGGTGCCGTCGTGGGTGGCGAGGTCCACCTTCGACCGGGAGATGAGCCCGGACCAGCTGGCCCTGTCGTCGATCGGGCAGTTCGACACGACGGCGACCCCGCTCCAGATGGCGATGGTGGCGGCGGCGGTCGCCAACAACGGGGAGATCGCCCGCCCGCACCTCGTCGACCGCACGACGACCTCCGGCGGCGCGACCGTGGAGCGGACCGCCCGCCGGAGCCACCGGCAGGCGATGAACCCCTCGACGGCGCTCCGGCTCCAGGAACTGATGGTGCGGGCCGTGGAGGAGGGGACGGGGACGAACGCGGCGATCCCGGGGGCCCGGGTCGGCGGCAAGACCGGCACGGCCCAGCACGGCTTCGGCAACACCGGCACCCCGTACGCCTGGTTCATCGCCTGGGCGCAGGGCGAGGGCTCCGCCCGGCCGGCGGTGGCGGTGGCGGTGGTCGTCGAGGACGCGGAGGCCTCCCGCACGGACATCAGCGGGGGCGGGAGCGCGGCGCCGGTCGCGAAGGCGGTGATGGAGGAGGCGCTGCGGCTGGAGACGGAGGGGAGGGGGTAGGCGGCGGGGCCTTCACGCGGCCGCCCCTCCACCCGGCCCGCCCGGGAAGCTACGTCCACCCGGCCCGCCCGGGAAGCTACGTCCACCCGGCCCGGGAAGCTACGTCCGCCCGCCCCCTGAGGTCCCTACTCCGCCCCCGCCTCGATCGCCCCCGCCACCTCCGCCACCCGGTCCCGCTCCTCCCGCGCGAAGCGCTCCGCGTCGAGGCGTTCCGCCACCTCCTCGTCCTGGGCCATCAGCAGGTCCAGGTTGGAGTCGCCGAGGTCGAAGACGCCCATGTCCAGGTAGGCCTTCTGGAGGCGCGGCCCCCACAGGCCGATGTCCTTGACGCAGGGGACGATCCGGCCGAAGAGCAGCTTGCGGAAGAGCCGGAGGAACTCGCTGCGCTCGGTCAGCTCCGCGGCCTCCTTGCGCGGGACGCCGAAGTTCACCAGGACGTCGGTGGCGCGCAGCCGGTCGCGCATCAGGTGGCAGCCCTCGATGACGAACTCCTCGCGCTCGCGGAGTTCGGCGTCCGAGAGCTGCCGGTAGTGGTCGCGCAGGGCCATCCGGCCGAAGGCCACGTGCCGGGCCTCGTCCTGCATCACGTACGCGAGGATCTGCTTCGGCAGCGGCTTGTCGGTGGTGTCGCGGATCATGCCGAAGGCGGCGAGGGCGAGGCCCTCGATGAGGACCTGCATGCCGAGGTAGGGCATGTCCCAGCGGGAGTCGCGCAGGGTGTCGTCGAGGAGGCCCTTGAGGTTGTCGTCGATCGGGTAGAGCATCCCGACCTTCTCGTGGAGGAAGCGGCCGTAGATCTCGGCGTGCCGGGCCTCGTCCATGGTCTGGGTGGCCGAGTAGAACTTGGCGTCGAGGTCGGGGACGGACTCGACGATCCGGGCGGCGCAGATCATGGCGCCCTGCTCGCCGTGGAGGAACTGGCTGAACTGCCAGGAGGAGTAGTGGCGGCGCAGCTCGCCCCTGTCCTTCTCCGTCATCCGGTCCCAGTACCGGGTGCCGTACAGGTCCAGGGCCTCGTCCGGGGTGCCGAGCGGGTCGTACGGGTCGACCTCCAGGTCCCAGTCGATGCGGGTGGCGCCGTCCCACTGCTTGTCCTTGCCCTTCTGGTAGAGGGCGAGGAGGCGGTCGCGGCCGTCGTCGTAGTCCCAGGAGAAGCGGGCGGCGCCGGCGGCCGGCACGTCCCAGACGGCTCCGTCGGGGGCGTTCGCGTAGAGGTCGTGCGTCGACATGGACGTACTCCTTCTTCCGACCTGGCTCGGGTCCGGTCCCAGCAGGCTCACACGCTGTTGACGACCCGTCAATAACTCGTACGGAGTCCGAGGGGGGTCGGTCGTACGGAGCCGCGCCGGGGGCGGGAGGCCGTGCGGGCGGGCGCCGGGGTCGCCGGCGTGAGGGAATCGGACCGCGCTCCCGGCCGGAAGGGCGCGCGGTTACGCTGCGGAGCATGACGAGTCCCGCCACGCCCGCCTACCGCAGGCTCAGCGTCGAGGAGCGGCGCGGCCAGCTCCTCGAAGCGGCCCTGGGGCTCTTCGCCCACCGGACGCCGGAGGACGTCTCGCTCGACGACGTCGCCGAGGCGGCCGGCGTCTCGCGGCCCCTCGTCTACCGCTACTTCCCGGGCGGCAAGCAGCAGTTGTACGAGGCCGCCCTGCGCTCCTCCGCCGACGCCCTGAACCGCTGCTTCGCCGAGCCGCTCGACGGGCCGCCCACGGAGCGGCTCGGCCGGGTGCTCGACCGCTACCTGGCCTTCGTCGACGAGTACGACGCGGGATTCAGTGCCCTGCTGCGCGGCGGCAGCGTCGTCGAGACCCCGCAGACCACCGCGATCGTGGACGAGGTGCGGCGGGCCGCCGCCGAGCAGATCCTCCTCCACCTGGAGGTGGAGCGGCCGGGCCTCCGGCTCGGGATGCTGGTGCGGACGTGGATCGCCGCCGTGGAGGCCGCCTCGCTCATCTGGCTGGGCGAGGAGAAGCAGCCGCCGGCGGCGGAGCTGCGCGACTGGATGGTGGACCACCTGGTCGCCCTGCTCACCGCGACGGCGGCGGGCGACGAGGAGACGATGGGGGTCGTCCGGCGGCTGCTCGCCCAGGAGACGTCCGAGGGGCCGGTGGCGGACCTGGCCCGCCGGGCGATCCCGGTGGTGAGCGAGGCCGCGCACCTGCTGTGAGCCGGGGACGGGGGCGGCGGGGGAGACTGGAGGGGTGAGAAGCGAGAACACCCCCTTCCGCGGCGGGCCCCTGGACGGCCGGGTCCTGCCGATCCTCCTCGGCCCGACGGGCCACCCGCCGAAGTGGTACGAGGTCCCGGTCCCGGCGCACGACGGGAACCCGCCGACGGTGTACGCCTACCGGCGCGAGCCCGCCGGGTACACGAAGCGGCTCGGCCTCCAGCGCGGCTGGGTGTACGAGTACGCCCCCGGGGGCCGGGAGCGACGCGAGCTGCGGTGGCCGTGGTCGAAGCCGGACGGGAGGTCCGGGGACCCTGGTCCGACCGGATGAGTCCGACCGGATGAGTCCGACCGGGTGAGGACACCGGACTCGCCCCCTTTCATGCGGTAATCGCACGAATTGAACCGTCATCATCCCCGTGGAGGTGGTGACGTGTCACGAGGACTGCTGCGCACGGTCTGCACGGGAGCGCTCGCCGCGCTGGCGGCGCTCACGGGACCGTTCCCGGCGGGCGCCGCCCCGGCGGACCCGCCCCCGGAGCCTCCGGTCGCCCGGCCGGACCCGGAACGGGAGCCGGTGGGCCCGGTGGACCCGCAGGCCCCCGACACCCCCGCACCGACGGCACCGACCACTCCGCCCCCTCCGGCCGCCCCGGAAGACACGGACCCCGACGACGCGGCCGCCCTCGCACCCCCCGGCGGAACCTCGGTCACCGGCCTGCTCACCCGCCTGCGCGCCCTCTACCGGCAGGCCGAGGAGGCGACCGAGCGGTACAACGCGGCCGAGGAGGCCCTGAAGCTCCGGACCGCCGACGCGAAGGGGCTCGCGACCCGGCTCACCGCCGCGCGGGCGGCCCTCGACCGGGAGCGCGCCGAGGCCGGGCGGATCGCCCGGGAGCAGTACCGGGGAAGGTCGGAGCTCTCCTCGTACCTGGACGTGCTCTTCGCCCCGGACCCGCGGACGGCCATGGACCGGGAGCGGCTGGCGGCCCGGGAGGGGCGGGACCGGGCCGGCGCCGTCTCCCGGCTCGCGGGGGCCGCCCGGCGGGCCGACGCCCTCGCGGGTGCCTCCCGCAAGGCCGTGGACCAACAGCGACGCCTGGCCGCCGAACAGCGCACCCGGCGCGACGAGGTCCGGACGAGACTGAAGGAGGTCGAGAAGACGCTCGCCGGCCTCTCCCCGGCCCAGCTCACCCGGCTCACGGAGCTGGAGCGGACACAGACCGCGGGAGCGCAGAGCGAACTGCTGGGCTCCGGAGTCCTGGACGGCCCGCGCACCCCGTCCCGGGCGGGCGCGGAGGCCCTGCGGTTCGCGGTGGGGCAGATCGGCAAACCGTACGAGTGGGGGGCCGAGGGCCCGGACGCGTACGACTGCTCGGGACTGACGCAGCGGGCGTGGGCGGCGGCGGGCCGCGAGATCCCCCGCACCAGCCAGGAACAGTGGGCGACGCTCCCCCGGGTGTCCCTCGCGGAACTGCGCCCCGGGGACCTGGTGGTCTACTTCCCGGGCGCCACGCACGTGGCGGTCTACCTCGGCGAGGGCCTGGTGGTCCAGGCACCGCGCCCCGGCGCGAAGGTGAAGGTCTCCCCGATCGCGGCGAACCCCCTGCTCGGAGCCGTACGCCCGGACCCGGCCGGCACGGCCCTGACCTCGTACACGCCACCGAACCTTCCGGAGGACGCGAGAGCGGGCGAGGACGAGGGCTTCGACCGCGCCTGAACGGCTCAGTCGGCGATCGCGACGAGCCCGACCACCCAGACCCCCAGGTTGAGGAGGACCCCCACGACACAGGCGCCGCCCACGAGCACACCGGCGAGCGTCCAGCTCCGCTCGTCCGGCGGGAGCCCCTCGTCCCAGCGCTCCTCGTACGAGGCGGGATCGTCCCAGTCGACCGGTCGCCCCAGCTCCCCGGCGCGAGCCGTCCGCACCGCCGCGAGCCGCCCCTCGGCGAAGGCCGTGGCGGCCAGCGCCTCGGGCCCCCACCAGGCGAGAGCCTTCATCCGCCGCGCGGCGGACCCGTACCGCTCCTCGAACGCGGCCGTCTCGTCCTCCCGCCGGTCCTCTTCGAGGTACATCCAGCGCCCGGCCTCCGCCGCGTCCCCGTACAGCCGGTACACCTCGGCGAGCCGGCGGCGCAGGGTCAGGTCGTACGGAAAGGACGAGACGAGCCCGCGCAGCCGCTGCCGCGCCATCGGCACACGACCGGCGGCCAGGTCCGCGTCCACGCGGGCGAGGGTGTCGGAGAGGGACATGCCCACATGATCGAACGGAACGGGCCGCCGCCACGACCGGTTTTCGGCGGTCGTGGCGGCGGCCGGTCCGTCCTTCCGTCAGCCCCGCGTCAGCGAAGCCAGGTACGCGCCCGTCTTCTCCGGGTCGTAGAAGAAGTTCTCGAAGTCGGAGGGGTCGTCGAAGCCGTTGGCGAAGCGGTCGGCGGCGGGCTGGAGTTGGCCGGCCGCGCCGAGGAGGTTCAGGACGTGCTCCGGGGGCGGGGACAGCATGGCGTTCGTCCACTTGGTGACGTGCCGGGCCGTCTGCCAGTAGCGGTCGAAGGTGGCGCGCATCCAGGCCTCGTCGAAGGGGCCGTCGCCCTGTTCGACGATCGACGCGAGGTACGCCGCCGCGCACTTGGAGGCCGAGTTGGAGCCCTGGCCCGTGACCGGGTCGTTGGCGACGACGACGTCCGCGACGCCGAGGACCAGGCCGCCGCCGGGGAGCCGGCCGATCGGGTTGCGGACGGTCGGGGCGTAGCGGCCGGCGAGGGTGCCGCCCGCGTCGGTCAGTTCGACCCTGGTGGCCCGCGCGTACTCCCACGGCGTGAAGCGCTCCATCAGCTCCAGCGTCAGCGCCAGGTGCTCCGAGGGGTCCTTGACGCCCTTGAAGACGTCGAGCGGGCCGCCGGGGATCCCCTCCCAGAAGAGGATGTCGGCGCGGCCGCCGGTGGTGAGGGTCGGCATGACGAAGAGCTCGCCGACGCCCGGGACGACGTTGCAGCGGACCGCGTCGAAGTCCGGGTGCTCGGGGCGCGGGCCGAGGCCGTGGACGTACGCGACGGCGAGCGCCCGCTGCGGCTCGGTGTACGGGGAGCGGGAGGCGTCCCGCTCGAACATGGAGACCAGCTCGCCCTTGCCGGCCGCGACGAGCACCAGGTCGTAGTTGCGGGAGAAGTAGTCGAGGTCGCCGACGGCCGCGCCGTGGATGACGAGCTGGCCGCCGCGCTGGGCGAAGGTCTCCATCCAGCCGGCCATCTTCACCCGCTGGTCGACGGACTGGGCGTACCCGTCGAGCCTGCCGACCCAGTCGATGAGGCGGGAGGAGTCGGGGCCCGCGACCGAGACGCCGAGGCCCTCGATCCGGGGGGCCTGGGTCTCCCAGAAGTTGAGTCCGAGGTCCCGCTCGTGCTGGAGGGCGGTGTCGAACATGCACTGGGTGGACATGACCCGGCCGGCGCGGATCTCGTCCGCCGTCCGGTTCGACATGAGGGTGACCTCGTACCCCCGCGACTGCAGTCCGAGGGCGAGCTGGAGGCCGGACTGTCCGGCCCCGACTATGAGTATCTTCCGCATGGGTGGTGCTCCTGGCGTGGCGTGCGTGAGGGGGCGGGCTATTCGGGGGTGGCGTCCAGGGCGTGCGCGACCATGGCCAGCAGGGTCTCGACGACGCTGTAGCGCTTGCGCGCGTCCATGATCACCACGGGGACGTGCGGGGGCACGGTCAGCGCCTCCCTGACGTCCTCCGCCTCGAACGACTCGCTGCCCTCGAAGTGGTTGACCGCCACGATGTACGGGAGTCCGCAGCTCTCGAAGTAGTCGAGGGCCGGGAAGCAGTCGGTGAGCCGCCGGGTGTCGGCGAGCACGATCGCGCCGATCGCGCCGCGCACCAGGTCGTCCCACATGAACCAGAAGCGCTGCTGTCCCGGCGTGCCGAAGACGTAGAGCACCAGGTCGTTGTCGAGCGTGATCCGGCCGAAGTCCATCGCCACCGTGGTGGTGAGCTTGTCCGGCGTGGCGGTGAGGTCGTCGGTCTCCTCGCTCGCCCGGGTCATGAGGGCCTCGGTCTGGAGCGGGGTGATCTCCGAGACCGCGCGGACGAAGGTGGTCTTGCCCACGCCGAACCCGCCCGCGACGACGATCTTCGTCGCCGTCGGGGCCTTGCTGTGGTCGAGCTGCCAGTCCTGCGCGCCGTCCTCGGTGTCCGGTGCGAGCGGATCCGGGCGGGGCTGCGCGGGGATGCCGACGGCCGCCCGTGTTTCGGGGGCGGCTTCGGCGACGCCTCCGGGGACGGTCCCGGAGACGGCGGAGGCGTCAGAGACGACGGAGTCCACTCAGCACCCTTTCGAGGAGCGCGCGGTCGGGCTGGCCGGTGCCGTGACCGGTCCCGTACACACGGATCTTTCCCTGGTCGGCCAGGTCGCTGAGCAGCACCCGGACGACCCCCAACGGCATCTTGAGGAGCGCCGAGATCTCCGCCACCGTCCGCATCCGGCGGCAGATCTCGACGATGGCCCGCATCTCCGGCATCAGACCGCGGGCGCCGGGCCCGCCGTCCGTCAGGACCTTGCGGGCGGCGGGCGCTTCGAGCGCCGCCACGAAGGTCTCGACGAGCAGGACGTGGCCGAAGCGGGTCCGGCCGCCGGTCAGCGAGTAGGGGCGCACGCGCGCGGGGCGGCGCCCCTCTCCGCGTACCGGCAGCTTGAAGGCGTGCGGGGCCGGCGCCGCCGAGGACACGGCCGTCACCGGGGGCCCTCCAGCGTCTTGCGCAGCTCGCTGCGGACCTCGGGGGTGAGGACGTGTCCGGCGCGGCCCACGAAGAGCGCCATGTGGTACGCCACGACGCTCATGTCGCAGTCGGGCGTGGCGTGCACGCCGAGCAGCGAGCCGTCGCTGATCGACATGACGAAGACGCTGCCCTCGTCCATCGCGACCATGGTCTGCTTGACCCCGCCGCCGTCCATCAGGCGCGCGGCGCCGACGGTGAGGCTGCCGATGCCGGAGACGATGGTGGCCAGGTCGGCGCTGGAGCCGCGCGGCCCCGCGGGGCGGCCGGCCTCGTCGGCGTCCGGGGTGTCCTGCTGGGTCTCCGGGTCGGAGGACAGCAGCATCAGGCCGTCCGAGGACACTACGGCCACCGAGCGGACCCCCGGCACCTCCTCGACCAGATTCCCCAGCAGCCATTGCAGGTTGCGGGCTTCCGTACTCAGTCCGAACGTTCCCGTCGCGGTCAACTGCGTGCCTCCTCGACTGTGTCCCCCGTCTTCTCCTCTGTACGTGCAGTCCTTGCGTTCGCTATCCCCGTGGTGTCCGTCCCCGTCGTGCCCATCTCGGCCTCCACGTCCCGGCGGCCGGCCTCGGCGCCCCGGTGGAAGCCGCCGAGCCTGCGGCGCAGGGCCTCGGCGTCCACGCCGCCCCGGCGGGGAGCGGCGGCGGGTCCGGCCTGGCGCACCACCTGGGGGGTGCGCTTGGGCAGGCCCTTGTCGGTGATCCGCTCCCACTGCGCGGGGCGCGGCCCGGGAACCGGCGGCTGGTCGGCGGCCGGTTCGGGGGCGGCGGGCTCCGCCGGGACGGGGCGGACGGCGTCGGGTCCGGCGGCGGTCCCGGCACCGGTGCCGGTGTCCTCGTCGGCGGCGCGCTCGTGGGCGTCCGGCTCCTGCGGCGGGACGGGCAGCCGGACCTGGAGCGTGGTCTCGGAGACGGACAGCGGGGCGGGGGCCTCTTCACGCTCGTACGACTCCGAGGGCGCGGGCTCCGGCTCGGGGGCGTACGGCTCGCGCACCGCCCGGCGCGCTTCCGAGTCGTACGGCTCCCCGGAGACGGCCTGCGGCTGGTGCGGCTCCTCCGGCTGGTGCGGCTCGTGCGGCTCCTCCGCCGTGCCTTCCGGTCCGTGCGGCTCCTCCGGCCGCCCCCCGGAGGGCTCCGCCTCCGCGAGCGCGCGTTCCGCCGCCTCCACCAGGGGGTCGCGGGTGCGGGAGGGCAGGGTGTTGGAGTTGGCCTCCGCGACCGAGCCGGGCAGCTGGATCGCGGGGGCCGTGCCCGCGACCCGTACGGGCTCCGTCACGGCGGCCGGCGGGGCGGTGGGCAGCAGGGGCAGCGGCAGGACCACGACGGCCGCCGTGCCGCCCGGCTGCTGCTCGCGCAGTTCGACGCGGACGCCGTGGCGGGCGGCGAGCAGGGCGACGACCCGCATGCCGAGCCCCTCGCCCCCGAAGGCGTCGGGGTCGGCCTCGGCCAGGCGGGCGTTCAGCTCGGCGAGGCGGGCGGGGGTGACGCCGATGCCCGCGTCCTGCACGGAGAGCATCACCTCGCCGGTCTCCAGGAGCCAGCCGGAGAGCTGGACCTCGGCGTCGGGCGGCGAGAAGGAGGTGGCGTTCTCCAGGAGCTCCGCGACCAGGTGGCTCAGGTCGTCCGCGGCGAAGCCGGCGACCTGGGCGTGCGGCGGCAGGGACTGGATGGTGACCCGCTCGTACCGCTCGATCTCGCTGACGGCGGCGCGCAGCACGTCGACCAGCGGGACGGCCCCGGCGTGGCCGTGGACGTGCTCGTGGCCGGCGAGGACGAGGAGGTTCTCGCTGTGGCGGCGCATGACGGTCGCCATGTGGTCGAGCTTGAAGAGGGTGCCGAGGCGGTCCGGGTCCTGCTCGCGCTCCTCCAGCTTCTCGATGACGCCGAGCTGCCGCTCGACGAGGCCGAGGTTGCGCAGGGAGAGGTTGACGAAGGTGTGCCGGACGGTGCCGCGGAGCTTTTCGAGGTCGGCGGTGAGGAGGGCGACCTGTCCCTGGAGCTCGGCGCGCTGGGCGGCGAGCTCGGCGGCGAGGGCCTCCTTGCCGGCGGCCAGGCCGGCCCGCTCGGCGGTGAGGTGCCCGGTGCGCGCGGCGAGCCCGGCGAGCTTGCCGTGCAGGGTGTTGAGGGAGCGGACGGTCTGCGCGAACTCGTCGTTGCGGCCGGTGAAGCGGACCGGTTCCTCGGCGGCCGGGTCGGGGGCGGCGGCGAGCCGGGCGGCGCCGATGCGGAGCACGGCGAGCGGCCGGGTGAGGCTGCGGGCGACGTAGGTGGAGACGCCGACGGCGAGGAGGAAACAGCCGCCGAGGAAGGCGAGGCGCAGTTCGAGGGCGGTGACGTCGTCGTCGCGGAGCGCGGAGAGGCGTGCGACGCGCTGGGCGGCGAGGGTGGACTCGACGCCGCGCATCTGCTCGACGCGGGCGGAGAGCGCGGCCTCCAGGGCGGCCGGGTCGGTCCCGCGCTCGGCCTCGGTCAGCCGGGGCTGGTCGGTGAGGGAGGCGAGGGAGCGTTCGGCGCTCTTGACGTCGGGTCCGGTGACGGTGCCGGCGAGGGAGTCGCGGGCGGCGGCCCCGGCGGCCTGGTCGAAGTCGCCGAGGGCGGCGAGTTCGCGGACGCGGGCCTGCTGGGCGGCGGCGGTGAGGCGGTCGCGGGTCCGGTCGGCCTCCTCCGCGCCCTTCGGCTCCTCGGGGACGTAGGTGCCGGTCGTGGCGTCGTAGCGGAACTCGCCGGTGGGCTCGGGCTGCGGCACGGCGAGCGCGGCGAGGAGCAGGCCCCGGGTGGCGGAGGCCTGTTCGACGGCGCGGCCGAGGGCGGCGGGGGCGCGGGTGGCCCCGGTGAGCGAGGGGTCGGCGGCGCGGGCCGGGGTGCGGTCGGCCAGCTCGTCGGCGAGGGCCTGGAGCTTGTCGATGACGTCGGAGTACGCCTTGTGGGCCTCCAGGGCCGTGCCCTCGCCGGTGAGGGCGGCGCGGCGGACGGAGGGGACGCCGGCGAGGTCGCGGCGGAGCTCGGGGGAGGCGGCGGGGCGGATCTCGTCGATCTGCCGGTCGACGCGGGCGGAGCGCACGGGGGTGACCCGGCGCTTCTTCTTCGCGTCGCCGGTCTGGGCGTCGCGGCCGGCGGCGATGTACGCGACGACCTCGTCGCGCTCGTCGGCGAGGGAGTGGGCGAGGGTGACGGCCTGCCGGTCGAGTTCGGCGAGGGTGACCAGGCGCTGGGAGTCGGTGAGCCCGGCGGAGGCGGTGAGGATCGCGGGGGCGCCGGCGGCGAGGACGGTGACGCCCACGAGGGCGACGCCGACGACGAGGCGGTTGCGGACGCGCTTGGCGCGGCCGGCCGGGGCGGGCGTGCCGCCGGCGGGGGCGGACGGCTGCGTCGGGGCGGACGACGGGGTCCGGGCGTGGTCGGCGGCCGTGCCTCCGGCGGGGGCCGCGGCGGTGCCGTCCTGGGCCGGCGGGACACCGGGGCCCTGGCTCCGCGTGCCGTTCTTGCTCCGAGGCCGCTTCATCTGCACCGGTGCTCGCATTCTTGACTCGTCCAGCCACAAAGCAGAGGTGACGGCCGGTCACATGGAGCGCCCCCACCCCCGATACGGCTTCCGACCATTCCAGCGCTTCCGGGAAGGGGACGGGCATCGGCCGCTCCGCCACCCGAACGAGTGAACAACACTCCGGAGTTGGCGAACAACTTCCCCGGACGGGGTCCCGGGGCCCTGGAGCGGCCCCGGTTGGATCTTCCGCGCGGGCTTTGGCAGGATGCCCGCCCGCAGCTCCGCGGTGGCGTCCGTTCCGCTCCTCCGGTCGCGTCCGTCCCGTTGGTACAGGCCTTTTCGCGTCCTCCGCGGGTCCGGTGAAGGGTTCGGTGGGACCGGGTGCGGACCCGGGCACACTGGGCCCATGCGCAGCGACGTCGCCTCCCTCCCCGGCAGCCCCGAACGCCCCAATGAGGACTGGGTGACCACCGTCCTGTCCGCGGCGGGGGGCAGGGGGACGCTGGTCCTCCTCGACGGCGTGACGCCGCCCGTCGGCGACGACGGCTGTGTGCACGGGGTGCCGTGGTTCACCGCCCGCCTCGGCGGGGCTTTGACCGAACTGTCCGCTTCCCGTCCGGACATGTCCCTGTCCGAGATCCTCTCCGCGGCAATCCGGCGCACCGCGGAAGCCCATCGAGGGACCTGTGACCTTTCTCACGTACGCACGCCCCAGGCGACCGTGGTGCTCGCCCGCTGGGACGGGGCGGTGGTCGAGCACCTCGTCCTCTCCGACTCGGTCCTCCTCCTGGAGGGGCCGGACGGGGCGGTGCGGGCGGTCCTGGACGACCGGCTCGACCGGGTGCCGGCCGAGGTGCTGCGGTCCGTGGCGGCGACGGACCGGCTGCGGAACCGGGAGGGCGGCTTCTTCACGGCTGCGGCCGATCCGGCGGTCGCGGGGCTGGCGGTGACCGGGACGGTCCCGCGCGCGGAGGTGCGGGCCCTGGCGGCGCTCACGGACGGGGCGAGCCGCTGGGTGGACCTGTTCGGCGCGGGCGACTGGGCGGACTGCCTCGGCGTCCTGCGCACGGAGGGCGCGCTCGGCCTGCTCCGGCGGGTGCGGGAGCGGGAGACCGCGGACGCGGCGGCGGGGGGCGTACGGCGCTGGAAACTGCACGACGACGCGACGGCGGCGTACGTGGAGCCGGGGGCGTAGGGGATTCCGGGCTGCGGACCCCTCAGCCCTCCGACCGTACGTTGAAGTGGTTCAGGAGCCGGGCCAGCTCGGCGACCTCCGCGCGGTCCCAGTCGGCGAGCTTGCGGACGTAGCGCTCGCGCCGGGCGTCGCGGACGCGGCGGAAGCGGTTCCGGCCCTCCTCGGTGAGGCGGACGAGGGAGGCGCGGCCGTCGGCGGGGTCGGGGTCGCGGGCGACGAGCCCGAGGTCCTCCAGGGCCCGGAGCTGGCGGCTCATGGTCGCCTTGCCGACGCCGAAGTACCCGGCGAGTTCGGTGGCCCGCTGGGGTCCGGCGTCGTCGAGGCGCACGAAGAGGCCGTAGGCGGCGGGCTCCAGCTCGGGGTGGACCTCGCGGGCCATCTCGCCGGACTGGGCGCGGGCGCGGCGCAGGAAGACGGCCAGCTCGCGTTCGAGGGCGAGGAACTCGCGGTCCACGGGGACGGACGGAACGAACCCTCCCTCACCGGGGGCCGCCGGGACGATCCCGTCCTCACCGGGAACGGGCGGGACGGCACCGCCCACGCCGGGGGCCGACGGAATGACTCCGCCCTCGCCGGGGGCCCGCGTGGCGCCTCCACCCCCACCGGGGGCCGCCGGGGTGGTCCCGTCCTCACCAGGGACCCGCGGAAGGACTTCACCCTCACCGGGGACCCGCGGGGCGCCCCCGCCCGCGCCGGGAGCCACCGGGGCCACCCCGCCCTCACGTCCCGTACCGCTTCCGTGCACGTCAGCGCCTCCCACGCGTTCCCCGGTGGCGCGCCTCCGCCGCACCGGTGGTCTTTCGGCCGCTGAAAGTTTCTTCCCGTCGCGGCCGTTTCCGCAGCTCTTCCAGTATTTCGCAGGCATAGACCAACGGCGGCGGCCGGGCCCTCTTCCACCGGCGGGTCTACGTGCGTAGCGTCGTCTCCCCCAACACATCTGACATGTCCACACCACAACATGTCATCCCTCTCCCCACGAGCCTTTCGGAGGCACGCGATGCGTGTGCACAGATCCGGAACGACCCTCGCCGGCGCCGCCCTGGCGGCCCTGGCACTCCTCCTCCCCCTCGCCGGCCCCGCCGGTGCCGCGCCGGACGCGGGCGCCCGGCAGGCGCCCGCCCGCGGCACCGCCCACATGGGCGCGGGCGTCCTCGCGCACGACGGGCGCGGCGACGCGTCCGGCGGCGCGTCGGTCCAGGCGGTCCAGACGGAGGGCGTGGACGTCTCCAGCCACCAGGGGAACGTCGCCTGGTCCACGCTGTGGAACAGCGGTGTCCGGTGGGCCTACGTCAAGGCCACGGAGGGCACGTACTACAAGAACACCTCCTTCGCGCAGCAGTACACCGGCTCGTACAACGTCGGCATGATCCGGGGCTCGTACCACTTCGCCACCCCGGACACGACGACCGGCGC
This sequence comes from Streptomyces sp. NPDC012825, assembly GCF_042900925.1. Taxonomy (NCBI): domain Bacteria; kingdom Bacillati; phylum Actinomycetota; class Actinomycetes; order Kitasatosporales; family Streptomycetaceae; genus Streptomyces; species Streptomyces sp. NPDC012825. The sequence continues at coordinate 924,261 of NZ_JBIBBZ010000001.1, read as the reverse complement.
GGCCCAGGCCGACTACTTCGTCGACAACGGCGGCGGCTGGTCGAAGGACGGCAGGACCCTGCCGGGCGTGCTCGACATCGAGTGGAACCCGTACGGCGCGACCTGCTACGGCAAGACCCAGGCCGGGATGGTGGCCTGGATCCGCGACTTCCTGAACCGGTACAAGACCCGGACCGGGCGGGACGCCGTCATCTACACGGCGACGAGCTGGTGGACCCAGTGCACCGGCAACTACTCGGGCTTCGGCGCCACCAACCCGCTGTGGGTCGCGCGGTACGCCTCCACCGTGGGCGAACTCCCGGCCGGCTGGGCGTACTACACGATGTGGCAGTACACCTCCTCCGGCCCGACGGTCGGCGACCACAACCACTTCAACGGGGACCTCTCGCGCGTGCAGGCGCTCGCGAACGGCTGACGCCCCTCCCCGTCACCCCTTCTTCCCGGCGGCCCCCGGGAGCGCGCGGCGCGCTCCCGGGGGCCGCTCCGGCCTTCCCCCTCCCGCTTTCCGCCGTCTTTTTCCTCCACCCCCTTGCTCATTGGTATGGACCAATGCGAGGCTCTACGGCGGTCGCCCGGGTTTCAACTTCCGTGCGTCCCGCGCGCGTTGCTCGTTCCGTACTCCCCCCACGCACGAGAGAGAGCCCCCGCATGCCCTCCCTGCCCTCCGTCCGCCGTACCGCCGCCGGCGCCGCGGCCCTGTCCGCCGCCGCGCTCGTCGGCCTCACCCCCACGGCGGCCAGTGCCCACGGGGCCGTCTTCAACCCGGTGAGCCGGGTGGCCGCCTGTTACGCCGAGGGCCCCGAGACGCCCAGGTCACAGGTGTGCAAGGACCTCGTCGCCGACTCCGGCACCCAGCCGCTCTACGACTGGAACGAGGTCAACATCGCCAACGCGGACGGGCAGCACCGGACCCTCATCCCGGACGGGAAGCTCTGCTCGGCGAACCGCGAGAAGTACCGGGCCCTGGACTGGGCGCGCACCGACTGGCCGGCGACGGCGGTCGCCGCCGGGTCGTTCGACTTCAAGGTCCGGGCGACGGCGGCCCACTCGGGCACCATGACGGTCTACATCACCAGGGCCGGCTTCGACCCGACCCAGCCCCTGAAGTGGTCGGACCTGGACGCCACACCGGTCGCGGTGTACCACACCACCCGCACCGCCACCGACGGCTACTACGACTTCACCGGCACCCTGCCGGCCCGCACCGGCCGCCACATCGTCTACAAGGTGTGGCAGCGCAGCGACAGCCCCGAGGCCTTCTACAGCTGCTCGGACGTCACCTTCGGCGGTACGGCCCGGACGGCCGCGGCGACCGGCACGAAGGCGCAGGCCCCGACCGAGGCGAAGATCGCGGCGGGCGCCGCCCTGTCCACCGTGAGCCACGCGGGCCACGGCGGCGACGAGCGGCCCCCGGCGCTCTCCGCCGAGGCCGCCGGGACCTCCTCCCCCCTGACGCCGGCCCTCGCGGGCGCGGGCGCCCTCGCCGCCTTCGCGGCGGGCAGCCTGCTCCTGGGCCGCCGCCGGACCACGTCCGGCTCCTGACGCACCCCCACGCGTCACCGGTGGCGCGGCCCGGCCCGACGGGGCCGGGCGGCGCCCGGGGAGCGTCCCGCCGGCCGGTGCCGGGCCGGCGGGACGCTCCTCAGGAGCCGGACGGCCCGAGCGGGAAGAGGGCGGTGAGCCGGGGCGGGGCCAACCCCTCCGGCCCGGACGCCCCGCGCTCCTCGCCCTCTTCCCCCTCTTCCCCGCCCGCCCCTTCGTCCTCTTCGGCTTCCTCGGCCTCTTCGACCGCGTCGAGGAACTCCTCCCCGTCGTCGTCCTCCTGGCCGGTCAGCTCGTCGTACGCGTCCTGGGCGACGTAGTCGAGCTCCTCCCACTCGGGCCACTCGTCGTCGTCCCAGTCGTCGTGGTGCCGTCCCGCGAGCGCCCGCACCTCGGGCAGGTCGGCCAGCGCGTCCGGGTCGGCGAGCACCGCCTCGTACGCCTTCCGCCCCTGGCCCACCAGCCAGAGCGTGAAGCAGTGGAAGCCGTCGTCCGTGCAGTTGCCGCCCTCGATCCGGTCCGCCGCCCTCCACAGCGCGTGCGTGTCGGCCGCCCCGCACGCCTTCTCCAGGCGCACCTGGAACGCCACGCTCTCGTCGGCCGGGCGCCGCAGCAGCTCCCCCTCCAGCCACTCCAGCCGCTCGTCCCGGGTGCCGGGGCGGCTGCTCAACTCGTCGATGAGAGCCCAGAAGGCGTCTTCGTTCATGCGTACGATCATGACAGCCGGGACCGACACCGCGGACCCGCCCCCGGGCCGGTGCGCGGACGTGCCGGAGCGGGGCGTCCCCGAGGGAACGCCCCGCTCCTGACGAGGGGTTACGCCGCCGCGCCCACCGGCACCTCCGCCGGGGCGAGGGCGATCTCCAGGACCTGCCGGACGTCCGTCACCGGGTGGACCTCCAGCTTCTCCAGGATCTCGGCCGGGACGTCGTCCAGGTCGGCCTCGTTCCGCTTGGGGATCACGACCGTGGTGATGCCCGCCCGGTGCGCGGCGAGCAGCTTCTGCTTCACGCCGCCGATCGGCAGGACCCGGCCGGTGAGGGAGACCTCGCCCGTCATGGCCACGTCCGTGCGGACGAGCCGGCCGCTCAGCAGGGAGGCGAGGGCGGTCGTCATGGTGACGCCCGCGCTCGGCCCGTCCTTGGGGACCGCGCCCGCCGGGAAGTGGATGTGCACGCCCCGGTCCTTGAGGCCGGTGACCGGCAGCTCCAGCTCCGCGCCGTGCGAGCGGAGGAAGGAGAGCGCGATCTGCGCCGACTCCTTCATCACGTCGCCCAGCTGGCCGGTGAGGGTGAGGCCGGCGGCGCCGGTCTCCGGGTCGGCCAGGGAGGCCTCCACGAAGAGGACGTCACCGCCCGCGCCGGTCACGGCGAGGCCGGTGGCGACGCCCGGCACGGACGTCCGGCGCTCGGCCGGGTCCTGCGCCGACTCGGGCACGTGGTGCGGACGCCCGATCAGCTCCCGCAGGTCCTCCGGGCGGACCGTGAACGGCAGCTCGCGGTCGCCCAGTTCGTGCTGGGCCGCGACCTTCCGCAGCAGCCGGGAGACCGACCGCTCCAGGGTGCGCACGCCCGCCTCGCGGGTGTACTCGCCGGCCAGCTTCCGCAGCGACGCCTCCTCCAGGACGACCTCGCCGGGCTCCAGACCGGCCCGCTCCAGCTGCCGGGGCAGCAGGTGGTCGCGGGCGATGACGACCTTCTCGTCCTCGGTGTAGCCGTCGAGCCGCACCAGTTCCATGCGGTCGAGGAGGGCCTCCGGGATGGACTCCAGGACGTTCGCGGTGGCCAGGAAGACCACGTCGGAGAGGTCGAGCTCGACCTCCAGGTAGTGGTCGCGGAAGGTGTGGTTCTGCGCCGGGTCGAGGACTTCGAGGAGCGCCGCCGCGGGGTCGCCGCGGAAGTCGGAGCCGACCTTGTCGATCTCGTCGAGCAGGACCACCGGGTTCATGGACCCGGCCTCCTTGATCGCGCGGACGATCCGGCCGGGCAGGGCGCCGACGTAGGTGCGGCGGTGGCCGCGGATCTCCGCCTCGTCGCGGACGCCGCCGAGGGCGACCCGGACGAACTCGCGGCCCATCGCGTGGGCGACGGACTCGCCGAGGGAGGTCTTGCCGACGCCGGGCGGGCCGACGAGGGCGAGGACGGCCCCGCCCCGGCGTCCGCCGACCACGCCGAGACCGCGGTCGGCGCGCCGCTTGCGCACCGCCAGGTACTCGGTGATCCGCTCCTTCACGTCGTCCAGGCCCGCGTGCTCGGCGTCGAGCACCGCGCGGGCGCCCCGGATGTCGTAGCGGTCCTCGGTCCGCTCGTTCCAGGGCAGTTCGAGGATCGTGTCGAGCCAGGTGCGGATCCAGGAGCCCTCCGGGGACTGGTCGCTGGAGCGCTCCAGCTTCTCGACCTCCTTGAGGGCGGCCTCCCGCACCTTCTCGGGCAGGTCGGCGGCCTCCACGCGGGCGCGGTAGTCGTCGGACTCGTCGCCCTCCGACTCGCCGTTGAGCTCGCGCAGCTCCTTGCGGACGGCTTCGAGCTGGCGGCGGAGCAGGAACTCGCGCTGCTGCTTGTCGACGCCCTCCTGGACGTCCTTGGCGATGGTCTCGGCGACCTCCTGCTCGGCGAGGTGCTCGCGGAGCTGGGCGGTGGCCAGGCGGAGCCGGGCGACCGGGTCGGCGGTCTCCAGGAGTTCGACGCGCTGGGCGACGGTCAGGAAGGGCGAGTACCCGGAGTTGTCGGCGAGGGCGCCGACGCCGTCGATCTGCTGGACGCGGTCGACGACCTGCCAGGCGCCGCGCTTCTTGAGCCAGCTGGTGGCCAGCGCCTTGTACTCCTTGACCAGCTCGGTCACGGAGCCGGGCAGCGGGTCGGGCAGGGTCTCCTCGACGGCGGTGCCCTCGACCCACAGGGCGGCGCCGGGGCCGGTCGTACCGGCACCGATGCGGACACGGCCGCGGCCGCGCACGAGCGCGCCCGGGTCGCCGTCGGACAGGCGTCCCACCTGCTCGACGGTCCCGAGGACGCCGGTCCCGGCGTAGGTGCCGTCGACCCGGGGCACGAGCAGCACCCGCGGCTTGCCCTCTCCGGGCCGTGCGGCGGCCTGGGCGGCCTCGACGGCGGCCCGTACGTCGTTGTCGGACAGGTCCAGCGGCACCACCATTCCGGGCAGCACGACCTCGTCGTCGAGCGGCAGCACAGGCAGAGCGAGCGGCGCGGACGCCATGGACTCAGAAGCCATGATCTCCCCTTCGGCAGTCAAGTTGAGCTGTACCGACTCAATGCTTGTGAGCCCATGAATGTTCCCGGACGCCTGTTCGCTCTGAGCGATCACACCCCCGCCACCCCCGAACGGCCGATGTAATACTCTCATGGACATACGAGCTATTACATCGGCATGGGTGAAGGGCTGGACCGTCTCCCGGGGCACCCCCGCCGCCGTCGGCCGGCCCTGGGGGTACCGGATCGACGTGGGCCTCCCCCGGCACGTCCTGCGGCACGTGCTGCCCGCGCCCGACGCGGCCACCGTCGGCGCCCTCTGCGAGCGGCTCACCGAGCCGTACAGCTGGCTCAAGGTGATGGCGGACGCCGAGGAGGTGGCGCCGTGGATCACCGAGGGGTGGACGATCCCCGACGACCCCGGCTTCATGATGGTCAAGCGCCTGGACCCCGGCGTCCGCCCCGCGCCGCCCGAGGGGTACGCCCGGACCGTCGAGGCCCGGGACGGCGTCGTCCGGGTCCGGATCCTCGCCCCGGACGGCACCCTCGCCGCCCGGGGGCAGATCGCCCCGACCGGCGCCACCGCCGTCGCCGACCAGATCGAGACGGACGCGGCGCACCGGCGCCGGGGCCTCGGCGCGAACGTCGTGCTCACCCTGGAGGCCGCCGCCGCCCAGACGGGCGCCGCGACCGGAATCCTCGCCGCGACCAGGGACGGCCGACAGCTCTACGAAGCACTGGACTGGGAACACCGGGGGCCGCTGACCGGGATCGTACGGGGGGAGGCTTGAGCTTCGGGGGCTCTGGACGCCGGGACGCCCGGACGCCCCGGAACACCCCGGACACCTCGGACGCTCCGACCCCGGACAGCGGCGGAATCCGGCAGTCCGGCTGCGCCGGGCCGCCCCGCCGGGCATGCTCCTCCCATGAGGAGAGGCGTGTGGGGAAGGCGATGCGGGGCCGTACTGCTCGCGGCGGCCCTCGCGGGCGGCGCGGCCGGCTGCGGGGCGGACGCGGGGACCGGGGCCCCTCCGGCGCCGGGCGCCCCCGGGTCCACGACCGGACCGGGCACCCCTGACACCACGACCGGACCGGACACCCCCGGCCCCACGACCGGGTCGATCACGCCGGGCACTCCCGGCCCCGCCACCCCACCGGGCACCCCCGCCTCCCCCACCGCTCCGGACGCCACCCGGCAGGACCCCCGGCCCGGTGAGGTCCTCGTCCAGGTGGTCGTCACCGGTGGTTTCGCCGGGGTGCGGAACCGGCTCGTCGTCCACCGCGACGGCGAATGGACGGTCCACTCCGGCGGCAAGCCGCCCCGGACCGGCCGGCAGACCGCCGCCGAGGCCGCCGAGCTGCGCGCGGCCCTGGAGGACCCCGCGTTCGCCCTCGTCCCGGCGCGGCCGACCGGACGGCCGATCGCCGACGGCTTCCAGTACGAGGTGACCTACCGCCACCGCGTGGTCGTCACGGGCGACGGCGACCGCCCGCCCGCCCTGCGGCGCGTCTTCGCCGCCCTCCCGGAGGGCGGCCCGCCCACGAGCCCCTGAGACCGTCCCGACCGGCGGGGTCCCGCGCCGCGAACCGGAGGGGACCCCTCGCGAGGGGTTCCGGACGCCTCCGACGTCGCCCCGGGTGCCCGGCCCGTGGCCTCCCGGGGTCGGGGCGGTGCCGCGGTGGGGCCGGACGAGGGGGGTCCGGGAGGGGCCTCCCGGGAGGGGGCCCGGGGCACGACTGCCCGTTCCCGTAACGGGTTTGTCCTCGTCACCGCCGTCCGACGAGGATGGCGGGAAGCACCCGACGAGACGACGAGAGCGGAGCGACCGGCGATGTCAGGACCCGTGACCCTCGACCGACGCGAAGGCCCCCACGGAGAGGTCGTCCTGCGGCGCCGTGACGAGCACTACGAGATCATCGCCAACGGCACCTTCCTGATGGACACCTCCGACGGGCGCTCCGAGCGGCTCCTGATCGACGCGGCCCTCGCCGCGCTCCCCGAGGAGCGCCGGGCCGGCGCCTCCGTCCTCGTCGGCGGGCTCGGCGTCGGCTTCTCCCTCGCGCACGCCGCCGCCGACCCCCGCTGGGGCCGGATCGTGGTCGCCGAGCGCGAGGAGGCGATCATCGACTGGCACCGGCGCGGCCCGCTCGCCGCGCTCTCGGGCGCCGCGCTCGCCGACCCCCGGACCGTGATCCTGCACACGGACCTGGTCGAGCACGTCCACACCTCCGCCGACACCTACGACGCCCTCTGCCTCGACATCGACAACGGCCCCGACTGGACCGTCACCGAGGACAACCAATCCCTTTACTCCGCCCGGGGGTTGGCGGCCTGCGCCGCCCGCCTGAACCCCGGCGGGGTCCTCGCCGTGTGGTCCGCGCGGCCCTCCGCGGATTTCGAAGCAACCCTGCGGAATGCCGGATTCAGCGGGGTACGGACGGAAGAGGTGCCCGTTGCCCGGGGCGTCCCGGACGCGGTCCACCTCGCGGTCCGCCCCGGCTGACTCCTGGATAGCCGGGACACCACCGGTACCTCTAGGCTGCTGCACCGACATCGGCGACGCGAGGCGGGGCAATGGAGCAGACACACACCACTCACCACGGTGCGGCGGCCACTCCGGGGGCCCAGCGGCGCGTCCTGGTGGTCGAGGACGACGCCACGATCGTCGAGGCGATCTCCGCCCGGCTGCGCGCCGAGGGCTTCCTCGTGCAGACCGCCACCGACGGTCCCGCCGCCGTGGACGCGGCCGAGGCCTGGCAGCCCGACCTGATGGTCCTGGACATCATGCTGCCCGGCTTCGACGGCCTGGAGGTGTGCCGCCGGGTCCAGGCGCAGCGGCCCGTCCCGGTCCTCATGCTGACCGCCCGCGACGACGAGACCGACATGCTGGTCGGCCTCGGCGTCGGCGCGGACGACTACATGACGAAGCCGTTCTCGATGCGCGAGCTGGCCGCCCGGGTGCACGTGCTCCTGCGCCGGGTCGAGCGGGCCGCGCTGGCGGCGGTCACCCCGCGCAGCGGCATCCTGCGCCTGGGCGAGCTGGAGATCGACCACGCCCAGCGGCGGGTCCGGGTCCGGACCGAGGACGTGCACCTGACCCCGACCGAGTTCGACCTCCTCGTCTGTCTGGCGAGCACCCCCCGCGCGGTCCTCTCCCGCGAACAGCTGCTCGCCGAGGTGTGGGACTGGGCGGACGCCTCGGGCACCCGGACCGTGGACAGCCACATCAAGGCGCTGCGCCGGAAGATCGGAGCCGAGCGGATCCGCACGGTCCACGGCGTCGGCTACGCGCTGGAGACCCCGGCGCCATGAGCCCCCGCAGGCCCGGAGGGCCGGACGAGGGGGGAAGGCCGGGAGAGCCGGGAGGACCGGGGAGGCCGGGAGAGCCGATGGGCCCCGGCGGGCCCGACGGCCCCGGCGGAGCCGACGGCCCCGGCCGACCCCGTTGCAGGCGCCGGCGCCGTATCGCGGTCTCCGTCAAGACCAAGCTCGGCGCGCTCGTCGTCGGGGCGGTCCTGCTGACCTCCTGCCTCGCCCTGGTGGCGATCCGCACGTCCACCGAGTTCCGGTACATCACGATCTTCGCGATGATCGCGACCCTGCTCATCACCCAGTTCGTGGCGCAGTCCCTGACCGCGCCGCTGGACGAGATGACCACGGTGGCCGGGGCGATCTCGCGCGGCGACCTCAGCCGCCGGGTCCGGGGCGCGGACCGGCGGGACGAGCTGGGCGACCTCGCCTCGACCATCAACCGCATGGCGGACGACCTGGAGGCCGTGGACCGGCACCGCAAGGAACTGGTGGCCAACGTCTCGCACGAGCTGCGGACCCCGATCGCCGCGCTGCGGGCCGTTCTGGAGAACGTCGTGGACGGGGTGTCGCAGGCCGATCCCGAGACGATGCGGTCGGCCCTGAAGCAGACCGAGCGGCTGGGCCGGCTCGTGGAGACGCTCCTCGACCTGTCACGCCTCGACAACGGTGTCGTGGCCCTGCGGGGCAGCCGTTTCGAGGTCTGGCCGTACCTCTCGGGGGTCCTGCGGGAGGCGAACCTCGCCGCGTCCCAGCGCGGCCTGTCGTCCACCTCGGGCCTGCACAACCGTACGGACGTGCACCTGCACCTGGACGTGTCGCCTCCCGAGCTGGTCGCCCACGCGGACGTGGAGCGGCTGCACCAGGTGATGGCGAACCTGATCGACAACGCGGTGAAGCACTCCCCGCCGCACGGCCGGGTCACCGTGCGGGCCCGGCGCGGCCCGTACCCGGACTCCCTCGAGCTGGAGGTCGAGGACGAGGGCCCCGGCATCCCGGAGTCGGAGCGGCACAAGGTGTTCCAGCGGTTCAACCGGGGTTCGGCCTCGCGCCGGCGGGGTCCGGGCAGCGACGGCGGGACGGGGCTCGGGCTCGCGATCGCCCGCTGGGCCGTCGATCTGCACGGCGGCGAGATCGGTGTGGCCGAATCATCACGCGGCTGCCGCATCAGAGTCACTCTTCCGGGCAGTCGTCCACCATCGGATTGACGTAGGGTTCGAACCGGAAGAACACGTTCTGCGTGTACGTGGGCAGGAGCTGCGCGCACGTGAGCGGGGAGCGATCAGGGGTGCGGCCGAAGAGGGCCGTGCCGATGCTTCTCCGTACCCTCACACCAGCGAAACCACGGTTGTTTCCCGCCATTCACGGCTCCGAAACACCGCGTCAAGTGTGACTTGCGCGACGTTGGAGTGCCCGGCCTGCACCTCCCGGCCGGACAGGCGTAGCCTTTATTTCCGCTGTCCATCACCTTGTGAAGCGGAAGAGGGCGGTTGCCGCCGTGTCGTCTCAGTCCCCCAGTACCCCGAGCTCCCCGACCGACCAAGACGGGCAGGGCCAGAACCCTGCGACCGCCTTCGGTGCCAATGAGTGGCTCGTCGACGAGATCTACCAGCAGTACCTCCAGGACCCGAATTCGGTCGATCGTGCCTGGTGGGACTTCTTCGCCGACTACAAGCCCGGAGCGTCGGAGACCCCGGCCGCCCCGGCGCCCACTCAGAGCCCGCAGAGCACGCCGAGCGCTCCCGCCGCGACGCAGACGGGCCCCGCACAGGCCGCGTCTGCCGCTCCGGCCTCCGTGCCCGCCCCTGCTCCGGCTCCCGCCGCCCAGAAGCCGGCTCCGGCCGCTGCCGCCCCGGCCCCGGCGAAGGCGGCCCCCGCGGCTCCTGCGGCCAAGCCGGCCGCCCAGGCCGGGCCGGCCGCCGCGAAGCCCGCCGCCGAGAAGGCCGCTCCGGCCTCCGAGGCCCCGGCCGGCCCCGAGCTGATCACGCTGCGCGGCCCCGCCGCCGCGGTCGCGAAGAACATGAACGCCTCCCTGGAGGTGCCGACGGCCACGTCCGTCCGCGCCGTCCCGGTGAAGCTGCTCTTCGACAACCGGATCGTGATCAACAACCACCTGAAGCGCGCCCGGGGCGGGAAGATCTCCTTCACCCACCTCATCGGCTACGCGATGGTGCAGGCCATCAAGGCCATGCCGGCCATGAACCACTCCTTCGCGGAGAAGGACGGCAAGCCGACCCTGGTCAAGCCGGAGCACGTGAACTTCGGCCTCGCGATCGACCTGGTGAAGCCCAACGGCGACCGCCAGCTCGTCGTCGCGGGCATCAAGAAGGCCGAGACGCTCAACTTCTTCGAGTTCTGGCAGGCGTACGAGGACATCGTCAAGCGCGCCCGCGTGGGCAAGCTGACGATGGAGGACTTCTCCGGCGTCACCGTCTCCCTGACCAACCCCGGCGGCCTCGGCACGGTCCACTCCGTGCCGCGCCTGATGCCCGGTCAGTCGGTCATCATGGGCGTCGGTTCGATGGACTACCCGGCCGAGTTCCAGGGCACCTCCCAGGACACCCTGAACAAGCTGGGCATCTCGAAGGTCATGACCCTGACCTCGACCTACGACCACCGGGTCATCCAGGGCGCCGCCTCCGGCGAGTTCCTGCGGATCGTCGCGAACCTGCTCCTCGGCGAGGAGGGCTTCTACGACGAGATCTTCAAGGCCCTGCGCATCCCCTACGAGCCGGTCCGCTGGCTCCGCGACATCGACGCCTCCCACGACGACGACGTCACCAAGGCCGCGCGCGTCTTCGAGCTGATCCACTCCTACCGGGTCCGCGGCCACGTCATGGCCGACACCGACCCGCTGGAGTACAAGCAGCGCAAGCACCCCGACCTGGACATCACCGAGCACGGCCTCACCCTGTGGGACCTGGAGCGCGAGTTCGCGGTCGGCGGCTTCGCCGGCAAGTCGATGATGAAGCTCCGCGACATCCTCGGCGTGCTGCGCGACTCGTACTGCCGCACCACCGGCGTCGAGTTCATGCACATCCAGGACCCGAAGCAGCGCAAGTGGATCCAGGACCGCGTCGAGCGCCCGCACTCCCGCGTGGAGCGCGAGGAGCAGCTGCGGATCCTGCGCCGCCTGAACGCGGCCGAGGCCTTCGAGACCTTCCTGCAGACGAAGTACGTCGGCCAGAAGCGCTTCTCCCTGGAGGGCGGCGAGTCCGTCATCCCGCTGCTCGACGCGGTCATCGACTCGGCCGCCGAGTCGCGCCTCGACGAGGTCGTCATCGGCATGGCCCACCGCGGCCGCCTGAACGTCCTGGCGAACATCGTCGGCAAGTCGTACGCGCAGATCTTCCGCGAGTTCGAGGGCAACCTCGACCCGAAGTCGATGCACGGCTCCGGCGACGTCAAGTACCACCTGGGCGCCGAGGGCACCTTCACCGGTCTGGACGGCGAGCAGATCAAGGTCTCGCTCACCGCCAACCCCTCGCACCTGGAGGCGGTCGACCCGGTCCTGGAGGGTGTCGTCCGCGCCAAGCAGGACGTCATCAACAAGGGCGGCACGGACTTCACCGTCCTGCCGATCGCCCTCCACGGCGACGCGGCCTTCGCCGGCCAGGGCGTCGTCGCCGAGACGCTGAACATGTCGCAGCTGCGGGGCTACCGCACCGGCGGCACGGTCCACGTCGTCATCAACAACCAGGTCGGCTTCACCGCCGCCCCGGAGTCCTCGCGTTCCTCGATGTACGCGACCGACGTGGCCCGCATGATCGAGGCGCCGATCTTCCACGTGAACGGCGACGACCCGGAGGCCGTGGTCCGCGTCGCGCGGCTCGCCTTCGAGTTCCGCCAGACGTTCAACAAGGACGTCGTGATCGACCTCATCTGCTACCGCCGCCGCGGTCACAACGAGGGCGACAACCCCTCGTTCACCAACCCGCAGATGTACAACCTGATCGACAAGAAGCGTTCGGTGCGCAAGCTGTACACCGAGTCGCTCATCGGTCGCGGGGACATCACCCTCGAAGAGGCGGAGCAGTCGCTCCAGGACTTCCAGGGCCAGCTGGAGAAGGTGTTCGCGGAGGTCCGCGAGGCCACCACCGCCACGTCGTCCTCGGTGCACGTCCCGGACGCCCAGGCCGAGTTCCCGGTCGCCGTCACCACCGCGGTCTCCCAGGAGGTCGTGAAGCGGATCGCCGAGTCCCAGGTCAACGTCCCGGACCGGATCACGGTCCACCCGCGTCTGCTGCCGCAGATGCAGCGCCGCACCGCGTCCATCGACGACGGCACCATCGACTGGGGCTTCGGCGAGACCCTCGCCATCGGCTCCCTGCTGATGGAGGGCACCCCGGTCCGGCTCTCCGGCCAGGACTCCCGCCGCGGCACCTTCGGCCAGCGCCACGCGGTCCTGGTGGACCAGGAGACCGGCGAGGACTACACCCCGCTGCTCTACCTGGCCGAGGACCAGGCCCACTACAACGTCTACGACTCGCTGCTCAGCGAGTACGCGGCGATGGGCTTCGAGTACGGCTACTCGCTGGCCCGTCCGGACGCCCTGGTGGTCTGGGAGGCCCAGTTCGGCGACTTCGTCAACGGCGCGCAGACCGTCGTCGACGAGTTCATCTCCTCGGCCGAGCAGAAGTGGGGCCAGACCTCCGGCGTCACGCTGCTCCTGCCGCACGGCTACGAGGGCCAGGGCCCGGACCACTCGTCCGCGCGCCCGGAGCGCTTCCTCCAGATGTGCGCCCAGGACAACATGACGGTCGCCATGCCGACGCTGCCGTCGAACTACTTCCACCTCCTGCGCTGGCAGGTGCACAACCCGCACCACAAGCCGCTCATCGTCTTCACCCCGAAGTCGATGCTGCGTCTGAAGGCCGCGGCGTCCAAGGTGGAGGAGTTCACCACCGGCGGCTTCCGCCCGGTGATCGGCGACGAGACGGTCGCCCCGGCCGACGTCCGCAAGGTCGTCTTCTGCGCGGGCAAGGTCTACTACGACCTGGAGGCCGAGCGGCAGAAGCGCGGCGTCACGGACACGGCGATCATCCGGGTGGAGCGCCTGTACCCGCTGCCGGGTGCCGAGCTCCAGGCCGAGATCGCCAAGTACCCGAACGCCGAGAAGTACCTGTGGGCCCAGGAGGAGCCGGCGAACCAGGGTGCCTGGCCGTTCATCGCGCTCAACCTGATCGACCACCTCGACCTGGCGGTCGGCGCGGACATCCCGGCGGGCGAGCGCCTGCGCCGGATCTCGCGTCCGCACTCCTCCTCCCCGGCGGTCGGCTCGGCCAAGCGCCACCAGGCGGAGCAGCAGCAGCTGGTCAACGAGGTCTTCGACGCCTGATCCCGTACCGCGCGCGCGTGACGGGCGGAGGCCCGGCACCCCACCAGGGGTGCCGGGCCTCCGGCGTTCCCCGGGCCCGGGCGGGCGGCGGGGGCGCGGGGGACACGGCCTATCCTGATCGCATGTACTTCACCGACCGTGGCATCGAGGAACTGGAGAAGCGGCGCGGCGAGGAGGAGGTCACCTTCGAGTGGCTCGCCGAGCAGCTGCGGACGTTCGTCGACCTCAACCCCGACTTCGAGGTGCCGGTCGAGCGCCTCGCGACCTGGCTGGCCCGGCTGGACGACGAGGACGAGGACGAGTAGGACGACGCTCCGGGCGTACGGTCACCGCTCCCGCAGCCGGTCGTAGGCGAGTCCGAGCGCGCCGTGCGCGACGAGCAGGGCCCCGGCGGTCGCCCAGCCGCCGCTGCGCCGGCCGGCGCCCCAGAGCAGCAGCGGCACCCCCGCCGCGAGCTGCGCCCCGGCCAGGACACGCGCCCGCGTGCCGCGCACGTACGGGCCGAGGGGCCCCTCCTCCACCACGTCGAGCTCGGCGCGCACGGCGTCCCGCCAGCCGGTCCGTTCGATCTGTTCGGCGCCCTGTGCGAGGGCGACGGAGCGGAGCCGGTCGGCGTTGTCGCCGGGGGTGAGGCCGGTGGGCAGGGCGAGACCGGCGCGGGCGAGGACCGCGACGATCCCGACGAGCCGGCTGTGGGCGTCGGCCTCCGGGTCGGGCCCGGTGAGCGGTTCGAGGGCCTGCACGTCGAGGACGGGGTCGAGGGCGAGCCGGGCGGCGAAGGTGCGCATGGCCTCGTCCTCGCCGACGGGGGTGCCGTCCGCGAGCCAGGTGTAGCCGACCGTGCGGCGGAAGCCGGCGGCGAGGGTGAGTCCGGCCCGGTCGCGGTCCCACCACAGTGCGACGACGGGCCAGGTGGCGGCGGAGACGGCGAGGGCGGTGGCCCAGCCGGTGACGACCTGTTCGACGGGTTCCCCGCCGTGGAGCCAGGGCTTCCCCTCCGGTACGAGGACGCTCCAGCCGGTGCCGGCGGGGGCGAGGAGCAGGTGTTCCCCGAGCAGTCGGGCGGGCGGCCGGACCGCGGGGAGTTCGGCGCGGCAGAGCAGCAGCGCCCCGACGGGGTTCGGTCCGGATGTCGCGTTCATGGCCCTACGCTAGGCCAATTTGTCCAGATAAGGGGGCGTTCGCACCTCGCTTCTCAGGGAAGAGTCGGGGTTGACTTCATCGGACCGCGATATATCGTGTTCTGCGAGAGACGCGATATGTTGCGTTGCCGATACGGGAGGTCAGCACCATGGCAGAGTGGTCCGTCGCCGAGCCGACGAAACTGGCACCGGCCGACCCCGTGACGCGCCTGCGGATCCGCGTCGTCAACGGCACGGTGAACGTGGTGGGGACGGACGAGAGTTCCGCCCGCGTGGAGATCTCCGAGATCGAGGGCCCGCCGCTGATCGTGTCGCAGGAGGGCTCCACCCTGACCGTGGGCTACGAGGACCTCCAGTGGAAGCACGTCCTCAAGCTGTTCGACCGCAAGGAGTACCGGCGCCGGGCCGTCGTCTCCGTCGCCGTCCCCGCGGGGGCCGACGTCGAGGTGGGCGTGGTCGGCGCCGAGGCCGTCGTCTCCGGCGTCAGGGGGCGTACGGAGGTGCGCGGCGTCAGCGGCGACACCACCCTTCTGGGGCTCTCCGGCCCGGTCCGCGCCGAGAGCGTCTCGGGGAGCCTGGAGGCCCAGTCGGTCACGGGCGCCCTGCGGGTCAACTCGATGACCGGGGACGTGACGGTGATCGAGGGCGCCGGCGTCTCCGTGCGGGCCGAGACGGTCAGCGGCGACATGGTCGTCGACCTCGCCCCGGCCGGTCCCGAGGGCCCGCCCGCCGACATCCGGCTCACCAGCGTCTCCGGCGAGGTCGCCATCCGGCTCCCGCACCCGGCCGATGCCCGGGTCGAGGCGAGCACCACGAGCGGCTCCGTGTCGAACGCCTTCGAGGACCTGCGGGTGGGGGGCCAGTGGGGCGCCAGGACCGTCACCGGCACCCTCGGCCCGGGCCGCGGCACGCTCAGGGCCACCACCGTCTCCGGCTCCATCGCCCTGCTCCGCCGCCCCGAGGCGGACGAGGACACCGGCGCCGGCCCCTCCCCCGCCCCCTCCGCGACCGGAAAGGTGCTCTGACATGCCGCCCGTCTTCGCCCACGGCCGCCTGCGCCTCTATCTGCTCAAGCTGCTCGACGAGGCCCCGCGCCACGGCTACGAGGTGATCAGACTCCTGGAGGAGCGCTTCCAGGGCCTCTACGCGCCCTCGGCCGGCACGGTCTACCCCCGCCTGGCCAAGCTGGAGGCCGAGGGACTCGTCACCCACGCCAGCGAGGGGGGCCGGAAGGTCTACTCGATCACCGACGCGGGCCGCGCCGAACTGGCCGGGCGCGGCGCCGAGCTGGACGACCTGGAGCGGGAGATCCGCGAGTCGGTGTCGGAGCTGGCGGCGGAGATCCGCGACGACGTGCGCGGCGCGGCCGGCCGGGTCCGCAGCGAGATGCGCGCGGCGGCGGGCCGGACCCGGACGGCGGAGTCCCCCTCGTTCGCCGACGCCAAGGAGGAGCTGCGCCGGGTCGGGCAGGAGTGGAAGCAGCAGGCCCGCGAGGCCCGCGCGGAGGCCCGGTCGGCGCGCCGCCAGGCGAAGGAGTTCCAGCGGATCGCCCAGCAGGTCCAGGAGGAGGTCCAGGACCGCTTCGCGCGGGGCGACTGGCCCAAGGGGGTCTGGGAGGGGATCTCCGGCATCACGGCCCAGCTCGGGGACCTGGTGACGGGCACGACCCACCCGAAGGCCGCCGGCGCCGCCGACCGGGAGCCGCCGTTCTCGGCGTCCCCGGCCGACGGAATCCCGGCCGACGAGGTGCCGGCCGACGGGGCGCCGGAGTGGGCGCGGGACGTGGAGGGTTGGGGCGATCCGGCCCGCGACCTCGACCGGCTCCTCGACCGCTTCCGCGACGAGATCCGGGACGCCGCCCGCGACCACGGGGTGACCCGGGAGCAGCTGACCGAGACCCGCCGCCACCTCGCGACGGCGGCCCACCGCATCACGGACCTGCTGCACCCCGAGCGGAAGGCGTGAGCGGAGGGACGACGCGGCCCGGGTGCGTCAGCGGCGGGTGACCGTGACCGTCACCCGGGCGCCCGGGGCCGCGAGGACCCGGGCCCTGCCCCGGGCCTCGCGGAGGACGAGGGCCGCGCCCCGGGCCGTCACCCGCCAGTCGCCGGGCGGCAGGGAGAGCTCGGTGACCCGGGGGCCCCGGCGCCCGGCGGCGTCGTACGAGAGGCGGTAGACCCCGGTCCCGGGGTCGTACGCGGCGGAGCGGACCCGGCCCGCGACCGCCTCCGCGTACGGCTCGGCGGTCAGCTCCTTGTTGGTGCGGAAGGCGCCGGTGCCGTCGACCGCGCAGTAGCCCCCGCCGTAGCACCACACGTAACCGGCCCAGCCGGAGCCGTAGCGGCCGAGGGAGGACATGGCGTCGCGGTAGAAGCGGTTCATGTTCGGGAGGGAGTTGTTGAGCGGGCCCCACTCCCCCACCACCACGGGCACCCCGTACCGCTCGGGATAGAGGGTGACGGCCCGTTCGTAGCTCTCGATCCAGCCGGCGGCCGGGTCGTAGTCGGCGCCCGCCTCCATGCCGGTGTTGTAGAAGTGCGGGGCGTAGACGACCTTCGGGTCGTGGATCCGGCCGAGCCCGGTGGGCACGCCCTCGCCGACGACGGGGGTCGGTTCGACGAAGAGCCAGGCGTCCCGGTCGACCGAGCGGACGGCGTCGGCGAGCCGGTTGTAGAGCGGGGTGAGCTGGTCCCGTTCGATGCGCCGGGCCGCCGTCGCCAGGTCCTCGCCCTCCCGGACCTCCCCCATCGGCTCGTTGATCAGGTCGTAGCCGAGGACGGCCGGGTGGTCGTCGAAGCGGTCGGCGAGCACCCGCCACATGCGGGCCTGGGCGCGCCTCAGGTCCTCGTCCTCGTACAGGTGGGTGAAGGCCCGCTGGACGGCGGGCTCGAAGTACTCGGAGAACCAGTCGTCCGGGCGCGGGGTGAAGGGCAGCCCGTCGGTCCTGGTCGCCCACGCGGGGATGCCCCGGTGGCCGAACGCGGGCCCGAAGACGTCCTGGTGGGCGTCGAGGAGGACCTTGACACCGTGCTTCTCCGCCCAGTCCAGGATCCGTTCGATCTTCCGCAGGTAGGCCTGGCTGTACCGGCCGGGGCGGGGCTCCAGGTCGTCCCAGAAGACCAGGAGGCGGGCGAAGTTGAAGCCCTTGGCCCGCATGTCGCGGAAGTGCTTCTCGGTGACGGCGGAGAGGGCGGCGTCGCCCCGGTTCGCCTTGTCCTCGACGTTCCAGCCGCGCAGGGTGAGGACGCGGCCGTGCTCGTCGGTGAGGGCGGGGATGCCGGTGCCCGTGCGTCCGGCCCCGCCCCCGGTCTCCGCGCGGGCGGCTGTCGGGGCGAGCAGGGCGGCGACGACGGCGCTCGTGAGCAGAGCGGTTCGCCAGGTGGTTCGCGGGGTGGTTCGCGGCATGGAGGACCTCCGGCACGACGGTGTCTTCGGGGTGCGCGTGCCGGAGATCCCATCAGCATGACTGACGAGTCATCAAGGGGTCGTCAGGAGGTCGTCAGGACGATCTTTCCGAAGAGGTCGCCGGCGGCCATCTTCTCGAAGCCCTCCCGCGCCCGGTCGAGCGGCAGGACCTCGTCGACGACCGGCCGGACGCCGGTGGCCGCGCAGAAGGACAGCAGGTCCTCCAGCTCGTCCTTGGAGCCCATCGTGGAGCCGACGACCTTCAGCTCCAGGAAGAAGATCCGGGTCAGCTCGGCGTGCGAGGGGCGGTCGCCGCTGGTGGCGCCCGAGATGACGAGCGTGCCGCCCGGCCGCAGCGACTTGACCGAGTGGGACCAGGTCGCGGCGCCCACGGTCTCGATGACCGCGTCCACGCGCCCCGGGAGCCGCGCGCCCGGCTCGTACGCCTCGACGGCGCCCAGTTCGACGGCCCGCTTGCGCTTCTCCTCGTCGCGGCTGGTGGCGAAGACCCGCAGGCCGGCCGCCTTGCCGAGGGCGATCGCGGCGGTGGCCACGCCGCCGCCGGCGCCCTGCACGAGGACCGAGTCCCCGGGGCGTACGCCGGCGTTGGTGAAGAGCATGCGGTACGCGGTCAGCCATGCGGTGGGCAGGCAGGCGGCCTCCTCGAAGGAGAGCTCCTTCGGCTTGGGCAGCACGTTCCAGCGGGGCACGGTGACGCGCTCGGCGAAGGTGCCCTGGTAGCGCTCGGTGAGGATGGAGCGGGGTTCGTCCGGGCCGACTCCGTGACCCGTCTGGCCGATCACGGAGTGGAGGACGACCTCGTTGCCGTCCTCGTCGATCCCGGCGGCGTCGCAGCCGAGGATCATCGGCAGCTTCTCCTCGGGCAGGCCCACTCCGCGCAGCGACCACAGGTCGTGGTGGTTGAGCGAGGCGGCCTTGACGGTCACGGTGGTCCATCCGGCCCGCGCCTCGGGTTCGGGGCGTTCGCCCAACTCGAGGCCGTTCAGCGGCTGGTCACGGTCGATTCGGGCGGCGTAGGCAGCGAACATGGCCCCGACCCTAGGGCGCGCGGGCGGGCGGGGGAACCACACCCCGGTGTGACCCGTGTCGCCCGGCGATTCCTGGACACCGGGACCGTTCCCGTACGCGCCACGGGACCCCCGGCCCGTTCCCGTACGGGTCACCGGAACCCCGGCCCCGTTCCCCTACGGGCCACCGGACCCCCGGCCCGTTCCCGTACGAGCCACCGAACCCACCGGGACGCGCCCGTACAAGCCCCGCACCCCCCTCCCCGTACGCCGAAGGGCCCCGTCCCGGCGTGCGGAACGGGGCCCTTCGGCGTTACCGGAGGCGCGTCAGCGGCGGGCGACGCCCTCGGCGCGGGCGGCGGCGGCGACCGCGGCCGTGACGGCCGGGGCGACCCGCTCGTCGAACGGCGATGGGATCACGTAGTCGGCGGCGAGCTGGTCGCCGACCACGTCCGCGAGCGCGTTGGCCGCGGCGATCTTCATGCCCTCGGTGATCCGGGAGGCCCGGACCTGGAGCGCGCCGGCGAAGATGCCGGGGAACGCGAGGACGTTGTTGATCTGGTTCGGGTAGTCCGAACGGCCGGTCGCCACGACGGCCGCGTACTTGTGCGCGACGTCGGGGTGGACCTCGGGATTCGGGTTGGCCATCGCGAACACGAAGGCGTTCGGGGCCATGGCGGCGACGGCCGCCTCGGGGACCGTACCTCCGGAGACGCCGATGAAGACGTCGGCGCCGGCGAGGGCGCTCTCCAGGGAGCCGGTCAGACCGGCCTTGTTGGTGATCTCGGCCAGCTCGCGCTTGACGTCCGTGAGGTCCTCGCGGTCGCGGCTGACGATGCCCTTGCGGTCGGCGACGGCGACGTCGCCGAGGCCGGCCTCCAGGAGGAACTTCGCGATCGCGACTCCGGCCGCGCCGGCGCCGGAGATGACCGCGCGCAGGTTGCCGAGGTTCCGGTCGGTCAGCTTCGCCGCGTTGCGCAGGGCCGCGAGCGTGACGATCGCGGTGCCGTGCTGGTCGTCGTGGAAGACCGGGATGTCGAGGCGCTCCTGGAGCTTGCGCTCGATCTCGAAGCACCGCGGGGCCGAGATGTCCTCCAGGTTCACGCCGCCGAAGGAGGGGGCGAGCCGGACGACGGTCTCGACGATCTCGTCGGCGTCGGTGGTGGCGAGGGCGATCGGGACCGCGTCCACGCCGCCGAACTGCTTGAAGAGGATGGCCTTCCCCTCCATGACCGGGAGGGAGGCCTCCGGGCCGATGTCGCCGAGGCCGAGCACCGCCGTGCCGTCGGTCACGACCGCGACGACCTGGGACTTCCAGGTGTAGTCGTTGACCAGCTCGGGCTGCTCGGCGATCGCGGTGCACACCTTGGCGACGCCGGGCGTGTACGCGAGGGACAGGTCGTCCTTGTCCCGGACGGGGACGGTGGCCTGCACGGCCATCTTGCCGCCCCGGTGGAGGGCGAAGACAGGGTCGAAGGGCTCCTCGGGAGCCTCCGTACCGCTGTCGTTTCGAGGGTTGACGATCTCCGCTGCCATTGGGTTGACCCCTTGAGTCTGTTTCATTTGAGGGTGGCCGCTCCCGGTTGAGGAGGGGTGGGGAGGCACCGCGGCCGCCTTGTCGGGCAGCCGCTCGGGCGCGCCGCACAACGCGCCCTGAGCCCCGGATGAGGGGTGTAAGGATCCTTCTTACCGGACGGACGGCACCGCAGACGAGTCCATGACCGTTCGGTGACACGACTCATACCGAGAGCATCCGGGCACGTACGGGTGATGACACGTCACACGATGTCCGTATAGGTGCCCAGGGCACCTGATTGGCACCCTTGGTGTCGTCCGAATGGCGAGATCAACCGGATATTTTTCGGTGACGGGGAAGGGATTCCGCAGAAGGTCCGGCCTTGATGGAGCGGTCTGTCGTGATTCACGGGTCACCCGTTACCCGATTTTGACATCCGTGGCCGTCGGTTTGAGGCAGTCCGAATGGCAAGATGCCGTAATCACACGAGGCCGCGACACTCGAAGATGCGTACGTGGCCACCTGGCATCTCCCTGATACGCCGGAGGAACCCGACCATGACCGCACGCTCCACGCGCTGTACGACCGCCGCCAAGACCCGCACCTCCCGTCTTGCCGCGGTCGCCGCCATCGCGGTCGCCGGCTCCATGCTGCTGACCGCCTGTGGCGACCAGACCGAGGGCGGCTCGGCGGAGGGCACCTCGTCCTCCCAGAAGCCCGCCACCACCGCGCCGCTCTTCTCGAAGCTCCCGGCCGACATCCAGAAGTCCGGCGTCATCAAGGTCGGCACGGACGCCTCGTACGCCCCCATGGAGTTCACCGAGGGCGGCAAGATCGTCGGCGTCGACCCCGACATCGCGCAGGCCCTCAGCAAGCAGCTGGGCGTCAGGCTGGACTTCGTCTCGGGCACCTTCGACGGCCTGATCACCTCGATCTACAGCGGTCGCCAGGACCTGATCATGTCCTCGATGACGGACAACAAGAAGCGCCAGGAGGGCCTGGACGACAACGGGAAGAAGATCGGCAAGGGCATCGACTTCGTCGACTACTTCAGCTCCGGCGTCTCCCTCCTGGTCAAGAAGGGCAACCCGCAGGGCATCAACTCGCTCGACGACCTCTGCGGCAAGACCGTGGCCGTCCAGCGCGGCACGATCTACGAGGACACCTTCAAGGCGCAGGCCACCAAGTGCGGCGCCAAGAAGCTGACCATCCAGGCCTTCGACACCGACGCCGAGGCGCAGACCCGCGTCAAGGCCGGCGGCGCGGTCGCCGACCTGAACGACTACCCGGTGGCCGCGTACATCGCGAAGACCTCGGGCGGCGGCAACGACTTCGAGGTCGTCGGCAGCCAGAGCGACGTCGGCCTCTTCGGCATCGGCGTCTCCAAGGACGAGACCCAGCTGCGCGACGCCGTCAAGGAAGCGCTCGACGCCATCATCAAGGACGGCTCCTATGCCGAGGTCCTGAAGAAGTGGGACGTCGAGGACAGCGCGGTCACGTCGGCCACCGTCAACGCCGGCAAGTGACCTCGTCGCACCACTGAAGGGCAGTCGTCATGACTGACAAGATCCACAAGGACCCGGCCGCCGCTCCGGCCGGGTCCGGCCCCTCGGGGTCCGCCCCGTACGAGGCGATCAAGGCCGTCCCCGTACGGCACTACGGCCGCTGGGTCAGCGCCGTGGTGGTCGTGGTCCTCCTCGGCTGGCTGGTCTACGCCTTCTCCCAGGGCAACATCATCTGGGACACGGTGTGGGACAAGGTGTTCGATCCGTCGATCATCAGCGGCCTGTGGAACACCATCCTCATCAGCGTCGCCTCGATGGCGCTCGGCCTCGTCCTCGGCGTCCTCTTCGCCGTGATGCGGCTCTCCAAGAACCCGGTCACCGGCGCGGTGGCCTGGCTCTACATCTGGTTCTTCCGCGGCACGCCGGTCTACGTGCAGCTGCTCGTCTGGTTCAACCTGTCGCTGATCTTCCAGTACATCGACCTCGGGCCGATCTACAAGAACGAGACCGTGGACGTCATGACGCCGTTCATGGTGGCCCTGCTCGGTCTCGGCCTGAACGAGGGCGCCTACATGGCGGAGATCGTCCGGGCCGGCATCCAGTCGGTCGACGAGGGCCAGACCGAGGCGGCGCACGCGCTCGGCATGTCCCAGACGAAGACCATGGGGCGGATCGTCCTCCCGCAGGCCATGCGGGTGATCGTGCCGCCGACGGGCAACGAGTTCATCAACATGCTGAAGACCTCGTCGCTGGTCTCGGCCGTGCAGTACACCGAACTCCTGCGGGCCTCGTCGAACATCGGCAACACGGCCGGCGCCGTGATGGAGATGCTGTTCGTCGCCTCCATCTGGTACCTGGCCCTGACCAGCGTGTTCAGCGTCGGCCAGTACTACCTGGAGCGCCGCTTCTCCCGCGGTTCGACCCGCAACCTGCCGCCCACCCCCTGGCAGCGGGTCAAGGCGAACCTGAGCACCTTCAAGCGATCGGCGGTGTCCGGATGACCGGCGAGCCCATGGTCAAGGCGGAGGGCGTCCACAAGTCCTACGGCGCCGCCCACATCCTCCGCGGCATCGACCTGGAGGTCCGCAACGGCGAGGTCTTCTGCCTGGTCGGCCCGTCCGGCTCCGGCAAGTCGACCTTCCTGCGCTGCATCAACCACCTGGAGCGCATCGACGCCGGCCGGCTCTCGGTCGACGGGCACCTGGTGGGCTACCGCCAGAAGGGCGACAAGCTCTACGAGCTGAAGGACAGCGAGGTCGCGCTCCAGCGCCGCGACATCGGCATGGTCTTCCAGCGCTTCAACCTCTTCCCGCACATGACGGCCCTGGCCAACGTCATGGAGGCGCCCGTCCAGGTGAAGGGCGAGACGAAGGCGGTGGCGCGCGAGCGCGCCGAGCGCCTGCTCGACCGGGTCGGCCTGCGGGACAAGATGGGCAACTACCCCTCGCAGCTCTCCGGCGGCCAGCAGCAGCGCGTGGCGATCGCCCGCGCGCTGGCGATGGAGCCGAAGCTGATGCTCTTCGACGAGCCGACCTCGGCGCTCGACCCGGAGCTGGTGGGTGACGTCCTCGACGTCATGCGGGACCTGGCCGAGTCGGGCATGACGATGGTCGTCGTCACGCACGAGATGGGCTTCGCCCGCGAGGTCGGCGACTCGCTGGTCTTCATGGACGGCGGCGTGGTGGTCGAGTCGGGCAACCCGCGCGACGTCCTGGGCAACCCGCAGCACGACCGGACGAAGGCGTTCCTGTCCAAGGTGCTGTAGGACGCACGGGAAGGGGCGGTACGGGGATCTCCCGTACCGCCCCTTCGTCCGTCTCCGCCCCGGCTACTTCACGGCGAGGAGCAGGGTGTCGGAGGGCGAGGCCCAGACGGGCCGGGCCTCGCCGAAGCCGGCGGCGCGCAGGGTGTCGGCGTGCCAGCCCGGGGAGGGCGTGTCGCCGTCGGCGTGCTCGCCGTAGATCTCGAAGCGGCGGGCGGTGGGTCCGGCGAGGACGGGGTCCTTCGCGGCGAGGGCCCACCAGTCGGCCCAGTCGAGGACCCCGGCGGCCTTCTCCCGGTCCATCCGGGCGTGTCGCCGGGCCCGCTCGGCGGCGTTGATCCGGGGAGTGGTCCCGTCGACCATGTGATCGGCGTTCATGAGGACCCCGCCGTCCCGGACGAGCCCGGCGAGCTGCCCGTAGAGCGCGGTGAGGGGCTCGGCGTGGAGCCAGTGCAGGGCGGTGGCGGTGAGGACGGCATCGTACGCGTCGTACGGCAGGTCCGCGGTCCAGGCGGGGTCCTTGAGGTCGGCGGTCACGAAGGCGACGCGCTCGTCCCCGGCGAAGTACCCCTCGGCGATGGCGAGCAGCGCGGGGTCCAGATCGACACCGGTACTGGTCGCCTTCGGGAACCTCTTGAGGAGCCGATCCGTGATACTTCCCGTACCGCACGCGAGGTCGAGGACGCGGGGCTCCGGCCCCACCAGCGCCTCGACCATGTCGAGCATCACGCGGAACCGCTCCTCGCGGTCCGGCATGTACCACTCCTGCTGACGGTCCCAGCTCTGCTGCCAGGCCGCCCAGTCGGTTCCGGTCATCGTCGCGCCCTCCCCACTTCGTAATACCCTCGAAGGGGAAACAGCCGTTACCCCCTTCGACCGAGACACTAGCCCGCCGAAGTAAGGACTACAAGTGGAACTGGCCCATTACTCGGATTTCGCCGTGCGTCTGGTCAACACCGAGGAACCGGCCCGTGGCAAGGACTCCCTCACCTCGGTCGAGGTGGTGCGGGAGCTCTTCGGCTCGGCCTCCCAGATGGCCCGGCGGGTCACCGAGGCGGACCTGCCCCGCTTCCGCGCGATCCGGACCCGGCTGCGGGCGGTCTTCACCGCGGCCGACGAGGGCGACCACACGGGCGCCGTGGACCTCCTGAACTCCCTGCTCCTGGAGTTCCCGGTCAGCCCCCAGATCTCGGGCCACGACGTCCTGGACGAGGAGGGCCGCCCCCGCTGGCACATGCACCTCGCGGACCACTCCTCGAACGCGACGACGGGGTACGCGGCCATCTGCGCGATGGGCCTCGCCTTCCACCTGACCGAGTTCGGCGCGGACCGGCTCGGCCTGTGCCAGGCGCCGCCGTGCCGCAACGCCTACCTGGACACCTCCACCAACCGCTCCCGCCGCTACTGCTCGGACCGCTGCGCGACCCGCGCCAACGTGGCCGCCTACCGGGCCCGCAAGCGCCTGGAGGCCGAGCACACGGACCGCACGGGCCTGACGCACGAGACGAGCCAGGAGAGCACCACCCCGGCCGAGCGCTGACGCCCGGGCGTCACCGGCCGGTACCGCGCCCGGACCCGCCCGAGCACGAGTTCGGGCGGTACGGCTCCGAAGACCCGGCTGTCCCCCTCGGCGTCCGGGTTGTCGCCGAGCACCCACCAGCCGCCGTCGCGCCGCTCGACCAGACGCTTCACGACGAGCAGGTCCTGCTGGAGCGGATGGCGCAGCACGGCCACGCTCCCGGGCCGCAGCCGCCCGCCGTAGTGCACGAGCAGCCGGTCCCCGTGCAGCAGCGTGGGCACCATCGACACGCCCGTCACCTCGGCGATCCCGAACGGAGCACCGGCCTCCCCCGCCCGTTCCCGCCCCGACCCGCTCATCCGGCACCTCCCGATCCGCCCGCGCACGAGCCCTTCGATCCACTCGTCCACTCGTACACGAGTCCCATGGTGACCCTGGACTTTTGACCTAAGCCCCAGGGGGCGCCCGCGAAAACGCCCTTCTCACCGAGTAATGTCCCACCTGAGAAGACGATCACGAGGAAGGACGGCTCAATGCTCTCCCGCCTGTTTGCCCCCAAGGTGAAGGTCAGCGCCCACTGCGACCTCCCGTGCGGCGTGTACGACCCGGCCCAGGCCCGCATCGAGGCCGAGTCCGTCAAGGCTGTCCAGGAGAAGTACCAGGCCAACGAGGACCCGCACTTCCGGGCCCGCGCCACGGTCATCAAGGAGCAGCGCGCGGAGCTCGCCAAGCACCACGTCTCGGTGCTCTGGAGCGACTACTTCAAGGCCCCGCACTTCGAGAAGTACCCCGAGCTCAACCAGCTGGTCAACGACACCCTGAAGGCCCTCTCGGCCGCCAAGGCGTCGACGGACCCGAAGACGGGCGAGAAGGCGCTGGAGCTCATCGCCGAGATCGACCGCATCTTCTGGGAGACGAAGAAGGCCTGATCTCCTTCTAGGCGGCCTGACCTGCACTTTCGCGGGTCGCGCCGCTTAGCTGTCCGCACCCGGTCCGCAGGCCGCCGAGCACGGCGTCCATGACGGCCCGGGTGCGGTCTTCTTCCCCCGGCCACAGGTGCGCGTAGATCCGCAGCGTGATGACGGCGGACGCGTGCCCGAGGACGAGCTGGACCTGCTTGACGCTCGCGCCGCCGGCGATGAGCGCGGAGGCGTAGAAGTGCCGCAGGTCGTGGGTGACCATGTGCGGCAGCTCGACGGGCTTGCGGGCCTCGCGCTCGGCCGCACCCGGCAGTCTGCTGGTCGCCGATTGGCATGATGGGCGCCGGTGAGTTCTCAGGTGTCTCTAGAGGGGCAACTATGGCGTTCAAGGCCGAAGCCGATTTCGGAGTCGCCGGACGGGACGAGTGGTCCTATGCGCAGGCTGTCGGCGTGGGACCGCTCCGGTTCGGTATGACCGTCGACGAAGTGGTCGAGGCGGCTGAGACACTTGGCCAGACGAGGGTCAGCGATTGTGCACCGCACCACGCGATTTTCTCGCCGACCTGGAAGGTCGAGGTCCACCGTCACGGGGCGGCTCCTTCTCCGTCTGCCGTCACGGCCTATGTGAGCCGGGATGTGGGGCTGTTCTGCATCGCTGCCGACGCCGTGTACGGTCCCCAGGTCGCATACGACGGAATCCCGCTGGTCGGGCGAGACCTGTCGGAGCTGGAGAGCGACGCAATCGCGTATGCCGAGGCAATGGACGTGTACTTCCGCTACACGCCCGAGGGCTACGCAGGACCGGATGATCCCGGGGTTGTCATGCGCGGGCAACTAGTCGGGCCGGTCCTCCGATCGCGCCCGTTGTTCATGGTGACGCGCGACGGCGCGAATACCGAATGGGACTCGATGCCCTCCGAGGAGTACCGCCTCAACGAGTCGACGGCCTGACGTGGCGTGACTCATGACGAGGAGGACCGAATACGCTAGCCCACCAGTCGAGGTCGGTTCGGGCCGCCCGTTACGCACCCTGTTGCCCTCGCTGTCCATGGCAGCGAGGGCAACAGTCGTCAGGCGGCTCGGGCTACGGGTAACTGCGCGACCCACGTCGTGACCTCAGTCAGGTGCTCGGGCTGCAACCCGAGGTGCGGGTCGGGTTGAACGAGGAGAGTCGGCGTTCCCTTGGCGGTGCGCTCCGCCGCCCAGGCGTGGTCGAGGCTGGTGAAGTCGTCGTCCATCCAGACGGCGGGGGCGTCGCCCAGCCAGGCGTCGACGTGGTCGCGCTTCCAGAGGTAGCCGTTGGGGTGGCTGGTGGTGATCTGGGGACGTGGCAGGTCGACGTGCGGCAGGGCCGGGAGGTCGAGAAGGGGCCCGATGAGGGTGGTGGCGTCCTGGCGCCAGCTGGTGCACCAGACGGGAGTGACCAGGCCGGTGCGGATCACGTCCATGAGAAGGCGGCCGTGGTCGGGGTTGAGCCAGACGGTGACCGGGTTGGCGGCGCTGCGGCCGGCGGGGACGACATCGTGGCGGGCGTGGGTGGCCGGGGCCGAGCCCGCTGCGTCGGGGAAGGGAATGAGGACGCCATCGATGTCGAGGAGCAGGTAGGGCGGGCGCATCGGTTCCTCCAGGGGGAAGCCGGGGCGAATGGCTGGTCAGAGCTTGCGGGCGCGGATCAGCAGGGTGGTGGGCCAGTGGCCCATGCGGGGGTCGTGAAACTCCTGGGCCGAAGTGAGCCAGAAGCCCGCCCGGCTGAGGTGCCTCTCCCACCGGTCCGTGGAGAACTCCCAGCGAGCAATGGGGAGCCGGGTGCGATCGGGAAGAGTGACGTGGTCGCGACGAGGCCGGTCGTCGCCCGAGGGGCTGCGGCCGCCACGCTGCGGGTGCGGGACGGAGAAGGCGAGCACCCGGCCGGGCGTAAGGCGCTGGGCGATGGCCGGGAGCAGGAGCTCGGGGGCAACGAGGCCGACGGCGCCGAAGACGGAGTAGGTCGCGTCGAACTGCTCGTCGGATGCGTGCAGGTAGTGCAGGGCGTGGCCGGCGACGAAGGTGAGGTTGTTCAGCCGTCCGTAGTAGGAGCGGGCGCGGCGGACCTGGAGGCCGACCAGGTCGACGCCGGTGACGTGGGCGCCGTGGCGGGTGGCGAGGTGGGCGGCGTTGTGGCCGGGGCCGCAGCCGAGTTCCAGGAGTCGTTTGCCGCGCAGGTCGGGGCCAAGGACGTCGGCTCCGGGACCTTGGCCGGGTCTCGTGGTCCATTCCATCCGGGCGGGTACGGAGAGGGGTTCGGCGGGTCCGGCGGCGGTGCGCTGGGAGGCGTGGGCGTGCCAGGGGGATGCCTGGGCGAGCACGTTAGACCTCCAGGAGGTGGAGGACGTCGGTGAGGTGGCGGCGGACGGCCTTGAGGTAGGCGGGGTCGGTGGCCGGGTCGTTGATCCAGTGGATGGACTGTTCCATGAACCATTCGACGGCCCACATGCGGTGCCAGCCCAGGGCCCAGTTCTCGGCGGTGAGCCCGCCGCGTGGGGCGAGGGCGTCGGGTGTGCCGCCGGCGGTGACGTACTGCTCCAGGAAGACGCGCAGGCGGACGGGGTGCGGGGGCTCGATGGTGCCGTGCCAGCTGGCGAGGTCGAGCAGGCCGGGGCCGGTGAAGGCGCGGGCGAAGTCGAGCAGCCGCCAGCCGTGCTCTCCGATGTGGAGGCTGGTGGGGTGGAATTCGGAGTGCACCCAGCCGAACGGTTCCAGTGTCGCTCCGGCCGAGCGGGCCTCAGCGGCCTGGGCGATACGGTCGAGCGCGTCCTCGACGTCGTCGGCGTCCTGCCACCGGTCGGCCTTGCGCAGCCGTTCGAGATGCTCCAGCGCCCGGGCGGGCAGCGTGCGCAGTCGGTTCTGGTCGAGAACGGGCAAGGGCGGAGCCGTACGGGTGCCGTGCAGGACCACGGCCGCGGCGACGCCGTCGAGGTCGTCGGCCTCGCGGGCGGACGGTCCGAGGTCCTCCATGAGCATGCCGAGCCATCCGTCCAGGACGGCGGAGGCGTGGACTTGGGGGACGGGTACGCCGAGGGTGTGGGCCAGGTGGAGGGCCTGGTCCTCGCTGTCGAAGGGCTTCTTGGCGTACTTGAAGACGGCGGTGGAGCCGTCGGGGAAGGTGACGCGCTCGACTCCGGACATGGACCACACGCGTACCTCCTCCCGTACGGCGGTGGTCTGGCCGGTCGCGGTGAGCAGGTTGTCGAGGAGTTCGGCGCTGGAGTTCGTGGTCACGTGGGGCTCCGGGGAGGGGTGGTGGCGTCCGGGGCGGGCGAGGGATGCTGGCCCGCCCCGGAGCCTGATCGGGTGGGGTTACGCGGCGGGGTTCACGCGGTGGGCGTAGACCTGCTCGATCCAGCCCGCCTTGAACGCGGCCAGGTCGTCACGGAAGTTGGCCATCGAGGCACCGTAGGACGCGACCACGCCGCCGGACTGGTCCGGCACGGACTGGCAGCCGTGCACGAGTCGGCCGCCGAGCGCCGTGTGGGCCTTGATGGACTCGATCCGGCGGTGCTCGTTGAACCAGCCGCCGTGGTAGACCTCGTCGAGCATCCCGCCCGTCTCGTCGTCCAGGTCGAAGACGACGGAGGTGGCGGCGGGGAAGAACCAGCACGGACCGACGTTGGAGATGTGCCCGTCCAGCTCGACCTTGTTGAGCGCCATGAGCGTGGCGGCCTCGCGGAGCATCCGCAGGTGGTCGGCGGTGATCTGCGGCAGGCCGAGGCCGGCCAGGTGCTCGTCGCGGAAGAGGTAGGCGTACACCTCGTACGCGGTGGTCAGGACGCGGGCGGCGTCGGAGGTGGACTCGCTGTGCTGCTTGATGAAGTCGAGCGCGAGCTGCTCGACCGCGCTCTCGGTCGTCTCGTCCACGTCCAGGAGCTGGGCCTTGACCAGTTCCCAGCCGGCGACGAGCCAGGTGTTGGACTCGAAGCGGAAGAAGTACTCGGCCGGGTCGATCGTGATGCGCCGGCCGTCGACCTGGATGCCGGGCAGGCGGCTCCAGCGCGGATCGAACGCCTCGGGCAGTTCGACCGTGATGGCCGTGGTGTCGATGGTGGTCACCGTGTCTCCGTCTCTGATCGGCCGGGTCCGGGCACAGGAATGCCCGAGCCCGGTGTGGGCGTACGGAACTTCGGGGTGCCGCCCGGACCAAGGGGGAGCCTGGATCACGGTCGCGCCGTTCCGGGCGGCTGCCGATAAGTGAACCGGTGGTCACGCTCAGTGGGTACGGTGGAAGGCAGTTGAAGCGGTATACGCGGTTTACAGCTCCAGGGCGGAGGCGGTCGTGGCGGCGCAGCGAGAACCCAACTTCCCTCTGCGCGACGTCATCGGCGCGGTCGGCTGCACCTACGAGGCCCTTGCCAGAGACGTGCGGCGCATCGCCGCCGAGAACGGCGAGATCCTCCAGACCAACAAGTCGGCCGTCTCGCACTGGGTGAACGGCACCCGCGCCCCGTCGGGCCGGGTAGGCCAGTACTTGGCCGAGGCGCTGTCCCGCCGAGCGGGGCGCACGGTCACCCAGACCGAGATCGGCCTCCAGTCCAGCGATGACGAAGCGCCAGCGGAAGCCGACCCCGTCCTCGCAGTCACCGACCTGGGTCGTGCCGACGTCGAGCGCCGCCGCTTCCTCGCCATCGCGGCCTTCACCACCGCCGGCGTCGCCATGCCGCTCGGATACGACCACGAGGCCACCACCCGCGTGCTCCGTGCCCGCACCGGCACGTCCCTGGTCGGCGCAGAGGACGTGGACGTCGTACGCCAGATCACCGCTGCCTTCAGCGCCGCCGACGAACGACTTGGCGGCGGGCACGGCCTGACCACCGTCACCGCGTACCTCGCCGACACCGCCGCCCCCATGCTGCGCGGACGCTTCCCCAGCGAAGCCTTACGCCGGGCCGCCTTCGGCGCCGTCGCCGAACTCGCCTACCTCGCAGGGTGGAAGCACCACGACCTCGGCCAGGAAGGCGCTGCCCAGCGCTACTACCAGGTCGGCTACAAGCTCGCCTGCGAAGCCGATCCCCACGGCCACGCCGCCTGGATGATGCGCGCCCTCGCCCACCAGGCCCTGAGCCTCAAGCAGCCCCACCACTGCGTTGACCTCGTCGAAGGCGCCCTGCGGCGCGGTCTGGGCCACGTCGACGGCCAAACCGAGGCCCTCCTCTACATCACCCATGCCCGCGCCTACGCCGCCACGAACGAGAACCCGTCGGCCGCACGAGCGCTCCTCGCCGCTGAAGACGCCCTCCTACGGGACGACGGCCCTCAGCCCAGCTATTCCCGCGTAAGCGGCCCAGCCGCCGGCACCGTGGCCAGCCACACCGCCCGCACCCTGACCGACCTCGCCGACCACATCGGCACCGAACAACAGCACCGGGACGCCCTCACCCGCTGGGACCCCGAGAAGTACAAGCGCGTCCACGCCCTCACCCACGCCGACCTCGGCGACAGCCTCGCCGCCCAAGCCCGCGCCGACGAGGCCGTCGCCGCCTGGACCCAGGCCCTGGTCCTCATGGAGGGCATGACCTCCGACCGCACCCGCAAGGCGATCACGTCGATCCGCTCTACTCTCGCGGTCTACCAGCGCCGCTGCGTCCCCGGCGCCGCCGATCTAGCACGCCGCGCCCGCGAGGCCCTCGCCTAACATGCCCAACAACCCGCCCGCCGAAGGGAACACCGTGCCCCAGCAGACCAACGACCAGCCGAAGGCTCTCAAGCCAGCCCTGGAATCCATGACCCTGCTGGTCGCCGCCGTAATCGTCCACGACAAGGCCACCAACCGCGTCGTCCTCCTCCAGCGCAGCGAAAACGCCAAGTTCGCCCAGGGCATGTGGGACCTCCCCGTCGGCAAGAGCGAACCGGGTGAACCAATCACCGAGACCGCAGTCCGCGAGCTCTACGAGGAGACCGGCCTCACCGTGAAGCCCGAGTCCCTCAAGGTCGCCCACATCATTCACGGCGCCTGGGGCGTCGAAGCCCCCAACGGCTTCCTCACGGTCGTGTTCGCCGCCCACGAATGGACCGGCGAACCCGAGAACCGCGAACCCCGCAAGCACTCCCAGGTCCGCTGGGTCGACGCCGACGCCATTCCCGAGAACTTCGTGGACACCACCTCAAGCGCTCTTCAGCAGTACCTCGCGGGCGGCCCGGAAGTCTCGCTCGACGGCTGGCAATAGAGGCACTCCGCTAATCATCCTCGGCTGCCGAGGGTCAGCCGCCCTAATCACCCCCTCAGGAGCGTCCCCTCCCGATGACCGACCGCACCACTCGCGTCCGCGAGCTCAACCTCTACCGCCAGTACTTCGAACCCGTCGCTGCGGGCACCAAGACCATCGAGGTGCGGGTCAAGTACCCGCACCTCGCGGACCTCGCCGCCGGCGACACCATCCGCTTCCGCATCAAGGACACCGACGAGACCTGCGACGTCGAAGTCCTCCGGGTCGCCGAGTACCCCAACTTCGAGGCCCTCCTCGACGGCGAGGGTCCGTCCAACGTCAACCCGACCGCCACCCGCGACCAGCAACTCACCAACATCCGCACCATCTACGGCCCCGAGAAGGAAGCCCTCGGCGCCCTGGCTATCGAGATTCGGGGCCAGCGCCGCTAGAAGTGGGGACAGCTCCGCCCCAGGGCTCGCGGTTGTTTATTACCCCAGCACGCCCCTCACCGCTTCCACGAGGAAGCCTACGAGCCCGCTCGCAAGGGCGGTCACAGCACCGCTGATTGCCGCATCCAGCACACTGCTTCGTTCGGGACGAACCGGCTGCTGGCCGCCACGAACCCTGCACTCGCCCTGCTTCTTGTCACGCACCTACGTCTCCTAGTGAGTGTCCGCCGGGCGTCTCCTGCCCGATCGCGTTCTAATCTGCGCGGCTTCAGAGGACACACGATGAGTTGCGACGGCGAGGTACACAGAGGGAGTTCCGTCTTGGAGAAGCCCTGCCCGGGCGAGGCAGAGGCGAGATGATGGTGCGATGAGCCGAGACAGCGGAGGGTACGGCGGGTCGAGCGGCGGTGGGCAGCGACGGATTCCACCCCCACGAGTCGCACCAGGTCCGTTACGTGAACTGAAGTTGCTCCTCTACCGCCTCTACGTGGAAGCCAGAACTCCTCCAGTGGCACGGATCGCCGATCTGATCGCCGCCGACCCCGATGAACTGTTCCCCGGCTCCCCTTCGAAGGACACCGTGCACAGGATCATCGGCTCGAGCGAATTTCCTCCACAACAAGCGAATGTTGTCTCCGTCGCTGCGGTCCTCGCCCGCGAGGCCCGCTGGGACGCCACAGACACGATTGAACGCGTCCGGACAGCGTGGGTGAAGGCGCTGCTCGCCGAGCCGCCGGGCAAGCCCCTGAGCGAGCTCGACCCCTATGCCCTCGAAGTGCACCAATCCATCACCATCGCCGAAGACAAGAATGCGCCAGCACTGCCGACCTACGTGGTGCGCGATCATGACCGGCAGGTGCGAGAGAGGGTCGATCGCACGCTTTCGGATCAGAGCGTGATCATCACGCTTGTAGGCGAGTCCTCAACAGGAAAGACCCGAACCCTCTGGGAGGCGATTCAGCACCTGCCTTCAAACTGGCGTCTCTGGCAAGCGCTGGACTCAGCCCCGCACGGCGATCTAGCAGTGGAGCTAGAGAAGATCGGTCCGTACACGGTGGTGTGGCTGAACGAAGCCCAGCGCTTCCTCCTCACTGCCGATCCGGCAGAGGGCGAGCGAGTAGCGGCTGCACTTCGGCGGATCGTGCACTCGCCCGAGCGGCATCCCGTCCTGATACTGGTAACGCTCTGGCCCAAGTACTGGGAGCAGTTGACATCAGAACCGGCTGACGGTCACAGAGATTCACACCCTCATGCCCGACACATCCTGAACGGGAGCTCCGTGCGAGTTCCGGTCACCTTCGAATCAGGCGACTTGGACAACCTCAAAGAGGCTGCTGCGCGCGATGCCCGCATCGCTCAGGCTCTGGAACACGCGGAGCAACTCCAGGTGACCCAGTATCTGGCAGGAGTGCCGGAACTGATTCAGCGCTACCAGACAGCACCACCTCCGGCCAGGGCTGTAATCGACGCAGCGATTGATATCCGCCGCCTTGGATTTGGTGAACACCTACCGTTGGAGCTGATCGAAGCTGCCGCTTACGAATATCTGACGGACCTTCAATTCGACCACCTCCCCGACGACTGGCTGGAAGATGCCCTGGCCTACGCGGCGAAACCTCAACGTGGGATCCGCGGTCCATTGACACGCATCAGGCCGCGACACAAAGGGAAGGCGGAGAAGTCGGTGCGCTATCGCCTAGCAGATCCCTTGGATCAGCTGGGGCGAGCAAACCAGCACCGAGCAGCACCTCCGCCGGGACTATGGGACCTCTTGATGCACCACGCATCCCCGACCGAAGCCTTGG
The DNA here is from genome assembly GCF_042900925.1 of Streptomyces sp. NPDC012825. Taxonomy (NCBI): domain Bacteria; kingdom Bacillati; phylum Actinomycetota; class Actinomycetes; order Kitasatosporales; family Streptomycetaceae; genus Streptomyces; species Streptomyces sp. NPDC012825. The sequence goes on along the minus strand of NZ_JBIBBZ010000001.1, from coordinate 889,635 downwards.
GAATCGGAAGATCGGCGGAATCTCATTGCTTCTACCGAACAGCCGTCGAATTCTACAAAAAGTCGGCTGACGCCGGAAGCAGTGATGCAGCTCTCGAGATCGCCGACTTCTTTGCAATTAGAGATAGGGCACAGGAAGCCGTCGAATGGCACGAAAAAGCGTACTCTCTCGGAGCCAGCCATGCACTCAAATTTGCCGCACAGACTTTGGTTTCCCGCGAGGAAGCAGACTGGGAATCCGCCAAACGGTACTGGATGCGCGCGGCCCGTGATGGCGACATCTTCGCGCTCAGCGACTGCAAAAATTACATGACGGAGTGGGAGTACGACGGAGATCCTGACGAGTGGTTTCAGCAAGCGCTAGACGAAGTCGGGCACCATACCTCCGACGAATCAGTCCTGGCCTGGTGCGAAAAGAATAGCCCCGCACACGAACTGGGTAGACTCCTCATCACCTATGGGCGGCCAGCAAAGGGCCTGAAAGTACTCGAGGAATCCGCACGCAAGGGAAACTTCTACTCCATGTACGAGCTAATAAACGAAAGGCTAGCATCTGGCGGGATGGAATCCGCACTCGAATATCTCAAGGAGTTGGGGCGAACAAACGGCGTGGGGGCACACCTAGCCCCTCTAGCACTGAAGCGGATTATGCTCAGAGATCAACGCGGAGATGAGTGTGCGGCACTATTGGAGGAGATGATCGAAAACGGCAATGAATCGGCATCTAAAGAATACTCTGAACTAATGCGCGCCCTGGGGCGGGGTTCCACAGCCATCGACTTCCTACATGCTCATTCAGCAGGGAACCCTCGGGTGACCTGCGAGCTCGCGGAGCTCCTACATCAAGAGCATAAGGACGATGAGGCAATTGAACTACTGCTTCCACTAGCAATCATTGGAGTATCGCGAGCCCAATTTGATGTGGCCTGCCTCCTAGAAAGAAAAGAGCGTTCCAAAGAAGCGCTTTCCTGGTTCAAGCAGAGCGCAGAAAACGGCAAAGAAGGCGGGGCCTCCAGGGCCGTGACGCTCCAGCTGCGCACCAATCAGACGTCCGAAGTTCTCACATGGCTTCGATCAATCAGCACCATCGACACATCGCGCGAACGAATTGGTTGTGCAGCACGTGTACTGAACTCTTTGGGCCGCCATAAGGAGGCAGAACAACTAGAAGGATACGGTTGGGAACCGGACGGGACCGTAAGCGCCTCCTGGTTGATTTCACCATCCGCGAGCAAACCGCCGAGCTCGTGATGGAAGCCGCCGGGCAGGGCCCGTCAAATCCGTCTCCTGCATCGGGCTGCGCTGGGGGGAACACCGGACGGTAGACCGGTAGGCGACGGAGGGCTTCCCCGCCGATGGGCCATGCGGAACGCAGTGGCGGCCTCGCTCGGGCCCGCGCAGTCCGCACACAGTCCGCAGGACGCCCGATCAAGACCGTCGCACCCCATCGCCAGCCATCAGCAAAAGGCCAGGTCAGCGCCCCACAGGGAAGATCCCCGCAGGTCACCGACCCAGCCCATTACTAGGAGACCAAGAAGGCCTGACCTTCCGTCCCCGCTCCGAAGGGGCACGACCGTTCGCCGGTCGTGCCCCTTCGGGCGTTCCGGGTCCCGTCGCTCACACCGCCGTCAGGCACGGGCCCACCGACAGGTCCGCCGCCGTCCCCTGGCCCCGTAACCACTCGCGGTACGGGGCCGCGCGCAGGGCCGCCTCGCGGTAGGCGGCGGCGAGTTCCGCGTACAGGGTGTCCAGGGGGACGCCCGGGCGGGCGTACAGCAGGAGGCGGACGGCCAGGGGGTCGCCGCGCAGGGGGCGGACGGCCATGTCCTCGCGCGGGCCCGAGGTCGGCTGGCAGGGGGCGACGGCCTCGCCGAGGGCGATGAGCGAGGCGGCCGTGTGGTAGTCGCCGTGCAGCAGCGGCGGGTCGATGCCGGCGGCGTGCAGGACCCGGCGCAGGCCGTCCCACTCGCCGTCCACGGTCGGGTCGACCATCCAGTGGTCGTCGGCGAGGTCGGCGAGGTCCACGACGGGCCGGGCGGCGGCCGGGTGGTCGCGGGCCATGGAGACGAACTGGGGTTCGCGGGCGACCAGGACCCGGCCCGTGAGGCCCTCGGGGACCCGTAGGGGACAGCCCTCCACCTCGTGCACGAAGGCCACGTCGAGCTGGCCGGCGGCGACCATGCGGAGCAGCGCGTGGGCGGAGACGTCCACCCGCAGGCCGACCTCGGTGCCGGGCAGCCGCTGGCGGAGCCGGCGCAGCCAGCCCGGGAGCGCCCGGCTGGCGGTGGAGCCGACGCGGAGCCCGGGGCCGCCGGCGCGGGCGGCCGCGGCCCGGGTCTCGGTGACGAGCGCGGCCATGTCCGCGACCAGGGGGCGGGCCCGGTTGAGCAGCGAGCGGCCGAGCGGGGTGGGGCGGCAGCCGGTGCGGCCGCGCGAGAAGAGCTCGGCGCCCAGGGAGTTCTCGATCCGGCGCAGCTGAGTGGTCAACGAGGGCTGGCTCATGCCCAGTTGCCGTGCCGCCTTGTGCAGGCTGCCCGCGTCCGCGATGGCGCAGAGCGCGCGCAGATGTCTCACCTCCAGCTCCATGCCCCGAGGGTAGGGCGGCTCCCTGAGACGCACCAGATACCCGGAACCCCTCGATCGCCTTTCATTCCAAGGTCGTTGGCGGGGCGGAGAGGGGTGATGCGGCGGGGCTATCGGCGGTTGACATCATCCCCGCGCGTCCCGGCTCCCTCCAGACTCTCCCCAACCCCACACCAGGAGGAGCCCCCCATGCGTCGTCCCAAGGTCCTCACCTCCGCGTTGACCTCCGTCCTCGGCGTCGGCCTCGCCGCCTCCCTCGGCACGGCCCCGGCCGCCGCCGCGCCCGACGACCGGGCCGTGTCCGCCGGCAACGCCGCCGTGGCGTACGCCGGTTCGGCCGAGGAGGCCAAGGCCAACCAGGCCTTCTTCGAGGCCGTCGTGAAGTCGGTGGCGAAGAAGCGGGCCGCCGTCCCCGGCGCGACCGCCGTGACCGTCGTCTACAGCGCCGCCAACGCGCCGACCTTCCGCACCCAGATCGCCCGCTCGACCCAGATATGGAACAGCTCGGTGGTGAACGTCCGTCTCGTCGAAGGCAGCAACCCCGACTTCCAGTACTACGAGGGCAACGACTCCCGCGGCTCGTACGCCAGCACCAACGGTCACGGCAGCGGCTACATCTTCCTCGACTACCGGCAGAACCAGCAGTACAACTCCACCCGGGTGACCGCCCACGAGACCGGGCACGTCCTCGGCCTCCCGGACCACTACAGCGGTCCGTGCAGCGAGCTGATGTCGGGCGGCGGCCCCGGCACGTCCTGCCAGAACGCCCAGCCGAACGCGCAGGAGCGGTCGCGCGTCGACCAGTTGTGGCGCTACGGCCTCGCCTCGGCCTTCAAGAGCTGACGAGGCGGGTACGGATACGGCGGCGGCGTCCCTCCCCGGGCGCCGCCGTCCTCGTTCCCCGGGGTCCCGCCCCGGGGCCTCCGGCCCGTCAGGCCGGCTGGAGGAGGCCGCGGCCGAAGTCCGTGCCGGGCGGCAGCTGGCGCCGGACCCGGTCGAGGGCCCCCTCGAAGTCGCCACCCGCGACGCACGCCTCGAAGGCGGCGCCGCCGTAGTGCAGCGTCAGGCTGAGGTCGGGCCGCTCGCCGAGCGTCAGCAGACAGCTCAGCGTGGCCCGCTGGGAGGCGCCGTCCACGACGACGGGGAGCGGAAGGTCCCACTCCAGGACGCATCCGGTGAGGATCCGGCCGTCGGCGGCGGCGAGTGCGGCGAAGCCCTCGCCCGCGTACTCGGTCCCCCTGATCCGGGCGGCGACGCGGCGCCCGTCGGCCGTGATGACGATCGCTTCCGCGCCGCTGCGGTCCCGGTACCAGCCGGTCCAGACTTCTGTCGACTCCGATGACATGCGCGGACTGTAGCGGCACGACCGGCTCCCCCGCGCGTCCGGTCACCCAGGAGCCGGACTTCTCCCGATCTCGCCGTCCTTGCCGGTCGCGTGCGGTGTCGCGGCTTCCGCGCCCGCGCGGCCCTCGCCCTCCCCGGTCGCCCCGTCCTCCCCGGTCGCCCCGCGCTCCTCGTGGAGCGGACACTCCGGATCGCGGCAGGGCTGCACCTCCCACTCCGGCACCCAGGCCCCGAGGACCTTGTGCCGGGTGGCCAGTACGGCTCGCGGTCCGCCGCAGGCCGGGCAGGGGCGCTCGGCCAGCGGGTCCCGTGTCGTGCGGGACGCCTCGTCACCCATGCCTCCAGGGTAGGACGCCGCGGCCACGCACGCCTCCGTACGCGGGCGCTACCGCTTCCTGGAGTACCGGCGGACGAGCACGCCGTTGTCGAAGGCGCGGACGTCCTCCAGCTCGAAGTCCCGGGGTTCGAAACCGGCGCCGAACATCGGCATGCCGGTGCCGTACACCTGCGGGTAGGTCTTGATGATCAGTTCGTCGATCTCGTCGACGAGTTCGCCGGCGACGGTGGAGCCGCCGCAGAGCCAGATGTCCAGCGGGCCGTCCTCGGCCTTGAGTGCGCGGACGCGGCCGACGAGGTCGTCGGAGATCAGCTCGACGTTCGGATGGGGCGACTCGGCCAGGGAGCGGGTGGCGACGAGTTCGCGCAGGTGGTTGTAGGGGCTGGTGACCCCGATGTCCAGGGCGAGCCGGTACGACCCCGCCCCCTGGATCACGGTGTCGAAGTGCTTGTTGGGGCCGTCGATGCCGAAATGCTCCCGGCCCTGCGTGGGGATCGTCTCCGGGTACTCGGCCCCCATCCACCGGGCGTACTCCCCGTCGGTGTACTTGAACATGGAGGTGGCGTCGCCCTCGGGGTCGCCGATGAAGCCGTCGATGGTGCAGGCGATGTAGTAGGTGAGCTTGCGCAAACCGGTCCTCTTCCTTCGGGGGCTCGGACGTGGCCGCTTCCGCAACCACGACAGTTATAGTGCTTCACCTGTAGTGGTTGCGCAAGCCCTGTCGTCGGGGCGAACGCGCTCAGCACGGAGGGAGCCCCACGTGGCGAGAAACCCGGAACGCCGTACGGCCCTGCTCGACGCGGCGATCGAGGTACTGGCGGACGAAGGCGCCCGCGGTCTGACCTTCCGGGCGGTCGACGCCCGGGCCGGGGTCCCCACGGGCACCTCGTCCAACTACTTCACCGACCGGGACCAGCTGCTCTCCCAGGTCGGCGACCGGATCTTCGTACGGCTCACCCCGGAGCCCGGCGCCATCGGCACCGCCATGCGGCCCGCGCCCAGCAGGGAGCTGATGGTCGAGCTGATGCGCCGGCTCGCCCGGCGCATGGCGGCCGAGCGCACCTGCTACCTGGGGCTCTTCGAACTGCGCCTGGAGGCCGTGCGCCGCCCGGAGCTGCGGACGCAGCTCACCAGGGTGCTCCGCTCCGACCTGGACGAGAACGTCCGGCTGCACCTGGACTCCGGGATGCCCGGGGACGCGGACACGGTCCGGCTGCTCTACTTCGCCCTCACCGGGCTGCTGCTCGACCACTTCACCGTCCCCGGCCTCCACGGCGAGCGGGACCTGGACGACCTGATCGAGACCGTGGTCAACCGCGTCGTCCCCGAGGTCTGACCCCCTCCGGAGCCGGAGGCCCCTGCGCCGGAGCGGGGCTCAGCGCGTGCGCCGGGTGACGAACTCCGCCAGGGCGAGCAGGTCCCCCGCGGCCACCGGGTCCGGGACCGCCCGCGCCAGGTACTCGACGGCACGGCCCATGCGCTCGGCCGCCTGGGCCTGCGCCCAGTCGCGCCCGCCGGCCCGCTCCACCGCGTCCGCCGCCGCCCGCACCCCCGCCGCGTCGAGGGCCGGACGGGAGTACAGCTCGGCCAGCTCCTCCCCCGCCGGGGTCCCGGAGGTGAGCGCCGCCACCACGGGCAGCGACTTCTTGCGGGCGGCCAGGTCGGCCCCGGCCGGCTTGCCCGTGCGCTCCGGGTCCCCCCAGATGCCGATGAGGTCGTCGATCAGCTGGAAGGCGAGGCCCGCCTCCCGGCCGAAGGCGTCCATCGCCGCGACCTCTTCCCCGCCCGCGCCCGCGTAGAGCGCGCCGAGGGCGCAGGCGCAGCCGAGCAGCGCGCCGGTCTTGGCGGTCGCCATGGCCGTGCACTCGTCGAGGGAGACCTCGCGCGGGCCGCGCCGCTCGAAGGCGCAGTCCGCCTGCTGTCCCGCGCAGAGCTCGATGACGCAGGCGGCGAGACGCGCGGAGGCGGCCGCCGACGCGGGGTGCGGGTCCTCGGCGAGCAGCCGCAGGGCGAGCGCGCTCATCGCGTCGCCCGCCATCAGCGCGTCCGGGACGCCGAAGACCTTCCAGGCGGTGGGCCGGTGGCGCCGGGTCGGGTCCCCGTCGACGATGTCGTCGTGGAGCAGGGTGAAGTTGTGCGCGAGCTCCACCGCGGCCGCGGCCTTCACGGCGCGGGCCTCCTCGGCGCCGAGCGCGCGGGCCGCGGCGAGGACGAGGGCGGGGCGGACGGCCTTGCCCGCCTGCCCGGCGGCCGGGGAGCCGTCGGCGTGCTCCCAGCCGAAGTGGTACATCGCCACCCGGCGTATGGAACCGGGCAGGGTCTCGACGGTCGAGCGGAGCTGGGGCTGGACGGCCGTCCGCGTCCGGTCCAGGAGCGCCGCGGCCCCCTGGCCGCCGGTGGCGGCGTCCGCGCTGGTCATGGTCACGGTCACTTCCTTCGCGTCCTGTGCGGCGGTGGTCCGCCGCGGCGGGCCGGGGACGCCCGGGGGCGGGAGGGTCCACTCCCCCGCCCCCGGGCGTCGCGGACTCAGCGCCAGCGGCTGACCTCGACGTTCTCCAGGACGCCGAGCGCGTCCGGGACGAGGACCGCCGCCGAGTAGTAGGCGGTGACCAGGTAGGAGATGATCGCCTGCTCGTCGATGCCCATGAAGCGCACGGAGAGGCTGGGCTCGATCTCGTCGGGGATGCCGGTCTGGTGCAGGCCGATCACGCCCTGGTCGGCCTCGCCGGTGCGCATGCAGATGATCGAGGTGGTGCGGGCGTCCGAGACCGGGATCTTGTTGCACGGGTAGATCGGCACGCCGCGCCAGGTCGGGATGCGGTTGCCGTTGACGTCGATGGTCTCGGGCACCAGACCGCGCTTGTTGAGCTCGCGGCCGAAGGCGGCGATGGCGCGCGGGTGGGCGAGGAAGAGCTTGGAGCCCCGGCGGCGGGAGAGCAGCTCGTCCATGTCGTCCGGGCCGGGAACGCCGTCGTGGGGCTGGATCCGCTGCTCGTAGTCGCAGTTGGAGAGGAGGCCGAACTCCTTGTTGTTGACGAGCTCGTGCTCCTGGCGCTCGCGGAGCGCCTCGACCGTGAGCCGCAACTGCTGCTCGGTCTGGTTCATCGGCTGGTTGTAGAGGTCGGCGACGCGGCTGTGGACCTTCAGGACCGTCTGGGCGACGCTCAGTTCGTACTCGCGGGGCGAGGCGTCGTAGTCGACGTACGTGTGCGGTACGACGGCCTCGCCGACGTGGCCGGCGGAGAGGTCGATGGCGGCCTCGCCGTACTTGTTGGTGCGCTGCTCGGGCAGGGCGGCGACGGTCGCGAGGTGGGTGGCGAGCGAGCCGGCCCGGTCCGCGAGGTTCCGCACGTCGGCCCGGGTGAGCTCCAGGACCGTGCAGGCGGTGGCGGCCCTGGCGGTCCACTCCCAGGTGGCGTCCTCGCGGATCAGGGAGGAGTCGCCGAGGTAGGCGCCGTCGGCGAGGACGCCGAGGACGGCCTCGTCGCCGTACGGTCCCTCGCCGATCTGCTCGATCCGGCCGTGGGCGAGGAGGTACACCCGGTCGGTGGGGGTGCCCGCGACGGCGAGGATCTCGCCCGCCGCGTACTCCCGCTGGGTGCAGCGGGACGCGAGCTCGGACAGCGCGTCCTCGTCCTCGTAGCCGCGCAGGGCGGGGAGTTCGCCGAGTTCGGCGGGGATCACCGCGACGTGCTGGCCCGTCTGGACGAAGGTGACGCGCCCGTCCCCCACGGAGTAGCTGAGCCTCCGGTTCACCCGGTACGTGCCGCCCTGCACCTGGACCCACGGCAGCGCGCGCAGCAGCCACCGGGAGGTGATCTCCTGCATCTGCGGGGCCGACTTGGTGGTCGTGGCGAGGTTCCGCGCGGCGGCGGTGCCGAGACTCTGCTGCGGCGCCTGCTGCTCCGCGCGGACCTCGTCGCCAACCGAACCTACGGACATGGAACTCCCTCTCGTATGACTGAGTTGCGTGAGAAGCCTTTCAGTACGCAGCGTGTCGGCGCCATTACACAATCGAGTGGGACTGTTCGAAGATCTTCGAGGCATGTCACCGGTTTTCCAGCCGCACGGTCGAGCCCCGGCGCCCTCCTGTCCGGATCCGCTCGCACACGGTCCGAACGGATGGCGGCGGAGCGACGCGCTCCGGTACTCCGGAGGTCCATCCCGTCCCCCGGAAGGAGTCGTCATGGCTGCCCCCATGTCCGCGAACAGGTTCCTCACCGCGCTGCGCGACGAGGGCCTCACGGTCGTCCAGGTCGGCGACTGGTCCACCCACAACCGCAACCACAAGGGCCCCTGGGGCCCGGTGCACGGCGTGATGATCCACCACACCGTGACCCGGGGCACCGCCGGCACCGTCCGCATCTGCCGGGACGGCTACGCGGGCCTGCCGGGGCCGCTCTGCCACGGCGTGATCGCCAAGGACGGCAGGGTCCACCTCGTCGGCTACGGGCGCGCCAACCACGCCGGGCTCGGCGACGACGAGGTGCTCCGGGCGGTCATCGCCGAACGGGGTCTGCCGCCCGACAACGAGGCCACCACGGACGGCAACCGGCACTTCTACGGCTTCGAGTGCGAGAACCTCGGGGACGGCGTGGACCCGTGGCCGAAAGTCCAGCTGGAGGCCGTCGCGAAGGCGGCCGCGGCTGTGTGCCGGGTGCACGGCTGGACGCACCGGTCGGTCATCGGCCACCTGGAGTGGCAACCGGGGAAGTCGGATCCCAGAGGCTTCACGATGGCCTCCATGCGGGAGCGGATCGCCGAGCGGATGCGGTGACGCGGTAGCCGGGGCGGACGGGGCCGGGCGGCGGGGGCGGAGGGCCGGGGCGACACAATGGCCGGGTGAACGCGTTCGACCTCTCCCGGCTGCGGCCCCGGCTCCCCTCGCCCCTGGAGCCGGTGGAGGACGAACGTTTCGCCCGGCGCGGCCTCGCCCTGCTCCTGAAGCGCGAGGACCTCATCCACCCCGACCTGCCGGGCAACAAGTGGCGCAAGCTCGCGCTCAACCTGGAGGCGGCGGCCGGGCGGCCCGTGCTCACCTTCGGCGGGGCGTACTCCAACCACCTGCGGGCGACGGCCGCGGCCGGCCGGCTGCTCGGCTTCCCCACGGTCGGGGTGGTCCGGGGCGACGAGCTGGCCGGACGCCCGCTCAACCCCTCCCTGGCGCGGTGCGCGGCGGACGGGATGCGTCTGGAGTTCGTGGACCGGGCCACGTACCGCGCGAAGGACGACCCCGCCGTCCTCGCGGCGCTCCTGGAGCGCGCCCCCGCGGGCGCGTACGTCGTCCCGGAGGGCGGCAGCAACGCGCTCGCCGCGCACGGCTGCGCGGAGCTGGGCCGGGAGCTCGCGGGGACGGCGGACGCGGTCGCCGTGGCCTGCGGCACGGGCGGCACCCTGGCCGGTCTCGCGGCCGGTCTCGCCCCCGGGCAGCGGGCCCTCGGCTTCCCGGTCCTCAAGGGGGGCTTCCTGGGCGGGGAGGTCCGTGCCCTCCAGGAGGCGGCGTTCGGCGGCCCGCGCGGCGACTGGTCCCTGGACGAGCGCTTCCACGGCGGGGGCTACGCGCGCGTGTCCCCGGCTCTGGAGGCGTTCACACGGGATTTCGAAGAACGGCATGAACTCGCCATCGAGCGACTGTATGTGGCCAAAATGCTGCATGGGCTCGTGACCCTGGCGGAGGAGGGCGCGTTCCCCGCGGGCACCCGGATCGCGGCGGTGGTCACGGGCGCCCCGGACGGGGTTCAGCCGTCCGTCTCCTCGCGGTAGGCGGCCGCCTCCTCCAGGTCGAGGCGGCGGAGCAGGGCGCGCATCATCTCGTCGTCGATCCGGCGCGCGTCGCGGAGCCGCACGAAGACCTCCCGCTCGGCGTCGATCATCTCCCGCGAGAGGCGCCGGTAGGTGTCGTCGGCGGTCTCCCCGGTGGTCTCGTTGACCGAGCCGAGCCGCTCCCAGACCGCGTTGCGGCGCCGTTCGAGGACGGTGCGCAGCCGGTCGGCGAGGGGCTGCGGCAGGGCGTTGCGCTCGTCCGCGAGGAGCGCGTCGAGGTGTTCCTCGGCGGCCCGCGAGGCCTCGCTCTGCGCCTGTGCCTCGGCCAGCGTCTCGGCGTACCGGTCGCGCCCGGGGAGCTTCAGGAGCCGGATGAGGGGCGGCAGGGTGAGCCCCTGCACCACCAGGGTGCCGATCACGGTGGTGAAGGTGAGGAAGAGGACGAGGTTGCGGGCCGGGAACTCCTCGCCGTCGGCGACGACGGGGATGGAGAAGGCGATGGCGAGCGAGACCACTCCGCGCATGCCGGCCCAGCCGACGACGAGCGGTGCCTTCCAGTCCACCCCCGGCTCCCGCTCCCGGACGCGGGCGGAGAGCCACCGGGGCAGGAAGGTCGCCGGGTAGACCCAGACGAAGCGGACGAGGACGACGGCGACGAAGACGCCGACCGCGTACCCGGCCGCCTCGCCGACGCCGTACCGGCCGAGACCCTGGACGACGTACGGGAGCTGGAGGCCGATCAGGGCGAAGACGGCGGACTCCAGGACGAAGGCGACCATCTTCCGGACTGCCTCCTCCTGGAGCCGCGTCGCGAAGTCGACCTGCCAGGCGCGGTGACCGAGGAAGAGGCCGACCACGACGACGGCGAGGACCCCGGAGGCGCCGACCTCCTCGGCGGCCGCGTAGGCGACGAAGGGGATGAGGAGGGAGAGGGTGTTCTGGAGCAGGGAGTCCCGCAGGTGGAGGCGGAGCCAGTGGATGGGGACCATGAGGACCAGGCCGACGCCGATGCCTCCGACGGCCGCGAGCGCGAACTCGCCCACCCCGCCGGCCCAGCTGACGCCCTCCCCGACGGCCGCCGCGAGGGCGACCTTGTAGGCGGTGATCGCGGTCGCGTCGTTCACCAGGGACTCGCCCTGGAGGATCGTGGTGATCCGGTTCGGCAGGCCCAGTCTGCGGGCGATGGCGGTGGCGGCGACCGCGTCCGGCGGGGCGATCACCGCGCCGAGCACGAGGGCTGCGGTGAGCGGCAGGTCGGGCACGAGGACGTACGCGAGCCAGCCGACGGCCACGGTGGCGAAGAGGACGTACCCGACGGAGAGCAGGGCGACGGGCCGGGCGTTGGCCCGCAGGTCGAGGTAGGAGGAGTCGACGGCGGCCGTGTAGAGGAGCGGGGGCAGGATCAGCGGCAGCACGATGTGCGGGTCGAGCGTGTAGTCGGGGACGCCCGGGACGTACGAGGCGACGAGGCCGGCGGCGACCAGGAGCAGCGGGGCGGGCACCGGTGTCCGGCGGGCCGCGCCCGCGATCGCGGCGCTCGCCGCCACCAGCCCCACCAGTTGCAGCGCGTCCATGCCGTCCGCCCACCCTCTCGTCCCGTACCGCAACGTAACCTGGCCATCATGAGCGAGTGCCCGCACCTTGCCGAAATGCCGCGCCCCGAACCGGCGCCGCTGGCCGACACCTGTCCCGAGTGCCTGGCGGACGGTACGCATCCGGTCCAGCTGCGGCTCTGCCTGACCTGCGGGCACGTGGGCTGCTGCGACTCCTCGGCGGGACGCCACGCGACGGCGCACTTCTCCTCGACCGGGCACCCGGTGATGCGGACCTTCGAGCCGGGCGAGCGGTGGCGCTGGTGCTTCGTGGACGGTGCGATCGTCTGACGGTTCCACGGCGCGCGGTTCGACGGGCTCCCGCTTGGGTACGTCACCCCTCCGCCGGTCGCTCGGTTCCGTTGTCCACAGGCCTCCGTCCACCGTCCGCATCCATGGGCCTACCATGGGTGACGGGCCGTGACGAGGGGTCGGGGAACGCACGGCGACACGGCGGGAAGGATCGCGATAGCGTCACGGCGGACTGCGCAGTTCCCTGCGTACCGCCCGGTTCGGGGGCCTCTCCCCCGGGCCCCGAACGAGTTTGTGCCACCTTGGAGGTGAGGGTGTCCCAGATCGCAGGCGAGCCCGGGACCCAGGACTTCGTGGAAGTCCGGCTGCCCGCTGCGGGTGCCTATCTGTCCGTGCTGCGTACGGCCACGGCCGGCCTCGCGGCGCGCTTGGACTTCACCCTCGACGAGATCGAGGACTTGCGGATCGCGGTCGACGAGGCCTGCGCCATCCTGCTCCAGCAGGCCGTACCGGGGTCCGTCCTCAGCTGTGTCTTCCGGCTGGTCGACGACTCGCTGGACGTGACGGTCTCCGCTCCGACGACGGACGGCCGCGCTCCCGAACGGGACACCTTCGCCTGGACGGTGCTGTCGGCGCTGGCCGGGAAGGTGGAGTCGTCGGTGGCCGACGACCGCACGGTCTCGATCAGCCTGTACAAACAGCGCGGCGCGGGGCCAGGCCCGGCGTGAGGAGCGGGGACGCGACGGCCGGCATCCCCGGGCAGAAGGCGCGGCCGCATGAGGTCGCTACGGAGCGGGCGGACCAGATGAGCGAGCACGAGCAGCAGCACGAGGGCGGCGGGACCCCGGGCGCCCCCGAGGGCCCCGCCCGGCCTCCCGGGGTCCGGAGGCCCGATGCCGACGGGGCCGGCGGGATCGACCGGGTCGACGGGTCCGGAAAGGCCGGAGCCGGGGGCGGGTCCGAGGCCGGGACCGGGACCGGGACTGAAGGCGAGGACAAGGGCGGGGACGAGGGCAAGGCCGAGGCCGGTGACCAGGCCGAGGCCGGGGTCCGGGGCGGCGACGGTGCCGACGAGGCGCCGGAGCCTCTCCCCGTCCCGGTCCCGCACGACCGGAACGGCGCCCGCGCCCTCTTCGTCGAGCTGCGCGAGCTGCCGGAGGGCTCCCCCGAGAAGGCGGAGCTGCGCAACCGGCTGGTGCGGATGCACCTGCCACTGGTGGAGCACCTGGCCCGGCGCTTCCGCAACCGCGGCGAGCCGCTGGACGACCTGACGCAGGTGGCGACGATCGGCCTGATCAAGTCGGTGGACCGGTTCGACCCGGAGCGCGGGGTCGAGTTCTCGACGTACGCGACCCCCACGGTCGTCGGCGAGATCAAGCGCCACTTCCGGGACAAGGGCTGGGCGGTGCGGGTGCCCCGCCGGCTCCAGGAGCTGCGGCTCTCGCTGACCACGGCGACGGCGGAACTCTCCCAGCAGCACGGCCGCTCCCCGACCGTGCACGAGCTGGCCGAGCGGCTAGGGATCTCGGAGGAGGAGGTCCTGGAGGGCCTGGAGTCGGCGAACGCCTACTCGACGCTCTCCCTGGACGTCCCGGACACCGACGACGAGTCGCCGGCGGTGGCGGACACGCTGGGCGCGGAGGACGAGGCCCTGGAGGGGGTCGAGTACCGCGAGTCGCTCAAGCCGCTCCTGGAGGACCTGCCGCCCCGGGAGAAGCGGATCCTGCTGCTTCGCTTCTTCGGGAACATGACCCAGTCGCAGATCGCGCAGGAGGTGGGCATCTCGCAGATGCACGTCTCCCGGCTGCTCGCCCGGACGCTCGCCCAGCTGCGGGAGAAGCTCCTGGTGGAGGAGTAGGACCCGGCTCCGCCTGTTTCGCAGAACGACGTTCACGGGGTGTCCTGGCCGGGGCGCCGGATGCCGAGCGCCGCGGTCGTGGCCGGGTTCACGAGGAGGACGAGCCCGGTGACGGCCAGGACGCCGAGGACGGCGCCCGCCGGGATCATCGCGCTGTTCGCCTGGAGCATCTGCCAGGCGACCGGCAGGGCCAGGATCTGCATGACGACGGCCGGGCCTCGGCTCCAGGAGCGGCGCAGCCACAGGCCGCGGGCGGCGGCCAGCGGGATCAGGCCGAGCACGACGAGCGTCACGGCGCCCGTCACCGCACCGGTGAGGTCGCCGGACGTTCCGGTCAGGGCGTCCACCAGCATGTACACACCCCCGGCGACGAGTCCGAGCGCCTCGATGCCGGCCACGGCCGCCGCGGCGGCGAGACGGGTGGGACGGGGGGTCTGCTCCGTACCGCTGCTGACGGGGGTCTGCTCCGCACTGCTCATGGAAGGCAGGGTAACGGTGAGGCCTCCGGGACCGCCGGGGCCGGGGGCGGTCGGCCCGGCCGACGCGACGGCGGGGGCGGGTCGGACCGGGCGCCGCCGGGTGGACGGGGTCGGGGCCGGACTCGGCCAGGTGCCGCCCTGTCGGGCGAACCGGGTCGGATGCCGGGAAATGGACCGGACTGGGCCCGGTACCGCCGGGTAGGTACGCTGGCGACCATGCGCGCACTTCTCGTGGTCAACCCGGCAGCCACCACCACCAGTGCCCGCACCCGTGACGTCCTCATCCACGCGCTCGCCAGCGAGATGAAGCTGGAGGCGGTCACCACCGAGTACCGCGGACACGCGCATGACCTGGGACGACGGGCCGCCGAGGGCGGGAACGTCGACCTGGTCGTGGCCCTCGGCGGGGACGGCACGGTCAACGAGGTGGTCAACGGCCTGCTGCACGGCGGGCCCGATCCGGACCGGCTGCCGGACCTCGCGATCGTCCCCGGCGGGTCGACCAACGTCTTCGCCCGTGCCCTCGGACTGCCGAACGACGCCGTGGAGGCGACCGGCGCCCTGCTCGACGCGCTGCGTGAGGAGCGGACACGCACGGTGAGCCTCGGTCTCGCCTCCGGGACGCCGGGCACGGAGGACGAGTCGGTGCCGTCCCGCTGGTTCACCTTCTGCGCCGGCCTCGGTTTCGACGCGAGCGTCATCGGCCGGGTCGAACAGCAGCGGGAGCGCGGGAAGAGATCCACGCACGCCCTCTATCTGCGCCAGGTGGTGCGCCAGTTCCTGGGGGAGACGAACCGCCGACACGGCACCATCACCCTGGAGCGCCCGGGCGCGGAGCCGGTCGAGGACCTGGTCCTCTCCATAATCTGCAACACCTCTCCCTGGACCTACCTGGGCAATCGTCCCGTGTACGCGTCCCCGGAGGCCTCCTTCGAGACCGCGCTGGACGTGCTCGGGCTGAGGCGTCTCTCTACCCCCGCGGTCGCCCGGTATGCCACCCAGTTGCTCACTTCGTCCCCGGAGCGCGGGCCGCGCGGCAGGCACGCGGTTTCCCTGCACGATCTGACCGACTTCACCTTGCATTCGAAGGTCCCTCTCCCCCTCCAGATGGACGGAGACCACCTCGGACTGCGTACGAGCGTGACGTTCACAGGCGTTCGCCGTGCACTGCGTGTGATTGTGTGAGTGGAAGGGGCCAAAGTCCTTTCACTCGAACGTTTAGGCGCGCATCCACCCCTAAGAAGTACGGCTGTGACCTAGCCGACACCGAGGAATCAAAAAAAACTTTCCAGAAGGGGTTGTATCCGCTGCCGAGGTTTGCGAGTCTCTTCTTGGCGATCGGGACGGCCCGCAAGACCGGCCTCCACTGAAAGCCAGAACCCCTCCTCAGTCCAAGGACCACACCAGTTCATCTGGCAGTCGGCCCTTCCCTTGCGGAGGGATTCGTGAAAGCGTTCACATTCACAAGCAACCTGCACGTAATACCAAGAGAGGTAGCAGCCATGGACTGGCGTCACAACGCCGTTTGTCGTGAGGAAGACCCCGAGCTGTTCTTCCCCATCGGCAACACCGGTCCTGCGCTGCTGCAGATCGAGGAAGCCAAGGCCGTCTGCCGCCGCTGCCCCGTCATGGAGCAGTGCCTGCAGTGGGCGCTCGAGTCCGGCCAGGACTCCGGCGTCTGGGGTGGCCTCAGCGAGGACGAGCGCCGCGCGATGAAGCGCCGTGCCGCTCGCAACCGGGCGCGCAACGCCAGCGCCTGACGCCCCACTTACAGCCTCAGGCGAGCGGCGCACACATCGCGTGTGCAATCACCGCCCTCGAGTCGCAGCGCGCAGCAGTAACCCACAGCATTCGAGCCCCGGACCGATTTCCTTCGGTCCGGGGCTCGCTGCCATGTCCCCCGCGTGCTCCGCCGGCGTTCCGGCGGCGTTCCGGCGGAGAGATCACTTCTGGGGCTGTACGGGAATGTCGAGGACCACCTTCGTGCCGCGCCCGTCGCCCGGCAGCATGTCGAAGGTTCCGCCCAACTCCCCCTCCACCAGGGTCCGTACGATCTGAAGGCCGAGGTTTCCGGCCCGCTGCGGGTCGAAGCCCTCGGGCAGGCCGCAGCCGTCGTCCTTGACCGTGATGAGGAGACGGGCGTCGGTCCGGGCCTCGCCGCGGACGGCGGAGACCTCGACCGTACCCTGCTCCCCCTGCGCGAAGGCGTGCTCCAGGGCGTTCTGCAGGACCTCGGTCAGGACCATGGAGAGCGGGGTGGCGACCTCGGCGTCGAGGATCCCGAAGCGGCCGTTGCGCCGGCAGGTGACCTTGCCCGGAGAGATCTCGGCGACCATCGCGATGACGCGGTCGGCGATCTCGTCGAACTCCACCCGCTCGTCCAGGTTCTGGGACAGCGTCTCATGGACGATGGCGATCGAACCGACGCGCCGCACGGCCTCGTTGAGGGCCTCGCGGCCCCGGTCGGAGTCCATTCGGCGGGCCTGGAGGCGGAGCAGGGCGGCCACCGTCTGGAGGTTGTTCTTCACCCGGTGGTGGATCTCCCGGATGGTGGCGTCCTTGGTGATCAACTCGCGCTCCCGGCGGCGCAGTTCGGTGACGTCCCGGAGCAGGACGAGCGAACCGATGCGGGTGCCCTTGGGCTTGAGCGGGATCGCCCGCAGCTGGATCACCCCGCCGTTGCCCTCGACCTCGAACTCGCGCGGCGCGTAGCCGGAGGCCAGGGTGACCAGGGCCTCGTCCACCGGGCCGCGCGAGGGCGCGAGTTCGGCGGTGATCTGGCCGAGGTGCTGGCCGACGAGGTCGGCGGCGAGGCCGAGGCGGTGGTAGGCGGAGAGGGCGTTGGGCGAGGCGTACTGGACGACACCCTCCGCGTCCAGGCGGACGAGGCCGTCGCCGGCACGGGGCGAGGAGTCCATGTCGACCTGCTCGCCGGAGAAGGGAAACGTTCCGGCGGCGATCATCTGGGCGAGGTCGGAGGCCGACTGGAGGTAGGTGAGCTCCAGGCGGGAGGGGGTGCGGACGGTCAGCAGGTTGGTGTTGCGGGCGATGACGCCGAGGACCCGGCCCTCGCGCCGCACCGGGATCGACTCGACCCGCACCGGGACCTCCTCGCGCCACTCCGGGTCGCCCTCGCGCACGATCCGCCCCTCGTCGAGGGCGGCGTCGAGCAGCGGGCGCCGGCCGCGCGGGACCAGGTGGCCGACCATGTCGTCCTGGTAGGAGGTGGGACCGGTGTTCGGCCGCATCTGCGCGACGGAGACGTACCGCGTGCCGTCGAGGGTGGGGACCCAGAGGACGAGGTCGGCGAAGGAGAGGTCGGAGAGCAGCTGCCACTCCGACACCAGCAGGTGGAGCCACTCGAGGTCGGAGTCGCTCAGGGCGGTGTGCTGGCGTACGAGGTCGTTCATGGAGGGCACGGTGCGAGCGTACCCGCGGAATTCAGGGGCGGTGAACCTGGATCTCCGGGGCCGCGTGTTGGAGTATGGGCCGAGAAGGACCGCGTTCCCGTGGATGGACAGACAAGAATGGTCTAGTCCACAATGAACGCAACGAGCCTCCATCCTCCCCGCACAGGAGGGTGGAACGAGGTACCCGACGCTCTCTGCCCTGACTGCGTCGAGACCTCCCACACGGCCGAGGGACCGCACACCCCCGGCCGAGCAACTCCGGGCTGCGGTGCCGGGCGGGCTGAGGGTCCCGCCGGGCGCCGCGGCCCGCGGGTGTTTCCGGGCCCCTCGCCGGGACGGCGCCGGGACCGCCGCCGAGGTACTGCTCCCCCGCCCGGGCCCTGCTCCCCCGCTTCTCCCTTCTCCCCCGCCCTCTCCGTCGGCCAGGCGCGCATCGCCGCCTCCGCCACGGCCGCGAGCCCCTCCGCCGTCACCCCGTCGCGGGCACGGGAGCGGCCCGTCCTTCCCCACCCGCCTCGGGGCACGACCCGCTCCCCCGGGCCGCGCGCCCGGGGCCCGAGTGGCTGAGGGGGCAGGGGCGGCAGACGATGGGAGCGGGGCCGTCCGGGGGGCGGAACGGCATGGGAGGGGAGCCTCTCCTCTGCTAGATTTGACCCTAGATTGGTCTATACCACCGGACCCCTTCCCAGCCCCTCACCAGATCGGCAGGCACAGCGTGGAAGTTGTCATCGTCAAGGACGCCGAGGCGGGCGGAGAGCTCATCGCGGACGGCATCGCCGACCTCCTGCGCCGCAAGCCCGACGCGCTGCTCGGCGTGGCCACCGGCTCGACTCCGCTGCCCATCTACGACGCCCTGACCGCCCGGGTCCGGGCCGGGTCGGTGGACGCCTCGCGGGCCCGGATCGCCCAGCTGGACGAGTACGTCGGCCTTCCCGCCGGGCACCCGGAGTCGTACCGCTCCACCGTGCTCCGGCAGGTCGTCGAGCCGCTCGGGCTCTCCCCCGAGGCCTTCATGGGCCCCGACGGCTCCGCCGAGGACGTGCAGGCGGCCTGCGAGGACTACGACCGGGCCCTGCGCGACGCCGGCGGCGTGGACCTGCAGATCCTCGGCATCGGCACCGACGGGCACATCGGCTTCAACGAGCCGTGCTCCTCGCTCGCCTCCCGGACCCGGATCAAGACGCTCACCGAGCAGACCCGGGTGGACAACGCGCGCTTCTTCGACGACGACATCGAGCAGGTGCCGCACCACGTCATCACCCAGGGCATCGGCACCATCCTGGAGGCCCGCCACCTGGTGCTGCTCGCCACCGGCGAGGGCAAGGCCGAGGCCGTGGCGCAGACCGTCGAGGGCCCGGTGGCGGCGCTCGTGCCGGCCTCCGCGCTCCAGCTGCACCCGCACGCCACGGTCGTCGTGGACGAGGCCGCCGCCTCCAAGCTGAAGCTCGCGGACTACTTCCGCCACACCTTCGCCGCCAAGCCCGCCTGGCAGGGCATCTGAACCGCCCCGAACCCCCGGCGACGGCGCGAAGGGGCCCGGCACCCGAAGACGGGTGCCGGGCCCCTTCCCGTACGAGGCGTACGGGCGGCCGTCAGGCGCCGGTTCCGACGACGGCCTCGGCGGCGGCTCGGCCGCAGACCCGGGCCGCGCCGTGCGTGGCGATGTGCAGGGCCCCGCGGGGCTCCGCCTCGTTGAGGCCCATCTCGACCACGACGGTGTCGGGGCGGGCCGCGAGCAGGCCGTCGAGGGCCCGGATCATCCACTGGTGCCGGTGGAGGTCCCGTACGACCGCCACGACGCGTCGCTCCCCGGCGGCGGCGAGGACGGAGTCCGCGGAGGTCTCGTCGTACGAGCCGGTCTCCGTGCCGGGCAGCAGGCGCTCCAGCTCCGCGGCGATCCCCCAGGGGGTCTCGTCGCCGACGGCGAAGTTCGCGACCGGGGTGAAGGCGGCCACGTAGGGGGCGCCGGTGATCGGGGTGTACGGACGCTCCCCGCGGGTCACCCGCAGGGCCCGGCGGGCGGCGACGAGACCGATCTCGGCGCCGGGCGCGGTCCCCTCCTGCACTGCCGCGCCCGGCACCGAAGCCCCCCTGGCCCGGTGCGCCTGGGTCCAGGTCGCCAGGGCGCGCACGCGCGCCGCGGCGTCGGCCAGCCGCTCCTCGGGCAGTTCACCGGTCCGCACCGCGTTGACGAGCGCGTCGCGCAGTCGCAGCACGGTGTCCTCGTCGCACAGCCCGCCGCCGACGCAGATGGCGTCGGCGCCCGCGGCGATGGCGAGGACGGATCCGCGCTCGATGCCGTACGTCGCCGAGACGGCCTGCATCTCCATGCCGTCGGTGACGATCAGCCCCTCGAAGCCCAGCTCCTGGCGCAGCAGACCGGTGAGGATCTGGGGGCTCAGGGTGGCCGGACGGTGCGGGTCGAGCGCGGACAGAAGGATATGCGCGCTCATGACCGCTTTGGTACCCGCGGCGACGGCCGCGCGGAAAGGCACCAGCTCACGAGCGTGCAGTGTGGCGAGGTCCACATCGATACGGGGCAGCGCGTCGTGCGAGTCGACGTTGGTGTCGCCGTGCCCGGGGAAGTGCTTCGTGCAGGCCGCGACCCCGACGCCCTGGAGGCCGTCGACGTACGCCACGGTGTGCCGGGCGACCAGGTCCGGGTCCGGCCCGAAGGACCGGACGCCGATGACCGGGTTCTCGGCGTTGGAGTTGACGTCGGCGGAGGGGGCCCAGTTGAGGTCCACCCCGCACCGCGCCAGCCGGCGGCCGAGCTCGCGGGCCACGGCCCGGGTGAGCTCGACGTCGTCGACGCTGCCGAGGGCGTAGTTGCCGGGGAAGGACGAGCCCTGCTTGACCTCCAGGCGGGTGACGTCGCCGCCCTCCTCGTCGATGGCGACGAGGACGTCGTCCCGCTCGGCCCTCAGCTGCGCGGTGAGCGCGGTGAGCTGCTCGGGGGTGACGATGTTCCGGCCGAAGAGGCCGACCGACGACAGGCCCTCGCCGATGCGGCGGAGCAGCCAGTCGGGGGCGGTGGTGCCGACGAAGCCGGGCTGGAGGACCGTGAGCGCGTCGCGGGTCAGGGTGTCCGAGCCGTGTACCAGTGTCGTCATGGGGATCCGTTATCCCTTCACCGCGCCGGCGGTCATGCCGCCGACGGCCTTGCGCTGGACGAAGATGAAGACGATCAGCACGGGGAGCGCGAAGAGGGTCGAGGCGGCCATGGTGGCGCCCCAGTCACTGCCGAAGGCGGTCTGGAACTCGGTCAGCCAGCGGGTCAGGGTCTGCGACTCCCGGTCCTTGTTGAGCATGAGGATCATCGCGAACTCGTTCCAGGCCGTGATGAAGCCGAAGATCGAGGTCGACATCAGACCCGGGGCGAGCAGCGGGAAGATGACCTTGCGGAACGCCTGGCCGCGGGTGCAGCCGTCGATCTGGGCGGCCTCCTCCAGCTCCACCGGGACGGCGGCGATGAAGCCGCGCAGGGTCCAGATGGTGAAGGGCAGGACCATCACGAAGTAGATCGCGGTGAGCATCGGGATGCTGTTCAGCAGGTCGTTCTCGCGCGAGATCATGTACATCGCGATGACCATGACCTCCCAGGGGGCCATCTGCGCCATCATCACGACGAGGATGATGCCCTTGCGGCCCCTGAACCTCATCCTGGCGAGCGCGAAGCTCGCGGCGAGGGCGACCAGGAGGGCGAGGAGCACGGCGCCGAGGGTGACGGTGAGGCTGTTGCGGACGTAGGTCCAGAACAGGTCGACGCCGGTGGAGGTGCCGTAGTTCTCCAGGGTCGGCTTGAAGAGGAAGACCGGGTCCTTCGTCAGGATCTCGTGCTGCGGCTTCAGCGAGGACGAGAACATCCAGTAGACGGGGAAGACGAAGACGGCCGCGACGACGAGCGCGGTGACGTTCTTGACGACCGCGCCGGCCGTGAGCTTCTTGCGGGTGCGCAGCTTCTGCGGGGCGGAGGCCGGGACGCCCAGCGGGGCGGCGGCGTTCTGCGGGGCGGGGGCGGGGGCGGTGGCGCTCACAGCTCGTCCTCCTCCTTCAGGATCAGGCGGAAGTAGAAGGACATGATCGCGACGAGCATCACGATCGTGAGGACCGAGATGGCCGCGGCGACGCCGTAGTGGAACTGGCCGACGCCCTCGATGTAGGCGAAGACGGGGAGGGTCTCCGAGGCGCGGTTGGGGCCGCCCAGGTTCATCGCGTAGACCTGCGTGAACGCCTTGAAGATCCAGATGATCTCCAGGAACGTGGTGATCATGAAGAAGGACTTCAGGTTCGGGAAGACCACGGCCCAGAAGGTCCGCCAGCCGCTCGCGCCGTCCATCTTGGCCGCCTCGTACAGCTCGGTGCCGACGGTCGTCAGGGCGGCGTACATGTTGAGGGCGACGAAGGGGATGGAGCCCCATACCAGCAGGATCAGGGAGATGGTGAGGGTCGAGAAGCCGGTCTCGAACCAGTTGTGCTGCTCGTAGCCGGAGAAGCCGAGCGTGCGCATCATCCAGTTGGCGACGCCGAACTGCTCGTCGAAGAGCCAGCGGAAGACGGTCACGGAGGCGACGATCGGCATGGCCCACGCGAGGACGAGGGACAGCGAGAGCACCAGCCGCATCTTCTTGCCCAGGCGGTCGAGGAGCAGGCCGATGCCGGTGCCTATGACCATGATGAGCACGACGTTGACGGCGGTGAAGACGGCGGAGCGGAGGGCGACGGTCCAGAACTGCGAGTCGCCCAGCAGGTTGGTGTAGTTGTCGAAGCCCGTCCACACCGTCTCGCGGGTGATGAACTCCTTCCGGTTGAGCGACTGGAAGGAGAGGATCACATTGCGGATCAGCGGGTAGAGGAGCAGTCCGGCCATCGTGAGCAGGGCCGGTGCGACGAGCAGGTACGGCAGCAGCCCGCTGGGGAGGGAGCGTCTCCCGCGCGAGGGCTGAAGGACTTCCTTCGGGCCGGAAGAGGCCGGCGGGGGAGTCTGAGACGTCCCTGCCGCCCTTCCGGGCGCGTCCTGGGTGACGGCGGCCGCCGTCCCCGGGGAGTCCACGGTCATGGTCTTATTCCTCGCGGTCTTGGGGCTCCCGCGCCCACCGGGTCGCGGCCCTGGGGAGCGGGCCACTGGTCGCTGCGGAACCCCGGTGGTGCGGCCGGTGTCGCACGGCCGCACCACCGGGGTCGCGGATCACTGCTGGTTGATGCGCTCGTTGATGACCTTGTCGGCGGCCTCGGCGGCGGCCTTGGCGTCCTCGCCCTTCAGGACCTTGCTCATGTAGTCCTTGATCGGGTTGGGGGCGGTCTCGACGTTCGCCCAGCCCGGGGTCACCGGGGTGACCTTGCCGGAGACGGAGGAGGCGGCCATGGCCTCGGCGAAGGAGCTGGCGGCCGGCTTGAACTGCGCGGCGTCGGTGTTCGGAAGCAGCGCGCCCTCGGTGGCGGCGGCGTACTTCGTCATGTACTCCTTGCCGGCGGCGAGGGCCAGCCACTCCTTCGCGAGCTCCTTGTTCTGGGAGCGCTCGGCGATGGCGAGGTTGGAGCCGCCGAGGAAGACGGAGCCCGGCTTGTCGGCCGTCTTGCCCGGGATCGGGAAGTAGCCGAAGTCGGCCGTCTTGCCGGCCTTCTTGATGGCGTCGATCGCGCCGCCGGCCTCCCAGCCGAGACCGATCCAGGACGACACGCCGCCCTTGGGAACGACGTCGGTGGACTGCTGCGGGGTCGCCTCGTCCTTGTCCTTCGGAGCGGTGGAGTAGGACGCCAGCTCCTTGTAGAAGTTCATGGCGTTGACGGCCTCGGGGGAGGACAGGTTGCCCTTCCACTTGTCGCCGTCCTTGACCGCGAGGTCGCTGCCCTCGTCCCAGATGAGGCCGGCGAGGACGTACCAGGACTGGCCGGGCAGGTAGATCGCCTGCGACTTCGGGTCGGCGGCCTTGAGCTTCTTCAGGCCCGCGATCCACTCGGCGCGGGTCTTCGGCGGGGTGACGCCGGCCTTCTTGTAGGCGGCCTTGTCGTAGATGACGACACGGCTGGCGGCGTACCACGGGGCGGAGTAGA
Organism: Streptomyces sp. NPDC012825; assembly: GCF_042900925.1. Taxonomy (NCBI): domain Bacteria; kingdom Bacillati; phylum Actinomycetota; class Actinomycetes; order Kitasatosporales; family Streptomycetaceae; genus Streptomyces; species Streptomyces sp. NPDC012825. The sequence goes on along the minus strand of NZ_JBIBBZ010000001.1, from coordinate 865,964 downwards.
GCTTGCCGTCCAACTCGTTGGAGGCGACCATGCCCTTGTTCCAGCCGTCGTAGCCGAGCGTGGCCTTGTCGGCGGTCAGGTCGGCGAGGCCACCGGTGACCGCGTAACCGGCGGTCTGGGTGTTGCCGAGCTCCAGGACGTCCGGCGGGGTGTCCTCGGAGAGGGCGGTGGTGACCTTCTCCTGGATGCCGTTCCAGACCTGCTTCTCGACCTTGACCTTGACGCCCGGGTGCTTGGCCTCGAAGGCCTTGTTCAGCTCGGTCATCCAGGCGTCCGGGGCGGAACCGTCCATCACCCAGACGGTCAGGGTCTTGTCGCCCCCGGCCGTGCCCTTGCCGCCGTCGTCGGCCTTGTCGCTGTCGGAACCACATGCAGCGATGGAGACCATCATGCCCGCGACGCCGATCGCCGCGATGAGCTTGCGCTTCACGCCACCCTCCTCAGGGATGCCTGCAACCCCCCTGCCCACCGCGCGAAGACATACGTCGGGTAATGCTCGTGGGGCTGGGACCTGGTCTTTAATGGTTTAGACCAGTACTCGGAGCTTGGCCTAGACCTTTTTGGGTGTCAAGGGTGCGCAAGACGGGTATGGGCGTCCGTTATCGGACCGACACCTGGTCGAGGTCCGGCCACGACCGCCGGATTCACGCCAGTCGCCGCCCTCCCGAACACGCCGCGCGCGCCCCGGCGGACCGCAGGATCCCCTCCGTTCCGCCGGAAGAAGCCTCTCACCTCTCGACCGGAATGGCCTAGACCAACGGGGGATATCACGGTGTATAAGAAGCAGGGGGACGTCTCCTCCTCGCCGACGCCTCACCCACGCCCCACCGAAGCGGCACGGATCGGCAGGAGAAACCGTGGCGGCACCGAAGCGTGCCACCATGTGAGCCGCGACAGACGGAGGAGCCGGTGACGGCAACAGCACAGGAGTCGGGAAGGCAGGCCATGGCCACGGACGCGGGCAGCACGGAGACAGAGAGCGGGACGCCCACCCGTACCGCGCGCGTGCCCAAGTACTACCGGCTGAAGCGGCACTTGCTCGACATGACCGAGACCCTGCCGCCCGGCACGCCGGTCCCGCCGGAGCGGACGCTGGCCGCCGAGTTCGACACCTCCCGCACCACCGTGCGCCAGGCCCTCCAGGAGCTGGTCGTCGAGGGACGCCTGGAGCGCATCCAGGGCAAGGGCACCTTCGTCGCCAAGCCCAAGGTCTCCCAGGCGCTGCAACTCACCTCGTACACCGAGGACATGCGCGCCCAGGGCCTGGAGCCCACCTCGCAGCTCCTCGACATCGGCTACGTCACCGCCGACGACACCCTCGCCGGGCTGCTCGACATCTCGGCCGGCGGCCGGGTGCTCCGCATCGAGCGCCTGCGGCTCGCCAGCGGGGAGCCGATGGCGATCGAGACCACCCATCTGTCGGCGAAGCGCTTCCCGGCCCTGCGCCGCTCGCTCGTCAAGTACACCTCGCTCTACACCGCCCTCGCCGAGGTCTACGACGTGCACCTCGCCGAGGCCGAGGAGACCATCGAGACCTCCCTCGCCACCCCGCGCGAGGCCGGACTGCTCGGTACGGACGTGGGCCTGCCGATGCTGATGCTCTCCCGCCACTCGCTGGACGCGCAGGGCGAGCCGGTGGAGTGGGTGCGGTCCGTCTACCGCGGCGACCGGTACAAGTTCGTGGCCCGTCTCCGGCGCCCCCACGACTGAGCGACCGCGCGGAATCGCGCGCGACGGCCGTACCCCCCGGCGGGTGCGGCCGTTTCGCGTTTCCGGGAATGTCGTATTCCCGCCCGGCGGCGCCGCGGGCGACCGAGGAGGACCGCTTCCGACAAAACACATCCGTTATGCGGACGGGGGTTCCATGAGACGGACGCGTCCCCTAGATTTCCCCAGCATTACCGAGGTGATCAGTGAGGGGACGGAATCGCCATGTCAGAAGTGACACAAGGGAAACAACCGACCATCACCCCCGCGCGGGTGGTGATCGCGCTCTGTCTCGTCGCCCCGTTCGCGGCGATGCTCTGGGTGGGCTCCTACGCGAAGGTCGAGCCCCTCTTCGCCGGCATCCCCTTCTTCTACTGGTACCAGATGCTCTGGGTGCTGGTCTCCACCGCGCTCACCATGATCGCGTACAAGCTGTGGCAGCGGGACCAGCGGTCCCGCAAGGGGGGTGACGCGCGATGAAGGACGGCGTGAACGGCGTGGCGCTGGGCGTCTTCGTCTTCTTCTTCGTGGCCGTGACGGTCATGGGCTTCCTGGCCGCGCGCTGGCGCAAGGCCGAGAACGAGCAGAGTCTCGACGAGTGGGGCCTGGGCGGCCGGTCCTTCGGCACCTGGGTGACCTGGTTCCTGCTCGGCGGCGACCTCTACACCGCGTACACCTTCGTCGCCGTCCCGGCGGCCATCTACGCGGCGGGCGCGGCGGGCTTCTTCGCGGTGCCGTACACGATTCTGGTCTACCCGCTGATCTTCACCTTCCTGCCCCGCCTGTGGTCGGTCTCGCACAAGCACGGGTACGTGACCACCTCCGACTTCGTCCGGGGCCGCTTCGGCTCCAAGGCCCTGTCGCTGGCGGTGGCGGTCACTGGCATCCTCGCCACCATGCCGTACATCGCGCTCCAGCTGGTCGGCATCCAGGCCGTCCTGGACGTGATGGGCGTCGGCGGCGGCGAGACCACGCACTGGTTCGTCAAGGACCTGCCGCTGCTCATCGCCTTCGGCGTCCTCGCGGCCTACACGTACTCCTCGGGCCTGCGCGCCCCCGCGCTCATCGCCTTCGTCAAGGACACCCTGATCTACATCGTCATCGCGGTGGCGATCATCTACATCCCGATCAAGCTGGGCGGCTTCGACGAGATCTTCGCCAAGGCGGGCGAGGCGTACGCGCAGACCAACCCGGCGACCGGAAAGCCGCGCGGCGCGCTCGTGCCCGGCGAGGCCGGCCAGTGGACGTACGCGACGCTCGCGCTCGGCTCGGCGCTCGCGCTCTTCATGTACCCGCACTCCATCACGGCGACGCTGTCGTCCCGGAGCCGCGAGGTCATCCGCCGCAACACCACGATCCTGCCGCTGTACTCGCTGATGCTGGGCCTGCTCGCGCTGCTGGGCTTCATGGCGATCGCCGCCGGGATCCAGGTGAAGAACGGCCAGCTCGCCATCCCGCAGCTCTTCGAGACCATGTTCCCGGACTGGTTCGCGGGCGTCGCGTTCGCCGCGATCGGCATCGGCGCGCTCGTCCCGGCCGCGATCATGTCCATCGCCGCGGCCAACCTCTTCACGAGGAACATCTACAAGGACTTCATCAAGAAGGACGCGACCCCGGCGCAGGAGACCAAGGTCTCCAAGATCGTCTCGCTCCTGGTGAAGGTCGGCGCCCTCGCCTTCGTCCTCACCATGGACAAGACGGTCGCCATCAACTTCCAGCTCCTGGGCGGCATCTGGATCCTCCAGACCTTCCCGGCCCTGGTCGGCGGCCTGTTCACCCGCTGGTTCCACCGCTGGGCGCTGCTCGCCGGCTGGGCGGTCGGCATGGCCTACGGCACGCTCGCCGCCTACGGCGTCGCCAGCCCGACCCAGAAGCACTTCGGCGGCTCCTCCGCCGAGATCCCCGGCATCGGCGAGATCGGCTACATCGGTCTCACCGCCTTCGTCCTCAACGTCGTGGTCACCGTCGTCCTCACCTTCGTCCTCAAGGCCCTCAAGGCCCCCGAGGGCATCGACGAGACCTCCCCGTCGGACTACACGGCCGACGCCGGCGACCCCGGCGTACAGGTCGAGATGGAGAAGGTCACCGCGCCCACCCACTGACGCCACCCGCACGGAAAAGGGCCCGGGTCCTCCACCAGGAGGTCCCGGGCCCCGCCGCGTCCCCGGCGGGCACACTTCCCCCATGGACTTCACGATCAGGGCGGTACGGCCCGAGGAGTACGAGGTGCTCGGCGAACTGACCGGGCGCACCTATCTGGACGACGGACTGCTGGCACACGGGGCCGACGACTTCTATCTGGGGGTGCTGCGGGACACCGCGCGGCGGGCCCGCGAGAGCGAGGTCCTCGTCGCGGAGGACACCCGGGACGCGGCGGGCCGGATCATCGGCGGCGTGACGTTCGCCCGGGGCGGCACCCCGTGGGCCGACATCGCCGTGCCCGGCGAGGCCGAGTTCCGGATGCTCGTGGTCGCCCGGGAGGCCCGCGGCCGGGGCGTCGGGGAAGCGCTCGTACGGACCTGCGTCGACCGGGCCCGGGCCCTCCCGGGATGCGCCCGGATCGTGCTCTCCACGGCCGCCGGGATGGTCGCGGCGCACCGGCTCTACGAGCGGACGGGCTTCGTCCGCACTCCGCACCGGGACTGGGAGCCGATCCCCGATCACTCTCTGCGCACCTATTCCCTGGAGTTCTGAGCCCAACTCCCCTCCGGGGGGCGACACAACATGTGGGGGGTGCCATGAGCGGCACCCCCCACATGTATGCTCGTCCTCGCTGTCGACGCAGGGGAATCCGGCGCGAATCCGGAACTGTCCCGCAACGGTGTACTTCGTGCGGTTTCGTCCGAGGTGAGTCCGAACACCTGCCGACGGTGCGCCCGGTCCTTCCGTTCCGGGTGCCACAGACGTCCGGGCCTCGCGGAGTGGGCCGGTGGACGCGGTGCGTCGTGCGTGGACGCCCGCCCGTCCGCCCTTCCCCCGCCGAGGCCCCGAGCCGAGCGAGGGAGAGCCCCCACGTGACCATCGCGCCCGCCGATCCGGCTTCGGCCGAGGCTTCCGCGGTCGAGAGCGACGGCCCCGGGACCGTACTGCTGCGGACCCTGACCGACCTCACCGCCGATCTCCCCGACACCGACCCCGGCAAGGTCGCCGCCGCCGCGCTCCGCGGCCGTAGCGCCGCCGCGGACGAGGCGGAGCTGCGCGAGCTGGCCACCGAGGCGGCCGCCGGACTGATCGCCGAGGACCCGGCGTACTCCCGGCTCGCCGCCCGGCTCCTCACGATCACCATCGCGGACGAGGCCGCCTCCCAGGGCTCGGTGAACTTCTCCTCCTCGGTGGCCGTCGGCCACCGCGAGGGCCTGATCGCCGACCGCACCGCCGGGTTCGCCGCACTGCACGCCGACCGCCTCGACGCCACGATCGACCGGGCCGGCGACGACCGCTTCGGCTACTTCGGCCTGCGGACCCTCTACTCGCGCTACCTGCTGCGCCACCCGATCACCCGCAAGGTGATCGAGACCCCGCAGCACTTCATGCTGCGCGTCGCCTGCGGCCTGGCCGAGGACGAGAGCGTCCGCGCGCTCGACGAAGTGACCGCGCTGTACGGCCTGATGAGCCGGCTGGACTACCTGCCGTCCTCCCCCACGCTCTTCAACTCCGGCACCCGCCACCCGCAGATGTCCTCCTGCTACCTCCTGGACTCCCCGCAGGACGAGCTGGACTCCATCTACGACCGCTACCACCAGGTCGCGCGCCTCTCCAAGCACGCGGGCGGCATCGGCCTCTCGTACTCCCGCATCCGCGCCCGCGGTTCGCTGATCCGGGGCACCAACGGGCACTCCAACGGCATCGTGCCGTTCCTGAAGACCCTCGACGCCTCCGTCGCCGCCGTGAACCAGGGCGGCCGCCGCAAGGGCGCCGCCGCCGTCTACCTGGAGACCTGGCACGCGGACATCGAGGAGTTCCTGGAGCTCCGCGACAACACGGGCGAGGACCAGCGCCGCACGCACAACCTGAACCTGGCGCACTGGATCCCGGACGAGTTCATGCGCCGCGTGAACGCCGACGCCGACTGGTCGCTGTTCTCCCCCTCGGACGTGCCCGAGCTGGTGGACCTGTGGGGCGACGAGTTCGACGCCGCCTACCGCGGGGCCGAGGCGGCCGGCCTGGCCCGCAAGACGATGCCGGCCCGCGACCTGTACGGCCGGATGATGCGGACCCTGGCCCAGACCGGCAACGGCTGGATGACCTTCAAGGACGCCTCCAACCGGACGGCCAACCAGACCGCCGAGCCCGGCCACACCGTCCACTCCTCCAACCTCTGCACCGAGATCCTGGAGGTCACCGACGACGGCGAGACCGCGGTCTGCAACCTGGGCTCGGTCAACCTCGGCGCGTTCGTGGTCGGTTCGGACATCGACTGGGAGCGTCTGGACGCGACCGTCCGCACGGCCGTCACCTTCCTCGACCGGGTCGTGGACATCAACTTCTACCCGACCGAGCAGGCGGGCCGCTCCAACTCCCGCTGGCGTCCGGTCGGTCTGGGCGCCATGGGCCTCCAGGACGTCTTCTTCCAGCTGAAGCTGCCCTTCGACTCCCCCGAGGCACGGGCGCTCTCCACCCGCATCGCCGAGCGGATCATGCTGGCCGCGTACGAGGCCTCCGCCGACCTGGCCGAGCGCAACGGCCCGCTCCCGGCCTGGGAGAAGACCCGCGCGGCCCGTGGCGTGCTGCACCCCGACCACTACGACGTCGAGCCGAACTGGCCGGAGCGCTGGACGGCCCTGCGCGAGCGGATCGCCGCCGTCGGCATGCGCAACAGCCTCCTCCTCGCCATCGCGCCGACCGCGACGATCGCCTCGATCGCCGGCGTGTACGAGTGCATCGAGCCGCAGGTCTCCAACCTGTTCAAGCGCGAGACGCTGTCGGGCGAGTTCCTCCAGGTCAACTCGTACCTGGTCGACGAGCTGAAGAGGCTCGGCGTGTGGGACGCGCAGACCCGCGAGGCGCTGCGCGACTCCAACGGCTCGGTGCAGGGCTTCACCTGGGTGCCGGCCGAGGTGCGCGACCTGTACCGCACGGCCTGGGAGATCCCGCAGCGCGGCCTGATCGACATGGCCGCCGCCCGCACCCCGTTCCTGGACCAGTCGCAGTCGCTGAACCTGTTCCTGGAGACGCCCACCATCGGCAAGCTGTCGTCGATGTACGCGTACGCCTGGAAGCAGGGCCTGAAGACGACGTACTACCTGCGCTCCCGCCCGGCCACCCGGATCGCCCGCGCCGCCCAGGCGTCGACGGCCGCCGCCGCGCCCATCCCCGTCCAGCAGGCCGCCGACCCCGACGCGGTCGCCTGCTCCCTGGAAAACCCCGAGTCCTGCGAGGCCTGCCAGTAATGAGCTCCGCCCTCCCGTCGCCCGACCGCCGCCCCTCAACGACGGCACTGCGTGCCGACACCCCTGACTCCAAGAACCTCCTCGACCCGGGCTTCGAACTCACCCTCCGTCCCATGCGCTACCCGGACTTCTACGAGCGCTACCGGGACGCCATCAAGAACACCTGGACCGTCGAGGAGGTCGACCTCCACTCGGACGTCGCCGACCTCGCCAAGCTCACCCCCGGTGAGCAGCACATGATCGGCCGCCTGGTCGCCTTCTTCGCGACGGGCGACTCGATCGTGTCGAACAACCTGGTCCTGACGCTCTACAAGCACATCAACTCCCCCGAAGCGCGCCTCTACCTCTCGCGGCAGCTCTTCGAGGAGGCCGTGCACGTCCAGTTCTACCTGACGCTGCTCGACACCTACCTGCCCGACCCGGACGACCGCGCCGCCGCGTTCGACGCCGTCGAGGAGATCCCCTCCATCCGCGAGAAGGCGCAGTTCTGCTTCCGCTGGATGGACTCGGTCGAGAAGATCGAGCGCCTGGAGACCAAGGCCGACCGCCGCCGCTTCCTGCTGAACCTGATCTGCTTCGCCGCCTGCATCGAGGGCCTGTTCTTCTACGGCGCCTTCGCCTACGTGTACTGGTTCCGGTCCCGGGGCCTGCTGCACGGCCTGGCGACCGGTACCAACTGGGTCTTCCGCGACGAGACGATGCACATGAACTTCGCCTTCGAGGTCGTGGACACCGTCCGCAAGGAGGAGCCGGACCTCTTCGACGACGAGCTCCAGCGGCAGGTCACCGACATGCTGCGGGAGGCCGTGGAGGCGGAGCTCCAGTTCGGCCGCGACCTGTGCGGCGACGGCCTGCCGGGCATGAACACCGAGTCGATGCGCGAGTACCTCCAGTGCGTCGCCGACCAGCGCCTCCAGCGCCTCGGGTTCGCCCCGGTGTACGGCTCGGAGAACCCGTTCTCCTTCATGGAGCTCCAGGGCGTCCAGGAACTGACCAACTTCTTCGAGCGCCGCCCGTCCGCCTACCAGGTGGCGGTCGAGGGCTCGGTGGACCTGGACGAGGACTTCTAGGACGTACGTGGATCAGTCGTTCGGGACCGTCTCGTAGCGCGGGGTGCCCTCCTCCATCTGGCGCAGGGCGTCCTTGCGGTCACGCTTGGAGAGGCGGTCGATGTAGAGGCGGCCGTACAGGTGGTCCGTCTCGTGCTGGAGGCAGCGGGCGAAGTAGCCGGTGCCGCGCACCTTGATCGGGTTGCCCTGCGCGTCCCGGCCGTGGACCTCGGCGTAGTCCGGGCGGGCCAGCTCGGCGTAGGCGGTCGGCACGGAGAGGCAGCCCTCGTTGGACTCGTCCAGGACGCGGCGGTCCGCCGGGAGCTCCTGGAGGACCGGGTTGATCACGACGCCGGTGTGCCGGACGCCCTCGTCGTCCGGGCAGTCGTAGACGAAGACCTTGAGGTCCACGCCGATCTGGTTCGCGGCCAGGCCCACGCCCTCGGCGGCCTTCTGGCTGGCGAACATGTCGTCGATCAGGGCCGCGAGCTCGTCGTCGAACGCGGTGACGTCCTTGCACTCCCTGTGCAGCACGGGGTTGCCGACGACCGTGATCGGTCGGGCCTTGCCGCGTTCACGGTGGGCGAGTTCGCGCGCCTCGCAGTCCTCCGTGTCCACGACGAAGCCGTCGTTGATCTGCGTCTGCTCGTCCGTCTCCTGCTGCGCCATGTCCGGCCGCGCCTTCCTGAAAACCCGATTCCGTCGGAGGACAGCCTACGGGGAAGGGCGGGACCCGCTCAGCAGACCTCTTCGAGATCCCGCCACTCGCGGCTGTCCGGGCTGTCCGCCACCCAGCCGTCGAGGAGCCCGCGCACGAGCCCGGCCGGGGCCGCGATGCCGCACTCCCGCTCCGGCACCCACAGCTCGCCGGGCGAGCGGTGGCCGAGCGGCCCGGGGTGACCCGGCTCGCTGTGGTCGTGCGGGTCGGAGTGCTCGCCCTCGCCCTCGGCGCTCGGCATGGTCGACTCCGAACAGGCGCGGCAGAGCAGCCGCACGGAGGACGACCAGTCCTCGGCGGCGAAGCCCGCCTCCGCGGCCAGCTGCTCCAGGGCGTCCCGGTCGGCCTCGGTGGCGGCCTCCAGGAGGACCACCCAGGTGGGGACGGGCGAGGGCGCCCACAGCTCGATCTCGTCGAAGACCGGGTAGGAGGGCCCGGCGGTGGTGGTCCGCTCGCCGTTCGGCACGCCGTCGTGGAGGACGACCTCGCCCCAGCGGCGCCCGGAGGACGGCAGCGGGATGGAGAGGACCTCCATCCGGGCCGGGTCGAGCCGGCGGCCCCACACGACCTCGGCCTCGCCCTCGGGCGAGAGCCGGACGGCGGCGCTGCCCAGGTCCATGCCGGCGGGCTCGCCCGTGCCGGAGGCGGCCCCGGGCACCCGCAGTCCGTACGCCTGCCAGGCGCGGCGGGCCAGCGGCCAGTCCTGGAGCGCGGTGGCGGCGATGCCGACGTTCCACCAGTCGGGAGCGCCGGTCTCCTTGTCGAGCAGGGCGACCGCGCGCAGCCCGGCGGCGCGGGCCTGCTCCCAGTCGTGCCGGAACTTGTGCAGCAGCGCCAGGTTGAACCAGGACTCGGAGAGCCAGGGCTCCAGGTCCGCCGCGCGCGTCAGGAGCGCGCCCGCGTCCTCGTACCGGCCGTCGCCGATCAGCGTGAACGCGCGGTCGGTGGCCTGCCGCCACGAGGCGGAGGGCCGATGCCGTACCTTCCCGAAGATCTTCACGATTCCCGCCTGCCGGTCGCTTCACCCTCTTGTTCGCATCCAACCATGCCCGGTCGGACGCGCGCTCATTACCCATGGGTTACCCAGGGACGACCGGGGTCATCCCGGGGTCCCGCCCCGGGCCAGGACCCTGGCCAGGCACTCGACCACGTCCGGGTGGTGGTCGCGGGCGGTGCCGAGCCGGAGCCGCTCCAGGGCGTCGAGCGCGGCTCCCGCTCCCCCTCCTGCCCCGGTTCCCGGCCCGGCACTCGTCAGGTCGTCGTAGGCGTTCACGGTCCGGACGATCCGGGCGGGCAGCGGCTGCTCGCGGTACGGGTCGGCCTGCCGCTCGACGATCACGGCGACGGCCGGCGGGACCCCGGTCCTGCGGACGACCTCGCCGCCCAGGAGGGCGATCCGGCGCTGCTCCTCGGCCGGCAGGAGGGCGGTGGCGCCGCCCTCGACCGGGTCGGCCAGGGAGAGTTGGCCGATGTCGTGCATGAGCGCCGCGTGTTCGAGGACGGTCAGCTCGGCCCCGGAGAGGCCCAGCTCGCGTCCGACGGCCGCGCTGAGGACGGCGACCCGGCGGGCGTGGCCGGGCGGGGTGCAGCCGGCGACCTCGGTCGCCCGCGCGAGGGAGGCGATGGTCTGCCGGTTGACGGTGCGCACGGCCTCGTACCGCCGGTGGGAGACCTGGGTGAGCAGGAGGGGGACGGCGAGCACGGGCAGGGCCCACAGCCCGGCGGCGGCGACGCCGAGGGCCATGACCGCGCCGGTGGCGCAGACGGCGGAGCCGATGCCGAGGAGGGCGCGCAGCTCGTCGCGGAGGAGGGGTCCGTACGGGATGGGGGTACCTCCCGTGCGCCGCAGGGCGCTACGGGGGACCGTGCGGGCGTGGAGCACGAGGGCGGCGAGGACGGCGTCGCACAGGGCGGTGAGGACGAGCAGGAGCCCGAGGAAGAGGGCGTACGGGGGGCCCTCGCCGAGGTGCCGGACGACGGCGCCGGAGTTGTAGAGGGGCTGGAAGCAGAGCGCGGCGAAGCCGACGGCGAGGACGCGGCGGGCGAGGTGGTCGGGGTCCGGGCCGCGGCCCCGGGCGAGGTGGGGGAGGATCCCGGCGAGGCCCGCGGCGCTGACGACGGCGACGGTCTGGAGGACGCCGTGGGTGGTGGCGTTCCCGGCGCTCTGCCCGAGCAGGGCGTACGCGAGGGCTCCGGCGGCGGCGAGCGGCGCGGGTTCCCGCTCGCCGGGGGCGGCGCCCCAGCGGGCCAGTTCGCCGAGGGCGACGAGGGTGCCGAAGGCGAGGGCGTTGCCGGGCTGCTCGACGCCGTGCCGGAGGGTGGCGCCGAGGGCGGTGAGACCGAGGAGCAGGGCGGCCGCGCGGACGGCGCCGACGGTCACGGTGCCGGCCCTCACGCGCCCTCCCCGAAGGAGGGGGCGGAGGACGGCAGGGGGTCTCACGCGTGCTCTCCGGAGGAGGCGGAGGACCGTATCGGGCCTCACGGACGCTCTCCGGAAGAGGTCGAGGACCGCGCCGGGCCTCATGGACGCTCCCCGGACGGGGTGGAGGACGGGGTGGACGCCTCCCGGGCCCTGGGGACGGTCCCGCCGGGCGGGGTCTCGTCGGCGGTGACGGCGGGCCGCCAGCCGTACCGGTCCAGGGCCCGGACCAGGGCGCCGACCATCCGGGGGTCGAAGTGGGCGCCGGCGCACCGCTCCAGTTCGGCGACGGCGACCGGCACCGGCCGGGCCCGGCTGTAGGAGCGGTTGGAGGTCATGGCGTCGAAGGCGTCGGCGACGGCGACCATCCGGGCGAACTCGGGGATCTGCTCCCCGCGCAGCCCGTAGGGGTAGCCGCTGCCGTCCATGCGTTCGTGGTGGTGGAGGATCGCGGACCGGGCCTCGCCGAGGAACCCGATGCCCCGGACGATCTCGTGTCCGTACTCGGGGTGCAGTTCGATGACCCGGCGCTCCTCGGGGGTGAGGGGCCCGTCCTTGCGGAGCACCCGGGTGGGCACGCCCAGCTTCCCCACGTCGTGCAGGATGCCGGCGAAGCGGACGGCGTCGAGCCGGTCCTCGGGCATGCCGAGTTCGCGGGCGATGAGGACGGAGGCGTGGCCGACGCGCTCGCTGTGGCCCCGGGTGTAGCGGTCCTTGATGTCGACGGCCTGGACGAGGGCGCGGATGGTGGCCCGGTGGGCGGCGTGTTCGCGGTGGTACTGGGCGAAGACCCAGCAGGAGATGTACATGGGCAGGAGCACGAAGAGCCCCGCGACCGGCCCGTACGCGCTGCGCCACAGGACGGCCATCATCAGGCCGGCGAGACCGTGCACGGTGTGCGGGGCGAGCGCCCGGCCGAACTGTCCGCGCCAGGCGGCCCGCGCGGGCAGTCCGCCGACGGTGGCGCGGATGCCGCCGTCGAGGGCGGTGAGGACCAGGCAGAGGACGAGGGAGGCGACGCCGGCGGGCAGCAGCGCGTACGGGAGGTCGGGGGCGCCCCGGCCGTGTCCGAGGGCGGCCGGGCCGCCCAGGGCCCCGGCGGCGTGGGCGGCGGCCCAGACGGCGAGGGCCGCGGCGGCGGCCCGCCAGGCGCGGCGCGGCGCGGCCGGGGGCTCCTCGACACGGGCCAGGAGGCTGCCGGGCACGGCGGTGAGCGCGGCGGCGGCGGGCGGCAGGAGCAGCGCGGCGGCGAGGAGGACGGGGAAGAAGGAGCCGGTGCCCAGGGGGACGGAGCCGCCGAGCGCGCGGCTCGTGAGGGGGCAGCGGGCGGGCAGCTCGCAGAGCGCGTACAGGGCGGCGAGGAGCGCGATCGTCGTCCAGGGCGCGCCGGGGCGCAGCGCGGGCAGGACGCACGCGCCCGCGGCGAGCAGGGCGCAGCCGATGTACACGCGGGCCGCCGGGGGGACGACCTTCACACCCGTCATCCCCGTCACGCTAGCGAGTCGGGCGGCCCGCGACGGCGCGCCGGGACCGATTCGCACCATCGGGTGATACAGGCCGGCTTACGCCGGAGGCCGCCGCGATCGTGTCGCGGCGGCCTCCGGCCGGGGTACGGGGCGGGTGCTACTCCTGCGGGGCGGGCGTCGCGGGCGCGCTCGCCGTGACGTCCTGCCCGGACCTGCCGGGTCGCTCGTCCTGCCCGGCCCGCTCGTCCTGTCCGAGCTGCTCGGACTGCTCGGGGTCCAGCTGCCCGGCGCGGATCAGCTCGATCCGGCCCATGACCTTGGCCCGCAGGTCGGTGGGGACGTCGTCACTGCCGCAGCAGCGCTTGACGAGCTTCTTCACGGCCTGCTCCAGGCCGTACTTCTCCAGGCACGGGGAGCACTCCTCGAAGTGCACCTCGAACTTGGTGCAGTCGCTGTCGGGCATCTCGTGGTCGAGGAACTCGTAGAGATGGTCCAGGACCTCCGAGCAGTCCGTCTCGTGCGGCTCTCCGCAGCTCATGAGCCCGAGCCTTTCAGATCGTTCGACGACTCTCCGGCGCCCGCGGGAACCAGCCCGCGGTCGCGGGCGTAGTCCTCGAGCATGCCGCGCAGCTGGCGGCGGCCCCGGTGCAGCCGGGACATCACCGTACCGATGGGTGTCCCCATGATGTCCGCGATCTCCTTGTACGCAAAGCCCTCGACATCGGCGAGGTAGACGGCGATGCGGAACTCCTCGGGGATCGCCTGCAGCGCTTCCTTCACGTCGGAGTCGGGAAGGTGGTCGAGGGCCTGGGACTCGGCGGAGCGCAGGCCGGTCGACATGTGCGACTCGGCGCGGGCGAGCTGCCAGTCCTCGATCTCCTCGGCGGCGCTGCGCTGGGGTTCGCGCTGCTTCTTGCGGTACGAGTTGATGAAGGTGTTGGTGAGGATGCGGTACATCCACGCCTTGAGGTTCGTGCCCTCGCGGAACTGGTGGAAGGACCCGTACGCCTTGGCGTAGGTCTCCTGCACCAGGTCCTCCGCGTCCGCGGGGTTGCGCGTCATGCGCAGCGCGGCCGAGTACATCTGGTCGAGGTAGCCGAGGGCGTCCCGCTCGAAGCGCGCGTTGCGCTCCTCGGTCGTCTCCTCGGGGCCGTCGTCGGTCCCTGTGTCGGTCCCAGTGACCGGACCCACCTCCTCCAGCGTGGTGGCGAGCCCGGGGGCGGACCCGCTCGTTTCGGAGGATAGACGAGGAACCGCTCCGCCCGCCGCCCGAATCGAGGCGCCCTTGGGCGCGGGCAGCACCGTCCAGTCGAGGTCAGCGCCCTGCGCGCGCTCCGGGCAGATGGTCGAACCCATGCGACGGACTTCCTCTCCCTGCTCTTGTCTGCTGTCGTACGACGTACGGAACAACAGCGTCCACCCGTCCGGCATTCCCGGCGCGGGGGCGTGGCGGACGAGGCGTCAGCGCAGGGTGTCGAGCCACTCGGCGACGCCGTCCACGAGGAGCCCGAGCGCCTCGTCCCCGCCGAGGGGGGCGCGCTTGGGCAGCGCGAAGCCGTGGTCCCCGTACGGGACCTCGACGAGGCGGTACGGGCCGTCCGGGAACTCCTCGGGGCGGCCGAAGGGGTCGTTGCCGCCCTGGACCACGAGGGTGGGCAGGCCGGTGCCGAGGAGTTCGCCGGCGCGGGACCTCTCCGGCTTCCCCGGCGGGTGCAGGGGGAAGCTCAGCGCGAGGACGGCCGTCGCGCCGAGGTCGCGGCCGGTGCGGCAGGCGACCCGGGCGCCGGCGCTGCGGCCGCCCGCGACCACGGGGAGGCCGGGCTTCGCGAGGGCGGGCCAGAGGCCTCGCCAGGCGGTGTCGAGGGTCTTCGGGGCGGGTGCGAGCTTCTTGCCAGCGACCCGCCAGGGCTGTTCGACGAGGGCGACGGTCACGCCCCGGGCGGGCAGGGCCCCGGCCAGGGCCCGGAGGTCGCGGGCCCCGATCCCGCCGCCGGCGCCGTGGCCGAGGGCGAGGACGGTCCACGGCTCCGGGCCCGCGTCCGGCTCGTACCAGGTGACGCGGGCGTCCCCGGCGTCGGTGGGGACGGTCTCGCGGCGCGTCGCTCCGTCGGTCGCTTCATCGGTCACGCCCTCATCTTGCCGCGCGGACGGCGGTTCAGAAGAGCGTGCCCTCCTCCGGGCCCTCCAGCTCCGTCAGGAGTTCGGGCCCGTTGTTGCGGACGTTGCTGACGGCCGTCGGCACCGGGTAGGCCCGCATCAGGCCCTCCGGCGGCGGGGAGAGCAGTCCGCGCAGCTCTTCGAGGTCGGTGTTCTCCGGGGTGAGCCAGGCGTCCCAGCGGTCCTCCGTCAGCATCAGCGGCATCCGGGGGTGGATGTCGGCGAGCGAGCGGGGGCCCTCGGCCGGGGCCGCGCCCAGCGGTCCGGTCTCCGCCTCCGTGGTGATCACCGAGCAGGTGACCCACCAGGAGGAGGGGTGGTCGTCGGGGAGGGTCCGGTCGCGCCAGAACTCGTACAGGCCCGCCATCGCGAAGACCGAGCCGTCCGCCGGGGTCACGAAGTACGGCTGCTTCCGCGGCCGCTTCTTCTTCCCCTCGACCTCCAGGTCCCGCTCCGCCGTCCCGGTCACCCATTCGTAGTAGCCGTCGGCGGGAATGACGCACCGGCGGGAGGCGAAGGCCCGCTTGAAGGAGGGCTTCTCGTGGAGGGTCTCGGCCCGTGCGTTGATCATCCGGGCGGCGCCGTCCGGGTTCTTCGACCAGGACGGGACGAGTCCCCACTTCAGGGTGCGGAGCTGGCGAACCGGCTCCTTGGAATCCGCGTCCTTCAGAGGACGCTCCAGAACGGCCCAGACCCGTTTGGTGGGGGCCACGTTCCAGTCGGGGGCCAGGGTCTCCTCCGGGTCCCACTGCTCCACCCCGAAGGTCTCCACGAGGTCCTCGGGCCGTCGACTCGATGCAAAGCGTCCGCACATACGTGCCACACTGCCACGATCCCGCCCGCGACCGAGGAGCCTTCCGCCGAATGAACGACGTCCTCGGCACCCAGCCCGCCCCGGACGAGTGGATCGTCTGGTTCACCGCCGGCTGCGCGCTCTCCCTGGTGCTGTTCCGGCGGCTCTGGCTGCCGGCCCGCAACGCGATCACCATCGCCCACGAGGGCGGGCACGGCATCGTCGCCCTGGCCACCGGCCGCCGCCTCGAAGCGATCCGGCTGCACTCGGACACCAGCGGCCTGACCGTGTCGAGGGGCCGCCCGACCGGTCTCGGGATAGTCCTCACCCTGGCCGCCGGCTATCCGGCGGCCCCGCTGCTCGGCCTCGGCGGCGCGGCCCTGCTCGGCACCCACCGGACCACGCTGCTGCTGTGGGCGGCGACCGCGCTGCTCCTCGCGATGCTGGTGATGGTCCGCAACGCGTACGGGATCCTCACCGTCCTGTCGACGGGCGCCGCGTTCCTCCTCGTCTCCCTGTTCACCGGTCCCGACGTGCAGGGGACCTTCGCCTGCGCGGCGGTCTGGTTCCTCCTTCTGGGCGGTGTCCGGCCGGCCTTCGAGCTCCAGGCGAAGCGGCGCCGGGGCGGCACCCCGGACTCGGACGCGGACCAGCTCGCGCGGCTCACCCACGTGCCCGCCGGGGTGTGGCTGGTCTTCTTCCACACGGTGTCGATCTGCTGTCTGATCGGCGGCGGGCGCTGGCTCCTGGGCTTCTGACTCCCCCGTACAGTGAGGGCATGACCGCAGCAGCTTCCCCGCACACCGACCCGTCCACCGACCTCTGGCCCGCTCCGTACGCGCGCGGCGCCGTCGACGCGACCGTCACCGTGCCCGGGTCGAAGTCGGTCACGAACCGTGCCCTGGTCCTCGCCGCGCTCGCCGCCGAGCCCGGCTGGCTGCGCCGCCCGCTGCGCTCCCGGGACACCCTCCTGATGGCCGAGGCGCTCCGCACCCTCGGCGTGCGGATCGACGAGGGCGTGGGTCCCGACGGGTCCGGCGAGGCCTGGCGGATCATCCCCGCGCCGCTGCGCGGCCCCGCGGCCGTCGACGTCGGCAACGCCGGCACGGTCATGCGCTTCCTGCCGCCGGTCGCGGCGCTCGCCGAGGGGCCGGTGCGCTTCGACGGCGACCCCCGCTCCCACGAGCGTCCGCTGCACGGCGTGATCGACGCGCTGCGCGTGCTCGGCGCCCGGATCGACGACGAGGGCCGGGGCGCGCTGCCGATGACCGTGCACGGCACGGGAGGTCTGGACGGCGGCACGGTCGAGATCGACGCCTCCTCGTCCTCCCAGTTCGTCAGCGCCCTGCTGCTCTCCGCGCCGCGCTTCAACCAGGGCGTGGAGGTGCGGCACGTGGGGTCGCGGCTGCCCTCGATGCCGCACATCCGGATGACGGTCGACATGCTGCGCGCGGTCGGCGCCCGGGTCGACGAGCCGGAGCACGGCGGCGAGCCGGACGTGTGGCGGGTGACGCCCTCCGCGCTGCGCGGCCGGGACCTGGTCGTGGAGCCCGACCTGTCGAACGCGCAGCCGTTCCTGGCGGCCGCCCTGGTGACCGGCGGCCGGGTGACGGTCCCGGACTGGCCCGCGCGGACCACCCAGCCCGGTGACGCGCTGCGGGAGATCTTCACCGGGATGGGTGGTTCCTGCGAGCTGACGGAGAGGGGTCTGACCTTCACCGGCACGGGCCGGATCCACGGCATCGACGTGGATCTCGGCGAGGTCGGCGAGCTGACCCCGGGCATCGCGGCGGTCGCGGCCCTCGCCGACTCCCCGTCCACCCTGCGCGGGGTCGCCCATCTGCGGCTGCACGAGACGGACCGGCTCGCGGCGCTCACCAAGGAGATCAACGAGCTGGGCGGGGACGTGACGGAGACCGAGGACGGTCTGCACATCCGCCCGCGCCCGCTGCACGGCGGTGTCTTCCGCACGTACCACGACCACCGGATGGCGACGGCGGGCGCGGTCATCGGCCTGGCGGTCGAGGGCGTGGAGATCGAGGACGTGGCGACGACGGCCAAGACCTTGCCCGACTTCCCGACGATGTGGACCGAAATGCTCGGGGTCTGAGCGATGCGGCGTTACGGCAAGCACACCGACGAGGACGACATCCGCCAGCGGCCCAACCGCAAGGGGACCCGTCCCCGGACCAGCATCCGGCCGAAGCACGAGGACGCCGTCGAGGGCATGGTCCTCACCGTCGACCGGGGCCGGCTGACCTGTCTGGTCGGCGACCGGACCGTGACGACGATGAAGGCGCGCGAGCTGGGCCGCAAGGCCGCCGTGGTCGGCGACCGGGTCTCGATCGTCGGCGACCTCTCCGGCGAGAAGGACACGCTGGCCCGGATCGTACGGATCGGGGAGCGCTCCTCGGTGCTCCGCCGCACGGCCGACGACGACGACCCGTACGAGCGGGTGGTCGTGGCCAACGCCGACCAGCTGGCGATCGTCACCGCGCTCGCCGACCCCGAGCCGCGGCCCCGGCTGATCGACCGCTGTCTGGTCGCCGCGTACGACGGCGGCCTCTCCCCGCTGCTCGTCCTCACCAAGTCGGACCTGGCGTCGCCGGACGCGCTCCTGGAGATGTACGGGGCGCTGGGCGTGCCGTACGTGGTGACCACCCGGGACGAGTTCGTCGACGGGGCCGCCGCCGAGCGGGTGCGCGAGCACCTCAAGGGCCGGACCACCGCGTTCGTGGGGCACTCCGGCGTCGGCAAGACGACCCTCGTCAACGCCCTGGTGCCGCCGGAGCGGCGGCGCACCACCGGTGTGGTGAACGCGGTCACGGGCCGCGGCCGGCACACCACGACGTCGGCGCTCGCCCTGCCGCTCGACGACGAGGAGGGCGGCTGGGTGATCGACACCCCGGGCGTGCGCTCCTTCGGCCTGAACCACGTCGACCCGGCCCGGGTGATCCTCGCCTTCCCCGACCTCGTGCCGGGTACGGAGAACTGCCCGCGCGCGTGCAGCCACGACGAGCCGGACTGCGCCCTCGACGCGTACGTGGCGGAGGGGCACGCCGATCCGGCGCGCCTCGTCTCGCTGCGGCGGCTCCTGGCGGCCAGGGAGCGACGCGAGGGGGACTGAGCCGCGCCGCCTTTGCGTCCGTTCGGTACGGGTAAGTGCATAATCGCACCGAGTGCGACGAAGCGGTCACCGACGGCGTGGGAGGCACTGACGATGGCGTGGCTGCTGGTGGTGGTGGCCGGGTTCCTGGAAACGGGCTTCGCGGTCTGCCTCAAGCTCTCGCACGGGTTCACGCGCCTGTGGCCGACGATCGCCTTCGCGTCCTTCGCCCTGGGCAGTTTCGGTCTGCTCACGCTGGCGCTGCGGAAGCTCGACGTGGGTCCGGCGTACGCGGTGTGGACGGGGATCGGCGCGGCCGGGACCGCGATCTACGGCATGGTCTTCCTGGGGGACGCGGTCTCCGCGCTCAAGATCGTCTCGATCACCCTGGTGATCGCGGGCGTCATCGGGCTCCAGCTCTCCGGCTCCGCGCACTGACCTCCCGCGCGCCGGGTCCCCTCGCCCGTCCCGCCGGGCACCGGGGGCGCGACGACGTGGCTGAGCGCGATCCTGACGGCGAGTTCGCAGCCGGCCGCCCACCGTTCGTCCGCGCAGGCCACGACGGCCGCCACCAGCTCCCCCGGCGCGGGCGGCCCGGCGTCGGCGCGGCGCTGGGCGGGGACGGCCGCGGGCCGGGCGCCCGGCCGGGCCGGGCGGGGCGCCGGGAGCCGCGCGTCCCAGGCGCCGGTGAGCAGGGCCCGCAGGACCGGCCGGGCGGCGGCCCGGACCACGATCCACTCGGTGAGGGCGGCGAGGGTCCGGCCGGGCGGGCCCGGGGCGGCGAGCAGCTTCCGGGCGCCCTGGAGGTAGGCGTCGGCCTCCCTGCGCACGAGCGCGCGGGCGAGCCCGTCCTTGCTGCCGAACTCGTTGTAGAGGGTCTGCCGGGAGACCAGGGCGGCGGCGGCGAGGTCGGCCATCCGCACGGCGGACCACGGCCGGTGCGTGAGCGCGGCGAGCGCCGCGTCGAGCAGGGCCTCGCGGGCAGTCGGCATCGGCGCCTCCCGGGCCGTACGTTTCGGTGCGGGACCGGCACGTTCCGTGCGCGGTCCCGTACACAGCGTCGACAGGCGTGCGCGCCCTGTCAAGGAGCCGGGCGTCCGCGGACGGTTCGGCCGGCCGCGATCACCCGGGGATAGAGTGCCGACCATGGCCGATTACCACGATGACCTGCGTCTCGCCCACGTCCTCGCCGATGCCGCCGACGCGGCCACCATGGACCGCTTCCAGGCGCTCGACCTGAAGGTCGAGACGAAGCCGGACATGACTCCGGTGAGCGAGGCCGACAAGGCGGCGGAGGAGCTGATCCGCGGTCAGCTCCAGCGGGCCAGGCCGCGCGACGCGATCCTGGGCGAGGAGTACGGCGTGGAGGGCTCGGGTCCGCGCCGCTGGGTGATCGACCCGATCGACGGGACGAAGAACTACGTGCGCGGGGTGCCGGTCTGGGCGACCCTGATCGCGCTGATGGAGGCCGGGGAGACCGGGTTCCAGCCGGTGGTGGGGGTGGTGTCGGCCCCGGCGCTGGGCCGCCGCTGGTGGGCGGCGAAGGGCCTCGGGGCGTACACGGGCCGCAGCCTGGCCTCGGCGACCCGGATCGGGGTCTCGAAGGTCGCCTCCCTGACGGACGCCTCGTTCGCGTACTCCTCGCTGAGCGGCTGGGAGGAGCGGGGCCGCCTCGACGGCTTCCTCGACCTCACGCGCGCGTGCTGGCGGACGCGGGCGTACGGCGACTTCTGGCCGTACATGATGGTCGCGGAGGGCTCCGTGGACATCTGCGCGGAGCCGGAGCTGTCGCTGTGGGACATGGCGGCGGTGTCGATCGTGGTCCAGGAGGCCGGCGGCACGTACACGGGTCTGGACGGGCGGCACGGGCCGCACAGCGGGAACGCGGCGGCGTCCAACGGGCTGCTCCACGGCGAACTGCTCGCGTACCTGAACCAGCGGGAGGCCGGGGAGGGCTGACCGGCCCTCAGGGGGCCCCGGGCGCGCCGGGCGCTCCCGGGGACGCTTCGCGCGCCCCCTTGTCGGCCTCCTCCCCCGGTGCCACTCTGAGACTCCCCCCACTTGTGAACTTGTGAAAAAGTTCTCGAACCGGAGGTGGTCCCTTCCATGCTCGTCCGCGACGCCATGAGTCCCGTGACCCTCACCATCGGCCCGGCCCACACCCTCCGCCAGGCGGCACGACTGATGTCGGCGCGCCGCGTCGGCGCCGCCGTCGTCCAGGACGGGGATTCCGGCGGCATCGGCATCCTCACCGAGCGCGACATCCTCGACGCCGTCGGCGCCGACCGCGACCCCGACCACGAGACCGCCGACGCCCACACCACCCGGGACGTCGTCTTCGCCGCGCCCACCTGGACCCTGGCGGAGGCGGCCGAGGCCATGACCCGCGGCGGCTTCCGCCACCTGGTCGTCCTGGACGACCACGGGCCGGTCGGGATCGTCTCCGTGCGCGACATCGTCCGCTGCTGGATCCCGGTGCACAGCGCCGGTGCCGCCGCCGCCTGAGCACGTGCGCGAGGGCCGGTCCCGCCCGTACGCGTACGGGCGGGACCGGCCCCCTCTCCTCGGCAGGCCGCCGTCAGCCGCGCAGGGCCTGGACCGCGGTCTCCAGCCGCTTGCCGAAGTCACCGTCCGCCTTGCGGAAGTTGTCGATCGCCCGCTCGGCGATGTCGTCCCGCGAGACCTTGGCGATGAAGCCCGCCAGGTTCTCCACGAGGCGGCCCTTCTCGTCCTCGGACATCAGGCGGTAGAGGTCGCCCGCCTGCGTGAAGTCGTCGTCCTCGGCGTGGAGCGGGGCGGCGTGGTCGCCGGTGACGCCCGCCACCGGGACCGGCTGCCACAGCGGACGGCCGGTCTGGTGCGGACCGCCGAAGCTGTTCGGCTCGTAGTTCTTCGCGCCGCCGTGGCGCCCGTCGTAGAGGAGGCCGTCGCGCCCGTGCGTGCGCGCCTCGGTGGCGCGCGGGCGGTTCACCGGCAGGTGGTCGGCGTTGACGCCGACCCGGTAGCGGTGGGCGTCGCCGTAGGCGAAGAGGCGGCCCTGGAGCATCTTGTCGGGGGACGGGCCGATGCCCGGCACGAAGTGCGCGGGGCTGAAGATCGACTGCTCGACCTCGGCGAAGACGTTCTCCGGGTTGCGGTTGAGCTCCAGCTTGCCGATCTCGATCGGCGGGTAGTCCGCGTGCGGCCACACCTTGGTGAGGTCGAACGGGTTGAAGCGGTAGGCCGCCGCCTCGGCCGCGGGCATGATCTGGACCTGCACGGTCCAGCTCGGGAAGTCGCCGCGCTCGATGGCCTCGCGCAGGTCGCGCTGGTGCGAGTCGGGGTCCTCGCCGGCGAGCCGGTTGGCCTCGGCCTGCGTGAGGTTCTTGATGCCCTGGTCGGTCTTGAAGTGGTACTTGACCCAGAAGACCTCGCCGGCCTCGTTGTTCCACTGGTACGTGTGCGAGCCGTAGCCGTTCATGCGGCGGTACGAGGCGGGGATGCCGCGGTCGCCGAAGAGCCAGGTGACCTGGTGCGTCGACTCCGGGGAGAGGCCCCAGAAGTCCCAGACGTTGTCCGCCTCCTGGGAGCCGGTGTACGGGTCGCGCTTCTGGGTGTGGATGAAGTCGGGGAACTTGACGGCGTCCCTGACGAAGAACACCGGGGTGTTGTTGCCGACGAGGTCGTAGTTGCCCTCCTCGGTGTAGAACTTCAGCGCCCAGCCGCGCGGGTCGCGGACCGCGTCGGCCGCGCCGAGGCTGCCCGCGACAGTGGAGAAGCGCAGGAAGGTCTCGGTCTCCTTGCCGACCTCGGAGAGGAAGGCGGCGCGCGTCCACCGCGAGACGTCGCGGGTCACGGTGAAGGTGCCGTAGGCGCCCGCCCCGCGCGCGTGGACCACGCGCTCCGGGATGCGCTCGCGGTTGAAGCGGGCGAGCTTCTCCAGGAGGTGCTGGTCCTGGACGAGGACCGGCCCGCCGACGCCCGCGGTCTCGCTGTTCTGGTTGTCGGCGACCGGAGCCCCGGCCTCCGTGGTGAGCGGTCCCTGCGTCACGTGCGCCTCCTGCGTCATGCCTGTGTCCTGTCTCCGGCCCGCCCCTCGTGGGCCGCGGCCAGTGCCGAGCACGATCCTACATTGGACAAAGTCCAAGTCAAGCTCAGATCCAAAGTCACACTTGTTCGCGATCTTGTCACCGACTGTTAGGCTGACCCTCATGAGCGACCTGTTGGAACGACTGCGCGGACGCGGCTGGCGCATGACCGCACAGCGGCGCGTCGTGGCCGAAGTCCTCGACGGGGACCACGTGCACCTGACCGCCGACGAGGTCCACGCGCGTGCCGTGACGCGGCTGCCCGAGATCTCGCGCGCCACCGTCTACAACACGCTGGGCGAGATGGTCACCCTCGGCGAGGTCATCGAGGTGGCCACCGACGGACGCGCCAAGCGGTACGACCCGAACGCCCACCGCCCGCACCAGCACCTGGTCTGCGGCCGGTGCGGCGCGATCCGCGACGTGCACCCGGGCGGCGACCCCCTGGCGGACCTGCCGGACGGCGAGCGCTTCGGCTTCACGATCTCCGAGGTCGAGGTCACGTACCGGGGCATCTGCCCGAGCTGCGCCACGACGGCCTGAGACGCACGGAAAGGGCCCACGCTCCGGCGGGGGCCCTTCTTCGCGCACCGGTACGGCCGTGCACCGGTACGACGAAGGCCCGGATCCGAGTGCATCGGATCCGGGCCTTCGTTTGCTACTGAGTAGCGGGGACAGGATTTGAACCTGCGACCTCTGGGTTATGAGCCCAGCGAGCTACCGAGCTGCTCCACCCCGCGTCGGTGAACCCAACCTTACGGGTCCTTCGTCACCGGCGCAAATCCGTTAACACCAGCCGCGCCCGGCCCGGCCGTCACGCCGTGAGCTCCTGGTGCAGCGCCTCGCTCAGCCGCGCCGCCCGCTCGGCGACCTCCGCGGGGCCCAGCTCCACCGCGTGGGCGCACCAGCGGCGCCCCTCGGTGAGCTCGCCCCGGCGCGCCGCGAGCAGCGCGAGCCGGAGCGCGGCGCGGCCGTGGCCGGCCCGGGCGGCCCGGGTCCACCAGAGGGAGGCCTCGCGCTCGCTGCCCTCGCGGGCGAGGAGCAGGCCAAGGTTGAAGGCGCCGTTGCGGCTGCCCGCCTCGGCCGCCTCGCGGTACCAGCGGTCGGCCTCCGCCAGGTCACCGCGTGCGGCGGCGAGCATCCCGACCCGCACCTGGGCGCGCCGGTGGCCCTGCCGGGCGGCCCGCTCGTACCACTCCTCGCACTCGCTCTTCTCCTCGCGGGACGCGCCGAGCACGGCGGGGCCGGGCTCGGGGCGGCGCGCGTCGAGCACCGAGGCGAGCCGGAAGGCGGCCTCGGCGCTGCCGCCGCCCGCCGCGCACCGCAGGTGCCGCTCGGCGGTCAGCTCGTCGCCGTCGCGCAGGGCGGCGATGCCGACCTGGAGGGCGGCCTCGGTGTGCCCGGCGGCGGCGGCCCGCTCGTACCAGACGAGGGCCGTGCGGTCGTCGCCGCGGCCGGCGTGCAGGATGCCCAGGTTGAAGGCGGCGTCCACGCTGCCGGCCTCGGCGGCCTTGGAGAACCAGGGCTCGGCGCCGTTCGCGTCGCCGGCCTGGAGGAGCAGCACGGCGAGCGCGTTGGCGGCCTCGCGGTGGCCCGCGTAGGCGGCCCGCCGGTACCACTGCTCGGCCTGCGGGATGCGGTCCTGGGCGGCGCAGAGCAGCCCGAGGTTGTAGGCGCCGTTGACGTCGCCGGCGTCCGTGGCGGCCCGGTACCAGCGCTCGGCGGTCTGCTGCTCGCCCCGGGCCGCGTGCAGGGCCCCCAGGGCGTTGGCGGCGTTGCCGTCGCCGTCCTGGGCGGCGCGCAGCCACCACACGGCGGCGCTCTCCTCGTCGCCCGCGTCGCGCAGCAGGAAGCCGAGCGCGCAGGCGGCCCTGGCCTCGCCCTCCTTGGCGGAGCTGAGGTACCAGCGGCCGGCCTCCTTCAGCTCGCCGCGCTGCTCCAGGATGGCGCCGAGGTGGAGCGCGGCCCGCCGGTGGCCGCGCGCGGCGGCCTGCCGGAACCACTGCTCGGCCTCCGCGAGTTCCCCCACGGGCTCGACGGCCGGACCGGCCGGACCGCCCGGCAGGACGCCGGGGGACACCCCGGCGGCGCTCCTGGCCGCGTTCCTGGCCGCGCCGGGGACCGGAAGCCGGGTACCGGTGGCGTGCGGGCCGCGGGGCGTGTCGGTGGCGCGCCGCTCCAGGGCCATGGCGAGCCGGTAGGCGGCCTCGCGGTGCCCCTGCTCGGCGGCGGCGCGCAGCCAGCGCTCGGCGCCGACGTCGCCGCGGTGCTCCAGGAGGTCGGCGAGGGCGTACGCGCCGAGGGCGTGGCCCTGCTCGGCGGCCTGGCGCAGCCAGTACTCGGCGGCGGGCTCGTCGCCGCGCTCGCGGTGGTGGCGGCCGAGCGCGTGGGCGGCGGGGGCGGAGCCGGCGACGGCGGCGACCCGCCACCAGCCGGCGGCCTCGTCGGCGTAGCCGCGCTGGTGCAGCAGGACGCCCAGGTTGTTGGCGGCGGCCCGGTCCCCCTCGGCGGTGGCGGCGCGCAGATGGGGCTCGGCGCCGTCGAGGTCGCCGCGGCGCAGCAGCATGGCGCCGAGGGCGCTCATCGAGGCGAGGTCGCCGCGCTCGGCGGCACGGCGGTGCCGGGCCTCGGTCTCGGTCTCGTTCTCGGTGTCGGCATCGGCCACGGCCGTGGTGCCGAGGACCGCGTCGGCGACCCCCACCGCCTCGATGATCTCGTCCGCGGCATTCCTGGCATGCCGCTGCACAAACCGCCCTGTTTCCAACAGAGTTGCCCTGTCCCCCATAAATACCATCGTCGCACCACCCGCCACCCGAGCACACCTGGTAAATCGCAGCCAGTGAGGTAACTCAGCGTTTTGTCGACATGCCCACAGAGAGACAAGTCAAACACGACTCACGCCAACTCGCCCCTTCCCTACCGCTCTTCCGTACCCCCTGGCACGCCGACACACGACAAAGGCCCGGATCCTTATGGATCCGGGCCCTCGTTTGCCACAGAGTAGCGGGGACAGGATTTGAACCTGCGACCTCTGGGTTATGAGCCCAGCGAGCTACCGAGCTGCTCCACCCCGCGTCGGTGACGTAACAGTATCACGACGCGGAGGTGGAAAACCTCAGGTCAACCGCCTGCTCCCGGGGTCTTGAGCTTCGCCCCGGCGTCGGCGGCCTTCACGAGGGCCGCCTGGAGGTCCTCCTGCGCCTTGCCGTACGCGGTCCAGTCGCCCTTCTGCAGGGCCGCCTCGCCCGCGTCGTACGCCTTCTGGGCGTCGGCGATCGCCTGCTTCAGCGCCTCGTCGTTCGACGTCGGCGGCGGAGGCGTGGTGCCCGGCTGCTCCGGCGTCGGCTGCGTCGGCGCGTCCACCCCGAAGACCGCGTTGAGCGCCTTGGTGAGGTTGTCCTCGAACACCGTGGTGTCCTTGGTCGTGTCGCCCTCGGGCTGGTCCGCGTCCACGTACGAGACCGCGACCTTCTTCAGGAGCGGGTAGAGCGCGTTCCGTCCCTGGGCGTACACCGGCTCCACGTACAGGAACCCGCCGTCGAGCGGCACGGTCAGCAGGTTGCCGTACTGGATGTCGGAGTCGGCGCCCCTCATGTCCCGGACGAACTGGGCCACGGACGGCAGGCCGTTGAGCTTGCTCTGCACCTGGGCCGGGCCCGGCACGTCCTGGGTGACCCTCAGCAGCCTCAGCCGGCCGTACTCCTCGCTGGTGGCGTCGGCGTCGACCGCCATGAAGCCGCCCAGGTTGGGCCGCCCGTTCGGCGTGAACGTCGTCGTCAGCGAGAAGCGCTGCTCCGTGTCCCCGGGCATCTTCATGCTCAGGTAGTACGGCGGGACCGCGTTGCCCTCCTTGTTGGTCGGGTCGTCCGGCACCTGCCAGGCGTCCGAGCCGCTGTAGAACTGGGCCGGGTCGGTGACGTGGTAGCGGGTCAGCAGCTCGCGCTGGACCTTGAACATGTCCTGCGGGTAGCGCAGGTGCTCCAGGAGGTCGGGCTCGATCTCGGACTTCGCCTTGACCGTGTCCGGGAAGGCCTTCATCCAGGTCTTGAGGACCGGGTCCCCGGTGTCCCACTGGTAGAGCTTCACCGTGCCGTCGTAGGCGTCGACGGTGGCCTTCACCGAGTTGCGGATGTAGTTGACCTGGTTCTGCTGGGCGACGACCGTGCGCTGCTGGTTGCCGACGGTCAGCGAGTCGGCCGTGGTGTCGCCGAGCGTGGTGCGCGAGGCGTACGGGTAGCCGTTGGTCGTCGTGTACGCGTCGATGATCCACTGGATCCGGCCGTCGACGACCGCCGGGTAGGCGTCGCCGTCGATGGTCAGCCAGGGCGCGACCGCCTCGACGCGGTCCTTGGGCGTGCGGTTGTAGAGGATCCGCGAACCGTCGCCGATGGCCCCCGAGTAGAGGATCTGCGGCTCGCTGAAGGCCACCGCGTACGCGGCGCGGTTGAAGGTGCTGGAGAGGCTGACGCCGCTCTTCTCCTTGTAGCTGGTGGTCTTCTCGCCGTTCTCCTCGTAGTCGAGCTCCCGCTGGGGCCCGCCCACGATCGAGTACTGGTCGGTCTTCTCGCCGTAGTAGATCCGCTGCTCGTACTTCGGGAGCTGACCGGTGGTCGGCAGGCCGGACTCGGTGAAGACCGGGGAGCCGTTGGCGTCCGTCTGCGTGCCCGCGGCCATGATCGCGCCGTAGCCGTGGGTGTAGGTGAAGTGGTCGTTGATCCAGTTCCGCTTCGGGATGCCGCGGATGTTGAGCTCGCGGAGACCGATGACGGTGTCCTTGCCCTGGTAGCGGTCCACGTCCAGGGTGGTCGGGAACTGGTAGTACTTCCGCTTCTGCTCCAGCTGCTGGAACGTGGGCGAGACGATGTTCGGGTCGAGGAGGCGGTAGCTCGCCGCCGTGTCGGCGTCGGCCCGCAGCCTGTCCTTGGCCTTGACCGTCGACTTGCCCGAGTAGTTCTCCGGCTTCGTCCCGTCGATCGCGTACGCCTTGCGGGTCGCGTCGATGTTCTTCTGGATGTACGGCGCTTCCTTGGCCTGCTCGTTCGGCTGGACCTGGAACTTCTGCACGATCGCCGGGTACAGGCCGCCGATCAGGACCGCGGAGAGCACCATCAGGCCGAAGCCGATCACCGGCAGCTGCCAGGTGCGGCGCCAGAGCGTCGCGAAGAACAGCACGGCGCAGATCGCGGCGATGCAGAAGAGGATGGTCTTCGCCGGCAGGTAGGCGTTGGCGTCGACGTACCGCAGGCCCGTCCAGTTGCCGGTGGCCTTGAAGTCGCTGGACTTCACGGCCAGGCCGTACCGGTCGAGCCAGTACGCCACGGCCTTCAGCGACACGAAGACGCCGAGCAGCACCGAGAGGTGGCCCGTGGCCGCGGCGGTGGCGCGGGCGCCCGGGCTGGTGATCCGCAGTCCGCCGTACAGGTAGTGCGTGAGCGCGGCGGCGATCAGCGAGATGACGGCGGCGGCGAAGCCGAACGCGAGGAGGAAGCGGTACCAGGGCAGGTCGAAGGCGTAGAACGCCACGTCGAGCCCGAACTGCGGGTCCTTCTGGCCGAACTTCACGCCGTTGACCCACATCAGCCAGGTGCGCCACTGGCCGGAGGCGGAGGCGCCGGCGATCAGGGCCACCAGGGCCGTGACCGCGAGCAGCACCCACTTCTTGAAGGGGGCGAGGCCCATCCGGTACCGGTCGAGGCTCTGCTGCTCGAGCGACATCGCGCTGAGCGGCGGCCGCAGCCGGTACGCCAGCCAGATGTTGAGGCCGACGGCGAGCCCCATCAGGAGGCCGAAGACCGCGAAGAGGCCGATCTTGGTCCACAGGGTGGTGGTGAACACGGAGGAGTAGTGGACCGAGCGGTACCAGAGCCAGTCCGTCCAGAACCCGGCGAACATCACGAACGCCATGGCCAGGACGGCCAGTACCCCGAGTGTCATGAGCAGGGTACGGGCCCGCCGGGACGGCCGGCCGACTCTCATCCTTGGCCCTGACGGGCCTCCGCCGCGGTCCGGCATCTGGAAAGCCAACGTGCGCCCCTCGATGTTGATGCGTCTCGGTGTCGATGCGTGTCGATGCTGCTGGTGGGTCCGAAAGCAGGCCCCGCGATCGTAGGGCCCACTGATGCAACTTACCGAGGCTTTACCTAGTTCCCGGCTTCGGGGAAAGAGGAGGCAGGATATTGGTCATGTCCAACGTTTCCCCCTCCGGCCCGGCGATGGCCGCGAGCCCCCTCACCCGCGCGGTTCTCGAGATCGACGAGTACGCGTCGGGTCTCGGCTGGGACCAGCCCGCCCGCCTGTTCGCCCTGGTCGACACCGCCCGGCTGCGCGCCCGGGAACCCAAGCTCGCCTCCCAGCTCGGCCTGGGCGACGAGGCCGCCTCCTACACCCCGATCGAGCAGGACAAGCTGCCGCGCGGGAAGCCGCTCGACGAGTTCCTCGGCACGATCGCCTGGCCCGACGCCGTCACCGGCTGCGCCATGACGGTGGAGCGGCTCATGCTGCCCCCGTCGGCGGAGGCCCAGGTGCCGCAGGGGCTGAGCGAGAAGCAGCTCGCCAAGTGGGTGGCCGGGCACCCCGACCGCCAGGAGGTCCGGATGACCGTGGCGGTGCTGCGGGGCGGGGCGCGCGAGGCGGCGATCCGGCTGCGCGAGAAGGACTCGCCGACGGAGGTCCTGACCGGACCGGACCTGGTGCCGGGCCTCGCCGAGGCGCTCGCGGCCACCTTCGAGAGCTGAGGACCCACGCGGAAGCCGAGGGGGCGCCCGACCGGTCCGGTCGGGCGCCCCCTCGGCTTCCGCGTGGTCTCAGCCCTTCGCGCAGCGCGGCAGGGACGCCGTGTCGCCCTTGCGGAGCTTCTCCAGGGACTTCGTGGCGTCGTCGATGGTGTCCACCTTGACGAGGGTGAGGCCGTCGGGGGTGTCGGAGGCCGCCGCGGCGCAGTTGTCGGCCGGGGTGAGGAAGTACTCCGCGCCCGCGTCGCGCGCGCCGACCAGCTTCATCTCGATGCCGCCGATCGGGCCGACCTCGCCCTTGTCGTCGATGGTGCCGGTGCCGGCGATGAACCGGCCGCCCGTGAGGCTGTCCGGGGTGAGCTTGTCGACGATGCCGAGCGCGAACATCAGCCCGGCGCTGGGGCCGCCGACGTCGGCCAGCTTGATGTCGATCGTGAACGGGAAGACGTGGTCGGTGCCGGCCTGGATGCCGACGACGGCCCGGTCGCCCTCCTCGGAGGTGGTGGTCGTGATGACCACCTTCCGCGTGACGGTCGGCTCCTTGCCCGCCTTCTCGGCGGCGGCCGCCTCCTTGGCGGGGACGATCGTGAACTCGACCTTCTGGCCGGGCTTCCGCTTCGTCACCTGCGCGGCGACGGCGCTCTGCTCGGTGATCGGCACTCCGTCGACGGCCTTGATGACGTCCCCGGCGTGCAGCTTGCCCTCGGCGGGGGCGCCCTTGACCACCGTGCCGACGACGACCCGGGAGACCACCGGGACGCCCAGCTCGCCGAGGGCCGCGACCTTGGCGCTCTCCTGGGACTGGCTGAACTCCTCGGCGTTCTCCTGGCTCGACTGCTCCTCGGTCTTGCCGTCCGGGTAGAGCGTGTCGTGCGGCACCACCACGTTGTCGTGGGCGAGCCATCCGTAGACGGCCTCGACGGCGTTCATCCTGTAGTCCGCGCTGGTGACGCGGACCGTCGTCATGTTGAGGTGGCCGTCGGTCGGGTACGTCTTGCGCCCGGAGATCTGGAGCACGGGCTCCCCCCTGGCCTCACCGAGGGTGTTGACCGTCGGTCCGGGGCTCATCTCCGCGTACGGCACCGGGATCAGAACGCCGGCGATGAGCAGGCAGATCAGGACCAGGGTGGAGGCGAGCATCGTCGCGGTGCGGCGTGGCATGGAACGACAGTACGGGACTCGCCTGTGGGCGCACCCCCGGGGCGGGTCCGTACGAGGCGGCCCGTGACAGCCGTGTCAGCCGGAGGAGGACGGGGTGACGGCGGTGGCCGCGGCGGCCGGTTCGCGCTCGTGGGGAGCGGGTTCGGCGAGCGCGGATTCGGCGCGTGTGGGATGGGCGCGTTCCATCGCGTCGCGGAAGCGGGCGTAGCCGGCGAGTTCGGCCACGTCGCCTATGGTCTTGTTCCTCGAAGCCCAGCTTCCCCATATCGCCGCGCCGACGACTGCGAAAAGCGGAATCAGCAACCAGGCCAGCGCCGCCATTCCGACCTCCCATCCCCAGTGAGTTGATCAGCAGACTGTTTCATCCGTGCCGTCAACGCTCGCGCGCGGGGGTCGGTTACGCAAATCGGGCGTTCGGCTACGCCGTGTCGGCGCGTCGCCTTGCCTCCCCGCCCTCCCTAGCAGGCACCGACCCACTCCTCGGTTCCGTCCGAGAAGCTCTGGTGCTTCCAAATGGGTACTTCGTGCTTGAGGTCGTCGATCAGCATGCGGCAGGCCTGGAAGGCCTCCGCGCGGTGGGGGCAGGAGACGGCCACGACGACCGCGATGTCGCCGACCGCCAGGTCGCCCACGCGGTGGACGGCGGCCAGGGCGCGGACCGGGTGGTTCGCGACGACCTTCTCGGCGACGCGGCGCAGCTCCGCCCCGGCCGTGGGGTGGCAGGAGTAGCCGAGCGCGTCGACGTCCGCGCCGCCGTCGTGGTTGCGCACGGTGCCGACGAAGAGGGTCGTGCCGCCGGAGGCGTCGTCCCCGACCGCCCGGAAGACCTCGTCGACGGAGAGCGGGGTCTCCCGGATCGCGAGGAGCTTGATGGGGTCGGCCGCGGCCCGCTCGCCGGGGTGGTCAAACGTCAGTGCCATGTCCCCATCGTGCCGTACGCCGCCGACAACCCGGAAGAGAGGTTTCGACCGGCGCTCCGGACCCTCCGTAGGAGGGTCCTACAGTCGGCCGCACGGCGGGGACGAAAGGGGTCAGATCCCGCGCCGCTTCCGCATCTGCCGTACGAGCGCCGCCGTGCCGAGCAGCGCCACCGTCGCGCCGGCCGCGCCGGCCGCCGTCGCGTCCTTGCGGCCCAGGCGGCGCCCGGCGACCGTGTGGCGGCCCTCGACCTCCTCCAGGAGCGCGGCGAGGACCTCCTCGTTCGTCCACTTCGGCCGCCAGCCGGCGTCGTGCAGGCGTCCGACGCTCACCACCCAGGGGTGCATGGTGTACGCGAGGTCGCCCGCCGGGGACGGGGTGAGGCCGATCCGGTGGAGGCGGGCAGCCGTGCCGAGGGCGACGGCGGAGGGCAGCTCCATGCGCCGGATCCCGGAGAGCTCCTCGACCTCCTCCTGCTCCAGCCAGCCCTCGCAGCCGACCGCGAACTCCCCGTCGACCTTCCCCAGGGCCGCGTACTCCAGGGCGCTCACCAGGTCCTCGACGTGGCAGAACTGCCAGGTGGGCCGGGATCCGGCGACGACGAGCAGCCGGGGCGACTCGAAGTAGCGGGTCAGCGCCGTGTCCGTACCGCCGACGAGGACGGCCGGGCGGACCACGGTGACGTGGAGGCCGGGGTGCGCGCGGGGCGCCCGGCGGCCCAGGCGCTCGATCTCCAGCAGGTCGCCGACGCCGGTGGCCTCCGCCGTGGCCTTCAGCTCGGCGTCCTCGGAGAGCGGGATGTCGTTGTCGGGCAGGGCGCCGTAGACCATCGCGGAGGTGCAGAGCACCACCCGGTGGACGCCGGCGGCCGCGGCGGCGGTCAGGACGGTCTGCGTGCCGCGCACGTTGTAGGCCGTCCGGGCCGCGGGGTCGGTCTCCAGGTCGAGGTCGACGGCGAGGTGCACGACGACGTCGGCGCCGCGCAGCTTCTCGGCGATGGCCGGATCGCGCACGTCGAGGACGTGCCACTGCGCCTCGGGGACCTCGCCCCGGCGCTCGTCGATGGCGACGACCCGCTTGACCTCCTCGGAGGCGGCGAGGCGCCTGGTCAGCAGGTCACCGATGCCGGAAGCGGCGCCGGTGACCGCGACGACGGGGCCGCGCGCGGTGGACCGGGCCGAGTGGTTTCGCGCTCCGCGAACCTGTGGATCTGGGGAACTCACCGGGCGTCTCCAGCGGTTGTCTTCAGTACGTATGCCGCACGGCGTACGGACCAGGTGGCGTCCATCCTGCCGCAGGGCACGCCCCGGCGGAGCACCGAGCCCGTTTCCGGCCCGGATGTCTACGCTGGTGGTGTGCGGAGCCTGTCGTGGGCAGGCTCTGGTCGGGCAGTCGCCGTCGGCAGGAGGCCGGCGGCCCTACGAGCCGAGGAAACCTGTGAGTGACACCCCATTCGGATTCGGCCTTCCGCCGGAGGAGCCGGAGGACGGCGACGAGGGCAAGAAGAAGGACCCCGCCGGAGGTGGCCAGGGGTCCGGTGGCCAGGGCGGCAACCCGTTCGGGGCGAACCCGTTCGGTTTCGGCGCACTGCCGGGCATGGGCGGGCCGGGCGGCCCGGGAGGCGCGGACAATCCGTTCGCGGCGATGTTCGGTTCGCTGAACCCCAACGACCTGGGCGCGGCCTTCCAGCAGCTCGGGCAGATGCTGAGCTACGAGGGCGGTCCCGTGAACTGGGACATGGCCAAGCAGATCGCGCGCCAGGTGGTCGCCCAGGGCACGTCCGACGGCACCAAGGACGCCAGCGTGGGCCCGGCCGAGAAGTCCGCGGTCCAGGAGGCCCTGCGCCTGGCCGACCTGTGGCTGGACCAGGCGACCTCGCTGCCCTCGGGTGCGAACGTCGCCGTGGCGTGGAGCCGCGCCGAGTGGGTCGAGGCGACGCTGCCGGCGTGGCAGCAGCTCGTGGACCCGGTCGCCGAGCGGGTCGGCACGGCGATGGGCGACGTCCTGCCGGAGGAGATGCAGGCCATGGCGGGCCCGCTGATCGGCATGATGCGCTCCATGGGCGGCGCCATGTTCGGCCAGCAGATCGGGCAGGCCGTGGGCGCGCTCGCCGGTGAGGTCGTCGGCTCGACCGACGTCGGCCTGCCGCTGGGCCCGGCCGGGCGCGCCGCGCTGCTGCCGCTGAACATCGAGGCCTTCGGCAAGGACCTGGGCGTGCCCTCGGACGAGGTGCGGCTCTACCTGGCGCTGCGCGAGGCGGCCCACCAGCGCCTCTTCGCGCACGTGCCGTGGCTGCGGGCGCACCTGTTCGGCGCGGTCGAGGGGTACGCGCGCGGGATCAAGGTCGACACCTCGAAGCTGGAGGAGGCGGTGGGCCAGCTCGACCCGACGCACCCCGAGCAGCTTCAGGAGGCGCTCCAGCAGGGCATGTTCCAGCCGGAGGACACCCCGGAGCAGAAGGCGGCCCTGGCCCGTCTGGAGACGGCGCTCGCGCTGGTCGAGGGCTGGGTGGACGCGGTGGTCCACGAGGCCGCCAAGTCGCGTCTGACCTCGGCGGACGCGCTGCGCGAGACGCTGCGCCGGCGCCGGGCCTCGGGCGGCCCCGCCGAGCAGACCTTCGCGACCCTGATCGGTCTCGAACTGCGTCCGCGGCGGCTGCGGGACGCGGCGCGCCTGTGGGCCTCGCTCACCGACGCGCGCGGGGTCGACGGCCGGGACGGTCTGTGGGAGCACCCGGACATGCTGCCGACGGCGACCGACCTGGACGACCCGGACGGCTTCGTGCACCGCGAGCACCTCGACTTCTCCGAGCTGGACAAGATGCTCGGCGAGGCGGCGAAGGGCGGCGCCCCGAAGGACGGGGACGAGGACGGGAACAAGGGCGGGGCCGGCGGCGGGGACGGCAAGGAGTGACCCTGCACGACGACGCGGTCCTCGTACTGAAGGAGTACGGGGGCCAGGAGGAGCTGCGGCAGGTCTATCTGGACCACCTGGACGCGCACCCGGACGGCATGTACAAGCCCTGCTCGGCCGGACACCTGACGTCCAGCGCGCTGGTGGTCGACCCCGTGCGGGGCAGGGTCCTGCTGACCCTGCACAAGAAGCTGGGCATGTGGTTGCAGATGGGCGGCCACTGCGAGCCGGGCGACGCGACGGTCGAGGCCGCCGCGCTGCGGGAGGCGACGGAGGAGTCCGGGATCCCGGGGCTCGTGCTGCTGCCGGGCGGCCCGGTGCGGCTCGACCGGCATCCGATCCCGGCGCCCTGCCACTGGCACCTGGACGTGCAGTACGCGGCCCTGGCACCGGCCGAGGCGGTGGAGCGGATCAGCGAGGAGTCGCTCGACCTGCGCTGGTTCGCGTACGAGGACGTGGCGGGCGTGGCGGACACCTCGGTGGTCCGCCTCCTGGAGGGCACGCTGGCGCGGCTGTGAGGACGGCGGAAGGGGGCGGGCGCCGGTCGTGGCGCCCGCCCC
Organism: Streptomyces sp. NPDC012825; assembly: GCF_042900925.1. Lineage (NCBI taxonomy): Bacteria > Bacillati > Actinomycetota > Actinomycetes > Kitasatosporales > Streptomycetaceae > Streptomyces > Streptomyces sp. NPDC012825. Next base: position 830,809 of record NZ_JBIBBZ010000001.1, on the reverse strand, counting down.
CTTCTCCGTACCCCTGCCTAGTTCCAGGCGTTGGTCTGGTTCTGGCCGTGGGCGCCGTGCTGTCCGGCGCCGTACTGGGCGGCGATGCCCTGGCCGACGGCCGCGTGCTGCGGGGGCATGACCTCGCTGGGCTGGACGAGGGCGAAGCCCTGTCCGAGGAAGCTGAGCTCCCAGCCCTCGCCGGTGTCGCCGCGTCGGCGGCGGACGCTGGAGTTGTGCGTCTGCGCCTGCATCTGGACGCGCAGTCCGGTGGACCAGGCGACGATCGCGTCCGCGTCGACGCTGACGTACTTGTCGGGCGTGACCTGCATCATCAGCGGCTGCCCCGAGGTCATCAGGGCGACCTTGCCGCGGCCGGAGATGTTGAGCTGGTACTTGCCGGAGCCGGAGATGCCGTACTGGCTGTCGACGGCGATGACCTCGGTGTGGAGGGTCGAGTCGAGCGCCAGGACGTAGGCGCTGTCGACGGTGAGGCCCTCCTGCTCGACCTCCACGACGTGGACGTGCTGGGCGAGGTTGGCGAAGTAGACCGTGCCCTGCCCGGAGCAGCGCATCAGGTCGAGGCCCTCACCGGTGCGGGCGCGGGCCCTGCGCTGGTTCGCCGTCTGGTACTCACCGTCGAAGTCGATGAGCCCCTGGTAGGCGACCATGGCGCCCTTGCGGGCGAGGACGTCGTCCTGCCCGGTCAGGCTGACCCGCAGGAGCTGCGGGTTCTGGATGACGTACCGCTCCTGGCTCTGCTGTTCGGCGTGGTTGAAAAGCGGGCTCTGCATGGTGTGTTCTCGCTCCCCCTCAGCCCCGGACCCGCAGGCGGTCGGTGCTGTCCTCGCTCGGCTGTACGACGACGATGCCCTGGCCCGAGAAGGCCATCTGGTACGCCTCGCCGCTGCCCCGTCCGATGAGGGAGGAGGCCTTGAAGCTGCGCTTGCCCTTGACCTTGAGCGCGGGCGACCAGGCGACGAGCGCGTCGGGGTCGACGTACGTCTCGTCCTCGCCGCGGCCGCAGTCGACGACGATCGGGGTGCCGCGCGAGGTCAGCGCGACCCAGCCGGTGCCGGAGATCGTCACGTTGAACAGGCCCTGGCCGGCGAACTTGGCGAGGCCCTTGACCCGCTCGACGCCCCACTGGAGGTGGGCGTCGAAGGCGAGGAGGTTGGTGCCGTTGACCGACAGGGAGTCGTTGTCGAGGTTGATCACGACGACGTCGGCGCCGTAGTCGGCGAGGTAGAGCAGTCCGTCGCCGGAGCACTTCATGATCGGCGCGCCCTCGCCCGTGACCCACTGCTGTGCGTACTGACGGACGGCGGGCGGGTTGGGCTCGTAGGTGATGAAGCCCTCGTAGGCGACCATCGAGCCGGTCCGGGCGTAAAGGTCCTGGCCGGTCGCCATGGCGACCTTGAGCATGGTGCTGCCGTGGTTCTCCATCCGGGCCGCGACGGGGGTCGGGGCGTAGCCCGCGAGTTGCTGGTTCATGGCTTCGGGCTCCCTCAGACCTCGTAGGGCTGGACGACGACGAAGTTGCCGGGGGCGCCCCGGAACTGCAGGTTCACGGTCTCTCCGCTGTGGCCCGGGTAGGCGTTGCGGCGCAGGCGCACCTGGCTGGAGAGGACGACCTGGGACGCGGACGACCAGGCGACGACGGCGTTGCAGTCGGCGAAGGTCGTGGGTGTGACCGGGAGGACCACGGGGATGCCGCGGGTCTTTACGACGACCGTGCCGCTGCCCTGGAACTGCATGGTGAACAGGGCGCCGCCGGGGATGCCGTGGCCCTCGATGCGGCGGACCTCGTACTGGAGGGTCTCGTCGAACGCGAGGACGTTCTCGGCGGAGACGCAGATGCCGTCGCCCTGGAGCTCGATCGGGTGCAGCTGGGCGCCCTCCTCGGCGAGGAAGACCTGGCCGCGGCCGGTGCAGCGCATCAGCTGCATCTCCTGGCCGGTGGCGTTGCCGACGATCCGGCCGGCGAAGCCCGCGCCCTTGTAGCCGAAGTCGACCTTGCCCTGGTACATGACCATGGAGCCCTGCCGGGCCAGGACGGGCGTGCCGCCCATGGCGAGGTCGACCCGCATGAGCTGCTGGTTCTGCGGGGTCCAGCGGGAGCCGGTGGCGGTCTCCTTGTACGGCGCGAGCGCGGCGGCGAGGCCCGCGCCGGCGGCGGGGACGCCCTGGGGCACGCCCGCGTGCTGCTGGCCGTACGGGGGCGGGGTCTGCCCGTAGGGGGGCGTCTGCCCGTACGGAGGCGGAGTCTGGCCGTACGGCGGGGACTGCGGCGGCTGGCCCTGGCCGGGGTACTGGCCCGGCACCTGCCCGTGCTGGGGCGGCTGGGGGTATCCGTACGGCGCGGGGGCCGGGGCCGGCGGGGGCACGGGGGCCGGGGCCATGGGCGCGACCATCGTGGGCGCCGTGTGGACCGGCGGGGCCGGGGGGACGGGCGCGGGGGCCGGGGCGGGCGGGGCCGCCGGGGCGCCGAACGCGGGCGCCGGGGCCGGAGCCGGGGCGGCGGGGGCGCCGAAGGCCGGGGGCGCCGCGGCCTGGGGCGGCGGGGCGAAGCCGGGGGCGGCCGCCTGCTGCTGCGGGGCGGCGGGCTCCTCCTCGGCGACCTCGCCGCCGAAGTTCCGCAGGAGCGCCTCCAGGCCTCCGTCGAAGCCCTGGCCGACGGCGGCGAACCGCCAGACGTCCTTGAGGTAGAAGTCGCCGAGCATCACCGCGCGCTCGGTGGAGAACTCCGCGCCGGTGAACGCGTACCGGGCGACCTCCTCGCCGCCCGCCACGATCCGCAGGTGGCCGGGGCCGATCTGGGACATCTGGCCGTCGCCGTCGATCGTGGCGGTGAAGGACAGCTTGTGGATGTGCGCGGGGACGCGGTCGAGGGTGACGCGGAAGGACTCGGTGTCACCGGCCTGGGCGCCGAGGAGCTGGATGGACTCCTCGGGCGACTTCGGCTGGTTGAAGAAGACGAAGTAGCGGTCGTCCGAGAGCCGCTCGTCGGCGTCGAGGCCGAAGCAACTGATGTCGAAAGTCAGTCCGGGCGCCGCGATCTGCACGCCCACGTACAGATCGGTCCCCGCGGTCAGATCACTGATCTTGGCCTTGTGGCCGCGTTGGAATTCCCTGGCCATGCGTAACGACCGTCCCCCATCCCGAATGGCGAATGCTCGCGCCAGGCTAACCGCTGCGTACGACATTGAGACAGGCCAGGTCGTTTTCGGTACGGAATCGGGAAATCCGCGCCCCGTGGCGTGGCGGCGCCGTCACTCCTCGCGAGCGTCCGGATCGCTCGGGCAGTCCGGGTCGTCCGGACGGTCCGGGCGGTCCGGGCGGTTCGAAAGGTTCGGGAGGCGTTCGGCGGCGGCCACTCCCTCCAGGTAGCCCCGGGCCCGTTCGGTGCGGGGGTAGGACTCCAGGAGCCGCCAGAAGCGGGGGCCGTGGCCGGGGACGAGCAGATGGGCCAGCTCGTGCAGGAGGACGTAGTCGACGACGTACTCGGGCATGCCCCGGAGCCGGTGGGAGAGGCGGATGCTGCCCTCGGAGGGGGTGCAGGAGCCCCAGCGGGTGTTCTGGTTGGTCACCCAGCGGACCGAGGCGGGGCGGGCCCGGCCGTCGAAGTACTGGTCGGAGAGGCGTCGGGCCCGTTCGGCGAGTTCGCGGTCGCCGAGGACGCCCCGGTTCTCCTTGGCGGCGAGCTTGTCCAGCATGACGCCGACCCAGCGCCGCTCCTCCGCCTCCGACATGCGGGCGGGGATGAGCACGACGGTCCGGTCGCCCTCGCGGTAGGCCGAAACGGTCCTGCTCCGCCGCGCGCTCCTGCGTACCTCGACCGCGCTCGTCCCGGCGTCGTGGGGCTGCTTGCTGGTCACGCTGCGTCGTGGGTCGGCGGGCACGGCCACGACGTTACCCGTTGCCCGGGCGGTTCCGGGAACGGTCCGGCCGGACCGCGCCCCATTTGAATGACTAATCCCCCGGCCTGTGGACAACTTTCTGCACCGGTCGGAGCTTCTGGGCATTCTCACTCGTGGACGACGGAAAAGCCGTTGTCGATCATGAATGCGGATCACGGCGTCCGGATCGCGGTGTCTGGATCGCGGCATGTGGATCATGACGTAGGGCGGACGGGGGCGGGAAATGCATCCGATGGTGAAACCGGCGCTGCGGCGGGCCTGGCGGAGTCTGCGGTGCGTCCAGTTCGGGGTCACTCCGGCCCACGCCGTGGTGCTCGACCCGGTCGGTCCGGAGACGGAGGCGGTACTCGGGCTGCTCGACGGGACGCGCGGGGTCGAGCTGCTGCGGGCCGAGGCGCGGACGCTCGGTCTGCCGGACGGACGCCTGGAGGTGCTCCTCGGGCATCTGGAGTCGGCCGGGCTGCTCACGGATTCCACGACGGGGCGGCCCGGGAGGGCGGGACCGGCCTCCGGAGCGGCGGGCAGGGCCCTCGATCCGCTCCGGGCCGACCTGGCCTCCCTGTCCGTGGTCCATCCCGAGCCGGAGCGGGCGGCGGGGGTCCTGAGGGCCCGCCGGGCCCTGCGCGTCCAGGTCCGGGGCGCGGGGCGGGTGGGGGCGACGGTGGCGGCCCTGCTCGCCGCGGCGGGCGTGGGCCGGGTCGAGGTGCTGGACTCCGGCCGGGTCGAACCCTGGGAGACGGCACCGGGCGGCCTGCCGGCCGAGGCCGTCGGCGAGCGCCGGGCGACGGCCGCCCGACGCCTGGTCGGCCAGTGGTCACGGGGCGGGCCGCGCGGAAGGAACGGTCGGCCCGGCTCGGGAAACGGTGGCGCGGGTGAAGCGAGCGGTGGGGCCGGCGCGGGAAACGGTGCCGCGGGTGAAGGAAGCGGTGGGGTCGGGCTTTCACTCGTGGTGGTGACGCCCCGGGACGGGCTCGGCGCCTACGTCCCCGATCCCCTCCCGGCCGAGCCGTGGATCTCCACCGGCACCCCCCATCTGTACGCCGGGGTCGTCGAGGCGACGGGGACGGTCGGCCCGCTCGTGCTGCCGGGCGGCACGGCCTGCGCCCGCTGTCTCCAGGAGGAGCGGACGGACCGTGAGCCGGTCCGGCCCCGGCTGCTCGCCCAGTGGCGCTCCGGCGCCCCGCATCCGCTGCCGGCCTGCGACCTGGGGCTGGCCACCGCGGTGGCGGGGCTGGCCGCCGCGCACGCCCTCGCCTTTCTGGACGGGGACCTGCCGGCCAGCACGGGCACCCGCTGGGAGGCGTCGCTGCCGTTCCTGGAGTGGCGGGCGGAGCGGCTGAGACCCCATCCGGCCTGCCCCTGCGGGGCCGCTCACGGAGGGAAGGGGGAGCGCGCCTCGGCAGCGGAGGACGCGCACGACACAATGGCGGGGTAACGGTCCCGCGCGACACGGCAGTCTGGGTTTTGGAGGGGCGCATGTCTGATCTTCCCCGGAAGGCGGTCACCCGGACCGCCAAGTTGGCCGCGTTGCCCCTGGGCTTCGCGGGCCGGGCCACCTGGGGCCTGGGCAAGCGGATCGGCGGCAGGTCCGCGGAGATCGTCGCCCGCGAGCTCCAGCAGCGCACGGCCGATCAACTCTTCAAGGTGCTCGGCGAGTTGAAGGGAGGGGCCATGAAGTTCGGGCAGGCCCTCTCCGTCTTCGAGTCGGCCCTGCCGGAGGAGGTCGCCGGACCGTACCGGGCGGCCCTGACGAAGCTGCAGGACGCGGCGCCGCCGATGCCGACGCGGACGGTGCACGCGGTCCTGGAGGAGCGTCTGGGCGCCGACTGGCGCGGGCTGTTCCTGGAGTTCGAGGACAAACCGGCGGCCGCGGCCTCGATCGGGCAGGTGCACCGGGCCGTGTGGCACGACGGGCGCGAGGTCGCGGTCAAGGTGCAGTACCCGGGCGCCGGGGAGGCGCTGCTCTCGGACCTGACGCAGCTGAGCCGTTTCGCCCGGCTGCTCGGTCCCCTGATCCCGGGCATGGACATCAAGCCGCTGATCACCGAGATGCGGGACCGGGTCTCCGAGGAGCTGGACTACGGCTTGGAGGCGGCGGCCCAGCGGAAGCACGCGGAGGAGTTCGCGGACGACCCGGACGTGGTGGTCCCGGCGGTGGTGCACCAGTCGGAACAGATCCTGGTGACCGAGTGGATGGAGGGCCTTCCGCTCGCGGAGGTGATCGCGGACGGCACCCGTGAGCAGCGGGACCGGGCGGGCCAGCTCCTCGCCCGCTTCCTCTTCTCCGGCCCGGCGCGCACCGGTCTGCTGCACGCCGATCCGCACCCGGGGAACTTCCGGCTGCTGCCCGGGGCCGGGGAGGACGAGGGGCCGGAGGGCTGGCGGCTCGGCGTCCTCGACTTCGGCACCGTGGACCGGCTGCCGGGCGGGCTGCCCGAGGTGATCGGCACCTGTCTGCGGATGACGCTCGCCGGTGAGGCCGAGGCGGTCTACGACCTGCTGCGCGCGGAGGGTTTCGTCAAGGAGACCGTCTCGCTCGACCCGGACGCGGTCCTGGAGTACCTGGTGCCGATCATCGAGCCGGCCGAGGCGGAGACCTTCGTCTTCACCCGCTCCTGGATGCGCGCCCAGGCGGCGCGCATCGCCGATCCCCGCTCCCCCGCGCACCAGTTGGGCAAGCAGCTGAACCTGCCGCCCTCGTACCTGCTGATACACCGGGTGACGCTGAGCACCATCGGGGTGCTGTGCCAGCTGAACGCGGCGGTCCGCCTGCGCGACGAACTGAGCGAGTGGCTCCCGGGCTTCGCACAGCCGGAGACGGAGACGGAACCGGATGCGAAGCCGGAGCCGGAGCCGGAGCCGGAGGCGGACTAGGAACCGGATGCGAAGCCGGAGCCGGAGGCGGACTAGGAACCGTCACCACCAGGAGGAGTCGAGCCTGCCCTCGATGGCGCGGAGGTTGTCCCGGGAGCAGTCCTCGCAGAAGTACACCCGTCGCCCGTCCTCCACGGAGCAGGTCCAGGTCAGTGGCAGGGTGTCGGCGGTCCTGCCGCAGCGCGCGCAGGTGAGGGGCTCCTCGGGGGCACCGGCGTCGTTCACCCTCGCGACGATAGCCCGGCGGGGCGTCCGCGGTCCCGCGCAACGCACCGCGGGGGCCGGTCCCGACGGACCGGCCCCCGCGACGGCGCCCCGGAGGGCGCGGGTTCTCAGTGCATGACGGCCATGGCGAGCGCGCGGCGGGCGCGCAGCGAGACGCGCTCGGCGCGGCGCTGCATGCGCCGGGCGGCGACCAGGCGCACGGCCTGGCGTTCCGCTTCGGCCTCACGCTGTCGGTCGTGCATATGGGCACGAGCCAGGGCTTCTGGGATGAGTTGCATTTCACGGGTCCTGTTCTGACGCGCCACGGGCGCGGCGGCGGGGGAGAAGACTGAGGTCGCGGAGCCCGCGGGCTCGCTGGTGGAAGAGGTCATCGGGGCCTGCTTCTGGGGATCGTGCGTGTGGGGGCGGTCGATGGTTCCGGTGGCGTTCATGCCGCGACCGGGTTCTTGCGCGGACGGCCACGCGGCCGCTTGCGGGCGACGACCACGCCCTGGACGAAGAGCTCACCGCCCCAGACACCCCACGGCTCGCGCCGCTCCTTGGCGCCGGCGAGGCAGGCGGCCATGAGCGGACAGGTCCGGCAGAGGGACTTCGCGTACTCCACGTCGGCCGGGGACTCCGCGAAGAAGACCTCGGGGTCGTAGGAGCGGCAGGGGACGGGAACGCCGAGGTTCTCGATGGCGTCGTCGAGCGCGGTGAGCGCGGTGAGCGCGGTGAGGGGGGCGAGGGGGGTCAAAGCGGGGTCCTCCGTGAGGCCGGGCTGGGGGATCGAGTCGGAAGGCGGTACGGACGGGGCGTGCGCTTCGAGTTGCACGGTGTTCTTTCCTCGTCTGGTCGTTCCGGCCTGTTGGCCGGGATTTCGGCTGGTACCGGGTGTTTCTGTCCCGAGGCCCCTTCTCCCTGTCGTCCCTGTTCGGGGACAAACAGAAGGGCCGCGGATCCCGGGTGGGGTTCCGCGGCCCTGAAGGCGCCTGCCTGATCCTGGATCAGGCTGGATCACTCCAGGGTTCGAGCCCACGGAAGGCCCACATCGTGTGGTGCGTCGTCTGCTGCTGGGTGCCGGCACTGGTCGCCGCAAAGGCATAGGCCTTGGCCTTGCCTGCTGCTCCTGCTTCCAGTGCCTCGGTCGGTCGCTCATTGCGCGGGGCCACGGAGGCCCGAAGCTCTACGGCGGCGGGCATGCCGAGGCCGGAGAGACCGGTGGTAGGCAGACCGGTGCCGATGAACGCCGAGGCGGAGAGGCCGAGCGAGCAGGCGGAGACGACCGAGCGATCGGTCATTTTGGCGGTGCTGACGAAGCTGGCGGTGCTGGTCTGAATGGTGTAGCTGATCACTGGAATCGCCTCCTCTCGGCGTCTCGGAGGGCTCGGGTGCGAGCCGGACCCTCATGTTTATTTGGACAAGTACAGCACGAAGCCGGGGCTTCAAAGAAGCCGCCGTTTCCGTGGTTAAGAACTTATGGGGCTTGACGGGGCGGGCGCAAACTATTTTTCCGACGAGTTTTCCTCAGACCCCGTCGGCCTCCGTCCCTCCCTCCTCACCTGCGCAGATGGCCAGGACGTCGGCTCCGAAGCGGTTCAGCTTGCGGGTGCCGACGCCGGCGATCGAGGCGAGCTCTCCGCCGGTGCCGGGGACCCGCTCGGCGATCGCCATGAGCGTCTTGTCGGTGAAGACGCAATAGGCGGGCTGACCGAGCTCCCGCGCCCGCTCGGCGCGCCAGTCGCGGAGCCGCTCGTACAGTCCCTCGTCCATGTCCGAGGGGCAGTCCTCGCAGCGCATCAGCTTCATCGCGCCCGCCTCGGTCAGGGTCGTGCCGCAGACCCGGCAGCGGACGGGGCCGCGCGGCCCGCGCCGGGCGGTGGCGCTCCTCCGCTCGACGGAGCCCGGACCTCCGCCGTGGCCGGCGGCGCCGAGGGAGCCGGAACCGGGGCGCAGGCCCTTGAGGAAGCGGGTGGGGCGCCGGGAGGGCCGGCCGCCCGGGGAGCGGGAGAGGGCCCAGGAGAGCGTGAGGTGGACCCGGGCGCGGGTGACGCCCACGTACAGCAGGCGCCGCTCCTCCTCGACCTGCTCGTCGGTCTTGGCGTAGGTGATCGGCATCATGCCCTCGGTGAGGCCGACGAGGAAGACGGCGTCCCATTCGAGGCCCTTGGCCGCGTGCAGCGAGGCGAGGGTGACGCCCTGGACGGTCGGGGCGTGCTGGGCGGCGGCCCGCTCGTCGAGTTCGGCGACCAGGTCGGAGAGGGTGGCGCCGGGCCTGGCGCGGACGAAGTCCTCGGCGAGCCGGACGAGGGCGGCGAGGGACTCCCAGCGGTCGCGGACGGCGCCGGAGCCGGCGGGCGGCTCGGTGGTCCAGCCCTTGGTGGAGAGGACCGCCCTGACCTGCGCGGGCAGGCCCTCGGCGTCGTCGAGGAGGGAGTCGTTGCCCCCGGCGCGGGCCGCGCCGCGCAGGGCGATGCCCGCCTCCCGCACCTCCTGGCGCTCGAAGAAGCGCTCGGCGCCGCGGAGCTGGTAGGGCACCCCGACGTCGGCGAGGGCCTGCTCGTAGACCTCGGACTGGGCGTTGATCCGGTAGAGGACGGCGATCTCGCCGGCCGGGACGCCGGCGGCGATCAGGTCGCGGACGCGGCGGGCGGTGCCCTCGGCCTCGGCGGGCTCGTCGGCGTACTCCGCGTAGACCGGCTCGGGGCCGGGGTCGCGCTGGGAGACCAGCTCCAGGCGGTGCTCGACGGCCCGGCCGCGGGCCTGGGAGAGCAGTCCGTTGGCCAGGTGGACGACCTGGGGGGTGGAACGGTAGTCACGGACCAGTTTGACCACGGTGGCGCCGGGGTGCCGGGCGCGGAAGTTCAGCAGGTGGTCGGGGGTGGCGCCGGTGAAGGAGTAGATCGTCTGGCCGGCGTCGCCGACCACGCAGAGGTTGTCCCGGTCGCCGACCCACAGGTCGAGCAGCCGCTGCTGGAGCGGGGAGACGTCCTGGTACTCGTCGACCACGAAGTGCTGGTACTGGCGGCGGACCTGGTCGGCGATGTCGTGCCGGTCCTGGAGGATGCCGACGGTGAGGAGCAGCACGTCCTCGAAGTCGATCACCGAGCGGTCGCGCTTCAGCTGCTCGTACGTGGCGTAGATCTGGCCGATCTCCGCCGGGTCGCGGGGGGCGTCCCTCAGGGCCTTGGCGACGACCGCCGGATAGTCGGCGGGGACGGTCTGGGTGACCTTGGCCCACTCGATCTCGCCGGTGACGTCCCGCAGCTCGTTCCGGTCGAGCCGGATCCGGCAGCGGGCCGCGGCCTCGGCGACCAGCTGGACCTTGCGCTCCAGGAGCCGGGGCAGCTCGCCACCGACCGCTTTCGGCCAGAAGAACTGGAGCTGGCGGAGGGCCGCGGAGTGGAAGGTGCGGGCCTGGACGCCGCCCGCGCCGAGCTGCCGGAGCCGGCCGCGCATCTCGCCCGCGGCGCGGTTGGTGAAGGTGACGGCGAGGACGCCGGCGGGCTGGAGCACGCCCGCCCGGACCCCGTACGCGATCCTGTGCGTGATGGCCCGCGTCTTGCCCGTGCCGGCTCCCGCAAGGACGCACACCGGGCCGCTCAGGGCGAGCGCGACCTCGCGCTGCTCGGGGTCGAGCCCGTCGAGCACCGCGTCGGCCGTCTCCGGCACCTGGGGGAAGAGAGTGGAGTGCGTTGCTGCTGTCACCCCGCCATGCTGCCAGGTCCCGTGGGGTGGGTGCGGCGGGTTGTCCACAGGCGGGAGACGCCGGTCATACGAATTCCGGGGCGGCGAACCGCGTCCGGAACCGGTTCCGGGAATGGGACGGGCAGGGCGTACGTTCTCCTTCTCGGACCCGTCCGCGAACGCGAGCGAAGAAGCAGAGGAGCGCCTGGCCATGCAGGGCACTGTGACGATGTACAGCACCACGTGGTGCGGCTACTGCCGTCGGCTGAAGAGCCAGATGGAACGCGAGGGCATCGCGTACACGGAGATCAACATCGAGCAGGACCCGGACTCGGCGGCGTTCGTCGAGAAGGCCAACGGCGGCAACCAGACGGTGCCGACCGTGCTCTTCCCGGACGGCTCCACCCTGACGAACCCCAGCCTCGCGCAGGTCAAGCAGAAGATCGGCGTCTGAGCGATTTTCGGTCACCGCGGTCGCTGAGACCGCCGTGGTCGCCGCGGTCGCTGAGACCGCCGTGGTCGCCGCGGTCGCTGAGACCGCCGTGGTCGCCGCGCCCCCTTCGGTCATGTCCGACCGGAGGGGGCGTTCTCGCGTTCCGAGGGGGCGGAGAGGAAGGGCGCCCCGGGGATCGGGCCGGCTCCTGCCGGTCAGATCACGTCGCCCGGCTTCGGGAGCGGCCTGCCGTACCAGCGCTCGATCAGGCGGGAGGCGATCGAGATGCCGTACGGGGGGAGGACCTCGCCGGTCTCGAAGGCCGCGGCCAGTTCCTCGCGGGAGAACCAGCGGGCCTCGTGGATCTCCTCGCCGTCCACGGTGATCTCCGAGGAGGTGGCGCGGGCGAAGAAGCCCAGCATCAGGCTGGACGGGAAGGGCCACGGCTGGCTGGCGACGTACTCGACCTCGCCGACCGTGACGCCCGCCTCCTCGAAGACCTCGCGGACCACGGACTGCTCGATGGACTCGCCCGGCTCGACGAAGCCGGCGAGGGTCGAGAAGCGGCCCTCCGGCCAGTGGACCTGGCGGCCGAGCAGGGCCCGGTCGTGCTCGTCCGTGACGAGCATGATCACCGCGGGGTCGGTGCGCGGGTAGTGCTCGGCGCCGCAGGCCTGGCAGCGGCGGATGTGCCCGGCCGCGGCGATGACCGTGCGCTCGCCGCAGCGCGAGCAGAAGCGGTGGAGGCGCTGCCAGTTCTCCAGGGCCACGGCGTGCACCATCAGGGCGGTGTCCCGGTCGGAGAGCAGCAGCCCGGCCTCCCGCAGCCCCGCGGGGCGGGCGGACTGGTCCATGCGGCCGGGCAGGGTGTCCTTCTGGAGCGCGAAGTAGGACACCCCGTCGGCGTCCGTGCCGAGGAAGTAGCGGTGGGTCTCGGTGACCGGGGCCTCGAACGCCGGGGTCATGACGAGTTCGGTGGTGCCGTCGGGCCGGTCGTCGATCAGCACCTGGCCGCCGGAGACCACGAAGACCCGGGTCGTGGGGTGGCTCCAGGCCGCCGCGAGCCACGCCTCGTCGAGGCGGTGGTGGGCGGCGCGGTCGATGCCGCTCGGGGCGGTGAGCGAGATCGGGCGGTCCGCGGGGGCGAACCCGGGCGTGGGCGTGGACCCCGTCGCGGGCTCGGACCCGGGCGTGGGCGTGGAGCCGGTCTCGGGCGCGGTCACGGGCTCGGACCCGGGCGTGGGCCCCGTCGCGGGCTCGGACCCGGGCGCCGGGGTGTTCTCCGGGGCCGGCGGGTTGTTCGGGGCCGGCGCGTTCTTCAAGGTGCTCACAGGTTGCTTCCAACTCCCCCGGTTCGGTGTGGTGGGTTCAGCGCTCGGCGGCCCGGAGGGCGGCGGGCAGGTCGCCCCAGAGATGAGCGGTCGTCTCGACGCCCTTCATGAGGAGGTCGAGCTCGACCTTCTCGTTCGGGGCGTGCCAGCCGTCGGACGGGACGGAGATGCCGAGGAACAGGACGGGTGCCCCCAGGACGTCCTGGAGGTCGGCGGCCGGACCCGAGCCGCCCTCGCGGGTGTAGCGGACCTCGGCGCCGTCGAAGGCCCGGCTCATGGCCCCGGCCACCGCCTTCAGGGCGGGGTGGCCGAGGGGGGTGAGGCAGGGGCGGGTCGGGGCGCCGAAGACGATCTCGTACCGGATCCCGGCCGGGACGAGTCCGGCGAGCCAGTCCCGTACCGCGAGCTGGATCCTGGCCGGGTCCTGGCCGGCGACGAGCCGGAAGGAGAGCTTGAGGTGGGCGGAGGCGGGGACGATCGTCTTGCCGCCGGGGCCCTGGTAGCCGCCGCCGATGCCGTTGACCTCGGCGGTGGGGCGGGCCCAGACCCGCTCCAGGGTGGAGAAGCCGGCCTCGCCCAGGGTGCCGTGCGACTTGGCGGTGCGCAGCCAGGCCGCCTCGTCGAAGGGCAGCTCGGCGACGAGGGCCCGCTCGGTGTCGGTCAGCTCGGTGACCCCGTCGTAGAAGCCGGGGACCGCCACGCGCTCGTCGGCGTCGTGGAGGGCGGCGACGATCCGGCCGGCGACGGTGGCCGGGTTCGGCACGGCGCCGCCGAAGGAGCCGGAGTGGATGTCCTGGTCGGGGCCGTACAGCTCGATCTCGCAGTCCGCGACCCCGCGCATGCCGGTGCAGACGGTGGGGGTGGTCTCGGACCACATGCCGGTGTCGGAGACGATCACGGCGTCGGCGGCGAGCCGTCCGGCGCGGGCCTCGACCAGTTCGCGGAAGTGCGGGGAGCCGGACTCCTCCTCGCCCTCGATCAGGAGCTTGAGGTGGACGGCGGGGGCCGTGCGGCCGGTGGCGGCGAGGTGGGCGCGGACGCCGAGGGTGTGGAAGAACACCTGGCCCTTGTCGTCGGCCGCCCCGCGCGCGTACATCCGGCCGTCGACCACGGTCGGCTCGAACGGGTCCGTGTGCCATCCGTCCTCGCGGGCGGCGGGCTGCACGTCGTGGTGGCCGTAGACGAGGACGGTCGGGGCGTCCGGGTCGTCCGAGGGCCACTCCGCGAACACGGCGGGGGCGCCGGCGGTCTCCCAGACCTCGACCGTCGTGAACCCGGTCTCCGTGAGCTTGGCGGCGAGCCAGTCGGCGCTGCGCCGCACGTCGTCGGCCCGCTCCGGCTGCGCCGAGACGGACGGGACGCGCAGCCACTCGGCGAGGTCGTCGAGGAAGGCGGCGCGGTGCCGCTCGATGTACGCGCGCACTGCGTGGACGGCGCTGTCCGGGGTCTCGCTCATGCATACGAGCCTATCCGGCGTCCGGGGGTGCCCCGCCCAGCAGGATCGCCTCCAGGCCGGTCCGGCCGGGCAGCCGGGCGGGCCGGGCGACCTCGCCCGTACGGACGTACACGAAGGCGGCGGCCACCTCCTCGGGCGCGAGGCCGTGCTGCTCGGCCCAGGCGAGCCGGTAGATCGCGAGCTGGAGCGGGTCGGCGCTGCGGGTCCGGCTGGTCTTCCAGTCGACGATCTCGTACGCGCCGGTCTCCGGGTCCCGGTAGACGGCGTCGATCCGGCCCCGGACGACCCGGCCCGCGAGGGTGAGGTGGACGGGGACCTCGACGCGGTACGGGGTGCGGCGGGCGTACGGGGTGCGGGCGAAGGCCTCCTTCAGCTCCTCCAGGTCCCGTTCGTCGAGGATCTCGGGCTCGCCCGCGAACTCCTCGCCGCCCGGCAGCTCCTCCGGGCCGAGGAACGGCAGCGGCAGCTCCTCGTGGCGGGACTCCACCCACGCGTGGAAGCGGGTGCCCCGGCGGGCGGCGGGCTGCGGCGGCTTGGGCAGGGGCCGGGCCAGCTCGCGCGCGAAGCCGTCGGGGTCGGCGGCGAGGTGGAGCACCTGGGAGGCGGAGAGGTACGCGGGCAGCAGGACGTCCCGGGTGGTGGCGCGGGCGCGGCGGAGCTCGGTGGTGAGGGAGGTGAGGTCGCGGTCCCAGGAGGCGATGGTCCTGGCGTCCTCGGGGGTGAGGGTGCCGGGGCGCTCCGGGGCGTCGGGGTCTTCCGGGGCGCCTGATCCTTCGGGTGCCTCGGGTGCCTCGGGTGCTCCGGGTGCCTCGGGTGCTCCGGGTGCCTCCGGCTCCCCCGGCTCCGGGGCCCCGGTCGCCCCGGGCTCCCCCGGCTCCGGGTTCCGCGGCGCCGGGACCGCGTCCGTGTGGGTGTCCTCGGGGAGGGACTCCTCGTCCTCGTCCCAGACGGGCTCCTCCTCGTCCGGCCAGAGGTCCTCGGGGTGCGGGTCCCGGGGGTCGGGTGCCGCGCTCGTGGGGTGGTGCTCCTCCGCTCCCCCCTGCGGAACGACCGTCCACAACCGGTCCCGGACGAGCGCGGCGGCTTTCCGGCGGCGCTCGAAGGACTCCCGGTCCAGCGGCAGCGGCCACGCCTCGTCCCGGTCGGCGGACGCCAGGGTCGGGTTCTCCGCGTCCTCCTCCGGCTCGTCCGCCCAGGCCTCGATCTCGCCGTGGCCGGCCGCGCAGTGCTCGTACAGGTCCAGGAGGAAGTCCGAGGGGCCGCGGGGCTTCTTCTGGCTCGGGCCCCACCAGTGGCCGGAGCCGAGGAGGAGGGAGCGGGGGCGGGTGAAGGTGACGTATCCCAGGCGCAGTTCCTCGGTGTGCTGGTGTTCGCGCATGTCGGTCTTGAAGGCGGCGAGGGACTTGGCGTCCCAGGTGTCGATCGCCGGGAGCGTGGCGGCGTCGCCGCGCAGGGCGTGCGGGAGGACCTGCGGCTGGGAGGTCCAGGCCTCGCGCGCGCGTGCGCTGGGGAACTGGCCGGCGACCAGGCCGGGGACGGCGACGACGTCCCACTCCAGGCCCTTGGACTTGTGGGCGGTGAGGACCTTGACGGTGTTCTCGCCGCCGGGCAGGGCGCTGTCGAGGCCCTTCTCGAACTGGACGGCCGTGCGCAGGAAGCCGAGGAAGGCGAGGAGGGTGGCCTCGCCGTCGAGGGAGGCGAAGCCGGCGGCGACGTCGAGGAAGTGGCCGAGGGTCTCGCGGCGGCGGGCGGCGAGGGCGTGCGGGGAGGCGGAGAGCTCGACCTCCAGGCCGGTCGTGGTGAGGACCCGGTGCAGCACGTCCATGAGGGGGTCGGCGAGCGAGGTGCGCAGGGAGCGCAGTTCGGCGGCGAGGCGGGCGAAGCGGACCCTGGCCTCGGCGGAGAACGCGAGGCCGTCGTCGGGGGTGCCGCCGGAGTCGAGGAAGGTGTCGAGCGCGTCGGCGAGGGAGATCACCTCGGCCGGGTCGACGCCCTCGACGGCGGCGGCGAGCCGCTGCTCGGGGTCGGTCTCCTCGCTCCCCCGGTGGACCAGGAGGCGGGCGCGGCGGCCGAGGAGGGCGAGGTCGCGGGGGCCGATCCGCCAGCGGGGTCCGGTGAGGAGCCGTACCAGGGAGGCGTTGGCGCCCGGGTCCTGGAGGACCTCGCAGACGGCGACGAGGTCGGCGATCTCGGGCAGGTGGAGGAGGCCGGAGAGGCCGACGACCTCGACGGGCACGT
Organism: Streptomyces sp. NPDC012825; assembly: GCF_042900925.1. Lineage (NCBI taxonomy): Bacteria > Bacillati > Actinomycetota > Actinomycetes > Kitasatosporales > Streptomycetaceae > Streptomyces > Streptomyces sp. NPDC012825. The sequence goes on along the minus strand of NZ_JBIBBZ010000001.1, from coordinate 814,687 downwards.
CCCGGGCGACGAGCGCCGCGTGGATCGCGGGGAAGTCGGTGGCGGTGCGGCACAGGACGGCGATCTCGCCGGGCTCGCGGCCGGTGCGGACGAGGTGGGCGAGGGAGTCCGCGAGCCAGTCGATCTCCTCGGCGTGGGTGGACAGCAGGGCGATCCGCACGGTGCCGTCGTTCTCGGCGCCGGGCGCGGGCCGCAGCGCCTCCACGCCCGCGTGCATGGCGCGCAGGGGGGCGGCGAGGCCGTTGGCGAGGTCGAGGAGGCGGCCGCCGCTGCGCCGGTTCTCGGAGAGCGCGTAGCGGCTCGCGGGGCTGCCGTCGCGGTGGGGGAAGTGCTCGGGGAAGTCGTCCAGGTTGGCGACGGAGGCGCCGCGCCAGCCGTAGATGGCCTGGCAGGGGTCGCCGACGGCGGTCACGGCGTGCCCGGTGCCCTGACCGAAGAGGCCGGAGAGCAGCAGCCGCTGGGCGACGGAGGTGTCCTGGTACTCGTCGAGGAGGACGACCCGGAACTCGTCGCGCAGGATCGTGCCGACCTCGGGCCGGGTGGTGGCGAGTTCGGCGGAGCGGGCGATCTGGTCGCCGAAGTCGAGCAGGTCGCGGGAGCGCTTGGCGGCGCGGTAGCGGACGACGAGGTCGAGGAGTTCGCGGCGGGCGGCGGCGGCCTCGGGGACCTTGCGCAGCTCGGCGTTGCCGAGCCTGGCCCCGGCGAGGGTCGTGAGCAGGTCGGAGTCGTACGCGCGGAGCCGGTCGGGCGGGACGAGGTGCTCGGCCAGCTCGGCGTCGAGGGCGAGCAGGTCGGTGATGAGGGTCGGGAAGGAGCGGGTGAGCGCCGGGTACGGGCCGGGGGCCTCCCGGAGCACGCGCGCGGCGAGCTGGTAGCGGGTGGCGTCGGCGAGGAGCCGGGAGGTGGGCTCCAGGCCGATGCGGAGGCCGTGGTCGGTGAGGAGCTGCCCGGCGAAGGCGTGGTAGGTGGAGATGCGGGGCTCGCCCGGTGGATTGTCGGGGTCGACGACGTCGGGGTCGGTGACGCCGGCGCGGACGAGGGCGGTGCGGACGCGCTCGGCGAGTTCGCCGGCGGCCTTGTTGGTGAAGGTGAGGCCGAGGACCTGCTCGGGGGCGACCTGTCCCGTGCCGACGAGCCAGACCACGCGGGCGGCCATCACCGTCGTCTTGCCGGAGCCGGCGCCGGCCACGACGACCTGCGGGGCGAGCGGCGCGGTGATGCAGGCCGTCTGCTCCGGGGTGAACGGGATGCCGAGCAGCTCCTTGAGCTCCTCGGGGTCGGCGATGCGTGCGGTCACCGGAAGAGGCTAGCGGGGCGGTCGGACAGCGCGGTCCGGGTGCGGGCTCCCGGGCCGGGCGTCCCGGCCCTTCTCCACCGGGAGTTCCGGGGACGGGGCCCGCGCGCGCGTGACCGAACTCTCTTTCCCACGGGGCGTCACGCGCGCGTGCGCGTGGCAGGTCGCCGGTGGCGGTGGGACGTCACGCGCGTGGCCGCTCGCCGGGCCGGGCCCCGCTACTCGATGACGTGCCGGCCCTCCGGCCTGGCGCTGCACGAGGCGCGGAAGGAGCAGGTCGCGCAGTGCTGGCCGGTGGTGGGGGTGAAGCGCTCGTCGAGGACCCGGCCGGCGGCGCCGGCGAGCAGCTCCCCGACCCACTCCCCGGACAGGGGCTCCTGGGCCTGGACCTTCGGCAGGGCGTCGCCGCCCTCCTTCTTCGGTGCGGCCTGCCGCAGTTGGACGAGTTCGGCGCCGCCCGGCTCCGGGCGGCGTCCGTCGAGGACCTCGTCGAGGGCGCCCTCGCGAACGGCGAGCTGGTAGACGGCGAGCTGCGGGTGGCGGGCGACCTCGTCCCGGGTGGGGGCCGACTTGCCGGTCTTGAAGTCGACGACGTAGGCGCGGCCCTGCGCGTCGGTCTCGACGCGGTCCATGGAGCCCCTGATGCGGACCTCGTACTCCCCCGCCTCCAGGGTCACGTCGAAGTCGTGCTCGGAGGCGGCGGGGGTGCGGCCGGCACGGTCCATGACGTGCCAGCTCAGGAAGCGTTCGAGCGCCGCGCGCGCGTTCTGCTTCTCCTGGGCCGACTTCCAGGGGGCGTCGAAGGCGAGGGCGTCCCAGACGGAGTCCAGGCGGGCCATGAGGACGTCGAGGTCGGCGGGGGTGCGGCCGGAGGCGACCTCGTCGGCGAGGACGTGGACGACGTTGCCGAAGCCCTGGGCGGCGGTGGCGGGGGCGTCGGCCTTGACCTCGCGGCCCAGGAACCACTGGAGGGAGCAGGTGCTGACGAGGTTGTCGAGGGAGCTGGGCGAGAGCGCGACGGGCCGGTCGCGGTCGCGGAGCGGGGTCGTGGCGCGGGTCGGCTCGAACAGGCCCCACCAGCGGTCCGGGTGCGCGGCCGGGACCAGCGGCTGGCCTTCGTCGTCGGTGAGGGCGGCGAGCCGGGCGAGGCGGTGGGCGGCGGCGTCGCGGAGCGCGGGCGAGGCGTCCGGGTCGACGGTGGTGGCGCGCAGCTCGGCGACCAGGGCGGAGACCACGAGGGGGCGGCGGGGACGGCCGGGCACGTCCTTCGGTTCGGCGCCGAACTCGGTGAGGAAGCGGGACGGCTGGTCCCCGTCCTCGGCGGCGGCCTTCACGGCGGTGACGACGAGCCGGTCACGCGCGCGCGTGGCGGCGACGTAGAAGAGGCGGCGCTCCTCGGCGAGGAGAGCGCCGGGGGTGAGGGGCTCGGCCAGGCCGTCGCGGCCGATGCGGTCGGCTTCGAGGAGGGAGCCGCGGCGGCGCAGGTCGGGCCAGAGGCCCTCCTGGACCCCGGCGACGACGACGAGGCCCCACTCCAGGCCCTTGGAGCGGTGCGCGGTCATGAGGCGGACGGCGTCCGGGCGGGTGTGGCGGCGGGTGAGGGTGTCGGCGGCGATGTCCTGGGCGTCGAGTTCCTCGAGGAAGTTGACGACGCCCCGGCCGCCGACGCGCTCCTCGGCGCGGGCGGCGGTCTCGAAGAGGGCGCAGACGGCGTCGAGGTCGCGGTCGGCGTTCCGCCCGGCGGGACCGCCGCGCAGGGCCGCGCGCTCCAGGCGGCCGGACCAGGGGGTGCCCTTCCAGAGTTCCCAGAGGGCCTCCTCGGCGGTGCCGCCGGCGGCGAGCAGCGTCCGGGTGTCCCGGAGGAGCCGGCCGAGCCGCTGCACGCCGTGGGTGTGCGCGGGGTCGTGCGCGACGAGCCGCTCGGGCTCGGCGAGCGCGCGGGCGAGCAGCACGTCGGAGGGCGGCGGCACCTTGTTCCCGGCGGCCCGCTCCTCGTCGCGCAGGGCCCGCCCGAGGCGGCGCAGGTCGGCCGGGTCGACCCCTGCGAGCGGCGAGGCGAGCAGCGCGAGCGCGGTCTCGGTGTCGAGCCACCCGCCGTCGCCGTGGCGGCCGGGAGCGGCGCCGGTGTCAGCGCCTGCACCTGCGCCCGTACCTGCGTCTGCGCCTGTACCTGCGTCTGCACCTGCGCCCGCACGCCTGCCTGACGACCCGTCAGATCCGATCCCGTCCGGAGCCGCGTCACCTCCGGAGTCCCCCACAAGGGGGACATCCAAGGCGTCTACGGGTGAATCGCCCTGTACGGACTCCGCGGTGGCGTCGGCTCCCGGGCCTTGCGTCCCCGCCCCGGCAGGCGCCCCCGCCCCCGACACCGCCCGGAGGGCGAGCAGCAGGGGTGCCACCGCCGGTTCGTGGCGGAGGGGGGTGTCCGCCGCGTCCGTCTCGACCGGGACGCCCGCCGAGGTGAGGGCGCGGCGCAGGGCGGGCAGGGAGGCGCCGGCGCGGGTGAGGACGGCCATGTCCTGCCAGGGGACGCCGTCCTCCAGGTGCGCGCGGCGCAGCAGGTCGGCGATGTTCTCGGACTCCGCCGAGGCCGTCGGGTAGGTGTACGCCTCCGCCAGGCCCCCGTCCCGTACCGCCGTCAGCTCCCGGTGGGCGCGGACCCGGTCGGCGGGGAGCCGGGGCACGGGCATCCGCCGGGCGAGCTCCCGGGTCGCGGCGAGGAGCCGCGCGCCGGAGCGCCGGGAGGTGCCGAGGGCGCGGATCCCGGCGCCGCCGAAGGAGTCGGGGAAGTCGAGGATGCCGTTCACGTCGGCGCCCCGGAACGCGTAGATGGACTGGTCCGGGTCGCCGAAGGCGACGACCGTGCTCCGGCCGCCGCCCGCGAGCACGTGGAGGAGCCGGACCTGCGCCGGGTCGGTGTCCTGGTACTCGTCGACGTACACCGCGTCGTACCGGGGCAGGGTGACGCTCCCGGCGAGCAGCACGGCCCGGTGGACCAGCTCCGTGTAGTCGAGGACGCCCTGGAGGTCGAGGACGTCGAGGTACTCGGCGAGGAAGCCGGCCGCCGCCTTCCAGTCGGGGCGGCCGACCCGGTCGGCGAAGCGGGCGAGCGCGTCCGGTTCGAGGCCCAGCTCCCGCGAGCGCGCGAGGACGGCCCGGACCTCGTCGGCGAAGCCCCGGGTGGTGAGGCAGGCGCGCAGTTCGTCGGGCCAGCGGATGCCGCCGAGGCCGCTCTTCTCCAGGTCGATCTGACCGGCGAGCAGCTCGCGCACCGCGAGGTCCTGTTCGGGTCCGGAGAGCAGCCGGAGCGGTTCCGCGAAGAGCCCGGCGTCCTGGTGGGCGCGGATCAGGGCGTAGCAGTACGAGTGGAAGGTCGTCGCCTGCGGGGGGCGGCGGCCGCCGAGCCGGGCCGCCATCCGGTCGCGGAGTTCGACGGCGGCCCTGCGGCTGAAGGTGAGGACGAGGAGGCGCTCGGGGTCGGCGCCCTTCTCCACGCGGGCCGCGACCGCCTCGACCAGGGTGGTCGTCTTGCCGGTGCCGGGTCCGGCGAGGACGAGGAGCGGTCCGCCGTCGTGCTCAACCACTTCCCGCTGGGTCGCGTCCAGTCGAGGGGGATCCAGCGGGGCCGGCGCGGTGCGCACCAGTCGGTACGCGCCCGGGGTCCGCTGCCGCCCCGGACCCGGGTGCGGCTGTCCCTGGTGCGGCGGCGTACGCCGGGTGGTGGAGGAGGAGCTCACGTGGATCGCCGGTCCTGGTGGGTGTGGTGGTGCGGGTGAGGCGGCCGTGTGCCGTGGCCGCCCCGGAAGACGCGAACGACGACGTTACGCGAAGCCGGGCGGCGGCGAGCCGTACTCCGCACCGCTTCCCGCACCCCGCATGGCCCGTCCGCGCCGCCCGGCCCGCGCCTCCTGGGCCGATGGCCTCACGTGTGAGTTCCGGCACCCCCGCCGGGACCCGCACCGGCGTCCGTCCCGTCGTCCGCCCCGGCCTCCGCACCCGGGACCGGCACCCCGTCCCAGCGTGCCCGCCGCATGTCGACCCTGGGCACGTGCCCCTCGGACGCCGGGCCCGCCTGCCGCAGCGGTGTGCCCTCCTCGCGGTAGTGGGCGAGGGCCCGGAGCTCGGCGCCGGGCAGCAGCGTGCCGTCCGCGCGGACCACGCGCCACCAGGGCGCCGCCCCGCCGTACAGGGCCATCACCCGGCCGACCTGGCGCGGCCCGCCCTCGCCCAGCCACTCGGCGATGTCGCCGTAGCTCATCACGCGGCCCGGCGGGATCGCGTCCGCGACGTCGAGCACCCGCTCCGCGTACGCGGGCAGCTCCCCGGCCGTCCCCTCCGGCACCTCTCCGGCCTCCCCCACGGGCCCCTCCCGCCTCGTCCGTCCCGTCCCACGGGCCCCTCCGGGCCCGTCCACCCCATCCTGCCTCACTCCACCGACATGGCCCTGATGCCTCCGTCCGGGGGCTCTTCGTGCCACCATCGTGCGGGCGGTGACTGGTGATACGAGATCAAGAGCGACAAGAGCGACAAGAGCGACACGCGGAAGAACGCGTACGGGAACGAGAACGAGAGCGACACGGCGCGCGGGCAGGGACGGACAGGGTGATGGGGCAGGACAGGCAGTCTCCCGGGGAGGGCAGGGCCGACGTGCCCGAGCGGGTCTCCGGCGACGAGCCGCTGCTCGCGGCCCGGGTCCACCGGCCCTCCGACCTGATGCGGCTGCTGGGCGGCCTGCTCGCGATCGGGCTCGTGCTGGCCGTCGCCGCGTTCGCCCACTTCACCACCTCCGGCCTGGAGAAGGACATCAACGCGGGCGCCGGCGGCGCCCCCGACCTCTTCGTCAAGATCGCCGGCCTCGTCTCCTCCATCGCCGTCCTCCTCGTCCCGGTCGCCTTCGCCATCGAGCGGCTGGTCAAGCGCGACGGGCTGCGGATCGCGGACGGCGTCCTCGCCGCCGTCCTCGCGCACGGCGTCACCCTCGCCACCGACCTCTGGGTCGCCGAGGCCGCGCCCGGCGCGATCCGGGACGCGCTGACCCAGCCGCAGTCCGGGGGCGGCCTGACCGACCCGGTGCACAACTACCTCGCCCCGGTGATCGCGTACATGACCGCGGTCGGGATGGCCCGCAGGCCCCGCTGGCGGGTGTCGCTCTGGGCGGTGCTGCTGCTCGACGCGTTCACGATGCTGGTGGCCGGGTACACCACGGCGCTCTCGATCGTCCTGACCGTCCTCATCGGCTGGACGGTGGCGTACGGCACGCTGTACGCGGTCGGCTCCCCGAACGTGCGGCCCACCGGGCAGACCCTGCTCGCCGGTCTGCGCCGGGTCGGCTTCCGGCCGGTGACGGCGCTGCGCGCGGAGGGCGTGCCCGACGCCGTCGACAGCGGGGACCGGGGCCGCCGGTACATCGTGACCCTGGAGGACGGCCCGCCGCTCGACGTCACCGTCGTCGACCGGGAACAGCAGGCGCACGGCTTCTTCTACCGCGCGTGGCGGCGGATCAGCCTGCGGACGATCACCACCCGCCGCTCCATCGTCTCGCTGCGCCAGGCCCTGGAGCAGGAGGCGCTCCTCGCGTACGCGGCGATCGCCGCCGGGGCGAACGCGCCGAAGCTGATCGCCACCTCGGAGCTCGGCCCGGACGCCGTGATGCTCGTGTACGAGCACATCGGCGGCCGGAGCCTGGACGCGCTGGACGACCACGAGATCACCGACGACCTGGTCCGCAGCGCCTGGTGGCAGGTCAAGGCGCTCCAGTCGCGCCGGATCGCGCACCGCAGGCTCACCGGGGACGCCATTCTGGTGGATCGTTCCGGCAGGGTGGTCCTCACCGATCTGCGGGGCGGCGAGATCGCGGCCGGCGACCTGGTCCTGCGGATGGACGTCGCGCAGCTGCTCACCACCCTCGGCCTGCGGGTCGGGGCCGAGCGGGCGGTCGCCGCGGCCGTCGAGGTGCTCGGCCCGGACACCGTCGCGAACTGTCTGCCGCTGCTCCAGCCGATCGCGCTGAGCCGCTCCACGCGCGCGACGCTGCGGAGGCTGGCGCGGGAGCGGTCGGCGCGGGAGCGGGAGGCCGTCCTGGAGGCCTCCGCGGCGGCCAAGCGCGAGCGGGAGCTCGCCAAGGCCGAGGCCGCCGCCCTCGCGGACGGCACGGTCGTGGACGACACGGCCGTGCTGACCGCGCCCGGGGCCGGGGCCGCGGCCGGGAGCAAGGCGGGTGCCGGAGCAGGTGCCAAGGCCGGGACCAAGGCCGGAGCCAAAGCGGGGGCCAAGGCCGGTGCCAAGGCCGAGAAGGCCGAGAAGAAGGCGGACAAGAAGGCCGAGAAGCGGGCCCTGGACACGGCCCTGGACGAGGCCCGCGAGGAGGACCTGCTCGCCCAGATCCGGCAGCAGGTGCTCCTGATCCGCCCGCAGGCCCCGGTGGAGCCGGTGCGCCTGGAGCGGATCAAGCCGCGGACCCTGGTCAGCCTGATCGCGGGCGCGGTCGCCGCGTACTTCCTGCTCTCGCAGATCGCCAGCACCCCGCTGTCGACGATCAGCCAGGCGGACTGGCGGTGGGTGGCGGCGGCGGTGCTGTTCTCGGCGCTGAGCTACGTCGCGGCGGCGATGAGCCTGCTGGGCTTCGTGCCCGAGCGGGTCGGGTTCTGGCGGACGGTGGTCGCGCAGATCGCCGGCTCGTTCGTGAAGATCGTCGCCCCGGCGGCGGTCGGCGGCGTCGCCCTGAACACCCGCTTCCTCCAGCGGTCGGGAGTCCGCCCGGGGCTCGCGGTGGCCAGCGTCGGCGCCTCGCAGCTCTTCGGGCTCGGGGCGCACATCCTGCTCCTGCTGGCCTTCGGCTATCTGACGGGGACGGAGAAGTCGCGGTCCTTCACCCCGTCGAGGACGGTCATCGCCGGACTGCTCACGGTCGCGGTGCTCGTCCTGGTGGTGACGGCGATCCCGTTCATGCGCAAGTTCGTGTCGACCCGGCTGCGCTCGCTCTTCGCGGGCGTGGTGCCGCGCATGCTGGACGTGCTCCAGCGGCCGGTGAAGCTGCTGACCGGCATCAGCGGGATGCTGCTGCTGACGGGCGCGTTCGTGCTCTGCCTGGACGCCTCGATCCGGGCCTTCGGCCACGACAGCCAGTCGATCAGCTACGCGAGCGTGGCCGTCGTCTTCCTCGCGGGCAACGCGCTCGGCTCGGCGGCGCCGACGCCGGGCGGTGTCGGCGCGGTCGAGGGCGCGCTGATCGGCGGTCTGGTGACGGTGGGGCACCTCCCGATCGAGGTGGCGACCCCGGCGGTGCTCCTCTACCGCCTGCTCACCCTGTGGCTGCCGGTCCTGCCGGGCTGGCTCTGCTTCAACTGGCTGACGAAGCGCGAGGAGCTGTAGGGGCCGCGGCGGACGGTCCGACACGCCCGGACCACCCGCTTGGCTCCCCTCCCGCGCGAACGCGCGGCCGACGGCCCACCATGGATCCATGCCGACCTCCGCAGCCCACCGCGCCGCTCTGCTCGCCGTCTCCGCCGTGCTGCTCGCCGCCGGGTGCTCGGACGGCGGGAGCGACGCCACGGAGCCGCCGAAGGAGTCGGGGCCCAGCGGGCGTCCCGCGCTGACGGCGCAGAAGCTTTCCTGGGCGCCCTGTCCACCGCCGTCCGCGGCCGAGGGCGGCGGGCCCGCGCCGTCCGCGCTGCCCGGCGGCGGCGCCTGGGAGTGCTCCTTCCTCCAGACGCCGCTCGACTGGGCGGAGCCGGGGGGCGAGACCATCGAGCTGGCCCTCATCCGGGCCCGCGCCCGGGACGCCTCGCGCCGGATCGGCTCGCTCGTCTTCAACTTCGGCGGCCCCGGCGGCTCCGGCGTCACCGGTCTGCCCGGCTTCGCCGAGGACTACGAGACCCTGCGCGGCCGCTACGACCTGGTCTCCTTCGACCCGCGCGGGGTGGGCCGCAGCGACCCCGTCGAGTGCCTCGGCGACAAGGAGCTCGACGCGTACTACGCCCTCGACTTCACGCCCGACGACACGGCCGAGGAGCGGACGCTGTCCGACGCGCAGAAGAGGTACGCGGGCGGCTGCGAGAAGGACTCGGGCCCCTCCCTGCCGCACGTCGGCACCGAGAACGCCGCCCGGGACATGGACCTGATGCGCCAGGTCCTCGGCGACGGGAAGCTGCACTACTTCGGCATCTCGTACGGCACGGAGCTGGGCGGGGTCTACGCCCACCTCTTCCCGAAGAACGTCGGCCGGGCCGTCTTCGACGCCGTCGTCGACCCGGAGGCGGGTGTCGAGGAGGGCGCCCTCGGCCAGGCGAAGGGCTTCCAGCTGGCCCTGGACAACTTCGCCCAGGACTGCGTGGACCGGGGCGACGAGTGCACGCTGCCCGGCTCCAGCGTCGCCGAGATCGAGACCTTCGTCACCGACCTCCTGGCGTCCCTCGACAAGAAGCCGATCCCCGGCATCGGGGACCGCGAGCTGACCCAGACGCAGGCCACCAACGGCATCGCGCAGGCCCTGTACTCGAAGGAGTTCTGGACCTATCTGGAGCAGGGGCTCGACGCGGCCGACGGCGGCGACGGGGCGCTGCTCCTCTCCCTCTCCGACTCGATGAACGGGCGGAGCCAGAACGGCTCGTACAGCAACATCCAGGCCGCCAACGCCGCCATTAACTGCGTGGACTTCAAGGAGCGCTACACCCTCGGCCAGGCGAAGGAGCGGCTCGGCGGGTTCCGTGAGGCCTCCCCCGTCTTCGGCGACTTCATGGGCTGGTCGCTCGCGGGCTGCTCGCAGTGGCCGGTGCCGGGCGCCTGGGAGCACCCGGACGTCTCCGCGCCCGGCTCGGCGCCGGTCCTGGTGGTCGGCAACACCGGCGACCCGGCCACGCCGTACGAGGGCGCCCGGGCCATGGTGAACGCGCTCGGCAAGGGCGTCGGCGTGGAGCTGACGTACGAGGGCGAGGGGCACGGCGCCTACAACGGCGGCAGCGCGTGCGTGAAGAAGGCGGTGGACGCGTACCTGCTCGACGGGACGGTGCCGAAGTCCGGGACCGTCTGCAAATAGGGGACCGCGAAGCGCCCGCCGAAAAAGATCTCGAAAAGCACGATGCCCACCGGCCGGAAACCGTCACGGTTTCCGGCCGGCAGGCATTCCGGGGAAATGCGGGCCTCGGGCCCGGGGGTCAGATCCGCGGACCGTGGCCGTGGTAGTAGCCGCCCACCTCGTCGTGGTAGCCCGGGTTGCCGAGGTGCTTTTCCTTGTCGAACTCGGGGGCGCTCTTGATCTCGTCCTTCGTGCGGGCGACGTACACGGTCTTGTTGGCCGTGTCGATGTGCTTCACCGTGCCCGCCGGCAGCAGGACCTCCTTGCCGAAGATCCAGACACCGGTGTCGACCACGAGGTACTGCGAGTCGACGTCGTTGGAGTGCTTGTCGACCTTCCCGATGTGGCCGTCGGTCGCCTCGACGCGGTAGTCCGTCAGGTCCGTTCCCGCGTCGTAGCCGGAGGCGGATCCGTAGTTCCACACGTTGTTTTCGGGGGTGGTCACGAGAATCCTCCTGAAACGAATGCGATTTCCGGGGTCATCGGGTCCGGCTGTCCGACCGGCCCTGCACTCCGTCTCTCTCGGATCCTCCGGCTCAAACCCGGGAATTCTCGCGCCGCCCCGTCCGGAAATGCCGAAGGGGCCGTCGACCAGGAGGATCCTCCTGGTCGACGGCCCCCGGCCGCTGCCGTGTCCGGCCGCGCGGATCCGCCTAGTAGACCGGCTTCTCGGGCTCGATCTGGTGGACCCAGCCGATCACGCCGCCGCCGACGTGCACCGCGTCCGCGAAGCCCGCGGACTTGAGCACGGCGAGGACCTCCGCACTGCGGACGCCCGTCTTGCAGTGCAGGACGATCCGCCGGTCCTGCGGGAGGTCCTGGAGGGCGGTGCCCATCAGGAACTCGTTCTTGGGGACCAGGCGGGCGCCGGGGATCGAGACGATCTCGTACTCGTTCGGCTCGCGGACGTCGATGATGTCGATGTTCTCGCCGTCGTCGATCCACTCCTTGAGCTGCTTGGGAGTGATCGTCGCGCCGGCCGCCGCCTCCTGGGCCTCCTCGGACACGACGCCGCAGAAGGCCTCGTAGTCGATGAGCTCGGTGACGGTCGGGTTCTCGCCGCAGACCGCGCAGTTCGGGTCCTTGCGGACCTTGACCTGGCGGTACTGCATCTCCAGGGCGTCGTAGATCATCAGGCGGCCGACCAGCGGGTCGCCCACGCCGGCGAGGACCTTGATGGCCTCGGTGACCTGGATGGAGCCGATGGACGCGCAGAGCACGCCCAGGACGCCGCCCTCGGCGCAGGACGGGACCATGCCCGGCGGCGGGGGCTCCGGGTAGAGGCAGCGGTAGCAGGGGCCGTACTCGGACCAGAAGACCGAGGCCTGGCCGTCGAAGCGGTAGATCGAGCCCCACACGTACGGCTTGTTCAGCAGCACGCAGGCGTCGTTCACCAGGTAGCGGGTCGCGAAGTTGTCCGTGCCGTCGACGATCAGGTCGTACTGGCCGAAGATCTCCAGCACGTTCTCGGCTTCCAGCCGCTCCTCGTGCAGGACCACGTTCACGTACGGGTTGATGCCGAGCACGCTGTCCCGCGCCGAGGCGGCCTTGGAGCGGCCGATGTCGGCCTGGCTGTGGATGATCTGGCGCTGGAGGTTCGACTCGTCGACCTCGTCGAACTCCACGATGCCGAGCGTGCCCACGCCGGCGGCGGCCAGGTACATCAGCGCCGGCGAGCCGAGGCCGCCGGCGCCGACGCACAGCACCTTGGCGTTCTTCAGCCGCTTCTGCCCGTCCATCCCGACGTCCGGGATGATCAGGTGGCGGGAGTACCTGCGGACCTCGTCTACGGTGAGCTCGGCGGCCGGCTCGACCAGGGGTGGCAGCGACACGGGGACTCCGGTGGTCGGTATGTCAGTACGGTTGTTCTCCCCGTAACACTGCCACGCCCCTTCTCATTCCGAGACACCCGGTCCGATCCGCGAGACGATTTCGTCCCAGTAGCCGGGCAGCGAGTGGAATGGGTCGTTTTGTTCCGAGCGGCCGGGACGGTCGGTGAAGAAGATCGTCCCGGCGCCCTGCCAGCGGGCGATCCGCAGGGCCTCGTCGAGGTGGGTCCGCGGGACGCCGTGCACGAGGTGGACGAACTTCGCCTCCGTGTACGCGGCGGTCCACTCGGCCACCTGCGACCAGCGGTAGTCCGTCCAGGCCCCGGAGAAGGTCACCAACTGGTCGGCGGCCTCGGCGTACCCGGGGTGGGGGTGGGTGCCGTGGCCGAGGACGAGGTGGGCCTCGCCGCCGAGGACGGCCTCCAGGGTCGCGCAGACCCGCCGCACCCCGGCCAGGTCGGCCCGGTCGGCGGGGCAGCGGTCCAGGTAGTAGCCGTCCACCCGGTACCAGTCGAGGAAGCGGTGGGCGTCCGTGACGAGTTCCCCGAAGGGCCGGGAGCCGCGGGCGGCGTCCAGGTGCCCGAGGACCCTGACCCCGGCGTTGCGGAGCTTCCCGGCCGCCTCCAGGCAGTGCGGGTCGGGGCGGCTGCCCGGCCCGTCCGCGACGTTGAGCACGGCCCAGTGCAGGGGGGTGCCGGGGCGGGTCAGCTCGGCCCACTCGACGGGGGCGAGCAGCGGGTGGGCGTAGCCGGGGACGCCCACCCCCAGGGCCTGGACCGCTCCGGTGGCCGTGGCGCCCGTCAGATGCGACACGCCGCCTCCATCCAGATGTCGGCGAGCGACTCCTCCAGGTTGATCCGGGGCCGCCAGCCGAGCCGGTCGCGGGCGGTGCGCACGTCGGCCTGCTGCCAGGGCCCGCAGCCGTCGGGGTACGGGTAGGGGGCGGAGGCGAGCTGGTCGGCGATGGTCCCCTCGGTGCGGGGGGCGCCGATCATCGGACGCTGCGGGATGCCGTGCGGGGCGTCCAGCTCGTTGAGGTTGCCGGAGTAGCCGGCGACCCGGGCCAGGACGGCGGCGGCGTCGCGGAGCCGGACCGCGCGGCCGGTGCCGATGTTGACGACGCCCTGGGCGGCGGAGAGCGAGGCCGCGTGGACGGCCCGGGCCACGTCCCGCACGTCGACGAAGTCCCGCTGCACGCCGAGGCCGCTGAGCTTGAGCTCGCCGTCCCCCGCCTGCATGGCCCGGCGCATCGCCTCGGCGAGGCGGCCGAGCGGGGAGCCGGCGGGGGTGCCGGGGCCCACGGGCGAGAAGACCCGCAGGACGACGGCGTCGAGGCCCGAGCCGAGGACGAGTTCGGTCGCGGCCAGCTTGGACACGCCGTACGGGCCGCCGGGGCGGGGCACGGCGTCCTCGGCGGTGGAGGAGCCGGGCTGGCTCGGCCCGTACTCCGAGGCGCAGCCGACCTGGACGAGCCGGGCGCCGCAGCCGCTGCGGCGCAGGGCCTCGCAGACGGTGGCGACGGCGACGGTGTTGTGCCGGGTCAGGTCGCGGGCGCCGCCGCGGGTGGCGCCGGCGCAGTTGACGACGACTCCGGGGTGGACGGCGTCGAGGAAGCGGGTGAGCGCGCCGGGGCTGCCGGACGCGAGGTCGAACCGCACGTCGGCGTCGTCGCCCCGGCCCAGGGCGGTGAGGTGGACGGCCGGGTCGGCGAGCAGCCGGTCGGCGACGAAGCGGCCGATGAAGCCGTTGGCTCCGAGCAGGAGGACCCTCATCGCGCGGCCCCTTCGTGCCGACCGGCCGTTTCTCGGGATTGCGGGGTCATGGTCTTCGTTCTCCTTGCGGGGTGATGAGAGGGGTGGCGGGGTGCGCCCGCGGTGTCGGCTCCGCGGGTGCGCGGGGGGTTCACGGGGCGGCGTGGGCCGAGGCCCGGGTGAGGGAGCCGGTCGCGTGGGCCAGGAGGCCGAGCGCGGCGGCGCCGCAGACGAGGGTGGGGACGGCCCCGGGACCCCAGGCGTCGACGAGGGTGCGCACCGGGACGGCGAGCGCGTCGAAGCCGGGGGCGGGGAGGCGGGAGGAGAGGACGCTCGCGAGGGCGAGCGCCTCGGCGGCGCAGGCCGCGGCGAGGGCGGCCGAGGCCGTCTCGGGGTGGCCGTGGACGGTGAGGAGGCGGGCGAGCAGGAGGAGCGCGCCGAGGGCGAGGGCCCCGGGGCCGGCCCCGGTGGGGACGAGGAGGGCGGTGAGGGCGAGGAGTTGGAGGGTCAGGGTGCCGAGGAGCAGCGGCCGGACGGCGGCGGCGAAGTCGGCGAGGCCCCGGCTGCCGGCGATCCGGCGGCGGGCCCGACGGGCGAAGAGGTGGGCGCACCAGGCGGCGGGGGCGACGGCGAGCGCGAGACCGAGGAGGGGCCCCGGGGTGAGGTCCCAGGCCCCGTCGGGGCCGCCGGTGAGCGCCTCCGCGAGGAGTCCGTCACCGCCGGCCGCGTACGCCAGGAGCCAGAGGGTCCAGAGTCGGGCGGCGGGCGCGGTCCGCCCGCCGGGCGCGCGGAGGGGGCCGCGCCGGACGGCGAGGAGCAGCGCCCCGCCGAGACCGAGGGCCCCGGCGGCGCCGACGGCGGCGCGCACGGGCCCGTGGGTGAGGGCGAGGCCGAGCCCGGCGAGCGCGGCGGCGGCGCCGGGCGCGAGGACGGCGAGCGCCCAGGGGGCGACGGGTTCGGGCCGGGCCCCGGCGGCGGCCCCCGTCTCCTCCGTGCCGCGCGGCACGCGTGCGTACAGCTCCTCGGCGAGCGAGAACACGTCCCGGTGCCGGTAGCGCGCGGCGGTCCGGTCGGTGAATCCCCGCGCTTCGAGTCCGGCGGCCACTTCGAGGGCGTCGACGGCCCGTTCGCACAGCTCCCGGTGCCGGTGCACGAGCACGCGCACGGGGTCGGCGGTGCCGTGCCGGGGGCGGGGGGTGGGAGCGGCCGCCTCGGGCACGGGCGCCGTGTCCGGGGCGGCGTCCGGCGCGTCCCGGTCCACCGACGGCCCGTGCGCGTGCTCGTACGCGCCTTCGTTCCCGTACGCGTGCTCGTGCGCGTGCTCGTTCCCGTGCCCGGTCGGGGGCCGCGGCGGTTCGGCGGACCGTTCCTCCCGGTCCTCTCGGGGGGCGGGGGCGGTCGGGTCGGGCCGCAGGGGTGTCGCCGTGGCCGCCCCCGGGGCCCGGACTATCCCGGACGGGGGGTCCTCGACGGTGCCCGCCGTGAGGGCGGGCGCGCCGAGGAGGATCTCGGCCCGGGCGTCCCGGGCTCCGGGGCTCGGCGGGGCGGCGGAGCCGCGCATGGGGTCGTCTCCTTCAGGCATCGGGGGCTCCCGCGGTCACGGCCCCGGGGTGCCAGCTGCCCGGCACGTGCGCCTCGGCGGGGTGGGCGAAGAGGGCTCCGTCGCCGGGGCGGTGGCGCACCGGCGCGCGGGAGAGGAGTTCGAGGTAGATGCCGCGGAAGGCGGCCAGGTTCTGTTCGACGGTGAAGAGTTCGAGCGCGCGGGCGCGGGCGGCGGCGCCGAGCCGGTGCCGGCGCCCGGGGTCGCGCAGCAGCGCGAGGCAGGCGTCGGCGAGCGCCCGGGGGTTGCGCGGGGGCACGACGAGCCCGGTGCCGCCGATGATCTCGACGACCGCGCCGACGTCGGTCGAGACGGTGGCCCGCGCGCAGAACATCGCCTCGACGAGACCGGCCGGGAAGCCCTCGACGACGCTGGAGAGCACGACGACCGCGGCGGAGGCGTACGTCTCCTCCAGGGTGGGCGCCTCCGGGCCGCCGAGCTCCTCGAAGGAGACGGGGTTCTCGCCGACGGCGTGCGCCCCGGCGGCCTCGTCGGGGAAGAGCTGCGCGGCGAACGCCTCGCAGTGGGCGAGGTACGCCTCGGCGCCCGGGTCCCGCGCGGGGACGGTGACGATCCGCAGCCGGGCGTCGGGCTGCCGGGCCCTGAGGTCGGCGAAGGCGTGCAGCAGGGCGACGAGGTCCTTGGCGGGTTCGGCGCGGCCGACCCAGACCAGGGTGGTGGGGTCGCCGCTCTCCTCGTCCTCGCCGACCCCGTCGAAGCGGCCGGCCGCCATGCCGGGGTGGACGGTGCGGACGCGGTCCCGGTCGGCGCCGCACTTCTCCTGCCAGCGGCGGGTGTGGGCGTTGCCGGGGGTGAGCAGGGCGGCCCGCCGGTAGACCTCGGCGGTGAGCCGCCCGTGGAGGGAGGCGAGCAGGGCGCGCAGGGGTGCGGAGCGGTCGGCGCCGGCGGCCGAGAGGTAGTGGGCGCGGAGCGGGACGCCGTACTCGGTGACCAGGAGCGGGGTCCCGAAGAAGTGTGCGGCCAGGAGTCCGGGGAGGGCGGTGGTGCCTCCGGCGGCGGCGTGGCAGAGGTCGGCCGCGCCGAGGGCGTCCTCCTCGTACCAGTCGAGGGAGAGGGGGCGCAGGACCCGCTCCAGGTGCTCGGCGAGGGCGAGGTGGTCGGGGAGTCCGGCGGCGGCCGCGCCCCGGCGCGCGCCGGGCGCGCGGCAGGCGGCTTCGAGGGCGCGGACGGCGTCGTCGGAGCGGAGCGCGCCGGGCAGTCCGCCGCGCTCGCGGGCGAGTTCGGCGAGCGCGTAGAGCCCCTCGGCGAAGGCGTCCGTGCCGTCGGCGGCGCCCTCCTCCGCGCAGAGGCCGGTGGCGAGGCGCTCGTACGCCCCGGTGAAGCGGTGTCGGTCACGGCGGCCGTAGGCGCGGCGGGCGGCACGGGCCGTGCCGGACGCGGCCCGTTCGAGGAGACCGGCGGAGGCGTCCCCGGGGTCGGCGGCGCGGACGAGCCGGGCGTTGGGGGGCAGCGGCGGAGGGGCGCCGGCGGGGGACGGGCGGCCGACGGCGTACAGGTCGAACCGGTGCTGTGCGAGACCGCGCACGAGCCGCTCGCACCAGACCCCGGACTCACCGGTGGCGTACGGGTGGACACCCTCCGTGAGCAGTCCGATCCGCACGAGCGCACCCCCGATCTCCCTTGACGGCGGCCACCGTTGGTCCGGTGACTCCCAGCGGGAAGAACGTAAACAAAGAAGTCGGTGGCGCGACGGACGGTTGTCCGTCGCACCACCGGAAGGGGTGAATGCTCGTAACTTTCCCCCCCCGGTCGCGTTCTGTCGCGGTATGCGGCGGAACGATCACGGAGGGTCAGGCGACGGCCAGCTCCTGGCCCTGCTTCCCTAGCCGCTCGCGGCGCTGTTCCCGGCGCGCCGCCGCGAGGACCGGGTCGAGCGAGGGGACGGCGGCGAGCAGCTGCCGGGTGTACGGGTCCCGGGGCGTCCCGTACACCTCCTCGACCGTGCCCTGTTCGACGATCCGGCCGCCGCGCATGACGGCGACCCGGTCGCTGACCCGGCGGACGACCGCGAGGTCGTGGGCGACGAAGACGAGTCCGAGGCCGAGTTCGGCCTGGAGCTCGGCGAGCAGCGCGGTCACCTGGGCCTGGGTGGTGACGTCGAGCGCGGAGACGGGTTCGTCGCAGACGATCAGGCGGGGCTCGGCGGCGAGGGCGCGGGCGATGCCGACGCGCTGGCGCTGGCCGCCGCTGAACTCGTGCGGATGGGCCTCGTACCGGTCGGGGTCGAGCCCCACCCGGTCGAGCAGCTCCCGCACCCGGTCCCGGATCCGCCGCTCGTCGCGCTCCCCCGCCGTCCGGAGCGGGTCGGCGATCGACTCGCCGACGGAGCGGCGCGGGTTGAGGGAGGCGACGGGGTCCTGGAAGACCATCTGGAGCTCGCGGCGGTACGGGCGCAGCTCCCGCTCCGGCAGGGCGCCGATCTCCGCGCCCCGGTAGCGCAGCCGGCCGGCGGTCGGGTCGAGGAGCCGGACCAGCATCCGGCCGAGGGTGGTCTTGCCGCTGCCGGACTCCCCGACGACGCCGAGGGTCTCGCCCGCGCGGACGGTGAGGGAGATGTCGTCGACGGCGGTCACGGCCCGCCTGCCGCGCCCGAACTCCCGCCGCAGACCGTCCGCTTCGAGGAGCACCTCCCGCTCCCGCGACGGTTCCCTGAGCGGCCCGTCGAGCCGGGGCACGGCGGAGAGCAGCTTCCGCGTGTACGGCTCCGAGGGCGCGCCCAGGAGGCCGGCGACGGGGCCGCGCTCGACCTCGCGCCCGTCGCGCATGACGAGCACCTCGTCGACGCTCTCGGCGGCCACGCCCACGTCGTGGGTGACCAGGAGCAGCGCGGTGCCGGTCTCGCGGCGCAGCTCGTGCAGCAGGTCGAGGATCTGGGCCTGCACGGTGACGTCGAGGGCGGTGGTCGGCTCGTCGGCGACGAGGAGCCGGGGCTCGCAGGCGAGGGCCATCGCGATGAGGGCGCGCTGCCGCATGCCGCCGCTGAACTCGTGCGGGCGGGCGCGGGAGCGGCGGGCCGCGTCGGGGATGCCGACCCGGTCGAGGACGTCCACGGCGCGGGCGCGGGCGGCCTTCCGCGAGCCCCCGGCGTGGATCCGGTACACCTCGGCGATCTGGTCGCCGACGGCGTAGTAGGGGTCGAGGGAGGACAGCGGGTCCTGGAAGACCATGGCGGCGACGCCGCCGCGCAGGCGCCGCAGGTCGCCGGGGCCGGCGGTGGCGACGTCGATGCCGCCGACGCGCACGGAGCCGGTGACCCGCGCGCCGGTTCCCCGGTGGAGGCCGAGGAGGGCGCCGGCGACGGTGGACTTGCCGCTGCCGGACTCCCCGACGAGGGCGAGCGCGCGGCCCTCGGCGAGGGTGAGGGAGAGCCCGTCGACGGCGCGTACGGAGCCGCCGTCGCGGTCGAACGAGACGGACAGGTCCCGCACGTCGACCAGAGGGGCTTCGGTCGCGGACGGGGCCGGTCCGGAAGCGGTCGCGGTCGTCACGTCAGGACCACCCTTCGGTCGGCGGCCGCGTACAGCAGGTCCGCGAGGACGTTGGCGAGGACGACGGCCGTGCCCATCACCATGACCACGCCGACCACCACGGGCAGGTCGATCTGGCGGACCCCGTCGATGAGGGTCTTGCCGAGGCCGGGGATGCCGAAGAGGGACTCGGTGAGCACGGCCCCGCCGAACATCGAGCCGAGGTCGACGGCGCTGATCGCGATCACCGGCGGGACGGCGCCGCGCAGGGCGTGCCGGGTGACGACGGACCGCTCCCCCACCCCGTAGGCGCGGAAGGTCCGGATGTGGTCCTCGGCGAGCGTCTCCAGGGTGGAGGCGCGGGTGAGGCGGGCGTACTTGGCGGATTCGAAGAAGCCGAGGGTGATCCAGGGCAGCAGCATGTTCCAGGCCCACTGCTCGGGGTCCTCGCCCAGCGGCACGTAGCTGGGGAAGGGCAGCCACCGGAGGTGGGCGCAGACGGCCATGAGGAGGAGCAGGCCCAGGATGAAGACGGGCGTGCCGGTGCCGGCGAGGGTGAGCACGGTGAGGACGCGCTCGGTGATGCCGCCCCGGCGCAGCGCCGAGAGCAGTCCGGTGCCGACGCCGACGAGGAGCCAGACGACCATGGCGCCGAGGGCGAGGGAGGCGGTGGCGGGCAGGCGCTCCAGGACGAGCCGGGTGACCTGCTGGTCGCTCTGGTACGACAGGCCGAGGCAGGGCGCGTCGCAGTGCACGACGGAGGTCCCGGTGGAGTAGTCGCGACCGGTGAACACGCCCTGGAGGAAGTGCAGGTACTGCGCGAACACGCTCTGATCCAGGCCGAGTTGCTCGCGCACCTGGGCGATCTGCTGGGGGTTGCAGCGCTCGCCGCAGGCCAGCCGGGCGGGGTCGCCGGGGGCCACGTAGAAGAGCGCGTACACGAGGACCGAGAGCGCCAGGAGGACGAGCGCGGCACCCGCGAGCCGCTTGAGGACGAAGCGGGTCATCGGGAGGACTCCTTACGGGTGCCCACGCGCAGCCGGCTCGCCTCGCGCGGGTCGAGGGCCGTGCGGACCGCGTCGCCGAGGACGGTGGAGGCGAGCACGGTGGTGAAGAGCAGTCCGGCGGGCAGCAGGACGTACGCCGGGTCGGCGCGGAACCAGGTCTGCGCGGTCGACAGCATCTGTCCCCAGGACGGGGTGGGCGGGGTGACGCCGACGCCGAGGAAGGAGAGGGACGCCTCGACGACGATGTTGGTGGGGACGAGGATCGCCGCGTAGGTGATGACGGGGGCGGCGAGCGAGGGCAGCAGCTCCCGGCGTGCGGTCCGCCACCGTCCGGAGCCGGCGAGGCGGGAGGCGGCGACGAAGTCGAGGCTCTTGAGGGTGAGCGTCTGGGCGCGCACGATCCGGGAGGTGCCGGCCCAGCCGAGGAACCCGATGACGAGGATCAGGAGCAGCGGCCGGGGGAAGTCGCGGGGGACGACGGCGGTCAGCGAGATGGCGAGGACCAGCATCGGGAGGGCGACGAGGACGTCGGTGGCGCGGCCGAGGACGGTGTCGACCCAGCGGTTGCCGAGTCCGGCGGCGAGGCCGACGAGGACGCCGATCAGGATCTGGACGGCGGTGGCGCCGATGCCGACGAGCAGCGAGATCCGGGCGCCGTACAGGAGCCGGACGAACAGGTCGCGGCCGGTGCCCGGTTCGACGCCGAGCCAGTGGTCGGCGCTCGCGCCGCCGAAGGAGCCGTACGGGACGCCGCCGCGCGCCGAGTCCACGAGGTCGTCGTGGTACGCGTACGCGTCCTGGCCCTCCAGGGCGGCGAGCAGCGGCGCGGCGAGGGCGAGGAGGACGAGCAGGAGCAGGACGGCGAGGGAGGCGAGGGCGGCCGGGCGGGTGCGCAGCCGGCGCCACACCTGCCGGGCGGCGCCCGTGGCGGGGATTCCCGCCACGGGCGCCGGCGCGTCGGTCGGGGTGGTCACTTGACCGCGACCTGCGAGACGTCGAGGACTCCGGTCCAGTCGCTGATGACGACGTTCTTGACGTCCTTGCCGACGAGGCGCTTGTAGACCGGGTGGAAGAGCGGCACGTCGAGCGCCTGCTCGCCGATCTTCCGGTCGAGGGCGCCCCAGCGCGGGGCGGCGGCCTTCAGGTCGGTCAGCTTGTTGATCTCGTCGATCTCCTTGTTGACCGCCGGGTCGTCGAGCTGCGCGTGGTTGTAGTTGGAGCCGTTGGTGACGATCTGGCGCCCGTCGAAGATCGGCGCGAGGAACGGGCCGCCGGCCGGCCAGTCGGCGCCCCAGCGGGAGAGGAAGAAGCCGGGGGCGTCCTTGACGCTCCAGCGCTTCTCGTTGAAGGAGTTGGGCTCCTGGCCGTCGAGCTCGACGGTGATGCCCGCCTTGCCGAGGGCCTCCTGGACGGCGGTGGCGATCTCGGGGCTGGTAGCCCGGTTCTGGGCGGTGGAGTGCAGCAGGGTGACGGTGAGCCCCTTGGGGAAACCGGCCTCCTTGAGCAGCTGCTTCGCCTTCTCCGGGTCGCCCGTCTTCCCGGCCGGGAAGTGGTCGTACGGCGTGAAGCCGAAGGCCTTCTGCTCGGGCAGGAAGGTGGTGGCGGGCTCGGCGAGCGAGGAGCCGCCGGCGGCGTTGACGACGCTGGTGCGGTTGACCGCGTACGCGACGGCCTGGCGGACCTTCGGGTTGTCGAAGGGCTTCACCTTCGGGTTGAAGGCGATGTAGTTGGTGAAGCCGAAGTGGCCGGTGCCGACGCGGGCGGCGAGCGCCTTGTCGGAGCCGATCTGGGCGAGTTCGGCGGGGCCCAGGTTGGTGTCGGTGGTGACGGCGGCGGCGTCGGCGCCGGAGGAGGCGGCGAGGCGCTGGTTGATGACGGCCTCGTCGAGCCCGGACCGGACGTCGATCTTGTCCGGGTAGGCCTTGCGCTCCTCGTCGGTCCCGGGGTCCCAGTGCTCGTTGCGCTCCAGGACGAGCCGCTCGCCGTCGTTCTCGTTCTCGACGACCTTGTACGGACCGGAGGAGACGGGGTGCTCCTCGTACTTCGCGCCCTTGTCCTTGGCCTTGGGGACGGGGGCGAACTGCGTCTGGGTGGCGACGAAGGGGAACTCGCCCTCGGGCTTCCTCAGCTTGAAGACGATGGTCTTCGGGTCGGGGGTGACGATCGACGCGAGGCCCTCGGGGTCCTTGTAGGGGCCCTGGTAGGTGTCGCCGCCGACCAGCCAGTCACGCAGATAGGGGGCGCCGCCGGAGAGCTCGGCGGCGAAGGAGCGCTCGATGCCGTACTTGACGTCGGCGCTGGTGATGGGCGTGCCGTCCTCGAACTTCAGCCCGTCCTTGAGGGTGTACGTCCACTCGGTGGCGTCCTTGTTGGGACGGCCGGTGTCGGTGGCCAGGTCGGGGACGACCTGGGTGCCGGCGGCGCCCGCCTCGCGGTTGCGGGTGGTGAGCGTGCGGAAGACGAGGGAGGGGACGTTGCCGCCGCCGGAGGTGTAGAGGCGGGCGGGGTCGAAGTCGGTCTGGGCCTCGGCGTTGAGGACGGTGAGCGTGCCGCCCTTCTTCGGTGCGGCCGAGCCCTTGCCGGAGGTGCCGTTCCCGGCGCCGGCGTCCTCGGGTCCCGCGCAGGCGGCGGCGCCCGAGGCCAGGACGACACTGACGGCGGCCGCTGCCACGCGGCGGGAAATGACGGACGGTTGACGCATCGGGAAAGACCTCTCGGAACAACTGCGGTGACGGGAAAGGGAGTTCCACGCGGGCAGCGGCGAGAGACGGCGTTCACGGGAAGTCGCCGAGCGTTCCTGACACAGGGGGGAGCCGCGCCCACGGGGACGGGAGCCCGGGCGCGGAAGGGCATCGGCCGGTGCGGGGAGACGCGAAGGGGCCGATCTGCGCTCGGGCAGCGGTCAGCGACAGAGAACGTCGGACACTGCATGTCCGGACACGCCGATGAGCGCCAGCTCGATGGCGGCGCACTCGGAGACGGCGTGACGGGTCGACATGCCGAGAAATATGGACGAACACGCGAGCGATGTCAACGCGTTTCGCACTGCTTTTGAGACAAGCGTCTCGGCATGTGATCGACCATGGGGCGGCCGCCGACCGGGGGGTGTCTCAACTCCCGGGGTACACCCACGGGTTGGGTCGGCAGCGAATGCCGTCGATGTCCAGGGACTTGGTCTGCTGCTGCATCACGGGGGCGAGCGCGCCGGGGGTGCGGCAGGACACGTGGTTGTGCCCGAGGCGGTGGCCGACCTCGTGGTTGATGAGCATCTGGCGGTAGGCGTGCATGGCCTTGGGCCCGAAGGTGCTGGAGCCCCTGGCCCAGCGGAACGCGTTGATCATCACGCGCTCCGTGGAGGCGGAGTCGCAGGACACGTTGTCGACCGTCGTGTCGAGCCCGGACTTGCGGCACCAGTCGGCGGTGGTGCCGGGGCTGGCGAGCGTGATGACGAACTCCGCCTCCCCGGCGGCGATCCGCTCGAACGTCATCGCGCCGTCGCCGGCCCAGCTGCGCGGGTCGTTGAGGGTCTTCTGCACGGCGTCGGCGAAGAGCTCCGGGTCGAGCCCGATCCCCTTCTCGACGTCGACGCGGTAGCGGACGAGCCGCCCCTTCCCGGGCGCCTTCTGGAAGCCCCGGACGGCCTCGAAGGCGCCGGCCCCCTTCAGCCGGGGGTCGATGGGGAACTGCCGGGTCATCAGCTGCTCGTACGTGGGCGCCGGGGCCTTCGAGGGCAGCGCGGGGAGCGCGGGGAGCGTCGGGGTGGTCCGGCCCTCGGAGCGGGAGGCGGAGGAGTCGTCCACGGTCCGCTCGGCCGGTTCCCCGGCGGCGCGCGGGGTGAGCGCGGGCACGTCCCTGTCGGTGACCTGTCCGGCGACGACGACGGCGAGGACGGTGGCGACGGCGGCGGCCGCGACCCCGGTGAGGGTGCGGCCGAGTCCGCCCCGGCCGGCCGCGCCCTCGGCTCCGGGCCCGTCCTCGTGACGGGGCCCGGGGACGAACGGCTCCTGCTCGTCGGCCCGTTCGGGCTCGGCGGTCAGCGTCCGACCGCGCCGACCGCCGTACGGAGCGGGACGCGCCCCACCCTCTTCGTGCTGCGGATGCCCACCGCGCACGGCACCCGCCCGGCGAACGGGGGTGCCGTGGGCGGGGGTTCCATGTGCCGGGGTCCCGTGAGCCGGAGTCCCCTGCGCGGAGGTCTTGTGGACCGGGACGCCTCGCGCGGGTGTGCCGTGGGCGGGCGTACCGTGCGCCGGGGTTCCGTGCGCGGGAGTCCCGTGCGTCGGCGTGCCGTACGCCGCGGGCCCCCGTGCGGAAGCACCGTACGGAGGCGATCCGCACACCGGTGTCCCGGCGGCCGGTGTGCCCGTCGGGTCCTGTCCTTCGTCGGTCGCGGCCGCGGTCCTGCGGCGGCGGCCCGTGCCGGGGGCCGGTCCGGTCGCGTCCGGCTCCGCCCCGGTCCGTCCCCGCTGCCCCTCGTCCCGCGCCCGGCCGGTGTCGGCCGGTGAGGGCGCGGCGCCCTTGCGGCTGTGTCGTCCCACGCCCCGGATCAGCTCCCGCCGTGATCGGCGATCAGTTCCCGGACGGCCTGGGCGACCGTCTCGGGGTACTCCATCATCGCCACGTGCCCCGCGTCGGGCAGGGTCAGCAGGCGCGAGCCGCGGAAGGCGGTGGCCGCCCTCCGGGCCATCCGGAACGAGACGAGCCGGTCGCGCGCGCCGTAGACCAGCAGCGTCGGGGCGAGGACCCGCTCGGCCTGCCGCCACAGCCCGTGCTGCCCGCCGAGGGTGTACGCGTCGACGATGCCGCGCGAGGAGCGGGCCATCGCGTCCCAGAAGTACGGGAGCTCCAGGCGCCGCTCCATCTCCTCGACCGCGTGCAGGAAGCCCTCGTCGGTCACCTGGCCGGGGTCGCCGTAACAGAGCGCCATGACCCCGCGGACCCGCTGCTCGGCCGTCCAGTCCCGGGTGAGCCGGGCGAAGAAGGAGGAGACGCCGGGCAGCGCGAGCAGCGCGGTGGGCCAGGCGCTGCGCTGGGCGCGCAGCTCGGGCAGGGCCGGCGAGATCAGGGTGAGGGTGCGGACCAGGTCGGGCCGGACGGCGGCGACGCGGGTGGCGACGGCGCCGCCCAGCGAGTTGCCGAAGAGGTGGACCGGTCCGCGCCGCTCGGAGTCGAGGAGCCGGATGACGGCGCGGGCGTGCCCGGTGACCGAGTAGTCGCCGTCCGCGGGCGGCGGGGAGACGCCGAAGCCGGGCAGGTCGACGGCCTCGCCGTCGACCGTGTCCGCGAGCAGCGGCATCAGGGCGGACCAGTTCTGCGAGGAGCCGCCGAGGCCGTGGACGTACAGCGCGGGCGGCAGTCCCGGCCGGTTGCCGGGCCGGGCGCGGACGATCAGGCCGAGGCCGGGCAGGGCGACGGAGCGGAGCTCCTCGCCGTCGGCGACCCGTACGGTGCGGGACCGCGACGCGGGTGGTGCGGCGGCGGTCCGGGTTTCCGGCAGCTCGGTCGAGGACATGGCCGCAATATTACGAGACGATCACGCGCCCCCGCGTGTGGGTGCGGTCACAAGTCCGTGTGCGGCGGGGCGCGTGTACTCCTAGGCTCGAAGGGAAGCCGTGGGGCAGGACCTCGATCCGTCTACCGGAGGGAGCCGCATGACTGTCGATCCGACCGAGCCGGACACGTTCGCCGAGGAGGAGGTCGTCGAGTTGCACGAGGAGACGCCGGAGGCCGACGCCGCCGAGCAGCACACCGAGCTCCGGCCGAGCGAGGACGAGCCGCTGACCCACGTCGAGCGCGAGTCGGCGAACGAGGCCGACGCGTCCGAGCAGGCCCGCGTCGTCGCCCTGGACGAGGACGACTACCGCTGAAACGCCCGGACGCACACCCGGGCGGAAGCGCGTACGGACACGGAGGCGGCCGTCGCCGGACCGCCCGCGTCACCGATTCGTTCGGTTCAATCCTGAACCGGCTGTCGACCCCGGTGTCCGGTCCGTGAAATTCTGCGTCCGCACCGCGCACAGCCGGGTTACCCAAAAGTACGATGGCGGCGCGTCGCTACAGCGCGCATGGATCGAAACTTGGGAGGCCGCGTGAGCGCCATCGAGCAGACAGAGGCAGCACGCCCTCGGGGCACGCGCCTGCCGCGACGTGCCCGACGGAACCAGCTGCTCGGCGCGGCCCAGGAGGTCTTCGTCGCCCAGGGGTACCACTCCGCCGCCATGGACGACATCGCCGAGCGGGCGGGCGTCAGCAAGCCGGTGCTGTACCAGCACTTCCCGGGGAAGCTGGAGCTCTACCTGGCCCTCCTGGACCAGCACTGCGAGTCCCTCCTCCTGGCGGTGCGCACCGCCCTGGCCTCCACGACGGACAACAAGCTCCGGGTCGCGGCGACCATGGACGCGTACTTCGCCTACGTCGAGGACGAGGGCGGCGCGTTCCGGCTGGTCTTCGAGTCGGACCTGACCAACGAGCCGGCCGTGCGCGAGCGCGTGGACCGGGTCAGCCTCCAGTGCGCCGAGGCGATCTCCCAGGTGATCGCCGAGGACACCGGCCTGTCCAAGGACGAGTCGATGCTGCTCGCCGTGGGCCTCGGCGGCGTCTCCCAGGTCGTGGCCCGCTACTGGCTGTCGAGCGAGTCCCCCATCCCCCGCGACAAGGCGGTGGAGCTGCTCACCTCGCTCGCCTGGCGCGGCATCGCGGGCTTCCCGCTCCACCCGGCCGACGGCCTGCTGAGCGCCGAGGGCCACTGACCCCGCCTCCCGGCGCGTGTTCGCTCCTGGCGTGCGGCGACCGCACCGTGCGCCTCCCCTCACCGGGCTAATGTGTGCAGCGTACGGCGCGGATGAATCGCGCAACGCTGACCGTTCGGAGGGACATAGCCGTGGAGGTCAAGATCGGCGTGCAGCATGCGCCCCGGGAGATCGTTCTGGAGAGCGGGCAGTCCGCCGAGGAGGTCGAGCGCGCGGTTGCCGACGCGCTGGCCGGCAAGACGCAGCTGCTCAGCCTCTCGGACGAGAAGGGCCGCAAGGTCCTCGTTCCGGCCGACAGGATCGCGTACGTGGAGCTCGGCGAGCCCGCCGTCCGCCGCGTGGGGTTCGGCGCGATCTGAGCCCGGGAGTGACGGGAAGGGCCCGGCGGACCGTCCTCGGTCCGCCGGGCCCTTCCGTGTGTCCGTGTGCCCGTATGCCCACGTCGGGTGGTACGGGAGGATTGCGCGCCGAACGCCACGGGTAGGTACGACCTCGACCGCACCACCCGCCCCGCACCCCTCGCGAGGTGATCCCCCGATGTACCTGGAAGCCCTCGGCTCCGCCCTGTTCGGTCTCGTCCTGGCGTGGGCCGCCGTGCACCGGCTGCCCGATCGCCTCCCCGGCCGGGGGCTCGTCCTCGTCACCGGCGTGCTCGGCGGGGTGTTCGGCGCGTTCGTCACCCACGGGGCGCTCGGCCCCGGTCACCCCTTCGCGACCCTGGTGGGCGCCGTGGCGGTGGCGGCGGTCGTGCTGTCGCTCCTGGTCCGCCCCCGCCCCCGCGCCGCGCACCGACTGCGCCGATCAGCGACGGTCTGAGCGCCGCCGCCCCGCACGATCAGGCGGCGAGGCCCAGCGCGGCCATCCGCTTGGTGTGCGCCTCGGTGATCCGGGAGAACATCCGGCCGACCTCCGCGAGGTCGAAGCCGTCCGCGACGCCGCCGACCAGCATGGTGGAGAGCGCGTCCCGCTCGGCCACCACGCGCTGGGCCTGGGAGAGCGCCTCGCCCATCAGCCGGCGCGCCCAGAGCGCGAGCCGGCCGCCGACGCGCGGGTCGGCGTCGATCGCGGCGCGGACCTTCTCCACGGCGAAGTTGCCGTGGCCGGTGTCGTCGAGCACGGAGAGCACCAGGCCGCGCGTGTCGGAGTCGAGCCGGGCCGCGACCTCCCGGTAGAAGTCGCTGGCGATCGAGTCGCCCACGTACGCCTTGACCAGGCCCTCCAGCCAGTCCGACGGCGCGGTCTGGCGGTGGAAGTCGTCGAGCGCCTTCGCGAAGGGCTCCATGGCCGCCGTCGGCTCCGCGTCGACGGCCGCGAGGCGGTTCCGGAGCTGCTCGAAGTGGTGGAACTCGGCCGAGGCCATCTTCGCCAGCTCCGCCTTGTCCGCGAGGGTCGGCGCCAGCTTGGCGTCCTCGGCGAGCCGCTCGAAGGCCGCCAGCTCCCCGTAGGCGAGGGCGCCGAGGAGGTCGATCACGGCGGCTCGGTACTGCGGCTCGGCGGATGCCGTCGCCCAGTCCTCGGCGGCGATCCCGGTGGGTGTGGCGTTGTCAGGCGTCTCCATGGAGCGCACAATAGCCCGCCCGTAGGGCCCGGGAAGGTCCTGGTCAGTCAGTGTGACCGTGCCCTCATCACGTTTTCCCCCGACACACATGCGCGATTCCGGGGTACAGTGGTAAGGCGCCTGCCGAGTATGCGGACATGCTTTCGTACGTTCGGACGTATCCGGTGGGCCGACTCATGAATGAGGATGCCCGGTCGGTGGCCCGATCGGCTCCGGCCCGACAGCCCTTCCGGCGGACCCGCGGAAGGGTCACCCTCAGCGGTACGACGCTCGAGCGACGGCAGTGGTCCCGTGCCACCCGGCGGCGGTCTTCCCGATCGCGCCGACGGTGATCCGGCACGGTACGACCCCCTTCGTTCGCCTCGCGCCGCGTCTCACAGAAGAGGCAGCACCCTGACTACGACTTTCCGAGAGCTCGGAATCCTTCCCGAGACGGCCGAGGCCCTGGAGGCCGTCGGCATCGTGAACCCCTTCCCCATCCAGGAGATGACCCTCCCGGTCGCCCTCACCGGCACCGACGTCATCGGCCAGGCCAAGACCGGCACGGGCAAGACCCTCGGCTTCGGCCTGCCGATCCTGGAGCGGGTGACCGTCCCCATGGACGTCGAGGCCGGCCGGGCGAAGCCCGAGCAGCTGACCGACGCCCCGCAGGCGCTCGTCGTCGTGCCCACCCGCGAGCTGTGCACCCAGGTCACCAACGACCTGCTGACCGCCGGCAAGGTGCGCAACGTGCGCGTGCTCGCCATCTACGGCGGCCGGGCGTACGAGCCGCAGGTCGAGGCGCTCCAGAAGGGCGTCGACGTGGTCGTCGGCACCCCCGGCCGCCTGCTCGACCTGGCCGGCCAGCGCAAGCTCGACCTCTCCCACGTCCGGGTCCTCGTCCTGGACGAGGCCGACGAGATGCTCGACCTGGGCTTCCTGCCCGACGTCGAGAAGATCATGAACATGCTTCCGGCGAAGCGCCAGACCATGCTGTTCTCGGCCACCATGCCGGGCGCGGTCATCGGCCTGGCCCGCCGCTACATGTCGCAGCCGACGCACATCCGCGCCACCTCGCCCGACGGCGAGGGCGTCACCGTCGCCAACATCAAGCAGCACGTCTTCCGCGCGCACTCGATGGACAAGCCGGAGATGGTCTCCCGCATCCTGCAGGCCAACGGCCGCGGGCTCGCGATGATCTTCTGCCGTACGAAGCGCACGGCGGCCGACATCGCCGAGCAGCTGGAGCGCCGCGGCTTCGCCTCCGGCGCCGTCCACGGCGACCTGGGCCAGGGCGCCCGCGAGCAGGCGCTGCGCGCCTTCCGCAACGGCAAGGTCGACGTGCTCGTCTGCACCGACGTCGCCGCGCGCGGCATCGACGTCGAGGGCGTCACCCACGTCATCAACTACCAGTCGCCGGAGGACGAGAAGACGTTCCTCCACCGTGTGGGCCGCACCGGCCGCGCGGGCGCGAAGGGTACGGCGGTGACCCTGGTCGACTGGGACGACATCCCGCGCTGGCAGCTGATCAACAAGGCGCTCGGCCTGGACTTCCACGAGCCGGTCGAGACCTACTCCAGCTCCCCGCACCTGTACGAGGAGCTGGACATCCCGGCGGGCACCAAGGGCATCCTGCCCCGCACCGAGCGGACCCGCGCGGGTCTGGGCGCGGAGGAGCTGGAGGACCTGGGCGAGCCCGGCGGGCGCCGTGGCCGCGGCCCGAAGGCGGCGGAGCGGACCGAGGAGCGCCCGGAGCGCACCCGGACCCCGCGCCAGCGCCGGCGCACCCGCGGCGGCGACGACGCCGTCGACGCCCCGGCGGCGCCGGAGCGTGCCGAGCGGTCCGCCCGGACGGCTCCGGTCGCCGTGCCGGCGGGTGACGGTGACGAGGCCCGGACCGAGTCCGGTCCGCGCACTCCGCGCCGCCGCCGTCGCACCCGGGTCGGCGTCCAGGGCGCCGCGCCGGTCGAGCGGACGGCTCCGGTCGCCCAGGCGGCTCCGGTCGCCGTCGCCGAGGCGCCGAGGGCCGTCGAGACGCCGAAGACCGAGGCCCCGGCTCCGGCCGTCACCGAGACGCCCGAGGCCGAGACCCCGAAGGCCGAGGAGCGGAAGGCCGAGGCCCCGAGGGCCGAGGAGGAGCCGAAGGCCCCCCGTCGCCGTACCCGCGCCGCCCGCCCGGAGGCGGTCCGGGCCGTCCAGTCCGCTCCGGCGGTCCGTACGCCCGCGGCCCCCGCCGTCCAGGAGCCCGCTCCGGTCGTGCGCCGGCGCCGTGCCCGGGTGCGCCCGGTCGAGGAGACCGTCTCCTTCCAGACGCCCGAGACCGCCGCGGCCGCCCTGCGGGCGCAGTCGGCCGTCGCGGCGCCGAAGGCCGAGGAGCCGGTCGCCGTCGCGGCGCCGAAGGCCGAGGAGCCGAAGCGGGCCCCGCGCCGCCGTGCGGCCGACAAGGCCGTCGAGGCCCCGCAGGCCCCCGAGGCCGTCGGGACGGCCGTCCGGACCGTCGAGCCCGTCGCCGCCCCGGTGGCCGAGCCCGTCGCCGCCGAGGCCCCGGCCGAGGTTCCGGCCCCGCGTCGCCGCCGTACGGCCCGGAGGCCCGCCGGTTCGCCGGTGACCGCCGAGACCCCGGCCGCCGAGCCGGTGGCCGAGCCGGTCGCGGCTCCGGCCGTCGAGGAGGCGCCGGCCCCGCGCCGCCGCCGCGCCGCCAGCCGGGCCGCCGGTTCCCCGGCGTCCGCCGAGGCCGCGATCATCGTCGTACCGGCCGCGACCCCGGCGCCGGTGGCCGAGGAGGCTCCCGAGCCCGCCCCGCGCCGCCGCCGTGCCGTCCGCAAGGCCACCGCCCCGGCCGTCGAGCCGGTGGCCGAGGTCTCCGCCGAGAAGGCCGCCGCTCCCGTCGCGGAGCCGGTCGCCGAGCCGGTCGCCGAGGAGGCCCCCAAGAAGGCCGCCCCGCGTCGCCGCACGGCGAAGAAGGCCGTGGCCGAGCCGGTGGCCGAGGCCGTCGCCGAGGCCGCCCCCGTCGCCGAGGCCGCCCCCGTCGCCGAGGAGGCCCCGAAGGCTCCCCGTCGCCGCGCGGCCAAGAAGGCGGTCGCCGCCGAGGCGCCCGAGGCCTCCGAGCCGCAGGCGCCGAAGGCTCCGGCCCGTCGCCGTACGGTGAAGAAGGCCGTCGCGGAGCCGGCGGCCGAGGCCGTGGCCGAGGAACCGAAGAAGGCGGCTCCGCGCCGCCGCACCACCAAGAAGACGGCGGCCCCGGCCGAGAGCTGAGCCCGTCCCGTACCACCGCCGCGGCCCGTCCCCTTCCCGGGGGCGGGCCGCGGCGGTGTTCCCCGGGCCGCGCCGTCCCGCCGCCCCCGGACTACAGTCCCGGTATGAGTAAGCCCAGGTCCCTGGTCCTGCCGCCCCGCACCCGCGCCCGCCGTCTCGACACCGTGCGCGGGCCGTTCGCCGTGCTCGACGCGGAGCCCGAGGGGCGACGGCGGGGCACGGTGCTGCTGCTGCCGGGGTACACCGGCAGCAAGGAGGACTTCCTGGCCCTCCTGGGGCCGCTGACCGGGGCCGGGTACCGGGCCGTGGCCGTGGACGGGCGCGGGCAGTACGACTCCCCGGGCCCCCGTGGCCGGGCCGCCTACCGCCGCCGGGCGCTCGCGCTCGACGCGGTGGCGCAGGCCGCGGCGCTCGGGGACGGACCCGTGCACCTGGTGGGCCACTCGTTCGGCGGGCTGGTGGCCCGGGCCGCGGTGGCGGTCGCGCCGGACGCCTTCCGTTCGCTCACCCTGCTCTCGTCGGGCGTCGGCCGGGTCTCCCGGCCGCAGCGGATCCGGGTGCGGGCGCTGCGGGCCGGGCTCGCGGTGCTGTCGAAGGAGCGGGTGTGGCGGGCGATGTGCTGGCTGGACAGCCGGGGCGAGGAGCCGGACACGTCCGACGTGCCGGGGCTCGCGGACTTCCTGCTGCGGCGCTGGACGCGCACCCGGATCGCCCAGCTGAGGGGCGCCGGGCGGCTGCTGCTCGACCGCCGGGACGGTACGGAGGAGCTGCTCGCGCTGCGGACGCCGCTGCACTTCGCGTACGGGACGGACGAGATGGTCTGGTCGACGGTGGACCTCGCCGCGGCGGCGGCCCGCACCGGCGCGCACCACACGGTGGTGGCGGGCGCGGGCCACTCCCCCAACGTGTCGCACCCCGAGGAGCTGACGGCCCGCCTCCTCGGCTTCTGGGAGCGCGCGGTCGCGCCCCCGGAGGTCAGTACTGCGCCTTGAGGTGCTGCCAGAAGCCGTCCCGCAGGGAGCGCCGGAGCGCGGCGTGGCCGCGCAGGGAGCGGCTCAGCAGGCGCTCCGCCTCGACCAGCAGGTCCTGGTCGACCGTCCCGGGCAGGTAGGGCGCGCCGGGCAGGAGCTCGGCGAGCCGGTCCCGGCCGCGCTCGGCGAGCCAGGTCGCCGCGATCTGCGCGCCGACGAAGCGCACCTCCTCGCGGGAGGGCGGCGGCTCGCCCTCGTTCTCGTACGTGGTGACGGGGCGGCGGGTGACGTACGGGCGGCAGAAGTCCAGGTCGAAGGTGCGCTGGCTGTCGACCTCCCAGAGGAGGGCCTCGGCCTGGTTGCGGCCCTCGGCGGCCTCGATGCCCCAGAGGTGGACGCGGGCGCCGTAGCCCTGGGCGGCCTCGACGGCGGAGACGAGGTCCTCGTCGCCGCCGACGAGGGCGGCGTCGCTGATGGCGCGGTGGCGGGCGAGGGACTCCAGGTCCGTGCGGATGAGGGAGTCGACGCCCTTCTGCTGGTTGTTGGCGTTGAGGTTGCCGAGGCGGACCTTGACGTCGGGCAGCTCGGCGATGGCCTGCTGCTCGGGGGTGTGGATGCGGCGGCGGGCGCCGTCGTACCAGTAGACGCGGAGCAGCCGGCTGTCCGCGAAGATCGTGCGGGCCTTGTCGATGAAGGCCTCGATGAGCCCTTCCGCGTCGAGGTCGAAGGAGCGCCGGTCCTCGGTGCCGACGACCAGCAACCCGGCCGCAGCATGGACGTAACCCGCGTCGACGAAGATGGCGTGGGTGGAAGGGGTCTTGGCGACCTCGGCCAGCATCCGCCGGAGGAGCTCGTTGGTGCGTTCCAGGCGTGCGTCGAGTGCGCGCAGGCGGGTGTCGGTCTCGGTCACCTGAGTGGTGTCTGCGTCGTTCATACGCGGCTCATTGTCCGCCGCCGCCGGTTCGGCCGCCACACCCCCTTACTCGCCAGTATTTAGTCATCCGAAAATTTTCCTTAGCGTAAGGAATGTTTGCAGGATGCATGTCGTTGTAGAGGTACGTAACGCAGTTCTCCACCAGGAGGATCAACTCAGACGAAGGGAGAAGCCCGTGCGCTTCGAAATCCTGCGACTCGACGACGTCGACGGCACGCCCGTCGACCGGACGGTCGTGGACGCCGCCTCCGTCAATCGGATCGTGCAGCAGGCCGCCTCGATCGGCCAGCGCATCTGGATCCGCCCCGCCGAGACCTCGGCCTCGTAACAGGCCCGGTCCACCCCACGCACCGCGCCCCCGCACGGACTCCGCGACAGCGGAATCCGTACGGGGGCGCAGTGGCGTCCGGACCCGTCCGAGAGGGCTCAGGACCCCCGGATCACCTGGGTGACGCCGTTGATGATCTGCTGCACCGCGATGGCGGAGAGCATCATGCCGGCCAGCCGGGTCACCAGGACCACGCCGCCGTCCTTGATGATCCGGATGATCACGAGCGAGTACCGCATGGTCAGCCAGAGGACGACGTGCATGGCGGCGATGGCGGCCCAGACGGAGACCTGCGCGGCCGCGCCGTCGGCGTGCTGCACGGCGAGGATGACCGAGACGATCGCGCCGGGCCCGGCGAGCAGCGGCATGCCGAGCGGGACGAGGGCGACGTTGACGTCCTTGGTCTGCTTGGGCTCGTCGGTCTTGCCGGTGAGCAGGTCGAGCGCGATGAGCAGCAGGAGCAGTCCGCCCGCGATCATCAGGGCGGGGACGGAGACGTGCAGGTACGCCAGGATCTGCTGGCCCAGGATGCCGAAGACGGTGATGACGCCGAAGGCGACGGCGACGGCCTGCCAGGCCATCCGGCGCTGCATCTTGGCGGCGCGGCCGGAGGTGAGGGCGAGGAAGATCGGGGTGATCCCGGGGGGATCCATGATCACGAAGAGGGTCAGGAACAGCGAGCCGAAGACGGCGACGTCGAACACGGTGGGGTGCCTTGCGGGAGAGGTGGAACGGCGGGGTGTCGCCCACGGGATCCGGAACGTTGGATTCCGTCACCGGGGCAGGAGGAGTGCCGCCCCGCGCACGGCGCGCGGCCGTGCGGGGGTGGACCCGGAGCGGGGAGGCCTGCGGACGGCGCCGCGGAACGGACCGCGCGGACGCGCGCGGACGCGCGCGGGCGCGCGGGTTCCGTGCGGGTACGGGGCCGGAGGCCCGGGGCCTAGGCGGTGACGGGTCCCCCGGCGCCGGGGACCGGGAAGGCCCCCGCCGCGCGGCGGGTGATCTCGCCGTAGATCTCGGGGTCGGTGGTGTACTCGCCGAGGCGGCAGGTCTTGCGGCTGCCGTGGTAGTCGCTGGAGCCGGTGGTCAGCAGACCGAGCTCCTTCGCGAGGCCGCGCAGCCGCGCCCGCGTCGCCTCGTCGTGGTCCATGTGGTCGACCTCGATGCCGTCGAGACCGGCTTCGGCGAGCCGGGCGATCGCGGCCTCCGGGAGCACCCGGCCGCGCTTGACGGCGAGGGGGTGCGCGAAGACGGTGACGCCGCCGGCCGCCTTGACGAGGCGGATCGCCTCGACGGGGTCCAGCTCGTGCTTGCCGACGTGCGCCCGGCCGCCGTCGGCGAGCCACTCGGGCGTGAAGGCGCCGGACACGTCGGGCACGACCCCGAGTTCGACGAGCGCCTCGGCGACGTGCGGGCGGCCCACGGAGCCGTCGCCGGCGATCCGGGCGACCTGCTCCCAGGTGACGGGGACGCCGAGGTCCCGGAGCTTGTCGACCATGGCGCGGGCGCGGGGCACGCGGTCGTCGCGGACGAGTTCGCGCTCGGCGAGGAGCGCGGGCTCCTCCGAGTCGAAGAGGTACGCGAGCATGTGCAGGCCGATGCCGTCGAGCCGGCAGGAAAGTTCGGCCCCGGTGACGAGGGTCAGCCCCTCGGGCAGGGCGGCGACCGCCTCGGCGTGGCCGCGGGTGGTGTCGTGATCCGTGAGGGCGACGACGTCGAGCCCGGCGGCGGCCGCGTTCCGGACGAGTTCGGCCGGGGAGTCCGTGCCGTCGGAGGCCGTGGAGTGGGTGTGCAGATCGATGCGCACGACGCGGTACTCCGGGGGCTCGGGCGGACGGGGGACGCTCCAGCATAACGGGCGAATCGAACACGCCGTACGGAAGGAACGCGCCGGTCCCGGGGGCGCGGCGGGGACGGAGGCGGGTCGCGCTCCGGACCGCGACCCGCCGGAGGGGCCTGGGCGCGACGACCCCGACTCGACAGGCGTGGGCCGGCGACGCCTCGGGGCGGCAGGGCCGCAAGCGCGGGACGGCAGGCGATCGACCCGGAAAGGCCACCGGCCCGGCAGGGCCGCAAGCCCGGGAGAGCCACCGGCCCGGAAAGGCCGCAAGCCCGGGAGAGCCACCGGCCCCACAAGGCCACCGGCCCTACCGCCTCAGCCCAGCAGTCTCGGCGTGAGCGCCCCGCACGGCAGCAGTTCGACCTCGGCGCCGGCGTCCCGCAGGTCCGTCAGGACCAGCTCGTCGTACATCAGGAGGCCCGACTGCTCGGGCCAGACGATCGCCCACAGCCACAGGCCGCGCGCCTCGCCCGCGAAGACCGCGCGGTCGTGCGGGGCGCCGTTGACGTGCCAGAGCGGGGTGGGGCGCCCGGCGGCGAGCACCTTCGTCTGGGGCGGCTTCTCGATGGCCATGCCGGAGCCGGGGTCGAGCCCGTCGATGCCGGCGTACCGGGCGCCGAGGCCGACGCCGAGCTCCTCGGCGACCAGGAGCAGCTCCCCGATGCCGCCGAGCGGGCCGGGACCGGAGCAGGCGACGGCGGTCGCGCGCCCGCCGCTGCGGTCGTCGCCCGCGTACGCGACCCCGGTGAAGAGCCAGCCGACGGGCAGGGGCCACGGCATCCACA
The DNA here is from genome assembly GCF_042900925.1 of Streptomyces sp. NPDC012825. Classification (NCBI taxonomy): domain Bacteria; kingdom Bacillati; phylum Actinomycetota; class Actinomycetes; order Kitasatosporales; family Streptomycetaceae; genus Streptomyces; species Streptomyces sp. NPDC012825. The sequence goes on along the minus strand of NZ_JBIBBZ010000001.1, from coordinate 778,246 downwards.
CGGGCACCCGGGAGCGGTGCACCACGACGCCGAGGGCCTCGACGCTGGGCGGGACGACGGGCTGGAGCGGGTGCACCGAGCCGTGCACGTCACACTGCCAGGAGTCGGCGAAGAGGCCGGGCGCTCTGACCCGGCCACCGCACTTCGGACAACTGGGTTCGCCCCTCATAGGGCTCAACGGTCCTACCCCTTCCGTCCCGCGTCAAGGACGACCCCGAACGATCACCCGTCCGACACGGGCCGCCCACTCGCACATCCCTTCCGCTATACCCGCACATCACCTCCCCGTATAGGTGTCATTTACATCCATACGGCCGTACGGGCGGGAGGGTGCCCCGGACGCCGCCGCCAACCGGCGGACGGAGGACCGGGGTTGCCGCGCGAGGGGCTCCCTCGCGTCCAGCTCCTCAGTCCAGCTCCACGGACCTGCGCAGGGGATCGCGCAGGTCCGTCCCCCGCCCCAGCCAGCGCTCCTCCAGGGCCTGCGCCCCGTGCACCCGCTTCCACGCCGCCTCGTTCGGGGTCATCGGCAGCAGCGGCAGGAACCGCACCGGATCCAGGGGCCCGTCCAGCTCCAGGTCCTCCACCAAGCCGCCCGACTCGGCGACGAGCACCGAGCTGAAGGGAGCGCCCGGCCAGAGCGGCTCGCCCACGTCGAGCGAGGCACCGGGGGCCACCACCACGCCCTCGACCTGCGGGGCGGCGGCGAGCACGGCGAGCGGGCGCAGCACCTTGTCGGTGTCGGCCGAGCCGGCCCGTACGGTGAGGACGAGTTCCGCGCGCGGGCCCTTCACCGGATCGGCGAGCACGGCGGTCGGATCGGCCATCGGCTGCGCGGACATCCCGAGGGTCGCGTACCGCACGAGATCGCCGTCGACGAAGCGGAGCACCTCGATCCGGTCCGTGCCGAGAAACGTCACCGCGGCGCGCGCGTCCGGTTCCCCGAGGGCCGTGCGCAACCGGGCCTCGACCAGAGCAAGAACTTCTCCCATGAGTTGAGCATAAAGCGCGTATGGAACGGGCAAAGAAAGGGATTGACCCTCTGTCGGCTGATAGTCTTGGCCGCTGGCCGGGAGCGTTGGATCCCCGACCACTCGTCACACGTCATCCCCCACGGGGGACCGGCCGGAGGAGGTGGGGCTGCGATGGACCGAAGTCGGTCGGGCAGTACCAGCGGCTCTTCCGCCCCGCACCCGAGCCCGGTGCGCTTTTCCTCCCGGTGATCCCGGGTACGCGACTCCAGGACCGTGCGATCCCCCGATCCGCACGGACCGCGCGACCCCCTTCTCCGGCATCTCGCACGACGGAAGAGCATTTCGCCCTCGCTTGTCCGTAGCGAATGTCTGTAGCGAACGCCGTCACCGCGATCCCCCGGTGCCGCCCGCTTTGTGGACGACGTAGCTCCACGTCCCCATTCCGGGCTGTGCCACGCTCGCCGACGGCCTCTCCGTGAAGGAGCATGCCCATGTCGATGATCCGTGACCTGCGTGCCGCCGTCCGTCCGAGCCTGCGGCACCCCCTGCGCAAGACCCCCACCACGTACACCGCGTACGACCCCACCCGCGACCACTCGGCGTCCACCGCCGTCGTCGACTGCGCCGTCTACCGCGACGGGCGCCGGGTCGAGGACGACGAGTGCCTCACCCCGCGCGGCGCGATGCGGCGCGTACGGGAGAAGGGCGGCTTCGCCTGGATCGGCCTGCACGAGCCGACCGAGGCCGAATTCGCCGGGATCGCCGCCGAGTTCGGGCTGCACCCGCTCGCCGTCGAGGACGCCGTCCACGCCCACCAGCGGCCCAAGCTGGAGCGGTACGACGACACCCTCTTCACCGTCTTCAAGACGATCCACTACGTCGAGCACACCGAGCTCACCGCGACCAGCGAGGTCGTCGAGACGGGCGAGGTCATGTGCTTCACCGGCCCCGACTTCGTCATCACCGTCCGGCACGGCGGCCAGGGCTCCCTGCGCAACCTCCGCCACCGCCTCCAGGGCGAGCCCGAGCTGCTCTCCAAGGGCCCCTCGGCCGTCCTGCACGCCATCGCGGACCACGTCGTCGACGGCTACATCGCGGTCGCCGACTCCGTCGAGCTGGACATCGACCAGCTGGAGATCGACGTCTTCTCGCCGGCCGTGAAGGGCTCCACGCGCGGTACGGACACCGGCCGGATCTACCAGCTCAAGCGCGAGGTCCTGGAGTTCAAGCGGGCCGTCACCCCGCTCCTGCGGCCGATGCAGCTGCTCAGCGAGCGGCCGATGCGGCTCGTGGACCCGGACATCCAGAAGTACTTCCGGGACGTCGCGGACCACCTCGCCCGCGTCCAGGAGCAGGTCGTCGGCTTCGACGAGCTGCTCAACTCGATCCTCCAGGCCAACCTGGCGCAGGCGACCGTCGCGCAGAACGAGGACATGCGCAAGATCACCTCGTGGGCGGCGATCGTCGCCGTCCCCACGGCGGTCTGCGGGGTGTACGGCATGAACTTCGACCACATGCCGGAGCTGCACTGGAGGTACGGCTACCCGATGGTGCTCACCGGCATCGTCGTGGTCTGCCTCACCATCCACCGCACCCTCAAGCGCAACGGCTGGCTGTAGCGGCGGCCCGGGTGGATAGGCTGCGGGCATGACCGATCAGTCGCTCGGGCCCGCCCTCGTCGAGGAGGCCACCAAGAAGTCCGGCCTGGTGTGGGTGCGCGGCACCGGGCCCGCCCGCGCGCTCTGGCACGTCTGGCACGACGGCGCCGCGCTCGTCGTCGGCGACGGCCCCGGTGAGCAGCCGCTGCCGGGCCTGGTGGACGGCGGGACGGCCGAGGTGACCGTCCGCAGCAAGGACAAGGGCGGCCGGATCGTCGCCTGGACGGCCGCCGTGCGCGAGCTGCCCGCCGGTACGGAGGAGTGGGACGCGGCCGTCGCCGAGCTGAAGGGCAAGCGGCTCAACGCGCCCGACGGCGAGGCGATGCCGGAGCGCTGGGCGCGCGAGTGCCGGGTGGTGCGGCTCGACCCGCGCGAGGTCGCCGCGGAGCTGCCGGACGGCTCGCTGGCGGCCGTACCGCTGCCCACGGCGGCGACGACCCGCCGTCCCGTGCCGGCCGCGCTCCCGCGCCTGCTCCTGAAGCGCCGCAAGCGCCGCTGAGCAGGAGCTCCTCAGGTGCGGGGGAGCTGCTTGCCGTAGTCCACGGTCTCGTCCTTCGTCGGCGCGGCCAGCGGGAAGTCCTTGTTCCAGTCGGAGAGCGTCACCACGCCCCCGCCGCCGCCGCGCGCGAACTGCACGGGGTACGGGGAGCCGTCCAGGGACACGTCGAGGACGCCGCCCTCGCCCCCCGCGCCGCCCTTGACCTTGATCGTGCGGACCGCGCCGATCCGCGTGCGGTCGCCCTTGACCTTCTCGCCGTGCAGTCCGATGAGGCCGTCGAGCAGCGGCCGCATGTCGGTGAAGCCGCGCAGCTGCTTGTACGAGGGGTCGTCCTGCGGCACCTTCACGTACTTGCCGTCGAGCTTCTCGGCGGCCTCGACGTCCGCCCGCGTCGGCTCGTCGTCGCCCTTGTCGTGGGACCAGAAGCCGGCGTCGGCCTTCAGGTAGAGCGTGTCGCCGACCCGCGTCAGCTCGAAGGTGCCGTTCCGCGTCGTCACCGAGCCGCTGGCGCCGTCCCGCTTGAGGCGCATGTTGAGCTTGAAGGTGCCCCCCTTGCTGACCAGGGTGCCGGCCAGGCGCACCGCCCTCGCCCGGTCCGCCACCGTCCGCGCCTCGCGCTCGATGTCGGGGGCGGCGAGCCTCCCGACCCCGTTGGTCCCCTCGTCCGGGTCGGCGGCGCAGGCCGTGAGCCCCGCCGTCAGTCCGGCGCAGAGCGCCAGGGGCACGACGGCCCCGCGGATACGCGATGCCGGGGTGCGGACGGTCATCTGCGCTGCCTCTCGTGATCGTGCGGGCGTACGGGCGCCGGGCCCCGGCCGGGCGGAGGGGCGGGGTCCGGTGCCGCTGCCGGTACCGGGGGTTCCGGCTCCGGTACCGGGGTAACAGCAGACCGCAGCGTACCCGGGCCGGCCGGCGGCCCCCGCAGGCAGCCGTACGGAGGCACTGCCGAAGCGGGTCGGAACGGCACGGGCTAGCCTGAACCGGTAGAGCTCCGCGATCACCGGCGGGGCGCTGCGAGGACTCGAATCGTGCGGCACCGAGGAGGCGCGTGGCATGGCGGCAGGCGCCCCCCGGATCTTCGTCTCCCACCTGGCGGGGGTCCCCGTCTTCGACCCCGTCGGCGACCAGGTCGGCCGGGTCAGCGACCTGGTGGCCATGCTCCGGGTCGGCCGCCGCCCGCCGCGCCTGCTCGGCATGGTCGTGGAGGTGCTCAGCCGCCGCCGGGTCTTCGTGCCCATGACCCGGATCACCGGCGTCGAGTCCGGGCAGGTCATCACCACCGGCGTGGTCAACATGCGCCGCTTCGAGCAGCGCCCCACCGAGCGGCTCGTCCTCGGCGAGCTCCTGGACCGGCGGGTGCGGCTCGTGGGGAGCGAAGGGCGGGAGGGCGAGGAGGTCACCGTCCTCGACGTCGCCATCCAGCAGCTGCCCGCCCGCCGCGACTGGGAGATCGACAAGGTCTTCGTCCGCAAGGGCAAGGGCGGGGTGCTGAGCCGCCGGGGCGAGACGCTGACCGTCGAGTGGTCGGCCGTCACCGGCTTCTCCCTGGAGGAGCACGGCCAGGGCGCCGAGAACCTCCTCGCCACCTTCGAGAAGCTGCGCCCGGCCGACCTGGCCAACGCGCTGCACCACCTCTCCCCCAAGCGGCGCGCCGAGGTGGCCGCGGCCCTCGACGACGACCGGCTCGCGGACGTCCTGGAGGAGCTGCCCGAGGACGACCAGATCGAGATCCTCGGCAAGCTGAAGGAGGAGCGCGCGGCCGACGTCCTGGAGGCGATGGACCCGGACGACGCGGCCGACCTGCTGTCCGAGCTGCCCGAGGAGGAGCAGGAGCGGCTGCTGACCCTGATGCGGCCGGACGACGCGGCGGACGTGCGCCGCCTCCTGGCGTACGAGGAGCGCACGGCGGGCGGTCTGATGACGACGGAGCCGATCGTGCTGCGGCCGGACGCGACCGTCGCGGACGCGCTGGCCCGGGTCCGCCAGCAGGACCTGTCCCCGGCGCTCGCCGCGCAGGTGTACGTGTGCCGGCCGCCGGACGAGACGCCGACCGGGAAGTACCTGGGCACGGTGCACTTCCAGCGGCTCCTCCGGGACCCGCCGTTCACCCTGGTCAGCTCGATCGTGGACAGCGACCTGCCGCCGCTCGGCCCGGACACCCCGCTGCCGGCCGTCACCAGCTACCTCGCCGCGTACAACATGGTCGCCGCGCCCGTCGTGGACGAGAGCGGCTCCCTGCTCGGCGCGGTGACCGTCGACGACGTGCTGGACCACCTGCTGCCGGACGACTGGCGCGAGACCGAGTTCCACGAGGAGGAGGGGGCGGGGCATGGCCGCTGAACGCACGCAGGACCGGGAGCGCGAGCGGGCCGTGCCCCGGATCCGGCTGGACCTGCCGAGGGAGCGTCGGGCCAGACTGCTGCCGGAGTACGACCCGGAGGCCTTCGGGCGCCTCTCGGAGCGGATCGCCCGCTTCCTGGGGACGGGCAGGTTCCTGGTCTGGATGACGCTGACGATCGTCGTCTGGGTGCTGTGGAACATCTTCGCGCCGGGGCCGCTGAAGTTCGACGAGTACCCGTTCATCTTCCTGACGCTCGCGCTGTCCCTCCAGGCCTCGTACGCGGCCCCGCTGATCCTGCTCGCGCAGAACCGGCAGGACGACCGGGACCGGGTCAACCTCGAACAGGACCGGAAGCAGAACGAGCGGTCGATCGCGGACACCGAGTACCTGACGCGGGAGATCGCGGCGCTGCGCATGGGCCTCGGCGAGGTCGCCACGCGCGACTGGATCCGCTCGGAGCTCCAGGACCTCCTCAAGGAGATGGAGGAGCGCCGGAACCCCTTCCCGTCCGGCAGCGCCGGGGGAAGTGACGTACCCGACCGTTGACAGCCCTTCCACGGGCCGGTGGTCGGCGCCGTACCATCGTCGGTATGGCTACGGAAGACGCGGTGCTCGAAGCACTGGCGACGGTGAACGACCCTGAGATCAACAAGCCGATCACTGAACTCGGCATGGTCAAGTCGGTGGAGATCGAACCGGACGGCAGGGTCGCCGTCACGGTCTACCTGACCGTCGCCGGCTGCCCCATGCGCGACACCATCACCCAGCGGGTGACCGAGGCCGTGTCCCGGGTCGAGGGCGTCACCGCCGTCGACGTGTCGCTCGACGTGATGGGCGACGAGCAGCGCAAGGAGCTGGCGGCGGCGCTGCGCGGCTCGGGCGCCGAGCGCGAGGTGCCCTTCGCGAAGCCCGGCTCGCTGACCCGGGTGTACGCGGTGGCGTCCGGCAAGGGCGGTGTCGGCAAGTCCTCCGTGACCGTGAACCTGGCGGCCGCGATGGCCGCCGACGGGCTGAAGGTCGGTGTCGTGGACGCCGACATCTACGGCCACAGCGTGCCCCGGATGCTGGGCGCGGACGGGCGTCCGACCCAGGTCGAGAACATGATCATGCCGCCGTCGGCGAACGGCGTGAAGGTCATCTCGATCGGCATGTTCACCCCGGGCAACGCGCCGGTGGTGTGGCGCGGCCCGATGCTGCACCGCGCGCTCCAGCAGTTCCTCGCGGACGTGTACTGGGGCGACCTGGACGTCCTCCTGCTCGACCTGCCCCCGGGCACCGGCGACATCGCGATCTCGGTCGCGCAGCTCGTGCCGAACGCGGAGATCCTGGTCGTCACGACCCCGCAGCAGGCGGCGGCCGAGGTCGCCGAGCGGGCCGGCTCGATCGCCGTCCAGACGCACCAGAAGATCGTCGGCGTCGTGGAGAACATGGCGGGCCTGCCGTGTCCGCACTGCGACGAGATGGTGGACGTGTTCGGCACCGGCGGCGGCCAGAGGGTCGCGGACGGTCTGACGCAGACCACGGGCGCGACGGTCCCGGTCCTCGGCTCGATCCCGATCGACGTGCGGCTGCGCGAGGGCGGTGACGACGGGAAGCCGGTCGTCCTGTCCGACCCGGACTCCCCGGCGGGCGCGGCGCTCCGCGCGATCGCGGGCAAGCTGGGCGGCCGTCAGCGCGGCCTGTCGGGCATGAGCCTGGGCATCACGCCGCGCAACAAGTTCTGAGCGGACCACGAAGAAGGGCGCCCCGGTCCGCCGGGGCGCCCTTCCGCCGTCCTCAGGCGTATGCGTCGAGGTCCTTGATCTGCGCGAACCCGAGCCCGTACGCGCTCATCCCCCGCCCGTACGCCCCCAGGTGCACGCCCGCCGCCGAGCCGGCCAGGACCCAGCCGAACTCGGACTCGCGGTAGTGGAACGGCACCGGCACCCCGTCCACGGGCAGCGAGAGCGTCGTCCAGGCGGGCCCGTCGAGGTCGTCGGCGAGCTCGAAGGCCGTCTCGGTCTGCTGGTCCAGCCAGTTGTCCCGGGTCACGTGGTCGAGCGAGGCCGGCCAGGTGTGGACGAGCAGTCCGGAGCCGGCCAGCCAGGCGGCGGAGGAGACCGTGGTGGCGTCGAGGACGCCCGTCCCGTCGCCGGTCCGCCGGACGGGGCTCGCCGCGACCGTCACGACGACGGCGAAACGCTCCTTCTCCGCGCCGCTCGCGTCCGACTTTATCGACGGCACGTCACCGTGCCCGGTCGATCCGTGCTGCACACTGCCGTCCGCCGCCGTGCCGACCTGCATCAGCCGGCGCGGCCCGGTGAACGCCTCGTCGAGGCCGTACCAGGCGAAGGGCGCCCGCAGGTAGCCCTCGTCGGTCCGCCGGGCCACGGGCGTGCCCTCCACCCGGCTCGTGGTCTCCATCTCGGCCGCCTCCTCGTTCCGTCAACAGAGCGAGGATAGCCACCGGGACGCGCCGGGGCGGTGACCAGCCCGTCGTCAGGTCGCGTCGGAGTCGTACGGAGGGCGCTCGCCGGCGCCCGGCTCGTCCCGCTTCCTGAGCAGGTCGGGGGTGCCCGCCGGGGAGCCGTCGACCGGCGCCGCGCCGGTGGCCGAGCCGTTGACGGCGGGCAGGGTCTCGCGGCCGTGGACCGCGTCGGCGACCTCGTTGATCTCCTTCTTGAGGTCGAAGGTGCCGCGCAGGTCCTTGAGCTCCCTGAGGTCCTCGTTGCTCTCCAGCTGCTTGCGGAGGAACGTCTTGGGGTTGAGGTCCTCGAACTCGAAGTCCTTGAACTCGGGTCCCAGCTCGCTGCGGATGTCGTTCTTCGCGCCGTCGGAGAACTCGCGGACCTTCCGGATGAAGCGCGAGACGTCCTGGATCACCTTCGGGAGCTTGTCCGGCCCGAAGACGAGCACGGCGAGGACCACGAGCGTCACCAGCTCGAGTGCGCCTATGTCGCTGAACACCTAGTAGCTCCTTCACGCCGGTCCGGGGCCCGCTCCACGGTACCCGCCGAAACTGCCGGGCGGGTACCTCGCGGTGTCCGCCGCATGGCGCTCAGGTGCCCTGCGAGGAACCGAGCGTCAACGTCTTTGTCAGCTCTTTGCCGTCGCGGCTCAGAGTGAGCTCCAGGCGGTCGCCCGGGCGGTGGGCGCGGATCTTCACGATGAGCTCCTCGCCGTTGTGCACCCGCTGGCCGTCGACCTTGGTGATGACGTCGCCGGGCCGGAGCCCCGCCTTGGCGGCCGGGCCGCCGGGCGTGACGGAGGCGGTGCCGTCCTTGCCCTTCTCGCCGACGCGAGCGCCGTCGCCGTTGTACTGCATGTCGAGGCTCACGCCTATGACGGGGTGGGTCGCCCTGCCGGTGTTGATGAGCTCCTCGGCGACCCGCTTGCCCTGGTTGATCGGTATGGCGAAGCCGAGGCCGATGGAGCCGGGCTGGCTCGCGCCGTCGCCCTCGCCGTCGCCGGAGCCGCCGGCCGCGCGGATCGCGCTGTTGATGCCGATGACCCGGGCCCTGGAGTCGAGGAGCGGGCCGCCGGAGTTGCCGGGGTTGATGGGGGCGTCGGTCTGGAGCGCGTCGACGTAGCTGATGTCGCTGCCGTCGCCCTTCTCGCCGCCGGCGGTGATCGGGCGCTCCTTGGCGCTGATGATGCCGGAGGTCACGGTGTTGGAGAGGTCGAAGGGGGCGCCGATGGCGACGACGGGGTCGCCGACGCGCACGTTGTCGGAGTTGCCGAGCGGCAGGGCCTTGAGGCCGGAGACGCCGGTGACCTGGACGACGGCCAGGTCGTAGCCGGTGTCCTTGCCGACGAGCCTGGCGCGGGCGGTCTCGCCGCTGGAGAAGGTCACCGAGATGTCCGCGGAGGACCGGGCGCCGTCCACGACGTGGTTGTTGGTGAGGATGTGGCCCCGGGTGTCCAGGACGAAGCCGGTGCCGGTGCCGGCCGAGCCGCTGCCCTTGACGTGCAGGGTGACCACGCCGGGCAGGGCGCTGGCGGCGATCCCGGCCACGCTGTCGGGGGCGCGGCCGGTGTTCTCGGCGTCGGCCTGGGGCAGTTCGACGGCGGCGATGCCGCCGTTGCGCTCGACGTACGCGCCGATCCCGCCGCCGATGACGCCGGTGATCAGGGCGAAGACGAGCGCCCCCGCCACGGCGAGCCCCTTGCGGGACCTCTTGGCGGGCGCGGGCGCGGGCACGGGCCCGCCGACGCCCCAGGGGTCGTACTGCCCCCAGGGCGCGGGACCCCGCGGGTGCGGCGGTACGGGGCCCTGCTGGGGCGGTACGGGGGCCGGGGGCCGCTGTACGGGCGGCGCGGGCGCCCACGGTCCGGGCTCGCCGTAGGGCGGCGTCCGGTACTCGTCGGGGGCGTGCAGCGGCCGGGCGGCGGCCGGGGCCTGTGCCTGCGGCGCGGGGGCCGGGGCGTGGTCCGGGACGTGGTCCGGGGCCGGGTGCGGGACGTGGTCCGGGGACGGGACCTGGTCCGGGGCCCGGTCCTGCGGCTCGCCCTTGGTGAGGACGACGGAGGGCGCGGGGTCCTGGGAGTCGGCCTCGGCGTCCGGTGGGGAGCCCTGAGGGCCGGTCCCGGCCTGCTCGGAGTCCCGGGTGCCCGTTCCGGCGGGCTCGGCGGTCCGCGACGGGGCCTGCGCGGCGGCCGGGGCCGCGTCGAGCGGGGCGGTGGCGGGCGGCTCCGGGAGCGCGGGCGGTTGCGGTGCGGGCAGGGGGAAGTCGCCGTCGCCCTCACCGGACGGAGACGGCGCGGGTATCCGCGCCGTCTCCGGTGTGCTCGAAGGACGGCTCCACCAGTTCGGCTTCCCGTTGTTCATGCTCTCCCCGCAACCGCTGACCCGTCCGCGCCCCTGGGTCGGGCGCCACTGTCCCTGGATTCAACCAGGTCGCGGGTCAACGGGGGGAGCCGAGCGGTGCGGTCGTCGGCCCCGGACCGGGCCCGGGGGCCGGGGCCGACGGGAGGACCGGGCCCGACGGCCGGACGAACGGGGAGAAGAGAGGGAGTACGGGGCGGGAAGGCGGGTACGAGAGGCCCACGGCCGCCCGGGGCGGGACGAAGGAGTGCACGGCCGTCAACGGCACCAGCGCCGTCACCGGACCCTGCGGAACCGTCGCCGGGGTGATCGCGGCGAGCGGCTGGGCGGCGACGACCGCCTGGGCGCCCGTGCGTTCCCCGGAGCGCGCGCCGCGCGCGAAGGGCGTGCCGGTGCCGCCGCCCGCGGTGGTGGTGCGGAGCGGGGTGACCGCGCTGCCCGTGCCCTGGGAGCCGCGCCCGGCCGCGCTCACCGACGCGTCCAGCGGCAGCGTGCCGCCGAGCGCGATGGCCGCGAACGAGACGGCGCTGGCGGCCGCGAAGGCGAAGCGCCGGCCGCGTCCGCCGGAGCCCGGGGAGCGGTCACCGACCTCGTGTATGCGGAAGCCCGTGGCGGGTCCCCCGGGGCGCGGGGTGACGACCGCCGTGGCGAAGCCGTCCGACTTCACCCCCCGGGTGCCGAGGAGTTCCTCGAAGGGGCTTTTGGGGCCCCCGGAACCCCTGAGGCCTCCCGGCCCCCCGAAGCCCCCCGGATCCCCCGGCGGTTCGCCGGGGCTTCCGGGAAGGCCCTGGAGGCGCGCGAGGAGGCCCTCGGAGGGCGGCGGGGGCGCGGAGGAGGCGAAGACGCTCTTGAGGGTGCGCTGCGCGTCGGCCTCGGCCTTGCAGCGGGCGCAGGTCGCCAGGTGGGCGAGGACCCGCTCACGGGCGTCGTGGCCCAGCTCGCCGTCGACGAGCGCGGCGAGCCGGTCCCCGAGGTGGTGCTCCGCGGGGGTCGGTGACGTGGGGAGTGTGCCGCTCACGCTGTGCCCGCCTCCCATCCGACGGAGGCGAACGCACGCTCCGCCCGGGCCTCCGGCGAGCGGTGCTTGAGCGCCTTGCGCAGGTGGGAGCGCCCGCGGTGGATCCGGCTGCGGACGGTGCCGAGCTTCACGCCGAGGGTCGCCGCGATCTCCTCGTACGACAGTCCTTCGATGTCGCAGAGGACGACGGCCGCGCGGAACTCGGGCGCGAGGGTGTCGAGGGCCTGCTGCACGTCGGCGTCGAAGTGCGTGTCGTTGAAGGCCTGCTGCGGCGAGGGCTCGCGGCTGGGGAGCCGCTCGGCGGCGTCGTCGGCGAGCGCGTCGAAGCGGATGCGCTGCTTGCGGCGGACCATGTCGAGGAAGAGGTTGGTGGTGATGCGGTGGAGCCAGCCCTCGAAGGTGCCCGGCGTGTACGTCGACAGCGAGCGGAAGACGCGGACGAAGACCTCCTGGGTCAGGTCCTCGGCGTCGTGCTGGTTGCCCGTGAGGCGGTAGGCGAGGCGGTAGACCCGGCCACTGTGCGTGCTGACGATCTCCTCCCAGGTGGGAGGGGTCCACGCCTGCGATTCCGCATCCGATGCGAAGCTCGCCGTGGTGGGTGCGGAGTCCGCGGTGCGGGAACGGTCAGCGGTGTCGGTCACGGATTTCGGCTCACCCGCCGACCTGAGAAGACGCCGAAGCGCTCCTCCCCGATCCCCAGGCGCAGCCGCACCTCCCCTGTCGGCTCTGGTGGTGTCCAGTGGAGCCCCTACCATAGCCACCTCGCCCGTTAGTTCCGGATAAGAATCTTTACGCGAATTTGGAACCGGCTCGCCCGGCTGCCTCCGTCGCGTCCCTCCCCAGGTGAACGCCCGGTCCCATCTGCGGGTTCCCGGCGGCAGCGGATACAGTCACCGTTGCGTCAACTAAGGGGACAGGAGAGGGCCATTACCGCCAACCGGCAGACGAGCTGGGCGTTCGCCGACGCCTTTGTCGCCGAGGACGAAGCACTGCGCTGGGCCCGTGAGCGGGCCGACGAGGCAGGGCTCCCCTCGGTGTCGCCGGGCACCGGCGGGGCGCTGCGCCTGCTCGCCGCGACGGCGGACGCCAAGGCGGTGGCGGAGATCGGTACCGGTACGGGCGTGTCGGGCATCTACCTGCTGCTCGGGATGCGGCCGGACGGGGTCCTGACGACGGTGGACCTCCAGCCGGAGCGGCAGCAGCTGGCCAAGACGGCCTTCCGGGCGGCGGGCTTCGCGGGAAACCGGGCCCGGTTCATCCCCGGCCGCGCCCTGGACGTGCTCCCCCGGCTCGCGGACGGCGGGTACGACCTCGTGTTCTGCGACGGCGACCGGCTCGAGTACCTGGACTACCTCGCTGAATCGTTGCGCCTGCTGCGACCTGGGGGTCTGGTCTGCTTCGAGGGCGTCTTCGCGGACGGGCGGACGATCGACTCGTCGGCGCAGCCGGCGGAGGTCCAGCGGGTCCGGGAGCTGCTCCGGACGGTGCGGGAGAGCCAGGCCCTGGTGGCCTCGCTGCTGCCGGTGGGCGACGGACTGCTGTGCGCGGTGCGCCGCGGCTGACCGGCCCCGCCGGTGACGGAGCCGTACGGCCTCCGGAGACACCGCCGCCCCGGTGCGGCGGGCCGTACCGGGGCGGCGGTGGAAATCCTGGAGAAGAGGGTCAGCCGACGACCTTCTTGAGGGCGTCGCCCAGCGCCTCGGCCTCGTCCGGGGTCAGCTCGACGACAAGCCGACCGCCGCCTTCGAGCGGAACGCGCATGACGATGCCCCGCCCCTCCTTGGTCACCTCGAGCGGGCCGTCACCCGTCCGCGGCTTCATGGCCGCCATGCTTGTTCCCCTTCCTGAAACCAGCCCATCGACAACCGGGCAGCTCCTTGGTGTGGAGCACGCGTGACCGGCTTCGAACACATTGCTTCCAGGTCATTATCCCGCATGGCAGGACCCGATGACCAACATCGAATGGCATCGCTTGCGCAACGCGCTCTCTCATAACCCCACATTTCGGCGGTCGGCCTGCGATACTTCGCCGCCCGGAGTCCGTCCGGACACCCCTGTTCTTTGACGCAGCTCACATGTGCGACGGGGGTGATCTCCGCCATGCTGTGCTGGTCAACCACGCGACGAGGCGGAGGAAACCCATGGCCGACACGGTGCTGTACGAGGTGAGCGACGGGCTCGCCACCATCACCCTCAACCGGCCCGAGGCCATGAACGCCCTGAACGTGGCCACCAAGGTCGCGCTCCGGGACGCGGCGGAGACGGCCGCGTCGGACCCCGCCGTACGGGCGGTGCTGCTCACGGCGGCCGGGGACCGGGCGTTCTGCGTCGGGCAGGACCTGAAGGAGCACGTGGGGCTGCTCCTGGCGGACCAGGAGTCCGGCACGCGCGACACCATGAACACGGTCCGCGACCACTACAACCCGATCGTCAGGGCGTTCGCCGGAATGCGGAAGCCGGTGGTCGCGGGCGTGAACGGGGTCGCGGCGGGGGCCGGCTTCGGCTTCGCGCTCGCGGCGGACTACCGGGTGGTCGCGGAGACGGCCTCCTTCAACACCTCCTTCGCGGGCGTGGCGCTCACCGCCGACTCGGGCGTGTCCTGGACGCTGCCGCGCCTGATCGGCGCGAGCCGCGCCTCCGACCTGCTGCTCTTCCCGCGCTCGGTCGGCGCGCGCGAGGCGTACGAGCTGGGCATCGCGAACCGCCTCGTCCCGGCCGCCGACCTCGCCGCCGAGGCCGCGAGGACGGCCCGCGCCCTCGCGGACGGCCCGACGGTGGCGTACGCGGCCCTGAAGGAGTCCCTGGCGTACGGCACCGGCCGCTCGCTCTCCGAGGCCCTGGACAAGGAGGAGGAGCTCCAGACCCTGGCGGGCGCGTCGGAGGACCACACCATCGCGGTCCGCGCCTTCGTCGCCAAGGAGAAGCCGAGGTACCTGGGCCGCTAGACGGTCTCCACCGGGGCCTTCACCGGGGCGGTCGCGCGGCCGCCCCGGGCCGCGCACCCCTCCAGGTGGTCGTCGACGAGGCCGCAGGCCTGCATGAGGGCGTAGGCCGTGGTGGGGCCGACGAAGCGGACGCCGCGCTTCTTGAGGGCCTTGGAGAGGGCCGTGGACTCGTCGGTGACCGCCGGGACGTCGGCGAGGGTGCGCGGGACCGGGCGGGTCGCCGGGTCGGGGGCGTGCGACCAGATCAGGGCGTCGAGTTCGCCCGGCTCCCAGCCGGCGAGCAGCTTCGCGTTGGCGAGGGTGGCGTCGATCTTGGCCCGGTTGCGGATGATGCCCGCGTCCAGGAGGAGCCGCTCGCGGTCCGCGTCGCCGAAGGCGGCGACGGCGGCGATCCCGAAATCCGCGAAGGCGCGCCGGAAGCCCTCGCGGCGGCGCAGGATCGTGATCCAGGACAGGCCCGACTGGAAGGCCTCCAGGCAGAGCCGCTCGAAGAGCGCGTCGTCGCCGTGGACCGGGCGGCCCCACTCCTCGTCGTGGTACGCCACGTAGTCCTCGGTCGACAGGCCCCAGGGACAGCGCGCGAGGCCGTCCGGGCCGGTGAGCGTGCCGCCGGCGGTCACGAGCGGCCGTCCTCGGCGTCGCCGGAACCGGGAACGGGGGCGGAACCGGAACCGGGGGCGGGGCCGGAGCCCGGGGCCGGGCCGAAACCGGGTCCGGAGCCCAAGGCCGGGCCGGGACCCGGGCCCCCTCCCCCGCCCGTGAGCGCCTCCTCCAGCTCGGCGATCCGGGCGTCCCGTTCGGCGAGTTCCGCGCCGAGGCGGACCAGGACGTCGTCCACGTCCGCCATCCGGTAGCCCCGGACGGCGACCGGGAGGCGGAGCGCCTCGACGTCGGCGCGGTCGACCGGCCGGGCGGCCGGCAGGGGGTCGACGAGCTGCTCGGGCGCCGCCTCGGGGAGCACCTCGCTCTCCCCGCCGCCGACCACGGCCAGGGTCACCGCGGCGACGACCACGACCATCGTGATGAGCAGAAACCAGAACACCCGCGTGCCTCTTCCCGGAGTGGAAACCGTCCGGTGCCGATCGTGCCATGCGTCACCGACGGTTAGGGTCGCAGGCGAACGGACGCGAGGGAGGGCACAAGGGATGCTGCGCTTGGGACGGCGTGAATTCGGGCCGCACGAGCCGGTGGTGATGGCGATCGTGAACCGGACCCCGGACTCCTTCTACGACCGGGGCTCGACCTTCCTGGACGAACCCGCGCTCGCCCGG
Organism: Streptomyces sp. NPDC012825; assembly: GCF_042900925.1. Classification (NCBI taxonomy): domain Bacteria; kingdom Bacillati; phylum Actinomycetota; class Actinomycetes; order Kitasatosporales; family Streptomycetaceae; genus Streptomyces; species Streptomyces sp. NPDC012825. The sequence goes on along the minus strand of NZ_JBIBBZ010000001.1, from coordinate 762,736 downwards.
GTCGAGCGGGCCGTGGCCGAGGGGGCGGCGATCGTCGACATCGGCGGGGTGAAGGCCGGTCCCGGCGAGGAGGTGACGGCCGAGGAGGAGGCGCGGCGCACGGTCGGTTTCGTCGCCGAGGTCCGCAGGCGCCACCCGGACGTGGTGATCAGCGTGGACACCTGGCGGGCGGAGGTCGGCGAGGCGGTCTGCGAGGCCGGGGCGGACGTCCTGAACGACGCGTGGGGCGGGGTCGATCCGCGGCTCGCGGAGGTGGCGGCGACGTACGGGGCGGGGCTCGTCTGCACCCACGCGGGGGGCGCGGAGCCGCGGACCCGGCCGCACCGGGTGGAGTACGAGGACGTGATGGCCGACGTCCTCCGGGTGACGGTGGGGCTCGCGGAGCGGGCGGCCGCGCTGGGGGTGCGCCGGGACGGGATCATGATCGACCCGGGGCACGACTTCGGGAAGAACACCCGGCACAGCCTGGAGGCGACCCGGCGGCTCGGTGAGATGGCGGAGACCGGCTGGCCGGTGCTCGTGTCCCTGTCGAACAAGGACTTCGTGGGCGAGACGCTCGACCGCCCGGTGCGGGAGCGGCTGCTCGGCACGCTGGCGACGACGGCGGTGTCCGCGTGGCTGGGGGCCCGGGTCTACCGGGTGCACGAGGTCGCGGAGACGAAGCAGGTCCTGGACATGGTGGCGTCGATCGCCGGCCACCGCCCGCCGGCCGTGGCGCGGCGCGGGCTCGCGTAGGACGCGGGTGGGGGCGCCGGGGCCCGGCGCCCCCACCGGCCGGGTTCCTACTTGCCGGTCTCCTTGCTCACCAGCGCCACCGCCTCCTCCACGTCGTCCGTGACGTGGAAGAGCAGCAGGTCCTGCTCCGCGGCCTTGCCGCCCGCGACGACCGAGTCGCGCAGCCAGTCGACGAGGCCCTTCCAGTACTCCGTCCCGAACAGGACGATCGGAAAGCGGGTGACCTTGCGGGTCTGCACCAGGGTGAGCGCCTCGAAGAGCTCGTCCAGGGTGCCGAGCCCGCCGGGCAGGACGACGAACCCCTGGGCGTACTTCACGAACATCGTCTTCCGGACGAAGAAGTACCGGAAGTTCATGCCGATGTCGACGTACGGGTTGAGGCCCTGCTCGAAGGGGAGCTCGATGCCGAGTCCCACCGAGACGCCCTTGGCCTCGCTGGCCCCCTTGTTGGCCGCCTCCATGGCGCCGGGGCCGCCGCCCGTGATGACCGCGAAGCCCGCCTCGACCAGCGCCCGGCCGAGCCGCACGCCCGCCTCGTACTCGGGCGAGTCCGGCTTGGTGCGCGCCGAACCGAAGACGCTGATCGCGCTCGGCAGTTCGGCGAGGGCGCCGAACCCCTCGACGAACTCGGACTGGATGCGCATGACGCGCCAGGGGTCGGTGTGCACCCACTCCGAGTCGCCCTCCGTGTCGAGCAGCCGCTGGTCCGCCGTGCCCGGCTGGACCTGGTCCCTGCGCCTGAGCACCGGGCCCTGACGCTGCTCCTCGGGCTTCGCCACTCCCTCGGGAATGCCCATGGCCTGCTCCCTCCGCCGCTCGGCGGTCCGCCGTGGACCGCCAACTGATCTTCTGGTCCGGTCAGGGTAGGACGACACAGGTGACGAAACGCGAAATTACGGAAGTCGGGCGGTCAGCCAGTCGCGGAGCCGGGCCTCGCAGTGGTGGATCCGCTCGACGACGACGTGCTCGTCCCGCTTGTGCGCGTACATGGGATCGCCGGGTCCGTAGTTGACGGCGGGGACGCCGAGGGCGCTGAAGCGGGAGACGTCGGTCCAGCCGAACTTGGGGTGCGCGCTGCCGCCGACGGCCTTCATGAAGGCCTCCGCGGCGGGGTGGGAGAGGCCGGGCAGGGCGCCGGGGCTCTCGTCGTCCACGACCAGCTCGGCGATGTCGCAGTCGGCGAAGACCTCGCGGACGTGGGCCAGGGCCTCGGCCGGGGAGCGGTCGGGCGCGTACCGGTAGTTGACGGTGACCGTGCAGGCGTCGGGGATGACGTTGGTGGCGACGCCGCCCTGGATCGCCACGGCGTTGAGGCCCTCGTGGTACTCCAGGCCGTCGATGACCGGCTTGCGCGGCTCGTACGCGGCGAGGCGGGCGAGGATGGGGGCGGCGGCGTGGACGGCGTTGGAGCCCATCCAGGAGCGGGCGGAGTGGGCGCGCTCGCCGGCGGTGTGCAGGACGACGCGGAGGGTGCCCTGGCAGCCGCCCTCGACCTGGCCGTCGGAGGGTTCGAGGAGGACCGCGAAGTCGCCCTCCAGCCACTCCGGGTGCGCGGCGGCGATCTTCCCGAGGCCGTTGAGGTCGGCGGCGACCTCCTCGTTGTCGTAGAAGACGAAGGTGAGGTCGCGGTTGGGCTCGGGGACGGTGGCGGCGATCCGGAGCTGCACGGCGACGCCGGACTTCATGTCGGAGGTGCCGCAGCCCCACAGGACGCCGTCCTCGTCGAGGCGCGAGGGCACGTTGTCCGCGATGGGGACGGTGTCGATGTGGCCGGCGAGGACGACCCGCTCCGCGCGGCCGAGCGTCGTGCGGGCGACGACGTTGTTGCCGTACCGGTCGACGGTGAGGTGCGGCAGGGCGCGCAGGGCCCGCTCGACCGCGTCGGCGAGCGGCTTCTCGGTCCCGCTGACGGACGGGAGGTCGACGAGGGCGGCGGTGAGGGCGGCCCCGTCCTGGGACAGGTCGAGGAGGGCGTCGAGCGGGGTGATGTCAGCCATATGCCGACCCTAACCCGGCCTCCAGTACGGTGGGCCCCGTGTCCGAGCCCATCCGTCCCGCCCGCCGTGGCCGCCTCGCCCGTTCCGGGGTCGCCTTCGCCGTGCTCATCGGCCTCGCCTCGTACGTCGGCCTCCACCAGGTGACGGGCAGCAAGGGCACTCCCCGGTGCGCCGTGGGCAGCGGCGACCACCGGTACGAGTTCACCCCGGACCAGGCGTCCAACGCGGCGACGATCTCGGCCGTGGGCACCACCCGGGGGCTGCCGGAGCGGGCGGTGACGATCGCGCTGGCGACGGCGCTCCAGGAGTCGGCGCTGCGGAACATCCGGCACGGCGACCGGGACTCGCTCGGCCTCTTCCAGCAGCGCCCTTCGATGGGCTGGGGCACTCCGGCGCAGATCATGGACCCGGTGTACTCGGCGGGGAGGTTCTACGAGGGCCTGGAGAAGGTCCCGGGGTACTCGCGGCTGCCGCTGACGGTGGCAGCGCAGAAGGTGCAGAAGAGCGGCTTCCCGCAGGCGTACGCGAAGCACGAGCCGGACGCCGCGCTGCTCGCCGCGGCCCTGACGGGCCGGACGCCGGCCGGGCTCTCCTGCACGGCGAACCCGGAGAAGGGCCGTCCGGGCGATCCCCGGCGGGTGCGCGCGGAGCTGGTACGGGCCTTCGGCGAGAGGGCGGCCCCGACGGCGGTGGCCGGCGGTCCGGGCGCGGGCCGGTCGGCGCCGGGGCCGGGGCCGACGGTCCTCGTGGTGCCGGTGCGGCCGGTGGCGGGCGCGGGGTCCGGCGCGGACGAGCGGCGCGGCTGGGAGCTGGCGCAGTGGGCGGTGGCCCGGTCGGAGTCCCTGCGCATCGCGGAGGTCTCCTACCGGGACCGGGTCTGGCGCGCGGGCGAGGCCCTCGGCGGCTGGTCGGAGGTCTCGGGCGCCCCGGCGGCGGACGGCGCGTCCGTCCGCGTGCGGCTGGCGGAGTAGCGAAAACCCCGCTGCACAGCCGTTCTCCCCGTCACTCGCCCGTGGCACGGTCCCGGGCCGGGGCGCGAGGAGTCCGGCGGGGCTTCGGGACGGTTCTCCGGGGCCCCCGTTTCCCTTGTGGCGCAAGGGGAGTGACGGTTCGGCAGGGACCTGCGCAATGACGTGTTCGTCCGCTTTGCTCCCCGCCCGCCCCTACGACGCGTTGCCAATTCTTTACCTTCGACCGCCGCAACCTCCCCCGCCCCGGGGCCGGTTGTCACTGCGTCCGAACGCACACGTCGCACCTCGTCGAAGGAGCACCATGTCCCTCCCCCTGACCCGCCGGATCGCCCGCGCCGCCCTCCTCCTCGCGGCCGGAGCAGCCCCCGTGGTCGGTGCGGCCGGCTCCGCGAGCGCCCTCGACCACAGCCTCGCGCCGACCGGCGCCCTCGGCAGCCTGACGGCCGTGGACGTCGCCGAAGCGGGCACCACCCTCGACGGCGCCTCGCGGTCCACCTCCGGCGTCGTCGGCCAGGCCGGCGAGGCCGCCGGCCCGGTCGCCGAGAAGGTCGCCGGCGACACCGCCGGCGGCGCGGCGGGCGAGGTCGTCGGCAAGGCGGCCGGCGCGGCCGCCGAGAGCGCCGAGGGCCCGACCGGCGGCGCCCTGGGCGGCGGCCTCGGCGGCCTGCCGACCGGCCAGACCCTGGGCGGCCTGCCCCTCGGCGGCTGACCTCCGCACGGAACGCCGGAAGGGCCCGGGGAGCGCGTACCGCTCCCCGGGCCCTTCCGTGTGCGTACCGGGTCAGCCCAGGCGCTTGACGGCCGCCTCGACCCGCTCGTCCGTCGCGGTGAACGCCACCCGTACGAACCGCTCCCCGGCCTCGCCGTAGAAGTCGCCGGGCGCCACCAGGACGCCCTTCTCCGCCAGGTACGCCACCGTCTCCCAGCAGGGCTCGTCCCGGGTCGCCCACAGGTACAGGCTGGCCTCGCTGTGCTCGATCCGGAAGCCGTGCGCCTCCAGGGCCGTCCGCAGCGCCGCCCGCCGGGCCGCGTACCGCTCGCGCTGCTCGGCCACGTGCGCGTCGTCGCCGAGCGCCGCGACCGTCGCGGCCTGCACCGGGGTCGCGGTCATCATGCCGCCGTGCTTGCGGATCCGGAGCAGCTCGCCGAGCACGTCCGGGTCGCCCGCGACGAACGCGGCCCGGTAACCGGCCAGGTTGGAGCGCTTGGAGAGCGAGTGGACGGCGACGATCCCCTCGTACGAACCGCCGTTGACGTCCGGGTGCAGCACGGAGACCGGGTCGGCCTCCCAGCCCAGCTCCAGGTAGCACTCGTCGGAGAAGACCAGGACGCCGTGCTCGCGCGCCCAGGCCACGATCCGGGTCAGCTCCTCCTTCGGGAGGACCTTCCCGGTGGGGTTGGACGGGGAGTTGAGCCAGAGCAGCTTCAGGCCGGCCGGGTCCAGCCCGGTCGGGTCGTCGTACACGACGGGGGTCGCGCCGCAGAGCCGCGCGCCGACCTCGTACGTCGGGTAGGCGAGCCGCGGGTGGGCGACCGCGTCCCCGGCGCCGAGCCCGAGCTGCGTCGGCAGCCAGGCCACCAGCTCCTTGGAGCCGACCACCGGGAGCACGTTCTCGTGGGCGAACCCGACCGCGCCGAGGCGCCGCTCGCACCAGCCGGTGAGCGCGTCCCGCAGCTCCGGGGTCCCCCACACCGTCGGATAGCCCGGCGAGTCCGCCGCCGCCACCAGGGCCTCCTGGACCACGGCGGGGACCGGGTCGACGGGGGTGCCGACGGACAGGTCCACGATCCCGTCCGGGTGCGCCAGGGCCGTCTTCTTGTACGGCTCCAGCTTGTCCCAGGGGAAGACGGGGAGGCGCGAAGAGACTGCGCTCACGGGTTGGCTCACTTCCTCGTACCAGTGCGTACGGATCGACGGACTCGGACCGGCCGTCTCGGGAAACGCGTCGGCCCCGCACGGCGTCGAACGCCGTGCGGGACCGGATGCGGTCGATCAGCCGTTCTGCGGCGGCAGGGCGGCGATGAAGGGGTGGTCCCGCTCGATCTCGCCGAGCTTGGAGGCGCCACCGGGCGAACCGAGCTCGTCGAAGAACTCGACGTTCGCCTTGTAGTAGTCCTTCCACTCCTCCGGGGTGTCGTCCTCGTAGAAGATCGCCTCGACCGGGCAGACCGGCTCACAGGCCCCGCAGTCGACGCATTCGTCCGGGTGGATGTACAAGGACCGCTTGCCCTCGTAGATGCAGTCGACGGGGCACTCCTCGATGCACGCCTTGTCCTTCACGTCGACACAAGGCTGCGCGATGACGTAGGTCACGCTGTCGTTCCTCCTCGATAGGGCTGGTCTGCGCGGGAGCGCGGCGTCGTCGATGCCCGCACCTAGTATCTCCGTTCTCGGGGGCGATCCGAACAGGAGGGGTGGAGAAGCAGTGGAATTCACCGGCGGCGGACGCCTTGAGATCCGTGTCACCAGCGCTGACGTGGGAAAACGTGTCTCCGTTCGGTGCGTGACCGACTCGGGCGAGGCGGGCGGCATGTTCACCGACGCGGTCGGGGTTCTCACATCATGGGACGACGGCGTGCTGCTGATCACACGAAGGAGCGGAGATACCGTCCGGATCGCGGAATCCTCCCTGGTCGCGGGGAAGGTCGTGCCCGCCGCCCCGGCCCGCCGGCGGGGCCCGTCGGCCACCTTCCCGGAGCTGGCGCGGGCCACCGCGCGCGCGTGGGAGCCGGTCGAGAGCGAGGCGCTGGGGGGCTGGACGCTGCGGGCCTCCGACGGGTTCACCCGGAGGGCCAACTCCGTGCTGCCGCTCGGTGATCCGGGGCTGCCGGTCGCCGGGGCGCTGGCGTACGCGCGGGAGTGGTACGCGGACCGGAAGCTGCCCGCGTACGTCCAGGCCGCGACAGGCGCCGAGGGCACCCAGGAGCTGCTCTGCGCCGAGCTCGAACGGCTCGGCTGGCGGCGGGAGGTGTCCGCCGAGGTGCGGATCGCGGCGCTCGCCCCGATCGGGGACCTGGACGCCGACGTCTCCGCCGTCCGTCTCTCCCGCACCGCCGACGAGGCGTGGCTGCGCCGGTACCGGCGCTTCGAGGAGCCGGGTCCGGCGGTGCGGGCGGTCCTCGCCTCCGGCCCGGGCGTGTGGTTCGCGTCCGTGGCGGGCACGGACGGGATGCCGGCGGCCATCGGCCGCTGCGTCGTCGACGGGCGCTGGGCCGGCTTCATGGCCGTCGAGGTCGACCCGGCCCACCGGCGCCGGGGCCTGGCCACGTCCGTGATGACCGCGCTCGCCCGCCGGGCCCTCGACGAGGGCGCGTCGGCGGCCTGGCTCCAGGTGGAGGCGGACAACGACGGCGCGCGGACGCTGTACGACGGGATGGGCTTCGCGCCCCACCACCACTACCACCACTACCGATGGGCGGAGGCGTGACGGAGGAAGGACCTCACGGCGATCCGGGGGGCGGGTCGGAACCTGCTCCGGAGGACGGGTCGGGGTGCGGCCCGGAGGGCGGTCCGGAGCCTGGGTCGGAGCGCGGCCCGGAGCCCGCTCCGGAGGGCGGCTCGACGGACAGACCGAAGAGCGGCTCGGCGGACGGTTCGGCGGGCGGCTCGGAGGGCCGCTCGGCGAGCGGGTCCCCCGAGTTCCCCGGGTCGCCCGACTGGCGGCGGGAGTTCGCGGAGGAGGCGCGGGGCGAGCGGCCCGATCTCGCGCGGCTCTGTCTGCTCATCGGGGCGGTGGCCGACCCCTCCGTCACCCGCCACGACCTCGACGCGGCCGAGATCGAGCTCGACCGCCTCGCCGGGCTCGTCCCGTACGCCACTCGCTTCACCGGCGGCTGGGCCGCCGCCCTCGCCGCGCTCCTGGGCCGCCGCGAGGGGTTCGAGGGCGTGCCCGCCGACTACCAGCGCCTGGAGTCCTCGCTGCTCCACGAGGTGCTCCGGCGCCGTCGCGGGCTGCCGATCCTGCTCTCGGTCGTCTGGATGGAGGTCGCCCGCCGGGCCGGGGCGCCCGTGTACGGGCTCGGGCTGCCCGGCCACTTCGTCGTCGGCTTCGGCGACCCGGCCGACCTGGACCTCGTGGACCCGTTCGCGGGCGGGCGCGCCATGACGGGCGCGGACGCCGAGCTCCTGGTGGCGAGCGCGACCGGCGAGGCGCTCGACCGCTCGATGCTCCGGCCGGCCGAGCCCGGGGCGATCGTGCTGCGCGTCCTCAACAACATCCGCGCCTGGGCGTCCTCCCGCCCCGAGCGCTCCGGCGTCGCCCTGTGGGCGGTGGAACTCGCCCTGCTCCTCCCCTCCCACCCGGCGAGGCTCCGCTACGAGCGCGCCGAGCTGCTCGTCCGGCGCGGGGACTTCCTGACGGGCGCGGTGGAGATGGAGGCGTACGCGCGGGTGATGGACGCGGTGGACCCGGAGGCGGCGACCACCATCCGGCGGCGGGCCCTCGCGGCGCGGGCGCGGCTGAACTAGGGGGTGTACGGCGGGGGCGGGTGGTCGTTCGACCACCCGCCCCCGTGTCCGTTCGTTCCCCGGGGCCGTCAGCCCTCGCCGGACAGGTCGATCGTCTTCGTGCGCTCGGCCGGCGTCTTGCCCATCAGCGCGTCGCGCATCACGAAGGCCACGTCGTCGGCGGAGACCTCGTGCTTGGTGCCGTCGCCCTTGGTGATCATGACGCCCTCGAAGGCGCCGTCCAGGAGCCGCTCGATCGCCTTCTTGTCGTAGACCTCGACCAGCCGGCCGTCGACGGCCTTCATGGAGAGGATCTGCGGCAGCGACCGCGCCGGGCCGAACTGGATCTCCTTGCCGCCCGCCCTGATCGTGATCCGGTCGGACATCGCGGGCTCCGCGAACTCCTTCATCGCCCGGTCCAGCTCGGCCTTGGTGACCGTCGGCCGACGGGTCGTCACCGGCAGCTCGACCAGCTTGGACTGCCCCGTCTCGACCTGGGCGCGGAAGGCGTCCCGGACCGAGTAGATCGAGCGCCGGACGTCCAGGCCCTTGCCGGGCTTGCCCTCGACCGGGGTCACCTTGTCCGGCGCGAAGAGGATCGTGCCCTCGGTCGCGGAGCCGGAGGTGCCCGCCAGGTCGGTCAGGGCGACGGCCAGCTTCTCCTCGTCGACCGGGAAGACCGGCTTGGCGACCCGCTCGCCGCCGAAGAGGGAGCCGATGACCGAGACGGGGTTGTAGTCGCTGCCGGCGGCGCCGCGGACGGTCTCCTGGCTGTCGAGGGACAGACCGGCCTTGTCCGGGGACAGCTGGACCTTCTTGCCGCCGACGGAGAGCTGGAGCGGGGCGTGGGCGCGCTTGCCGAGCGTCGCCTCCAGCTTGTTGACGCCCTCCTCCTTCGTGCCGCCGCCGATGTCCACGCCGAGCACCGTGGTGCCCTTGGGGACGTCGGAGTGGTTGAGCAGCAGCCCCGCGCCGTAGGCGACGCCGAGGAGGCCGACGACTCCGGCGCCGACGAGGACCAGCTTGGAGCGGCCCTTCTTCGCCGGGGCCCGGCCGGCCGGGGGCGCCTGGCGCGCGGCCGGGGCGGGGGGCGGGGCCGGCCGCTCCTCGGTGCGCGGGGCGGGGTTCGGGCGGGCCGCCGTCGGCGGGACCACGGGGATGCCGCTGGTGAGCGTGTCGCCGGAGACGTGGCCCGCACCCCCGGCCGCCGGACCGCCCTGGCCGGGACCACGGCGGGGGCCGGGCGCCGGGGCGGGCTGCTGGGGCGTCAGGATCGCGGTGTCGTCGGACATGCGGGGGGCGCCGCCGGGGAACGGGGAGCCGGCGCCCTGGGCCGGTCCCCGGCCCTGCGCCTGCCCCTGGCCCTGGATCGGTCCCTGGCCCTGGATCGGTCCCTGGCCCTGGATCGGTCCCTGCATCTGTCCCTGGCCCTGGACCCGGCCCTGTGCCTGTCCCGGGCCCTGGAAGGGGCCCTGGCCCGCGCCGACGGGGCCGGTGCCGGGGCCGCCGAGCGAGGCGATGCCGGTGGCCGGGCCGGTGGTCGGACCGGTCGGCGCCGCCGGACCCGGGTGGGCGGGGGTGCCGCCGGCCGGGGTCCCGTCGTACAGCGGCGTGCCACCCGTGGGCGTCCCGTCGTACAGCGGCGTGCCGCCGGCCGGGGTCCCGTCGTACCGCGGGACACCTGCCGCCGGGGTCCCGTCGTACTGCGGCGTGCCGCTCGCCGGCGTGCCGGTCTCGTACAGCGGGTTGCCCGGGACGGGGCCGGCCGGGGTGACCGGGCGGCTCGACGGGGCGCCGCCGACCGTCGGGACGCCCGAGGTCGCGGAGCCCGCGAAGCCCGTGCCCGGGGCGTCCGGGCCGGGCGCCGTGCGCTTCGGGCCCGGCGCGGGGGCCGGGGACGGCGCGGGGGCGGGCGCGGGGGCCCCGGCCTTGCGCGGCGCGAACCAGTCGCTCGGCTCCTTCGCCTTCGGGCCGGTCTCCTCGGCCGTCGGCGGCTCCGGGGCCGCCACCGGCTCGGGCTCCGGCTCCACGGCGGGGGCGGGCTCCGGCTCGGCCTCCGGGGCGGGCGCCTCGTTGACCGTCTTGCGGACCACGACCGGCGGGATCGGACGCGAACCCGGGATGTTGATCCGGATCCGGGTCGTCAGCGTCGTCTCGGTCTTGGGCTCCTCCGGCGGTGCGGACGCGGCGCCGGTCTCCTCCGGCGCGTCCTGCGTGGGGTGGAGCGACGGATACTGGCGGGATCCGTACGGCGGGGTACCCGAGGGGTATGCGGCTCCACCGCGCCCCTGGGCGCCGGAGGACGAACTGTCAGTCTCTCGACCAGTTTCACGACTCAAAGCAGGATCTCCCGGTTGGCTCCACCGCCCGCTCTTGCTGATGCTCGTGTGTCCCGGGCGGTTCGGCGGCGCGCACCACCATACTGGCCGCCGCCGTCGCGCACCCGACCCCCGGGCCCCCGACGACGGGCAATCCGGCTCAAGTCGGGACGTCCCGGCCTCAAGTCCTCCTGCTCACCGGGGCGGTCGCGGCAGCCGGGACAGCGTGGCGCACATCACAGCGACGCCCATGCCCCCGAAGAGGAAGAGAAGCTCGCCGACGCCCCCGCCGAACACCCCGTCGCCCTCGGGACGTCCGAAGCTGAGCAGGACGACGGCGAGGAGCCAGCCGCCGCCCGCCGCGGCCACGCCGATCTGGGTGCCGGTGGCGCGCAGGCCGCCGTAGAAGAGGCCGGCGGTGGCGAGGAGCGCGAGGAGCAGGCCGGCGGGGAGCCAGGCGGCCTGGACGAGGGCCCCGGCGGCCCCGACGAGGGCGCCGAGGACGAGCAGGAGGACGTACAGGGCGTACCGGGCGTTGCGGGAGACGATGAAGCCGTCGGATCCGGAGCCGGATCCGGTCCCGGGCCGGGAAGAACCGGACGATCCGGAACCCAGCGACGCGGAGCCGGACCGCCCGGAGCCGGACCGCGGGGGTCCGCCCGTGGCGGCGGGGCGGCCCGAGGAGGACGCGCGCTCGCGCCGGGGCGGGTTCGGCGGGGAGGGGCTCACGCGGTCACCCCCGCGAAGAGGTCCGTCTCGCGCTCGCCCTCGGGGGCGCCGTGGACGCCCCGGACCAGCTCGTAGTACTCGGTGGTGAGGATCGGCTGCCCCAGGTCGTTGGAGAGGGCGAAGAAGGGCCCGTCGACCGCGACTTGGGTGGCGTGCGCGGCCATCGCGGCGCGCTTGCGGGCCGCCTGCTCCGGGGTCGCGGCGATCTCGGCGGTGATCCGGTCCTCGTCGACGACACCGGGTACGTCGTCGGTCTCCGCGACCGCCGGGAAGGCGGAGCCCTCGGCGCGCAGCCGGGCGAAGCCGGCCTCGACGACGGGGCGCGGGACGCGGTTCCAGTACACCTTGGCGATCGTGTGGGCCGGGCCGAGGTCGGGGCGGAAGGCCGGGTCGGCGGCCAGTTCGGCGGCGCGGGTGGCGACCCGGTGGGCCTGGATGTGGTCGGGGTGGCCGTAGCCGCCGTCGGGGTCGTAGGTGACCAGGACCTGCGGGCGGGTCTCGCGGATCACCTCGACGAGGTGCGGGGCGGCGGCGTCGACGTCCGTGTTCCAGAAGGCGCCTTCCCGACCGTTCTGCTCGACGCCCATCATCCCCGAGTCGCGGAAGCGTCCCGGGCCGCCGAGGAAGCGGTGGTCGGTGACGCCCAGCTCGGCCATCGCGGCGGCGAGTTCGCCGACGCGGTGCGGGCCGAGCCGGTCCTCGCGGTCCGGGGCCAGGTGGGCGAGGCCGGGCGGGATGACCTCGCCCTCCTCGCCGAGCGTGCAGGTGACGAGGGTGACGAGGGCGCCCTCGGCCGCGTACCTGACCATGGTGACGCCGTTGTTGATCGACTCGTCGTCCGGGTGCGCGTGCACCAGCAGCAGACGGCGGGCGGGGAGATCGGACATGCCCCCACCCTACGAGACCCCGGGACGCCGGACCGGGAGGAGGACCGCCGCACGCGGGAGGCTCAGAACTTGAGGCCGCCGATCATGCCCGCCACGTTCGTCGTGAGGGTGCTGATGGACGGGGCGATGGACGAGCTCGCCAGGTAGAAGCCCAGGAGCGCACAGATCGCCGCGTGTCCCGCCTTCAACCCGGATTTCCGGATCAGAAGGAAGACGACGATCGCCAGCAGCACCACCACGGAGATCGAGAGTGCCACGGCGGTTCACCTCCACACTTCTTCGGTCGGACTTCTTCGGTCGGTTTGTTCCAGGCGGTTCCGGCAAGGAGCAGAACGCATGTGCCAGACGGATGCCTACCCACCCAGCGCTACGGATCATAACTATCCGTGCCATCGCATCGATCGGCGGACGGAGGCACGAGGGGGGCGCACAGCGCTAGTTTCGGCCTCATGACCTCGTCTCGACAGCAGCCGGCCCCACCCTCGGCCGGGCTCTCCTTCCCCCGCCAGCACGCCAGGACCCAGCGGTTCGGCCTGGGGGTCCCGCGCGGTTTCTCGGTCTCCCCGGACGGGGAGCGCGTGGTGTTCGTCAGGTCCGCCTCCGGCACGGACCGTTCGCACCGGCTCTGGGTGCTCGACCTGCCCCGGGACGGCGCTCCCGCGGAGCGCGTGGCCGCCGACCCGGAGGTGCTGCTCGCGGGCGCGGAGGAGGAGTTGTCCCCGCAGGAGCGGGCGCGCCGGGAGCGGAGCCGGGAGGGCTCGGCCGGGATCGTGGCGTACGCGGTGGACGGGGCCGTGGAGTTGGCGGCGTTCGCCCTGTCGGGGCGGCTGTTCGCGGCGGAGCTGCGGGCCGGGACGGCGCGGGAGCTGCCGGTGCCGGGCCCGGTGATCGACCCGCGTCCCTCGCCGGACGGGCGGCTCGTGGCGTACGTCGCGGAGGGCGCGCTGCGGGTGGTGGGCGCGGACGGCGCGGACGACCGGGCGCTGGCCGTTCCGGAGGGCCCGCACGTCTCCTACGGATTGGCCGAATTCATCGCCTCGGAGGAGATGGGGCGGTACCGCGGCCACTGGTGGTCCCCGGACTCGGACCGGCTGCTCGTGGCGCGGGTGGACGACCGGGCGGTGCGGTCCTGGTGGATCGCGGACCCGGCGCACCCGGAGCGGGAGCCGCAGCGGGTGGGGTACCCGGCGGCGGGGACGGACAACGCGGAGGTGCGGCTGTTCGTCCTGGGCCTCGACGGGTCGCGCACCGAGGTGGAGTGGGACCGGGAGCGGTACCCGTACCTGGCGCGGGCGCACTGGTCGGCGGCCGGGGCTCCGCTGCTGCTCGTCCAGACGCGGGGGCAGCGGGAGCAGGCGCACCTGGCGGTGGACCCGGCGACCGGGGCGGTCTCGACCGTGCTCGTGGAGGAGGACCCGGCGTGGCTGGAGCTGCTTCCGGGGGTGCCGGCGTGGAGCGCGGACGGGCGGCTCGTACGGATCGCGGACGTCGCGGACGGGGGCTCGGACGTGGACACGGGCGACGGCGGGGCGCGGGTCCTGGCCGTCGGGGACCGGGTCCTCACCGACGGGCGGCTGCACGTCCGGGCGGTGCTCGACGTCGGCCCCGGCGACGTGCTCGTGTCGGCCTCGGCGGGCGCCGCGGCGCGGGCGCCGGAGACCGGCGAGGTCCACGTCTACCGGGTGACGGAGGAGGGCGCCGAGCGGCTCTCCGGGGGCGTGGGCGTGCACGGCGCGGTGCGCGCGGGAGCGGTGACCGTCCTGGTGTCGGCGCGCCCGGAGGAGCCGGGGAGCACGGCGCGGGTGCTGCGGGACGGCGAACGGGTCGCGACGGTCGCCTCGTACGCGCAGCGGCCGGTGATCACCGCCCGGCCCCGGCTCACGGAGGCCGGGGCCCGGCGGATCCCGTGCGCGGTGCTCCTGCCCTCGGGGTACGCGGAGGACGACGGGCCGCTGCCGGTCCTGATGGACCCGTACGGCGGCCCGCACGGGCAGCGGGTGACCGCCGCGCACAACCCGCACCTGACGTCCCAGTGGTTCGCCGACCAGGGCTTCGCGGTGGTCGTGGCGGACGGGCGCGGCACGCCGGGCCGCTCCCCCGCCTGGGAGAAGGCGATCCTGCGCGACCTGACGCCGACGCTCGACGACCAGGTGGAGGCGCTGCACGCGCTCGCCGGGCGCTTCCCGCTCGACCTGGGGCGGGTGGCGGTCCGGGGCTGGTCGTACGGCGGCTACCTGGCGGCGCGGGCGGTGCTGCGGCGGCCGGACGTCTTCCACGCGGCCGTCGTCGGGGCGCCGGTGACGGACTGGCGGCTGTACGACACGCACTACACGGAGCGGTACCTCGGCACCCCGCAGGACGACCCGGAGGTGTACGCGGCGCAGTCGCTGCTCACCGACGACGGGCTGTCGTCGCCGGAGGTGCCGGTGCGGCCGATGATGGTCGTGCACGGGCTCGCGGACGACAACGTGGTGGTGGGGCACGCACTGCGGCTCTCCTCCGCGCTGCTCGCGGCGGGCCGGCCGCACGAGGTGCTGCCGCTGTCGGGGGTCACGCACATGACGCCGCAGGAACAGGTGGCGGAGAACCTGCTCCTGCTCCAGGTGGACTTCCTGAGGCGGTCCCTCGGCCTCGAACGCCCCTGAGCCACCGGCGGGGGCGGGCGGCCGGCCGGAGCGCATGGCGTGCTCCGGCCGGCCCACGGCACCCGCACGGCCGTACGGTGTGCAGCCTGGCGCGTCCGTATATCGGAGCCGAGTCGGGCGGGTTGCCCCGGTGTTAAGGGGCGCCGGGGGGCGGGTTCTCGTCCGGGCGGAGGAGGTGACTTCCGCTCGGGGGCGGGGTCCCGGCGCCGCTCTCCGGCTTCTCCAGGACCGCCCGGTGCTCCTCCGCCACCACGTGCTTCTCCTCCGCGAAGTGGCAGGCCGAGTCGTGGCGGGCCGGGCCGTCGGTGAGGCGGAAGACGGCCGGGACCGCCAGGAGGGGGACCTCCTGGGCACAGCGCTCCCGCGCCTTCCAGCAGCGGGTGCGGAAGCGGCAGCCGGAGGGGATGTTGGCCGGGGAGGGCACGTCTCCGGTGAGGATGATCCGCTCGCGGTGGGCGCGCGCCCCGGGGTCGGGGACGGGGACGGCGGAGAGCAGCGCCTGCGTGTAGGGATGGGTGGGGTGGTCGTAGATCTGCGCGTCGGTGCCGATCTCGACGATCCGGCCGAGGTACATGACGCCGACCCGGTCGGAGATGTGCCGCACGATGGACAGGTCGTGGGCGATGAACACGTACGACAGGGAGAACTCGTCCTGGAGCCTCTCCATCAGGTTGACGACCTGGGCCTGGACGGAGACGTCGAGGGCCGAGACCGGTTCGTCCGCGACGATGACCTCGGGCTGGAGGGCGAGGCCGCGGGCGATGCCGATGCGCTGGCGCTGGCCGCCGGAGAACTGGTGCGGGTAGCGGTTGATGTACTCGGGGTTGAGGCCGACGACGTCCAGGAGGTCCTGGACCTTGCGGCGCCGGTCGCCCTTGGGCGCCACCTCGGGGTGGATCTCGTACGGCTCGCCGATGATGTCGCCGACGGTCATGCGCGGGTTGAGCGAGGTGTACGGGTCCTGGAAGACCATCTGGATGTTGCGCCGGACCGCCTTCAGGGCGCGCGCGGAGAGCTTGGTGATGTCCTCGCCCTTGTAGCGGATGGTGCCGGAGGTGGGCCGTTCCAGGTTGACCAGCATCTTCGCGACGGTCGACTTGCCGCAGCCGGACTCGCCGACGATGCCGAGGGTCTCGCCGGCGACGAGGTCGAAGTCGACGCCGTCGACGGCCCTGACGGCGCCGACCTGCTTCTTGAGGAGGACGCCCTGGGTGAGCGGGTAGTGCTTGTGGAGGTCCCGGACTTCGAGAATCGCCTCAGCCATGGAGGCACTCCTTCCAGAAGTGGCAGGCGCTGGCGCGCGGCACCGGGGACTCGGTCACCTCGTACAGCGGGGGCTCGTCGGTCCGGCAGACGTCCTGGGCCATCGGGCAGCGCGGGTTGAAGGCGCAGCCGGGCGGGATGTGCAGCAGGTTGGGCGGCAGGCCCTTGATCGCGTAGAGCTCCTGGCCCTTCTGGTCCAGGCGCGGGATCGATTCGAGGAGGCCCTTGGTGTAGGGGTGGGCGGGGGCCTTGTAGATCTCGTGGACGGGGGCCTGTTCGACGATCCGGCCCGCGTACATGACGGCGATCTTGTCGGCCACGTCGGCGACGACGCCGAGGTCGTGGGTGATGAGGATGAGGCCCATGTTCAGCTCGCGCCGGAGCTCGGCGAGGAGGTCCATGACCTGGGCCTGGACGGTGACGTCGAGGGCGGTGGTGGGCTCGTCGGCGATGATCAGCTCGGGTTCGAGGGCGAGCGCCATGGCGATCATGACGCGCTGGCGCATGCCGCCGGAGAACTGGTGGGGGTACTGGCCGACGCGTTCCTTGGCGGCGGGGATGCGGACCCGGTCCATCAGCTCGACGGCCTTGGTCCTGGAGTCCTTGCGGGACATGCCCTGGTGGACCTGGAACATCTCGCCGAGCTGGTCGCCGACGCTGAGGACGGGGTTGAGGGAGGACAGCGCGTCCTGGAAGACCATCGCCATCCGGGCGCCCCGGACCTTGCGCCGCTCGTCCTCCTTGAGCTTCAGGAGGTCCTGGCCCTGGAAGAGGATCTCGCCCTGCGTGATCCTCCCCGGGGGGATGTCGAGGATGCCCATGACGGCCTGGGCGGTGACGGACTTGCCGGAGCCGGACTCGCCGAGGACGGCGAGGGTCTCCCCCGCGTCGACGGAGTAGTCGACGCCGTTGACCGCCTTGGCCACCCCGTCGCGGGTGTGGAACTCCACGTGCAGGTCGCGTACTTCGAGCAGCATGGATCCCTACCTCAGCTTGGGGTCGAGGGCGTCGCGGACGGCGTCGCCGAGCATGATGAAGGCGAGCACCGTGACGGCGAGCGCGCCGGCCGGCCAGAGCAGCATGTGCGGGGCGTTGCGGATGTACTGCGAGGCCGAGGAGATGTCGATGCCCCAGGAGACGGTGGGGGGCTTGAGGCCGACGCCGAGGAAGGAGAGCGTGGCCTCCAGGGAGATGTACGTGCCGAGGGCGATGGTGGCGACGACGATCACGGGGGCCACGGCGTTGGGCGTGATGTGCCGGAGCAGCATCCGGGAGTTGGAGGCGCCGAGCGCGCGGGCGGCCTGGACGTAGTCGTTCTGCTTGGCGGTGATGACGGAGCCGCGGGCGATGCGGGAGATCTGCGGCCAGCCGAGCAGCACCATGAAGCCGATGACGGGCCAGACGCTGTTGTTGCTGACGACGGAGAGGAGGACCAGGCCGCCGAGGACGACGGGGATGGCGAAGAAGATGTCGGTGATCCGGGAGAGGAAGCCGTCCCAGGCGCCGCCGTAGAAGCCGGCGAGGCCGCCGAGGACCGAGCCGAGGAGGGTGACGCCGAGGGTGGCGAGGACGCCGACCTGGATGGAGGCCCTGGCCCCGTAGACCGTACGGGTGTAGACGTCGCAGCCCTGGCCGTTGAAGCCGAAGGGGTGGCCGGGCTGGGAGCCCTCCTGGGCCTTGGAGAGGTCGCAGTCGAGCGGGTTGCCGCTCGCGATGAGCTGCGGCCAGATGGCGATGACCACCAGGAAGAGGATGATCAGGCCGGAGACGATGAAGATCGGGTTCCGGCGCAGGTCGTGCCAGGCGTCGGACCAGAGGGAGCGGGCCTTCCTGTCGGGCCCGATGCCGTCGGGTCCGCCGGGGACCCGTCCGCCGGAGGCGGCTGATCGACCCTGTTCCAGGGTCTCGGCCTCGGACATGGCGAGGTCGGTGGCGCCTCCGGCCCCGGTCGAGGCGATGGCCGACCCCTCGTCGTGGTGCTCGGGCATCTCAGGCATAGCGGATCCTCGGGTCAAGGACGGCGTACAGGAGGTCGACGAGCAGGTTGGCCACCAGGAAGACCAGGACGAGGACGGTCACGAAGCCGACCACGGTCTGGGTGTTCTGGCGCAGGATGCCCTGGTAGAGCTGGTAGCCGACCCCGTGGATGTTGAAGATCCGCTCGGTGACGATGGCGCCGCCCATGAGGGCGCCGATGTCGGTGCCGATGAAGGTGACCACGGGGATGAGGCTGTTGCGCAGCAGGTGCCGGGTGATGACCCGGCGGCGGGGCAGGCCCTTGGCGACGGCGGTGCGGACGTAGTCGGCGCGCTTGTTCTCGGCGATCGAGGTCCGGGTGAGCCGGGTGACGTAGGCGAGCGACACGGAGGCGAGGACCAGGCCGGGGACGATCAGTTCGTCGAAGGGTGCGGCGGAGGAGACCGAGGGGTCGATCCACTTCCACTTGACGCCGAAGAGGAGCTGGACGAGCAGGCCGGTGACGAAGGTCGGGACGGAGATGACGACCAGGGTGAGCAGCAGCACGGTGGTGTCGACGGGCCGGCCGCGCTTGAGGCCGGTGAGGACGCCGAGGCTGATGCCGATGACGATCTCGAAGAGGATCGCGACGATGGTGAGGCGGATGGTGACCGGGAAGGCGTTGGCCATCAGCTCGGTGACCTCCTGGCCGTTGAAGGCCGTGCCGAAGTCGCCGGTGAAGACGTTGCCCATGTAGGTCAGGTACTGCTGCCAGACCGGCTTGTCGAGGCCGAACTCCTTCTTGAGCTGGGCGGCGGTCGCCGGGTCGCACTGGCGGTCGCCGCACAGTCCGGCGACGGGGTCGCCCATCACGTTCACCATCAGGAAGATCAGCAGCGTGGCGCCGAAGAAGACCGGGATCATCTGCAGCAGTCGCCGGATCACGTATCGACCCATGAGGGACTCCGGGGGTTGGCTCCGGTGCGGACGTGCTTCGGAGGGGAGGAAGGCGTACGGCCCGGCGCGGGGGTCCGCGGGCCGGGCCGTGCGCCGTCGGACACCCTCCGCGCGTCAGTCGACCTTGATCTGGTCGTAGACCGGGACGCTGAAGGGGTTCAGGGTCACGTTGCTCACGCGCTCCGAGTAGCCGGCGCTGCCGTTCTGGTACCAGAGCGGGATGGCGCCCATGTCGTCGCGGAGGACTTCCTCGGCCTGCTGGAAGAGTCCGACGGCCTTGGCGGTGTCGGCCTCGGCGTTGGCCTGGTTCACCAGCTTGTCGAACTCGGGGTTCGTCCACTTGCCGTCGTTGGACGAGGCGTTGGTGTAGTACAGCGGCTGGAGGAAGTTCTGGATGAGCGGGTAGTCCATCTGCCAGCCGGCGCGGAACGGGCCGGTGAGCTTCTGCGTGGTGACCTGGTTGCGGTAGTCGGCGAAGGTGCCGACGGGGTTGCCGACGCAGGCGCGGTCGTTGCCGAGGGCGCGGTTGATGGAGTTGCAGACCGCGTCCACCCACTCCTTGTGGCTGCCGGTGTCGGCGTTGTACGAGATCTTCATGGTGCCGCCGGGGATGCCGCCGCCCTCGGCGACCAGCTTCTTCGCCTCGGCGGCGTCGTACGTGCAGAGGTCGCCGCAGACGTCCTTGTAGCCGCCGTCCTCGCCGAGGACGGGCGAGGTCCAGTCGACGGCGGGGGTGCGGGTCTTCTGGAAGATCGTCTCGGTGATCTGGTCGCGGTCGATCGCCCGTGACAGGCCCTGGCGGAGCTTCGCCTGGTTCGGCTTGTTCCAGTTCGCGTCGTAGAACGGGAAGGAGAGGGTCTGGATGATGCCGGCGGGCACGTTGATGTACCGGTCGCCGAGGTCGGCCTCGACGTTCTTGAGCTGGGCGGCGGGGACGTCGTCGACGAGGTCGAGGTTGCCGGCGATCAGGTCGGTGTAGGCGGTGTTGTTGTCGGTGTAGACCTTGAGGGTCACGCCGCCGTTCTGCGCCTTGTCGGGTCCGGGGTAGGCGTCCCACTTCTTCAGGACCATCTGGGACCCCTTGGAGTAGGAGTCGATGTTGTACGGGCCGTTGCCGACGGGCTTCGAGAGCCAGCCGGCGTGGTCGCTGAAGAAGGTCTGGGGCAGCGGGGCGAAAGCCGCGTAGCCGAGGGTGACGGGCCAGGTGGAGAACTTCTGGGTGAGCTTGACCGTGAAGGTGCGGTCGCCGGTGACCTTGAGGCCGGACATGGTCTCGGCGGTGGGCTCGCCCTTCTCGGGGTGGACCTGGTCGTAGCCCTCGATCTGGCCGAAGAAGTAGGCGTTCTTCTGGTTGTTCTTCAGGTGGGCGCCGTAGTTCCAGGCGTCGACGAAGGACTTGGCGGTGACCTTCTCGCCGTTGGAGAAGGTCCAGCCGTCCTTGACGGTGACGGTGAAGTTGGTCGAGTCGGTGGTCTCGATCTTCTCGGCGAGCATGTCCTTGGCCTCGCCGGTCTTGGGGTCGTAGCGCTTGAGGCCCCGGAAGATCATGTCCAGGACCTTGCCGCCCTGGACCTCGTTGGTGTTGGCGGGCTCCAGCGGGTTCTGCGGGTCGCCCCACGAGGAGGACACGACGCCGTCGGCCCCGCCGCCGTTGTCGCCGCCGCCTCCGCAGGCGGTCGCCGCGAGGGCGACGGCGGTGGCCAGAGCGGCCCACTTGGCGTGCGTGGCTCCGCGCATGGAGTGCCTCCCGTATGTCCCGATTCGCACTGAGAGACCCAATATCACCCTGCATCAGGAGGCCTGCATGTTGTCGGCGCCCATCAGTGCGACGGCGGGGGCGCACGAGAACGGCCGGCTCCCGGCGCCGTGGGGCGCCGGGAGCCGGCCGTGCGGAACCGCGTGGGGTGTCAGTGCGCCGGGACGACCTGCTTCTCCTCGGCGAAGTGGCACGCCGAGAAGTGGGCGGCCGGGGTGTCCTGGCCCTGGAACGCGGTCGGCACCGCGAGGAGCGGCACCTCCTGGGCGCAGCGCTCCTGCGCCTTCCAGCAGCGGGTGCGGAAGCTGCAGCCCGACGGCGGGTTCGCCGGCGAGGGCACGTCACCGGTGAGGATGATCCGCTCGCGGTGCGCGCGGGCCTCCGGGTCCGGCACCGGCACCGCGGAGAGCAGCGCCTGGGTGTACGGGTGCGTCGGGTGCTCGTAGATCTCCGCGTCCGTACCGATCTCGGCCATCTTGCCGAGGTACATGACGCCGACGCGGTCCGAGATGTGCCGGACGATCGACAGGTCGTGCGCGATGAAGAGGTAGGAGAGGTTGAACTCGTCCTGGAGCTTCTCCATCAGGTTGATGACCTGGGCCTGGACGGAGACGTCCAGGGCCGAGACCGGCTCGTCGCAGATGATGATCTCGGGGTTGAGCGCCAGGCCGCGGGCGATGCCGATGCGCTGGCGCTGTCCGCCGGAGAACTGGTGCGGGTAGCGGTTGATGTACTCCGGGTTCAGACCGACGACGTCCAGGAGCTCCTGCACCTTGCGGCGCCGGTCGCCCTTCGGGGCCACCTCGGGGTGGATGTCGAAGGGCTCGCCGATGATGTCGCCGACCGTCATGCGCGGGTTGAGCGAGGTGTACGGGTCCTGGAACACCATCTGGATGTTGCGCCGGACCGCCTTCAGGGCGCGCCCGGACAGCTTGGTGATGTCCTGGCCCTTGTAGAAGACCTCTCCCGCGGTGGCCCGCTCCAGGTTCATCAGGAGCTTGGCGACCGTGGACTTGCCGCAGCCGGACTCGCCCACGATGCCGAGGGTCTCGCCCTGGTAGAGGTCGAAGGAGACCCCGTCCACGGCCTTGACCGCGCCGACCTGCTTCTTGAAGAGGATGCCCTGCGTCAGCGGGAAGTGCTTCTTCAGACCGCGCACCTGGAGGATCGGCTCGCCGCGGCCCACGGGGGCGTCGATGGCGGCGACCAGGGCCTCTTCGTTGGCGGCGGCCACGGCCTCTTCGTTCTTGCTGAGGTCAGCCATGGATCGTCTCCTTCCAGAAGTGGCAGGCGCTCTTGCGGCCCGGAAGGTCCGTGCCGTCCTGCTCGGTGACCGGCACCAGGGCCGGGATCTCCGTGCGGCAGATGTCCTCGGCCCTGGGGCAGCGCGGGTTGAAGGCGCAGCCGGTGGGCACGCGGAGCAGGTTGGGCGGCAGGCCCTTGATCGCGTAGAGCTCCTGGCCCTTCTGGTCCAGGCGCGGGATCGAGTCGAGGAGACCGCGGGTGTACGGGTGGGCCGGGCGCTTGTACAGCTCGTGCACGGGCGCCTGCTCGACGATCCGGCCGGCGTACATCACGGCGATCTTGTCCGCGACGTCGGCGACGACGCCGAGGTCGTGGGTGATCAGGATCAGGCCCATGTTGTATTCCTGCTGGAGCTCCGCGAGGAGGTCCATGACCTGGGCCTGGACGGTCACGTCGAGAGCCGTGGTGGGCTCGTCGGCGATGATCAGGTCCGGCTCCAGGGCGAGCGCCATGGCGATCATGATGCGCTGGCGCATGCCGCCGGAGAACTGGTGGGGGTAGTCGGAGACCCGGGCCTTGGCGGCCGGGATCTTGACCTTGTCCATCAGCTCGATGGCCTTGAGCTTCGCGTCCTTCTTGGACAGGCCCTGGTGGACCCGGAACATCTCGCCGAGCTGGTAGCCGACGTTGAGGACCGGGTTCAGGGAGGACAGCGCGTCCTGGAAGATCATCGCGATCTTGCGGCCGCGGATCTTCCGGCGCTCCTCCTCGGCCATCTTCAGCATGTCCTGGCCGCGGAAGAGGATCTCGCCCTTGGGGATCTTGCCGGGGGGCATGTCGAGGATGCCCATGATGGCCTGCGCGGTGACGGACTTGCCGGAGCCGGACTCGCCGAGGACGGCGAGGGTCTCGCCGGCGTTCACCGAGTAGTTGACGCCGTTGACCGCCTTGGCCACACCGTCACGGGTGTGGAACTCCACGTGCAGGTCGCGGACTTCGAGCAGCGGGCCGGTGCCGGCCCCGTCGCGCGGCGCGGGGACGGCCGCGGTCTTGTCGATGATGCTCATCTTTTACGCCCTCCTCAGCGCAGCTTGGGGTCGAGGGCGTTGCGGACGGCTTCGCCGAGCATGATGAACGCCAGAACGGTGAGGCTCAGCATGATCGACGGGTACAGCAGGATGTGCTGCGCCGTACGGATCTGCTGGACACCGGCGGAGATGTCGACACCCCACGAGATGGTGGGCGCGGACAGGCCCAGGCCCAGGTACGAGAGGGTCGCCTCGGCGGAGATGTAGCCGCCGAGCGCGATGGTGGCGACGACGATCACCGGGGCCATGGCGTTGGGCAGGATGTGCCGGAAGAGGATCCTGCCGGTGCCCGCGCCGAGCGCCTTCGCCGCGTGGACGTAGTCCGCCTGCTTGACCGTGATCACGGCACCGCGCATGACGCGGGTGATCTGGGTCCAGCCGAGGAACGCGAGGGCGAAGACCACGACCCACACGGTGCGCTCGGTGAAGGACTGCAGGACGACCATGGCGCCGAGCAGGAACGGGATGCCGAAGAAGATGTCGGTGAGCCGGGAGAGCAGCGCGTCGACGACACCGCCGAAGTAGCCGGCGATCATGCCCATGATGCCACCGATGAGGGTGACGATCGCGGTGACGCAGACGCCCACGATGACCGAGGCACGGGTGCCGTGGATCAGCCGGGAGTACACCGAGCGGCCCTGGCCGTCGTAGCCCAGCCAGCCCTCGGAGCCGATCTTCCCGAGCTCGGGCTTGCCCAGGTAGTGGTTGACGAGGTCGCCCCTGGTGGGCGAGGCCCCCGTGAACCAGCCGGGGAAGGCGGTGATGATCAGCAGGATGAGGATCAGCACCGAGGAGACCAGGAAGTACGGGTTGCGGCGCAGGTCGGCCCAGGCGTCGCCCCAGAGGCTGCGGGCCTTCTCCTTGGCGGGACCGGCACCCTTGGCCGGCTCCGCGGCGGAGGGCGGTGCGACGGCGTCCTCGACGGCGGTGTCGACGGTCTTGGTCACGTCAGGCATAACGGATCCTCGGGTCCAGAACCGCGTACAGCAGGTCGATGAGCAGGCTGGTGGCCAGGTAGACGAGGACCAGGACCGTCACGAGGCCGACGAGAGTGGTGCCTTCGCGGCGGATGATCGACTCGTAGATGACGCCACCGACACCCTTGACGTTGAAGATGCCCTCGGTGACGACCGCGCCGCCCATCAGGGCACCGATGTCGGTGCCGAGGAAGGTGACGACCGGGATCATCGAGTTGCGCATCAGGTGCACGCCGATGATCCGGCGCTTCGGCAGCCCCTTGGCCACGGCCGTGCGCATGTAGTCCGCGCGCAGGTTCTCCGCCATGGAGGTACGGGTCAGACGGGCCACGTAGGCGAGCGACAGGCTGCCGAGGACGATCGCGGGGGCGATCATCTCGGAGAGCAGCTGGTCGTTGCTCACGTTCGGCGCGATCCAGCCGAGCTGGAAGGCGAAGACCATCTTGATGATGAAGGCCAGGACGAAGACCGGCACCGAGATGATCAACAGGGTGAAGATCAGGATGACGTTGTCCGCCAGGCGGCCGGCGCGCAGACCCGCGACGACACCGAGGGTGAGGCCGAAGATCAGCTCGAAGGCGAAGGCCAGGGCCGCGAGCTGCAGCGTGACCGGGAACGCGTCGCCCAGCACCTCGGTGACCGGGCGACCGTTGCGGATCTGGTTGCCGAAGTCGAAGTGGGCGACGATGTTCCACATGTAATTGGCGTACTGCTGCAGGATCGGCTGATCCAGCCCCAGTTCGTGTCTGATCTTGGCCACGGTCGCCGGGTTGGCGGCCTTGTCCCCGAACAGACCCGCCACGGGGTCGCCGGGCAGGCTGTAGACCATGAGGAAGATCAGCAGGGTCGTCCCGATGAATACCGGGATCATCTGGAGCAGTCGTCGTACGACATAGCGCCCCATCATGCCTCCGTTGAGATGTGACAGCCGCAGCACTACGGAGCCCTCCCCCGGCGGCCGCGCTCCCGGTGGGTGCGCGGGTGCCGTGGAAGGGCCCCCCAGCCACTGCGTATCGCCGGTGCGGGGGGCCGGGCGGGCGGTGTGTGCCCGGCTCCGGCCCCTCGCCTCGCGGCTGGCGGACTACGCTTGGGCGATTACTTCTTGTTGACGGTGATCTCTTCGAGGATCGGGTCGCCGTCCTGCGCGTAGCGGACGCCGTTCACGTTCTCCGAGTAGCCCGCGTTGACCTTGTAGTACCAGAGCGGGATGGAGGGCATCAGGTTGACGAGCTCCTTCTCCACCTCCTGGTAGGCCTTCACGGACTCGTCGAGGGAGGCCGCGGAGTCGGCCGCCTTGATCTTCGCGTCGAGCGCCGGGTTGCTGAAGTCGCCCTGGTTGCCGGACGCGCCCGTCTGGAACAGGTCACGGAGGAAGTTGGCGTTCACCGGGTAGTCGAGCGTCCAGGCCGCGCGGTACAGGGACTTGACCTGCTTCGACTTGCGGGCCGCGAGGTCCGCCTGGAAGTCCGCCTTGCTGTCGCCGACGCACTGCACGCCGGTCGACTGGGTGATGCTGTTGCAGACCGCGTCCACCCACTCCTTGTGGCCGCCGTCGGCGTTGAACTGGATGGAGATCTTGTTGCCGGGGACGCCGCCGCCGGCCTTGATGAGCTCCTTGGCCTTGGCCGGGTCGAACTTGGTGACGTCGCCCGCCGCGTTCGCCTGGAAGCCGAGGACGCCCTTGGCGACCCAGCCGGTCGCCGGCTCACGGGTGCCCTGGAGCACGGTCTTCGTGATGGTGGCGCGGTCGATCGCCATCGACAGGCCCTGGACGACCTTCGGGTCGACCTTCTTCGGCTTCTTCCACTGGTCGGCGTAGAACGCGACCGCGATGGACTGGATCGCCGACTGGTCGGCGTCCACGGCACGGTCGCCGAGGTCGTCGTGGTAGACCGGGAGGTCCTTCGGGCCGACCTGACGGAGGACGTCGAGGTTGCCGGACTTCAGGTCCTCGTAGGCGGGCTCCAGGCCGGTGTAGTTCTTGAAGACCACACCGCCGTTCTTCGCCTTGTTGTCGCCCTTGTAGCCGTCGTACCGGACGATCTTGATCTGCTTCTTGCGGTCCCAGCTCTCGAACTTGTAGGGACCGTTGCCGACCGGCTTCAGACCCGCGGCCTTGGGGTCCTTGTAGAAGGACGCCGGCAGCGGCGAGAAGACCTCGTAGCCGAGCTTGTAGGCGAAGTACGGGACCGGGCCCTTGAGCTCGATGGTGAAGGTGTTCTCGTCGACGACCTTCAGACCGGTGAGCTTGTCGGCGGTGGGCTTGGCGCCCTCCTTCTCCGGCAGCAGGGCCTCGGAGCCCTTGATGTCGGAGAACCAGGAGGCGTTGCCCTGCTGGTTGTTGACGTTGGCGGCCCAGTTCCACGCGTCCACGTAGGACTTGGCGGTCACCGGGGTGCCGTCGTGGAAGGTCCAGCCCTTCTTGAGCTTGACGGTCCAGAGCTTGCTGTCCTTGGACTCGACCGACTCGGCGTTCACCATGGTGAGCTTGCCGTCGGCGGTGTAGTCCACGAGCTGCGAGAACAGACCGGAGAGAACGATCGAGCCGTTGGACTCCATCGTGTCGGCCGGGTGCAGGAGCTTCTCCGGCTCGCCGACCTCGACCGAGAAGATCCCGTTCGGGTCAACCTCGCCCTTGGCGTCGCTACCGCCGCCGTTACCCCCGCCACAGGCGGTCGCAGCCAGGGCGACGATGATCGCGCCCGTTACCCACTTGGCGCTCTTGGCACCGCGCATGGGTTCCTCCTCATGAGTCCACTTTGTCACTACAAGAGGGGCACTCCGAGTTTCGCCGACACCCCTGACGGCTATGCACTCAAGTGCCCCGAGTGTGCTCGTGAGTCGGCACTCCCCACAGTGCGTGACCCATTGACCCGAGCTCAATGGAGCCAACTATTAAGTACGTCCGGGCCGTAAACCACACTTAAGTGGTCTCGTTTTGACAACATCACCCCACCCCGAGGTACCGAAATCCGGACAAAATGAGTCCAGACAGACACCCCCGAAACGGACTGTTAATACACGTTCCGGAGAGCGATGACCGCTATCCGGACGCGGGGTCGCTGAATACGACTTGACGGCGGGGCCCGGAGGACACCTTCCACGACGCTCCCGGGCGGCCCGTCCGGCGGAGGGCACGACTGAGCCCCGCCGGTGTCACGACGGGGCTCGGGTCGTACGGACGGGACCGGTCCAACCGGTCCCGGATCAGCCGTTCTTGGCGGATCAGCCGTTCTTGGCGCGGGAGGACGCGCGGCCACGCGCGTTCTGGTCCAGGATCACCTTGCGGATGCGCACGGCCTCCGGGGTCACCTCGACGCACTCGTCGTCGCGGCAGAACTCCAGGGACTGCTCCAGGGAGAGCTTGCGCGGCGGGACGATCGCCTCGAAGGAGTCGGCCGAGGAGGAGCGCATGTTGGTGAGCTTCTTCTCCTTGGTGATGTTCACGTCCATGTCGTCGGAGCGCGAGTTCTCGCCGACGATCATGCCCTCGTACACCTCGGTGCCGGGGTCGGTGAACAGGACGCCGCGCTCCTGGAGGTTGGTCATCGCGAAGGCGGTGACGGCGCCGGCGCGGTCGGCGACGAGCGAACCGTTGTTACGGGTCGTCAGCGTGCCGAACCACGGCTCGTGGCCCTCGTGGATCGAGTGGGCGATGCCCGTGCCGCGGGTGTTGGTGAGGAACTCCGTACGGAAGCCGATGAGGCCGCGGGACGGGACGACGAACTCCATGCGGACCCAGCCGGAGCCGTGGTTCGACATGTTGTCCATGCGGCCCTTGCGGACGCCCATGAGCTGCGTGACCGCGCCCATGTGCTCCTCGGGGACGTCGACCGTGAGGCGCTCGACGGGCTCGTGGACCTTGCCGTCGACGAGCTTCGTGACGACCTGCGGCTTGCCGATGGTCAGCTCGAAGCCCTCGCGGCGCATCTGCTCGACCAGGATGGCGAGCGCGAGCTCACCGCGGCCCTGGACCTCCCAGGCGTCCGGGCGCTCGGTGTCGAGGACGCGGAGCGAGACGTTGCCGATGAGCTCGCGGTCCAGACGGTCCTTGACCTGGCGGGCGGTGACCTTGCGCTGCTTGACCGCGGACTTGGCGTCCGCGCCCTTGCCCGTGCCGCCGCGGCCGACGAGCGGCGAGGTGTTGGTGCCGATGGTCATGGAGATGGCCGGCTGGTCGACCGTGATCAGCGGCAGCGCGATCGGGTTCTCCGGGTCGGCCAGGGTCTCGCCGATCATGATGTCGGGGATGCC
The DNA here is from genome assembly GCF_042900925.1 of Streptomyces sp. NPDC012825. Lineage (NCBI taxonomy): Bacteria > Bacillati > Actinomycetota > Actinomycetes > Kitasatosporales > Streptomycetaceae > Streptomyces > Streptomyces sp. NPDC012825. Next base: position 734,511 of record NZ_JBIBBZ010000001.1, on the reverse strand, counting down.
GGCGACGGCGCAGATGTCACCGGGGCCGGCGACCTCGGCCGGCTTGCGGGTGAGCGCCTCGGTCATCATCAGCTCGGTGATGCGGACGTTGGAGATCGTGCCGTCCCGCTTGATCCACGCGACCGTCTGGCCCTTGCGCAGCTCGCCCTGCTCGACGCGGAGCAGCGCGATGCGGCCGAGGAAGTTGTCGGCGTCCAGGTTGGTGACGTGGGCCTGGAGCGGGGCCTCCTCGTCGTACACCGGGGCCGGGACGTGCTCCAGGATGGCGGAGAAGAACGGCTCCAGGTTGTCGCTGTCCGCGGGGACCGTGCCGTTCTCCGGCTTGGTCAGCGAGGCGACGCCGTCACGGCCGCAGGCGTAGACGATCGGGAACTCGATCTGGTCCTCGTCCGCGTCCAGGTCCAGGAACAGGTCGTAGGTCTCGTTGACGACCTCGTCGATCCGGGAGTCCGGGCGGTCCGTCTTGTTGATGCAGAGGATGACGGGCTTGCGCTGCTGGAGCGCCTTGCGCAGCACGAAGCGGGTCTGCGGGAGCGGGCCCTCGGAGGCGTCCACGAGGAGGACGACCGCGTCCACCATCGACAGACCGCGCTCGACCTCGCCGCCGAAGTCGGCGTGGCCGGGGGTGTCGATGATGTTGATCGTGATCGGGGCCCCGCCGTCCTTGGGGTGGTACTTCACCGCCGTGTTCTTGGCGAGGATCGTGATGCCCTTCTCACGCTCCAGGTCGTTCGAGTCCATCATGCGGTCGTCGAGCTGCTGGTGGGCGGCGAAGGCACCGGCCTGCTTGAGCATGGCGTCGACGATGGTCGTCTTGCCGTGGTCGACGTGGGCGACGATGGCGACGTTGCGGATGTCGTGGCGCGTGGGCATGGGTGGCTTGCGCTTCTCTCGGATCGTGGGAATCGGCGTCAGTTCCTCTTACGCCCGCCGGGCGGACGCGCCACGGCTGTCTCCCATGGTACGGGGCTGCCGCGCAAGAGGCTTCCCCGCCCGGGATCCGAGAGGGTCTACTGGGAGGTTTCAAGGGTGTGGGGAAGGTCGTGCGGCCGGGTCAAGGGGCCGACGCGATCCTGCCCGCCGGGGTGACCGGCGGGCAAGGAAGTTGAGCTGGTTCTGAGGTTGTGACCTGCGCTTTCAGTGCTTTCAGGAGTTTCGGCGGTTTCGTGCCGCGCTTCCGGCCGTGATCCGCCGGACAGGCCCTAGCGGGTCCCCTCGGGTCCCTTGGGGGTCTCCTTCTTCCCGAAGCCGATGTCCTGGTAGCGGGGGGCGGCGAAGCCCCAGGCCCCCGCGTTCACCAGATCGGCCCTGGCGGCGACGAGCTGCGGGCGCTGGTAGAGGGGGATGGAACCGGCCGCGGCCCAGATCCGGGCGTCGGCCTGGCGCACCAGCTCCAGGGCCTCCTCCTCGTCGAGCGTGCCCGCCGCCTGGTCGAAGAGCTGGTCGATGCGGTCGGTGCCGACCCGGGAGTAGTTCTGCTCGACCATGAGCGAGCCGTCCGAGGCCGGCTCGGGCTTGGCGAAGATCGGCCGGGCGTCGGTCGCGGGGAAGGCGGAGGCGGGCCAGGAGTAGAGGGCCAGGTCGTAGTCGCCCGAGGCGATGTGGTCCTTGAAGAAGCTCTCGTCGGAGACCTTGGCGACCTCGGTGCGGATCCCGACCGCGTCGAGCATCCGGACGATCCGGTCCCCCACCGTCCGCAGCGGCTCGGAGCCCGGTCCGGACGGCAGGACGAAGCGGAGGCTGAGCGCCTTGCCGTCCTTGCCGAGGGTCTGGTTCGCGTCGGGGACGGCGGCGGGCGCGGCGGTGCCGCGCGGGGCGTAGGCCCCGGCCACCCCCCGGTCGGGCCGGGCGGCCTGCCGGGCGGCGGCGCCCGTACCGGTGTCGAGCGCCTCGGCCCGGGCGAGGGCCTCGGCGCGGGCGTCGGGGACGCCGGGGGCTTCGGCGCGGGTGTCGAGGGCTTCGGCGCGGGCCCGGAGGGCGGCGCTCTGGCGGGCGGCGGCGGAGGCCGGGGCGAGGACGTGGACACCGCTCACGGGGCCGCCGGCGACGGGGGCGGGGGCGATGGGGGCGGGGACGGCCCGGCGCTCGCCCGGCTTGTCGTCGCCGACGATGTAGAGGCCCTCGTCGGAGGGGGTGTCCCCGGAGGCGTCGTCGCTCTTCTTGGCGTCGTCGCCCTTCTCTGCGCCGGCGGGCTTCTCGGCGTCGGCGGTCGGGGTGCCCTTCTCGGGCTTCTCGGGCTTCTCGGGCTTCCCGGCCTCCTCGGCCTTCGCCCCCGTCTCCTTCTCTCCCGTCTCCTTCTCCGCCTCGCTGCCCGCCTTGGTGCCGGCGGGCTGTTCGGCCCCGCCGGGGACCCAGCCGGCGTCGGCGAGGAGCGCCCGCGCCTCCTGGGTGTCCTGGCCGCCGAGGGCGTCGCTGCCGTCCTTGTACGCCGCCTGGCCGGCGAGCGCCAGGTGGCTGCCGGGGGGCTCCGCCGGGAGGCCGAGGGGCTTGAGTACGGATTCGGCCAGTTCCCGGCGGTCGATGGCGCGGGCCACCGCGCGCCGCACCCGCTCGTCGGAGAGCGGTCCGGACTCGCCGTTCAGCGAGAGCTGGGTGTAGGCGGGCTCCAGGGACTTGCGGACCACGTACTTCGCCAGGGTGTCCTGCGCGCTCGCGTACCGGGCGATCGCCTCCTGGTTCTCCTCGCGGGCGGCCCGTACCTCCTCGGCCTTCTCCTCGTCGGATCCGTGGGCGAGGGCCCAGGACTTCAGGGCCTTGGCGGGGGTGATCGAGGAGCCGGGGCCGTGGGCGAGGGCGGCCTGGGCGCCGTTCCGTCCGGCGCGGGCGTCGCGGACCGCCAGGGAGATCCGCTCGGCCGTGGAGCGGTCGATCTCGGCCAGGTCGAGCGTGCCCGCGGCGAGGGCCTCCGCCCGGTCGGCCCGGGGGACGGCCTTGAGGACGACGGTGTCGAGCTTGGCGGGCTGCCCCCACCAGCGGGGGTTGCGGACGAGGGTGACGTCCCCGCCCTCGGCGCCGACCGACTTCAGCAGGAACGGTCCCGCGGTGGCCTTGAGCGTGGTGCGCGCGCCGTCGTTGAAGGCGTCCGGCGACCCCATCACCTGCTTCGGGTAGAGAGGGGTGAAGAGGGACTGCCAGTCGGCGTAGGGCTTGGCGAAGGTGACCCGCACCTCCAGGTCGTTCTTGCCCCGCTCGATCTTCTCGATCCGCTCGTAGCCGGAGTTCCGGGCGGTCCAGTACGCGGTGTCGCGGCCGCTCAGGGCCCGCCACTGGGCGACGAAGTCGGGGGCCCCGATCTCGCGCCCGTCGCTCCACACGGCCTGCTGGTTGAGCTTGTAGAGGACGACCTGCTTGGGCTCGGTCTCGATGACCTGCGCGGACTCCAGGTAGTCGGGGTTCCGCTGCGGCCGGCCCCGCTGGTCGAGGGTGTAGAGGGCGGGGAGGACGGCTCCGGCGATGCGGGAGGTGGCGGCGTCCGCGTCGGCCTGGAAGGCGTTGAGGGTGGCGGGGGCCGCGTCGACGGCCCAGCGCAGGGTGCCTCCGTCGGCGACCCGGTCGCGCGGGGCGGGCGCGTTGTCCTGGGCCGCGACCGGGGTTCCGTCGGCCTCGTCGTCCGCGCTGCATCCGGCGAGGACGGAGACGGCGAGGACGGCGCTGGTGAGGGTGGCGACGGTGCGGAGCGTCCGGGTGCGGGGGCTCGTGGGGCATGTCCCCCCGTGAGGGGTGCCGATCTGGGACATGTCTTGTACCCCTTCGTCCGGATTCATTCCATTTGGGGATGATCACACCTACTGCTCATCCACTGAAAGGGAAGAAGGGAATCCGGCCATACCGACACGGCGGCATGGCCGGAAAACACCACTCGGGCGGCCCAACGGGCGGCCCGGGCAACGGCCCGGCGGCCGAGTGCGGGCGACCTCCGGACGGTCCCGGTCCGGTCGCGGGCGGACATACCCGGCCATAGCCTCACGTTTGTGACGCGAACAGCCGCCCGATTCCTTCTCGCGGTCCTGGTGGCGGCGTGGTGGCTCGTCGTCCCCGCCGCACACGGCGCCCGTGCCGACGACCCCGTCGTCCTGTCCCGGGACGGGCAGATCACCGACCGGGTGGGCGCGCTGGGCGACCGCCGCGCCTCCGTGGAGCAGGCCCTCGACCGGCTCTACGAGCAGGAGCGCGTCCAGCTCTTCGTCGTCTACGTACGGGACTTCTCCGGGCGCCCGGGCCAGAGCTGGGCCGACGCCACCGCCGAGCGCAACGGCTTCGGCGCCGACGACCTCCTGCTCGCCGTCGCCACCCACGACCGGCAGTACGGCTACTCCGCCGACCCCGGCTCCGGTCTCACGCAGGCGCGGCTCGACGAGGTCGCGCGGACCGCGATCGAACCGGCGCTGCGGCAGAACGACTGGGCCGGCGCCGCCGTCGGCGCGGCGGACGGCTACGGCGCCGTCCTCGCGGGCCGGCCCGTCACCGCTCCACCGATCACCCCCGGACCCGCCGACCCCGGCGGCGCGGCCGGCGACGGCCCCTCCGGCTCCGACCTGATCCTGCCCGTGGTGCTCGTCGGCGGCGCCGGGGCGGTGGCGGCCTACGCGTACGCCAAGCGGCGCCGGCGGACCGGGACCCGCACCACCCCCGCGAACGGACAGGGCTGGGGGCCGCCGGAGGAGCCCGCGCCGCCGGGCCTGGACGAGCTGGACGGGGAGGCCCGCCGGACCCTGGTCGCCGCCGACGACGCCGTCCGCACCAGCCAGGAGGAGCTGGGCTTCGCGTCGGCGCAGTTCGGCGAGGAGGCGGTACGGCCCTTCACCGAGGCCGTCGCCTTCGCCCAGGAGCAGCTGACGGCGTCGTTCCGGCTGCGGCAGAAGCTCGACGACGCCTTCCCCGAGGACGACGCGACCCGCCGGTCGATGCTGGAGGAGATCCTGCGCCGCTGCGGGGAGGCGGACGCGCGGCTCGACGCCGAGACCGAGTCCTTCGACCGGCTCCGCGCCCTGGAGCGGAACGCCCCCGGGGCGCTGGCCGCGGTCGGGGCCGCGCTCCGGGAGCAGACGGCCCGGACGGGCACGGCCGAGGCGGCGCTGACCGCCATGCGCGAGCGGTACGCGGAGACGGCGGCCTCGCCCGTCGCCGGTGACGTCGCGCAGGCGAAGGACCGGCTGGCCTTCGCGGAGGACCGGGTCGAGGAGGCGCGGCGGCGGATCGACGCCGGTGACAACGGCGGGGCGGCCGTGCACGTACGGGCCGCCGAGGGGGCCGTGGACCAGGCGGCCCGGCTGATCGAGGCGGTGGACCGGCGGGCGCGGGAGCTGGCCGAGGCCGTGGGCCGGCTGCCGGGGGTGCTCGCGGAGACGGACGCGGACCTCGCGGACGCCCGGGGCCTCCTGAAGGGAACCGCCGCCGGGGTGTCCACGGCCGACCTCCAGGGCCGGATCGCCCGCGCCGAGGCGGTGGTGGCCGAGGTGCGGCGGAGCGTGGAGGCCGGGCGGTACGACCCGATCGGCGCCCTGCGCCGGGTCGAGGAGGCAGACGCGGTCCTCGACGAGGCCCTGGAGGGCGCACGGGAGCGCGAGTCGGGCGTACGGCGCGCCCGCGCGCTCCTCGACCAGGCGATGCTGACGGCCCGTTCGGCGATCGGGGCGGCGTCCGACTACGTCACCACCCACCGGGGCGCGGTGGGCAGCGAGGCCCGGACGCGGCTGGCCGAGGCCGGGCGCCGCTGGGAGAGGGCGCAGTTCCTCGCGGACGGCGACGACCCGCGGTCCGCCCTCGCGGAGGCCAAGCAGGCGGACGCGCTCGCCCGGCAGGCGCAGGACCTCGCCGAGCGGGACGTCCGCGCCTACGGGAACCCGGCCGGCACGGGCGGGATGCCGGGGGCGGGAGGAGGCTCCGGCGGCGGGCTCGGCGGCGCGGTGCTCGGCGGCATCATCCTCGGCGGCCTCTTCGGCGGGGGCGGCGGGCGCGGAGGGTTCGGGGGCGGAGGCGGGGGGTTCGGGGGCGGAGGCTTCGGCGGCGGGCCCGGCAGCTTCGGCGGCAGCGGCACGCGCGGCCGGCTGGGCGGCGGCGGGCGCTTCTGACGCCGGGCCGTCCCCGCACCCTTCCCGTCCGTCCCCTCGACGATCCAAGGAGAAGCCCCATGAGCAAGCAGACCGTCCTCGGCCGGGTCACCCAGCTGGCGAAGGCCAACATCAACGCCCTGCTGGACCAGGCGGAGGACCCGCGGAAGATGCTGGACCAGCTGATCCGCGACTACGCGAACAACATCGCGGACGCGGAGGAGGCGGTGGCCGCGACCATCGGCAACCTCCGGCTGATGGAGCAGGACCACCGGGAGGACGTGGAGGCGGCGAAGGAGTGGGGCGGCAAGGCGCTCGCCGCCAGCCGGAAGGCGGACGAGCTGCGGGGCGGCGGGCGGGCGGCGGAGGCGGACCGCTTCGACAACCTGGCGAAGGTGGCCCTCGGCCGCCAGCTCCAGTCGGAGAAGGAGGCGCGGACGGCGGAGCCGACGATCGCCGCGCAGACCGAGGTGGTGGCGAAGCTGAGGACCGGCCTCGACCGGATGAGGGCCAAGCTCGGCGAGCTGGAGGCGAAGCGCGACGAGCTGGTGGCCCGCGCGAAGTCGGCGCAGGCGCAAAACACGATGACGGACGCCGTGAAGAGCGTCGACGTGCTCGACCCGACCAGCGAGCTGAGCCGCTTCGAGGACAAGGTGCGCCGGGAGGAGGCGCGGGCCCTCGGCAAGCAGGAGCTGGCGGCCTCCTCCCTGGACGCGCAGTTCGAGCAGCTGGACGCGCTCGGGGACGACGCCGAGATCGAGGCCCGGCTGGCCGCGCTCAAGAAGTGACCGGGCGCCGCCCCCGTACCCGTACCGCTCAGAACATGCTGAGCAGTTGCTCCACCGTGGGTTCCGCCGTCCCCTCCCCGTCCGGCAGGGCCAGTTCGAACCAGACGGTCTTGCCGCGCGGGGTGCGGCGCGAGCCCCAGGAGGAGCTGAGCAGGCCGACGAGCTGGAGTCCGCGGCCGCCCTCGTCGGTGTCCTTGGCCCGGCGGCGGCGCGGCTGGACCAGGCCCGCGTCCCAGACCTCGCAGACGAGGGTGCGGTCGCGCAGCAGGCGCAGCCGGATCTCCCCCTCGCCGTAGCGCAGGGCGTTGGTGACGAGTTCGCTGACGAGCAGTTCGACGGTGTCGACGAGCGGTTCGAGGTCCCAGGCGGCGAGCTGGGCGCGGGCGAGTTCGCGGGCCCGGCCGACCGAGCGGGGCTCCCTGGGCAGCCGCCAGTCGCCGACGGCCTCGCCGGGCAGTCCCTGGATCCGGGCCATGAGGAGGGCGATGTCGTCCTCGCCGTGCCCGGTGTTCAGGCTGGTGAGGACCCGGTCGCAGACGTCCTCCAGGGGGCGGGACGGGTCGGTGAGGGCGCGCCGGAAGGCGCTGAGGCCCTCGTCCAGGGGGTGGTCGCGGGACTCCACGAGGCCGTCGGTGTAGAGGGCGAGGAGGGCGCCCTCGGGGATCTCGACCTCGACCTCCTCGAAGGGCTCGCCGCCGACCCCGAGCGGCATCCCGGGGGGTACGTCGAGCAGCCGGGCCTCCTCGCCGGGCGGGACGAGCACCGGCGGGAGGTGGCCGGCGTTGGCGAAGGTGCAGCGGCGGGTGACCGGGTCGTAGACGGCGTAGACGCAGGTGGCGAGGTAGACCTCGGAGAGTTCGGGGCCGCGGTTCTTGTGCGCGCGGGACTGCTGGGTGCCGATGGGGGCGCCGAGGCCGCGGGCGATCTCGTCCAGGTGGGAGAGGACCTCGGCCGGTTCCAGGTCGAGCTGGGCGAGGGTCCGCACGGCGGTGCGCAGTTCGCCCATGGCGACGGCGGCGCGCAGGCCGCGGCCCATGACGTCGCCGATGACGAGGGCGGTGCGGTGGCCGGGGAGTTCGATGACGTCGAACCAGTCGCCGCCGACCTCGGTGGCGTCGGTGCCGGGCAGGTAGCGACAGGCGATGTCGAGTCCCGCGGCCTCGGGGTCGCCGGGCGGGAGCAGGCTGCGCTGGAGGATCAGGGCCCGTTCGTGCTCGCGGCGGTAGAGGCGGGCGTTGTCGATGCAGACGGCGGCCCGGGAGGCGAGTTCGGCGGCGAGGGCCCGGTCGCGCTCCCCGAAGGGTTCGCTGCCCTTGGCGCGGGAGAACTGCACGAGGCCGACGACGGTGTCGTGGGCGGTCATGGGGACGACCAGGGTGTGCCGGGCGAGGTCGCCGTCGTCGCCCCGCACGGTGCGGATCCGGCCGGTGCGCAGGGCCCCGGCGTACGGGGAGTTGAAGGGGTAGCGGTGGACGGCGCCGACCTCGATGGGGTCGGTTTCCGGACGGTCGGGGTCCGGGGCGCGTCCCCCGTCGGTCCTGCGGGGGGTGTCGGAGACGGCGCTGGCGGAGGCGACCCGGCGCAGTTCGGCGCTGCCGGCTCCGTAGCCGACGTCGTGGGAGCTGCCCCACCGGCCCGGCGGCGCCTCGTCGCCGGTCAGGAGGCCCTGGTAGAGGTCGACGGAGGCGAGGTCGCAGAAGCCGGGGACGGCGACGTCGAGGAGTTCGCGGGCGGTGGCCTCCAGGTCGAGGGAGTTGCCGATGCGGGCGCCGGCCTGGTTGAGGAGGGCGAGGTTGCGGCGGGCGCTGGCGGCCTCCCTGGCCGCGTTGTGGCGGCGGGTGACGTCGATGCCGAGGCCCGCGACGCCGATCGGGCGGCCGGAGCCGCTGTGCACGCGGTAGAGGTTGATGGACCAGTGACGGCGGTCCCTGGCGCCGGGGGCGGCGCCGAGGATCCTCAGATCGGTGACGGACTCGCCGGTCTCCAGGACCTTCCGGAGGGCGGTGGTCATCCGCTCGGCCTCGGCGTGGCCCAGGTAGTCGTGGACGGTGCGGCCCCGGTGGTCGTCGGCCTCGCCGCCGAAGACGGTGGCGAAGCGCCGGTTGGCCCGCCGCACGGTGAGGTCGGTGTCGAAGAGGAGGAAGCCGAACGGGGATTGGCCGAATATCGCCTGTGAGGCGGCGAGGTCGGTCTCGATGCGGCGGAGGGCGCGCACGTCGACGACGATGCACAGCGCGGCCCGTTCGCCGGTCTCGGTCTCGGTCGGCATGACGTACATCTCGGCCATGCCGTGGGGCTGTTCCTCGCCGGGGACGCGGAAGGGGACCAGGCCCGTCCACTCCTTGCCGTCGAGGATCTCCCTGACCCGCCGGTGCCCGCGCTCGCGCAGGTCGGCGGGGATGAAGACCTCCACCGGGTCCTTGCCCCTGGCCTCCTCGGCGGTGACGCCGAAGAGGTCCACGGCCCTCCGGCTCCACTGCTCGACGAGCCCGTCGGGCCCGATCGAGAAGGAGGCCACCCGGATGTAGTCGTAGATGGATCCGGGCGGGCTGCTCTGCCACACGACGCCACCGCTCGACGTCTCAGGTATCTCGCTCACGCGACCGTCCCCTCCAGCTCACCGCACCGGACCGGCCATGCCCGCAGTATTCAGTACGGCAGGCCCGGACGGCACGACGTTCACGATCACAGGGTGGTCTCGTTCGTTCCGTGCCGAGTACCGGTGATCGTCGTCCCACCCTCTTTACTCACCAGGGAGAGCCAGCTCGAACCATACGGTTTTGCCGGCCGTCCCGCCGCGGATCCCCCAGCGGCGCGCGGCGCAGGCCACGAGGCCCAGGCCGCGGCCCCCTTCGTCGTCGGGTCCGGGGGCCTTCGCGGTCGGCGGATCCGGAAGCGGATCGGAGACCTCCACGAGCAGGGCCGACGCCCGTGCCGGGTCGGCGCCGTCCGGATGGACGCGGACCAGGCGGACCCCGATGGGGCCGGAGGCGTACCGCAGGGAGTTGGTCACCAGCTCGCTGACCAGCAGGACGGTCACGTCGCCGAGGAGACCGTCGAGTTCCCAGGAGCGGAGGGTCTCGCGCACCGCGTGGCGGGCGATGCGCACGGCGTTCGCCTCGGCCGGGAAGTCCCACTCGGCGCGGTCGCCGTCGGTGTAGATCACACCCGATCACTTCCCCAGCCGTGCGTCAGCAGGAAGGCCCACGTCCCCTCACGAGGTACCAATGAGGACATACCCACCATTCGGGACAAGTTATCCCGCCGGGGGCGGTCACCGGCGCACGGTGGCACGAACGGCGTAGGGAGCCGGGCGTACGCGCCACCGGAGGGCGCGCGGCCGGGGAGCGTATCGCCGGAGGGCGCACCGGCGAGAAGGGGCCGACCGGGGGGCCTCGGCGCTCCGGAAGCCTCAGCGCTCCGGGAGTCTCCGCGCGGCCTCGGCGACGGCGGGGCGGTCCTGGTCGAGCCAGTCGACCGAGTCGACCTCCGGCCGGGTCAGCCAGCGCAGTTCGTCGTGGTCCTCCAAAGGGCGCGGCTCGCCGGAGAGGAGACGGGCGGTCCACACCCGCAGGACGTACCCGGGCTTCAGCGGCCATTCGCCGGGGATGCGCTCCCCCGGCTCGACCTCCACGCCGAGCTCCTCCCGGAGTTCCCTGACCAGGGCCTCCTCCGGCCCCTCGCCCGGTTCGACCTTGCCGCCGGGCAGTTCCCAGCGGCCGGCGAGGTCGGCGGGGGCGCTGCGCCGGGCGGCGAGCAGGCGCCCCCGGTCGTAGAGGGCGCCGGCGACGACGACCACGGGGACGGGGTGGCGGTCGGGGGCGCCCCCGGGGCGGGAGTCGCGGGACGTGGCGGGTCCGGTGGTGCGTTCCGTCATGGGCGCGAGCGTAGCCCGCGCCCCGGGGTCCGCGGGCGGGGGCTCAGAGGGCCGGGCTGCCGACGCGCTCGACCCAGTAGAGCTGCTTGTGGCCGCGGTCGTCGAGGGTGTCCGCCATCTTCTGCGCCTCGTCCCGGGTCGCGTACCGCCCCACCCGGTAGCGGTTGCCGTTGTCGTCCTGCCGGATGACGAGCCAGGGGAGGACAGGGCCGCTGTCGGTCATCGAGCTTCTCCCTCCGCCGGTCCGGTCGTCGTCGTGGATCTCCGGGAAACCGCAATCCGCATATGCCGGAGCTTACGCCTGACCTTCACACAGCGGATACGGGTTTGCACAAAGAGGCACGGTTCGGCCGGTTACCGACGGAGGGAGGCCGAAGTCAGGCCCCGGGCACCGCACCCGGAACGCGGGGTACCGCCTCCGGGGCGCCGAATACCGTCCCCGGAGCGCCGGACACCGCCTTCGGGACGGCGGGCACCGGCATCAGGACGGGGGCGCCCGCGCCCCCGGGGTCCTTGCAGACGTCTCCGCACGCGGCGTCGAGCGAGCAGCAGAGGGAGCAGATCGGTCCCGCCTGGACGGGGCAGTCGGCGATGTCGGGCAGCTCGTAGGCCGTCTCGCACACCGCGCAGGTATGGGTCGCCCGCTCGTCGGGCATCTCGGCGCCGGGACCGTTCACCGTGTTGGGGCGGGCCAGGTAGTAACGGCCCCGGGTGGCCCACGCGATCAGCGGGCAGAGGACGAGCGCGAGACCGGCGGCGACGAAGGTGGAGAACGCCTGCGCGTAGGTGCCGAAGAGCCCGAAGAAGGCGAGGATCGAGACGACGGAGGCGATCACCATGGCGCCGAAGCCCGCCGGGTTCACCGCGTACAGGTAGGCGCGCTTGAACTCGATGTACGGCGGGCTCCAGCCGAGCCGCTTGTTGACGACGAGGTCGGCGGCGACGGCCGCGATCCAGGCGATGCCGACGTTGGAGTAGAACCCGAGCAGCTTGTTCAGGGCCGCGAACATGTTCATCTCCATCAGCGTCAGCGCGATGGCGAGGTTGAGGAAGATGTACCAGACGCGGCCGGGGTGGCGGTGGGTGACGCGGGAGAAGAAGTTCGACCAGGACAGCGAGCCGCTGTAGGCGTTGGTGACGTTGATCTTGACCTGGGAGACGATCACGAAGAGCGCGGCGGCGGGCAGGGCGAACGTGCCGAGCCAGGGCTTGAGCGCCTCGATCTGGGGGGCGATCGGCTCCAGGGCGTGGGTCTTGCCGACGGCCTCCAGGGCGACGAAGGCGAGGAGGGCGCCGCCGAGCTGCTTGGCGGCGCCGATGACGACCCAGCCGGGTCCGGCGGCGAGTACGGCGAGGTTCCAGCGGCGTCTGTTCGCCTCCGTCTTCGCGGGCATGAAGCGCAGGTAGTCGGCCTGTTCGCCGATCTGGGCGATCAGGGAGAGCGCGACGCCGGTGCCGAGCCCGAAGCCGATCCAGGAGAAGCCCGCACCGGCGCCCTCCGTGCCGCCGAAGGAGGTGAAGGCGCCCCAGGCGCCGGGGGCCTCGAAGGCGAGGACGACGAAGGGCAGCACCATGCCGACGATCCAGACCGGCTGGGTCCAGGCCTGCACCTTGGCGAGGGCGCCCATGCCGCGGAAGACGATCGGGATGACGATCAGGGTCGTGACCAGGTAGCCGATCTCGACCGGCAGGCCCACGGCCTGGTGCATGGCCTGGGCCATGATCGAGCCTTCGAGCGCGAAGAAGATGAAGGTGAAGGAGGCGTAGATGAGCGAGGTGAGGGTGGAGCCGAAGTAGCCGAAGCCGGCGCCGCGCGTGACGAGGTCCATGTCCAGGCCGTACGTCGCGCAGGCGCGGGCGATGGGGATGCCGGTGAGGAAGATGAGGGCGGCGGCGGTGAGGATCGAGGCGAGGCCGCTGCCGAAGCCGTAGGTGAACACGATCGAGGCGCCGATCGCGAAGTCGGCGAGGTAGGCGATGCCGCCGAGGGCGGTGCCCGCGACGGTGGCGGGGGACCAGCGGCGGAAGGAGTGCGGGGCGTAGCGCAGCGAGTAGTCCTCGCGGCTCTCGTCCGCGGCGAGTTTCGCGTAGCCGCGGCGGGGCGCGCCGCGGGACGGCGGGGCCTCCCCCGGCGCCTCGGCCGGGTCCGGGAGGGGGGCGGGCGTGGTGACCGTGTCCGTCATGGGGGTTCCTGTCGTCCGGCCGGATGCGGGTACGGACGAGGAAGGTAGGAGCCGGTCGTGACGGCCGGGGTCGGCGCGCGGTTGCCGGGGGGTTACGCGGCCTGACGCGCCGTTAACTCGCGGTCACGCCGGGCGGACGCGGGGCTCCGCCGAACGGACGCGACGGCCGCCGTCCGGGGTCGCCCCCTCGCCCCGCCTCGTTCCGCCCCGCCTCATCTCACCGGCAGGTGGTACGCGATCCGGTAGCGGTCGGCCGGGACCACGACGTCCGCCGTCTCGACGGCCCGGCCCGAGGCGTAGTAGGTGCGCTCCACCACCATCACCACGTGGCCCGGCACCCCGCCGAGCGCCAGGAGTTCCTCGGCGAGGCCGGGGCGGGCGCCGACCTCCTCCACCACGTTGTCCACGACGACGTCGATGGCGGCCATCCGCTCGACGACCCCGCAGCCGCCCAGGGGCCCCTCCTCGGGCAGCATGACCGGTGTCCGGCCGGTGACGGCGAGGGGCTCCCAGGAGGTGGAGACCATCATGGGCTCGCCGCCGTCCCGGTACACGTACCGCGTGCGCATCACCCGCTCCCCCGGCTCGATGCCGAGCCGCTCGGCCACCTCCGCGCTCGCGGACTCCTGCCCGCTGTTCGACTCCCAGGTGCCGCGGGCCCCTTCGGCCGCCTGCTCCTGCCGGAAGGGGCTGGCACCGGAGGCCGGGCGGTAGCCCGAGCGGGCGATCCGGCGCGGCACCGGGCGCTCCCGCACGTACGTCCCCGAGCCCGAGCGGCCCTCCACGAGCCCCTCGGCCATCAGTACCTTGCGGGCCTCCAGTGCGACGGTGTCCGACACCCCGTACTCCTCGCGGATGCGTGCCTGCGAGGGAAGGCGGGTATGGGGCGGAAGCGAGCCGTTGGCGATCTTCTCCCGCAGATCGCCCGCCACGCGCAGGTAGGCGGGCTGCTCACCGAACGTCACTGGACGCTCCCCTCAGGTTGACTGTCAGCTACAGACTGGCAACCGTGGGTGGCGGACCGCAAGCGTGGGCCAGGGTTTCACTCGAAGTGATGAACGCCTGGCCGTCACCCGTTCTACGCGCGGTCACCCTCCGGCGGATGCGGCCGGACCCCTTGACCCGTATTGGTACAGACCAATACGTTCCTGCCTGCGCGCCCCGCGCGTCCTCCCCGCTCCACCGCACGCTCCATCCCGCCCCGTACAGGAATGAGCCCATGCGTCCCAGAGCCATGACCAAGCTGACCTTCGGCGCGGCCACCGCCGTCACCCTCGGTCTCCTCGCCACCCCGGCCCCCGCCGCCGACGCGCACCAGGCCCCGCGCGGATCCGCCCACCGGCCCGCCCACGGGCAGGACCTCAAGCGGATCGGCTACTTCACCCAATGGGGCGTCTACGGAAGGAACTTCCAGGTCAAGGACCTGGACACGAGCGGCACGGCCGCCAAGCTCAGCCACATCAACTACGCCTTCGGCGTGATCGGCGCGGACGGCAAGTGCCTCATGGGCAACGCCCCCGGCTCCGACCCCTGGGCCGACTACGTGCGCCCCGTCGACGCCGCGACCTCCGTGGACGGCGCCGGCGACACCGCCGACCAGCGCCTGGCCGGGAACTTCAACGAGCTGCGCGAGCTGAAGGCGAAGCACCCCGGCCTCAAGGTCATGATCTCGCTGGGCGGCTGGAGCGGCTCCGCGCACTTCTCCGACGCGGTGCGCACGGACGCCGGCCGCAAGGCCCTCGTCGCCTCCTGCGTCGACACGTACATCAAGGGGAACCTCCCCGTGGACGGCGCCCGGGGCGGCGCCGGGGCGGCCGCCGGGATCTTCGACGGCGTCGACCTCGACTGGGAGTGGCCCGGCTCGGACGGCGCCCCGGGGAACGTGATCCGTCCCGAGGACAAGCCCAACTTCACCAAGCTCGTACGGGAGTTCCGCGTCCAGCTCGACGCGTACGGGCGCTCGCTGAAGAAGCGGAGGCACTACGAGCTGAGCGCGTACGTGCCCACCGCCCCCGCCAAGATCGACGCGGGCTTCGAGGTCGCGAAGATCATGCGGGACTTCGACTTCGTGAACCTCCAGGGCTACGACTTCCACGTCTCCGGCGAGGCGAGGACGGCCCAGCAGTCCGCGCTGTACGCGAAGGACGACTTCAGCGTCGACCAGACCGTGAAGGCCTGGCTGCGGCGCGGCGCCCCCGCCCGCAAGCTCGTGGTCGGCATGCCCTTCTACGGCCAGGGCTGGACCGGCGTGACCGGCGGCGGCGACGGCCTCGGCAGGCCCGCGACCGGTCCCGCCCCCGCCACCTGGACGGCGGGCTCCGAGGACTACAAGTTCCTGAAGCGGCTCGCGGAGTCGGGGACGTACGAGCTCCACCGGGGCGAGCGGAACGGGCACGCCTGGCTCTTCGACGGCACCACCCTGTGGACCTACGACGACCCCACCGTGCTGCGCACCAAGGCGGCCTACGTCCGGAAGAACGGTCTCGGCGGCGCGATGGTCTGGTCCCTCGACGGGGACACCCCGGACGGCGAGCTGATCACCGCCGTCGACCGGGGCCTGACCCGGCGCTGACCCCCGCCCCTTCCGTGCCCGGCCGTCGAACGGCGGCCGGGCGCGGAAGGGCGGACGCGCGGACCGCGTCTCAGGCCGAGGTGTCCGGGCCCCCCGGCGGGGTGACCGTCAGACCGAGCGCGGCCCGCGCGCCCGCACTGCCGGGCAGGGAGTCGCAGGCCGCGTCGTACGCCTCCCAGTACGCGTCGGCGTCGGTCGCCGTCGCCAGCTCGCGCCACCGCTTCGAGGCCTCGGCGAGGTCCTTCCGGAACGCCGCGACCGGCTCCGCGGAGATGCCGGGCCAGGAGCGCCGTCCGAGGCCCGTGTGCGCCACCTCGATCGCCGTCAGGACCCTGCCGGCCCAGGCCCTGTCGGCCTCGAAGTCCTCCTCCTCGGGGTCCGGCTCCCGGTGGACGGCCGTCTCGATCGGGTTCACGGAGTTCAGGAAGTACGTCTGGTCGCCGCTCAGGGTCGTGGCGTCGGAGCGCAGCGAGCCGCTGAACGGTTTCTTCTCGGTGGCGAGCGCGCAGGTCACGGTCCGGTCGCCGAGCTTCCAGCTCCGGTCGCTGGGCAGGTAGTAGAAGAGCCAGACGTCCTGCGGGATCGCCCAGGTGTCCATGGCGTACGCCAGGTTGGCCGCCTCGCAGCGCTGCTTCGCGATCGCGTCGATCGCGTCCTCGCCGGGCCACGCGTCGAAGCCGGCCAGCTCGAAGCCGCCGGTGACCTCGCCGTCGTGCGGGCGCGCGCAGTCGACGACGGTGACCTCCGTCGTGTAGTCCTTCCGCTTGCCGTGGTCGGTGAAGCACTGGCCGGTGCGCAGCGAGAACGGGGACTTGGAGCGGGAGGCCTCGTCGAAGCCCTCCTTGAAGCCGCCCCACGCCGAGGAGAAGCCGCCGGTCACCAGGCCGAGGACGAGGAGCAGGCAGCTGAGGACGGAGAGCGCGATGCCCGCGATCGCGAACCCCTTGCCCGCCTGGCCCCTCTTCCTGATCTGCGGGAGGGCCACGAGGCCCAGGATCAGGCCGAGGGGCGGGAGGCAGCAGACGATGCCGGAGACGAGGGAGCCGACGGCGAGTCCGTTGGTGGTCCGCGGGGGCTGCCCGTAGGGACCGGGGCCGGGGCCGCCGGGCGGGCCGTAAGGGCCGGCCGCGTACGGCATGCCCGGGGAGGTGTACGGGCCCGGGGCGGGCCACCCCTGCGGCTGCGGACCCCCGGGGGACGGCGGGGGCGGCGGGGCCGGCTGGGTCGGGTCCACGGCTGGTTGCTCCTGCGGGGCGGTGATGCGAACAGACGAACGAGCGCGCATCGTACGCGGTCGGGCGGGGGGCCGTCGCGCGTGTTTGCGGGGCGGGAGGGGCGGCCGCACGGCGGGCGGGGGAACGGCCGCCGCACGGCGGGAGGGGCGGCCGCCCGCAGGCGACCGCCCCCCGTCATGCGGTGCTCGGGTCAGAACTGCAGACCCCAGGAGTCGATCTTCCCGGTGTCGTAGGTCGCGTTGTCCGTGACCCGCAGCTTCCAGGTGCCGTTGGCGACCTCCGAGGAGGCGTTCACGGTGTACGTGGTGTTGATGTTGTCCGCGCTGCCGCCGGTGCCGAAGGCCTTCAGCGTGTACGCCGAGCCGTCGGGGGCGATCAGCTGGACCTGGAGGTCGCCGACGTAGGTGTGGACGATGTTCACCGGCACCTTGAGGGTGGCGGGGGCGTTGCCGGTGACGCCGGTGACGGCGATCGGGGACTCGGCGGTCGCGTTGTCGGCGACGGCGTGGTCCGTGGTGTTCTCGAAGTTCTTGCCGGGGGGCGGCGGGGTGGTGCCGCCGTCACCGACGTACAGGAGCCTGTTCGGGGAGCCGGTGCCCGGGTTGGTGACGACGTTCGGGGTGGCGGCGGTCGTCAGGGCCGCGGAGACCTGGGCCGGGGTCGCCGTCGGGTTGGCGGCGAGGTGGAGCGCGGCGGCGCCGGCGACGTGCGGGGTCGCCATCGACGTGCCGGAGATGGTGTTGGTGGCGGAGTCACCGGTGTTCCAGGACGAGGTGATGGAGGAGCCCGGCGCGAAGAGGTCCAGGACCGAACCGTAGTTGGAGTAGCTGGCGCGGGCGTCGGTGTTGGTGGTGGCGCCGACCGTGATGGCCTCCGCGACGCGCGCCGGCGAGTAGTTGGAGGCGTTGGCGCCGTCGTTGCCCGCCGCGACCGCGTAGGTGATGCCGGAGGCGATCGACCTGCGGACGGCCTCGTCGAGGACGGAGTCGACGCCGCCGCCGAGGCTCATGTTGGCGACGGCCGGCTTGACGGCGTTCTGCGTCACCCAGTCGATGCCGGCGACGACCTGGGCGGTGGTGCCGGAGCCCTGGTTGTTGAGGACGCGGACGCCGACGATCTTCGCCTTCTTGGCGACGCCGTACGAGGTGCCCGCGACGGTGCCGGCGACGTGGGTGCCGTGGCCGTGGCCGTCCTGGGAGACGTTGTCGTTGTCGATGGCGTCGAAGCCGTTGAAGGCGCGGCCGCCGAAGTCGCCGTGGCTGATGCGGACGCCGGTGTCGATGATGTACGCCGTGACGCCCTGGCCCGCGCCGTCCGGGTAGGTGTAGCCCTGGTTCAGCGGGAGGGCCTTCTGGTCGATCCGGTCGAGGCCCCAGGACGGCGGGGAGGGCTGCGTCGCGTCGACGGTGAAGACGCGGTCCTGGACGACGGACCGGACGGCCGGGTCGGCCGCGAGCTTCTTCGCCTGCGCCTCGGAGAGCTCGATCGCGTAGCCGTTGACCGCCGAGGTGTACGTGCGCTTGATCTTCGCGCCGAACCTGGCGGGGATCGCGCGGCCCTCTGCGCTCTCCGCCGGGGCGGACTCGTCGAGGGTGACGATGTAGCTGCCCGGGACGGTTCCCTCGGCCCCGGCGTTCTCGACGACGCCTTCCGGGGCGGCCGGGGCGGCGGTGGCCGGGAGGGCGGAGAGCGGGCCGAGGGTGAGGGCGGCGACGGCCACGGCGGCGGCGGTGGCGATTCTGCGACGTGAGTCACGCATCACTGACATGTGAGGGGTCCTCCTCATTGGTGGTGCGCTGCTGTGGGGGTGCGACAGGTACATGACAAGACGGCATGAGGCGTCCGCGCCGTTTCGCATGTCCGGCTGTCGAGCGAAAGGTTGGCCGATCCATAGGAATCGCACAAGGGTGTCCGCCGTCCCGTGACGTCCGCGCCACACGGCTGCCGTCCCGGAGCCCATGACCGCCTGCGCGTGCCCCCGCCGCCGTGTCTCCTCGCCGGTGTCCGCGCTCACCTGGCGTTGTCCGCGGTGCCGGGGCCCGCGGGACCTGGACTTCGCGAGCGGGCCGGTCTCCCTCCCGTCACTCGCGTCACGTGTGAATTCCTTGTGGCGTTACGCGGAGGCGCCGCCTCCGATGCCGTGCGCACCCGAGGTGACCCTCGGGGACGGCACCCAGTTCCTCGGCGCGGCCCCGCCGCGCCCCGGGCTCACGGTGGTGCCGCTGTGCGGGGCGGGGGCGAAGACGGGCCCGGTGCTCCGAGAGTCCCGGGCCCCGCGCCGGTCAGAAGTCGTCGGCGCCGTTGCGCAGCTCGTAGGTCCAGTAGCCGGTCTTCGCCACGGCCTCGTCGACCGCGAGGCCGCCGGCCGGGGCCTTGACGACGATGCTGCCCTCGGCCGGGCCGTCGGAGGCGAAGAGGTTCACGGTGAACTCCTTCACCACCTTGTTGTCCTCGTGGACGCCGCCGAGGGAGATCCGCACGTTGGCGTAGGCGGGCTCGCCGTTCTTCACCACGATCGGCACGGCCGGCCTGCTCTTCGCGACGGCCGGGACGTCCTTGGCCGTCTGGATCGGGCCGAAGGCGAGCAGCGGGTGCTTCAGCAGGGTGCAGGTGCGGCCGGAGACGTTGGTGGCGGTGAGGACGATGTGCTCGGTCGGGACCTCGTCCGCCTTCGCCGCCGTGATCCTGACGTCGCCGTGGGCGCAGGCCGGAGCCTGGGCGGCGGTCTTGCCGCCGGTGGTGGAGCCGGTGGAGGCGGTGGAGGCGGTGGACGCGGTCGTGCCCTTGCCGCCGCCCGTGGAACCGCCGGCGGTGGCCCCGCCGGACGTGGAGTCCCCGGACGTGGAGCCGCCGGACGTGGAGCCGCCGGTCGGGCTGGTCGGGTCGCCCTCGGCGGAGGTCCCGGCGTCGCCCGCGCCGGCGGCGGCCCGCGGGGCGGAGTCCGCGCTCCCGGCGTCCTTGGCGCCGGTGTCGGAGCCGCCGCAGGCGGTCAGGCCCAGTGAGAGGGCGGCGACGGCGGCGACGGCCAGGACGGTGTTCTTGCGGTGGTGACGCATGGTGGTTCTCCCCCGGGAAGCGGTCGGTCGGCGCGCGGTACGTGCTCCCGCGCCGGTGCACCCTTTCGGTGCGTGCGCACCGGTTCGTCGATCGGTGCTGCATCCAGCTTCCCGTCCCGTACTGCCGTCCCGCTTGCGTGCCGCTAACGATCCGCTGACAGGCGCGAGAGGCGGGCCGCGGCCCGCGCCGAACCCTCCGGGAAACCGGCCTTCTCGAAGGACACGATCGCGCGTTCCAGCTGGTCGGTGGCCTCTTCGAGGCGCCCGATCCCGGCCAGCGCCTCGCCCCGGGCGCTCTGGAGCTCGGCCCGTACGACCACCGCGTCGGGGGCGGCCAGTCCCTCCGCGCGCAGGATGTGCGCGAGGGCCGCCTCGTACTCCTGGGCCTTCAGGCAGTGGCCCGCCAGGTGCTGGAGGGCGAGGACCTGGGTGGAGGGGTGGCCCGTGCGGTCGGCGAGCGAGACCGCGTGCAGCATGAGCAGTCCGGCCCGCTCGTGCTCCCCGGTGGCGTCCAGGACGGCGGCGTGGTTGACGTGGGCGATGGCCTCGCTGATCGGGTCGCCCGCGCGGGCGGCCAGGCCGGGTGCCTTCTCCAGGTGGACGAGCGCCTCGGCGTTCCGGCCCTCCGCGTGCAGGATCCAGCCGAGCAGCGCCCGGGTCCGGGACTGGGCGTCGACGTCGCCGGCCTGCCGGGCGGAGGCGAGTCCGGCCTCCAGGAGCGGGGTCCAGCCGTCCCCGATCCGCACGAGCATCAGCGGCCACTGCACCAGGGCGAGCCGCCAGGCCCGGTCGTGCAGGCCGAGGGCGGCCGCGGCGGCGACCGCGCCCTCCAGGGCGGCGCGCTCGGCCGCGTACCAGTCCAGGGCCGCCGTACGGTCCTCGAACTCCCTGGTGGCGGCGGGGCGTCGGGCGTCGGCGGGCAGCGCGTAGCAGGGCTGGGAGCCCGGTTCGGCGGCGGCGTCGGCCGCGAGGCCGGTGTAGAGGTAGTGGTCGAGGAGGCGGGGCAGCCCCTCGGGGTCGGCCCGCGGGGCGAGGTGGCGGGCGTAGAGGCGTACGAGGTCGTGCGGGGTCCAGCGGCCGGGGACGGCCTCGGTGAGCAGGTGCGCGGCGGCGAGCCGGTCCAGGTCGGCGGAGGCCTGCGCGGGCGAGGTCCCGGCGAGCGCGCCCGCCGCGAACCGGTCCAGGTCGGCGCCGGTGTGCAGGCCGAGCGCGCGGAACAGCCGGGCGGCGGAGTCGGGGAGCTGCTGCACGGTGAGGCGCAGCGCGGCGGAGACCCCCCGGTCCTCGATGTCGAGCAGGGTCAACCGCCCCTGTTCGTCGGCGAGTTCACCGACCATCGCGTCGAGGGTCCAGGCGGGCCGCTCGGCGAGCCGGGCCGCCGTCACCCGCAGCGCGAGCGGCAGCCCGTCGCAGAGTCCGGCGAGCCGCGCGGCGGCGGCGGGCTCGGCCGCGACCCGGTCCTCGCCGAGGACGGTGGCGAGCAGGGCGGCGGCGTCGGCCTCCGGCAGGTGGCCGAGCGGCACCGGCCGGGCGGCGTCGGAGGCGACGAGGCCGCCGAGCCGGTCGCGGCTGGTGACGAGGGTGGCGCAGTGGTCGCCGCCCGGCAGCAGCGGTCTGACCTGCCCGGAGGAGCGGGCGTTGTCGAGGACGACGAGCAGCCGGCGTCCGGCGGTGAGGGAGCGGAAGAGGGCGCCCCGCGCCTCGACGCCCTCCGGGATCCGCCGGTCCGGGACGCCGAGCGCGAGCAGGAACTCGCGCAGGACGCCCGCGGTCTCGGGCGCGGGGGTCTCGCTGAAGCCCTTCAGGTCGGCGAAGAGCCGCCCGTCGGGGAAGTCGGCGCGCCGCTCGTACGCCCAGTGGACGGCGAAGGCGGTCTTGCCGACGCCCGCGGGGCCGGTGACGAGGCAGACGGGTCCGTCCCCGCCCCGTACCGCCCGGTCTAGCGCGGCCAGTTCGGCGCCGCGTCCGGTGAAGCCGCGCGGCGGCCGGGGCAGGCCCTCCGGCGCCGGGACCTCGGCGGGCGGGGCGACGGGCCGGGCCACGGGGGCGGGCTCCGCGGAACGGAGCAGCGTCGCGTACGCCTCGGCGAGCGTCTCGCCGGGGTCGACGCCGAGCTCCTCGGCGAGCAGCCGCCGGGTGCGGTGGTACCAGTCGATCGCGTCCGACTGGCGCCCGGAGCGGCCGAGGGCCAGCATCAGGGCGGCCGCGAGGGACTCGCGCAGGGGGTGGGCGACGGCCTCGGTGCGCAGGACGGCGGCGGCCCTGGCGTGCTCGCCGAGCTGCCCGTACGCCTGCGCCAGCGCCTCCACGGTGGCGAGCCGCAGCTCTTCGAGCCCGGTGGCGGCGGCCTCCAGGGGGCGGCTGTGGACGGTTCCGGTGAGCGCGGGCCCCTGCCAGTACGACAGCGCCTCCCGCAGCATCCGGACCGCGTCGGCGGGCTGCCGCTGCACCCCGGCGAGCCCCACGAGCTCCTCGAACCGGTGCACGTCCACCAGCGACTCGGGCATCCGCAGCACGTACGCCGAGCCCTGGGTGGCGAGCTCGACCCCGTACGCCTCGGCCCCGTGCTCCGCGAGCAGGGCCCGCAGCCGCGAGACGTGCCCCTGGAGGACGGTCTTGGCGTGGGTGGGCGGCTCCTCCTCCCACAGGGCGTCGGTCAACTGCCCCACGTTCACCGCGCTGTTGGGGCGCAGCAGGAGCATGGCGAGGAGGCTGGACCGCTTGGCGGGTCCCAGGGCCACGTCCCCGTCCTCCGTCACCATCGCGACGGAGCCGAGCAGCCGGAACTCCACCTTCGCACCTCCGCGTTCCCGCACCCCCGTTTTCCCCGGCAGTCGAGGATACGTGGGGGAAGAGGGTCGTCCGCGACGCGGAGTTGCCCCGTACCGCCCGGGGCGGCCGAATCCGGACGTGGTGTTTCCCACAGGGGGTGTACGGCGGTTCGCCTGGTGTTCAGGGGGTGAGCGGGCGCGTCGCACCGGCGCCGGCGTCCGTCTCGGTGTCGTCGCCCGTCTCGGTGCCGTCGTCTGCTTCGGTGCCGTGGTCCGCTTCGGTGCCGTCACCCGCCCCGGCACTCTTCTCCGCACCGGCGCCCTCGCCCGCCCCGGTGCCGTCGCCCGTCCCGAGGCGGGTCTGCTCCTCCTCGACGATCCGGCGGGCGATCCCGCTGTCCGCCGCGTCGACCGCGTCCGGGGTGGCCTCCGCCACGGCGCTGCGGCGGGCGTACGCGTCGAAGAGCCGGGTCTTGTTCGCCAGGATCCGCACCAGGCGCTCGTCGATCCCGCCGGTGGTGAGGAGCCGGTGCACGCGGACCGGCCTGACCTGGCCCATGCGGTGGGCGCGGGCCACGGCCTGGTGCTCGACGGCCGGTGTGACCTGGGGCTCGCAGAGGACCACGACGGAGGCGGCCTGGAGGTTGAGGCCGATGCCCGCGGCCCGGATCTGCGCGAGGAGCACGGCCGGTCCGGGGGCGGCCGTGAAGTCGTCGACGACCCGCTGGCGCCGGTCGGGCGCGACGCTCCCGGTGAGCGGCCCGAACACGGGGGCGCCGTGCGGCGCGTCGGCGGCGAGCGCGTCCGCCACCGCGCCCAGGACGTCCCGGAAGTCGGAGAAGACGACCGTTTTCCGCCCGTTCTCGGCGGCCTCGCGGACGATCTCCCGGAGCCGCTCCATTTTGGCCGACTTCTCGGGGTGCGCGTACGCCGCTCTGCGCATGGCCATGAAGTTCCCGGCGCGCACCGCCTCGCGGTAGGCGTCCTCGTCCGACGGGCTCGGCTCCTCCCACTCGTCCGTGTGCTGGAGGCTGGGCAGTTCGGTGAGGACGTCGGCCTGGTTGCGGCGCAGGTAGACGGGGGCGACGGCCCGGCGGAAGGCGACCGAGCCGGCGGGGGCGCCGGGGACGGCGTGCTCGCCGGGGACGTCGCGCTCTCCGGGGGCCCGCTCCTCTAGGGAGTCGGCGAGCGCGGGGTCGAGGACGCGGACGAGGTTGCGGAACTCGGAGACGCGGTTCTCCATCGGGGTGCCGGTCATGAGGAGGACCCGCTCGCAGCGTTCGGCCCAGGCGGCGACCGCCCGGGACCTGAGGGTCTTCGGGTTCTTGACGGCGTGGGCCTCGTCGACGACGAGCATCCCGACCTCGTCGGCGTCCGGGACGGGGAAGCCGCGCAGCGCGTCGAAGGTGGTCACCCCGACCCCGCCGTACTCCTTCCAGTGGGCGAACGCCTCGTGCCGGTCGGGTCCGTGGAGGAGCACGGTGTGCAGGGCGCTGCGGGCCGCGACCTCGCGCGTCCAGTTGACCAGGACGCTCGCCGGGCAGACGACCAGGAACCGGGTCCGGCCCCCGGCGGCCAGGTGCGCCAGGACGGCGACGGCCTGGACGGTCTTGCCGAGCCCCATCTCGTCGCCGAGGATCACCCGGCGCCGGGCGAGGACGAACCGCGCGCCGAAGGCCTGGTAGCCGCGCAGCGAGACGCGCCGGTGGGAGTCGTCGAGGCGCTGGGCCCGCACCCGCTCGGCGATCTCGTCCGGCAGGAAGCCCTCGGAGGCGGCCGGGTCGGGCGCCCGTTCGGAGAGCTCGGCGAGCAGGCCGTAGTACTCGGCGGAGCGCAGCTCGAAGTCGACCCAGGCGGCGGCGTCGCTCGCGGGCCCCCGGAGCAGGTCGACGGAGGCCTGGGCGAGCAGTCCGGGCGTCCCCGCCCGGTCCGCCTCCGCCACCGCCGACCGGAGTTCCCCGACCGCCGCCAGCGCGCGGGCCCTCCCCTCCCGGCCGGTCAGGAGCATCCCGAACCGCCCGGCGGCGGGCCGGGCGTCCTCGATCAGCGGGCCGAGCCGCGCCACGAGACCGGCGGCCGTGTCGGCGGCACGCCGCGCCTCCGGGCCCGCCTCCACGAGGACGTGCAGGGCGGCCACGAGCGCGGTGGTGCGCGGTTCTGGCCGGTCCACGTCGATGTGGACGGCGACGGTCTCGTGCACCGCGTCGGCGAGGCGGCGGGCGGCGGCGAGGATCCGGTCGGCGGTGTGCCGGCCGACGCCGGGGATCTGCCGCAGCCGGTACGGCCCCGCTTCGAGGACCTGCCCGACCGTGGTCAGGCCGCTCCTCTCGACGTCCCCCAGGCGCACCCGGCCCTCGGTGGCGTCCTGGATCCGGGCCGCCGGCAGGGCGGCGAGCTCCCGCGCGACCTCCGCGTCGTGGAGCGGCTCCAGCGCCGCGCGCACCGCCTCGACGGCCCCGCGGTGATCCCCGACCACCGCCCGCGCCGCCTCGCACAGCCGCGTCCCCCGCGCGATCGCGTCCCGCTCACCACGCCCCACGCGCCCCGCCCCCTTCACCGTCCCCGCATTCTCCCACCGGCCCACGACAGCGGGGACGGGCGGAAACGGGGCGGAGGACGTACAGGCATGCGGGAGTACAGGGGTAGTCAGATGTAACCGCTCTCGACCGCGCGCTGGCCCAGCTGGAAGCGGCTCCGGGCGCCCAGTCTCTCCATCAGCTCCGAGATGAGGCGCCGTTCGCTGCGCAGGGAGATGCCCAGGCGGCGGGCCGCGGCCTCGTCCGTGTAACCACGGGCCAGGAGGCGCAGCAGCTCGCGGGGCTGCGAGCCGGGGTCCTCCAGGCTGCGCCGGGGGGCCTCGCCGAACGGGACCGCCGACGCCCACACCGCCTCGAACAGCGCGAGGAACGCCGCCACCGCGCCGGGCTGGCGCAGCAGCACCGCGCCCGCCGCGCTGTCGGCCGGGTCGATCGGCACCATCGCCAGTTCCTGGTCCTTGATCCACAGGCGCATGGGCAGTGCCGGTACGGTGCGGACCTCCGCGCCGCGTTCGGTGAGCCACCGGGCGTGCTCCAGGGTGCCCGGGGCGTTGCGGATCGAGTCCAGGTACACCGAGCGCATCCGCACCCCGCGCGCCAGCGGCTCCGCGCTGGTCGCCTCGCTCGCCGCGAGGACCTCCGGGGTCTGGGCGCCGCCGGGCACGAAGGCCAGGGACTCCTCGCGCATGGTGGGCACCAGGTCGGTCATCCGGGCCCGTACCGCCTCGACGCCGCGGAGCTGCTCGACCTCCGGCTCCTCGTCGCCGCCGTGCCGCGCGGCGTACTGGGCGAGCAGCATCTCGGCGGCGGCCTGGCTGCGGGCCAGCGTGCGGTTCCGTTCGGCTATCTCGGCCTGCTGAAAGGCGAGCAGCGTGTCCAGGGCGGTCTTGGGGTTCACGACGTACAGCCGGGTGTGGTCCGGCCCGTCCGAGAGGAGCAGTTCCCGCCGCGTCAGCTCCTGGAGCGCCTCGTCCAGCGCGTGCGCCGAACCGTCGAACTCCCCCGCGGCCCCCGCCGCGTCGCACCCCGGCCGGGCGAGGACGAACCGGTAGAGCCGGTCGGCCCCTTCCGTGAGACCGAACGGAGTCAGCACGTGGACAGCTCCCCCACACGTCGCGGCGCCGCACAGGGCGGTGCGGACCGGCCTCGCCGGCGTTCGCGGCCCCGGGACGTACGAGTCGCCGCCCCGTCTGGCGGCGCACCCCGGCCGATGCCGTTCGTCCGCGCCGCACGGCAGTGTCGGACACGGACCACGACGGCGCAACGCGCGTCCAACGGGCGGACGGTGGGTGGAGGCCGGGCAGGGCTGCCCCCGGGTCAGACCAGCCCGTTGACGAGAACCATGTGCAGCGCGACACCGCCGCCGATCGACAGCAGGGCGTTGTCCGTCTTCACGTACATGACCGCCGCCAGGGCGAGCGGGACCAGCTTCGGCAGCCCGAAGGGGTGGACGGTCACGTCGAGGTCCTCGAGGGTGTACATCACGAGGAGGACCATCACCCCGGTCGGCATCTTCTCGCCGAGGTGGCGCAGGTAGCCGTTCGCGGCCGACTTGCCCAGGACGACGAACGGGGCGGCCCGGAGGGCCAGGGTCACCAGGGCGATCACGCCGACGACGGCGAACGTGTGCGCGTCGGAGAGGATGTTCACTTCACGCACTCCTCGTTCTCCTCGTTCTCCTCGTTCTCTTCGGCGCCCCCGCTCCCGTCCTTCCGGTACGTGGCGCTGACGACGGCGACGTAGAGCAGCAGGCTGACGACGAGGAACGACTCCCCGATCACGTACCGGTCCACGAGGTGGCCGACCACCCCGGCGCCCAGGGCGAGCAGGACGAGGGTCGCGCTCCTGCGGGCGCGCACCGCGTTGACCGCGAGGGTCAGGAACATGGCGGTGAGGGCGAAGTCGAAGCCCTTGACGCTCTCCGGGATCACCTGGCCGAGCAGGGCGCCGAGCAGCGCGCCGAGGAACCACCAGACGTGGCTGACCACTTGGAGGACGGTGATCTGCCGGCCGGTGAGGTGCGTGCCGGGGCCCGCGGAGGTGATGCCGTACGTCTCGTCGGTCAGGGCGAAGACGCCGTACGCCTTCCGGGCCCGTCCGCGCAGCCGGTCGATGGGGAAGGACAGGCCGTAGAAGACGTGCCGGAAGTTCACGACCAGCGTGGTGAACGCGACCTGGTAGAGCGGCAGTCCGGCCACCATGAAGCCGACGGCGAGGAACTCCATGGATCCCGCGTAGATCAGCAGGGTGGAGAGCGGAGCCCAGTACCAGTTGATGCCGCTCGCGGTCAGCAGCACGCCGAACGCCACTCCCAGCGGGATGTACGCCATGGCGACGGGCACGGTGAGCCGAACGGCCTCCCCGAAGCCCCCCTCGGACCGCCGGAGGTCCGTCCGTTCCGTGGAGGGCGGCGATGCGCGCATGCTCTCTCCTGCGAGTTCGTGTTCGTGGGTGCCGGGCGGCCGGGGAAAGGGGTCCGGCGCACGACGGCGGACCTCAGCTTCACGCGCACCGGCTCGTGTGTCACCGCTTCCCGGGTGCCACGAAGATGCCTGGCACGGGTGTGCCAGGAAGACCCGCCCGAACGCTTCGACCCGCAGACCGGCCCTGACCTGCGACGGAGCCCTGCCCAGGACTTCCTCACGGGCATGCGTCGGCTGCTCACCGCTGCCCTGCGGACCGAACGGACGGATCCGACTTCGCAGCAACATGAACCGCGCGAGGTGTGGAAGTTCCTCACAGATCTCCGGCTTGGCCCAGTCACCGGTATCGGCTGTGCCCAGTGCTTCGAATCGGGCACGCAGCGACTCGGCCGCCGCCTTTCCACGCGGGTCCAGACCGTTCAGCCAAACCTGTCACCTGTCCGAGGATTCACTCACCGCGACAGCATGCCCCACGGGGGGCCTCGGCCGAAGATCCGCCGGCACCACCAGCGGCTTTCACGTACCGGGGGCGAGTTTCAAGCCGCCATGGTCTCCGTACGGATCACAAAGGCCGCCCGACCCACTCCCTCGCAGGTCGGACGGCCTTCCGCCGGACGTGTCAGACGTTGAACCGGAACTCCACCACGTCCCCGTCCTGCATCACATACTCCTTGCCCTCCATGCGCGCCTTGCCCGCCGCGCGGGCGTCGGCGACCGAGCCCGTTTCGACGAGGTCGGTGAAGGAGATGACCTCGGCCTTGATGAAGCCCTTCTGGAAGTCGGTGTGGATGACGCCGGCCGCCTCGGGAGCCGTGGCGCCCTTCTTGATCGTCCAGGCGCGGGACTCCTTGGGGCCGGCCGTCAGGTAGGTCTGGAGGCCGAGGGTGTCGAAGCCGACGCGGGCGAGGGTGGCGAGGCCGGGCTCCTCGGCACCGACGGACTGGAGGAGCTCCATGGCGTCCTCCTCGTCGAGCTCGGCGAGGTCCTGCTCCAGCTTGGCGTTCAGGAAGATCGCCTCCGCCGGGGCGACCAGGGCGCTCTGCTCGGCCTTGAAGGCGTCGTCGGTCAGCTCGTCCTCGTCCACGTTGAAGACGTAGAGGAACGGCTTCGTGGTGAGCAGGTGCAGGTCGTGGAGGAGCTCCGCCTTCTCCGAGCCCTGCACGATGCCCTGCGAGAAGAGGGTGTCGCCCTTCTCCAGGATCGCCTGCGCCGCCTCGACCGCGGCGACCTTCGGCGCCACGTCCTTCTTGATCCGGGACTCCTTCTGGAGGCGCGGCAGCACCTTCTCGATCGTCTGGAGGTCCGCGAGGATCAGCTCCGTGTTGATCGTCTCGATGTCGTCCTTCGGCGAGACCTTGCCGTCGACGTGCACGACGTTCTCGTCCTTGAAGGCGCGGATGACCTGGCAGATCGCGTCCGACTCGCGGATGTTCGCCAGGAACTTGTTGCCCAGGCCCTCGCCCTCGCTCGCGCCGCGCACGATGCCCGCGATGTCGACGAAGTCGACCGTCGCCGGGAGGACGCGCTGCGAGTTGAAGATCTCCGCGAGCTTGGTCAGACGGGCGTCGGGGACGCCGACGACGCCCACGTTGGGCTCGATCGTGGCGAACGGGTAGTTGGCCGCCAGCACGTCGTTCTTGGTCAGGGCGTTGAACAGGGTCGACTTGCCGACATTCGGCAGACCGACGATTCCGATCGTGAGCGACACGGTGGCGACTTCCTGAAGTGTGGATGGTGGGCCGATCCCCCAGTTTACGGGCGGGCCGAACCGGCCAGTGACGCCGACCTTCGGTCGATCTCGGGGGCAAGGTCACCCAAAGGGCGTGTCCCGGACCCGGTTCCCGCCCCTTCCCGACCTACGTTGGTCGGGTGGAGCAGCACAGGACAAGTCAGCCTCAGGGGCGTCGGCGGCCGAGAAAGTCCGGTTCGCCGGCCGCCGCCCCGCCGCCCGCCGCGCCCTCCGGCCCGTCCGTGGAGGGCGCCGCCGTGCACCGCGTGACCGGCAGAACCGGGCGGACCCCCGGCGGCGCCCGCGTCGAGCGGGCCGCCGCGCCCGGCGTTCCCGGCCGCGCCCCCGGCCGCGCTCCGGGGTCCGCCCCCGCCCGGCGGCCCGGCGGCCGGCCCGTGCCCCCCGTCGTCCTCGCCCTGCGGCGGCTGCCCGCGCCCCGTCTCACCGGGCTCGGCGCCGGGCTCTTCGCCTCCGCCGTCATGCTGGCGATCGGCGTCCTCGACCTGCTGCTCCTCGACGGCTCCCCCGTCGTCTACGGGCTGCTGTTCCTGCCGGTCAGCGCCCTGACCGCGCTCTGGGTCCGTACCGCCGACCTGGTCGCCGCCCCCATCGGCGTCCCCATCGCCTTCGCCGTCGGCGTCGTCCCCGTCGCGGGCGGCACCGGCGGTCTCGGCGGTCAGGCCATGGCCGTCGTGACCGCCCTCGCCGTGCACGCCGGGTGGCTGTACGGCGGCACCCTGGTCGCCGGCCTCGTCGCCGTCGTCCGGAAGGTGCGGGACACGGGACGGCGGCAGCAGCGGAACCGGACCGCCACCACCGGGACCACCGGGTCCGCCGCCCCCGTCGTCAAAAGCTCCAAGGCCGCCAAGGCCGCAGCCAAGGCCGCCAAGGCCCGGTGAGCCCCCGGGCCCCGGGCCCCTTCCCTCACTCCCCGGCCGCCGCCATCGCCGCCCCCACGATCCCCGCGTTGTTCTGGAGCTCCGCCGGGACGATCTCCGCCCGGATCCCCTCGATCAGCGGCAGGAACTTGTCCGCCTTGCGGCTGACGCCGCCGCCGATGATGAAGAGCTCCGGCGAGAACAGCATCTCCACGTGCGCCAGGTACTTCTGCACCCGGTGGGTCGCCCAGTGCTCCCAGCTGAGGTCCTCGTCCTCCTTGGCCTTCGTCGAGGCCCGCTTCTCCGCGTCGTGACCCTTGAGCTCCAGATGACCCAGCTCCGTGTTCGGGACGAGCCGGCCGTCGACGAACAGGGCCGAGCCGATGCCCGTGCCGAGGGTCAGCATGATCACCGTGCCCCTGCGGCCCCGGCCCGCGCCGAAGGTCATCTCCGCGACCCCCGCCGCGTCCGCGTCGTTCAGGACGGTCACGGGGAGGCCCCCGATCCGTTCGCCGATCAGCGCGCCCGCGTCGACGTCGATCCAGGACTTGTCCACGTTGGCCGCCGTACGGATCGTGGAGCCCGTCACCACGCCCGGGAAGGTCACCCCCACCGGGCCCGTCCAGCCGAAGTGCGCCACGACCTCCGCGACGCAGCCCGCCACACCGTCGGGTGTGGCGGGCTGCGGGGTCAGTACCTTGTGGCGCTCCTCGGTGAGCGTGCCGCGCTCCAGGTCCACGGGAGCGCCCTTGATGCCCGAGCCGCCGATGTCCACTCCGAAGACGTTCATGGACCCACCGTAAGGGCTGGGGCGCCGGGTTACTCCCCGACCGGGCCACACCCGGCCGGTCCGGCCGTCACTCCCCGGAGGCCGCCGCGCCCGCGCCGAGCCTCTCGGCCACGGCCCGCAGGTCCTTGTCGCGGAGCTCCTTGGGGAGCGAGAAGGTCAGGGACTCGTCGGCCGTCTTGACGATCTCGACGTCCGCGTACCCCCGCTCGGCCAGCCACTCCAGGACCTCCTGCACCAGGACGTCCGGGACGGAGGCGCCGGAGGAGAGGCCGACGCTGGTCACGCCCTCCAGCCAGGCCTCGTCGATCTCGCTCGCGAAGTCCACGAGGTACGCGGCGGGCACGCCGGCCTGCTTGGCGACCTCGACCATGCGGATCGAGTTGGAGGAGTTCTTCGAGCCGACGACGATCACGAGGTCGGCCTGGCCGGCCAGCTCCTTGATCGCGGTCTGGCGGTTCTGCGTGGCGTAGCAGATGTCGTCGGACGGCGGGGAGATCAGCTGCGGGAACTTCTCCTTCAGCGCGTCGACCGTCTCCATCGTCTCGTCCACCGACAGCGTGGTCTGGGAGAGCCAGACGACCCGGGAGGGGTCGCGGACCTCGATCTTGGCGACGTCCTCGGGGCCGTCGACCAGCTGGATGTGGTCCGGGGCCTCGCCGGAGGTGCCGATGACCTCCTCGTGGCCCTCGTGGCCGATGAGGAGGATGTCGAAGTCCTCCCTGGCGAACCGGACGGCCTCCTTGTGGACCTTGGTGACCAGCGGGCAGGTGGCGTCGATGGTCGCGAGCCGGCCCTGCCGGGCCTCCTCGTGGACGGTCGGGGCGACGCCGTGCGCGGAGAACATCACGATGTTGCCCGGCGGCACCTCGGTCGCCTGGTCGACGAAGATCGCGCCCTTCCGCTCCAGGGTCTGGACGACGTACTTGTTGTGGACGATCTCGTGCCGGACGTAGATCGGGGCCCCGTACTGCTCCAGGGCCTTCTCCACCGCGATCACGGCACGGTCCACGCCCGCGCAGTAGCCGCGGGGAGCGGCGAGCAGGACACGCTTCGGGCGGTTCGTCGCGGGGGCGGGATCGGGCGTCGACGCGGGCGTTGCAGTCATGCGTCCCATCGTAAGGCCGCGCCTCCGCCCTCCCGTGTCGGCGGGCGTGCGGTCGGTCTCCGCGCCGGTGCCGTGCCCCGCCCGGCCGTACCGCCGCGTCGTTCGGCGATTCGACCGCCCCCGTGGCCGAAACTGGCCTCATGGCCGAGGAATCGCAGGTGGCGGCGGGCGGGAACGGCGACGGTGGCGGCGGTGCGGACCACACGGGGCTCCGGCGGAACCTCGGGTTCCGCGACCTGGTCGTCTACGGGCTGCTCTTCATCGCGCCCATGGCTCCGGTCGGCGTCTTCGGGACGCTCGACGCCAGGTCGCACGGCGCGGTCGCGCTCGTGTACGTGGTGGCGACGGTCGCCATGGCGTTCACGGCGTTCAGCTACGCCCAGATGGTGCGGGTCGCGCCGCAGGCCGGCTCCGTCTTCACGTACGCGCGCAAGGGCCTCGGGGAGGGGCCGGGCTTCGTCGCCGGGTGGATGGCGATGCTCGACTACCTGCTGATCCCCGCCGTCGCCTACCTCTTCGCGGGCATCGCCATGGAGGCGCTCGTCCCGGAGGTCGACCGGTGGGTGTGGACCGGGATCGCCGTGGTCCTCACCACCCTGCTCAACCTGTGGGGGGTGCGGGCGGCGGCCCGCGTCGGCTTCGCGGTGCTCGCCCTGGAGATCGCCGTGCTCCTCGTCTTCGTCGCGTCGGCCGCGGTGGTGCTCGTACGGGACGGGGCGCAGCGGGACTGGTGGTCGCCGCTGACCGGTGACGCGTCGTTCTCGCTCGCGGCGGTGATCGGCGCGGTCTCGGTCGCCGTCCTCTCCTACCTGGGCTTCGACGCGATCGCCTCCTTCGCGGAGGAGGTCACCGGGGGTTCGGCGAAGGTGGCGCGGGCGCTGCTGTTCTGCCTGGCGCTCGCGGGCACGCTCTTCGTGGCGCAGACCTGGCTGGTGGCGCTGCTCGAACCGGTCTCGTCCGCCGAGCTCGCCGCCGACCCCGGCAAGCAGGGCTCCGCCTTCTACGACGCCGTGGACGCCTCGGTCGGCGGCTGGCTGCACGACCTGGTGGCCGCCTCCAAGGCGATCGGCGCGGCCTTCGCGGCGCTCGCGGGACAGGCGGCCGGCGGACGGTTGCTCTTCGCGATGGGCCGCGACCGGCGGCTGCCGCACCTGCTCGCCCGTACGGACGGCGGCGTGCCGCGCGTGGCGCTGCTGGTGTCCGCCGCCGTGACGATGGTCGCGGCGGTGTGGGCGGCGCGGCGGGACGACGGCCTGGACCACCTGGTGTCGGTGGTCGACATCGGCGCGCTCACCGCCTTCGTCCTGCTGCACGCGAGCGTGGTGGGCTGGTTCGCCGTCCGTCGGGGGGAGGGGCCGCCGAACGTGCTGAAGCACGTGGTGGCGCCGGTCGTCGGCGCGGCGATCCTGGTCGCGGTGATCGTCGAGGCCTCGGCGGCGGCCCAGGTGGTGGGCGTGGTCTGGCTGGGCGTCGGCCTGGTGGTGCTGGCCGTCCAGGGGGCGTCGCGGACGCGGTGAGCACGGGCGGGGCCGTACGGGACCCGGGGCCCGCCCCCGCGCCCGGCCCGGGGCCCCTCCCCGCGCCCGGGCCGCCGCCGTACGCCGTCCTGACGTTGTCGTACCGCGCCGTTACGCTCGGTCCATGGCTCTGACTACGTCCGCCGAAACGCCGCTGCCCGTCGGTGAGGTCTCCCGGATGATCGGGGGATGGATCGACCGGCTCGGGGCGATCTGGGTCGAGGGGCAGATCACGCAGCTGTCGCGGCGTCCCGGTGCCGGGGTCGTCTTCCTGACGCTGCGGGACCCCTCGCACGACGTCTCGATCGGCGTCACCTGCTACCGGCAGGTCTTCGACGCGGTCGCGGACCTCGTGTCGGAGGGCGCGAGGGTCGTCGTGCACGCCAAGCCCGAGTGGTACGCGCCGCGCGGTCAGCTGTCGCTGCGGGCCGCCGAGATCAAGCCGGTCGGGATCGGGGAGCTGCTCGCCCGCCTGGAGCAGCTGAAGCGGTCCCTGGCGGCCGAGGGGCTGTTCGCGCTCGACCGGAAGAAGCCGCTGCCGTTCCTGCCGCGCCGGATCGGTCTGGTCTGCGGCCGGGCGTCGGCGGCGGAGCGGGACGTCCTGGAGAACGCGCGCCGCCGCTGGCCCGCCGTCGCCTTCGAGGTGCGGAACGTCGCGGTGCAGGGCGTGAAGGCCGTCCCGCAGGTCGTCCGGGCGGTCCGGGAGCTCGACGCGGACGAGGACGTGGACGTGATCGTCGTGGCCCGGGGCGGCGGCAGCGTCGAGGACCTGCTGCCGTTCTCGGACGAGCAGCTCGTCCGGACCGTGGCCGACTGCCGTACGCCGGTGGTCTCCGCGATCGGGCACGAGCCGGACTCGCCCCTGCTCGACCTGGTGGCCGACCTGCGGGCCTCGACGCCGACGGACGCGGCCAAGAAGGTCGTCCCGGACGTCGGCGAGGAGCTCGACCGGGTGCGCGGTCTGCGGGACCGGGCGCTGCGGACCGTGCAGGGGCTCCTGGACCGGGAGGAGCGCGGTCTGGCGCACGCGCTCGCGCGGCCCGTCATGGAGCAGCCGGTGCGCATGGTCGAGGTGCGCGAGGACGAGGTGTCCGCGCTGCTCGCCCGGAGCCGGCGGGTGCTCGGCCACCTCCTCGACCGGGCCGACTCGGAGCTCTCGCACACCCGGGCGCGGGTCCGGGCGCTGTCGCCCGCCGCGACCCTGGAGCGGGGGTACGCGGTGCTCCAGCGGGCGGACGGGACGGTGGTCCGCTCCCCCGGCGAGGTCGCCGGGGACGAGGAGCTGCGGGCCCGGGTCGCGGAGGGCGAGTTCGCGGTGCGGCGCGTGGCGGACGCCGGCTGAGCGGCCCCCGGAGGCCTCGTCACCGACCACCCCATCACCTCGACGGAACGACGGAACGACGGAACGACGGAAGGACGGACATGGCAGCGGCTACGAACACGGACAAGGGCGCGGACGGGGCGGCGCTCGGGTACGAGCAGGCGCGGGACGAGCTGATCGAGGTCGTCCGGCGGCTGGAGGCGGGCGGGACCACCCTGGAGGACTCCCTCGCCCTCTGGGAGCGGGGCGAGGAGCTGGCGAAGGTGTGCCGGCTCCGTCTGGAGGGCGCCCGGGCCCGCCTGGACGCCGCGCTCGCGGCGGACGCGGACGGCGAGGAAGGCCCGAACGAGGAGTGACCTTCCGGGGCGCGGCCGTCCCGGCGTAGACTCACGAGTGAAGCGGATCACTATCCGAATTGGATAGTTGAATTTTCACCAATCGGAGGCGTACTGTCGAGGACGTCGCTCGAACTCCGCACGGGCGGCCCCCACCTTGTGCAGTTTTGTGCAGTCCGGAAGGTACGCAGCATGTCTCTCGCCCTTGATCCCGCCGCCCAGGACCTCCTCTTCCGCGAGGCCCGCACCGCCAACACGTTCACCGACGAGCCGGTGACCGACGAGCAGGTGCAGGCGATCTACGACCTGGTGAAGTACGGCCCCACCGCCTTCAACCAGACCCCGCTGCGCATCACCCTGGTCCGCTCCCCCGAGGCCCGCGAGCGCCTGGTCAAGCACATGGCCGAGGGCAACCGGCCGAAGACCGCCGCCGCCCCGCTCGTCGCGATCCTCTCCGCGGACAACGAGTTCCACGAGGACCTGCCGGCCCTGCTCCCGCACTTCCCGCAGGCCAAGGACATGTTCTTCGCCGAGCGCCCCGTCCGCGAGCAGTCCGCCGTGCTGAACGCCGCCCTCCAGGCCGCGTACTTCATCGTCGGCGTCCGCGCCGCCGGCCTGGCCGCCGGCCCGATGACCGGCCTGGACTTCGCCGGCGTCCAGAAGGAGTTCCTCGACGCCGACCACACCCCGCTGATGGTCGTCAACATCGGCAGGCCGGGCGAGGACGCCTGGTTCCCGCGCTCCCCGCGCCTCTCCTTCGACGAGGTCGTCACCACCGTCTGAGACCGGTGACCACGGCCCGTACGGGCACGGGAAGGGCCCCGCACTCGTGGAGTGCGGGGCCCTTCCCGTACGCCGTCGCGTGCCCCTCAGGCCTTCTGCGACGACCGGAGCGAGCCCGCCATCTCGGCCAGCCGCTCGAAGGACGCCGTGCCGGTCACCACCGTCGTCGCGCCGCCCTCCGTCCGCACGAGCGCGTCGTACTTCGGCCCCTCCCAGCGGTGCCAGACCACGCCGTCCACCGTCTGGGTCCTCCCGGTGTCCTTCGCCTTCCGCGTCACGTCGGGCACGAACTCGCGGGGCTCCGCCGTCGACTGGTGGATCGCCACGTACTGGGTGTCCGGGGAGAGGAAGCCGAGCTGCCAGGCGTCGGCGTCCTCCCGCTTGTACGAGACGACCGTCGCCTTCCAGCCCTTCTCGAGGCCCTCGGGCGCCAGCACCGGATACGGCGCCGCCCGCTGGGCCGTCAGGAGCTCGACCCGGTAGTCCTTCGCCTTCACCGGGTCCGCGTGCTCGTCGTGCGGGATGAAGAGATACATCACGCCCGCGGCGACCATGATCACACCGAGGGACTGGAACATCCCGCGTACCGTCTGCCTGCCTCGCATACCTGCCACGCCCCCCATGGTCGCATCACGGTCCCGTGCTCATACGTGGGCCCCTCTGCTCATTTTGTCGACCTGACGATAGAGTCACGGGACCCTCTTATTTTGCGGCCGTCGCCGTACAGAAAGGTGCGCCCCGATGACCGAGCACACCCTCCCGCCCGAGCTGGAGGTCTCTCCCGAGGCCCCCGACCGCAACCTCGCCCTCGAACTGGTGCGCGTCACCGAGGCCGCCGCCATGGCCGCCGGACGCTGGGTCGGCCGGGGCGACAAGATCGGCGCGGACGGCGCGGCGGTCAACGCCATGCGGACCCTGATCTCCACCGTCTCGATGGACGGCGTCGTCGTCATCGGCGAGGGCGAGAAGGACGAAGCCCCGATGCTCTTCAACGGCGAGCGGGTCGGCGACGGCACCGGCGCCGAGGTCGACATCGCCGTCGACCCGATCGACGGCACCACGCTCAACGCCAAGGGCATGCCGAACGCGATCGCCGTCCTGGCCGCCGCCGACCGCGGCACCATGTTCGACCCGTCCGCGGTCTTCTACATGGACAAGCTGGTCACCGGCCCGGAGGCCGCCGACTTCGTCGACATCAACGCCCCCGTCTCGGTCAACATCCGCCGGGTCGCCAAGGCGAAGAACTCCTCGCCCGAGGACATCACGGTCGTCATCCTGGACCGCCCCCGCCACGAGGGCATCGTCAAGGAGATCCGCGAGACCGGGGCCCGGATCAAGTTCATCTCGGACGGCGACGTCGCCGGTTCGATCATGGCCGTCCGCGAGGGCACCGGCGTCGACATGCTCATGGGCATCGGCGGCACCCCCGAGGGCATCATCTCCGCCTGCGCGATCAAGTGCCTCGGCGGCGTGATCCAGGGCAAGCTGTGGCCGAAGGACGACGCCGAGCGCCAGAAGGCCCTCGACGCGGGCCACGACCTGGACCGGGTGCTCTCCACGGACGACCTGGTCAGCGGCGACAACGTCTTCTTCGTCGCGACCGGCATCACCGACGGCGAGCTGCTGCGCGGGGTGCGCTACCGCGCCGAGACGGCGACCACGCAGTCCCTCGTCATGCGCTCGAAGTCCGGCACGATCCGCCAGATCGACTCCACGCACCGGCTCTCGAAGCTGCGCGCGTACAGCAAGATCGACTTCGACCGCGCCAAGTAGGCCGGGACCGGGCGGGCCGGACCCGCGGACGGTACGAAGAGGGGCGCCCCCATGTGCGGTGGGGGCGCCCCTTCCCGTACGGACCGGCGGAGGTCTCCGTGCCCGGCTCCGGTCCTGCTGTCCCGCCCGGCGCCCGGCTCCGCTCCTCGCGTCAGCCCGCCTGGGCGATCCGCTCCGTCGCGGCGGCCTTCCTCAGCTCCACCTCGCGCCGCCGGCGCCGGGCGAGGACGACGCGGCGCTCCGCCGCCGTGAGCCCGCCCCACACCCCGTACGGCTCGGGCTGGAGCAGTGCGTGCTCGCGGCACTCCACCATCACCGGGCAGCGCGCGCAGACCTGCTTGGCGGCCTCCTCGCGGGCGAGGCGCGCGGCCGTCGGCTCCTTGGAGGGGGCGAAGAAGAGTCCCGCCTCGTCACGACGGCACACCGCCTCCGCGTGCCACGGGCCGCCCGCGTCCTCCCGGGCCGGGGTGCGGGCGGGGGGGACGGCGACGGCCTGGAGGGGCTGATGCGGCAGTTGCAGCACGGTCTACTCCTGACGACTGACGACGGCTTCGCGAGCGAGAGGCGATGCCACGAGCCTTACCCGCTGTGCGCGCGCCTATGCACTGGGTGCCGTGCCGTTCCGGACTGCGGAGGGCCGGCGGCGGATTCCGGTCATCCGCCCCGGAGCGCCCCGCCGCCCGCGAACGCCCGTCAGTGGCCGAGGTGTTTGCGCATCCTGCCCTGGAGGTCCGTGATCCACTTGCCGCGCTTGGGCCGCGCCTCGACGTTCCCGAAGACCGAGTAGCCGTTGATGACGACGACCGGGGCCTGCGGGTCGACGCCCTCCAGGGTCACGACCTCGAAGTTCCCGAAGACCCCGCTGCCGTTGCCGCGCAGGCTGATGTTCTCCGGGACCCGCACCTCGACGTTGCCGAAGATCGAGGTGGCGTTGATGGTGGTCAGGCGCTGGGCGAAGATCGCCTCGGTCAGGTCGATCTCGATGTTGCCGAAGAGCGCGAAGGCGTTCGTCCGGCGGCTCACCCGCCAGCGGCCCTTGCGGGTGGTGCTGGAGAAGACCGCGACGAGGTTCTCCGGGGGGCCGTCCCGGTCGTCGGGCCCGTAGGCGTAGGCCGGGTCGGGCGCGGGCCGGGAGGTCCGGGCGGCCGGCAGGTCGCGGACGATCGGCTCCAGCTCCCCGACCGTCTTGGCCCGGTAGACCGCGTCGATCCGGTCCGAGTGCTCCTCGGCGTCCAGCCTGCCCTCGGCCAGGGCCTCGCCGAGGATGTCGGCGATCCGGTCCCGGTCCGCGTCCGAGGCCCGCAGCGAGCCCTGCGGATCGGCGAAGGCGGGCGCCGCGGGGGCGGTCTCGGCGGGGGCGGCCGACCGCTGCGGCTGCGGCTGCTTCTCGGGTTCGGGCTGCTTTTCGAGGTCCACGGAGCCAGCCTAGCGAAACGCGATAGATCGCGACCAGGGGGCGGGCCGGGACCTGTGGACGAAGCCGCGGCGGGACACGGCCGGATCCAAGTGAGCCTTACCTCACAGGCTCGTCGGAACGGGCGCGTTCTACGCTGGAGGGCGCGTTGCCAACGGAGGCGGCGCCGCCGCCCGCCGAGTGAGGAATGACCGCCGTCATGCCAGAGTTTTCGTACTCCGATCTGCTCCCCCTGGGAGAGGACACCACGCCCTACCGCCTGGTGACCGCCGAAGGCGTCTCCACCTTCGAGGCCGACGGGCGTACGTTCCTCAAGGTCGAGCCCGAGGCGCTGCGGCGGCTGGCCGCCGAGGCGATCCACGACATCCAGCACTTCCTGCGCCCGGCCCACCTGGCCCAGCTGCGCCGGATCATCGACGACCCGGAGGCGTCGGCCAACGACAAGTTCGTCGCGCTCGACCTCCTCAAGAACGCGAACATCGCCGCCGCCGGCGTCCTCCCCATGTGCCAGGACACCGGCACCGCGATCGTCATGGGCAAGCGCGGCCAGAACGTGCTGACCTCCGGCCGCGACGAGGAGGCCCTGTCCAAGGGCGTCTACGACGCGTACACCAAGCTCAACCTGCGGTACTCGCAGATGGCCCCGGTGACCATGTGGGAGGAGAAGAACACCGGCTCGAACCTGCCCGCGCAGATCGAGCTGTACGCGACCGACGGCGGCGCGTACAAGTTCCTCTTCATGGCCAAGGGCGGCGGCTCGGCCAACAAGTCGTTCCTCTACCAGGAGACCAAGGCGGTCCTCAACGAGGCCTCCATGATGAAGTTCCTGGAGGAGAAGATCCGTTCGCTCGGCACGGCCGCCTGCCCGCCGTACCACCTGGCGATCGTCGTCGGCGGCACCAGCGCCGAGTTCGCCCTGAAGACCGCGAAGTACGCCTCCGCGCACTACCTGGACGAGCTGCCCACCGAGGGCTCGGCCGAGACCGGCCACGGCTTCCGCGACAAGGAGCTGGAGGAGAAGGTCTTCGAGCTGACGCAGCGGATCGGCATCGGGGCGCAGTTCGGCGGCAAGTACTTCTGCCACGACGTGCGCGTGGTGCGCCTGCCGCGCCACGGCGCCTCGCTGCCCGTCGCCATCGCCGTCTCCTGCTCGGCCGACCGCCAGGCCGTCGCGAAGATCACCGCCGAGGGCGTCTTCCTGGAGCAGCTGGAGACGGACCCGGCGCGGTTCCTGCCGGAGACCACCGACGAGCACCTCGACGAGGCCTCCGACGTCGTGCGGATCGACCTCAACCAGCCGATGGACGAGATCCTCGCCGAGCTGACCAAGTACCCGGTCAAGACCCGCCTCTCGCTGACCGGCCCGCTGGTCGTGGCGCGCGACATCGCGCACGCCAAGATCAAGGAGCGCCTGGACGCGGGCGAGGAGATGCCGCAGTACCTGAAGGACCACCCGGTGTACTACGCGGGCCCGGCGAAGACCCCCGAGGGGTACGCCTCCGGGTCCTTCGGCCCGACGACGGCCGGCCGCATGGACTCGTACGTGGAGCAGTTCCAGGCGGCGGGCGGCTCGAAGGTCATGCTGGCCAAGGGCAACCGCTCCAAGCAGGTCACGGACGCGTGCGGCAGCCACGGCGGCTTCTACCTCGGCTCGATCGGCGGCCCGGCGGCGCGCCTGGCGCAGGACTGCATCAAGAAGGTCGAGGTCGTCGAGTACGAGGAGCTCGGCATGGAGGCGGTCTGGAGGATCGAGGTCGAGGACTTCCCGGCGTTCATCGTCGTCGACGACAAGGGGAACGACTTCTTCCAGAATCCGGCGCCGGAGCCGACGTTCACGCACATCCCGGTGCGCGGTCCCGGTCTGGCCTGATCCCGCGGCAGTGCGCCGAAGAGCCCCCGCCCCCGGCCGTCACCGGGGCGGGGGCTCTTCCCGTACGGAAGGGGTCACGCGCCCCTCTCGGCGAGGGACTTGATGCCCGCGAGGGTCGCCTCCATCCCCGCCCGCAGCTCCTCGACGCGGGCGGCGACGATCCGCTCCTCGCGGTCCGGCCACCGGTCGAGGGCCAGGGAGACGCCGCTGCGGGCCGGGCCGAGGCGGACCGACTGGCGGAGCCGGGTGCCGCCGGCCCCGGGCGCGAGTTCGTAGCGCCAGGCCGCCATGGGCCGCGCCGGGTCCGGGGCCGGGCCGCCGTAGCGGCCGTCGGCGTCCGTGACCGCCCAGGCGAACACCCGCCGCTCGCCCGTACCGTCCAGCTCGGTGACGTGGGAGACGGTCCGCCACTCGCCGAGCAGCCGGTGGTGGTTGTGGCCCTCGAAGCGCGCGCCCACCCGGGGCCCTTCCGCCCCGTCGAGCCAGGCGGCGCGGCACAGTTCCGGGCTGAACCTGACGGGCAGCAGGATGTCGGTCACCAGCTCCCAGACCCGCGGCACGGCCGCCCCGACGTGGATGTCACAGTGTGCGCTCGGCTCCTCGGCGTACCGCATGGCGCTCCCTCCGGTTCGGTCCTCCGATCATCCGGCGGGCCGGTCCGCGTCCACAACGGGACGCACGTCACCCCGTACGGCACTCCGCGCGCGCCCGCGCGTCGCCCCGCCGGAAGTGGAACCCGCCCTTCGGCCACGGGTGCTCAGAAACCCGCTACCGACCGGTAGCCCTCCCGTCGCCTACCCGTCAGTATGGGCCGTGAGCATGTCAACCACTGAGTCGGTCGACCTCTCGGGAGCCCCCCATGCCCTCCACCCCCCTCCACCGGCGTGCCGCCGCCGGTTCCACCGCCGCGCTCGCCCTCTCCGCCCTCCTCGTCGTCGGGCCCGCGCCCGCCGCCTCCGCGGCCACCGCCTCCGTCGCCTCCGACCCGGACGGCCACGTGGTGTCGACCGCCGCGCTCGCCGGCGTCGACCACGGCACCTGGCGCCGTGACGTGGCGGCCGTCGTCGCCGAGGCACGTCCGTACGTCGAGGAGCGCGCGAAGGACGCCGGGCGCGAGAAGCAGGCCCTCGTCCTCGACATCGACAACAGCTCCCTGGAGACGGACTTCCACCCGTTCTGGGAGCTGCCCACCCCGGCCGTCCCCGAGGTCCGCGACCTCGCCCGGGACGCCCACGCGCGCGGGGTGGACGTCTTCTTCGTCACCGCCCGCCCCGGGATCGTCCACTCCCTCACCGACTGGAACCTGAAGAAGGCCGGTTACCCGGTCGACGGCCTGTACGTGCGCTCGCTGCCCGACCTGTTCGCCGGGGTCGGCGCGTACAAGACGGAGAAGCGCGCGGAGATCGAGGCCAAGGGCTACACGATCATCGCGAACATCGGCAACAACACCACCGACCTGGTCGGCGGCCACGCCGAGCGCGCCTTCAAGCTCCCGGACTACGGCGGCAAGCTCTCCTGACGTCCGCGCGGGGCGGGGCCGGGGCTAGTCTGCCGATCATGAGACTTCCGATACGGGTCCTGCTCCCCGTACTCCTCGCTGCGGGGCCGCTGCTGACCGGCTGCGGCGGCCCCGTGACGGTGGCCGTGCCCGACCGGCCCGCCGGCACGAAGCCCCCGGCCACCGGGACGCCGTCGGCCACCGGGGCGCCGGACGCGCCCGTCGCGGCGGCCTCCCTCGGCGGGCCGGGGACGGCCTGCGCGCTGCCGGTCTCCTTCTCCCTCGCGAAGGCCTGGGAGCCGAAGGCGATCAGGAACCCCGAGGACCCCGAGTTCGCGGCGCTCACCCGCCAGGGCCCGGCCACCGCCCGCTGCGAGGTGGACGCCAAGCCGGCCGGGCACCTCGGCTTCCTGCGGGTGTGGACGGCGGAGAAGGGCTCCGCCCCCTCGCCCGCGCGGGCCGCGCTCGAAGGCTTCGTGAAGGCGGAGAAGAAGGCCTCGGGCGTCTCGTACCGGGAGACGACGGCGGGCGCGCTGCCCGCCGTCGAGGCGACCTACACGGTGCGGAGCGCACTCCTCGACGAGGAGAAGGAGGAGCGCGCCTTCGCCGTCGCCACCCCGGAGGGGG
The DNA here is from genome assembly GCF_042900925.1 of Streptomyces sp. NPDC012825. NCBI lineage: Bacteria > Bacillati > Actinomycetota > Actinomycetes > Kitasatosporales > Streptomycetaceae > Streptomyces > Streptomyces sp. NPDC012825. Next base: position 691,379 of record NZ_JBIBBZ010000001.1, on the reverse strand, counting down.
TGGTCGTCGTCCACCTCGGCGGACTGGACACCGAGGAGCACCGGGCGATGCTCCCGGCGTACGAGCTGGCCCGTACGACCCTGAAGGCGCCCTGAGCCGCGGCCGTGGCCCCCGTCCCGTACCGGACGGGGACCACGGCCCTCCCCGCGGAAGGGGAGCTACGCGAACTTCTGGTTCGCGGAGCCGTCGCAGGCCCGGAGCCTGATCTGCTCCTTCGCCGCGCCCTGGGTGAGGCACATGCCGGTCGCGGCGGCGGGCCGGAGGGTGGCGCCGTCGCGGACGAACCTCTGGTTGGCGCCGCCGTGGCAGTTCCAGAGGACCAGGCCCGTGCCGGCGCGGTACTGGAGGTCGGGCACGTCCAGGCAGCGGTCCTGGGTGAGGCCGGTGTGGACGGTCTGCCGGGTGGAGTCGTACCACCAGGTCTGGTTCCGCCCGTCGTGGCAGTCCCAGCCGAGGACCCTGGTGCCGTTGGCGCTGCTCGCGGCGTCGACGTCCAGGCAGTTGCCGGTCGCCTGGTTCCTCAGCGGGCGGTAGGCGTCGTCCCAGGCGAGCGGGAAGAGGGTGGGCCTCCCGGTGGAGTTCACGTCGGCGCAGCTCGCCTCGCGCAGGCCCGAGGCGTGGAGCTGGGTGAGGCAGGAGGCGAAGGCCGCGTGCCCGCGCGCGTTGGGGTGGAAGGACTGCCGGACCGAGTTCTCGTCCGGGAGGCCGGGCTTGGAGAGGTCGATGTAGAGGCCCCGGGCCCAGGGGTCCTCCGTGCAGACCTCGTGGCCGTGGAAGAGGCGGGAGTTGTCGAGGTAGGTGGCGCCGGTGGAGGCGGCGGCCTTCCGCATGCCGCGCTCGAAGGCGGGGACGGCGGTGTCGCGGCCCCAGACGGTGTCGGAGTCGTAGCCCAGGCCGCCGCAGGCCAGCTTGCCGGGGAAGTTCGGGTTGTCGCGGAAGTCGGGTCCGATCGGGCTCGGGTAGCCCATGAGGACGAGCCTGTAGTCGCCGTCGGCGTATCCGGCGTCGCGCATGACGGCCCTGAGGTCGCGGACGGTCTGCTCGACCTTGGGGACGAGCGCGTCGACGCGGGCCTGCCAGCCGGGGGCGTACTTGGGCTCGCAGGTGCCCTGGCTGAGCAGGTAGCGGGTGACGCAGTCGGTCATGACGGGGCCGAACTGGAGGTCGTCGTTGGCCCCGGCGACGAGCAGGACCATCTTGATGCGGGTGTTGCGGGCCTTGATGGCGAGGCTGTCGCTCTGGACGAGTTCGTCGGCGTACTGCGGGGTGCCGCCGATCCTGATGTTTCCGGTGTACGCGCCGGAGCAGGAGACGTTGAACGTGAGGTCCGCGGGGATTCCGGTGCGGTGGACGGCGGCCTCGGGCGAGCGGTGGCACCAGTTGTCCGGGCCGTTGGTCGGGGACTCGTAGCTGCCGACGCCCTCGCCGGAGATCTCGCTGTCGCCGAGCGAGATCAGGCCGGTCCTGCGCCGGTCGAGCGGGCGTTCCTCGGGGCTTCCGTAGATCTTGGTGGCCTCGGCCGCCCGGATCGCCTCCAGGGCGGGCGGGAGGGGTACGGAAGCGGTGGCGGCGGTGGCCGTCGTGTCGGCCGCGCCGGCGGGGGCGGTGGCCGCGATCATCGTTCCGAGGAGCGCGGCGGCCGTGGCGACGGCTGCGGCGGCCCTGCGGAACCTGTACCTGGTGCGCGTCATTGCGCCTCCTGGAAGTGGGGTTACCCACGGTTTTTACTGGCCGGTACGCGCCTTGGGAATACATCGAACAAGACAACTGCTCACCTTTTACGGGAGGTTGAAGAAGATGAACGACAGCGAGAAGGCCGGGGACTTCCGGATCGAGCACGACTCCATGGGCGAGGTGCGGGTCCCCGCGCACGCCAAGTGGCGGGCCCAGACCCAGCGGGCGGTGGAGAACTTCCCGGTCTCGGGCCAGCGCCTGGAGCGCGCCCACATCGAGGCCCTGGCCCGGATCAAGGCCGCCGCCGCCCAGGTCAACGCCCGGCTCGGGGTGATCGACGCGGACCGCGCGGAGGCGATCGCCGCGGCGGCGGAGGAGGTCGCGGAGGGGCGCTGGGACGAGCACTTCCCCGTGGACGTCTTCCAGACCGGCTCGGGCACCTCGTCCAACATGAACGCCAACGAGGTGATCGCCACCCTCGCCACCGAGCGGCTCCCGGAGGGCCGGGAGGTGCACCCCAACGACCACGTGAACGCCTCGCAGTCCTCCAACGACGTCTTCCCGTCCTCCATCCACATCGCGGCGACCGGCGCCGTCGCCCACGACCTGATCCCCGCCCTGGAGCACCTGGCCGCCGCCCTGGAGCGAAAATCGGCCGAATTCGCGAAGGTCGTGAAGTCGGGCCGCACGCATCTGATGGACGCCACCCCGGTCACCCTCGGCCAGGAGTTCGGCGGCTACGCGGCCCAGGTGAGGTACGGGGTCGAGCGGCTGCGCGGCGCGCTCCTCCGGCTCGCGGAACTCCCCCTCGGCGGCACAGCGGTGGGCACCGGCATCAACACCCCGGCCGGCTTCTCGGCCGCCGTCATCGCGGAGGTCGCCCGGACCACCGGACTGCCGCTGACCGAGGCCCGCGACCACTTCGAGGCGCAGGGCGCCCGCGACGGCCTGGTGGAGACGTCCGGGCAGCTCAGGACCATCGCCGTCTCCCTCACCAAGATCTCCAACGATCTGCGCTGGATGGCCAGCGGGCCGCGCACGGGCCTGGCCGAGATCAACCTCCCGGACCTCCAGCCCGGCTCCTCGATCATGCCGGGCAAGGTGAACCCGGTGATCCCCGAGGCGGTCCTGATGGTCGCCGCGCAGGTGACCGGAAACGACACCACGGTCGCGGTGGCGGGCGCGGCGGGGAACTTCGAGCTCAACGTGATGCTGCCGGTGATGGCCAAGAACCTGCTGGAGTCCGTACGGCTTCTGGCCAACGCCTCCCGGCTGCTCGCGGACCGCACGGTCGACGGGATCACGGCCAACGTCGAACGCGCCCGCGAGTACGCCGAGTCCTCGCCGTCCGTGGTGACCCCGCTGAACAAGTACATCGGCTACGAGGAGGCGGCCAAGGTCGCCAAGAGGTCCCTCGCGGAGCGGAAGACCATCCGCGAGGTGGTCCTGGAGTCCGGCTACGTCGAGCGGGGCGACCTCACGGTGGAACAGCTGGACGAGGCGCTGGACGTGCTGCGGATGACGCACCCGTGATCACCCGGGCACCGGCTCGTCCGTGACCCGCGCCGCAGCGGTCGTGGGAGCGCGCCCCTAAGATCTGCGCATGACAGGATCGGACGCCTCTCAGCACTGGGCGCCGGGGGACCACGTCCTCTGGCGCTACCGCGGCAACGGCACCGGGGCCGTGCACATCTGCCGGCCGGTGACGGTCGTCCGGGACACGCCCGAGCTGCTCGCGGTCTGGATGGCGCCCGGCACCGAGTGCGTCCGGCCCGTGCTCGCCGACGGCACCTCCGTGCACGACGAGCCGCTCGCCACCCGCTACACCGCCCCCCGGACCACCGAGCGGGCCCGCTGGGCGGGCAGCGGAGTCCTGAAGCTGGCCCGGCCCGGCGAGCCGTGGTCGGTATGGCTGTTCTGGGAGCGCGGCTGGCGCTTCCGGAGCTGGTACGTGAACCTGGAGGAGCCGCGGACCCGCTGGTCCGGCGGCGTCGACTCCGAGGACCACTTCCTCGACATCTCCGTCTACCCCGACCGCAGCTGGCTGTGGCGGGACGAGGACGAGTTCGCGCAGGCCGGGCGGTCCGGTCTGATGGGCCCGGAGCAGGCGGCGGAGGTGCGGGCCGCCGGGCGGCTCGCGGTGGAGCGGATCCGGGCGTGGGGGGCGCCGTTCTCGGACGGCTGGGAGCACTGGCGGCCCGATCCGGCGTGGCGGGTTCCGGACCTGCCGGCGGACTGGGACCGCACCCCGGCGCACACCGGGCCGTGAGACCCTTGATGCACCCCCGGGGTTCAAACGTAGGATCGTCCTCCGCACGTCGGAGACGGAACGAGCGGCACGTCGGACCTACCGAACAGTACGTCAGCGACCGAACAGCACACTGGAACTGACCGCCAGTCGCCCACGAGGGGGAGAGCAGTGCCGGACGTCCGCCCGGGTGTTCCCACTCCCGTCGTCGCCGCGACTCGCGGAGCGTCCGCATCCGCTGCGTACGAGGGGTTTATCCCCGTCGGAGGCGCGGCATCGGCGAGAAGAGCGAGTGCATCGCACCACCGGCCCGGACGGACGGAATCCCACGCGTGACGGAGCATCCCACCTCCCACGAAGGCCGCCGGCCCCCGGCTGCCCGGTCGCAGGAACGCGCGCGCCCCCGCCAGGAGGCGGCGGCCGGCCTGCCCGACGTGCCCGCGCAGCCGGGCGGGTCGCCGGTTCCCGGTACGGAGTCCCCGGCGGCGCCCGCCGCGCCCCTCGGGGCCGGTGGCCCGGGCGCCGTGGCCGTCGCCGTCTCCCCGCAGCCGTCCGGCGGCGGGGGCACCTCGGTGCGGCGCGAGGGCGAGCGGCTGCGGTTTGTCGGGGCGGCGACCCGCCGCATCGCCCGCGGCATCGACCTGGACGAGATCGTGCTCGGCCTGTGCCGGGCGACCGTGCCGACCTTCTCCGACGAGATCCTGGTCTATCTGCGCGATCCCCTGCCGGTGGGCGACGAGCGGCCGGTGGCGCCGTTCGTGCTGCGGCTGCGCCGGACGGACCGGCTGCGGTTAACGGACCCGGAGTCCGAGGAGCTCGTCCTCGTGCCCGAACCGGATCCGACCCCCGCGGCCGAACTCTGCGAGGTGCGGTCCGGAGGGGCGCTCGCCGAGGTGCTGCGCGGGGTGCGGCCGGTCTTCGGCGACTCCGCCGCCGCCCGGGAGGCGCTGACCGAGCTGCTCGGCACGGACCGTCCGCTGCCCGGCGGGCTGCGGGCGATACTGGCTCCGCTGCGCGGCCGGCGCCGGGTGATCGGCGCGGCCGTGTTCCTGCGCCGTCCGGAGCGGGCCGGTTTCGAGCCGAACGACCTGCTGGTGGCGGCGCAGCTGGCCACGCACACCGCGCTCGGCATCGACAAGGCCGTCCTGTACGGCCGGGAGGCGTACATCGCGGACGAGCTCCAGCGGACGATGCTGCCGGACTCGCTGCCGCAGCCGACCGGGGTCCGGCTCGCCTCGCGCTACCTGCCGGCGGCCGAGACGGCCCGGGTGGGCGGCGACTGGTACGACGCGATCCCGCTGCCCGGCAGCCGGGTCGCCCTGGTCGTGGGCGACGTCATGGGCCACTCCATGACGTCGGCGGCGATCATGGGCCAGCTGCGCACCACCGCGCAGACCCTGGCCGGGCTCGACCTGCCGCCGCAGGAGGTCCTGCACCACCTGGACGAGCAGGCGCAGCGGCTCGGCGAGAACCGGATGGCCACCTGCCTGTACGCGGTGTACGACCCGGTCTCGCACCGGATCACGGTGGCGAACGCCGGCCATCCGCCGCCGATACTGCTCCACCTGGGCGGGCGCGCGGAGGTCCTGCGGGTGCCGCCGGGCGCCCCGATCGGGGTGGGCGGGGTGGACTTCGAGGCGGTCGAGCTGGACGCCCCGGCCGGTGCCACGCTGCTGCTCTACACCGACGGCCTGGTGGAGTCGCGGCTGCGGGACGTGTGGACGGGGATCGAGCAGTTGCGGGAGCGCCTGGCGGCGACCGCGCAGCTGACCGGGCCCGACCACTCGCCCCCGCTGGAGGCGCTCTGCGACGACGTCCTGGACATGCTGGGTCCGGGCGACCGGGACGACGACATCGCGCTGCTCGCGGCCCGGTTCGACGGGATCGCGCCGAGCGACGTGGCGTACTGGTTCCTGGATCCGGAGGACGCGGCCCCGGGCCGTGCCCGGCGGCTCGCCCGGCGGGCGCTGGCCCGCTGGGACCTGGAGGACCTCACGGACTCGGTGGAGCTGCTGATCAGCGAGGTCGTGACGAACGCCGTGCGGTACGCGGAGCGGCCGGTGACCCTGCGGCTGCTCCGTACGGACGTGCTGCGCTGCGAGGTCGGCGACGACTCCCCGCAGCTGCCCCGGCAGCGGCGGGCGCGGGACACGGACGAGGGCGGGCGCGGCCTCTTCCTGGTGAACCGGCTGGCCCGGCGCTGGGGGGCGACCCGGCTCTCGGGCGGCAAGGTGGTCTGGTTCGAGCTGGCGACCCGTACCTGAGCGGGCCGCCCCGGACGTACGGAAGGCCGGACCCCGGCGAGGGGTCCGGCCTTCCGCGCGTCTCCGTGCTGCTCCGTACGGCTACCGCTCCGCCGTCGGGCGGACGGGCCTGCCGGTCTCGTCCTCGCCCGGTCCGGGGTCGGTGCCGCCGCCGTCGGGCGGGTCGATCGAGGGCGGCGGGGACGGCTCCTCCGTCGTCGGCTCCTCGGTGGGCGTCGGCGAGGTGGTGGCCGGGTCGGTCGTCCGGGTCGGCGGCGTGGTGGCGGGCTCGGTCGTCGGCGTGGGCGTGGCGCTCGGCGTGGCCGTGGTCGGCTCCTCCGTCGGCTTCTCGGGCGCCTCGGTGGTCGTGGTGGGCTCCGGGTCCGGCTCGGTCCAGTCCGTCCTGTCGGTCTCCAGGTCGAACTGCGCGTCGGAGCCGCCGTTCAGGGCGCGGTCCGTGTACTCGCCCCAGATCAGGGCGGGCTTGCCGCCGCCGTTGGCGCGGCCCTCGTTGATGGTGTTGGTCAGGGTGACCTGTTCGCCCTTGGCGTCCTCGCCGAAGAGGGCGACGGCGGTGACGAGTTCGGGGGTGTAGCCGACGAACCAGGCGGAGCGGTTGTTCTCGGAGGTGCCGGTCTTGCCGGCGGCCGCGTAGTTCCCGGCGGCGCGGGTGCCGGAGCCGCTGCGCACGACGCCCGTCATGGCCTTGGTGGCGGTGTCGGCGGCCTCGCGGGTGATGACCTGCTCGCCGATCGGGTTCGAGGACCGGACCGTGCGGTCCCGGTGCTCGGCGGACTTCACCAGGGTCGGGGTGACCAGCTTGCCGTGGTTGTCGAGCGTGGCGTAGACGCCGGCCATGTCCAGGGTCGAGGCGTTCATGACGCCGAGGGAGATGGCGGGGGCCTCGGGGAAGTCCTCGCCGTCCTTCATGCCGAGGGCCAGGGCGGTCCTCTTCACCTTGGCCGGGCCGACGTCGACGATCATCTGGGCGTAGACCGAGTTGATCGAGCTGTTGGTGGCCTTCTGGACGGTGACGGGGCCGTAGCTCCGGTCGCTCTCGTTCTCCGGACTGAAGGGGATGTCGCTGCCCACGACCTTGCGCTTGCTGGTGCCGTCGTAGACCGTGCCGAGGCCGATCCGCCGCCCGTCCTGGGTCTCCGAGTCGTTCTCGACGGCGGAGGCGAGGACGATCGGCTTGAAGGTGGAGGCGGGCTGGTAGTCGCGGCGGGTCGCGTTGGAGATCCAGTGCTCGGTGGCGCCGACGCCGCCGTACATCGCGACGACCGCGCCGGTCTTCGGGTCGACGGAGGTGGCGCCGGCCTGGACGACGGCGTGCTTCTCGTCGCCCTTGCGGTCGAGCTCGGACTCCAGTTCCTCGTTCACGGCGGCGACGAGGGCCTTCTGCTTCTTCTCGTCGATGCCGAGGGTGATCGTCCAGCCGCCGGCCCTGATGTCCTCCTCGCTGACGCCCCGGCGCATCAGCTCCTGGTTGGCGGCCTCGACGATGTAGCCGGTCTGGCCCTCCATGCCGGGCAGGGGCCTGGGCTTCTGCGGCACGGGGAAATTCATGCCGGCGCGCTCGGACGACGAGAGCCAGCCCTCCTCGACCATGTTGTCGAGGACGTAGTTCCAGCGCTCCTCGACGAGCCTGCGGCCGGTGGCGTTCGCGGAGGTCCAGTCGTACTGGTTGGGGGCCTGGAGCAGGGAGGCGAGGTAGGCGCCCTGGGCGGTGGTGAGCCGGGAGGCGTCGACGCCGTAGTACGAGCGGGCGGCGGCCTGGACGCCGTAGGCGCTGCGCCCGTAGTAGCTGGTGTTCATGTAGCCGGCGAGGATCTCGTTCTTGCTCATGTTCTCGTCGACCTTGAGCGCGATGACCATTTCCTTGAGCTTGCGGGTCGCCGTCTGGTCCTGGCTCAGGTAGTAGTTCTTGACGTACTGCTGGGTGATGGTCGAACCGCCCTGTTTGCCCTTGCCGGTGACGGTGGACCAGGCGGCGCGGGTGGTGCCCTTGATGTCGACGCCGTTGTCCCGGTAGAAGCTCTTGTTCTCGGCGGCGACGAACGCCTGCTGGACCTTCTCGGGGATCTTGTCGAGGCCGACGATCTCGCGGTTGATCTCGCCGGTGCGGGCGAGGATCTTGCCGTTGGAGTACTTGTAGATGTTGCTCTGCATCGTCGCTTCGGCGTTGGCCGTCGGCACCGGGACCAGGAGGTAGACGACGTACAGGGCGCCCATGCCGATCAGGCAGCACACGAAGAAGGTGCCCAGGAGCTTCTTCCAGGAGAAGAGGCGGCGTATGCCGCTCTTCTTCGCCTTGCCCGTGTCAGGTCGGCCCATGTGTACCGTCGCTCCGCTCGTCGTGTGTCCCGGCACTCCGGCGTATACCCGCGCGCGCCGGATCAGCTCAGCAAGCTAACACCGACAGGACGGACAAAGGAGACCGATCACGTCTTTTTGGGACGTGAGAATGAGCACCCGCGTCCAGAGGAACCGACGCGCAAATCCATCGAACGGTTGCCTGAAGGGTGCATTCCACTTGCCGTCGGCGCGCTATACATCGTGCGTATACACGCCGTGTACAGTGATCGCATGTCCATCGGTCACACCCTCCTCGGACTCCTGGAGTCCGGCCCGCGCCACGGCTACGACCTCAAGCGCGCCTTCGACGAGAGATTCGGCCACGACCGGCCGCTCCACTACGGCCAGGTCTACTCGACCATGTCCCGGCTCCTGAGGAACGGCCTCGTGGTCGTCGACGGCGTCGAGGCGGGCGGCGGCCCCGAGCGGAAGCGGTACGCCGTCACCGAGGCCGGCGTCACCGACGTCGCCCGGTGGCTCGCCACCCCCGAGAAGCCGGAGCCGTACCTCCAGTCCACGCTCTACACCAAGGTCGTCCTCGCCCTGCTGACCGGGCGCGGGGCCGACGGGATCCTCGACGCCCAGCGCGCCGAGCACCTGCGCCTGATGCGCGAGCTCACCCGGCGCAAGAGGGACGGCGACCTCGCCGACCAGCTCATCTGCGACCACGCCCTCTTCCACCTGGAGGCGGACCTGCGCTGGCTGGAACTGACCGCCGCCCGGCTCGACCGGCTCGCCGAGGAGATCCGCCGATGACCGCGCACCCCCGGGACCGCGCGGACGGGAGGACCCGCCCGTGACCTCCGTACCGCTCCTCGGGGCGACCGGCCTCGACAAGGCCTACGGGCCGACCCCGGCGCTCGCGGGCGCCGACTTCTCGCTGCGGGCCGGCGAGGTCGTCGCCGTCATGGGCCCCTCCGGCTCCGGCAAGTCCACGCTGCTGCACTGCCTGGCCGGGATCGTCCGCCCCGACGCCGGCACCGTCGTCTACGACGGGCGCGAGCTCACCGCGCTCTCCGACCGCGAGCGCAGCGCCCTGCGCCGCACCGACTTCGGCTTCGTCTTCCAGTTCGGTCAGCTCGTCCCCGAGCTGACCTGCGTGGAGAACGTGGCCCTCCCGCTCCGCCTCGACGGCGAGAAGCGGAAGGCCGCCGAGGCCAGGGCCGCCGAGTGGCTCGCCCGCCTGGAGGTCGACGCCGTCGCGGCCAAGCGCCCCGGCGAGATATCCGGCGGCCAGGGCCAGCGCGTCGCCGTCGCCCGCGCGCTCGTCACCGCCCCCCGGGTGATCTTCGCCGACGAGCCGACCGGCGCCCTCGACTCCCTCAACGGCGAGCGGGTCATGAACCTGCTCACCGAGACCTCCCGGGACACCGGCGCCGCCGTCGTCCTCGTCACCCACGAGGCCAGGGTCGCCGCCTACGCGGACCGCGAGATCGTCGTGCGCGACGGCCGGGTGCGGGACGCGGAGTGGGCGGCATGAGGCTCCCCGCCCGGGTCCGCGACCTGGCGCTCGGCGCCCGGTTCGCCGTCACCGGCGGCCGTCCCGGCCTCCTGCGCACCCTGCTGACCGCGACCGGCGTCGGCTTCGGCGTGGCGCTGCTGCTGCTCGCCGCCTCCCTGCCGAACATGCTCTTCCAGCGGGAGGTGCGGGAGTCGGTCCGCGCCGTCGACGGGAGCCGGGAGGTCACCGCCCCCGGACCCCACACCTTTCGCTACTTCGACCGGCCCACCACCTACCGGGACGACGTCGTCTCCGGACTGCTGCTGCAGCCCGACGGCGACGCGCCCCCGGTCCCCCCGGGCGCGACCGCGTTCCCCCGGACCGGCGAGATGCTGGTCTCCCCCGCGCTCCGCGAGCTGCTCGACTCCCCCGAGGGCGCCCTGCTCGGGGAACGGCTCCCCTACGAGGTGGCCGGCACCCTCGGCAAGGACGGGCTCATCGGCCCGGCCGACCTGCGGTACGTCGCCCACGTCGACTTCCTCGACACCGGCGAGCCCGACGGGCGCGGCGAGCGCTTCGGCTGGTCGGTGCCCGAGGAGCCGATGAACGCCTTCCTCGTCCTCCTCGTGGTCGTCGCCTGCGTCGTCCTGCTCCTGCCCGTGCTCGTCTTCGTCGCGACCGCCGTCCGCTTCGGCGGCGAGCAGCGCGACCGGAGACTCGCGGCGCTCCGGCTGGTCGGCGCGGACGCCGCCACGACCCGGCGGATCGCGGCCGGCGAGTCCCTCGCGGGCGCGTTCCTCGGCCTCCTGGTCGGCGCCGGACTCTTCGCCGTCGCCCGGCGGTTCGCCGGCTCCTTCACCGTCTGGGACGTCAACGCCTTCCCCTCCGACGTCGTGCCGATGCCCGCGCTCGCCGCCCTCGCCCTCGCCGCCGTCCCGGTCGCCTCGGTCGTGGTCACCCTCGTCGCGCTGCGCGGGGTGACGATCGAGCCGCTCGGCGTCGTCCGGTCCGCCGCGCCGCGCCGCCGCCGGCTGGGGTGGCGGCTGCTGCTCCTCGCGGCCGGCGCCGCCCTGCTCGTCCCGCTCACGGGCCGGGTCCCGGTGACCGGGACCGGCATCGACACCGTGCCCGTCGTGGCCGGCACCGTCCTCTTCCTGATCGGCCTGACCACCCTCCTGCCGTGGCTGGTCGAGGCCGGGGTGAAGCGGCTGCGCGGCGGTCCCGTGGCCTGGCAGCTCGCCGTCCGCAGGCTCCAGCTGAGCAGCGGCACGGCGGCCCGCGCGGTCAGCGGCGTCGTCGTCGCGGCCACCGGCGCCATCGCGCTCCAGATGCTCTTCCAGGCGATGGAGAAGGACTTCACGCTGCCGACCGGCGCGGACTCGTCCCGCACCCGGATCGCCGCCGGGTTCCGCGACAGGACCGTCGACGAGGCCCGCGACATCAGCGCCCGCTTCGCGCGGACCGAGGGCGTCGCCGAGGCGATGTCCGTCATCGAGTCGCACGTGTGGCGGCCCGGCCCGCTGGAGAAGGGCGGGGACTTCGCCCCGATGACCTCGCTCAGGATCGGCGACTGCTCCTCCCTCCGGGAGTTCGCCACCCTGCCCTCCTGCCGGGACGGCGACGTCTTCGTCGCCCTCGCCCACGGCGCGCAGGGCAGCGTGGACGACGCGCGGACCACCCGGGTCGCGCGGGCGGGCGCCACGGTCGCCCTGCGCGACCCGCACCCGCCGGAGGGCGAACGGAAGCCGCTGCCGCTGTGGAGGCTCCCCGCCGACGCGAAGGTCGTGGACTCCCGCCCCGACCCGACGGGCATGTACCAGTACGGCGTCCTCGCCACCCCGTCGGCGATCGACACCGCTCGGCTCGGCGAGTCCTCCGCGCAGAACATGATCCGGCTCGACCCCGCCGTACCCGACGCCGCCGACCGCGTGCGGAACACGGCGGCGGCGATCGACCCGACCGCCTGGGTGAAGGACGTCGAGGACACCGAGCGCGACGCGGCCTTCTCCAGCGTCCGCACCGGCATCCTCGTCGGCTCCACCCTGACCATGCTCCTGGTGGCGGCCTCGCTCCTGGTCACGACCCTGGAGCAGCTCAGGGACCGCAAGCGGCTGCTCTCCTCGCTCGTCGCCTTCGGCACCCGGCGCTCCACCCTGGCCCTGTCGGTGCTGTGGCAGACGGCGGTGCCGATCGCCCTCGGCCTGGCCCTCGCCGTGGCCGGCGGGCTCGGCCTCGGGGTCGTCCTGCTGAGGATGGGCGGGCAACGGGTCCAGGACTGGTGGGTGTTCCTGCCCGTCCTCGGCATCGGCACCGCTTTGATCGCGCTGGTGACGCTGCTGAGCATGCCGGCCCTGTGGCGGCTGATGCGCACGGACGGGCTGCGCACGGAGTAACCCGTAGGCCGTGTGTACGGATACGGGCCGGGCGCACGGGGAAGCGGGCGGCGGTTCCTGACACCGGGGGGTCTCAGGAGCCGTCGCCCACCACCCGTACCGACAGTCCCCTCATCGCCCCCCGCAGCGCCTCCGCCAGCTCCTGGAACTCGGCCTGCCGGGCCGCGCCCGTCCGCATCGCGAGGGCGATCCGGCGCGAGGGGGCCGGTTCGGCGAAGAGACCGGTCCACAGGGCGGAGTTGCGGGCGGTCTCGACCGTGACGGCGGTGCGCGGCAGCAGGGTCACGCCGAGCCCCCCGGCGACGAGCTGGACCAGGGTGGCGAGGCCGGCCGCGGTGGTGGTGACCTCGGCGCCGTCCGAGCGCCCGGCCTCGCGGCAGATGTCGAGGGCCTGGTCGCGCAGGCAGTGCCCCTCGTCCAGGAGGAGCAGCCGCAGCTCCTTGAGCTCCTCGCGCGGGATGTCCTCCCGCCCGGCCAGCGGATGCCCGGCCGGGGTGACCAGGACGAAGTCCTCGTCGAACAGGGGGAGTTCGGTGACACCCGGCACCCCGAGCGGCACGGCGAGCAGCAGCAGGTCGAGCCGTCCGGCCGCGAGCCCCTCCAGGAGCGAGGAGGTCTGCTCCTCGTGGACCTGGAGGTCGAGGTCCGGGTAGCGCCGGTGGGCCAGGCGCAGGACGGTGGGCAGCAGATAGGGGGCGACGGTCGGGATCACCCCGAGCCGCAGCACCCCGGTGAACGGGGCGCGGGCCGCCTCCGCCTCCTCCATCAGCTCGGCCACCGCGTCGAGGACCGTCCGCGCGCGGGCCGCGAGCCGCTCCCCCGCGGGCGAGAGCAGCACCTTCCGCGTCGTACGCTCGAGGAGCTGGACACCGAGTGCCTCTTCGAGTGCCGAAACCGCGCCCGAGAGGGCGGGCTGGCTCATGCCGATGGAGGCCGCCGCGTCGCGGAAGTGCAGATGCTCGGCGACCGCCGTGAACGCTCTGAGCTGGGAGAGGCTCGGCTGCTTGGTGCGGTGCGGGCCGTGCGGGGGGCTGTACGGGGATGCCACTGATAACCACCTTCGATCAACCCGACCCACTCTAGCTATTTCACTGATCAATGCACTCCGTGCCATGCTGGCGATCCGTCCAACCCCCACGGAAGCCCCCCAAAAAGGACGCTTCCCTGCTGCAAGGAGAGCGCGTGCTCACTGTCGGTGACCAGTTCCCCACCTACGACCTGACCGCCTGCGTGTCGCTGGAGAGCGGCAAGGAGTTCGAGCAGATCGACCACAAGTCCTACGAGGGCAAGTGGCGCGTGGTGTTCTTCTGGCCGAAGGACTTCACCTTCGTCTGCCCGACCGAGATCGCCGCGTTCGGCAAGCTGAACGACGAGTTCGCGGACCGCGACGCCCAGATCCTCGGCGTCTCCGGCGACTCCGAGTTCGTGCACCACGCCTGGCGCAAGGACCACGACGACCTGCGCGACCTGCCCTTCCCGATGCTCGCGGACTCCAAGCACGACCTGATGCGCGACTGCGGCGTCGAGGGCGAGGACGGCTTCGCCCAGCGCGCCGTCTTCATCGTGGACCCGAACAACGAGATCCAGTTCACCATGGTGACCGCCGGCTCCGTCGGCCGTAACCCCAAGGAGGTCCTGCGGGTGCTGGACGCCCTGCAGACCGACGAGCTGTGCCCGTGCAACTGGAGCAAGGGCGAGACCACGCTCGACCCCGTCAAGCTCCTCTCGGGCGAGTGATCCGCCATGGCTCTCGATGAACTCAAGGCAGCCGTGCCGGACTACGCCAAGGACCTGAAGCTCAACCTGGGCTCGGTCATCGGCAACAGCGACCTCCCGCAGCAGCAGCTGTGGGGCACCGTCCTGGCCTGCGCGATCGCCTCGCGCTCGCCGAAGGTGCTCCGGGAGCTGGAGCCGGAGGCCCGGGAGAACCTGAAGCCCGAGGCGTACCAGGCCGCCAAGTCCGCCGCCGCGATCATGGCGATGAACAACGTCTTCTACCGGACCCGGCACCTCCTGTCGGACCCCGAGTACGGGACGCTGCGCGCCGGTCTGCGGATGAACGTCATCGGCAACCCGGGCGTGGAGAAGGTCGACTTCGAGCTGTGGTCGCTGGCCGTCTCCGCGATCAACGGCTGCGGCCAGTGCCTGGACTCGCACGAGCAGGTCCTGCGCCAGTCCGGTCTCGACCGCGCCACCATCCAGGAGGCCGTGAAGATCGCCGCCGTGATCCAGGCGGTCGGCGCGACCCTCGACGCGGAAGCGGTCCTCGCCGAGCAGGCCTGACCGTCGTCGCGCACGAGAAGGGCCCCGGGGCTTTCCGCCCCGGGGCCCTTCGGTCGTCTATCTCTTCAGCTCGGCCATCAGGGCGAGCACGTCCTGGGTCATGAGGACGTCGATCCCGGAGAGGTCGGCCGGCTCGGCCTCCTGGATCACGTCGCCGTTCTCGTCGGTGACGTACTGCCGGTAGAGGCGCAGCTCGATCTCGACCTGCCCGTCGAGCACCCTGAGTTCACCGCCCTCGCCCCCGCGGTCGTCGAAGAGCGCCTTCTCGCCGACTCCTTCGACCGGGGTGGCGAGATCGTCGTACTTCCCCCACGCCCCGAACTCCGGCCCCGGGTCCGTCACCTTGTGCAGGGTGTACGAGACGCTGCCGTGGTGTCCCGTCTCCACCGGACCGAAGGCCACCGAGCAGGACCGGCGGTGCAGCGCCGGTTCGTCCATCACCGGCGCCTCTCCGTTGCCGGTCCGTCTGCCCAGGGCCCCGGCGAGCGCCTTCAGCTTCGCCTTCTCGCAGAGGTCGTCCACCTCCTCGTACCCGCCGAGGTCCGGCCCCGCCACCGGCCTCCCCCGGTCGTGCGCGGAGAGCCCGCCGCCCCAGACCGCCGAGGCCGCGACCGCGCCGCCGAGCGCCCACAGCCAGGGGCGGCGGGTCCGGGGCGGCCGGGGCGGCGGGGCCTCGGTGAGCACCTCGGACCTCTGGAAGTCCGCACCGCCCACCAGCTCCGGTTCCGATATCACATGTCCTCCCCCTTGCCCTGCGCCGAGCCGGGGGCCGGCGTCGGGGCCACTTCGTACGCGGTCGCCCCGCGCGGCTCCGGTGTGCTGCGCAGGGCCTGTTCGGTGCTGTACGCGCGCAGGTAGCCGACCGCCGTGTTGGTGACGGCGACCAGCGGGACGGCGACGACGGCGCCGCCGATGCCGGCGGTCAGGCCGCCGGCGGCGACCGCGAGGACGACGGCCAGCGGGTGGACCCGCACGGCGCGGCCGAGGATGAACGGCTGGAGGACGTGGCCCTCGATCTGCTGCACGGCGAGGACGACGACGAGCACCATGAGGGCGGTGAACACCCCGTTGGTGACGAGGGCGACGACGACCGCGAGGGCGCCGGAGACCACGGCGCCGACCATCGGGATGAAGGCGAAGAGGAAGATGAAGACGGCGAGCGGCACGGCCATCGGCACGTCGAGGAAGTAGAGGCCGATGCCGATGAAGACGGCGTCGATGAGGGCGACGAGGACCGTGCCCCGCACGTAGGCGGTGAGGGTGCGCCAGGCGCGCGGCCCGGCGCCCGCGACGCCGGGGCGGGCCTGGGCGGGCACCAGCTTGAGCGTCCACTCCCAGACCTTCTTGCCGTCGTACAGCAGGAAGAGCGTCGAGAACATGGCGAGGAGGATGCCGGTCATCGTCTCGACGACGACCGTGACGCCCTGGAGGCCGACCTGGGTGATCTGTTCGGCGTTGGTGCCGACGGAGTCGCTGAGGTTCTTGGCGATGCCGTTGATCTGCTGCTCGGTCACGTGGAAGGGGCTGTTGAGGAGCCAGCGCTTGAGCTCCTCGATGCCGTCCTTGACCTGGTCGGACAGGTTGTCGATGTTGTCCATGACCTGCCAGACCACGAACCAGCCGACCAGGCCCATCACGACGAAGCCGGAGATGGCGGTGACGGCGGTGGCGAGGCCCCGGGGCAGGCCCCTGCGGCGCAGCATGGCCACGGTGGGCTGGAGCAGGGCGGTGACGAGGAGCGCGGCG
The DNA here is from genome assembly GCF_042900925.1 of Streptomyces sp. NPDC012825. NCBI lineage: Bacteria > Bacillati > Actinomycetota > Actinomycetes > Kitasatosporales > Streptomycetaceae > Streptomyces > Streptomyces sp. NPDC012825. Next base: position 674,993 of record NZ_JBIBBZ010000001.1, on the reverse strand, counting down.
ACGAACGCGAGGACGACCAGCTGTACGGAGCTGATCACCTTCATCAGGACCCAGACCGTCCCGGCGAGGACGAGCAGGCGCCAGCCCGCCTCGGCGGCCACGCGCATGCCCCAGGGGATCGCGGCGGAGGGGTCGGGCGGCGCGGCGACGGCCGGCGCGTACGAGGGGGGCGCGGGGACGGAGAGACCGGGCTCCTCGGACGCGCCGTCCTCCGCGTCGGGGAGGGGCGCGGCGGTGTCCGGGTCGACCCCGGACCGTGCGGGGGCGGCCGTGCGGGGACGGCCGTCGGGTCCTCCGTACGGCAGGTCGAGCGCGTCGTCCCGCTCCGCCTCGGCCCGTCGCTCGTCGAGGCGCCGGCCGGCACGGCTCAGGCCCTCCCCCAGCCGGTTCAGCCACCCTGGCACTCTCGACATGTTCTTCCCTCTTCCCCCGCCCGCTCTTCCCGGTTGTTCCCGGGTGCCCGTGGACCCCGAACCTACACGTCCACGCACGGGAGCCCCCCACCGCGGAACGGTGGGGGGCTCCCGGGGCGGGACGGCCGGTACTAGTACCAGCGGTTGGCCTGCCAGAAGGACCAGGCACCGCACGGGCTGCCGTAGCGGTCGTCCATGTAGTTGAGGCCCCACTTGATCTGGGTGGCGGGGTTGGTCTGCCAGTCGGCCCCGGCCGAGCTCATCTTGTGGCCCGGCAGGGCCTGGACGAGACCGTAGGCGCCCGAGGAGGCGTTGGTGGCGCGGTAGTTCCAGCTGGACTCGTGGTCCACGATGTTGCTGAAGCACTGGAACTGCGCGGCCGGCACGATCTGGCGGGCGATCGCCTTGACCTCGGCGACGGTGTAGGAGCCCTGGGCGGCGAAGGAGGCGATGTCGCGGGCGGCGGACCGGCTGGCGCGCTCGGCCTCCTCCTTCTCCTTGCGCTCCTTCTCGGCCCGGGCCTTGGCCCTGGCCTCCTCCTCGGCCTTGACGGCCGCTTCCTTCTTGGCCTCGGCGTCCTTGGCGGCGCGGACGCGGGCCGCCTCCTCCGCGGACTTCTTCGCGGCCGTGTCGGCGGCGGCGGCCTGGACGGAGGCCTGCTCCGCGAGGGACGAGACCTGCACCTGCGCCTGCTCGCCCGCGGGGATGTCCGCGAGCAGCGTGGTGTCGGCGGCGGTGGCCTCGAAGTTGTCGTCGGCGGGCTGCGCGGCGTTGCCCGAGGCGACGCCGACGACGGCGCCGACGGTGGTGACCGCAGTGGCCGAAGCCACCGCGAATCCCCGGACCGAGATCCGGCTCACACGGTTTCCTTCCAGCATCGTCCGCACAGGTGACCACGCGGGCGAAATCTTGCCCCTGGCACTGGTCTCCGACGTACGGGGTCACAGGAGACACGGGCCCGTGGTGCTGTGGGCGGCATACGGCGGACGGCTGTTGAGTTGTCGTGGTGCGCTCCCCAGAGGGTGCACGGGTGCCGTATGCGGGGCCTGACGGAAGCAAGACTCTGCCGGACGGTGATGCCGCAAGGCAATTCTGTGTTGCGTGTGAAAGCTCACATCGCGAAAGGGGCAGGTGTTTTGCCGGATGTGGCGGACACGGCGGCGCCGCCCGGCTAAGCTCCTGCGCTCCACCGGGCGGCGCCAACTGCCGTACGCGTACGGAAACGTACGAAACGGTCAGATCTGAACGTCCTCCAGCATCTCCGTCACGAGCGCGGCGATCGGGGAGCGCTCGGATCGGGTGAGGGTGACGTGGGCGAAGAGCGGATGCCCCTTCAGTTTCTCGACCACGGCGACGACTCCGTCGTACCGGCCCACCCGGAGGTTGTCGCGCTGGGCGACGTCATGGGTGAGCACGACCCGCGAATTCGCCCCGATCCGGGACAGAACGGTCAGCAGGACGTTCCGCTCCAGGGACTGGGCCTCGTCCACGATGACGAAGGCGTCGTGGAGGGAGCGGCCCCGGATGTGGGTGAGCGGCAGGACCTCCAGCATCCCCCGGCCGAGCACCTCCTCGACGACCTCGCGGCTCGCGACCGAGGACAGCGTGTCGAAGACGGCCTGCGCCCACGGGCTCATCTTCTCGGCCTCGCTGCCCGGCAGGTAGCCGAGCTCCTGGCCGCCGACCGCGTACAGCGGACGGAAGACCATCACCTTCTGGTGCTGGCGGCGCTCCAGGACCGCCTCCAGGCCCGCGCAGAGGGCCAGCGCGGACTTGCCGGTGCCGGCCCGGCCGCCCATGGAGATGATGCCGACGTCCGGGTCGAGGAGCAGGTCGAGCGCGATCCGCTGCTCGGCGCTGCGGCCGCGCAGCCCGAAGGCCTCCCGGTCGCCCCGGACGAGCCGTACGTTCCCCTCGGCGGTGACCCGGCCGAGCGCCTTGCCGCGCTCGGACTGGAGCACCAGGCCCGTGTGGACCGGGAGCTCGGCGGCCTCCGGCACGTACAGCGTCTCCTGGTCGTAGAGCAGGTCCACCTGGTCGGCGGAGAGGGCGAGGTCGGACATCCCGGTCCAGCCGTTGGCGTCCGTGATGGCGAGCTCGGCCCGGTACTCCTCGGCGAGGAGCCCGACCGAGGAGGCCTTGATGCGCAGCGGCAGGTCCTTGGAGACGACCGTGACGTCGTACCCCTCGGCCTGGAGGTTGCGCGCGACCGCGAGGATCCGTGAGTCGTTGTCCCCCAACCGGTAGCCGGCGGGCAGGACGCCGGGATCGGAGTGGTTGAGTTCGACACGCAGGGTGCCGCCCAGGTCCCCGACGGGGAGCGGGGCGTCGAGGCGTCCGTACCGGACCCGGAAGTCGTCGAGCAGGCGCAGGGCCTGCCGGGCGAAGTAGCCGAGCTCCGGATGGTGCCGCTTGGCCTCCAGCTCCGTGACCACGACGATCGGGAGCACCACTTCGTGCTCCTCGAAACGGGACACGGCGTTGGGGTCGGCCAGCAGGACGCTGGTGTCGAGAACATAGGTGCGCCGGTCGGAAAGGCGGCGCTTCGTGCTGGTCACCACGGAAGGACAGACCCCCTCTGAAGACCCTTGCGAGGTCGGGGCGCGACGGAACCGGTGTCGCTGCGGGATGGGACCGGGTTCGGGCCACGATGCACGGGCCGAACCACGGCCCTCCGCTTCTCCCGTGCGTGTCCCGCACGGTCGTCCTGGTGCAAGGGGCCTCCCGGGTGGCGGTCTCCGTGCCGCTCACTTCACCAGGGATATGCCCTCGAACGACCTCGGCCATGCCATGGCATATGACGACGTGTTCGTGAACACGAGGTGATCGGTTCCGACCGGGGTGCCGGGTGGTGCGTCAGGTCCCGTAGCGCCGGTGCCGGGCGGCGTAGTCGCGCAGGGCCCGCAGGAAGTCGACCTTGCGGAAGGCCGGCCAGTGGACCTCGCAGAAGTAGTACTCCGAGTGGGCGCTCTGCCAGAGCATGAACCCGGAGAGCCGCTGCTCGCCGCTGGTGCGGATCACCAGGTCGGGGTCGGGCTGGCCGCGCGTGTAGAGGTGCTCCGAGATGTGCTCGACGTCGACGATCTCGGCGAGCTCCTCGAAGCTGGTGCCGCGCTCGGCGTGCTCCAGGAGCAGCGAGCGGACCGCGTCGGCGATCTCCTGGCGCCCGCCGTAGCCCACGGCGACGTTCACGAGTATCCCCGTGTTGCCCCGGGTGGCCTCCTGGGCCTCCTTGAGCACGGACTGGGTGCGGGCGGGCAGCAGGTCCATCGTGCCGGCGTGGTGGACCCGCCAGCGCCCGTCGGCGGCCAGCGCGCGCACGGCGTTCTCGATGATCCCGAGCAGCGGGACGAGCTGCTCCTCGGGCCGGTTCAGGTTGTCCGTGGAGAGCATCCAGAGCGTGACGACCTCGACGTCGGTCTCGGCGCACCAGCCGAGCAGCTCCTGGATCTTGTCCGCGCCCGCCTTGTGTCCCTGCTCGGGGGTCCCGCCGGACGCCTTGGCCCAGCGCCGGTTCCCGTCGAGGATGACCCCGATGTGCTTGGGCACCTGGGCGTGGTCGAGACGGCCCTCCACCCGGCGTGCGTAGAGCCCGTACACCAGGTCGCGCAGGTTCACCGTTCTTTACCCCTCTGTGCAGCGACGGACCCCAGGCATCGGCGGTCCGCAGGCGGCCACAGTACTGCGCCGGGACTGCGGGCTCCCAGCCCGGGACGGTCACAAGTCCGTGATAAGCAGAGATACGTGACTGATTCCTCCCTGTACCGCGCCGCCGCGGACCGTTACGACACCATGGAGTACCGCCGCACGGGCCGCAGCGGCCTGAAGCTGCCGGCGGTCTCGCTCGGCCTCTGGCACAACTTCGGCGACGACCGCACGCTGGACTCCCAGCGCGCGATCCTGCGCCGTGCCTTCGACCTGGGCGTCACCCACTTCGACCTGGCGAACAACTACGGGCCGCCGCCCGGCTCGGCCGAGCTGAACTTCGGCAAGCTCTTCGCCCAGGACTTCGCCCCCTACCGGGACGAACTGGTCGTCTCGACCAAGGCCGGCTATCTGATGCACCCGGGGCCGTACGGCGAGTGGGGCTCCCGCAAGTACCTGCTGTCCTCGCTCGACGCCTCCCTGGACCGGATGGGCCTCGATCACGTCGACATCTTCTACTCGCACCGCTTCGACCCGGAGACCCCCCTGGAGGAGACGATGGGGGCCCTGGCCTCCGCCGTCCAGCAGGGCAAGGCGCTGTACGTCGGCGTCTCCTCGTACACCAGTGAGCAGACCGCCGAGGCCGCGCGGATCCTGAGGGAGATGGGCGTCCCGGCCCTGATCCACCAGCCCTCGTACTCGATGATCAACCGCTGGACCGAGGAGGACGGCCTCCTCGACACCCTGGAGGCGGCCGGCATGGGCTGCATCTCCTTCGTGCCGCTGGCGCAGGGCCTGCTCACCAACAAGTACCTGAAGGGCATCCCCGAGGGGTCCCGGGCCACCCAGGGCAAGTCCCTCGACCCGAACCTGCTCTCCGGCGAGGTGCTGCGGCGCCTGCGCGGCCTCGCGGACATCGCGGAGCGGCGCGGCCAGTCCCTGGCGCAGCTCGCGCTGTCGTGGGTGCTGCGGGACCCGCGGATGACCTCGGCCCTGATCGGCGCGTCCAGCGTCGCCCAGCTGGAGGAGAACGTGGCCGCGCTCGCCGGCGCTCCCCTGACGGACGAGGAGCTGACGGAGATCGACTCGTTCGCGGTGGACACGGCGGGCACGAACATCTGGGCCGGCCGGGGCTGACGCCCGGAGCTTCCCCCGGAAAGAAAACGGGCCGGTCCGTGGGGGGGATACGGACCGGCCCGAGGGGGGGTTTCCACCATAACCCTTCATTAGTCGTCCCGCGCGCCACGCACGTCCGAAGCCCCGCCCGGAATCCCTCGGATCCCGGGCGGGACAAGGGCCGCGGGGCCCCGTGGCGGGTTTACGCCCCGGCGTGGCGGCGGGGTTCCGTCCCTCCCAGGGGGGACGCGGGGGCGGGGGCGTGACGTTGACGCGGGGGGTACGCGTACGCGGGGAGGCCGGCCTCAGGGCGGGCCCGACCCGAGCAGGGTGAAGGCCCCGTACACGGCGGAGGCGAGGGCGAGGCCGGCGAGGACCGGGACGGCGGTGCGGGGCCGGAGGCGCGCGAGGGCGGCGGCGGGCGGGAGCAGCAGCCCGAAGGCGGGCATCATCAGACGCGGCCGTGAGCCGAAGTAGGCGGCGCCGACGAGGGAGACCAGGACGACGCCGATCGTGTACACGAGCAGGGGCAGGGGCTGCCGCTGCCGTACGCACAGGACGACGAGCCGGGCGAGCAGGGCGAGCGCGGCGGCCAGGCCGAGGGCGGCGGGCCAGGGCAGGCCCACGACGAACCGGGCGAGCGCGAGGCCGCCGTCGATGGAGTTGCCCCAGGCGGCCTGGACCTCGAAGTAGGCGGTGGGGCTGCCCTCCCGTACACCGACGTGGACGACGTACCCGAGCCAGCCCAGGGGCGCGATCAGCACGCCGGCCACCGTGCGGGCGGGCAGGCGGCGGTCCCGTACGAGGGCGGCGAGGGCGGTGACGCCGAGGGCGGCGATCAGGGCGGCGGCGGTGGGGCGGGTGAGCCCGGCGGCGGCGCAGAGGAGGCCGGCGAGGATCCAGCGGTCGCGCAGGACCGCGTACAGGGACCAGGCGGCGAGGGCGGTGAAGAGGGTCTCCGTGTACGCCATGGACTGGACGAACGCGGTCGGGTACACGCCCCACAGGACGGCGAGCACGACCCCGGTCCTCGGCCCGAAGGCGTGGGCGCCGCACCGGAAGACGCCCAGGGCCGCGACGAGGCCGGCGGTCCAGGAGACGAGGAGCCCGGCACCGGCGGCGTCGAGGGGGAGGACGGCGGAGAGGCCGCGCTCCAGGGCCGGGAGGAGCGGGAAGAAGGCCAGGTCGGAGTGGACGTCGCCGTTGGGGAGGACGGTCTCGTACCCGTAGCCGTGCTCGGCGATCCGCACGTACCAGACGGAGTCCCAGCGGCCCTTGAGCCGGTGCAGCCCGTCCTCGCCGGCCGCGGCGGCGGAGATCGCGAGGACGACGAGACCGATCACCCGGGTGGCGGCGTAGCCGCCGAGGGCGAGGAGGGCGGGACGGTCGGGGCGGCCGGGACGGGGTGGGGGCATGCGTTCGATTATCGCGGGCGGGTCCGGGCGGAACGTTCCCGGTCGGTCCGGGCTCAGGCCAGGAGGCGGTACACGACGACGAGGGCCAGCAGGGCCGCCGACGCGACGGCGGCGATCAGCCGGACCCGCTTCCCGGAGGGCCACACGGCGACGTGCGGTCCCTCGGGGGCGGGGACGACGAAGAACACCCGGTGGGGGTGCGAGGCCAGGGTGACGCGTGCCAGGGAGAGGTGGCGCAGGGTGATCCGGCGGCCCACCTCCCCCTCGCGCGGGAGGAGCAGCGGCTCCAGGATCCCGGCCACCTCCCGGTCGACGTCGCGGGCCAGGGAATCCCGCCGACCGACCACGCGGACGTCGGTCCAGTCTCCGTGTCCGCGGGCGCTCCTCCACGCCCCGTACGGCAGGGCGGGAGAGGAGACGGCGACCTTCTCGACGACCGGGCGCCGGGTGACGACGCCCTCGGTCCACGTCACGGTCCTCGCGGTGCCGCCGCAGCGCCGGTGGGGCACGGTGCCCGCCCGGTCGCAGTCGGGGCAGGCGCGGGACCCCGACCCGCCGCACCGGGTGCAGGTGGTCCTGCCGCGTCCGCCGCATCCGGCGCACGCCGCTTCCCTGGTGCCGCACCGGCCGCACGTGACGCGTCCCTCCCTGCCCGCGTGACCCGCGGTCCCCCGGTCGTGCGGCCGGCGGCTGCGGCGACCGGTGCCGTCGCACCACAGGCAGGCGGCGATCCCGTGGCACTCTCCGCAGGCCCTGGCCGGGGCGCACGACAGCTCGCCGTCCCCCTTGCAGCGCTCGCAGGCCACCAGGCCGTTGCCGCAGTCGCAGGTCCGGTCTTCCACCGAACCGCGCCGCACCAGTCTCAGGGTCGTCCCGATCGTGGGGTCCTCGGGCGGCGGTATCCGGTGCCACTGGAGGCCGGAGGCGTACACCGGCCGGTCCGACAGGTCGATGAAGCCCCGGTGGAACCGCTCCTTCTCCGTGCGGGTCTCCACGCAGCGCAGGACCTTCCCCGCGAGCAGGAGGTGCCGGGTGATGTCCGCTCCCTCCGGGAGCGCCCGCCCGGCCTTCCCGCGCTCCTGGAGACGGCGCCGCACGGCCGCCAGGACGTCCTCGTCACTCAGCACGCTTCCCCCCGCCCCCTCGCCCCCGGTCCACGCCGGAGCGTGTCACCCCTGGCGTGTCCACGGAACGATACCCAAACCCTTTGGAAACAGGGGTTGTTGGGAGGAGGGGGAGAGGGGGCGGCGGAGTCGCGGGCGGTCAGCCGAGGGGTCTCATGCGGGCGAACCTGCCGGCCATGACGGGGCCGAGCCGGTGGACGAGGGCGTGTCCGGGCTCGTGCGGGGAGGGCAGGTCGCCCAGGAAGGAGGTGACGATGACCTCGTCGACCCCGAGGACCCCGCGCCGGCTCTCCTCCTCCAGGAAGGCGAGCGTGCGGCGCCAGTCGGGCGCTGCCGGGTCCTCGCCGAGGAAGGAGCGGACGGTGTCCTGGACGACCTCCCAGAAGAACACGTGCGGCAACACACCGCCCTGGTGCAGCACATGGGTCTCGTAGGCCTCACGGAACTCCGGGATCCGGGCGACGAGGTCACTGACCAACTGCACACCCGGCGTCACGCTCGGCGTCGTCGTCATCTGTTCAGAATGCTCCTGCCGGGCGCCCGCGTCCCGCCGCTTTTACGCTTTCCTGGAAACGCCTTTCGCGAGGTTTTTCCCGAAGGGGGTGAAGTGCCCCTCTTTCGTGGATCGTCGGGCATGTGTGCGGGTGGGTGGTCCTGGGGCCTGATCCGCCGGACAGGCCCTAGACGGGGGCCGCGGCCGGCGCTCCCAGCAGCAGGCCGAGCAGGGCGCCGCCGATCATGAACGGCCCGAACGGGATCGCGGACTTGCGGTCCGCCCCGCGGAACAGGACGAGACCGAGCCCGTACGCCCCGCCCAGCAGGAACCCGGCGAAGGCGCCCGCGAAGAGGACGGTCCAGCCGTACCAGCCGAGGAGGGCGCCCAGCGGGAGCGCGAGCTTGACGTCGCCGAAGCCCAGGCCGTTCGGGTTGATCACGAAGAGCAGGAAGTACGCGGCGCCGAGCACGAGTCCGCCGAGCAGCGCGTGCCCGAACGAGCCCGCCGCGCCGGGCAGCGGCGCGGCCGCCCCGAGCAGCAGGGGGACCAGTACGGCGAGCGACAGCGTGAGCTGGTCGGGCAGCCGGTGGACGCGCAGGTCGACCGTGGCGAGGAGTGCGGCGAAGGGCGCGCAGAGCAACCACACCCCCAGTTCCGGCCGGAATCCGGCCGACGCGGCGAGCGCGGCACAGGCCGCGGCGAGGACGAGCGGGACGGCGGGCGCGGGGCGGAGCGGGACGGGGCGGGGTGGGGCGGTACGGGGTGGGGCGGTGTGAGGCGGCGTGGGGCGGGGTGGGGCGGTATGGGGCGGGGTAGTGCGGGGCGGGGCGGTCGCGGCCGGAACGGTTGATGCGCACGCCCGGCACCGCGTTCCACCGAGCCAGCCACGGGCCGGGCCCGACAGGGCGTGGCCCTGCGGGCAGGCGTCGCGCCACGCCTCCTCGGGTTCCACGGAGAGCCGGTACGCGGCGCGCGGCACGAGCAGGCCGGTGGCGGCGCCCCACAGGGCGGCGAGGGCGATCAGCGTGACGTCCACGGGGTCGACCCTAGGGGGAACGCGGGCACCGGGCATGGGCCCAGGGGCCCACTGTTCTGGGGTGGATGGTGGGGTGGGGCACGAGGTGGGGTGATGCGGGGCAACCGGCGCGGGGCCGGGGTGGGGGCGCTACGGTCTCGGGTCATGGGGAAATGGCGTGACGGCAGAGGCACTTTGGAGGTCCCGGGCCGGGACGGGGCGATACCCCTGGAGGTGGCCGCCTCGTACGGAGCCCGGCGTCGCGGGCTGCTCGGGCGGGACGGCGTCGAGGGGGCGCTGCTGATCACCCCGTGCAACGGTGTGCACACCTTCCGGATGCGCTTCGCGATCGACGTCGCCTATCTGGACCGGAAGTTGAGGGTCGTCGCCGTGAAGACGATGAAGCCGGGCCGCATGGGGCGGATCAGTCTGCGGGCCCGGCACGTGCTGGAGGCGGAGGCCGGGGCGATGGCGCGCTGGGGGCTGGAGCCCGGAGTCCGGCTCACGCTCTCCGTGTGAGCCGGCCGGCGGGGCCGCACCGGGGTCGTTCCGGTGCGGCCCCGCTCGTACGGGGTTACGGCTATGAGCCCTGGGCGCGCAGGAAGGAGACCTCCACACGGCGGTTCTTCTTGCGGCCCTCCTCCGTGCTGTTGCTGGCGATCGGGTACTGCTCGCCGTAGCCACGGATCTCGTACGTGATCCCCGCGGCGGCGAGCTGCTGTTCGAGGACGGTGTGCACGGCCTGGGCACGCTGCTTGGAGAGCACGTCGCCGTGGGCCGAGGAACCGAGGTCGTCGGTGAAGCCGAAGACACGGACCCTCTTGGCGTCCTGCTTCCTGATCTCGGCGGCGATGGCGGCGATGCGCGCGTTGGCGACGGCGGACAGCTTCGCGCTGTCCTTGCCGAAGAGGACCTCCGCCTGGAGCGCGAACTTGATGTCCGTGTTCGTGTCCTCGCGGCGCTCGGTGCCCTCCAGGTCCTCGACGATGGACTTGATGTCGAGCACCTTGGGCGGGGCGAGCCGGGCGCCGTCGGGGATCTTGAGATCGGGGTCGTTCGCGTCGATCTCCACGCTGGGCACGCTGGACGCCGACGGGTACGGGTTGTCGTCCGCCGCCGCGGACGGCGTGAAGAGACCGAACGCGAGCGTTCCGGTGAGAGCGACACCGGCCGCGCGCGCGGCGGTCCGCCGGCTACGGGTCAGGGTCACGGTCATCAGGAGATCTCAATCGTGCCGGTGGTGAAACCGGGGAAGGTGAGGCCGACTTCGGTGGTGGTGTTCGGGGGGGACGGGAACTGGGCGAAGAAGGGGAGCGAGCTCCCGGCCTTGATCGGTGAGGAGTACTTCGTGGTGGTCAGCGGACGGTTGTCCGTGTCACGCAGTACGTAGTAGCGCTTCTTCCCCTTGGCGTCCGTCAGGGTCATCGCCGCGAGGGAGCTACCTGTCATAGCAACCTCCTGCTCCGGGCCGTTCCACTGAACAGGCGTGCTGTAGTCCGCCCCACCAGTGTTCTTGAACTCCCCGGTAATCGTGAGGAAGCCGCCGGAGTCACGCTTCGCTTCGTAGACCACCATCTCAAGGCTTTTCTCCCCCTTGAAGGTGGCAAGGACCGTGCTGGTGTCCGGATAGGTCTTGCCCTCGTCACTCTTGGTCGGCTGCTCCTTCCCGGGGGTCGAAGCCGAGGAGGAGTTCTCCTTTTCCTGTCCCTTTCCGTCCTGGCCTCCGCAGGCCGCGAGCGAGAAGGTCAGGGCCGCCGCCAACAGGGCGGCGGCGCCGGCGCGGCGCGTCGTCCTCACATGCCGAATGCTCATGAGTGGTGATTCCTTTGCGTTCGTTCGCGGTCAGTCCTCGGCCAGACGGACGTCGAACAGGTCCGCCATGTCCGGAAGGAGGTCCAGTCTCATCGGGTCGATGACCCACTTCTCGCCGTCACAGGAGAACTGGCCCGGAGAAGGCTTCTCTTCTTCCTCCTCGGGGTCCTCGTCCTCGCCGCCCGTAGGAGGTTTCTCGGTGGGCTCATTGGGCTCGAAGACGCACCGGGACTCGACCACGGCTGTCGCCGTGGCCTCCGCATGCTGGCCCTCGGTCCCCTCGACGATGCTTTTGCCCACCGGTTTCTCCGACTTGACCTTTACCGTGACGCCCCAGCGCCCGTCCGCGAGAGGGGCACAGCCAATATTCTGGGCGTCGTTCTCCGCGGCAAAGCGCGAGGCCTTGGCACACCCGGCTTCCGGGCTCCGTACGACCCCATTGACGAGATTCTTGAGCCAGTCCGGGTCGAGAACGTTCAGGTGGAGGTCTTCCTCCAGCCCGTCCCGGGAATCCATGGCAGCAGCCAGCGCCGCGGCGTCCGCGGCCGTCTGTGTCTCGTTGCGCCTGATGTCCGCCTGCCCGAAAGCGAAGAACATCAACGCGAGAAAGAGCAGGCCGACCACCGCTGCGATGTACAGCGGTGCGGCCTGCCCTGAATCGCCGTGAAGGCGAAATGTCACTTGATGACGCTCTCGATCTTCGCCTTGAACGTGTTGGCGATCGTGCTGCCCATGTCCGTCGCCAGCAGCGCCGCGAGGATCGCGACCACGAGGATCGTGATGCCGACGTACTCCATCGCGCCCTGTCCCCGGTCCCGGCGCTTCCGCAGGACGTCGACGCGGGTGTTCACCCAGGAGCCGACGTAGACCTTGGCGGTGGCGGCGGCCTTCAGCGCGGTGTCGCTCATGATGTTCCCCTCCGGGTTCGGCCGACCCGTGGCCGGCCGACTCTGCGTAAGTCCTCGGGTCGTCCGCGCTTCCGGCCTCCTCCCGGCCGGGCCCGCTTTCGACACGGGGAACGTACGCCGGGGCGGTGTTCCCGGGCATGGGCCCCAGGGCCCAAGTCCGGTCCCAAGTGCCCGCCTGGGCCCGCGGGCCCGTGGGGTGCTCAGTCATGGCGCGGCCCCCCTCGCCGGGCGATGCCGTTCCAGAGGGCGATGGCCTCGCCCCGGCTGCCGGCGTCGAGTTTGGCGAAGATGCGGTTGATGTGGTTCTTGACGGTCTTCTGGCTGATGAAGCAGGTGGCGGCGACCTGCTGGTTGGTCATGCCCGACGCGATCAGGTCCATCACCTCCACCTCCCTCCGGCTCAGTTCGGACAGGACGGCCCTGTCGATCCGAGGGCCCAGCGAAGACTGTCCCACATTAGCTTGCAGAAGCGAATGGTTTTGAGGAGATTGCGGCTCGGGTTGGATCGGGGCAACTTTCCCGTATTCCACGCGCATTGGGGAGGCGGGTGGTCGTTCTCGCTGCTCCTGGGCGTATGCGGATGCAGACGACTGGTCCGGTCCCGTGAACGCCCTTCCCAGGCCGTCGGGCAGAGGCCGGCCCGGCGCCCGGGACGCCGCCGCTCCCCGCAGCGACTCCAGGAGCGCGGTGGAGGCGGAGTGCGTGAAGTGGGCCCGGCCCCGTCTGACGTCGCGGACCGCCTCCACCAGCTGGTCGGCGGTGAACTCGCCGTGGACGAGGTAGCCCCCCGCGCCCAGGCGCAGGGCCTCGTGGACGATCTCGCTCTCCCGGCTGTACGTCATCATCAGCACCGGAGCGATCCGCACGAGGTGCGGCAGGGCCGAGATGCCGTCCACGCCGGGCATGCGGACGTCCAGGAGCACGACGTCGGGCCGGTGCCGGACCGTGGCCTCGTAGGCCCGGCGGCCGTCCTCGCTCTCCGCGACGACCTCGATGTCGTCCCGTCCGGAGAGCAGGACGCTCAGACCGGCCCGTACGACGGGGTTGTCGTCGGCCACGACCACCCGTAACGGTGGCGTGGCGGCGGGGGGCGGGCGGTCCGGCAGGGCGGGGAACCCTCCGGGCTCGGGCACGGGCGCGGCACCGGAGCCTGAGCCGGTCACGTCGTCGGGCATGGTCGCGGGCTCCTCTCTCAGGGGGTGGGGGACGTCGGGAACGGGGCGGGCGGGCCGCCCCCCGCGGGGCCCAGGGCGGAGACGGGGAGTTCGAGCCGTACCTCGGTGCCCCGCGAGGCGCGGCCCCGGCCGATCCGGATGCGGGCGCCGATGGACGCGGCCCGCTCGACCATGCCGACCAGGCCGAAGTGGCCGGTGCGCCTGAGGCCGTCGAGGGTGGTCCCGGCGGGCAGGCCGGCCCCGTCGTCGTACACGCTGATCCTCAGGACGTCGCCGACGACGCCGGCCGAGACCTCCACCCGGGTCGGGCGGGCGTGCCGGTGGGCGTTCTCCACGGCCTCGTCCGCGATGGTCAGCGCGTGGCGGGCGACGGCCTGCGGCACCGGCGGGACGACGGTGGCGTCGAGGCGGTGGAAGGTCACGGGGACGCCGCCGCACCGGAGCGAGAACTCGGCGGTCCGCGCCTCCAGTTCGGACAGTACGTCCACTCCGCCGTCGAGGCCCGACTCGCGGCGCAGGTCCGAGAGCAGCTCCCGGGACTCGGCCGCCGCGCGGCGGGCCGAGCGGGCGACCAGTTCGGCCCGGTGCCTGACCGTGGCCGGGTCCGTCCGCTCGACCGTGCCGGCCAGTCCGTCGGCGGCCATCGCGAGCCCGTGCAGCGTCTTGGCGACGGAGTCGTGCATCTCGCGGGCGAGCCGGGCCCGCTCCTCCTCCACCGCCTCGTGGACGGCGAGGCGGGCCCGGGTCTCAGTCAGGGCGGTGGACGCGGCGCCGAAGCGCAGGAGCAGCCCGCGCAGGCTGGCGCCGACCGCGCCGGCCATCAGGCACAGGCCGACGAGCAGCAGCGCCGACGCGTCGGCCTCGGCGGTGCTCACGGCATAGGCCGCGCCGAGGAGCGCGACCTGGCAGCCGGCGAACACGGCCCCGCCCCGCCAGCTGTAGACGAGGCCGGCGAGGAGCGGCGTGCAGATCGTGACGTACGCGAGCGTGGAGTTCGGCGAGGCCGCGAAGAGCAGCAGTGCGCCGAAGAGCATGTCGAGCGCGAGCAGCCACGGGTGTCTGAGCAGGAAGGGCCCGAACCGCTCCCAGTCCCGCAGCAGTGCGTACGACACCATGACGGTGACGAGGACGGCGGCGCCGATGATCCAGCCCGCGGGGCCTTCCGCGGCCCGGGCGAGGGCGAACGGGGTGGCGAGGGCGGTCATGGCGAGCCGGAAGCCGAAGAGCTGCCGGCACAGCGCCTGGAGGGCGTTGATCTGGATCTGGATGCCGGGCGGCGGGTCCGTGGGCGTATCCGTGACCGCAGACGCGGACGTGGACGCGGGCATGGACGCGGACGTGGGCGCGGAAGCGGAAGCGGGCATGGGTGCGGAGGCGCCGATGGTGCCGAGGTGGAGCGTCATGCGCCCGTCGCCTCCCCGCCGCCCTCGCTCCCGGCCCCGGTCTCGTCCTCGCCCTCCTCCCGGCACCCTCCTCAACCCCCGAACAAGGTGCCGAAGTCGACCTCGGAGGCGTAGTAGAAGCCCACCCCGATGAGGATCATGGTCGCGGGGAGCATGAAGCTCGTGACGAGGAGCGTGGCCTTCGGTACGGCCTTGGACGCCTTCTGGCGGGCGGCCTGCGCGTCGGTGCGGCGCATGTCGGTCGCGATCTGGATGAGGGTGTCGACGATGGGGGCGCCGAGCTCCTCCCCCTGCTGGAGGGCGGAGACGAACATCGACACCTGCTCGGAGTCGTTCCGCCTGCGCAGCTCGTCGAACGCCTGGCGCCGGCTCATGCCCATGTCCATCTGGCGCAGGGTGATCTTGAGTTCGTCCGCCCAGGGGCCCTGGTACTTCTCCGAGACGCGTTCCATCGCCTGGCGGAAGCCGAGCCCGGCGGAGACGACGACGGCGAGGACGTCGAGGAAGTCGGGGAGCGTGCGCTCGATGTCCTCCTTCCGCTTCCGCAGGGCGAAGCGGATGAGGGCGTCCGTCCAGAAGAAGCCGTAGACGGCGAACACGGCGGCGAGCACGACCTGGCCGTTGGCCAGCATGGAGAAGGCGGCCGCCGCGCCGAAGACCGTGTAGACGGCCTTACGGGCGGCGTAGCGGTCGACGGTCATGCCGTTCGGGTTTCCGGCGAGGTCGAGTTTGCGCCGCATGGCGTCGACCCGCTTGGGGCCCATCATCCTCAGCACGCGCGGCGCGTGCCGCATGCCCATCCGGTCGATGGCGGAGCCGGTGGCGGTGGTGCGCGAGGCGCCGGACTCCAGGGCCACCGCGAGGTCGGAGGGGAGCTTGGCGTCGGCCCGGTACATCCGTACGCCCTGGAAGACGCCCCAGACCCCGAGGCCGAAGAGCAGGGAGAGCAGCAGATCCACGGTGTGTCCCCGCCCTTCAGGTACGGATCTTGGTGAGTCGGGTGATGAGGAAGAAGCCGAGCCCGTAGAGGCCGGCCGAGACGACGACGGCGATCTTCCCTCCGGTCGCGGCCGTCATGTCGTCCAGCGCTCCCGCCCGCATGCCGTTGATGACGAGGAGGAAGCCCACGCCGAGGACGGGGACCATGATCGCCGTCATCCTGACCTGCGAGAGGATCGTCCTGACCTCGCGCCGGGTCTCCTTGCGCTCCTCCAGGGTGTCGGTGAGGTTGCGCAGGGAGGTGACGATCGTGCCGCCCGCCCGGCTGGACAGGATGAGGGTGGTGAGCAGCACGGTGAGTTCGCGCGACGGCAGGCGTTCGCCGAGTTCGTTGAGCGCGTCCTCCAGGGAGTGGCCGACGGCGAGCTGGTCGGCGACGCGGCGGAGTTCCTCCCGCGCGGGGTCCTCCAGCTCCTCGCAGGCCATCGCGAGGGCGGTGCGCAGCGCCAGGCCGGCCTGGGTGGCGTTGGCGAGGAGCCGGGTGAGTTCGGGAAGCTGGTTGATGAAGGCCTCGGTCCTCTTCTGGATCTGCGCGTTGAGGAACGCGTTGCCTCCCCAGAGGCCGATGACGACGGCGAGGAGGCCGAAGAAGGGGGCGAAGACCGCCGTGGTGACGAAGTACACGGCGAGGAGCACGCCCACCACGTAGACGGCGTACTCGCCGGGGGTGAGGTCGAGGCCCGTCGCGGCCAGTTTGCGTTCGATGTTCCTGCCGAGCGTGGTCCTGCGCAGCCGCCGGTCGACGGCGGTGAACCGCCGGTGCCGGCCCCGGCCCCCCGCCGGCCCCGTCTGGGACATCCGCCGGTAGAGCTCCTCCTGGTGGGCCCTGCCCGACGAGAGGGTGTGCACGCCGATGACGGTGAGCACACAGGCGAGCAGTGTGACTCCGATCGTCAGGAGCGGGAGATTGTCCATGTCGGGCGGGAACCTTCTGGGTGGGCGGTGGGCGGGGACGGACCGGTTACGGCGACGGCGATCGCGGACCGGTCACGGGAACGGCCGCGACGGATCCGGTCACGGGGACCTGCGTACGGCGAGCTGGTCCTCCGACCGGGCGACGCCGAACGCGGCGGGGATGGGCTCGCTCCTCATGTACAGGCGCTCGGCGATGCGGAGCGGCAGCGGGTAGTACTCGAAGGCGCCGTACACCCGGCCGTCGGGGGCCAGGGGCTGGGCGTTGAAGCGGCAGACCGAGACGATCCGGTAGTCCTCGCGGCCGTGGGAGTCGACGATGGCGATCTCGGTGACGCGCCGGGAGCCGTCGGCGTGCCGGGTGAGCTGGACGATGACGTCCACGGCGCTGTTGATCTGGTCCTTGATCGCAACGAAGGGGATCTCCACCTCGGACATGGACGCCAGGGTCTGGAGCCGCATCAGGGCGTCCTCGGCGCTGTTCGCGTGGACGGTGGCGAGGGAGCCGTCGTGGCCGGTCGACATGGCCTGGAGCATGTCGAGCGTCTCGCCGCCGCGGACCTCGCCGACGATGATGCGATCGGGTCGCATGCGCAGGGAGTTGCGGACCAGGTCGCGGATGCCGATGCGGCCCTTGCCCTCGACGTTCGCCGGCCGGCTCTCCAGGGTGATGACGTGGGACTGCTGGAGCCGCAGCTCGGCGGAGTCCTCGATCGTGACGATGCGCTCGCCCTCGGGGATGAGGCCGGAGAGGGCGTTGAGCAGGGTGGTCTTCCCCGTGCCGGTGGCGCCGGACACGATGACGTTGAACTTGGCCCGGACCAGGCCGGCGAGCAGCAGCATCATCTGCTCGTCGAGCGAGCCCAGCCCGATCATCTCCGCCAGGGTGAAGGCGCGGGGGAAGCGGCGGATGGTGAGGATGGGGCCGGTCAGCGAGAGCGGCGGGATGATGACGTTGACGCGCTCGCCGGAGGGGAGGCGGGCGTCGACCATCGGGTTCGCCTCGTCCACCCGCCGGTTGACGGTGGAGACGATGCGCTCGATGGTCTGCATGAGCTGCTCGTTGGACGAGAAGCGCAGGGGGAGCTGTTCGAGGCGGCCGCCCCGCTCGACGAAGACCTGGTCGGCGCCGTTGACCATGATCTCGCTGACGGAGGCGTCCTCCAGGAGGGGCTCCAGGATGCCGAGGCCGAGGGCCTCGTCGACGACGCGGCGGATGAGCTGGGCGCGTTCGACCGTGGAGAGGACCGGGCCCTCGCGGCTGATGATGTGGCCGAGGACGCGCTCCAGGCGGACCCGGCGGTCCGCGGCGGCCAGCGCGGACATCTCCGCGAGGTCGATCTCCTCCAGGAGCTTGGCGCGGTAGACGCCGACGAGGACGTCTCCCTCGTCGTGGCCGCTGCTCGGCTCGGGGCTGTTGAGGCGTGCCCTCAAGCTCATGTCGTCGACTCCTCGGCTTCTCTGGGCTTCCAACGCCCGCGTACGGGCGGTCCGTCACGGGTTCCGGGACCGGCGGTGCGGCGGCGGGGTCAGTCGGCGGGCATCGTGGCGCTCTTCTCGGCGGTGCCGAAGTCGTCGAAGCCGGGAATCACCGACGGGACCCTGACGGTGACGGTGACGGTGACCCCGTCGCCCCAGTCGTTCGGCGGCGGGGCGTCGGTGCCGTCGGCGAGCCAGTCGGACACGGCCTCCCTGGCAGCCTGCTCGGCACTCATGTCGGCGTCGGGGTCGGACGCCACGCGGGCCGCGGCGCGGGCCGCCGTACCGGCCTGCTGGGCGGCGAAGGCGCCGAGGCCGAGCTGGACCGCGAGCAGGCCGACGAGGAGGAGGACGGGCAGCCAGCCGAGGAACTCCAGGGCCGCCTGGCCCCGGTCGTCCTTCCGTGAACCGGCCCGGTCGGTACGGGGGCGCGTCACGGGGAGATGCGTACGGGCGTTCACGGCTCCCTCCCCTCCTTCGCCGCGGCGGCGTGGCCCCGGACGGGGATCGGGAGGCTCGGGCCACCGGGGAACAAGATCGGTACCTCGACGGAAACCGTGGCCTTCACGAGCTCCCCCTCCGGCACGCAGGAGATCGTGGCTTCCCGCCACTTCTGGGGCAGGTCCTCCTGGCCGACGTACTGGCAGTCCCCCATGTCGTTGGAGGCCGCGGCCGCACGTACCCCCCGGTCCGCCGCGTTCCCCGCCAGGATGAAGGTGTAGCCGACGAGGGTGCACTGCCAGAGGACGGCCAGCGTCAGCAGGATCAGCGGGAAGGTGCCCGTGAACTCGACGCTGAGCTGGCCCCGGTCGTCGTGGACGCGGTCCCGCCGTCGTATCTCCGCCACTTCCATGGTTCGCCGTTCCCCCTCGGTTCCGTTGCCCACGTCTCCGTCCACCGACATCCCTGCCCGCTCGGGCACCCGCCCACGTCCCCGCCCGCTCACGTCTCCGTCGTCACGCCCGCGACCTGCGCAGGCCGAACGAGCCCCGGTCCCGGTCGCCGCGCCCCCGTCCCCCGCGTCCGCCCTCCGTCGCGGGCTTCACCAGGCCCAGTTCGCCGGCCAGCGCCCATATCGCCTGCTTCACCAGGGACTTGGCGTCCAGGTCCTGTATCCGGCCCGCGTCCACGGCCGCCTGCAGCTCCTTGAAGTGGGACGGGACCGTGGTCCGCGCGACCCGGGTCCCGGTGATCCGCTCGACGAGCGGCGACTGGATCTCGGTGCTCCGGGTGTGGCGGTTGATCACCGTGATCGTGTCCTCCGCCTTGCGGATCTGGAGCCGTTCCCAGAGCCGGACCATGCGCTTGGCGGCCCGTACGGCGATCACGTCGGGCGTGGCCACGAGGACGCCGGTGTCCGCCATCTCGATCGCGGCGGCGTTCGCGGCGTTCATCACGGTGCCGCAGTCGACGACGACGACCTCGTACCTGTGCCGGAGCGCGCTGATCGTCTGCCGTACGGCGCGGTCGTCGACCTCCTCGGCCCGTTCGCCCTCGGCGGGCGCGAGCAGCAGGGAGAGGCCGCCGACCTTGCTCTGGTCGCCGGAGTAGACGACGTCCTGGAGCACGCGGGGCGTGACGTCCTGGATGCCCGCCAGGTCGACCACGGAACGGCGGTGCTGGACGTCGACGTACGAGGCCACGTCACCGGCCTGGAGGTCCAGGTCGGCGAGGACGGTGCTCATGCCGGAGGCGCGGGCCGCCAGGGCGAGCTGGACGGCGATCAGCGTGGTGCCGACGCCGCCCTTCGCGCCGCTGACCGTGACGACCTTGCCGCCGACCCCGCGCATGACCTCGCCGCCGTTGCCGAGGTGCCGGCGCACGCCGGTGGCCCAGACGGCGGCGGCCTGCACGCGGCCGGCCAGTTCCTCGTAGCTGAGCGGGAGGGCGACCAGGCCGCGGGCCCCGGAGTCCATGGCCGCGGCGAACAGGACGGGGCTCGCGTCGGCGGTGACGAGGACGACGCCGACCGCGGGGAAGCGGAGGGCGACCTCGCGGATCAGTTCCAGGGCGGGCACCGGACCGATCCGTTCGTGCACGAGCACGACCTCGGGCAGTTCGTCGAGGGACTCGCCGGCGAGCTGGGCGAGGGTGTCGACGAGCTGCGTGGAGTCACCGACCGGCGTCGCGGGCTCCGCTTCCGGGAGCTGGCTGAGCAGGGTGGTGATGGACCGGGCGGCGTCGGCGTCTCCGACGGCCGGAAGGATCCTGGTCGTCATCCGGACCTCACTTGTCCTTGCCGATTTCGTAGGTGCGTTCGCCGGGACGGAGGGAGGTGTCGCTGCCCGGGGCGATGAGGGCGAGGCGGACGTGCTCGGCGAAGGACTCCGCGTAGGCGACGCGCTGGGCGTCCAGGGTGTTCAGGCCGAAGGTGATCGGAACGGCCTCGTTGGAGCGGGACCTCTCGCCCCGGGCCGGCTCCAGGGAGGTGAGTTTGCCGACGTCGAGGACCTTGGCGTTCGACACGATGATCTTCGAGATCGGCGCGGTCTTGTCGTTCTCGCCGGAGAACGTGGCGAAGATGTTCACCTTGGAACCGGGAGTGATCTTTCCGGCCACGCCCGTGGCGGCGTCGATCATGATCGCGATCTCCTGCTCGCCGGGTTGCAGGGCGGGGCGCCTGACGATCATGTCGCTCTGCAGGAGTGAGCCCTTGTGGAGCTGAGTGACAGCGATTTTTCCGTCGATCTCGGAAAGATCCGTGATCGCGTTGGCCGAAAGCCAGCGTTTGGGGAGGGAAATCTTCTCGAACTGGCTCTCTTTGAGGCTGGTGTAGGGGGCGACGTCGACCTTCGTCCGATACGCCGAGACCTCGGGACCGACTTTCGAATTCACGTCGCCGATCACGGAGAGCACCCCGGCGAAGGCGCCGAAGGCACACAGCACGGAGAGGAGCAGGAGTATGACACCACGGCGTTGACGGGAATTCATGGACCGGACAACCTCGTTAGGGGACGTGGGGCGAACGGACGGGACGGGACGGGACGCGGAGTCGGCGGCGGGCGGCGGGCGGGCGGTCAACCCCCGGTCGTGACGCCGGGGGGCAGGGCCAGGCTCTCGCCCGTGGGGAGCGGCGCCGCGCAGAAGCCGCACCGGTCGCCGATCAGTTCCATGCCGCACCAGTGGCACCGTTCGCGCCGCACGCTCGCGACCAGTTGGTACAGCACGGAGAGGTCGGGGATGTGGGCGGCGAACTCGATCAGCCTGCCGGTGCCCCACCAGCGCGGGGACTCGGCGGGGAGGGCGGTCTCCTCGACCCCCTGCACCTTCCACCCGGGGGCGAGCGTGCCGGTCACCCAGTCCGACTGCAACTGGCCCCTCGCCACCAGGAGTCGGGTGTCGTACTCGGGTCCGGTGAGCGTGCCGTCACCCACCTTGATCAGCTGCGGCTCCGGGCCGGCCACGACGCCGAACCGGGAGCCCGGTATCCAGGACCTGGCGTGCGACGTGAGGCTCACCGGGACCCGGTCGAGCTTCGCGACCGAGCCGAGCAGCGCGCCGCAGTGGATGTAGTACGAGAGCAGGCGCGCCGCCGACGCGACGACTCCCGCGCTGAAGTCGCAGACGGAGAGCTGGCGGAGCTGACGGACGAGCACGGCCAGGCCGAGCGGGGGGAGGTCCGACCTGAGGAACGCGACCCGGTCGCTCTCCAGGAGGGCGCGGACGGCGTGGAGCCGCTGTTCGAAGGGCCGGGAGAGGGTCGCGGGATAGAGGACGACGACGTAGCCGTGCTGATCGAGCGTCACGCGCATGTCGAGGAGCGCGGCTTCCAGGGACTGCGCCTCGGGCGCCCGCAGTACGGCCGCGGTGGGCGTGTGCTGGTCGAACAGTGGGAGCACCAAGTCGGTGCTCGTGACCGCGATTGCTGTCGACACCCAGATCCCCGTTTCACTCCGGCCCCGGTTCCCCGGCGACCGCAGGCCCTTCCCCCGTCATCTGACCACATCGGCAGCTTATCCGCGCCCTACACGGCAGAGAACACCCTTCCGTGACATACGACTGTCCACGGATTCCCTTCACGGGCGGACCCCGTGTCCGAACTCCTGAAATCGTTGAATTCGGAAAGGGCGTGGGAGGAAGGGGGCTCCGGAGGGATGCCGAAGAGTCCAGGCCGGAGCCTACTTCTCCGTCACCGTGAGCGTGACGCTTTCGACGATCTCCGTGACGTCCCGGTCGGAGAGCGTGCCCTCCCGGGAGTTCACCGTGATCAGGTACGGGCGCGACCGCGCGTCCACGCCGGTCACCATCACGCCTTCCAGCCGGGTGCCCTCGGGCGGCGTGCCGGCCCTGCCCCGGGAGGTGAAGGTGTAGGTGATCCTCCGGGCCTCCTCGCGCCCGCCGGGACCGGCCACCCGGACCTCCGTGGTCTTCGCCGGGGTGGCGCCCAGCTGGATCCGGGCCTCCGCCCCGACGGCCGCCATCTCGACGGTGTTCAGGCTGCCGTGGTCGAACTCGACGCTCATGACCCCGACCGTGACGCCGCCCTCGGTGAGGGTCGCCCGGGCCACCTCGTGGGGGTTGCCCTCGTCGGGGGCGACCTCCTCGAAGGCCGCCGGGTGGGCGACGGTGAGCCGCTCGGTCCTCAGGGTGCCCCAGCCCTCGGGGACGGTGCCCGCCGTCCCGCCGCCCCCGCAGGCGGTGAGCAGCAGTCCGGCGGCCCCGGCCGCCAGCGCGGCGCGAAGGCCGTGCCCCGGCTTCCCGGTCATCCCGACTCCCCTCGCTCGTTCCGGGCGGCGCTTCCGCCGCCGTTCGTCTACCCGTACGCGTCCGCGCGCATGTACGTCCTGTGCGCCGGTACGCGTCCGCGCCTGTACGTACTGTGCGTCATCGGGCGCAGTAGCTGTAGGGGACGTACTCCCGCTTCCCGTCCCGGGGCGCCCCGAGGAACCGGGCGTCGTCGAGCGTCTGGGCCTTGTTCGACAGTTCCACGGAGGCGCCGAGGGAGAGGCCCAGGTTCAGTTCGAAGCCGTACTCGTGCGCGTCGGCCATCACGTCGTACTCGGTCCTGCTGGACTTCCCCCGGTCGAAGAGGAGTCGTCCGAAGGGGTCGTCGGCGCCCGGACGGGTGGTGGGCGCGTCGTTGTTCAGCAGGTACGAGAAGACCGCGCCGCCGTCGCCGTTCCCGTCCAGCCACTTCTGCGCCACGGCGCGGTCGGCGTCGCCGTCCGGGCCCTTGGGGAAGGCCACGGTGGTGGTGAGGACCTCGGTCCGGCTCTTCCCGGAGTTGTCGACGGTGCCGACGCGGCCGCCCTTGTTGTCCTTGCCCTCCTTGCCGTTGTGGCCGCCCGCGCCGTCGGAGGTGCCGACGTCGTCGGTCTCCGTGGTCCGGGTGAAGTCGATCCGGACGAGCTCGCCGGTCCTCTGGTCGCGGGTGACGGTGACGGTGGCGGAGCGGGCGGCCTGCGCGTGGTCGCCGGTGTCGAAGCCGCCGGCGCCGAGTCTGCTGCCCCACTGGCCGTCGGCCCTGACGGAGTAGGTGTACGCCTTGGTGCCGCGGTAGTCGTCCTTGGTGAGGATCACGTCGGCGTTGATCCTGGCGCTCCCCTCGATCCCGGCGGCGATGATCCGGTCGTCGCCCGGGTCCACCGAGAGACCGCCGTCCACGCTGCCGTAGACGCCGACGGAGCCGTAGCTGATGTGGCGGTCCCCGAGTCGGCCCTCGATCCGCTCGCGGAGCCTCTCCTCCTCCACCAGCGGTCCCTTGCCGAAGATCGCGAGGATGCCGTCGCCCATGCTCGCCTCGGCGCCGCCCGGGGACGTGCGCCGGATCTCGTACATCCTGAGCTTCTCCAGGTCCTCTCGGAAGGCGTCGGCCTCCTCCCTGCTCTCGAAGACCCAGGTGTCGCCGTTGTTGACCCTGATGCCGCCGCCGAGGTCCACCGACCCCCTGCCCAGCTTGCCGATCCTCCCGCCGAAGCCGCCGGTGGCGCCGATCGACGCCGCGTCCGTGAAGGTGGTGTGGATCAGCCGGTCGTCGCCATCGACCTCGCCGTCGCCGTCGACGTCGTAGTTGGCCCGGTGCACCTGGTCCTGGAAGCCGTATTCGTTGCCCCATTCGAACCAGCCGACCTTGACCTTGCCGCCGGCCTTGTCCGTGACGGTGGACAGCGTGCACAGCGGCGGCTCGTAGTCGGCGTCGCGCGCGGCCGTGTCCCGCGGGCCCCCGCCGGGGGCGCAGCCGCCGCTCCAGAGCGAGGCGACCGCGCAGGCGAACCTCTCGCCGAGGGTGCCCGCCACGCCCGTCGCGGCGAGGGCGAGCAGGAGGGCCACGGCGATGA
The DNA here is from genome assembly GCF_042900925.1 of Streptomyces sp. NPDC012825. NCBI lineage: Bacteria > Bacillati > Actinomycetota > Actinomycetes > Kitasatosporales > Streptomycetaceae > Streptomyces > Streptomyces sp. NPDC012825. The sequence goes on along the minus strand of NZ_JBIBBZ010000001.1, from coordinate 650,803 downwards.
CCACGGCCCCCACGTACTCGAGCGCGCCCGCGCCGCGGTCCGTTCTCCACCGTCGGCCGCCCCTCATCGGTCCCCCTCCTGGAGCCGGTCCGCGGCACGGCCGCAGAAGGCGCCGACCACGACGACGGCGCACGACATGGACAGGCCCTCGGCCGAGGCGCGTTCCCACTGGACCGCGAGGCTGACGACCTGGGCGAACGCCGGGACGGCGAAGAGCGCGGCGGCGTGGCGGGCGCGCGAGGAGCGGAACGGCTCCCGGTGGAGCCGGCCGGACGCCCAGACCGTCAGGGCGACGCAGAGCGCGTTCGGCACGTGGACCAGGAGCAGTCGGCCGCCGAAGCCCTCCAGGCGCTGCGCGTCGGCGAACGTGCCGTAGAAGTACGTGACCTGGAGGTACTCGGAGAAGAGCAGGACGATCAGGCCGGCGGCCCACACGCGGACGAGAGCGGCGGTCCCCCCGCCCTCACGCAACCCGCCCTCGCGCGCCGCGTCCCCCCGTGTCGCGTCCCCCCGTGTCGCGTCCCACCGTGTCGCGTCCCCCCGTATCGCGCCTGTCCGTGTCGCGCCGGCCCACGGGGGCCCGTCCGTCCCGCGCATCCGCCCGCCCCTCCCCGCCGCCCGCCCGGTGTCCGCCAGGGCACCTTAGGGGCGGGCGCGGCCGGGGATCGTGGGCCCGTGGACCCACCGCCGGACCCAAACCCCGACCGTGGGCCCGGGGAGGTCCCGCAACGGCCTTGCGCGTCAGAGGTCTTGACAACTCAATTGGTCTGGACCAACTTGTAGCTTCAGCGGTGGCCACCGTCCCGACCCGTATCGCCTCGTACCCCCCGTACGAACCCCCTCCGTACGACGACGTACGGCGCCTCCAGAACCCCAACTCCCCCACGGAGGATGCACGTGGACCGCACCACCACCCGCCCGAGCGGACGCAGATGGCTCGGTGGAGCCCTCGCGCTCGCCGTCGGCTCCGGGCTCGTCCTCGTCGGCGGAGCCGGCACCGCCCAGGCGGCGGACGTCAACGTCGCCAGGAACGCGGGCTTCGAGAGCGGCCTGGCCAACTGGGCCTGTTCCGCCGGGACCGGCGCCGCCGTCTCCTCGCCGGTCCGCACCGGGACCGGCGCCCTGAAGGCGAGCCCGGCCGGTCTCGACAACGCCAAGTGCGTGCAGACCGTGACCGTGAAGCCCAACTCGACGTACACGCTGAGCGCCTGGGTCCAGGGCGGCTACGCCTACCTCGGCGCGAGCGGCACCGGGACCGGCACCGGCTCGGTCTCCACCTGGACGCCGGACTCCCCGTCCTGGAAGCAGCTGACCACCACCTTCACCACGGGCGCCTCCACCACCTCGGTCGAGATCTACACCCACGGCTGGTACGGCACCTCCCCCTACCTCGTCGACGACGTGAGCGTCTTCGGGCCCGACGGCGGCGGCGTCCCGGACCCCGACCCGGTCGTCCCGTCCACCCCGGCCGGCCTCGCGGCGGGCACCGTCACCTCCTCCTCCGTGAGCCTGAGCTGGGGCGCGGTCTCCGGCGCGACGGGCTACAAGGTGTACCGGGACGGCACCGCCCCGCAGACCGTGAGCGGCACCTCCGCCACGGTCACCGGGCTCACCGCCGACACCGCCTACCAGTTCCAGGTCTCCGCGACGAACTCCGCGGGCGAGTCCGCGAAGTCCGCCGCCGTCTCGGCGCGCACCGCCAAGAACCAGACCGGCCCCGGCCCGGCCGTGCCCAAGCACGCCGTGACCGGCTACTGGCAGAACTTCGACAACGGCGCGGCCAAGCAGAAGCTGCGGGACGTGCAGGCGGCGTACGACATCATCGCCGTCTCCTTCGCCGACTCGACCACCACGCCCGGCCAGATCACCTTCAACCTCGACCCGGCCGTCGGCTACGCCTCGGTCGCCGACTTCAAGGCCGACGTCGCGGCCAAGAAGGCGGCCGGCAAGTCCGTGATCATCTCCGTCGGCGGCGAGAAGGGCAACGTCACGATCAACAGTGACGCGAGCGCGACCGCCTTCGCGAACAGCACGTACGCCCTGATGCAGGAGTACGGCTTCAACGGCGTCGACATCGACCTCGAGCACGGCATCAACTCCACGTACCTCACCAAGGCGCTGCGCCAGCTCTCCGCGAAGGCGGGTTCGAGCCTGGTGATCACGATGGCCCCGCAGACCATCGACATGCAGTCCACGGGCACGGAGTACTTCAAGACCGCGCTCGCCGTGAAGGACATCCTCACGGTGGTCAACACCCAGTACTACAACAGCGGTTCGATGCTGGGCTGCGACGGCAAGGTCTACAGCCAGGGCTCGGTGGACTTCCTCACCGCGCTCGCCTGCATCCAGATCCAGGGCGGTCTCGACCCGTCCCAGGTCGGCCTGGGCGTCCCCGCCTCCACCCGGGGCGCGGGCAGCGGCTACGTCTCCCCGCAGATCGTGAACAACGCGCTGGACTGCCTCACCAAGCTCACCAGCTGCGGCACCTTCAAGCCGGCCCAGGCCTGGCCGTCCCTGCGCGGCGCCATGACCTGGTCCACCAACTGGGACGCGACGGCCGGCAACGCCTGGTCGAACGTGGTCGGCCCGCACGTGCACGGCCTCCCGTAACGGGTCCTTCCCCGTCTCCGTACGGGCTCCGCAGCGCCGCCGCTCCCCCGGCGGCGCTGCGTCGTTCCCGGGCCAGGAACCGGGCCGCGTGCTCAGCGGCGGGGCAGGAATCCGGCCAGGACCGGGTCGAGCCGGGCCACCCACTCCTCGACCCGGGCGGCGCGGCGGCCGTCGAGCTCGCACGTGTACGCGCCGCCCTCGTGGAGCGAGACCACGACGCGCAGCCCCCGGCCGCGGCGGGTCCGCACGAGGTCCACGCCCGAGATCTCCTCCCAGCCGAAGTCGGCCTCCTCGCCGTAGAGCTGGAGGTGCACGCCGGAGCCGTCGACGACGATCCCGGACACCCGGTCGGCGGCCACGAATCCCGCCGGCGCGGCCCCGGGCGGCACGGAGGGCGGCGGCGGCACGGCGAAGGCCCCCGGGGGCCCGAAGCCGGGGGGCGGCGGTACGTGTCCCGGCGGTACGTGGGCGGGCACCGTCGCGAAACCGGCCAGGGCGGCGGGACCGGGGGCGGAACCGGCAGGCGGTACGGAGTCACGGGGGTCGGCAGGCGGTACGGAGTCACGGGGACCGGCGGGCGGTACGGAGCCGTACGGACGGGCGGGCGTGGACACGACCACCGTGGCGGGAGGCCGCTCCCCCGTCCCCGGCGCCCCCTCGCCCAGCGCGTCCAGGATCTCGTCCGGCGCGGGCCGCCCGGCCGGGTCCTTGGCGAGGCAGCGGGCCACCAGGCCGCGCAGCGCCTCCGGGACGGAGCCCAGGTCCGGGGCCTCGTGGACCGAGCGGTACATGAGGCCCATCGGCGTGCCGTCCCCGAAGGGACGGCCACCGGCGGCGGCGACGAGGACGGCCCCGAGGGCGAAGACGTCGGCGGCGCCCGTCACCTCCTCGCCGAGGGCCTGTTCGGGGGCGAGGTAGCCGGGGGTGCCGAAGGCGGAGCCGGTGGCGGTGAGCCGGGTCGACTCCAGGGCGCGGGCGATGCCGAAGTCGAGGACGCGCGGCCCGTCGGGCGCCATGACGATGTTGCCGGGCTTGAGGTCGCGGTGGACGAGCCCGCAGGCGTGGATGGCCTCCAGGGCCTCCGCGAGCGCGGCCCCGAGGGCGCGCAGCCGCGCCTCGTCCATCGGGCCCTCGGCGGTGACGAGTCCGGCGAGGGTGGGACCGGGGACGTAGGCGGTGGCGAGCCAGGGCGCCTCGGCGTCGGGGTCGGCGTCGACGACCTGCGCGGTGTGGAAGCCGCCGACCCGCCGGGCCGCGGCGACCTCGGCGCGGAAGCGTGCGCGGAACGAGGGATCGGAGGCGAGTTCCGGCCGCGCCACTTTGACGGCGACGGCCCGTCCGCCGCGCGATCGGGCAAGGTAGACGGTGCCCATGCCGCCTTCGCCCAGTTTGTGCTCGATGACGTATCTGCCGATGAGGGTCCCCACGCGGGACAGTATGGCCGAAGTCCACACCTTGACCGGTTCATGACACTCCCCCACCATGTCCGGAACACCCCGCACGACCGGGCACCGCCCGGCTCCACCCCCGTACCGCCCGACTCCACCCCCGCTCGACCCCGCACCACCCGGCTCAACCCCGCACCACCCCGCTCAACCCCGCACCACCCAGCCTCACTTCACCGTTGTCGCACCCCCCACACTCCCCACCCAGGAGACAGCATGCGACGTTCCCTCCGCACCGGGAGGCCCGGCAGGAAGTCCGCCACCCTCGCGGCCCTCGTGACGCTCGCCCTCGCGGCGCCCCTCTCCGCGCTCGCGACACCCGCCGGGGCCGGCCCGGCGCCGACCGCCGCCACCCGTTCCTCCGCGGCCGAGGAGGTGATCCGGCAGTACGAGGTGGCCGGACCGTCCACCCCGGCCGCCCGCACCGCGCTCGCCGCCACCGGGGTCTCGATCGACGAGGTCGACGCCCGCGCGGTCGTGGTCAGCGCGAACGCCGAACAGCTCGGGCGCCTCAGGGCGGCGGGTTACGAGCCCGTGGCCCTGCCGGCCCCGCCGGACCGGGGCGAGGCGGCCCGGTCGGCGCTCGGCCCGCTGGACTTCCCGTCGGCGGACTCCCGCTACCACAACTACGCCGAGGCGAACGCGGAGATCGCCCAGCGGCTCGCCCAGTACCCCTCGATCATGAGCAAGCGGGTCGTCGGCAAGTCGTACGAGGGCCGGGACATCGTCGCGATCAAGGTCAGCGACAACGTGGCCGTCGACGAGGACGAGCCCGAGGTCCTCTTCACCCACCACCAGCACGCCCGCGAGCACCTCACCGTCGAGATGGCGCTCTACCTGCTGCGCGAACTCGGCGCGGGCTACGGCACGGACAGCAGGATCACCAACGCCGTGAACGGGCGCGAGATCTGGATCGTCCCGGACCTCAACCCGGACGGCGGCGAGTACGACATCGCGTCCGGCTCCTACCGCAGCTGGCGCAAGAACCGGCAGCCCAACTCCGGCTCCTCGTACGTCGGTACGGACCAGAACCGGAACTGGAACTACAAGTGGGGCTGCTGCGGCGGCTCTTCGGGCTCCAAGAGTTCCGAGACCTACCGGGGCGCGGCCCCCGAGTCGGCCCCCGAGGTGAAGGTCGTCGCCGACTTCGTCCGCTCCCGGGTGGTCGGCGGGAAGCAGCAGATCAAGGCGTCCATCGACTTCCACACGTACAGCGAACTGGTCCTCTGGCCGTTCGGCTGGACCACCGCCGACACCGCCACCGGCATGACCGCCGACGACCGCAACGCCTTCGCGGCCGTCGGGAAGAAGATGGCCGCGAGCAACGGCTACACCCCGGAGCAGTCCAGCGACCTGTACGTCACGGACGGCTCGATCGACGACTACCTGTGGGGCGCGCAGAAGATCTTCGCGTACACCTTCGAGATGTACCCGTCCTCGTCCTCCGGCGGCGGCTTCTACCCGCCCGACGAGGTCATCGAGCGCGAGACCGCCCGCAACCGGGACGCGGTGCTCCAGCTCCTGGAGAACGCGGACTGCATGTACCGCTCGATCGGGAAGCAGGGACAGTACTGCGCGGCCTGATCCCGTGAACGGGCCGGGGGCGACGGAGGACTCACTCCGCCGCCCCCGGCCGACCGGTGCGGCGTGCCACGAGAGAACCCGAAGGCCCTGACGATCACCGCGCAATACGGATGCCAACTCACCTTTTCCGCAAATCTCTTGGCCACGGAACGGCGATACCGGGGGACTGTAGATTCCTGCCATGGCCAAGAGCAGAGCGAGTGAGAACCCGGAGTCGCGTTTCTCCGCAGTGCTGGTGAGCGTGGCGAGCCTTCCGGGCGTACGTATCGACAGGGAGACGTACCTCCGAAGCGCGCTGACCCGTTACTGCTCGGAGGACGAGGTCCGCGTGGCGATCGAAGAGACACCCGCGGCGGCGGGCATCCCCCTCGACGTCCTGGACAAGGCGGCCGACGCGGCCATCACCTACGAGACCAGCAAGGCCGGAGCCCTCTCCGCGGCCGCCGGAGTGCCCGGCATCTTCGCCCTTCCCCTCACCGTCCCCGGCGACATGGCCCAGTACATGGGCCACATGCTGCGCATCGCGCAGAAGCTCGCCTACCTCTACAGCTGGCCCGATCTGCTCTCCACCAGCGGTGAGGACCTCGACGACGCCACCAAGGGGGTCCTCACGCTCTTCGTCGGCGTGATGTTCGGCACCCAGTCGGCGAACAAGGCGGTGGGGCAGGTCTCGGCGCTGATGGCGGAACAGGTCGCCAGGAAACTGCCCCAGAAGGCCCTCACCCAGGGCGTCGTCTACCCGGTCGTGAAGAAGGTCGCCGCCTATCTCGGTGTCGAGATGACGAAGCAGACCTTCGCGAAGAGCGTTTCCAAGGCCATCCCCGTCGTCGGGGCCGTCGTCTCCGGCGGGCTCACCCTCGCGACCTCCCGCCCCATGGCGAAAAGACTCAAGAAGCACCTCTCCGGCCTGGAGTTGGCGAACCCGGCACGCCGCGTCGTGGACGAGGACATCCATGGCTCCACCGTGGGGCACACCGAACCCTCCCCGGCCTGACGCGCGCCGGGGGACGGGCACGGGGCGGAGGCCGTCAAGGCGGAGGTGACGTGTCCGCCTCGCCCGGAGACGTGACGCGCAGGCACCCGGGAACGGCTCTCGTTCCCGGGTGCCGGGACTCAGCCCAGGACCGCCAGCGCGTCGATCTCGATCAGGAGGCCGGGCGGGAGGCCGACGTAGACGGTGGTGCGGGCGGAGGCGGGGGCCTTGAGGCCCTGCTCCTCGAAGTACTGGTTGTAGATCTCGTTCATCTCGGCGAAGTGGTCCACGTCGGTCAGGTAGACGCGCGTCATCATGACGTCGTCCCAGGTCGCGCCGCCCTCCTCCAGGATCGCCTTGACGTTGGCGAAGGTCTGGAGGGTCTGCTCGCGCAGGGTCGGGCCCGCGACCGTGGGCGCCTGCCCCTCGACGGCGGGCAGGAAGCCGACCTGGCCGGCGACCTGGAGGATGTTGCCCTTCCGCACGCCGTGCGAGAACTTCGCGGGCGGGGCGGTGTGGGTCGCCGGCGTCAGGGCGGTCTTCTCGACGGGGTGCGAAGACGTCTGCGCGGTCGGCTGGTCGCTCATGCGGTGTCCTTGGTCGGGGCGGTGCCGGAGTACTCCCGGCTGATGGCGTCCGCGGTGCGGCGCACCTGCGGGAGGAGGGTGAGGAGTTCCTCGGCCGTGACGACCACGTTGGGCGCCGAGACCGACATGGCGGCGACGACCCGCCCGTCGGCGCCGCGGACGGGCGCGCCGACGCAGTTGATGGACTCCTCGTGGCCGCCGAGGTCGGTGGCCCACCCCTGCTCGCGCACGGTCGCCAGCTCCTTGAGGAAGGCGGCGGCGTTCGGCGTCGAACGGGGCGTGTACGGGGGGTAGTCGAGCTTCGCGGCGACCGCGCGCCGCTCCGCCTCCGGCAGGTCGGCCAGGAGCAGCTTGGCGACGGCGGCGACGGTGATCGCGACGGGCCTGCCGATCCGCGAGTACATGCGGACCGGGTAGCGGCTCTCGACCTTGTCGATGTAGAGCACCTCGCCCTCCTCGTACACCGCGAGGTGGACCGTGTGCCCGATCCGCTCGTTGAGCGCGGTGAGGTAGGGGTGGGCGATCTCCCGGACGTCGAGGTTCTCGACGGCCTCCTGCGCGAGCGCGAAGAGCCGGGCGCCCAGGCGGTAGCGCTGGTCCTGCTGGCGGTGGACGAGCCCGTGCTCGTGGAGCGTGCGCAGCAGCCGCAGGGCCGTGGACTTGTGGACGCCGAGGCTCTCGGCGACCTGTCCGAGGTCGGCGGGGCCCCGCGCGAGCAGCGGCAGGATGCTGAGCGCCCGGTCGACGGTCTGGCTCATGGCGTGCGTACCTCCTGGTCGTCCCCCGCGCGGCCGGTGCCCTCCGGGCCGTCGCCCGTCCGGCCGGGGCCCGTCCGCCCGGGGTCCCTCTCGTCGGCCTCCGTCCAGCCGGGGCCGAGGTGAAGTGTCCCCCAGGCCGCGTCGTCGAGCGCGGCCAGCCGGTCGGCCAGCTCGCGGCGGGGCGGGACGGCCAGGTCACCGGGGACCGTGAGGGCGGCGGCGGCCGTCAGGTGCCCGTGGCGGAGCCGGCTCCGGAGACCGAGGCCGCGGAGGGTCGCGGAGAGGAAACCGGCGGCGAAGGCGTCCCCGGCGCCGATCGGGGAGACGACGTCGACGCGGGGGGCCGGGACGAGGACGCCGCCGCCTCCCCGGGTCTCCCCGTCGACGGCGACGGCCCCCGTCCCGCCCCGCTTGACCACGACGGTCCCCGGTTCGGGCAGGGCCTCGAAGACCGCCCGCGCGTCCCCCAGCCCCCACAGCCGCTCCGCCTCGTCCGCTCCGACGAAGACGAGGTCGGCGCGGCGGGCCAGTTCGAGGAGTACGCCGGGGGCGTCGCCGTCGCGCCACAGGGCCGGCCGGTGGTTGACGTCGAAGGAGACCAGCGGCCGGCCGGGGCGCGGGGCGGTGAGCTCCCGCACCAGGGCCAGGCAGTCCCCGGAGAGGGCGGCGGTGATGCCGGTGAGGTGCAGGATCCGGGCGCCGGCGACGCTCTCGTACGGGACGGTGGCCGGCGACATGGCCGAGGCGGCGGACCCGGCCCGGTAGTAGACGACCTCGTGGGCGTCGGTGGCCCGGTCCTCGTCCGTACGGAAGTAGATCCCGGTCGGCCGGTGCGGGTCGCGGCCGACGGCCGTGACGTCGACGCCGTGGCCTCCGACGGTGTCGACCAGGTGGTCGCCGAAGCCGTCGGCGCCGACGCGGCCGACCCACTGGACGCGGTGTCCGGCGGCGGCCAGGGCGCAGGCGACGTTGGACTCGGCGCCGCCGATCGCCCGCGTGAAGGAGGGGACGTCCGCGAGGCGGCCCGGCCGGGAGGGGAGGAAGGTGACCATGGACTCGCCGAGACAGACGACGTCTGCGGGGTCCACGGGGTCCACGGGGTCCACGGCGCGGGCGACGTCCGGGATCGCGTGTCCGCTCACTCTCGTGCTCCCTGTGACTCCCACGGATCCATTGACCCGGCCTTGGCCCGGATGTTAGACAGCCGTGAGCAAGATGCGCAATGAGCGTTGCACTGAATGCAACACCGCGAGGAGGAGCCCATGGCAGGCCCGGCGAACGAGACGCCCGCGCAGGAGGACGCCCGGAAGGGGCGCGAGGTCCCCGACCTCTCCGCCGAGCGCGTCGACCACCGTTTCAAGGCCCTCCCCCCGGACGCCGAGGGCCTGACCGTCGGCGAGCTCTCCGCCCAGCGCCGCAACCTCTTCACCGGCGGCTACACCACCCCCGTCCTCGCCCTCTCCGCCGAGTCCGTCGAGCACAACCTGCGCCTCCTGGAGACGTACGCCGAGCGCCACGGCCTCGCCTTCGCCCCGCACGGCAAGACCTCCATGGCTCCCCGGCTCTTCGACCGGCAGCTGGCGCACGGCGCCTGGGGCATCACCGCCGCCGTGCCCCACCAGGCCCGCGTCTACCGCGCCCACGGCATCGCCCGGATCTTCCTCGCGAACGAGCTGGTCGACCCCGTCGCCCTGCGCTGGCTCGCCGCCGAGCTCGACGCCGACCCGGACCTCCGCTTCGTCTGCTACGTCGACTCCGTGCGCGGCGTCGAGCTGATGGACGAGGCCCTGCGCGCCGCCGGGGCCGGCCGCCCGGTGGACGTCGTCGTCGAGCTGGGCGCGGGCGAGGGGGCCCGCACCGGCGCCCGTACGGAGGCCGAGTGCGCCGCCGTCGCGGACGCGGTCGCCGCCACCGCCACCCTGCGGCTGGTCGGCGTCGCCGGGTACGAGGGCGAGGTGCCGCAGGCGGACCCCGGGCGGGTCCGCGCCTGGCTGCTGCGGCTCACCGGCCTCGCCGCCGCCTTCGACGCGGAGGGCCGCTTCGACCCCGGCATCGGCGAGATCGTGGTGAGCGCGGGCGGCAGCGCCTGGTTCGACACGGTCGCCGAGGTCTTCGCGGAGCTGCCCGCCCTCTCCCTCCCGGTCCTGAAGCTGCTGCGCTCCGGCGCGTACGTCTCGCACGACGACGGCCGCTACCGGGAGGTCACCCCCTTCAACCGGGTCCCGGACGAGGGCGCGCTCCGGCCCGCGTTCCGGCTGTGGTCGCAGGTCGTCTCCCGGCCCACCGGCGAGCAGGCCTTCACCAACGCCGGCAAGCGGGACGCCGCCCACGACCTGGACCTCCCGGAGGCCCAGGTGGTCCGCGACGCCCGCACGGGCGAGGTCCGGGCCGCCGAGGGCATCCGCGTGACGGGCCTCTCCGACCAGCACGCCTGGCTGCGCACGGAGCCGGGGGCGGACCTGGAGGTCGGGGACTGGGTGGGGATGGGCCTCTCCCACCCGTGCACGTCGTTCGACAAGTGGCAGCTCATCCCGCTCGTCGAGGCCGACGGCACGGTGGTCGACCACATCCGCACGTTCTTCTAGCAGACGGGAAGCCGGGACAGTGATGGAACTCGTCATCCGCGACGCCGAGGTCGTCGACGGCGGCGGCGGCCCCTCCTACCGGGCCGACGTCGGCGTCGAGGACGGCCGGATCACCACGATCGTCCGGGAGGCCGCCGCCGCCGGCTGCCGGCGGCCCACCGGCCGCCGGATCCTGGACGCCGAGGGCCTCGTCCTCTCCCCCGGCTTCGTCGACATGCACGCCCACAGCGACCTGGCGCTGCTCCGCGACCCGGACCACTCCGCGAAGGCCGCGCAGGGCGTGACCCTGGAGGTCCTGGGCCAGGACGGCCTGTCGTACGCCCCGGTCGACGACCGCACGCTCGCGGAGGTGCGGCGGGCGATCACCGGCTGGAACGGCGACGGCTCCGACCTGGACCTGGACTGGCGCACGGTCGGCGAGTACCTGGACCGGCTCGACGGCGCGCACGGCGGCCGGGGCACCGCCGTCAACGCCGCCTACCTCGTCCCCCAGGGGACGGTCCGGGCGCAGGTGGTCGGCTGGGAGAACCGCCCGGCGACGGAGGCCGAGCTGGACCGGATGCGGCGGCTGGTCGCCGAGGGCCTGGAGCAGGGCGCGGTCGGCATGTCCTCCGGCCTGACCTACACCCCCGGGATGTACGCGTCGGACGCCGAACTGACCGGGCTGTGCCGGGTCGTCGCGGAGTACGGCGGTTACTACTGCCCGCATCACCGCTCGTACGGGGCCGGGGCGCTCGACGCGTACGCGGAGATGATCGACCTCGCCCGCGAGGCCGGGTGCGCCCTGCACCTGGCCCACGCCGGCATGAACTTCGGCGTGAACGCGGGCAGGGCCCCCGAGCTGCTCGCCCTCCTGGACGGGGCCCTGGACGCCGGCGCGGACATCAGCCTCGACACGTACCCGTACACCCCCGGCTGTACGACCCTGGCGGCCCTGCTGCCGAGCTGGGCGGGCGAGGGCGGCCCGGAGGCGGTGCTCGCGCGGCTGGAGGACGACGCGACGGCCGAGCGGATCAGGCACCACCTGGAGGAGACCGGCTCGGACGGCTGCCACGGCGTCCCCGTCGACTGGGACACGATCGAGGTCTCCGGAGTGAACGGGCCCGCGCTCGCGGAATTCGTCGGCCGCCGCGTCGACGGCTGGGCCACGGCCCGCCGGCTCCTCCTGGAGGACCGGCTCGGCACCACGATCCTCCAGCACGTGGGCCACGAGGAGAACGTCCGGACGATCATGCGCCACCGGGTGCACACCGGCGGCTCGGACGGCATCCTCCAGGGCCTCAAGCCGCACCCGCGCGCGTACGGCACGTTCCCCGAGTACCTGGGACGGTACGTGCGCGAGCTCGGCGTCCTCTCCCTGGAGGAGTGCGTCGCCCACCTGACCTCCCGGCCCGCCGCCCGCCTCCGCCTCCCCGACCGGGGCCTGGTCCGCGAGGGGTACGTGGCCGACCTGGTCCTCTTCGACCCGGCGACGGTCGCGGCGGGCGCGACGTACGAGCACCCGAGGACCCTGCCGACGGGCATCCCGCACGTCCTGATCGGGGGGCGGTTCGTGATCGAGGACGGCCGGCGGACGGACGTGCTGGCGGGGCGCGCGATCAGGAGGACGCCGGTCGCCCGGTAGCCGCGCCCACGGGGCCGGCGCCCTCCTCGGCGCCGGCCCGCCACGGGTCCCGCCGCGCCCACAGCAGCCCGAGCACGGCCACGGCGCCCGCCAGCACGAACCCGTACCACGGCGTCCGTCCCGACGGCGCCGTCTCGTACACGAGCGCCGCCGAGAGGACCGCGAGGACCTGCCCGGCCCGGCCGTACCAGGCCACCGACGCGACGACGGCCGTCCCCCACAGCAGGTACCAGGGCTGGACCATCGGCGAGAGCGCGACGAGGGCCACCAGGGAGAGGCCGAGGCCGAGGACCGGGTCGAGGAGGCCCCGCCACGAGCGCCACGCGAGGACCGCGATCAGGACGAGCGCGGCGGCGAGGCCCAGCTTCTGCACGAGGTCCTTGACCGGGTCGGGGTCGTCCGCGAGGAGCAGCCCGAGCCCGAGCCCGAGGTCGCTGGTGACGGACAGGGCGGTGTGGATGGTCCCGGCGACGCTCTGGGTCCGCAGCCATCCGAACCCGGTCCCGGCGAGGACCGTCGCCCCCGCCGCCACGGCCCCCGCGACGGCCCCGGGCAGCACGAGGCCCTTCACCGCGCCGCGTACGCCGCCCCCGGCCCGGCGGGCGACCATGACGCCGATGAAGAGCAGGGCGACCGCCGCCGGGGACTTCACCGTCAGGGCGAGGCCGACGAGGACGCAGCCGGGCACCCACCGGCCCCGCGTCGCGAGCAGGACGCCGGCGAGGACGAGCCCGATCATCAGGCCGTCGTTGTGCGTGCCGCCGACGACGTGGATCAGGAAGAGGGGGTTGAGGACGGCCAGCCAGAGCGCGCCCGCCCGGCCGCCGGGCCCGCCGCCGAGCCCCCGTACCGCCCGGGCGGTGAGCGCGAGCGCGCCGAGGGCGATCAGGCGCATGCCGAGGACGGCGGGCACGACCGCCCCGCCGGTGAGCTTCACGACGGCCGCCGCGAGGAGCAGGAAGGCGGGTCCGTACGGGGCGGGGGTGTCGGTCCAGTGCCCGCCGACGCTCGCCGCCGCCTCGGCGCCGAGGTCGCCGGGGCCGAGGACGGAGGGCCCGGCCCCGTACACGTCGTGCCCTTCGAGGACCATCGCGCCCTGGGCGATGTAGCTGTACACGTCGGCGCTGTGCAGCGGCGGGGCGAGGAGCAGCGGCACGGTCCAGCAGACGAGGGTCGCGAGGATCCCGTCCCGCGCGGCCCCGGCGCCCCGGACGAGCAGCACCCCGTACCGCCCCCACGCGGCGACGAGCAGGGTCAGGCCGAGGTACGCGAGGAGGGCCCCGGCGGCCGCGGGTGCCGGTCCGTGCCGCTCCCACAGCCCCCAGCCGCCGCGCGCCGGCAGCGTCCCGGCGAACCATCCGCCCACGGCGACGGCGAGCGACCCGCCCGCACCCAGCCACCGGCATCCGGAGGCACTGAAGACCCACATGACGTGCCAACCTATCCGGCCCCGTCGCAGTGGACCGCCCCCGGCCCCGGCCCGCCCCACCCCCCCGACGTGGCCCAAAACACGGAGCGTCCCGGCCGCCCCCGCCGTAAGCTCTCGTCATGCAGGTGATCCAGTCCACGAAGCTCGCGAACGTCTGTTACGAAATCCGGGGTCCGGTGCTCGAAGAGGCGATGCGGCTCGAAGCCGCGGGTCATCGCATCCTCAAGCTCAACACGGGCAACCCGGCCGCCTTCGGCTTCGAGTGCCCGCCCGCCATCCTGGAAGACGTGCTGCGCAACCTGTCCGACGCGCACGGCTACGGCGACGCGAAGGGGCTGCTCTCGGCCCGCCGGGCGGTAATGAGCCACTACGAGACCAAGGGCATCCCGCTCTCCGTCGAGGACATCTACCTCGGCAACGGCGTCTCCGAGCTGATCCAGATGGCGATGCAGGCGCTCCTCGACGACGGCGACGAGGTCCTCGTCCCGGCCCCGGACTACCCGCTGTGGACGGCCTCGGTGTCGCTCGCGGGCGGCACGGCCGTGCACTACCGCTGCGACGAGCAGGCCGACTGGATGCCGGACCTCGCGGACATCGAGCGGAAGATCACCGACCGCACCAAGGCGATCGTGATCATCAACCCGAACAACCCGACGGGCGCCGTCTACGACGACGAGATGCTCCGCTCCCTGACGGAGATCGCCCGGCGGCACGGCCTGGTCGTCTGCTCGGACGAGATCTACGACAAGATCCTCTACGACGGCACCACGCACACCCCGACCGCCGCCATCGCCCCCGACCTGCTCTGCCTCACCTTCAACGGGATGAGCAAGAACTACCGGGTGGCCGGCTTCCGCTCCGGCTGGCTCGCGGTCTGCGGCCCGAAGCACCACGCGTCCTCGTACATCGAGGGCCTCACGATCCTCGCCAACATGCGCCTGTGCGCGAACATGCCGGCGCAGCACGCGGTGGCCGCCGCCCTCCAGGGCCGGCAGTCGATCGAGGACCTGGTGCTGCCGGGCGGGCGGCTCCTGGAGCAGCGGGACACGGCGTACGAGCTGCTCACGCGGATCCCGGGCGTGACGTGCGTGAAGCCGAAGGGGGCGCTGTACCTCTTCCCGCGGCTCGACCCGAACGTCTACAAGATCAAGGACGACCGGCAGATGGTCCTGGACCTGCTGCGGGCCGAGAAGATCATGGTGGTGCACGGGACCGGCTTCAACTGGCACGAGCCGGACCACTTCCGGATCGTGACGCTGCCGGCGGCGGCGGACCTGGCGGACGCGGTGACGCGGATCGGACGGTTCCTGGACGGCTACAGCCAGCCGTAGCCCCCCAGCCGGACACGACTCAACTTTAGACTGAATCTAAGCTAGGATGGCTCCCGAGCACTCAGGAGGCCGTCCCATGTACGAACCGATCCGCACCAAGTCGGTCCACCGGATGGCCGACGACGCCCACCACACGTATCCGCACCGCTCCCGCGAGGAGGAGCTGGACATCCAGCTCGCCGGACACCTCGCGGCCCTGCTCGCCGTCACCGACGAGCTGGGCGACACGGAGGCCGGCGAGCTCATCGCCCGGCAGGTGGCGCGACTGCGCGGCGCGCCGCCCGCACGGCACGCGGCCCTCAGCGGCGCGTCCGCGCGGGAGCTGCACGGGAAGGCGCACGCCCTCGCGGGCCGCGCCCTGGTCGTCGCCGCCTCCCGGGCCGACACGGCCGCCGCGATCCTCGCCGCCGAGCGGATGGACGCGCACACCGCGGCGCTGGCCGGGGAATCCACCCTGGCCGCGACCGCCGCCCCCTGACGGCCCCGGTCCGCGCGGCACGAACCGCGCGGACCGGGTGCCAACCACCACCGGCGCCGGAGGGACCCCCCTCCGGCGCCGCGTTCGCGTGTCCGCCCGCGCATGCGCCGGCCCCCGGAGCCTGAGGGGGCTCCGGGGGCCGGGCGGATCGTGGTGGGCCGTCGTGACCCCACTGGTCAGGGCGGAATTTCGGGGCAACCCACCACGAGTTCGGGGTGCGGGATCAGCCCAGGCGCTCGACCAGCGCGCGGTGCTCGTCCCACAGCTCCTTCGGCGTGTGGTCGCCGAAGGTGTTCAGGTGGTCGGGGACGAGGGCGGCCTCCTCGCGCCACACGTCGCGGTCGACCTCGAGGAGGAACTCCAGGTCCTCGGCCGGCAGGTCCAGGCCGTCGGTGTCGAGGGACTCCACGGTCGGCAGGATGCCGATGGGGGTCTCGACGCCCTCCGCCCTGCCGTCGAGGCGCTCGACGATCCACTTGAGGACGCGGCTGTTCTCGCCGAAGCCGGGCCAGACGAACTTGCCGGCGTCGTTCTTGCGGAACCAGTTCACGTAGTAGATCTTCGGCAGCTTCGCCGCGTCGGCGTTGGCGCCGACCTTGACCCAGTGGGCCATGTAGTCGCCCATGTTGTAGCCGCAGAAGGGCAGCATGGCGAAGGGGTCGCGGCGCAGTTCGCCGACCTTGCCCTCGGCGGCGGCGGTCTTCTCGGAGGCGACGTTGGCCCCGAGGAAGACGCCGTGGTTCCAGTCGAAGGACTCGGTGACCAGCGGGACGGCGGAGGCGCGGCGGCCGCCGAAGAGGATGGCCGAGATCGGCACGCCCTTCGGGTCCTCCCACTCCGGCGCGATGGTCGGGCACTGTCCGGCGGGGACGGTGAAGCGGGCGTTGGGGTGGGCGGCGGGCGTCCCGGACGCGGGCGTCCAGTCGTTGCCCTTCCAGTCCGTGAGGTGGGCCGGGGCCTCCTCGGTCATGCCCTCCCACCACACGTCGCCGTCGTCGGTGAGGGCGACGTTGGTGAAGACGGAGTTGCCCCAGAGGGTCTTCATGGCGTTGGCGT
This sequence comes from Streptomyces sp. NPDC012825, assembly GCF_042900925.1. NCBI lineage: Bacteria > Bacillati > Actinomycetota > Actinomycetes > Kitasatosporales > Streptomycetaceae > Streptomyces > Streptomyces sp. NPDC012825. The sequence continues at coordinate 634,343 of NZ_JBIBBZ010000001.1, read as the reverse complement.
TGGTGTGCTCGCCGGTGCCGGGCGCGACGCCGAAGAAGCCGGCCTCGGGGTTGATGGCGTGGAGCCGCCCGTCCTCGCCGAAGCGCATCCAGGCGATGTCGTCGCCGATGGTCTCGACGGTCCAGCCGGGGATCGTGGGCTCCAGCATGGCCAGGTTGGTCTTGCCGCAGGCCGACGGGAAGGCGGCGGCGACGTACTTCGACTCGCCCTGCGGCGGGGTGAGCTTGAGGATCAGCATGTGCTCGGCGAGCCAGCCCTCGTCACGGGCCATGACGGAGGCGATGCGGAGCGCGTAGCACTTCTTGCCGAGCAGGGCGTTGCCGCCGTAGCCCGAGCCGTACGACCAGATCTCGCGGGTCTCGGGGAAGTGCGAGATGTACTTGGTGGAGTTGCAGGGCCACGGCACGTCCTGCTCGCCCTCCGCGAGGGGGGCGCCGAGGGTGTGGACGGCCTTGACGAAGAAGCCGTCGGTGCCGAGCTCGTCGAGGACGGCCTGTCCCATGCGGGTCATGGTGCGCATGGAGACGGCGACGTACGCGGAGTCGGTGATCTCGACGCCGATGGCGGAGAGCGGGGAGCCGACGGGGCCCATGCAGAAGGGCACGACGTACATGGTGCGGCCGCGCATCGACCCGCGGAAGATGCCGTCCCGGCCGGCGAAGACGTCCTTCATCTCCGCGGGGGCCTTCCAGTGGTTGGTCGGGCCCGCGTCCTCCTCCTTCTCGGAGCAGATGAAGGTGCGGTCCTCGACGCGCGCGACGTCGGAGGGGTCGGAGGCGGCGTAGTAGGAGTTCGGGCGCTTGACCGGGTCGAGCTTCTTGAACGTCCCCTTGGCGACGAGCTCCTCGCACAGGCGCTCGTACTCGGCCTCGGAGCCGTCGCACCAGACGATGGTGTCCGGCTGGGTGATCTCGGCGATCTCGTTCACCCAGGAGACGAGCTCCTGGTGCTGGGTGGGGACGGTGGTGGGAGCCGCGTTGTCGCGCGCCACGATTGCTCCTTTTGAGGGGTTTTTTAGATGTCTGCCCCGTGGGGGCCGCGACCCGGATGCTTCGTAGCTTGCTCATCCGGTGCCGACCGCACTCATTTGATCATCCGATGGAACTGCCCATATGTCCAGAGGGCCGCACATGTGAGCATCGCCACTCACACCCGGGACCTACGGGCCCGTAGGTACGATTCCCGTATGACTGCAGCTCCTCCGGAAGTGACCCCGGTCGACCCCTCCCCGGCGCTCCCGCTGAAGCCCCTGTTGCGAGGCTGGCTGCACGCGGGCATGTTCCCCGCCGTGATCGTCGCGGGCCTCGTCCTGGTCGCCCTCTCCGACTCGCCCCGCGCCCGGATCGCCTGCGGGATCTACGTCCTGACCGCGTGTCTGCTCTTCGGCGTCAGCGCGCTCTACCACCGCGGCACCTGGGGCCCGCGCGGCGAGGCCGTGCTCCGGCGCCTCGACCACGCCAACATCTTCCTGATCATCGCGGGCACCTACACTCCGCTCACCCTGCTCCTGCTCCCCGACTCCACGGCGAAACCGCTCCTGTGGGCGGTCTGGGCGGCGGCCCTCGCCGGCATCGCCTTCCGCGTCTTCTGGGTCGGCGCGCCCCGCTGGCTCTACACCCCCTGCTACATCGCGATGGGCTGGGCCGCCGTCTTCTTCCTGCCCGACTTCCTGCGCACGGGCGGCATCGCCGTCCTCGTCCTGGTCGTCGTCGGCGGCCTGCTCTACAGCGCGGGCGGGATCATCTACGGCATCAAGCGCCCGAACCCCTCCCCGCGCTGGTTCGGCTTTCACGAGGTCTTCCACACGCTGACCCTGGCGGCCTTCATCGTCCACTACGTCGGCATCTCGCTGGTGGCGTACCAGCACGCCTGACCCGGGAGAATGGCGGCATGGCCGCCGACGTCCCCGCCCGCCCCAGCCTCCGCGAACGCAAGAAGGCGAAGACCCGCGCGGCGATCCGGAGGGCCGCCTACCGGATCGCCGCCGAGCACGGCTGGGAGGCCGCCACCACCGAGCGGATCGCGGCGGCGGCCGAGGTCTCCCCCTCGACCGTCGTCCGCTACTTCCCGGTCCGCGAGGACATCCTCCTCACCGACGAGGACGACGCCCTCCTCGAAGCCCGGCTGCGCGCCCGCCCCGCCGGCGAGGACCCCCTGGAGTCCCTGCGCGCGGTCCTCCTCGAAGCGGTCCGCACCGCCCTCGCCGAGGAGCCGGAGGAGACCCGGCTGCGCGCCCGGCTCATGGTGGAGATCCCCGCCGTGCGCGCCCGCCTCACCGAGACCACCGCCGAGACCGGCCGCCGCCTCACCCGTGTCCTCGCCGACCGCACCGGCCGCGCCCCCGACGCCCTGGAGGTCCGCGTCTTCACCGCCGCCGTCCTCGGCGCCTTCCGCGAGGCCACGGTCCACTGGGCCGAACACGGCCGCACCGACGACCTCGTGGCCCTCCTCGACCACACGCTCGACACCCTCAGGGCCGGCCCGGCACTGCCCTGACCCCGGTCACGCCGGCGGGCCGCTCCCCGCCACCTCACGGGCGACACGACTCCACCCGTCCCGCCCGCCGGGCAGCGGCCGGGCCCAGGTGGGCCGCTCCTCCGTACGCAGCCGTTCGAGACGACGGGCCGGCACGGGCCCCGCGACCCCGGCACCGCCGGGAACGGCGTCGCCGTGCCGGGCGCGGAGCCGCGCGAAACGCGCCGGCTCGGCCTCGTACTCCGCCGCCGCCCGCTCCGTCCCCGCCGCCACCTCGTCACCGTCCGTCAGGACCCGTCCCGTCCCCCCAGGGCGTCCCTGACCACCCGCGCCGACTCCGGATTGTCCGCGCACTCCCACACCCCGTGCGGGCAGTAGTCCGTCACCGTCTGGTAGACCGGCCGGTGGACGGCGAACCAGTCGAGCATCCCGCGCACGTACGCCGGGTTGTCGCCGTTGCGGAAGAGGCCCCACTCCGGGTACGAGACGGGCTTGCCGTGCTCGGCCGCGAACCGGACGTGGTGGGCGAGGCCGTACTCCTCGTTCACCTGGCCCTCGAAGGAGAGCCCCTCGGGCTGGTCGTAGGCGTCCATGCCGATGACGTCCACGACGTCGTCCCCGGGGTAGCACAGCGGCCACGGCACGGCGTCGCGCCCCCGGCTCGGCGTGAAGTCGAAGCGGAACCGCTGCCCCGGCACCGCCCGCAGCACCTCCACCGTCCGCCGCCAGTACGCCTTCCAGGCCTCCGGGTCCGGGCCGCAGCGGTGGCTGTACGTGGTGCCGTTCATCTCCCAGCCCGGGACCAGGACCGCGTCCCCGAGCCGGTGCTCCACCAGCCGCTCCCCCAGGGTCCGGAAGTGCCCGTCGAACGCGCCCTCCGCGCCCCGCCGCAGCCCGTCGCGCACCTCGTCGTCGGACAGGCCCGCCTCGCTGCGGTCGAGCAGCGGCACGTTGAGCACGAAGAGCCGCCCGGGCCGCTCCTCCTTCCAGCGCGCCCACGGCCCGAAGAGCGCCGGGTGCCCCTCGATGTTGGACCAGCGGTCCCCCGGCAGATACGTGTGCCCGACGGTCAGCTCCCCGCCGAGCCAGGCCTGCACCCGGGCGATCCGGCGCACCCCGGCCTCGTCGGAGCCGGTGAAGAACCCCGAGGCCACCCCCGGCGGCGGCCGCTCGCCGACGTGCCGCCCGTCGGGCGCGAGCCGGTCGTACGGCAGGAGGAGGACGAGAACGGCCGCGAGCAGCACGGTCGGTGCGGCTCGCGGCCGGAAGGGCGTCGAGGGGGGGACGGCTCACGTCAGCTCGTCCAGAAGTCCCACCACCGGGTCAGGATCAGCATCCCGATGATCCCGATGTGCAGCAGGGGCGGGGCGAAGGCGAACTCGCCGAAGAAGGTCCGCATCCCCGCCGGGGCGGGCAGCGCCCCGGTCCGCACGTTGTGCGCGGTGACGGACCAGAACATCAGGATCGTCGCGACCCAGGCCAGGCAGCACCACAGGCAGAGCGCGTTGATCTCGTACAGCGACTGGTGCATCAGCCAGGTGCAGAAGCCGACCCCGAAGAGCGTCCCGGCGTTCAGCCCGAGCCAGAACCAGCTCCGGTAGCGGGCCCCGGCGAGCAGGCCGGCGCCGATCGCGATCACCATGCCGTACGCGACGAGCCCGAGCATCGGGTTGGGGAACCCGAACACCTCGGCCTGCTCGCTCTCCATGACGCTGCCGCAGGAGACGACCGGGTTCAGGCTGCACCCGGGGGTGAAGCCGGGGTCCTCCAGGAGCCTGAACTTGTCGAGCGTGATCACCCAGCCGGCCAGGACGCCCGCCGCGCCGGTGACCACCAGGAGCCAGGCCAGGACCCGGCCCGCCCCGGCGGGGCCGCCGGGCTCCCGGGAGGTCTCCTCCCGCCGCTGTCCCGGCACCCCGCCCCGTACGTCCACCGTCGTCATGCCGCGACCCCTCTCCCGGTTCTTCCCGCTCAGCCCTGGATGCGGCGGGCCGGCATCAGGACGTGGGCGCTCTCCGCGAGCATCTCCTCGTCCGAGACGAAGGCCCGCAGCCGCGCCTCGTCGACGGGCCGGCCGGGGACCGCCTCGGGCCAGGGCCGCACCGAGCAGATCAGATAGACCTTGCCGCTCTCGCGGGCCGCCGCCTGCCACTCGTCCGGCACCGGGCACTGCACCTTCAGGAAGGGCAGGCTGAGGACGGCCGAACCGCCCTCGACGAGCAGCGAGGCGTTGATCCCGGCGTCCTTCTCCAGGTCGAAGAGCCGGTCGCCGACCGAGAGGCCCATGGTCTCCAGGGCGGTCCGCATCGCCTGCTGACCGGCCTCCGGTCCGTCCCGGCCGTCGCCGAGCGAGTACGCCATGAGGAACGGCGTGCCGGCCGACTCGGCGGAGGGCTCGCTGGACCACGGGATCACCGTGAGGGTTCCCAGCGGAGAGGCGCTGCGCGCCGAGGAAACGACGTTGGAAGTGGTCATGAATCGGATGCTAGTGCTCCAACCCTCCTTCTCCCGCCCGCCGTTCACCCGAACGGCCGACATTCACACCGTCGGCTTCTCCGCCGCAACGAACCCGGGGTTTCGTCGTTGTGCCCTGAGGGCTCCCCCCAGGCTGCGGCGGGAGGGGACCCCCAGCCGACCATCTGGAGACCACCGATGACCGTCCCGCGCCGGGTCGCCCTGCGGTCCCTCTTCGCCCTGGCCGTCACCGCCTTCACGGGCGGCGCCCTCGGCCGTGTCGCGCTCCGCGGCCCCGCCGGAGGAGCGGACGACCCCCACGCCTTCGACGAGATGTACGGGGGCCGCCGGATCCTGGGCCTCTCCGGCCCCGGCGGTGAACCGGTGGCCTTCGTCGACGGCCGGCCGCTGCACCTGATGCGCTGCGCCGACGGCGGTTACGTCACCCCGATCGACCACTACGAGTCCTGCCCGACGCCGCTGGCCGCGGTCCGCGCGGCCGTGGACGAGCTGGGCGCCGTTCCGCTCTCCCCCCTCGCGGGCGCCCACGGCGCGTCCACGGATCCGACGGGAGGGAGTCCGCGTGGTGTACACGCGTAAGAACCAGCGCGACCTGACCGGCGCCGAGCGCCGCCGGTTCGTCGCCGCCGTCCTGGAGCTCAAGCGCACCGGGGCGTACGACCGCTTCGTCCGTACCCACATCGACTACTACGTGGCCGACGGGGAGGGCAGACTGCGGGTCGCGCACATGACGCCGAGCTTCCTGCCGTGGCACCGGAAGTTCCTGCTGGAGTTCGAGACGGCGCTGCGCCGGATCGATCCCGCGGTGACCGTCCCGTACTGGGACTGGACCCGGGACGACAGCCCGGCCTCGTCGATCTGGGGCGAGGACTTCATGGGCGGCAACGGGCGCCGGTCGGACCTCCAGGTGATGACCGGCCCCTTCGCGCACTCCTCCGGCCGCTGGAACATCACCCAGTCGATGACCGAAGGGCGTTTCCTGACCAGGGACTTCGGGCGCCCCCGCGATCCGATCACGCTCCCCACCCCGGCCCAGCTGGAGGAGGTGATGCGGGAGCGGGCGTACGACGTGACGCCCTGGAACTCGACGAGTCCGTCCGGCTTCCGCAACCGCCTGGAGGGCTGGGCGTCGGGGCAGGGCAACGACCGGTTCCGGATCCACAACCGGGTGCACCGCTGGGTCGGCGGCCTGATGCTCGGCGGCGGCTCGGTGAACGACCCGGTCTTCTGGCTGCACCACGCCTTCGTGGACCTGGTCTGGTCGCGCTGGCAGCAGCGGAACCCCGGGGCCGCCTACCTTCCGGCGGAGCCGCCGCCGCTGGGCGACGGGCAGTACCGCAAGGTGGTCGCCCGGCACCAGGCGATGGCGCCGTGGGGGGTGACCCCGGCCTCGATGTTCGACCACAGCCGGATCTACCGGTACGCCTGAGCCGTCGCGCACGGGCCCGTACGCGCGTGTCCCCCCGGTCCGGTCGGATCGGGGGGACACGCGGGGAGACGGGTGGATCAGCCGCCGTAGCCGCCGTCCTCGTCACGGTCGTCCTCGCCGTCACTGACGTTGGCGCAGGTGTTGCCGAACGCAGGGTTCAGCAGGCCGATGACGTTGATGGTGTTGCCGCAGAGGTTGACCGGGACGTGGACCGGGACCTGCAGGACGTTGCCGGAGACGACACCGGGCGAGCCGACGGCCGCGGCCTCGGCGCCGGCGTCGGCGACGGCCAGGCCGGCTCCGCTGAGGGCCACGGCACCCGTGCCGGCGAGAACAGCGGCAGCCTTCGCGATGCGAGACATCAAGAACTCCTTGGACGTGGAAAGCGACCGCAGGAATCGCGGCCGTCATGCCCGTTCAACGCCGTGTGGCGTCACGGGACACGGCCATTGGGCCGAACGGGAGGAGGGAAAGAGGAAAAAATGGCCCGGGGACCGGAATTCCGTCCGCCGCCGGATACGACGGAACGGCTCCGGTCCACGGGCCGCGGCCATGCGACGAGCCTTCTCTTGCAACGATCGACGGCCCCCGGAGTGGCGGGTGATCGAAAAGAACCGTCCCTTCACCGACGGGGCCCCCGCCGGTGAACGACGAGGGCCTCGGTCGACGCGGAGTCCGTACGGAGGTCAGTGGCGGCGGGCGATCCGTCCGCCCCGGAGGTAGACCACGGCACCGCCGACGACGAGCGCGGCACTGATCGCGGCCGCCCCCATGAGCGCGGGCTCGCTACCGGTCTCGGGGAGCTGCGGCGGGACGGTGGGGGGCTTCGTGGGCGGCGTCACGGGCGGTGTGGTCGCGGGCGGAGTGGTCGTCGGCGGAGTCGTGGGCGGCGTGGTGGGAGGCGTCGTCGGCGGCTTCGTCGGCGGGGTGGTCGGCGGCGTCGCGGGCGGCGTGGTGGGGCCGCAGCTCGGCTTCGGCCGGCCGGGCTCGGGGTGCTCGCAGTCCCCCGGCTTCGGCGGGTACGTCGGCGGGGTGGTGGGCGGCGTGGTCGTGGGGGGTGTGGTGGGCGGCGTCGTCGGCGGCGTGGTGGGGGGTGTCGTCGGCGGGGTGGTCGGAGGTGTGGTGGGGGGTGTCGTCGGCGGGGTGGTCGGAGGTGTGGTGGGGGGCGTCGTCGGCGGCTTCGTCGGCGGGTGCGAGGGCTCCTCGCCGTAACCGCCGTCGTCGTCGCCGTAACCGCCCTCGTCGTCCCCGCCGTAACCGCCGTCGTCCTCGCCGTAGCCGTCGGCCTGGCCGTGGCCGGCACCGGCCCGGCCTTCCGCGTCCCCGCAGAGGTGTCCGACGGCCGCCGCGGCGGCGCCGCCCTTCTCCGCGAGTCCGGCGCAGAAGTCGGCCGTCAGGGGGGTCCGGGAGTGGCCGGCCGTGCTCGGGCCCGGTCCGTCGCCCGTGCCGGCGTGGGAGCTCGCGGCAAGGGCGAATCCGCCGCTCAGCGACAGGATTCCGGTCGCTGCCGCCGCGGTGAGTACTTTCCTGCTGATGATGGACCGCATACCGCTCTTCCTCTGAGAAAAGGAGAGGCCGGCGAGGCTCCCCCTCGCTCCGACCGGCCTGGTACCCACCGACGTGCGCGTGGGACTGGCGAGAGAGTAGGAGTCGGAGCGGGGCGCGGAGCATGGGCCACACGGCAGATGATCTGAAAATCATTCGATCAGCCGACCGTGGGGAACGGGGCGCGCTGGCCTCCGGGAATGCCCCTGGGGACAGCCGTGCTGAAGGGGCGTCAGCCGCCCAGCGGAAGGCCGCCGACGACCGGGAGACCGCCGAGCAGCGGGGCGCCCTTGGTGACGTCGTTCAGCTGGCCCGCCGCGTCCGTGACGGACTTCACCGGAGAGCCCTCGGTGGTGCTGCTCAGCACGTCCGTCTTCAGGCCGTTGGCGGCGATCGCCTCCAGGCCGCCGTTCAGGCTGGTGGGGGTGAGCGCCTCCGTGGCCATGGCGGGCGCGGCGGCACCCAGGGCCATCAGCGAACCGGCGACGACCGCGGCGACCTTGGTGGGCTTCATGGGGTGAATCCTTCCTCTGGCTTTCACAACACTTCTCGCACAGGGTTCTTGGCGAATCCCGCACGCCGTTCTTCCTCTGTAACGAGAAGTCCGCTTCCCGGAAACTCCGGGAGGAGGGATTTCTCGACACTGCACCCGATCGATGAGACCGGTTCCGCGCGCCGACCGCACGGGCGTTCCCCCTCCGTGCGGGTCGGCGGTCCGCCACCCCGGGAGGCCTGCGGTCATAGCCCTCCGCGACCGGGGAACTACTGAGCGCCACGCATCCGTTCGGGTGAATCCGCCCTCCCACCCTGCCCCGGAGAGGGGCGTGCGCCGTTGCACCGGGCGGCGCGCGGAAGTGCGCCGGAGCGAGTGCCGACCCCATGACGACGAGAGAAAGGCCGGTGCGCCCGTCCCTGGTGGGAGCGGGCGCACCGGCCTCGAGAGGACCGATCGGACGTGCCGGATCAGTCGTTGGCGCAGACGTTGCCGAAGGCCGGGTTCAGGAGACCGATGACGTCGACGGTGTTGCCGCAGACGTTGACCGGGATGTGGATCGGGATCTGGGCGACGTTGCCCGAGAGGACACCGGGGGAGTGCACGGCCGCGGCCTCGGCGCCGGCGTCGGCGACGGCGGCACCTGCGGTACCGGCGACGGCGGCGGCGGCGCTCGCGGTCAGGACAACGGCCTTGGCGATACGGGACATGGAGAAGTGCTCCTCGATCGAATTCATACGGCTCGGACTGCGCGGACTGATCGGTCCGACTCCCTCAACAACGTCCCCGATTTCCATCGGTTGCTCTTCCGAACGGGTGACGCCCGACCGTTCTCCGTTCCTCGGGAGGGGCATTGGAGCGTCCGGACGGAAAATGGCGCGACACGCACAACGAGGAACGGGCCACGGAGATACGGGAGTTAGCGATACCGGTCATCTGATGCTTACTATCGGCCCGCTTCGGGGTTATAACTTTCCCGAACGTTGCTTCCTGGCCGGCCGCGCGTTCACTCATTTCGTGCGGACCACATCCTCCCCCTTCCCGGCCTTCGCGGGTCTTCCCTTCCTTCTCTCATCAAAGCGGAGAACCTGTATGCGGAATTCAGCGGTTCCTGCCGTGCCCCGCGGCACGTCGGCCGCCCGGGCGGACGTGCGGCGCTGACGTGCTGTCACCACACGACACGGACCCGGGGTCCGTCACCGTCCTGCACGCGGTCCAGCCCGGCGACGGCGGGGTCGCCCGCGTCGTCGTCGACCTCGTCCGCGCCCAGCGCGCCGCCGGCCTGCGGGTCGCGGTCGCCTGCCCGCCCGGCACCGACCTGTCCGCCGCCGCCCGTGCCGAGGGGGCGGAGGTCCACGACTGGCGGGCCGGCCGCGACCCCGGCCCCGCCCTCGTCCGCGAGACGGCGTCCCTGGCACGCCTCGTCCGCGCGGTCGAACCCGACCTCGTCCACGCGCACAGCGCCAAGGCGGGGCTGTGCGCCCGGCTCGTCCTGCGGGGGCGGATCCCCACGGTGTACCAGCCGCACGCCTGGTCCTTCGATGCGGTGCGGGGTACGACCGCCGCGCTCGCCCGGAGCTGGGAGCGGTTCGGCGCCCGCTGGACGGACCGGATCCTCTGCGTGAGCGAGGCCGAGCGGCGCACCGGCGAGGCGGCCGGGGTCGAGGCGGACTGGTCGGTCGTCCACAACGGCGTGGACACGGCCCGGTTCGCGAACGACGGCCCGCCCCGCAACCCGGCCCCCACGGTCGTCTGCGTGGGCCGGCTCTGCCGCCAGAAGGGGCAGGACGTCCTGCTCACCGCCTGGCCCGCCGTCCTCGCGGAGGTGCCCGCGGCCCGGCTCGTCCTGGTCGGCGACGGCCCGGACGCGGAGGGGCTGCGGGCCGCCGCCGGCCCCTCGGTCCGGTTCGCCGGGGCCGTCGGGGACACCGCCCCCTGGTACCGGGCCGCCGACGTGGTCGTCCTGCCGTCCCGCTGGGAGGGCATGGCGCTCGCGCCCCTGGAGGCCATGGCCAGTGGCCGGCCCGTCGTCGTCAGCGACGTGGACGGAGCACGGGAGAGCCTGCCGCCCGCCCACGAACCCCTGTGCCTGGTCCCGCCCGAGGACCCGGCCGCGCTCGCCGCCGCTCTCGGCCGCCTCCTCGGCAGGCCGGAGCTGCGGCACCGCCTGGGCCGGGAGGCCCACGAGCACGTCCTCAGCCATTTCGATGTCCGGCGCACCGGCGCGGCCGTCGCGGACGTCTACCGCGAGCTGGCCGGAGTGCGGGGGGCCGAGCACAGAGAGCCGATCGCACAGTGACCACGGAAAGCACCGGCATCCCCTCCTCCCCGGGCCCCTGGCCCACGGCGGGCCGGGGCCAGGCCCTCGGCCTCGCCTCCCTCGCGCCGCCCCGCGGCGCCCCCGGCCGGCTCGCGCCGCCGCGCCGGCGCCGCTCCCGGCCCCGGTCCGGCGCGGCACCGTTCGTGGCGGTCGACGCCCTGGCGGTCGTCGCGGCCGCCTCGGTGCTGAGCGCGGCCCACCACGACCTCCGGCTCGTCCTGCCGGTCCTGGCGCTCGTCCTGGTCCTCGACGGCCACGCCGGGCTCCACCGCCCGGCCGCGCACGTCCGGGCCCTGGACGAGCTGCCCGCGCTCGCCTCCCGCGCCGGGTTCGCCTGGTGCCTGGCGGCGGCGGGGGTCGCCGCGTACTCCCCGCACCTGGCGATCGGACCGCTGCGGCTGTGCGCCGCGTACGCCGTCCACGTCGTCCTCGCCTGCGCGGTCCGCGCCCTCGTCGTCGGCCGGCGGCGCCGGGTCGCGCGGGCCCACCCCCGGTCGGCGCTCGTCGTCGGCGGGACGGGGGCCGCGCGCCGCTTCGCCGCGGCGGCCGCCCAGCACCCCGAGTACGGGGTGCGGCCGGTCGGCGTCGTCGGCCTGCCCGAGCGGGGCGGCGCCGCCCGGACGCCCGGGGAGGCCGGACTCCCGGTGCTCACCACGACCGAGGAGATCCACCGGGCCGTCATCCAGAACACCGTGCGCGACGCCGTGTTCCTGGACGACGACCCGGACCTGCTGACGCTCTTCCAGCAGTACGGCTGCACCACCTGGCGGGTCGGCGGCCGACACCGGAACGGCCCGATGGGCGAGCACATGTGGGGGTACGCCTGGCACCGGATCGTCCCGCTGGACGAGCGGCGCGGCCTGACCGCCAAGCGGGCCCTCGACATCGCCCTCGCCGCCCCCGCGCTCGTGCTCGCGCTGCCCGTGCTGCTGCTCTGCGCGCTGGCCGTGCGCCTCTCCGACGGCCCCGGCGTCCTGTTCCGGCAGGAGCGGGTCGGCCGGCACGGGCACCCCTTCACGCTGCTCAAGTTCCGCACGCTCCGCCCCTCGAACGAGAACGAGTCGGCGACCCGCTGGAACGTGGCGGGCGACCGGCGGATGAGCGCGGCCGGGAGCTTCCTGCGCAAGACCTCGCTCGACGAGCTGCCGCAGCTGTGGAACGTGCTGCGCGGGGACATGAGCCTGGTCGGGCCCCGTCCGGAACGCCCGTACTTCGTCGCCCAGTTCAGCAAGACCCACGCCGGGTACGCGGCCCGCCACCGGATGCCGGTGGGGCTCACCGGGCTCGCGCAGGTGCACGGCCTGCGCGGCGACACCTCGATCGAGGACCGCTGCCGCTTCGACAACCACTACATCGACCACTGGTCGCTCTGGCAGGACGTCTGCATCCTGCTGCGGACGGCCGCCGAGCTCGTCCGGCCCACGGGGAGCTGAGGATGGCCACGGCCGCGACGCTCCCCGTGGTCGGCCCGGGGGCGCGGGACCTGCTCCGCAGGGCCGGGGCGCTCTCCCCGGTCCTCGCCGTGCTCGCGCTGCTGCTCGTCCCGGGCGGTGGCGGCGGCGCGGAGGGCGGCACCGGCGGTACGGGCACGGTCGCCGACGCGGCCTCCGGGCTCCTCGTCCTGGTCTGCCTGGTGCGGGTGGCGCGCGGCGGGGCCCGGCCGCTGACCCGTACCGCCGCCGTCGTCCTCGGCCTCCCGGTCCTCGGGATCTGCCTGGCCGCGATCACCTCGAACGACCCGGCGTCGAGTCTGCCGGGCGTCGCCCGGTACGTGCAGGTCTTCGTCCTGGTCCCGGCGGCCGTGCTCCTGACGGTGCGCGACCGGCGGGACTTCGCCGTTGTCGCCTGGGCCCTGGTCGGGCTCGCGCTGCTCCAGGGCGCGGTGGGCGTCGCCCAGTACCTGACCGGCACGGGCGCGTCGTACCAGGGCGAGGACATCCGGGCGGTCGGCACGTTCGGGGCGACCGACGTGATGGGCATGGCGACCGTCGTCTCGTACGGGCTCGTCGTCGTCACCGGGATCGCGCTCGGCAGCGGCCCGGGGCGGGCGCGGACGGCGGCCCTGGTCTGCGCCGGGCTGCTGTTCCTCCCGCTGGTCCTCTCCTTCAGCCGGGGCGCGTGGATCGCGACCGTGTTCGCCTGCGCGCTCCAGCTGCTCCTGGCGGGGCCGCGCCGGGCGGCGCGGGTCGCGCTCGCGGCGGGCGCGCTCGGGGTGGTCCTCGTGGGCGGCCTCGGGATCGGCTCGGACCTGGTGGAGGAACGGGTCACCAGCATCACGCGGGTGACGGCGGCCCCGGACCAGTCGGTGACGGACCGGTACACGATGTGGGCGGCGGCCGGGGAGATGTGGCGCGCGGAACCGCTCACGGGCGTCGGCCTGAAGGGCTTCCCCCGGTACCGGGACGCGCACGCCTCGGTCGCGCTGTCCTCGGGCAGCGACACGGCGGGCGCGGGCGCCGGCTTCCGGCGGCAGCCGCTGCTCTCCCCGCACAACATGTACCTGCTCGTCCTGAGCGAGCAGGGCCTGGTGGGGCTGCTCGCCCTGGTCGGCAGCTGGACGGCGCTGCTCGTGGGGGCGCTGCGGCGGCGCGGCGGTACCGGTACCGGCACCGGCACCGGTACCGGCTTCGGGCCCGGTTCCGGTCCCGGCGCGGACTGCGCGCTCGTCGCGGCGGGGCTGCTCGTCTGGCAGCTCGTGGACTTCTTCTACGCGGACATCGGCGGTCCCTCGACGGTGCTGATGGCGGTCGTGTTCGGCCTGGCGGCCTGGTGGTCGCTCGTGGGAGCGAGACGTGCGTGACCCGTGGGCCGGGGAACCGGAGCCCACGGACGCGGCGTGGCCGGGGGGAGCCGGGTCCGTGGACGCGCGGTGGGCCACGGACCCGCCCCGGTCCTCGCACGGCGTCCCGCCGGCCGATCCCTGGTCGACCCCGCCCCTGAGCCCCACGGACTCCCCATGGGTCCCGGGGGCCGTCGTGCTGCCGGGGGCGGAGACCTCCGGAGGGAGGGGTACGGAGCCCCCGTGGCCCACCGGACCCGGCCGTCCCGGCGGCGCCGCGCCCACGGGCGGCCCGGCCGGGGCCCGCCGCGTCACCGTGCGCGGCCGGGACGGAGGTACGGCTCCGACGGCCCCGACCGCCGCACCGACCGCCGCGACCGCCCCGCCGACGACCACCCCGCCCCCCGCCCCCCGCACCGGCCGCCGCGCCCACGCGCACGGGCGCGGGCGCGGGCGTGTCTCCGGGGCCGACCGGACGCAGGGCCGGGGGTTCCTGGCGAAGGCGGCGGCCGTGACGGCGGGGCTCACCGCCGTCGGGGCGGTGCTCGGGCTCGTACGGGACCAGATCCTGGCCGGGTACTTCGGGGCCGGGGCCGCGACCGACGCGTTCCTGGTGGCGTGGACGGTGCCCGAGTTCGCCTCGACGCTGCTCATCGAGGACGCGATGGCCCTGATCCTGGTGCCCGCGTTCTCCCGTGCCCTGGCCCGGCGCGGCGACGGCGTGCTCGACGACCCGGTGCGCGCGCTCGTGCGCGGGACGCTCCCCCGGCTCGCCCTCACCGCCGGGCTCGCCGCCGCCGTCCTCGTCGTCGCCGCCCCGCTGCTCGTCGCGGCCCTCGCCCCCGGCCTGCCCGACCCGGCGCTCGCGGTCGACTGCACGCGCCTCACCGCGACCTGCGTGCTCTCGTTCGCCCTGGTCGGCTACTGCTCGGCTGCGCTGCGCGCGCACGGCCGCTTCCTGCCGCCGGCCGCGATCTACACGGCGTACAACGTGGGGATCATCGGCACGATCCTGGTGCTCCGCGAACCGTGGGGGGTGCGGTCGGCCGCCGCCGGGGTCGCGGTCGGCGGGGTCCTGATGGTCCTCGTCCAGGCGCCCTCCCTCGTACGGGAGCTGCGCTCCGGCCCCGTACCGCCGCCGGGGCCGTCCCCGTCCCGGGGCGGGCAGGACGGCCGGATCCTGGTGCTCGGGCTCATCGCGCCGGTCGTCGCGTTCTCGCTGTGCCGCCAGTCCCAGACGCTGATCGAGCGGTTCCTCGCCTCGCCGCTGCCCGCCGGGGCCATCTCGCACCTGAACTACGCGCAGAAGGTCGCGCAGCTGCCGATGATCCTCTCCCTGATGCTGTGCACGGTCAGCTTCCCGGTGGTCGCCCGCGCCCTCGCGGCGGGCGACGAGGAGACGGCCCGCCACCGGGTCGAGCGGGACCTGCTGCTCGCCGCCGTCGTCGTGCTCGCCGGCGCCTCGACGGTCATCGCCGTCGCCCCCAGGATCGTGGAACTCCTCTTCGAACGGGGGGAGTTCGGCGGCTCCGACACCCGTGCGACCGCCGCCGTCATGCGGGTGTACGCGCTCGGCCTGCTGGGCCAGACGATGGTCGGCGCCCTGGTCCGCTGCTACTTCTCCGCCGCCCGCCCGCTCTGGTACCCGGCCGCCGCCATGGGCGCGGGGCTCGTCGTGACCGGTGCCGCGGGCGTGCCCGGCGCCCAGTACTGGGGCGCGGTCGGCATCGCCGCCGCCAACGCGCTGGGCATCACCCTGACCGCCGTCCTGCTGCTGCGGGGCGCGCACCGCCAGGCCGTCCCGGTCCGGGCCGGCCGGCTCGGCGCGGGGCTGCTCCGGCTCGCCGCCGCCGGCGCGGGCGCCACCGGGGCAGGCTGGGTCTCCTCGGTCGCGATCGGCCCCGCCGTCCCGGCCGTCGCCGTCGCCGCCCTCGCCGTCACCGGCGTCTTCGCGCTCTTCCTGGTCTGCGCCCCCGAGGCGTCCGGCCTTCCGTCCCTGCCCCGCTCCGCCTACCGGAGGACCCCCCATGCCCGCCGTCACCGCGCTGAGCCGTCTGCTGCCGAAGCCGCCCCCGCGGGGGAGCCTTCCCCCGCGGGAGAGGTCACCCCTGCGGGAGAGGTCGCCCCTGCGGGGAAGGCCTCCCCTGTGGGTGGCGATGTACCACTCGATCGCGGACACCGCCGATGATCCGTACCGGGTGACCGTCTCCCCGGCGCGCTTCGACCGGCAGCTGCGCTGGCTGGGCGACCGGGGGCTGCGCGGGGTGTCGGTGCGGGAGCTGCTCGCCGCCACGGCCGAGGGGCGCGCCAGGGGCCTGGTGGGCCTGACCTTCGACGACGGCTACGCGGACTTCGCCGACTCGGCGCTGCCGCTGCTCCGCCGGCACGGCTTCACGGCCACGGTGTACGTCCTGCCGGGCCGGCTCGGCGGCGAGAACGGCTGGGACACGGCCGGTCCGCGCAAGCGGCTGCTCTCCGGGGAGGAGATCCGGCGGATCTCCGACGCCGGGATGGAGGTCGGCTCGCACGGCCTGACGCACGTGGCGCTTCCCGAGGCCGACGACCGGACGCTCGCCGCCGAGACCCGGCGCAGCCGCGAGCTCCTGGAGGAGATGACGGGCCGTCCGGTGGAGGGCTTCTGCTATCCGTACGGGCGGGTCGACCCGCGCGCGATGCGTGCCGTGCGCCGGGCCGGCTACCGCTACGCCTGCGCGATCGACCCGGGGCCGCACACCGGCGCGTACGCCCTGCCCCGCGTCCACATCGGCGAGAACGACACCTCCTGGCGGCTCGCCGCCAAGCGCGTGCTGCACCCGCTGCGCCGGCGCCGCCCCGACGACCTGGCGGTCCCCGCCCCGTACGGCCCGGCCGTGGTGGGTGCGCGATGAGGGTGCTGCACGTCATCACCGGCCTCGGCATCGGCGGCGCCGAGCAGCAACTGCGGCTCCTGCTGCGCCACCTGCCCGTACAGAGCGGGGTGGTGACGCTCACCGACCCGGGCGCGGTCGCCGCGGGCATCGAGGCGGACGGCACCCCCGTCACCCACCTCGGCATGACCGGCAACCGCGACCTCGGCGCGCTCCCCCGCCTGGCCCGGGTCGTCCGGCAGGGCCGCTACGACCTCGTGCACACGCACCTGTACCGGGCCTGCGTGTACGGCAGGACGGCGGCCCGGATCGCCGGGGTGCGCCGGATCGTCGCCACCGAGCACTCGCTCGGCGAGCACCAGATCGAGGGCCGGCCGCTGTCGGCGGGGACCCGCGCCCTGTACCTGGCGTCCGAGCGGCTCGGCACCTCCACGGTCGCCGTCTCGCCCAGCGTGGCCCGCCGGCTCGCGGACTGGGGAGTGCCCGAGGAGCGCATCCGGGTGGTGCCGAACGGCATCGAGACCGGCCGGTTCGCCTTCGACCCGGCGGCCCGCCGCCGGACCCGGGCTGCGCTCGGGCTCCCCGAGGACGCGTACGTCGTCGGCGGGGTGGGGCGGCTGGCCCCCGGGAAGCGGTTCGACCTGCTCGTACGGGCGGTGGCGGCGGTCCCGGAGGCCCGGCTGCTGCTCGTCGGCGAGGGCGGCGAGCGGGAGGAGCTGCTGCGGCTCGCCCGCGGGCTGGGGGCGGCCGACCGGGTGCTGCTCACCGGGGCCTGCGCGGACCCGCCGCCCGCCGGCGCGACCGGGCCCTCGCTGCCCGGACTCCTCGCCGCGATGGACGTCTTCGTCTCCGCCTCCCCCGACGAGGCCTTCGGGCTCGCGATCGTCGAGGCGCTCGCGGCGGGCCTGCCCGTCCTGTACGCGGCCTGCCCGGCGATCGAGGACCTGTCGGCGGACGCGGCCCCGGGTGCGCGCCGGACCGGCGGTTCCGTCCCCGAGCTGGCCGCCGCACTGCGGGGGATGGGGGACGCCCGGCCCGATCGCCTCCCCGTCCCGGAGGCCGCCCGCCACTACGACATCGCGCGCAGCGCCCGGCAGTTGATGTCCCTCTACGACCAGGCCGTCCACGGCACGCCGTCGCCCGTGCGGCGTCACCACGCACCCGTGAAGTGAGAGAAGTCCGATCCATGAAGACCACCACACCGTCCCGCGCCTTCCCGCCCGCCGGGCTCCCCCGCCCCGGCCGCTGGGCCGTGCTGCCCGCCGCCGTCCTCGCGGGGGCCGTGCTCGGCGGCGGCTACGGGGCCCTGAAGACGCCGGAGTACGCGGCGACCAGCCACGTCATCGTCGTACCGGCCGGGAAGTCCGACCCGGCGGGGGCGCTCGGCTTCGCCCAGGCGTACGGGCGGGTCGCCACCGACATCGCGGTGACCGGCGACGCCCAGGTGTGGGCCGGGGTGAGCGCCGCGGCGCTGCGGAGGCGGGTGACGGCGGAGACCTCCCCGGACGCCCCGATGATCTCGATCACCGCGCGGGCCGAGCGGCCCGCGCAGGCCGTGTCCATGGCCGACGGGGTGGCCCGGGCGCTCGTCCTGGACAGCTCGCACATGGCCGCCGGCACGGGGGTGAAGGTCGTGCAGTTCTCCCGCGCCACGAAGCCCGTCGACCCGGTCTCCCCGTCCGCGCCGCTCTCCGCGCTCGTCGGCGGCTGCGCGGGCGGCCTGCTCGGCGGCCTGGCCCTCCTGGTCCGTCCGAAGCGCGCCGCCGCGCGCGGCGAGTCCCGCCACTCCCGCCGGGCCGGGGCCCCGGTGCCCGCCCCGGCCGTGTCCGGCGCGCACCGGCCGGAGACGGTGTGACCGCGGGCGCCCTGCGGACGGAGGTCTGCCGTGACGAGGAGGGGTTCGGGCGGCTCGCGGCCGAGTGGACGGCGCTGTACGGCCGCTGCTCCTCCGCCACCCCCTTCCAGTCCCACTCCTGGCTGCACTCCTGGTGGCTCTCGTACGGGCGGCCCGGTGCGCTGCGGGTGGTGCTCGTACGGGGCGGGGACGGCGCACTGGTCGCCGCCGCGCCCCTGATGCGGGCCCGGGGCCCGCTGCCCGTCCTCACCCTGCTCGGCGGCTCGATCACCGACTTCACGGACGTGCTCCTGGACGACGGCTGCCCGGAGGCGGCGCCCGCCCTGGCCCGGGCGGTCGCGCGGACCGCCCGGGGCGCGGTGGTCGACCTGCGGGAGGTCCGGCCGGGCGCGGCCGGCGAGCGGGTCTTCGCCCACTGGCGGGGGCCGCGCCGGCGGCTGCCCGACTCGCTGTGCCTGGAGCTGCCGGCCGTCCCGATGGAGGGCCTGCTCGAACGGATCCCCTCCGGGAAGGCGCAGCGGGTGCGCGCCAAGCTGCGCAAGATGGACGCGCTCGGCATCGACGCGCGCGTGGTGACCGGCGAGGAGGTCCCGGCCGCCCTGGACCGGCTCCTGGCGCTGCACCGGCTCCAGTGGCAGGACCGGGGCGTCACCGCCGAGCACACCAGCGAGCGCTTCGCCCAGCACCTGTCCCGGGCCGTGCGGCCCATGGTGGAGCGGGGGGACGCGATGGTCACCGAGTTCCGGCTCGCCGGGGACGTGGTCGCCGCCGATCTGACGCTGATGTCGCCGCGCCTGGCCGGCGGCTATCTGTACGGGGCCGACCCGGCGCTGCGGGCCCGCAAGGTCGACGTGGCGACGATGCTGCTGCGGCACGGGGCCCGCGAGACCAGCACGGGCGGGCGGGCCACGCTGAGCATGCTGCGGGGCAGCGAGTCGTACAAGCACCACTGGCGCCCGGAGCCCGTGCGCAACCGGCGCCTGCTCCTCGCCGGGCCCGGTACGGCCCCGCTGCTCTGGCTCCGCGCGGGCGCGGCCGGTGCGCGGAGCTGGGCGGCCCGTCAGGCGCGGGAACGGGCCTGGGCGGGGCGGGCGCTCGACCGGGTGAGAGGCCGCCCGCCCCGCGGCGGCGGATGAGGTCCGCCCCGGTCAGAAGGGCCAGACGCCCTTGAGCGCCGCCTTCCAGTCGAGGCCGGACTCCTCCTTCCAGGACTCCGGGACGCAGACGCGCCCGCCGAGCCAGCTCTCGATCCAGGACCCGAGGTCGATGGGCCGGCAGTTCGGCTGGGGCGTGGGCAGGGGCACGGGCGTGGGCGTCGGTGCGGGTACCGGCGTCGTCGGCGCGGGCTTGGGCTCGGGCTGCGGGGGCGTGGGAGTGGGTTGCGGGGGCGTGGGCGTCGGAGTGGGCGTGGGCACCGGCACCGGCGTCGTCGGCGCGGGCTTCGGCTCCGGCTGCGTCGGCGTGGGGGTCGGAGCCGGCGTGGGGTCCGGCTTCGGCTGCGTGGGCGTCGGAGTCGGAGCCGGCGTGGGATCCGGCTTCGACGTGGGAGTCGGCACAGGCGTCGGCACAGGCGTCGGCGTCGGTACGGGCTCCGGAACCGGCTGCGTCGGGACCTCCGGCTCCTTCCCGTACAGCATCTGACGGAACACCAGCGACGACCGCGGGTTGTCGTCGCACTGCCAGATGCCGTGCGGGCAGTAATCGGTGATCGTGTGGTACAGCGGCTTGTGCAGATTCATCCATTCCAGCATGCGCCGCATGTATTCCGGGTTGTCGCCGTTCCGGAAGAGGCCCCATTCGGGATAGGAGATCAGCTTTCCGTGCTCGGCCGCGAAATCGACCTGCTTCCGCAGCCCGTACGGCTCGTTGACGTGTTCGTCGAAACTGCTCCCCGGCGGCTGGTCGTACGAGTCCATGCCGATGATGTCGACGACGTCGTCGCCCGGGTAGCACTCGGTCCACGGGACGGCGTCGCGGCCGCGGCTCGGGTTGAAGTCGAAGCGGAACTTCTGGCCGGGGACGGAGCGCATGGCGGCGACGATGCGGTTCCAGTACGCCTTCCAGGCCTCGGGGTCGGGGCCGCACCGGTGGGTGTAGGTGGTGCCGTTCATCTCCCAGCCGAGGACGAGGACGGTGTCGTTCGCCTTCAGCTCGACGAGGCGCCGGGCGAGGGTCCTGAAGTGGTGGTCGTAGTGCCCGGACGCGCCGAGCCGGAGCAGGCGGCGGACCTCGGCGTCGGGGACGCGGCCCTCGTTGCGCTCCATCATGGGGACGTTGAGGACGAAGAGGCGGTCGGCCTTCTCGTTGCGCCAGCCCGCCCAGGCGTCGAGGAAGCCGGGGGGCCCCTCGATGTTCCGCCAGAGGTCGCCGGGCAGGTAGGTGTGGCCGACGCGGAGCTCGCGGCCGCCGAGCCAGCGTTCGAGCTCGCCGATGCGGGCGACCCCGTACGCGCCCGAGGAGAGGAAGGCCCCCATGGCGCCGGCGACCGACGGTTCGGGGTCCCGCGCCTCCTCCTTCCGCGCCTCTCGCGCCGTCGTGGACTCCTCGGCGTGGGCGGGGAGCGACAGCGCGAGGGAACCCGAGGCGAGGAGGCCGGCGGTGAACACCCCCAGCCACGCTCTCGAAGTTCTCCGGTACGCAGCTCTCATGGCCGCTCCTCCGCGTCGCACGTCAGGTGAGGGGTCGTCAATCCGATGTTCTGAAAGTATTCCTAATGCACCGTCCGTGAACTCGGCTTTCCTTCGCTCGTTGGCCCATTGGAGGATTTGATCGCCCGGTTGGTGGACCGAGAAAGGGCATGCCGTGCCGAGTTTCGACACCCGCGTCCCGGCCGTCCTCGTACGGCTCGACAGGAATCCCTTTCACCACGGCACCCTCGGGGCGGTCCGCTCCCTGGGCCGGGCGGGAATCCCGGTCCACGCCGTCGTCGAATCGCGGACCAGCCCGGTGGCCCGCTCCCGCCACCTCAAAACGGTCCGCCCCGGCCCCGCCTCCCCGGCGGAGCTGGCCGACTTCCTCCTGCGGGTCGGGGACGAGGTCGCCGAGGGTCCGTCGACCCCCCTGGTCGCCGTCCCGCTGGACGACGTCACCGCCCTCGCCCTGGCCCGCCGCCGCGCCGCGCTCGCCCCGCGCTTCCTGCTGCCCGAGCAGACCGAGGCGCAGCTGCTGCGGGTCGCCGACAAGGCGGCGCTCGCCGAGACCTGCGCGGCCCTGGGCCTGCCCCACCCCCGCACCGCGCTCCCCGCCGACGCCGACGAGGCGGCCGCCATGGCCCGGGGGCTCGGCCTGCCGGTGGTCGCCAAGTGGAGCCGGCCCTGGCTGCTGCCACCCGGCGCCGGGCTGCGCAGCACGTCGATCGTGCGCTCCCTCGCCGAGGTCCGGGAGCTGTACGCCCGCTCCCCCGAGGCCGGCAGCCGGCTCCTGCTCCAGGAACTCCTCCCGCCGGGCCGCGACCTGGACTGGTTCTTCCAGGGGTACGTGGACTCCGCGGGCCGCTGCCCGACCGGGGCGACCGGGCGCAAGGAGCGCGCCTGGCCCACCGGGGCCGGGCTGACCGCCGCGGGCCGCTGGACCGTGAACCCGGCCGTGGACCGGACGGCCCGGACCCTGCTCGACGCGCTCGGCTACCGGGGCGTGTGCGACCTGGACTTCCGCCTCGACCGCAGGACCGGCGCGTACCACCTGCTCGACTTCAACCCCCGGCCCGGCGCGCAGTTCCGGCTCTTCACCGACCAGGACGGTCTGGACGCGGTCCGGGCGCTCCACCTGGACCTCACCGGGCGCCCCGTGCCGTCACCCTCCCCCGCGTACGGGCGCCGGTTCGTGGCCGAGAACTACGCGCTGCTCTCACTGCTCGCCGTCCCGCGCCGGCGGTACGCGGCCGAGACCGGCGGGGTGCGGCGGCGGACCGAGTGGGCGTGGTGCGCGGCCGACGACCCGCTGCCCGCGCTCGCCATGGGCCGCGCCTGGCTCGTCCACCTGCTGCGCAGGGCCCTGGCGGCGCCGCGCCGGCGGTGGGCGTCCCGCACCGCCTCGGGCGCGACCCCCGACCGGACCGCTCCCCGCTGACCGGGGCCGGACACGACGGAGGGCCGGTCCCCGGGGAGCTGCCGCTCCCGGGGACCGGCCCCGTGCCTGTCCGCGTACCGCGCCTGGTCAGTCGTTGACGCAGACGTTGCCGAAGGCCGGGTTCAGCAGCGCGATGACGTTCACGCTGTTGCCGCAGACGTTGACGGGGATGTGGATCGGGACCTGGATGACGTTGCCGGACAGGACGCCGGGCGAGCCGACGGCCGCACCCTCCGCGTCGGCGTCCGCGAAGGCGGGCGACGCCACACCCATGGCCAGGACGATACCGGCGACGACGGCCGCAGCCTTCTTACAGTTCATTTCGTCTGGATCCTTTCCTCGGCGGAAGAATTCTCACGGATCTCGTGATGCCCGGGGAAGCGAGTTCTCCGGCCTCCGCTGTACACAACACAACGAACATCCCGCACAAAGGAAACCCGAATAACACGGGCGGGGATCTTTTCACCCCATTGCCCGCACGGAATCGCCCGCACGGAACAGGGCCGGCGGAGAACGTCACCGTTCTCCGCCGGCCCTGTCGTACACGCCGACGATCAGCTGTTGCCGATGCCGTTCCCGGAGAGGACCGGGATGTCGTCCACCAGGTGGGAGAGCGCCTCGTCGCCCTTGGCCTGGGTGGAGTTCTCCGCGCACTGCTGGTTCTGCGGGGAGGACAGCACGTTGACGTCCTGGACGGTGATCGGGACGAGACCGACGAGCGAGCCGAGGTTGCCCTTGACCGGAACGCCGAGGCAGAGCTTGTTCAGGGAGCCCTGGACCAGGGTCAGCTGGGGGCTCTGGTTGCCCGCGGTCTCCGAGTTGCCGAACGCCGAGGTGGCACCGTTGCCGCTGAGCGAGGTGGTGCCGGTGTCGTCGGCGATGGCCAGCGCCGGGGAGGCCGCCGCGGCAGAAGCGCCGACGACGGAGGCCGCAACAGCCGCAGCCGCCACAATCTTCTTGATCACGGTGAATCCGTTCCTGTTCCCACCAATCGACCTGATTGATGCGACCGGCTCAACTGCCGTCGGAGGGTTAGGTTCCGGCGCTTCACCCGTTCGAAGGGAGCCTCTCTTCGCGCTGCCGCGCGCGCTCCGCCATGAGAGTGACACGGCGGAACCCCCGCGGCCGGAACCCTGTTGATCAGGTCGCTCCCTGCACGGAGCCGGTTCTAGAAGGGAACTCCCGTGATCAAGAAGGTTATGGCCACCGCGGCCGCGGCCGTCTCCATCGTCGGCGCCACCGCCGCCGTGGCCTCCCCGGCGCTCGCCACCAGTAACGACACCGGTACCACGTCGTTCAGCGGCAACGGTGCCAGCCAGGCGTTCGGCAACTCCGCGACCTACGGCAACATGAGCCCCCAGATGGCGCTCATCCAGGGTTCCCTGAACAAGCCCTGCATCGGTCTGCCGGCCAAGCTCAACGCAGGTTCGCTGATCGGTGTCGTCCCGATCACCGTCCAGGACATCAACGTCCTCTCCTCCCCGCAGAACCAGCAGTGCGTCGAGAACTCCACCCAGGCCAAGGGCGACGAGCCGCTGTCGCACATCCTGGACGACATCCCGGTCCTGTCGGGCAACGGCGTCGGCAACAACTGACGTTCCCGGTCCACACGTCAGGGGCCGCTCCCTCGGGAGCGGCCCCTTTCGTCCTGCCCTCCGCCGTCCGGCCCGTCGTTCAGCGCGGCCAGACCGGAGCCGCCATCAGGCGCTCCCACTCCCGGTCCGGCATCCCCGGCACCGCGCGGCCCGCCTGTGTCCACTGGGTCACCAGGGCGGAATAGACCGGGAAGGGGGTGCGGTCGGCGGGGGTCGGGTCGCTCACGTACCGGCTCTTCGGAATGAAGGCCATCCGTTCCCATTTCCCGGGATCCGGCGCCATCTTCGCTCCTTCCGCTGCGATTCCCGCATCATTACACAAAGGCCTCGGGAGAGTGATTCATCCTCTCCGCGCCGCGTCGCGCACCCGTGTGCGAGCGGCTCGAAATACGGTGCGGTTCAGGGTGTTTCGCTCATCTGCCCGTAGTCCGTCCGGTGGACTTCCCGGAACTTCCGGGGACCCGGCCGGTTGATCAGTACGGCTCGGCAATCGGCGAGCCAGTATTCGAAAGGCCTGAACTGATGAAGAAGCTGTTCGCTACGGCTGCTGTGGCCGCGTCGGTCCTCGGCGCGACGGCGACGGGTGCCGGGCAGGCGCTCGCGATCGCCGACGACACCGGCACCACCTCGCTCAGCGGCAACGGTGCCAGCCAGGTGTACGGCAACTCCGCCACCTACGGCAACATGAGCCCGCAGCTGGCGCTGGTCCAGGGCTCCCTGAACAAGCCGTGCGTCGGCCTGCCGGCCAAGGTCAACGCCGGTTCGCTGATCGGTCTCGTCCCGATCACCGTCCAGGACATCAACGTCCTGTCCTCCCCGCAGAACCAGCAGTGCGTGGAGAACTCCACCCAGGCCAAGGGCGACGAGGCGCTGTCGCACCTCCTCAGCGACATCCCGATCCTGTCGGGCAACGGCGCGGGCAACGGCTGAGCCTCCGGCACCGGTTCCGGCGCGGCCCCGCCGCCCCTCTTCGGAGGGGTGGCGGGGCCGTCCCCGTTCCGGACCGCGCTCAGAGCGCCCGGCGCAGTCCGTCCGGGTCGGTGACCGGCGCGTCGCAGGTGAAGCGGCGGCAGACGTACGCGGCGGACCGCCCGTCCACCAGCGGCCGGTCCTTCAGGAGCGGGAACTCCTCGCCGCCGGGGACGCCGGCGGCGAGGACCGCGCCGGGGGCGGTGGCCAGGAGCGCGGTACGGCGCAGTTCCCGGAAGGCCTCGTCGTCGGGGGCGCCCACGACGGCGATCTCCCGGGGCCCGTCGAGGAGGGCCTCGGCGACGGCCAGGCCCCAGCCGATGAAGCGGGGCGCGCGCGGGCCGAGGGCCTTGACGACGCCGAGGGCCCCTTCGGCGGCGGCCCGGTGGGCGTCGGATCCGGTGTGCGCCGCGTACGAGAGCAGGGCTCCGGCGGCGGCGGTCCAGCCGGACGGGGCGGCGTTGTCGGTGGGGTCCTGGGGGCGCCGGATGAGGGCCTCGGCGTCGTGGGCCGTGTCGTACAGCGCGCCGCCCTCGGCGGTGAAGCGGTCGAGGACGAGGTCGAGGAGGAAGCCGGCGAACTCCAGCCAGGCGCCCTCGCCGGTGACGGAGGCGAGGGCGAGGAAGCCCTCGGCGACGTCGGCGTAGTCCTCCAGGACGCCCGTGTTGGCGCCCGCCCGGCCGTCCTTGGACGTACGGGTGAGGCGGGCGCCCTCGTCCATGTGGACCCGGACGAGGAGGTCGGCGGCCTCGGTGGCGCGCTCGACCAGGTCGGGGCGGTCGAAGAGGGCGCCGGTCTCGGCGAGCGCGGCGACGGCGAGACCGTTCCAGGCGGCGACGACCTTGTCGTCCCGGCCCGGACGCGGGCGCGCGTCGCGGGCGGCGCGGAGCCGGTCCGCGATCGACGCGATCCGCTCGGCGTCGGCCACGCCCGTGTCCTGCGGGAGCTGGAGGACGGAGCTGCCCTCCTCGAAGGTGCCGTCCTCGGTGACGCCGTAGTGGGCGGCGGCGACGGCCGCGTCCTCCGGACCGAGCACCTCGGCGAGTTGCCCGGGGGTCCAGACGTAGTGGGCGCCCTCGACGTGCCTTCCGGTGCCGTCGTCGGAGTCGGCGTCGAGCGCGGAGGCGAAACCGCCCTCGGGGGTGCGCAGTTCCCGTACCAGGAAGTCGGCGGTCTCCAGGGCGACCCGGCGGGCCAGGTCGCTGCCGGTGGCCTTCCACAGGTGCGCGTACACCCGGCAGAGCAGGGCGTTGTCGTACAGCATCTTCTCGAAGTGCGGGACCGTCCAGGTGCGGTCGACCGCGTAGCGGGCGAAGCCGCCGCCGAGCTGGTCGTAGATGCCGCCGCGGGCCATGGCCTCGCAGGTGTCGGAGGCCATCTGGAGGGCGCCCTCGGAGCCCGTGCGGGCGTGGTGGCGGAGCAGGAACTCCAGGACCATCGACGGCGGGAACTTGGGGGCGCCGCCGAAACCGCCGCGGGTGGCGTCGTACTCGCGGGTGAGGCCGAGCAGGGCCTGCGCGAGGTCCTCCTCGCCGGGGACGCCGTCGCCGCCGTACGCGAGGGAGCGTCCGGCGAGCTCCTTGACGATCCGGTCCGCGACCTCGTCGACCTCCCCGCGCCGCCCGGCCCAGGCGTCCCGGACACCGGCCAGGACCTCGGGGAAGGAGGGCATGCCGTGACGGGGCTCGGGCGGGAAGTACGTACCGAAGTAGAAGGGGGCGGCGTCCGGGGTCAGGAAGACGGTCATCGGCCAGCCGCCCTGCCCGGTGGCGGCCTGGACGGCCTCCATGTAGACGGCGTCGACGTCGGGCCGCTCCTCGCGGTCGACCTTGACGGCGACGAAGTTGTCGTTGATCAGGACGGCGGTGTCGTCGTCCTCGAAGGACTCGTGGGCCATGACGTGGCACCAGTGGCACGCGGAGTATCCAACCGACAACAGAACGGGTACATCGCGCCGTTTCGCTTCCTCGAACGCCTCGGGTCCCCACGGCCACCAATCGACCGGGTTGTCAGCGTGCTGTAGCAGATACGGGGAGGTCACACCAGCCAGCCGGTTCATACGACCCAGCCTCTCACAGCGCCCGGCGCGACCGGCGAAACCTTCGCGAGCTCGTCCCGCTCGGCTGAATTGCACTTTTGACCCATCACGTGGTGGGCGACTCCGCCCCTCTCCGAGTCGGGCGGCCCGACGCCTCGGAACAGTAGGCTGGGCGCAGCAGTGCCGGACCTGCCGAGGCCCTCGAAGGAGGCACACCATGTCCGCCGAGATGGTGGCGCCCGCGTGGATGCACACGCAGATCAGCGCGGAGCAGTACGACTCCTGGTCCGAGGAGCAGTGCGCCGGCATCGAGATCGTGGACGGGATGGTCGTCGTGAGCCCGAGCGCCTCCAAGCGGCACAACCGGCTGGCTCGGCTCCTGGCCAATGCCCTGGACGCCGCCGCGGGCCCGGACTGGAACGCCGACACGGACTTCGACGTCCGCCTGCAGGACGTTCCGCTCACCAACCGCCGACCAGACGTCATCGTCTACCGCGCGGCCACTATCGACCTCACGCCCACCCGTCCCGAGCACGTGCTCCTGGTCGTCGAGGTCGTGTCGCCCGGTTCGGAGACCACTGACCGGATCGTGAAGGTGGACCAGTACGCCAAGGCCGGCATCCCCTTCTACTGGCGGGTCGAACAGGCCGCCACCGGTGTCCCGATTGTCTACACCTACGTCCTCGATCCCGCCACTAAGGCTTACCGGGACGGCGAGATGTTCACCGGCACAGTGAAGGCCACCGCGCCTTTCTCCATCACGGTCGATCTTGGGGTCATGTAAGGACGGAGAGCCCCCCCGCTTTCGATAGCTGACCGATAGCGCCCGCATCGCGATTCTTCATGGGCCGATCGGAACATTCCCCGCCTCCGGGCCGGATGCACCACCTGCGAATGCCATGCCGGCTCGCAAGTGATCGTTTAGCCGTACCCGGTCAAGAACTGATCAAGGTCACGTTGACGGAAGATCGCACCACCCGGGGCAGCAACTTACGAAACCGACCCAGGTCCCGGCATCCGGTTTGCGGTTCATTGACGTGACCGGACCACGGCTACTTCGCTTCGGCATCGACGCCACGAGCGCGCCAGTCGCGGGCTGGAAGCCGTGACACTGCAGGCAGGTACGAGCCGACATGTTCGACCACGAGCTGACCATTCATGCGCGCCACAGCCATGAGGTCAAGCGACGCATCGACCCCAATCCCTACTTCTTGTTCAAGTGACAGCAACTGAAGTACCTTGCAGCACATGCAAAATGACGCCTGGTCACCACCTCCTGTCCTGCTGACGGTCGATCTCGTGATCCTGACGCTGCGCGACAGTCGTCTGCACGTCCTCCTGGTGGAGCGGGGCGAAGATCCCTTCCGGGGCATGCTCGCGCTGCCTGGAGGATTCCTGAGCCACGATGGCGAGGAGATCCTGGACGCCGCTCACCGCGAACTGAGTGAGGAAACGGCCCTGACCTCAGGCTGGGTGCACCTCGAACAGCTGGCCGTGTACGGAAGATCGGGCCGCGACCCCCGGGGCCGAGTCGTCTCCGTAGCCCACCTGGCGATCGCACCGGGGCTGCCCGATCCTGTCGCGGGGACGGATGCCACCGATGCCGCGTGGGTTCCCGCAGAAGCCGTCCTGTCCGGCGAGGCGACTCTCGCCTTCGACCACCGTCGAATTGCCGCAGACGGGATCGAACGCGCGCGCACCAAGATCGAATTCTCGGCACTGGCCACCGCGTTCTGCGGGGAGAGCTTCACCATCGCAGAGCTGCAACAGGTGTACGAGGCTGTCTGGGGCACCACACTCGACACCCGCAATTTCTACCGGAAGGTCCAGGCCGCAAAGGGGTTCATCGTTCCCGTCGGCACAGACCGCAGGGCCACAGGGGGACGGCCCGCACGGCTGTACCGAGCCGGTCCGAACA
Source organism: Streptomyces sp. NPDC012825 (assembly GCF_042900925.1). Classification (NCBI taxonomy): domain Bacteria; kingdom Bacillati; phylum Actinomycetota; class Actinomycetes; order Kitasatosporales; family Streptomycetaceae; genus Streptomyces; species Streptomyces sp. NPDC012825. The sequence goes on along the minus strand of NZ_JBIBBZ010000001.1, from coordinate 605,517 downwards.
CCGTGCTGTTCCCGCCGCTGATCCGACCCGCGCCGTCTACGACGGAAGAGAGCACGAGAGGGGAAGAGGAGTAGATGCCGAAGAGCTCAGTGGTGATTCTCACCGCTCTCAACCTCGAATATCAGTCCGTGCGCCAGAGGCTGGCGGATCCTCAGGTGCATCGCCATAAGCACGGTACCCGGTTCGAGGTGGGAACCGTACGGGGCACATCGTGCCGCGTCGCACTCGGCCTGACAAACAAAGGGAACCATTCCGCCGCGGTGATCGCCGAACGTGCGATCCAGGAGTTCTCGCCGGTGGCCGTGCTGTTCGTCGGAGTCGCCGGCGCCCTGTGGGACGCCACCAGGCTGGGTGACGTGGTGATGGCCTCACACGTGTACGCCTATCACGGCGGGACCAGCGAAGACGACGGGCTCAAAGCCCGTCCCCGGGTATGGGAAGCGCCGCACGGCATCAGCCAGCTCGCCTCGCACCTGGCCCGTGTGAATGACTGGGCGGACCCCACACCCGGTCACGAGGACGGACCACAGGTGCGTTTCGGGGCGATCGCCGCCGGCGAGATCGTCCAGAACTCGAGGATCTCGGCCGAGGCGAAGTGGATCCGACAGCACTACAACGACGCGCTCGCCATCGAGATGGAGGCGGCCGGTGTGGCCCAGGCCGGCCATCTCAGCGGAGCGCCGGTGGCCATCGTCCGGGGGATCAGCGACCGGGCGGACGGCACGAAGAACAGTTCGGAGGACCGCAACTGGCAGCCGCGGGCCGCGGCGAACGCGGCGGCGTTCGCCATCCGATTGGCAGTGGAACTGGTGGGCGAGCAGGAGGAGACCCCCGTGCCCCAGGATGACAAGAACCGTTCGGCCCACCAGTTCGACCGGCCCGTTAATAACACCGTCCACAACAGCACCGTCGGCATCATGGCGGGCTCCGTCACGGGCAGCAGTGTCCACATGAGCACGGTCTCAAAGGCACCAGGCCCGACGGAGCTGATCACGGAACTGAACAGTTTTCGCGATCAATTGGGGTGGCACCGCAACGAGGGCGCCCTCGACGAGGATAGCTACCGGGAAGCCCTGACCGATCTGGACTACGCCCTCCGGTCGGCAGCGGAGCGCACTCCTGAATCGGCGAAGCGGACGGTCATGACACTCAAGAGGCTGCGCGGACTGGTCGTGGAGTGCCCCGCGCTGGTGGCCGCGTTGACTCCGCTGGTTGCCGCGGCCGGTGACCTGGCATGAACCACGACGACAGTGCCCCGTACAGCTCGGCGGCGTATAGCTCGGCGGCGTACAGCTCGACCATCGGGATCCAGGCTGAGACCGTACACAACTCCAACGTCTACTTCGTCCACCCGGACGCCTCGCCGCAGGAGAAGTACCGGGTCGGCGTACAGCTCCTGGAAGACGGCGTTCCCAGCCGGGCCCGCGAAATGATCACCGATGCGATCGCCCACGGGTACGACGGTACGGAGGTGCGCTTCCACTGGGTGCTCGCCATGCTCAGCGCACGCACCCACCACGACCTGACCGCTGAAGAGGTCGGGCAGCTGCGTTATGCCTACGGGCTTGTGCGGGACTTCGCCGAGGACAAGTGGAAAGAAGCCCTGCGCGTCACTTTTGACCTGTTGGCGGTACTCAGCACCGCCGGCAGCGAGACCGGCCCCGTGCTGAAGCAACTGCAGGAACTGCCGTTCCGCCAGCACGACGCGATTCTCCGCCACCTCGACGTGATACTCACCGGAGGGCTGAAGGACGACCTGTGGGCGGAGACTCTCGGGCGGGCCAGGGCGGAACGCTTCGGTAACGGTCGGGCCCAGCGGGTCTGGGCCTACTTCGCACCCGACCCCATCGGGGCGCGGGCCGTTCGGCCCCGCCCGAGCACCGCTGCCGCCGCCAAGACGGCCCTCCCTGGCCGGGTGGTCCTGTTCGCCATCAGCAGTGCTCTCCTCGGGGCCCTAGCTCTGATCGCGAATCCGGCCCAGGCGATCGTCGAGTTAGCGGTGGCACTCTGCGCGGGCCTGACCGCGGCGCGCTTCGGCGTTCGGTGGTGGGATCAGAAGCCCAGGCCCGGCTTCGGGGCCGAGGTTCACTCCCCGGATCCGCGCGATCCCCCGATCGCCGAGGACCGGTTCACCAAGCGCGTCCGCCATTCGTTCGATCACTACTTCAGCATTCGAAGCCCCCACGGCTTCACCTCGGATGCCTGGCTCGGTCACACGGTTCAGATCCGCAGCAGCCTCGCCGCCGAGATCGCGGACCTCTACCGGGAAAGCCGAATCGGTGTGGAGCGAGTCGACTGGCTGATCCGGTACCTCGCCGAGAACACCCGAGATCGCTACAACAACGGCACCCTGTCCGATCGGTACCGCCAGGACCGGACATCGGGCAGGACAAAGGCCTTGACCGTGGCGGCTCTCGCCGTTCTCGGTGTCGCGGCTCTGGCCGGGTTCGGCACAGCGGCCATCGGTGCCGCCCAACCGCGACCTCTGTGGGCGTTCCTGGCCGTGCTCGGTGCGGCTTGGTCCGGGCACGCGAGCGCTTCCCGATGGCTGGAGGTCCGGCGTGAAGAGCACCGGCTGAACCGGGAGACCCAGGAATACAGCGAGCATTTGGCCGAACGGCAGATTGCCTACCATCGCTGGAAGTCGTTCCTGGACGCTACACGCCCCAGCGAACTGGAGATGGAGACCTGGCTCACCTGCGACAAGACCTCGTTCGTCGATGAGGCACTCCGGCACCACCGGCTCACTTGGCGTGACCTGATCACCCACACCATCCTGATGGCCCCGGGTCCCTCCTACAAGCGTGGCCGGGTCCGAGGCGGCCCATGGCGGTACTCGCGCTATGTGTTCCGCCTGTTCCTGTTCACCCAGGACGGTATCCGCGAGATCAGCTCTGAGTTCGACTTCTTCGACGGAACGCGTAAGAACGAGCAGCGGAGCAACTACCGGTTCGACGCGCTGACCTCTGTACAGGTGACGGAGAACGCCGACATCGGCTACGACCTGGAACTCTTCCTCGCCAACGGACCGGTCAGGAAGATCCGCGTCAAGGACGCCGACGCCCACCAACTGGCGCCGACCGAGAATTCCCAGGAAATCTCCGAGATCAACCTCAGTGCGGCCAGCTCCACCCACACCTTCCGGCTTCTGGAGGGGATAGCGGCGGACGGGAAGAACTGGATCGAACGGCACGGCCCCGACAGCCTGGCTCCCTTTCAGATCGCCGGCTGATCCCGAACTCAAGCATAGGGGTGCCTGTGACCTCCACGGATGACGTCACCGAGAGCAAGATCCTGCTGGCCGAGTACGGTTGCCTCAAGGAGGAACAAAAGACCCGCATAGGGTTTCGCGACAACCTGCTGTACTTCACCCTTGCGGCAGCCACTGCCGTCGTGGCGATCACCGCGCAGAGCGGACAGTCCCGGCTGCTGCTCTCCGTCCCCGCGATCTGTCTGATCCTGGGCTGGACCTACCTGGTCAACGACGAGAAGATCTCGGCGATCGGCTATTACGTCCGCGACCGGCTGGGTCCGCGCCTGGAGGAACTCACCTCTGCTCACGGCGCAGTGTTCGGCTGGGAGAGCTACCACCGCAGCGTTGCGGGCCGCACCATGCGCAAGCGGCTTCAGACCGCGGTGGACCTGTTCACGTACCTGGTGCTGCCCATGGTCTGCACGACCGCGTTCTGGTGCTCGGCCGTCGTTCAGCCCGTGCTCGTGCTCGCTTCTCTCGGGCAGACGCTCGCTCTGGCCGTACTGGGCTGGCAGTTCCTGCGTCGTACGGAGCGGTAGCACCAGCCCCCTACCGGGCACGCGTACGACACCGCCCGGCCGCAGGGTGAAGGAAGCGCACACCGCTATCGGACGCTCCCGCGTGCAGCGGGCTGACCAGGGCTCTGGCTGAATGTCGACGTACTGGTCGGGTACCTACTCGATCGAATCGGCCTGTTGATCTTCAGCCCGGGCATCCGTGCCCGGGCTCCGGACTGCCACCTTGCGCGAGTTCACTGGCACCAGTGACAGCTCGAATACCCGACGCTGAGCAGGACCGGGACGCCGCGGCGGCGGGCCTCCTCGAAGGCCTCGGGTGACCAGGGCCACCAGTCGACGGGGTTGTCGGCGTGTTGGAGGAGGTACGGGGAGGTCTCATGGGCCAGTCGGTTCGCCATGGAGCCATCCTGCCCTGCCGTCGCCGGGCCACGTGTGATCCCCGCCCTCCGGGCCGTGCTCCCGGAGGGCGGGACGCCCGTCGTCCGGGCGGTGCTACTTCTTCGGGGTCTCGGCCGGGGTCGCCGGCGCGGTCGCCGGGTCCGGGGCCTCCTCGAAGGAGACCCGGCCCATGTGGCGGTTCATCGACTTCATCAGCATCCAGACCGCCAGGGCCAGGACCGCGAAGACGACGAAGCCGAGGACGCCGGGGGTCACCTTGTTCTTGTCCAGCTCCTCGGCGGCGAAGGGGACAAGCTGGGTCAGTGCCAGGTGTGCGCTCATGTCAGGCATTGTCTCGGATGCCCGCGAAGAGATCTTCCTCGGGGAGGGAGGTCGGCACCAGCGACTTGCTGAGCTCGTACTCCTCCGTCGGCCAGACCTTCTTCTGGATCTCCATGGGGACGCGGAACCAGCCGCCGTCGGGGTCGATCTGGGTGGCGTGGGCGATCAGCGCCCGGTCCCGGGTCTCGAAGAAGTCGGCGCAGGGCACGAAGGTGGTCAGGGTCCGCTCCTTGCGCTCGAACTCCTTCCAGCGCTCCAGCCACTCCCCGTAGGGGGACTCCAGGCCCTGGTCGAGGAGCGCCTGGTGCAGGGCCTCGGTGCGGGGGCGGTTGAAGCCCTGGTTGTAGTAGAGCTTCAGGGGCTGCCAGACCGGGCCGAACGCGTCCTCGGGGAACGCCTCGGGGTCGCCCGCACCGTCGAAGGCCACCATCGTGATCTTGTGGGTCATGATGTGGTCGGGGTGCGGGTAGCCGCCGTTCTCGTCGTAGGTCGTGATGACCTGGGGACGGAAGGAGCGGATGCTGCGGACCAGCTCGCCGGCCGCCTCGTCGACGTCCTGGAGCGCGAAGCAGCCCTCGGGGAGCGGGGGCAGCGGGTCGCCCTCGGGCAGGCCCGAGTCGACGAAGCCCAGCCACTCCTGGGAGACGCCGAGGATCTCGCGGGCCCGGTCCATCTCCTTGCGGCGCACCTCGTGGATGTTCGCCTCGATCTCGGGATCACCCTGGAGCTTGGGGTTGAGGACCGAGCCGCGCTCGCCGCCCGTGCACGTCACCACCAGGACGTCCACCCCCTCGGACACGTACTTGGCCATCGTGGCCGCACCCTTGCTCGACTCGTCGTCGGGGTGGGCGTGGACGGCCATCAGTCGGAGCTGCTCAGTCAAGACTCGGTCCTCGGTGATCGGTCGTGGAGGGAGGTCTCTATAGTGACGGAATCGGGGGGCCGAAAATTCCGCCACCCCCGACTTCGAGAGGAACGATCATGAGCGCGGTGCGAGAGCAGCCGCCCGAGGGGCGCTACGGGCGCTCCGCGGACGAGCGGGCCGACCGCAGGCTCAAGATCGTCGGGTCCGTGCTCGGGGTGGTCTTCCTCGGCGTCCTCGGCTGGTTCGGCTGGTACTACGTCGTCGACAGCAGGATCAGCGCCGAGCTGATCAAGTTCGACGTGGTCAGCGCCTCCGAGGTCCAGGTGCACCTGGAGATCCGCAAGGACGAGGGCGTCCAGGGCGTCTGCACCCTGCGCTCGCGCTCCGAGGACGGGACCGAGGTGGCCCGCAAGGACGTGCGGATCGACGACCCCGCCGCCCGGGTCGACCAGGTCTTCTCCCTCCGCACCACCGCGCACGCGACGAGCGCCGAACTGCTCGGGTGTACGACCCGGTAGCGGTGGGTAGGGAGCCGGTGACGAGTCCCGGCGGGTCGCCGCGGTGACCTGGGGCGACACCATTCCGGTGGTTTATGTCCTCCCGCTTTCCGCCACTCATTGTTAGGCTCGTGGTTTCGCCCACCCGGGACAGCACAGCATTCCCGTGTAGGGCGATGCTTTGTATTCCCAGTACCTACGAGGAGCACCTGTGACCCAGACCAGCGACAACGTCACCTGGCTCACCCAGGAGGCGTACAACAAGCTCAAGGACGAGCTTGAGTACCTGTCTGGTCCCGCGCGTACCGAGATCGCCGCCAAGATCGCCGCCGCGCGCGAAGAGGGCGATCTGCGCGAGAACGGCGGGTACCACGCGGCCAAGGAGGAGCAGGGCAAGCAGGAGCTCCGGGTCCGTCAGCTCACCCAGCTGCTCCAGCACGCCAAGGTGGGCGAGGCCCCGGCGGACGACGGCGTCGTCGAGCCCGGCATGGTCGTCACGATCGCCTTCGACGGCGACGAGGACGACACCCTGACCTTCCTCCTCGCCTCCCGCGAGTACGCGAGCGGTGACATCGAGACCTACTCGCCGCAGTCCCCGCTGGGCGTCGGCGTCAACGGCAAGAAGGCCGGCGACGAGGCCGAGTACGAGCTGCCGAACGGCAAGAAGGCCGCGGTGAAGATCCTCAGCGCGAAGCCGTACACCGGCTGAGACCCCCGCTCTTCCACGGAGGGCCGGACCCCCGCGGGGTCCGGCCCTCCGTCGTACACGCGTGCGCGTGGTGACGCGGTGCCGCCGGGCGGTACGCGCGGACCGCGAGGGCCCGGCAGGGGGCGACGATCAGGACCGGTCAGCCCAGGACCGTGTACCCGGCCTCCCGCAGGGTCTCCGTCACCTCCCGGCAGTGCTCCGGGCCCTTCGTCTCCAGGTGCAGCTCGACCTCCGCCTCGCTCAGGCCGAGCCTCGGGTCGGTCCGTACGTGGCTGACGTCCAGGACGTTGGCGTCGACCACCGTCAGGGCCGCGAGGAGCGACGCGAGCACCCCCGGCCGGTCCGTCACGCGCAGCCGCAGGCTCAGGTAGCGGCCCCCGGCGGCCATGCCGTGCCGCAGCACGCGCTGGAGGAGCAGCGGGTCGACGTTCCCGCCGGAGAGGACCGCGACCACCGGGCCCCGGAAGGACTCCGGGTCGGTCAGCAGGGCCGCGACCGGGCTGGCGCCGGCCGGTTCCACGACCAGTTTGGCGCGCTCCAGGCAGAGCAGCAGGGCGGAGGAGAGCGCGTCCTCGGAGACCGTGCGGACCTCGTCCACGTACTCCCTGACCAGGTCGAACGGCACGTCGCCGGGGCGTCCCACCCTGATGCCGTCGGCCATCGTCACCGGCGCATCGACGACCACCGGGTGCCCGGCGGCCAGCGAGGGCGGATAGGCGGCGGCGCCCTCCGCCTGCACGCCGACCACCTTCACGTCCGGGCGCACCGACTTCACCGCGAGCCCGATGCCGGCCGCGAGACCGCCGCCGCCGACGCCGACCACGATCGTGCGGACCTCGGGGCACTGCTCCAGGATCTCCAGGCCGACCGTGCCCTGTCCGACGATGACGTCGGGGTGGTCGAAGGGGTGGATGAGGACGGCGCCGGTCTCCCGCGCGTACTCCTCCGCCGCCGCGAGCGTCTCGTCCACGACCTGCCCCTGGAGGCGCACCTCGGCGCCGTAGTCCCGGGTCGCCGCGACCTTCGGCAGCGGGGCGCCGACCGGCATGAAGACGGTGGCGTGCACGCCGAGCAGCCGGGAGGCGAGCGCGACGCCCTGCGCGTGGTTCCCGGCGGAGGCGGCGACGACCCCGGCGGCCTTCTCCTCGGGCCGCAGCCCGGCGATCCGCACGTACGCCCCGCGCAGCTTGAAGGACCCGGTCCGCTGGAGGTTCTCGCACTTGAGGTGGACCGGCGCCCCCACCAGGGAGGACAGGTGCCGGCTGCCCTCCATCGCCGTCACGCGGGCCACCCCGGACAGCATCTTCTGCGCCCCGCGCACGTCGTCGAGCATCAGCCGGTGCAAGGGGCGTGGTGTACGGAAGCTCATGACAGCAAGTCTCGCAGCTCACGGCCCTGATGACCGCCCGGCGGGCAGGCACCGGAACGGGTTTGGACGGGCCCGGTACGGACCCCCCCGGGTCCGCGTACTCTGTCCCCCACCGTCCGACCGCTCCCGCACGAGAGAGACCCACAGCCATGCCCCCGTCCCAGGACATGACGACCGCTCTCGACCCCGGTCTCCTCGACGCCCTCCAGCACCAGGTGGCCGTCTTCGCCCGCCGGGCCGAGCAGACCCGCCTCGGCGGCACCGGCCAGCTCCGCAACTCCATGGACCGGGCCGCGTACCTCCTCCTCAACCGGCTCGACCAGGAGGGCCCGATGGGCGTCAAGGCGCTCGCGGCGGGCATGGGGATCGACTCGTCGACGGTCACCCGCCAGGTCGCCCCGCTCGTGGACACCGGCCTGGTGAAGCGCGCCTCGCACCCGGAGGACGGGCGGGCGGTCGTCCTCCAGCTCTCGCAGCGCGGCCTCGCGCGCCTGGAGGAGGTCCGCGCCTCGCGCCGACGGCTCATGGTGGAGGTCACGGAGGGCTGGACGCAGGAGGAGCGCGAGGCCTTCTGCGGCCTGCTCACCCGCTTCAACACCGCCCTGTCCGTACGCCAGTCGGCACACACGACGGGTCAGGCGCCGGCGGAGTCCGGGGCCACGGGCGGGGGCGAAGGCGGGACCGACGGCGGGGCGGCTCCGGTCTCCTGACCGGTCCTCCCGGGCCCGGCCCCGGCTTTTCGCTCCCGACCCCTTGACCCCGTCCCCGCGCCGTCGTCGGATGGACGGGTGCGAGAGCGGCGGAGCGGCCGGGACGTCCGACACGCCCCCCGCGCCCGGGAGTTCGACGCGTTCGCGGCCGGGGCGGCGGGGCGGCTGCTGCACGTCGCGACCCTCCTGACGGCCGAGACCCGCGCCCGGAACCCGTACGCCCGCACCCTCCTGGCGGACGTCCTCGCGCACACGTACGCGGCGGGGGACCGGCTGCGCGACGACGACCCGTACGCGTACGCGCGCGGCGCGCTCGTGGCCCGCTTCGCGCGCACCGCCCGCCGCCACCGCGGCGGACACGGGGGCGTCCTGGCGGGACTGGGCTCCGAGGAGCGGCTCGTCGTCGTCCTGCGCCTGTACGAGGGGATCGCGGAGGAGCAGGTCGCGGCGCTGCTCGGGACGACCGGGGCGCACGTCCTGGCCGTCTGCGCCCGCGCGGTCGCCGCGTCGGGGGGCGGCCCCGCGCGGCGCCGGGAGGACCGGGAGACGGCGCTCCGGCGGCTCCTCGACACCCCGCACCCGCCGGTCCCCCGCGACCTCGTGGCCCGGGCGACGGCCCTGGGCGCGCGCCGGCTCCGCAGGGCCCGGCGGACCCGGCGCCTGCTGTGGACCCTGGCCGCGCTCGCCCTGCTCGTGTGCGTGGTGTGGGCGTCGGCGGCCCGCCCGTGGGAGCCCCCGCCGGCCGGGACGACGCCGCCGCTCGAAGCCTGGTGAGGACGGGCCTGGCCTGGAAGGGAGACGGCACACACGGGTGCCGAGGAGGCTGTCATGACCAGGAAAGTCGCCGACTGCCGCAGGACGCCGAGCGTCATGAACTGCACCCTCACCATCGTCGGTGAGGAGGAGGAAGTGGTGCGGGCCGCCGCCGAGCACGCGGTCTCGGTCCACGGCCACGAGGACACCCCCGAGCTGCGGGCGGCGGTCCGCGCGGAGCTGGAGGACGAGAAGGTCCCGGCCTGAGGACACGGGAACGGCCGGGCAGGGCCGTGAAAGGTCCCGCCCGGCCGTTCCCTCGCGTTCTAGCCCAGCGCCTGGCGCAGGTCGGCGACCAGGTCGTCGGCGTTCTCGATCCCCACGGAGAGGCGGACGAGGTCGGCCGGGACCTCCAGGGCGGAGCCCGCGACGCTCGCGTGGGTCATCCGGCCCGGGTGCTCGATGAGGGACTCGACGCCGCCCAGGGACTCGCCGAGGGTGAAGAGCTTCGCGCGGTTGCAGACCTCGACGGCCGCCTCCTCGCCGCCCTGCACGCGGAAGGAGATCATGCCGCCGAAGGACCGCATCTGCTTGGCGGCGATCTCGTGGCCCGGGTGCTCCGGGAGGCCCGGGTAGAGGACCTGGGTGACCTTCGGGTGCTGGGTCAGCATCTCGGCGACCTTCTCGGCGTTCTCGCCGTGGCGGTCCATGCGCACGGCGAGGGTCTTGATGCCGCGCAGCACGATCCACGAGTCGAACGGCCCGGCGACCGCGCCCATCGCGTTCTGGTGGTACGCCAGTTCCTCGCCGAGGGCCGCGTCGGCCGTCACCAGGGCGCCGCCGACGACGTCCGAGTGGCCGCCCATGTACTTGGTGAGCGAGTGCACGACGACGTCCGCGCCGAGCGCCAGCGGCTGCTGGAGGTAGGGCGAGGCGAAGGTGTTGTCGACGACGAGCTTCACGCCGGCCTGGCGGGCGACGCCCGCGACGGCCTCGATGTCGGTGATGCCGAGGAGCGGGTTCGAGGGGGTCTCGACCCAGACCAGCTTCGTACGGTCGTTGATCGCGTCCCGCACGGCGGCGACGTCGGAGGTGTCCGCGACCGAGAAGTCCACGCCCCAGCGCTCGACGACCTTGGCGAAGAGCCGGAAGGTGCCGCCGTAGGCGTCGTTCGGGATGACGACGTGGTCGCCGGGGACCAGCAGGGCGCGCAGCAGGCAGTCCTCGGCGGCGAGGCCGGAGGCGAAGGCGAGACCGCGCCGACCGCCCTCCAGGGCCGCCAGGTTCTCCTCCAGGGCGGTGCGGGTCGGGTTGGCGCTGCGGCTGTACTCGTAACCGCCGCGCAGCCCGCCCACGCCGTCCTGCTTGTACGTGGACACCTGGTAGATGGGCGGGACGACCGCGCCGGTCAGCGGGTCGGCGGTGTTGCCCGCGTGGATCGCGCGGGTCTCGAAGCTCTGGTGGATGTGCTGGTCGCTCATGGTTCAGGAGCGTAGTGCCGGGGGACCTCCGGTGCCGCGTTCGTCTCATGGGGTGTCCTGGACAATGGACACATGGAGATTCTCTGGTTCCTCATCGCGCTCGGGCTGCTGTTCGGCGTCCTCGGCCCCTACGTGCTGCGCCGCAGGGGCGGCGGCATCCGGCTGGCCGCGCCGGGGTCGCCCGACGCGGCGGACCCGGAGGCGTACGGGTTCGTGCCGCAGGAGGACCAGGACGTGCGGCTGCCGGGGGCGGACGAGGACCTGCTCGACGTGCTGAACGTCGTGCAGGCCACCCAGGACTGGAAGGCGGCCTCGCAGCTCCTCGCCGGCACCGGCAAGGACGGCGAGCTGCGCTGGCAGCGCGTGCAGGCGTTCGCGGGCGCGGCCTCCCTGGAGCTGCGGGACAGGCCGGGCGCCGGCGGGGCGTGGCTGCGGGCCTGGCGGGCGGACGCGCCGAAGGACCCGGGCGGGGCGGCGGTGCACGCCGAGTTCCTGGTGCAGCAGGCGTGGCGCTCCTCGGCGGCCGGGACCGACGACTTCCGGATCATCCTGGAGGAGGCGCTGAAGGTCACCGAGGAGGCGGCGCTGCTCGCCCCGGGCGATCCCGTCCCGTACATCACGCAGCTGGCCGTGGCGCGCGGTCTGGGCTACGAGCACGAGCGGTTCGACCAGGTGTGGGCGAAGGTGATCGACCGGGCGCCGCAGCACATGGGGGCGCACCTGGCGGCGCTGCACTACTGGTGCGAGAAGTGGCACGGTTCGCGCGAGGAGGCCGACCACTTCGCGACGACGGCCGCGGCGCGTGCCCCGCGCGGCTCGCTGCTCGCCGCGCTGCCGCTGTTCGCGGTGTACGAGCACGTGCCGGACGTGGTGCTCGTGCAGGACTTCTTCCGTACGCAGGTGGTGTCGAAGGCGGTGGAGGGCGCGCTGTACGCGGTGCACTCGGCCCGCGCCGACGATCCGATGCTCGCGCACGTCCGCCACCTGCTGATCTGGTTCCTGGTGCGGGGGGAGCGCTGGGCGGAGGCCATGCACCAGCTGGTGAAGGTGGACGGGCACGTGGGCGCGGTGCCGTGGACGCTGAGCGCGGACCCGGCGGCGGAGTACACGGTCTTCCGGAACCTGGCGGTGGCGGGGTACGAGGCGAACGGCGGCAGCCCGCTGACGCTGCCGCGCTGACGGACCGACGGGGGAATCCCGCCGTCCCCCGGCTTGTTGTGCGAACTGCCGACGACCGTCGAGGAGAGATGCAGCATGTTCCTGTCCCGCACCCCCGTCCTCCCCACCCCCGAGCAGGCCCTGCCCGGCCGCGCCGAGCCGGAGTTCTCCGTGCCCGCGCGCCACACGGTCCTCGGCAACCCGCTCGCCGGCCCGTACCCGGAGGGCCTGGAGGTCGCCGACTTCGCCCTGGGCTGCTTCTGGGGCGCCGAGCGCAAGTTCTGGCAGACCGAGGGCGTCTGGACGACCCTCGTCGGCTACCAGGGCGGCTTCACGCGGAACCCCTCCTACGAGGAGGTCTGCTCGGGCCTGACCGGCCACACGGAGGTCGTCCGGGTGGTCTTCGACCCGTCGGAGGTCTCGTACGAGTCGCTCCTGAAGCTGTTCTGGGAGTCCCACGACCCGACGCAGGGCTTCCGCCAGGGCAACGACGTGGGCACCCAGTACCGCTCGGCGGTCTACACCCACTCCCCCGCCCAGGCCGCCACCGCCGAGGCCTCCCGCGAGGCCTACCAGAAGGTCCTGACGGGCTCTGGCTACGGCGAAATCACCACCCACGTCCTGCCGGCCGACGACCGCCCGTTCTACCCGGCGGAGGCCTACCACCAGCAGTACCTGGACAAGAACCCGGCGGGCTACTGCGGCATCGGCGGCACGGGCGTCTCGTGCCCGATCGGCGTGGCGAAGGCGGACGGCTGAGTCCGTGCCGCGGCCCCCGGCACCGGGGGCCGCACCGCACGACCGGACCCTAACCCTGCTTGATCGCGGAGACGTCGAACTCCAGGACGATCTTGTCGCCGACGAGCACGCCGCCGCCCTCCAGGGCGGCGTTCCAGGTGATGCCGAACTCCTTGCGGGAGACGGTCACCGAGCCCTCCAGGCCGACGCGCAGGTTGCCGAAGGGGTCGACGGCGTTGCCGGTGTACTCGAAGTCGATGGAGACCGGCTTGCTGGTGTCCTTGATGGTGAGGTCGCCGGTGACCCGGTAGTCGGTGTCGGACTTCCGCTCGACCCCGGTCGTGCGGAAGGTGATGTCGGGGAAGTTCGACGCGTCCAGGAAGTCGTTGGTGCGCAGGTGCTGGTCGCGCTGCTCGACACCGGTGTCGATGCTCTGCGTCTTGATCACCACCTGCCCGGTGGACCGGGCCGGGTCGGCGCCGTCCAGGTGCGCGGTGCCCTCGAACTCGTGGAAGGCGCCGCGCACCTTGGTGACCATGGCGTGACGGGCGACGAAGCCGATCCGGGTGTGGGTCGGGTCGAGGACGTAGTCCCCGGTGAGCTCAGCGAGCGGGACGGTCATGGCCGGCTACCTCCGTAGGATCCGTATCCCGGCGGCGGCCCGCCCGGATCGTTCCCGGCCCACGCTAGGAGGACGCCGCGCCCCGACCCGGCCGAACGCGCACGGCCGCGGAGGATTGCACCCTGACCGGTGACGCCGGACCGCCGTCCTGCCGCGACGCGCCCTCGGCCACCGTCTGGGGCGTGACTCTGGCCGACATAGGTGCCGCGCAGGTGACGCGGGCCATCGAGGAGTTCGACCGCCTCGGGCGACGGGCGTTTCTGGAGCTGTACGGGTTCGGGCCGTCGCGGACGTACCGACTGGTGGTCGACGGGCGGTCCTACGACTCGAAGGCGGTCGTGGGGGCGGCCCACGGGTTCCTCCCGGGGCTGCGGCCGCTGAAGCCCTCGGAGTTCTCCGGCGGCCTCGACCACGCGGTGAAGGTGCTGACGGACCTGGGCTTCCGGGTGGAGCGCTCGTCGGCCGTCGGCCCCGGCATCGACGCCGAGCAGCTCGTGGAGCGGATCGCGAAGCTGCGGGTCGCCACGACGGCCGGCGGCCCCCGGCTCCACCAGCCGATCACCCTCCTGTGGGCGATCGGGCGCGCCCTGCGCGGTGAGTCGCGGCTGCTCTCCTGGGAGGAGACGGCCGCCGCCCTGCGGGAGCTGCTCACGTCCCACGGACTGCGCGGCGAGCGGCCGCGCCCGGACTATCCCGTCCTGGCGCTCCATCGTGCCGGTCTGTGGTCCCTGGAGGAGCACACGGGCGAGGTCCCGTCCGCGCACGGCGACGCGGCCCTGCTTCGGTGGTTCGCGGAGCAGCGGCCCACGGGCGGCCTGGCCGAACCGGTGCACGCGCTGGTCGCCGCGTCGGGGCAGGCGCGGGTCGCCGTGATCGAGGCGATCGTCGACCGGTTCTTCGACGGCGTCGACGAGGTCCCCCTGCTGACGGAGGTCGGGCTCTACGAGGACTCGGTAGCCGACGACGCGGACCACGGCGGTCCGCTCACCGGCGATCCCGCCCTCGACGCCGACGACGGCCCCGTGGACCCGGTGGTCACCGCCGCGCGGTACGAGAAGTGGTGCGCGGCGGTCGAGCGGCGGGAGGCCCGGGAGGGCCTGCGGGACGGGGTGCGGTATCGCGAGCGGACCGTGCGGGACCCCGTCCGGTCGGGTCTGGCGCGCCAGGCCGTGCTGGCGCGCTGCGACGGCCGGTGCGAGAACCCCGGGTGCCAGGGGCAGCCGGACGACGTGACCGACCGGCGGAAACCCCTCCTGGAGGTCGACCACGTGGTGGAGCTGGCGGCGGGCGGCCGCGACCACCCGAGCCGGATGGTCGCGCTGTGCCCCAACTGCCACGCGGTGAAGACGCGCGGCCGGAGCCGCGAGCGGTTGCGCGAGGTCCTGCTGGAGGTGGCTCTGGAACGGCACCTGCGGGGCCCGGGCCCCGCGTAGCCGCCGCCCCGGTCACCCCGTCGCCGCCGCCCTCAGCGCGGCCGCCGTCGTCGCCGGGTCGTAGCCCTCCGGGACCCCGTCGATCAGGAGGACGTCGCCGGCCATGTGGCGGGTGCGGAGGGGGATCAGGGCCTGGTAGGGGTCGGAGGCGTACCAGGCGCGGGCGTGCTCGTAGGTCGGGAAGGCGATGATCACGAGGGCGCCGGGCCAGGTGCCCTCCGGGACCTCGCGGGCGGGGGCGCCGTGGACGAGGAAGCGGCCGCCGTAGGGGTCCAGGGTGGCCTGGACGCGCTCCATGTAGGTGAAGACCTCCTCGTCGAGGACGGGCTTCGGGTGCAGGTTTCCGAGGGCGTACGCGGTCATGGGGACAGCGTGCCGGGGCGTGCCGTACGGGTCGATTACCCCGGACGTCATGCCCCGGCCCCGGTGACCGTCAGATGGTCGACGTGTCGATCACGAAGCGGTAGCGGACGTCGCTGGCGATCACGCGCTCGTACGCCTCGTTGATCCGGTCCGCGGGGATCACCTCGATCTCCGCGCCCAGGCCGTGCGCGGCGCAGAAGTCGAGCATCTCCTGCGTCTCGGCGATGGAGCCGATCATCGAGCCGGCGAGGGTCTTGCGGCCGCCGATCAGGGAGAACAGGCTGACCTTGACCGGCTCCTCGGGCGCGCCCACGTTCACCAGGGCGCCGTCCGTGCGCACCAGGCTCAGGTAGGCGTCGAAGTCCAGCGGCGCGGAGACGGTGGAGATCACCAGGTCGAAGGTGCCGGCGAGCGCGGTGAAGGTCTCCGGGTCGCTCGTCGCGTGGTAGTGGTCGGCGCCCAGCCTCAGGGCGTCCTCCCGCTTCTTCTCGGACTGGCTGAGGACGGTCACCTCGGCGCCGAGCGCGTGGGCGATCTTGACGCCCATGTGGCCGAGGCCGCCGAGGCCGACGATCGCGACCTTCTTGCCGGGGCCGGCCTGCCAGTGGGCGAGCGGCGAGTAGAGGGTGATGCCGGCGCAGAGCAGCGGGGCGGCCTCGTCGAGGCCGACGCCCTCGGGGATGCGCAGGGTGTAGTTCTCGTCGACGACGATGTGGGTGGAGTAGCCGCCGTAGGTCGGCTCGCCGTCCTTGTCGAGGGCGTTGTACGTGCCGGTGCCGCCGGTGACGCAGTACTGCTCCAGGCCCTGGCGGCAGTACGCGCACTCCCGGCAGGAGTCGACGAAGCAGCCGACGCCGACGCGGTCGCCGACCTCGAACTTCGTCACGCCGGGGCCGGTCGCGGCGACGACGCCGGCGATCTCGTGGCCGGGGACCATCGGGTAGATGCCCTCGCCCCAGCCGTCGCGCGCCTGGTGGATGTCGGAGTGGCAGATGCCGGCGTACTTGATCTCGATGAGGACGTCGTGCTCGCCGACGGGGCGGCGCGGCACGGTGGTGCGCTCCAGCGGGGCGTTGGCGGCGGGCGCGGCGTAGGCGGGGACGGTGGTCACGTTCGTGGTCATGGCTCCGAGCCTGCCCGGGAACGCCGGTTCCACCCAGACACCTGTTCTACCTACGACCGGTGTGCCTACCACTGGCAGGGTCAGGATCGTACGTCCGCGGGTCCGGTCCGGCGGCGATAATGGGGTCGTATGGACCCCAGTGCCGAACTCAGTGAATTCCTGCGCTCCCGCAGGGCCCGGCTGAAGCCGCAGGACGTGGGGCTGCCCGAGTTCGGGCGGCACCGGCGGGTGCCGGGACTGCGCCGCGAGGAGCTGGCGCAGCTGGCCGGGGTCTCGGTGGCGTACTACACCCGGCTCGAACAGGGCAACGGCCGCAACGTGTCCATGGAGGTCCTGGACTCGATCGCGCGGGCGCTGCGGCTGAGCGACACCGAGCGGGCGCATCTGACGCACCTGGCGAAGCCGACGGTGAAGAAGCGGCAGCGGGCGGCGATCTCCCGTCCGCAGCAGGTGCGGCCTGGGCTCTCGTACCTGCTGGACTCGATGGACGGGGTGCCCGCCGTCGTCGTGGGGCGCCGGCTCGACCTGCTCGCCTGGAACCGGATGGCGCGGGCGCTGCTCGGCGACTTCACCACCTGGGAGCCGCACGAGCGGAACATGGCCCGGATGGTCTTCCTCGACCCCAACGCGCGCTCGCTCTACCTCGACTGGGAGTGCAAGGCGACCGAGGTGGTGAGCGTGCTGCGGCTGTACGCGGGGTGCTATCCGGACGATCCGCAGCTGCTCGCGCTCGTGGGCGAGCTGTCGGTGCGCAGCGAGGAGTTCCGCTCGCTGTGGGCGGCGCACACGGTGGCGGACAAGGGGCACGGCACGAAGCGGATGCGGCATCCGCTGGTGGGCGAGATGACGCTGTCGTACGAGACGCTGAAGGTGTCGGGCGACGATCCGGACCTGGTGCTCGTGACGTACCACGCGGAGCCGGGCACGCCCTCGGCGGAGGCGCTGCGGCTGCTCGCGCAGTGGGGCGTGGACGAGGCCGTGGACGTGCGGTAGGACGCGGTCCGGGAAGCGCGAAGGGCCCCCTCCCGGTGGAGGGGGCCCTTCGGACGCGTGCGGGAGGGGTCAGGCCGCCGAGCCGGCCTTCCACTCCGACCAGCTCATGTTCCAGCCGTTGAGGCCGTTGTCGGGGGCGATCGTCTTGTCCTTGGAGTTCTTGACGATCACGACGTCGCCGATGAGCGAGTGGTCGTAGAACCAGGCGGCCTGCTGGTTCGGGTCGCCGGCGCCCTTGGCGTCGTTGAGGCCCACGCAGCCGTGGCTGGTGTTGGAGGAGCCGAAGATCGAGTCCGGGCCCCAGTAGTTGCCGTGGATGAAGGTGCCCGAGCTGGACAGGCGCATGGCGTGCGGCACGTCCTTGATGTCGTACTCGCCCTTGCCGTCGTCGTCGGTGAAGCCGACGGTGGCGCCGTTCATCCGGGTCTCCTTGAACTTCTCGGAGATCACCATCTGACCGTTGTAGGTCGGGTTCTCCGGGGAGCCGGCGGAGATCGGGATGGTCTTGACCGTCTTGCCGTCCTGCTTGACCGTCATGGTCTTGGCGGCGACGTCGACGGTGGAGACCTGGTTGCGGCCGATCTTGAAGGTGACGGTCTTCTGCTGGACGCCGTAGACGCCGTCGGCGCCCTCGACGCCGTCGAGGTCCAGCTTCAGCGTGACGGTCGAGCCCTCGGTCCAGTAGGCGTCGGGGCGGAAGTCGAGGCGCTGGGTGCCGAACCAGTGCCCGACGACCTCCTGGCCGGAGCTGGAGGTGACGGTGATGCCGCCCTGGACGGCCTTCTTGTCGGTGATCGCCTTGTTGAAGTTGATGGAGACCGGCATGCCGACGCCGACGGTCGAGCCGTCCTCGGGCGTGAAGTTGCCGATGAAGCTGTTGGCCTGCGAGACGGTGGTGAAGGAGGAGTTCTCGTGGGCCACCAGGCCCTCCGCGTCCTCGGCGGTGGCGGTGATCCGGTAGACCGTGGCCCGCTTGAGCGCGACGGTCGGCTTCCAGCCCAGGCCGTCGGCCGCTATCTCGCCCTTGACCGTGTCGCCCTCGGCGGAGGTCATGACGACCTCGGTGAGCTTGCCGTCGGCGACGGTGACCTTGGCGTCGTTGTTGATGGAGGCGTTCTGGGCGCCGTTCTTCGGAAAGATGGTGATCCGCGCCTTCGAGGTCTTCTGCGCGGCCGCCTCGTCGACCTGCTCCTGCGACTGCGGGGTCGCGGTTCCGGAGGCGCCGCTGCCGCCCTTGTCGCCGTCGTCACACGCCGAGAGCACCAACACACCGCTGAGCAGGGCAGCCGCGGCGGCCAGGCTCCTGCGGCGCTTGCCGTCCGTCATCACACGCTTCTCCATCGTCGCCGATTCCCTGTGAACGCTTGCTTCCCTACCCATCACAACGCGTCCGGTTCGGGAACCGGACGTTTTGTGGGGAACACCACTGATCGACACGCGCCGGCGGGGCGTTCGGTTCCCGTCGCGCGCCCGATGGCGCGGAAAGGCCCCGGAACGGTGTCCCGGGGCCCGCGAGCAGGGAGGACACCGGCCTCACGGCTGGTCGTCGTCGTCTTCCTCCGCCCCATCTTCCTCTCCGAGGTCCCATTCCAGCGCATCGGGGTCGTAATCGACCTCCTCGCTGCTCCAGGATGCCTGGACCATCTCGATGCCGGGGACGTCGCGGATCAGGTCGAAGGGTTCGACGAGGTACGCGAGGGCCTCGGCGGCGTCCTCGCGCGCGGCGGCGCGGGCGTGCGTCCGCTCCTCCTCGGGCATGAACTCGTCGGCGCCGATCCGGGCCTCGGCGGCCTCGGCCAGTTCGGCCGGTCCGTCGATCTCCAGAACCACATCGACGCGAAGGCGCACATAGCGCGCGGTGTCGGAAGTACTCATGGTGCGGAGCGTAGAGGTCCGGAGGGACTCGGGTTTCCCGCGACCCGCTGAGTTCATTAGCATCTGCACGTCGATCAATTCGTGGTTTCCGCAAGGAGGATCGAAATCTCCGTGTCCGCCGCCCGACGCCTCCTGCTGACCGCCGCCGTCGCGGGAACGCTGCTGTGCGCCCTGTGGTTCGTGCCGTCCGCGAACGCCGCCGACCGGTGGGGCGGAGAGGTGCGGGTCGGGGTGAGCGGGGGCGGCACCGCCGGGAACGACGGGCGCCTCGCGGAGACCGGGGGCCGGGAGACGGTGCCGTACCTGCTCGGCGGGACGGCGTTCCTGGGCGTCGGCGCGAGCTTCGTGGTGCTCGCGATGCGCCGCCGGGGCCGGGCCTCCTGAACCGTCTTCTCCCGTCGCGCACTTACGGGTGAGGGCCCGTCCCCGCCGGAGCGCTCCGGCGGGGACGGGCCCTCGCCCGTCGTTCCGGCGTCCTTACGCCAGCGGGCCGGTGACCGGCTCCACGGCGGCGACCACCCCGCCCTCCCGTACGAAGGCGTCGGCGGCGGCCAGGTCGGGGGCGAGGAAGCGGTCCGGGCCGGGACCCTCGACGCCGGCCCCGCGCAGGGCGGTGATGACCGCCCGTGAGGCGGGGGCCGGGGTGAGGCCGGTGCGGAGTTCGACGCCCCGGGTGGCGGCGTACAGCTCGACGGCGATGATCCGGGTGAGGTTGCCGATAGCGGTGCGCAGCTTGCGGGCGGCGGACCAGCCCATGGAGACGTGGTCCTCCTGCATCGCGGAGGACGGGATGGAGTCGGCGGAGGCCGGGACGGCGAGCCGCTTCATCTCGCTGACCAGGGCGGCCTGCGTGTACTGGGCGATCATCAGGCCCGAGTCGACGCCGGCGTCGTCGGCGAGGAAGGGCGGCAGGCCGTGCGAGCGGTTCTTGTCGAGGAGCCGGTCGGTGCGGCGTTCGGCGATGGAGCCGAGGTCGGCGGCGGCGATCGCGAGGAAGTCGAGGACGTACGCGACGGGGGCGCCGTGGAAGTTGCCGTTGGAGCGCACCTCGCCGTTGGCCAGGACCACCGGGTTGTCGACGGCGGCGGCCAGTTCGCGCTCGGCGACGAGCCGGGCGTGGGCCAGGGTGTCGCGGCCGGCGCCGGCGACCTGCGGGGCGCAGCGGATCGAGTAGGCGTCCTGGACGCGGGGGGCCTCGCCGGCCTGGAAGTGGCCGGTGAGTCCGGAACCCTTGAGCACGGCCAGCATGTTGGCGGCGGAGGCGGCCTGGCCGGGGTGGGGGCGGATGGCGTGCAGCTCGGGTTCGAGGACCTTCTCGGTGCCGAGGAGGGCTTCGAGGGAGAGCGCGGCGGTGACGTCGGCCGACTTGTAGAGGGTGTCCAGGTCGGCGAGGGCCATGATCAGCATGCCGAGCATGCCGTCGGTGCCGTTGAGGAGGGCGAGGCCCTCCTTCTCCTTGAGTTCGACGGGCGCGATGCCGTGCTCGGCGAGCAGTTCGCCGGCGGGGCGGACCCGGCCGTCGGGGCCCTCGGCGTCGCCCTCGCCCATGAGGGCCAGGGCGCAGTGGGAGAGCGGGGCGAGGTCGCCGGAGCAGCCGAGGGAGCCGTACTCGTGCACGACCGGGGTGATGCCGGCGTTGAGGACGTCGGCCATGGTCCGCGCGACCTCGGGGCGGACGCCGGTGTGGCCGGAGGCGACGGTCTTCAGGCGCAGGAACATCAGGGCGCGCACGACCTCGCGCTCGACGCGGGGGCCCATGCCGGCGGCGTGCGAGCGCACGATGTTGCGCTGGAGCTGCGCCCGGAGCTCGTGGCCGATGTGGCGGGTGGCGAGGGCGCCGAAGCCGGTGGAGACCCCGTAGACGGGCTCGGGCTTGGCGGCGAGCGCGTCGATGACCTCCCGGGCGGCGGCGAGGGCCCGCACGGCCTCGGTCGACAGCTCGACGCGGGCGCCGTGGCGGGCGACGTCGACGACGTCCTGCGGGGTCGTGCCGGACGTGCCGAGGACGACTGTCTGCATATCCATATTCAGCACCCTACGGATTGAAGACCGACCTGTCACTAGGGGATTTCGTCACTGCCCCGACGGGGGGTTGTCCCTTACCGGGCCGTGCCCGGCTCCGCTCCCGCCACCGCGCCCGCCCCTGCCGAGGGAGCCCGTCGCGAGGGCGGTCAGGAGGGAGACGACGGCGGTCGCCGCCAGGCTGCCCACCATGACCGTGCCGACCCCGATCACGTAGAGGCCGCTGCCGTCGTCCGACCAGTCCCAAAAGGCCGCCGCGGTCAGCCCGGCCGTGGTGCCGAGCACCACGCCCGGGGCCTGCCCCCGGGCCGCCGCCCAGCACACGGGCACGCCGAGGGTGAGCACCAGGCCCACCACCTGCCAGGCCTCGTACGGGCCGCTCACCGATCCGTCGGGGTGCTGGTCGTAGTGCTGGTCCCAGCCCAGCCAGACGGCCCAGGCCCCGGCGGCGAGGAGGGCCGTCAGGAGGAGGACGACGAGCGCCCGCTGCGTCGGCCGCGTGTTCCGTCCGGAGCCCCGCTCCGCGTTCCGTTCCGTGTTCCGTTCCATGTGCCGAGTCTTCCGCCGTGCCCGCGGGCCCGGACAGCGCGCGCGTACTCATCTCCGGTGAGTACCCGGGGCCCGGCCTCACCGGTCCGCCGGCGGGGGCTCCTCGGGACGGAGGGCCGTCTCCGTGGGCGCCTCGCCCGGGGGCTCCACGGGCCACGCCGCGGGACCCGGGTCCGCCGGAGCGGGAGCCGGGCAGGGGTCCGGCGGCCCCGGCTCCGCCGCGCCCGGGGCCGGCGGCTCCACCGTCGGCGCGTCGCGGAAGCGGCGGCGGTCGCGGGCCCCCGGCGGCGCGTCCGCGAGCCGGACGACCGTGCCGTCGCGCCCCGCCACCACGGGCTTCGCCGAGCGGCCGGCCTTGGCCCGGTACTGGGCGGCGTCCGCGAGCCGGAAGAGGCGGCGGGCCGACTTGAGGGGCCCGATGGGGTCGCCCGTGGACGCCACCCCGCAGGCCACGCCCTCCCCCAGCTCCAGCTCCGCCGCCCGTACGCACAGCTCCTCGGCGACCGCGACCACCTCGTCCGCCGCCGGGCCGACCGTCAGGAGGCAGAACTCGTCGCCCCCCAGACGGGCGGCGAGGGCGCCGGGGAGGCGGGCGCCGCACCGGGAGAGGACGGAGCCGAAGCGTTCGAGGAGACGGTCGCCGACCGCGTGGCCGTGGGTGTCGTTGACCCGCTTGAGGCCGTTGAGGTCGCAGACCACCAGGCTCACCACGGAGCCCTCCGTCCGGTGGCGCTCGATGGCCTCGTCCAGCCGGGTGTCGACCGCCCGCCGGTTGGCCAGGCCGGTCAGGGGGTCGGTGAAGGCGAGCCTGCGGACCTCCTCCAGGCGCTCGGCCTGGGCGATGCCCGCCGCGACGACCGCGGCGAGCACGGTCGCGAAGCTCGCGTCCGCACTGGTGAAAGGTTTCGCCTCGGGCGGCCGGGCCACGTACAGCTCGCCCCAGGCCCGCCCGTGGAGCACGATCGGGGCGACCACGCAGCAGCCGCGCCCGCGCCGCCGCAGCCCGGTGACCCGGCCGGTCGGGGCGGGGTCGGCGGCGGTCTCCACCCAGGCGTCCGGCTCGCCGCCGCCCGCCCACCGCTCGTGCAGGAACTCGGTGATCTCGGGGAACTGGTGGACCGGATACGTCTCCGCGTCGGGGAACTCCTCCTCCCCCACGGCCCGCTCCCCGGCGTTCACCAGGACCTTGAGCCGTCCGTGGTCCCGCTCCCAGACGGAGAGGGCGGCGAAGCTCCCGTCGAGCCCGTCGCGGGCCCCGAGCGCAGCCGCCCGCCAGAACTCCCGTGGAGTGTGCGCCGCCGCCATCCTCTGCGCCAGCGCCACTACGGCCCGCAGCCGCCCGTCCTCACCCATTCCTCCAGCTTAGGGAGGTTTGATCTGTTTTCCCCTCCAGGACGTCACCGTAAGTGATATTTAATAGAAAATCGGAAGATCTGAGGAGGGTCACTCCCCCGGCCACTCCGGCTTCCGCTTCTCGTTGAAGGCCGCCACGCCCTCGGCCCGGTCGCCCGAGAAGGCCACCGAGCGCCAGGCCGCGTCCTCGACCTCCAGGCCGGCCCGCAGGTCCAGGCCCTGGCCGAGCCGCATGGCCCTCTTCGCGGCGCGCAGACCCACCGGGGAGTTGGCCGCGATCCGCCCGGCGAGCTCCAGGGCGCCCGTGCGGGCGTCCTCCGCGAGCAGGTCCACCAGACCGAGCTCGCGGGCCTCGGCCGCCTCCACCCGGCGGGCCGTGAAGACCAGCTCGGCGGCGCGCGCCGCGCCCACCCGGCGCGGCAGCAGCTGCGTACCGCCGCCGCCGGGGATGACGCCCACGGAGACCTCGGGCAGGCCCACGACGGCGGTCGCGTCGGCGACGATCACGTCGCAGGCGAGCGCCAGCTCGAAGCCGCCGCCGAGGGCGAAGCCGTGCACGGCGGCGACGGTCGGCATGGGCAGCTCCAGGACGCCGGTGTAGGCGGCGCGGGCGGTCGGGCGCTGGCGGACCAGCTCGGCGTCGGTGAAGGAGTTGCGCTCCTTGAGGTCGGCGCCGACGCAGAAGGCGCGGTCGTTCGAGGAGGTGAGGACGGTGACGCGGACGGCGGCGTCGGCGGCGAGCGCGTCGCAGGCGGCCGCGAGGGAGCGGGCCATCTCGGAGGAGACGGCGTTCATCGCCCTGGGCCGGTCGAGGACCAGCTCCGCGACGTGCCCCTCCCGCCGGACCACCACGAACTCACCGAAACGCTGCTCGGACATGACCGCACACCCTCCCACCAGCCGGCTCCGCCCGTTAACGGCTGTTAACCGGCGTTCACGGAGGAGATCCTAGGACGGACGGCGGCCCAGGAGCCAGGGCTCGATGACGCCGAGGCCGCGGACCGGGCGCTGCCACATCGGCTGGAGCGCGAAGCGGTACGCGGCGGGCGTGCGGCCCTCCTTCTCGGCGCGGGCCGCCTCCTCGGCCGCCTCCGCCTCCGAGACGGGCGCCTCGCCGGTCCTGGTCAGCTCCTTCGCGAAGGCGCTGTCGACCAGGACGGCGTCCTTCGGGGCTATCGAGGTGAGCCGGCTGGCGAGGTTCACGGTGGTGCCGAAGACGTCGCCCATCCGGGTCGTCACGGTGCCGAAGGCGATGCCGACGCGCAGCGCGGGCATCGTCTCGTCGTGGCCGAGGGTCTCGATCAGGCGGAGCGCGATCTCGGCGGCGATCCCGGCGTCGTCCGCCGCGTAGAGCACCTCGTCGCCGAGGGTCTTGATGAGTCGGCCGCCGTGCGCGGCGACGAGGTCGGCGCAGGTGGTCTCGAAGGCCTCGACCAGCTCGCCGAGCTCCTCCTCCTCCAGGCGGCGGGTGAGCCGGGTGAAGCCGACCAGGTCCGCGAAGCCGACGGCGAGCCGCCGGTCCACCATCTCCTCGTCGTCGGCGGCCTGCACGACCCGGCCGGTGGCGGCGGCGAGCTGCCGGCGCCACACGTAGATCAGGAACTCCTCCAGCTCGGGCAGGAGCAGCTCGACCAGGGGGTACGTGACCTCGGTGCGGGTCATGCCGGGCTCGGGCGGCTCGGTGAGGCCCTCCAGGAAGGAGTCGATCTGCCACTCGGCGAGCCGGGCGGTGGTCTGCCCGGTGGAACGGGCGACCTGCACGGCCATCGGCTCGCTGAGCAGCCCGGCCTCGACGAGGCCCGCGAGCCGCCGCAGGGCGAGCACGTCGGCCTCGGTGAGCGCCTTGGCCTGCCCGATGTCCGCGAAGCCCATGGCGCGCCAGAAGCGGGAGGCCAGCTCCATGGAGACGCCTGCCGTGCGGGCGGCCTGGAAGGGGGTGTAGCGGCGGTCCGCGCCGAGGATGAGCTGTTCGAGGCGGATGGCGAGGGGGTCGTCGGTCGGCTCGACCGTGTGGTCGACCTCGTGATGGGGGGTGGGGTACGTGGGCGGCTCGGGCGTGCCGCCCGAGTTCTCGTCGTCGACGGTCACCGGCCGCCTCCTGCCCGTTCCCTGCCCACTTGCCCTGCCGATCTGTCGCCTGGATCGCGCTCCACGATACGACAGGTGTGGAATGGCTCACGCCCGAACGGCGAGCCGTTCCGTCCCCCGGCCGAAGCCGGGACGGTCCCGCGACCGGGACCGGAACCGCACCGCGACCGGGACCGGAGCCGCGCCGCGACCGGCCCCGGGCCTTTCCTCGACCGGCCCCGGGCCGTACCGGAACCGGCCCCGGGCCTTCCTCCACCGGCCCCGGGCCGTCCCGGAACCGCCCCCTCGCTCCGAGGAGCCCGTCAGACGTCCGGTGTCCGCACGTGGACGATGTCGCCCGCGCCCACCGCCTCCGTGCCGCCGCCCTCCGTGGCCACCACGAGGCGTCCGTCGCCGTCCAGGGCGATCGCCTCGCCCTCCAGGGTCCGCTCGCCGGGCAGCTCGGCCCTGACCCGGCGGCCGAGGGTCGCGCAGCCGGCCGCGTACGCCTCCTGGAGCCCGCAGGCGGCGGGGTCGCCGTCGGCCCGCGTCCACTCCCCGTACCACCGTTCGAGTGAGCGCAGGACGGCCCGCAGGAGGGTGTCGCGGTCGGTGGAGACCGCGTCGGCGAGGAGGAGGGACCCGGCGCCGGGGACGGGGAGTTCGTCCTCGCGGAGGGTGACATTGAGGCCGAGGCCGACGACGACGCCGTCCGCGCCCGCGCGCTCGGCGAGGATGCCGCCGGTCTTGCGCTCCTCGCCCTGGACGGAAACCAGGAGGTCGTTGGGCCATTTGAGGGACATGTCGACCCCGGCGGCCTTCGCGAGGCCGGTCGCCGCCGCCACGCCGGTGAGCAGCGGGAGCCAGCCCCAGCGGTGAGCCGGAACGTCCGGCTTGAGCAGCACGGAGACGAAGATCCCCGAGCGGGCGGGCGCGCTCCAGGTGCGGTCGAGGCGGCCCCGGCCCGAGGTCTGCTCCTCGGCGACGAGCACCGCGCCCTCGGGCAGGTCGCCGACCCGGGCGGCGAGGTCGGTGTTGGTGGATCCCGTGGTGGGGACCACGTCGAGCGAGGTCCACAGTCCGTCGGGGAGGACGAGCGCGCGGCGCAGGGCCGTCTCGTTGAGCGGGGGCCGGTCGAGGTCGGACCAGCGTCCGCCGGAGCCTTGGGAGGACGTCATGCAAGCCAGAGTAGGTGTGGCAAAGACCGCAGTGCCGAACCGTATCGGCGTGGATACGCTACGGGTCAGTAGGGCAGCAGTAGCCCATTCGCAGTCAACGAACCCCCCGTGACCAGGCAGGGAGCCGCATCCCGATGTCCGAGCCGGCAGAGCAGCACGAGATCGACATTCACACGACCGCGGGCAAGATCGCGGACCTCAGGCGCCGTATCGACGAGGCCACCCACGCCGGCTCGGAGCGCGCGGTGGAGAAGCAGCACGCGAAGGGGAAGCTGACCGCGCGCGAGCGGATCGACCTCCTCCTCGACGAGGGGTCCTTCGTCGAGCTGGACGAGTTCGCCCGGCACCGCTCCACCAACTTCGGCCTGGAGAAGAACCGTCCGTACGGCGACGGCGTCGTCACCGGCTACGGCACGGTCGACGGGCGCCCGGTGGCCGTGTTCTCGCAGGACTTCACGGTCTTCGGCGGGGCGCTCGGCGAGACGTACGGCCAGAAGATCATCAAGGTGATGGACTTCGCGCTGAAGACCGGCTGCCCGGTCGTCGGCATCAACGACTCCGGCGGCGCCCGCATCCAGGAGGGCGTGAGCGCGCTCGGCATGTACGGCGAGATCTTCCGCCGCAACACCCACGCCTCCGGCGTGATCCCGCAGATCTCGCTGGTCGTCGGCCCGTGCGCGGGCGGCGCGGTGTACTCGCCGGCGATCACCGACTTCACGGTGATGGTGGACCAGACCTCGCACATGTTCATCACGGGCCCCGACGTCATCAAGACGGTGACCGGCGAGGACGTGGGCTTCGAGGAGCTGGGCGGCGCCCGGACGCACAACGCGACCTCGGGCGTGGCGCACCACATGGCGGGGGACGAGAAGGACGCCGTCGAGTACGTGAAGTCCCTGCTCTCCTACCTCCCTTCGAACAACCTGTCGGAGCCGCCGTCCTTCCCGGAGCCCGCGGACACCGAGGTGTCGGACGAGGACCGCGAGCTGGACGTGCTGATCCCGGACTCGGCGAACCAGCCGTACGACATGCACAGGGTCATCGAGCACGTCCTGGACGACGGCGAGTTCCTGGAGACGCAGGCGCTGTTCGCACCGAACATCCTGACCGGCTTCGGCCGGGTCGAGGGCTTCCCGGTCGGCGTGGTCGCCAACCAGCCGATGCAGTTCGCCGGCTGCCTGGACATCGACGCCTCCGAGAAGGCCGCGCGCTTCGTGCGCACCTGCGACGCCTTCAACATCCCGGTCCTGACCTTCGTGGACGTGCCGGGCTTCCTGCCGGGCGTGGACCAGGAGTACGGCGGCATCATCCGGCGCGGCGCGAAGCTGATCTACGCGTACGCGGAGGCCACCGTCCCGCTGATCACGGTCATCACCCGCAAGGCCTTCGGCGGCGCGTACGACGTCATGGGCTCCAAGCACCTGGGCGCGGACCTGAACCTGGCGTGGCCGACGGCGCAGATCGCGGTCATGGGCGCGCAGGGCGCGGTCAACATCCTGCACCGCCGCACGATCGCGGAGGCCGAGGACGTGGAGGGCACGCGCGCGCGGCTGATCCAGGAGTACGAGGACGCCCTGCTCAACCCGTACACGGCGGCCGAGCGCGGGTACGTCGACGGCGTGATCCTGCCGTCCGACACGCGCCCGCAGATCGTCAAGGGCCTGCGTCAGCTCCGTACGAAGCGGGAATCCCTGCCTCCGAAGAAGCACGGCAACATCCCGCTCTAGCCGCCCTTCCGGACCCCCAGGGAGCCGCCATGATCAAGGTCGTACGAGGAAACCCGACCCCCGAGGAGTTGGCCGCCGCACTGGCGGTGGTTCAGGCCCGGGCCGCGGCCACGGCGGCGGCGTCCGCCGAGGGCGGCGGCCCGGCGGTACCGGAGGGGTGGTCGGACCCCTCCCGTATCGCGCGGGCCGTACGGCAGCGTCCGGGTCCGCGGGCCTGGGCGAGGTCGTACTGGCCCGTCTAGACGTCGGGGCCGGAGGGCCGGACCCCTTGTGCGGGGGGTCCGGCCCTTCGCGCGCGTACCCCCGTCCTCCGGCCCTCCGCGCGTGTGTCCGGGGACACCGGCCGGTTGAGTATCCGTACTCAGGCGCCGCGCCCCTCCCCGGCCGCAGGATCGGGGGCATGCTGTGGTCCGACCCGAAGAACCAGCCGCCCGAGTTCATGCGCGAGATGCAGGCGATGCTCCGCCGCGCGGGCGTGCTCCTCGCGCTCGCGATGGTGGTGGCGATGTTCGCGGCCGGCGTGCGCTGAGCCCCGCGCGCGTGCTTCCGGCGGGTCGGACCCGGGCACGCGCGCGTACCCCGGCCGTCCGGTGGGTCCGGGTCCTCCGTACTGGCTACGCTGCCCCCATGACTGCTGATCCGCGCCGTGTCGTGCTCGCCTCCGCCTCCCCCGCCCGGCTCGGTCTGCTCCGGCAGGCCGGACTCGCCCCCGAGGTGATCGTGAGCGGCGTCGACGAGGACAAGGTCCACGCCCCGACCCCGGCCGAGCTCGCGCTCGTCCTCGCGGAGGCGAAGGCCGCCCATGTGGCCGCCCGGCCCGAGGTGTTCGGCGCGCTGGTCATCGGCTGCGACTCGGTCCTGGAGCTGGACGGGAAGGCGCTGGGCAAGCCGGCCGACGCGGAGGAGGCCGTCGCCCGCTGGAAGGCGATGCGGGGCAGGGTGGGCATCCTCCAGACGGGCCACTGCGTGTACGACACGGCCGCCGAGCGCCACGAGTCGGCGACCGCCTCCACCGTGGTCCGCTTCGGCGAGCCGTCGGACGAGGAGGTGGCGGCGTACGTGGCGAGCGGCGAACCGCTGCACGTGGCGGGCGCGTTCACCCTGGACGGGCGCTCGGCGCCGTTCATCGACGGCATCGACGGCGACCCGGGCAACGTGATCGGCCTGTCCCTGCCGCTGCTGCGCCGGCTGCTGCGCAAGCTGGACGTGGAGATCACGGACCTCTGGGCCTGAGCCCCGGGCCCGTCCTACGCGGGGGCCGGCGCCTCCTCCGTGACCGGCCGCCCGGCCCCCTTCCCGTACGCCACCAGGGTGAGGACGACCAGGCCGAGCACCACCATGAGGAAGGCGAAGGCCTCCCAGCCGAGGAGGCCGACGGCGACCGCGCCGAGGACGCCGTGCACGACCGCGCAGCCGATGAGCAGGCCCCGGCCGAGGCGGCCCGGGTGGCGGTCGCGGAGGCCCGCGAGGAGGGCGACGAGGGCGCAGAGGACGAGGGCGGCGCCGGAGACGTAGCCGAGGACCCGGGTGCCGGTGGCCATCCCGTCCGGGTCCATGCCGTCGAGGGACATCGACTGCGCCTCCACGAAGCGCGCCATGACGGTGTTGACGGCGACGATGCCGGGCGCTTCGAGGAGGAGCACGGCCCCCGTCACGAGAGCTATCGGTCTGCGGGCCACCTCGGCCACCCCCTGGATTCGCCTGTTACCGACAGTACGATCGACAGCGGGCAGGCTACTGGCCGGTAAACACCCGGACAAGAGGTCGCGCACGCCGGGACACGACGGAGCGTGCGGCAAAGAATCGCCGGGCCGTTCGTAGAGACCCGACAAAGAAACCCGAACGGCAACTGGCCCCGTGAACAGAGACCTGCGCCACACCTCGGAGCTACTGTGCCGTAAAGGAACCCTGCGTACCGTGGTGCGACAAGGGAATTCACGATCCGAGCAGGCCCGGGGTCACCCTCCGTGTGGGAAAGCTCACCACTGGGGACGGGTCGAAAGGCCGTGTCGGCAGTCCCTAAACTCAGCTTGTTTCAAGGAGGGAGCCATCGTGCGCAAGGTGCTCATCGCCAACCGTGGCGAAATCGCTGTCCGTGTGGCCCGGGCGTGCCGGGACGCGGGTATCGGCAGCGTGGCCGTGTACGCCGAGCCGGACCGGGACGCGCTGCACGTCCGTGCGGCCGACGAGGCGTTCGCCCTGGGCGGTGACACTCCGGCCACCAGCTACCTGGACATCGCCAAGGTCCTCCAGGCCGCGAAGGACTCGGGCGCGGACGCGGTCCACCCGGGGTACGGCTTCCTCTCGGAGAACGCCGAGTTCGCGCAGGCGGTCCTGGACGCGGACCTGATCTGGATCGGCCCGCCGCCGCAGGCGATCCGGGACCTGGGCGACAAGGTGGCGGCCCGTCACATCGCCCAGCGCGCCGGCGCCCCCCTCGTGGCCGGCACCTCCGACCCGGTCTCGGGCGCGGAGGAGGTCGTGGCCTTCGCGAAGGAGCACGGCCTGCCGATCGCGATCAAGGCCGCCTTCGGCGGCGGCGGGCGCGGTCTGAAGGTCGCCCGCACCCTCGAAGAGGTCCCCGAGCTGTACGACTCCGCCGTCCGCGAGGCCGTCGCGGCCTTCGGCCGGGGCGAGTGCTTCGTGGAGCGCTACCTCGACAAGCCGCGGCACGTGGAGACGCAGTGCCTGGCGGACCGGCACGGCAACGTGGTCGTGGTCTCCACCCGTGACTGCTCGCTCCAGCGGCGCCACCAGAAGCTGGTGGAGGAGGCCCCGGCCCCCTTCCTGACGGACGAGCAGAACAAGCAGCTGTACGCCGCGTCGAAGGCGATCCTGAAGGAGGCCGGCTACGTCGGCGCCGGCACGGTCGAGTTCCTCGTCGGTGTGGACGGCACGATCTCCTTCCTGGAGGTCAACACCCGCCTCCAGGTCGAGCACCCGGTGACCGAGGAGGTCACCGGCATCGACCTGGTCCGCGAGATGTTCCGCGTCGCCGACGGCGAGGAGCTCGGCTACGGCGACCCGGAGATCCGCGGCCACTCCTTCGAGTTCCGCATCAACGGCGAGGACCCGGGCCGCAACTTCCTGCCCGCCCCCGGCACCGTCACCCTCTTCTCCCCGCCCACCGGCCCCGGCGTCCGCCTGGACGCGGGCGTGGAGTCCGGCTCGGTCATCGGCCCGGCCTGGGACTCGCTCCTCGCGAAGCTGGTCATCACCGGCGCCACCCGCGAGCAGGCCCTCCAGCGCGCCGCGCGCGCCCTGGCGGAGTTCAAGGTCGAGGGCATGGCCACCGCCATCCCGTTCCACCGGGCCGTCGTGGTCGACCCGGCCTTCACCGCGGACCCGTTCCGGGTCCACACCCGGTGGATCGAGACGGAGTTCGTCAACGAGATCAAGCCCTTCGCCCCGGCCGGCGCGGACGCCGAC
Source organism: Streptomyces sp. NPDC012825 (assembly GCF_042900925.1). Lineage (NCBI taxonomy): Bacteria > Bacillati > Actinomycetota > Actinomycetes > Kitasatosporales > Streptomycetaceae > Streptomyces > Streptomyces sp. NPDC012825. Next base: position 574,012 of record NZ_JBIBBZ010000001.1, on the reverse strand, counting down.
GAGGACGAGGCGGGCCGCGAGACGATCGTCGTCGAGGTCGGCGGCAAGCGCCTGGAGGTCTCGCTGCCCTCGTCCCTGGGCATGTCGCTGGCCCGTACGGGTCTGGCGGCGGGCGCCAAGCCGAAGCGCCGCGCGGCGAAGAAGTCCGGCCCGGCCGCCTCGGGCGACACCCTCGCCTCCCCGATGCAGGGCACGATCGTGAAGATCGCGGTCGAGGAGGGCCAGGAGGTCCAGGAGGGCGACCTGATCGTCGTCCTGGAGGCCATGAAGATGGAGCAGCCGCTCAACGCGCACCGCTCCGGCACCGTCAAGGGCCTCAGCGCCGAGGTCGGCGCCTCGATCACCTCCGGCGCCGCCATCTGCGACATCAAGGACTGACCGGCGCGGCCAGTACGGTACGGAGGGCCCGCAGGCAGCCGCCTGCGGGCCCTTCGCCGGGGGGGGCTCTTCCGACACCATGCGCGCCGACGCACGCCGCAACCACGAACGACTGCTCGCCGAGGCCCGTGCCGCCTTCGCCGACCGGGGTGCCGACGCGCCCCTGGAGGAGATCGCGCGCCGCGCGGGCGTGGGGATCGGCACCCTCTACCGCCACTTCCCCACCCGCGCCGACCTGTTGAACGGCGTCTTCCAGGATGCCCTGGAGGAACTCCTGGACCGCTCGCGGGCGTTGGCGGACGCCGACGACCCGTGCCGGGCGCTCGTGGAGTGGCTGCGGGCCCTGGCCGTCCACGCGGGCGAGTACCGGGGTCTCGCGCACGCGCTGATGTCCGCCTCGTACGACCGGAGTTCGGCGCTCTCCCGGTGCAGCGACCCGCTGCGCGAGGCGGGCGAGCGGCTGCTCGGGCGGGCCCGGGAGGCGGGCCGGGTGCGGGCCGACGTGTCGATCGGCGATCTGATGCAGCTCACCAACGCGATCGCGCTGGCGGCGGAACAGTCGCCGGAGGACGCGGAGTTGACGGATCGTCTGCTCGCGCTGACGCTGCGGGGCATCGAGGCCTGAGGCACGCGTGCGCGTGCGGAGAAGGGCCCGGTACGCGCACGTACGGAGAGGGCCCGGGGACGTGCTCACGTGTCCGTGAGGGGAAGGGGCGCGGGACCCCTGGGGGAGGGCCCCTCGGCGCGCGACGGTCCGGCCGCCGCCCCTCAGCGGCGGCGCAGGTCCGCGACCCGGGCCGTGCGCTCCAGCGCCTCCGCGGGGAAGCCGCCGCCCGGGCCCCGGAACTGCCCCGCCACCATCCGGCCGCGCTGGCCCGGGAGCGGCAGGTCACGGCGGGGCCGGGCTCCCCCCGGGGGGAGCTGGTCGCCCCCGGCGGGACCGGAGCCGGCGCCGGTGCCCGCGACGGCGATCTGCACGCCCTGGTCCGCGAGGGCCTGGAGCTCGGTGGCGGCCCGCTCGTCGTGGGCGGGGGGCTCGTCGGTGACCAGGCGGGCGATCACGTCCGTGGGCACCGTCTGGAACATGGTGTCGGAGCCCAGCTTGGTGTGGTCGGCGAGGACCACGACCTCGGCCGCCGCCTGCACCAGGGCCCGGTCCACGCTCGCGGAGAGCATGTTGGAGGTGGACAGGCCGCGGTCGGCGGTCAGACCGCTCCCGGAGAGGAAGGCCCGGGAGACCCGCAGCCCCTGGAGCGACTGCTCGGCCCCGCTGCCCACGAGCGCGTAGTTGGAGCCGCGCAGGGTGCCGCCGGTCATGACGACCTCGACCCGGTTGGCGTGGGCGAGGGCCTGGGCGACGAGCAGGGAGTTGGTGACCACGGTCAGGCCGGGCACGCGGGCGAGCCGGCGGGCCAGCTCCTGCGTGGTCGTCCCGGCGCCGACGACGATGGCCTCGCCCTCTTCGACGAGGCTCGCCGCGACGTCGGCGATGGCCGTCTTCTCCGCGGCCGCGAGATGGGATTTCTGCGGGAAGCCGGATTCTCGCGTGAATCCGCCCGGCAACACCGCACCGCCGTGGCGGCGGTCGAGGAGTCCTTCTGCCTCCAGGGCCCGTACGTCCCTCCGTACGGTCACCTCCGAGGTCTGGACGACGCGGGCGAGCTCGCGGAGCGACACGGCTCCGTTGGCGCGCACCATTTCGAGGATCAACTGGCGACGTTCTGCAGCGAACACGAAACTGACAGTAACGTGGCCGCGCGATGCTTTTCAGCAGTATGCGGCGAATTGCAGAAGTTGCGCACGGACGGGGCCCCCAAGTGGTATGGGAGGCCCCGTCATCGATCGTTCTATGCCCCGGCTTGCCGGGGGTTGTCCGGGTCGGCGAACCGTTCCCGCAGGCGGGAGCCGGGCCGGGCCCGGCGGCTAGGCGTCGCCCGCCGACTTTCGGGTCTGCAACTGCCGTGCCACTTCCGCGATCGAGCCCGACAGGGAGGGGTACACGGTGAAAGCATTTGCGATCTGTTCGACGGTCAGATTGTTGTCGACCGCGATCGAGATCGGGTGGATCAGTTCGCTCGCGCGCGGGGCGACGACGCAGCCGCCGACCACGATGCCGGTGCCCGGGCGGCAGAAGATCTTGACGAAGCCGTCCCGGATGCCCTGCATCTTCGCGCGCGGGTTGCGAAGGAGCGGCAGCTTGACGACCTTGGCCTCGATCTTGCCCGCGTCCACGTCGGCCTGGGTGTAGCCGACGGTGGCGATCTCGGGGTCGGTGAAGACGTTCGACGAGACCGTCTTCAGGTCGAGCGGCGTCACCGCGTCGCCCAGGAAGTGGTAAATCGCGATCCGGCCCTGCATGGCGGCGACCGAGGCGAGCGCGAAGACGCCCGTGACGTCGCCGGCCGCGTAGACGCCGGGGGCGGAGGTGCGCGAGACCCGGTCGGTCCAGATGTGCCCGGAGTCCTTGAGGCGGACGCCCGCCTCCTCCAGGCCCATGCCGGCCGAGTTCGGGATCGCACCGACCGCCATCAGGCAGTGGGTGCCGGAGATGACCCGGCCGTCGGCGAGGGTGACCTCGACCCGGTCGCCGACCCGCTTGGCGGACGCGGCGCGGGAGCGGGCCATGACGTTCATGCCGCGGCGCCGGAAGACGTCCTCCAGGACGGCGGCGGCGTCCGGGTCCTCGCCGGGCAGGACCCGGTCGCGGGAGGACACCAGGGTGACCCGGGAGCCGAGCGCCTGGTAGGCGCCGGCGAACTCGGCGCCGGTGACGCCGGAGCCGACCACGATGAGCTCCTCGGGAAGCTCCTTGAGGTCGTAGACCTGGGTCCAGTTCAGGATGCGCTCGCCGTCCGGCTCGGCGTCGGGCACCTCGCGCGGGTGGCCGCCGGTCGCGATGAGCACGGCATCCGCGGTCAGCGTCTCCTCGGTGCCGTCGGCGGCGGTCACGACCACCTGGCGCGAGCCGTCCACGGCCTGCCGGCCGGAGAGCCGGCCGCGACCGCGCAGCACGCGGGCGCCGGCCCGGGTGACGGAGGCGGTGATGTCGTGCGACTGGGCGAGCGCGAGGCGCTTCACCCGCCGGTTGACCTTGCCGAGGTCGACGCCCACGACCCGGGCGGCCTGCTCGAGGTGCGGGGTGTCGTCCGCGACGATGATGCCCAGCTCCTCGTACGAGGAGTCGAAGGTGGTCATCACCTCGGCCGTGGCGATCAGGGTCTTGGAGGGGACGCAGTCGGTCAGGACGGACGCGCCGCCGAGGCCGTCGGTGTCGACGACGGTCACCTCCGCGCCGAGTTGGGCGCCCACCAGGGCCGCCTCGTATCCGCCGGGTCCGCCGCCGATGATCACGATCCGGGTCACAGGGATCTACGCCTCGCGCTCTCGTTCTGCCGGGGGGTCCCCCCGCTGGGGTGCAGTGCGTACGCCATTGTCCCGCACGCTTCAAGTGCGTACCCCATTGTCCCGCACGCCCGGCGCGGCCACGCGGCGGGGGCTCCGAAGGGGTCCGGCGGCGCTCCGGGGAACCTGCGCGCCCCTCCGCCCCCTCCCGTACCCTCGGTCCCATGTCCCTCTACGCCGCTTTCGCCGGCAACCTGGACGCGCGGCTGATGAGCCGCCGCGCACCGCACTCCCCGCTGCACGGGACGGGCTGGCTGAACGGCTGGCGGCTCACCTTCGGCGGTGAGCAGATGGGGTGGGAGGGAGCCCTCGCCACCATCGTGGAGGCCCCCGGCTCCCAGGTCTTCGTGGCGCTGTACGACATCGCGCCGATGGACGAGGACTCCCTGGACCGCTGGGAGGGCGTGGGCCTCGGCGTCTACCGGCGCACGCGGGTGCGGGCGCACACCCTGGACGGCGAGGAACCCGCCTGGGCGTACGTGCTCGACGGATACGAGGGCGGGCTGCCGTCGGCCCGCTACCTGGGCGAGGTCGCGGACGCGGCCGAGTCGGCGGGCGCGCCGCACGACTACGTCATGGAGCTGCGCAAACGGCCCTGCTGAGCCGGTCGCGGGGGCGTCGGCAGCCCACCGCCGGACGAGTCCGCTCCGGTTTTCGTCGGAAACGACAAGACAACGATCGCATGTCCGTCAGCACCGTCATCTACGCGCGTAGGGATTCTCCGGCTACGCTTCTTCGCGTATCAAATCGTCCGGGGCCCGCCTCGGACTCCCTCCCCGAGGCGAGAGAAGTCAGTGAACGCAACTGCCACCCCGTACGAGGCCGCCGAGGCCGCCGCCGCACGCCTTCGCGAGCTGACCGGAGCCGAGAGCCACGACGTCGCCCTGGTCATGGGCTCGGGCTGGGCGCCCGCCGTCGACGCCCTCGGAGCCCCCGAGGCCGAGTTCCCGGTGACCGAGCTCCCCGGCTTCCCGCCGCCGGTCGTCGAGGGCCACGGCGGCAAGGTCCGCTCGTACAAGATCGGCGAGAAGCGCGCCCTGGTGTTCCTGGGCCGCACCCACTTCTACGAGGGCCGGGGCGTCGCCTCCGTCGCCCACGGCGTCCGCACCGCCGTCGCCGCGGGCTGCAAGACCGTCGTCCTGACCAACGGCTGCGGCGGTCTGCGCGAGGGCATGCGCCCCGGGCAGCCGGTCCTGATCAGCGACCACATCAACCTGACGGCCGCCTCCCCGATCGTCGGCGCGAACTTCGTCGACCTCACCGACCTGTACTCGCCGCGGCTGCGCGCGCTGTGCAAGGAGGTCGACGAGACCCTCGAAGAGGGCGTCTACGTGCAGTTCCCCGGCCCGCACTACGAGACCCCGGCCGAGATCAACATGGTCCGCGTCATGGGCGGCGACCTCGTCGGCATGTCCACCGTCCTGGAGGCCATCGCGGCCCGCGAGGCCGGCGCCGAGGTCCTGGGCATCTCGCTCGTCACCAACCTGGCGGCGGGGCTCTCGGGCGAGCCTCTGAACCACGAGGAGGTGCTCCAGGCGGGGCGGGACTCGGCGGCGCGGATGGGCGAGCTGCTGACGCGGGTCCTCGACCGGATCTAGCCCTTCTCCGCGCTCCGGGGCCGGTACGGGTGTACGGGCTCCGGGGCGTGGTCGGGTGCGGGCCGGGGCGCCTGCGGCGGGCTTGTCCCCCACCCCGCCCCTTCCCGGAACCGGGGCGGGCCCCGGGCCCCCGTACGCCCTGCGGGCGTGTCCTCGAACGCCGGACGGGCTGACCTTTCAGCCCCGCCGGCGTTCGAGGCGCGGGGTCCGGGGCGGAGCCCCGGTTACGGGAAGGGGCGGGGCGGGGAAAGGCTCCGCGCAGCGGCCCGCACCCACCGGCACCCGCACCCGCACCGCCGCCACCCGCGAAAAGCGCCCGCACCAGTACAGAGCCCGTCCCCTCCGAAAGGCACACCGTGACGCAGGACGACCTCCTCACCCGGGCCAAGGCCTGGCTCGACGAGGACCCCGACCAGGAGACCCGCGAGGAGCTCGCGCGGCTCATCGAGGCCGGTACGGCCGGTACGACGGACGAGCTCGCCGTCCGGTTCGCCGGCACGCTCCAGTTCGGCACGGCCGGGCTCCGGGGCGAGCTGGGCGCCGGGCCCATGCGGATGAACCGCTCGGTGGTCATCCGGGCCGCCGCCGGCCTCGCCGCGTACCTGAAGGACAAGGGGCAGGAGGGCGGGCTCGTCGTCATCGGCTACGACGCCCGCCACAAGTCCGCCGACTTCGCCCGCGACACCGCCGCCGTGATGACCGGCGCCGGGCTGCGCGCCGCCCTGCTCCCCCGCCCGCTGCCGACGCCCGTCCTCGCGTACGCCATAAGGCACCTGGGGGCCGTCGCCGGCGTCGAGGTGACCGCGAGCCACAACCCGCCGCGCGACAACGGCTACAAGGTCTACCTGGGCGACGGCTCGCAGATCGTGCCGCCCGCCGACGCGGAGATCGCCGCCGAGATCGCCGCCGTCCGCTCGCTGCACGACGTGCCGCGCCCGGAGGACGGCTGGGAGGTCCTCGGCGACGAGGTGCTCGACGCCTACCTGGAGCGCACGGACGCCGTTCTGACCCCCGGCTCGCCCCGTACCGCGCGGACCGTCTACACGGCCATGCACGGCGTCGGCAAGGACGTCCTGACGGCCGCGTTCGCGCGCGCCGGCTTCCCGCCGCCCGCCCTGGTGGCCGAGCAGGCCGACCCGGACCCGGACTTCCCGACGGTCGCCTTCCCGAACCCGGAGGAGCCGGGGGCGATGGACCTCGCCTTCGAGGCGGCCCGCGCCGTGGCCCCGGACCTGGTGATCGCCAACGACCCGGACGCCGACCGCTGCGCGGTGGCCGTGCCGGACCCGGACGCCGAGGGCGGCTGGCGGATGCTCCGGGGCGACGAGGTGGGCGCGCTGCTCGCCGCGCACCTGGTGCGCAGGGGCGTCACCGGCGTCTTCGCCGAGTCGATCGTCTCGTCCTCGCTGCTCGGCCGGATCGCGGCGGCGGCGGGCCTCGGGTACGAGGAGACGCTGACCGGCTTCAAGTGGATCGCCCGCGTCGAGGGCCTGCGGTACGGCTACGAGGAGGCGCTCGGCTACTGCGTCGACCCGGAGGGCGTCCGCGACAAGGACGGCATCACGGCCGCGCTGCTCGTCACCGAGCTGGCCTCGGTGCTCAAGGAGGAGGGCCGGACCCTGACCGACCTCCTGGACGTCCTGGCCGTGGAGCACGGGCTGCACGCCACGGACCAGCTGTCGGTGCGGGTCGAGGACCTGGGGATCATCGCGAACGCGATGGCCGCGCTGCGCGAGCGCCCGCCGGTCTCCCTCGCCGGTCTGACCGTCGTCTCGGCCGAGGACCTGACCAAGGGCACGGAGGCGCTGCCGCCCACGGACGGGCTGCGCTACCACCTGGAGGGCGACTACAGGGCCCGCGTGATCGTGCGCCCCAGCGGCACCGAGCCGAAGCTCAAGTGCTACCTGGAGGTCGTGGTCCCGGTCCCCGGCGCGGACGGTCTGCCGGAGGCCCGCGCCACGGCCGCCGGACTGCTCGCCGCGATCAAGCGGGACCTGGCGGAGGCGGCGGGGCTGTAGCCCACCGGCACGCGCGTCGGGGCCGGTACGGAGGGGGATTCCGTACCGGCCCCGACGCGTGTCCGGGCTCTCAGCCGGTCGCGCCCAGGATCACCAGGAGCAGCAGTCCGGCGACGGCGGGCGCGATGAGCTCGTACGCCCAGCGCACCTGCGGCTCGCCTTGCGCCTCCGGGCTCCCGCCGTGGCGCTCGGCGAGTTCGCGCAGGTCGGCGACGGTCTGGTCGGTGGGCGCGGTGCGCGCGGCGCTCTGCCGCACGTCGGCGGTGACGGAGGTGCGGCCGTGCGGGTCGTCCTGGGAGGCGCGGACGGCCCGGCGGGCGGCCCGCTTGCGCTGGCGCAGCGAGACGGGCACGGCCCAGAGCTGGTACTTGGCGCCCTCCTGGGTGAAGACCTCGCTGGAGTAGCCGGCGCGGACGTCGGCGACGGAGGCCCAGGGCAGCGTGATCGACCGGAACGGGTTGCGGACCCGCAGCCGCCGGTCGTCGGCGTACACGGCGGGCCGGATCGTGAAGGCGACGATCAGCGGCGCGGCGAGGACGAGGCCCGCGAGCGCGAGCCAGGGGGTCCTCCCCTCGCCGCGGAGCATCGCGTCACCGGTGAACACGACCGCGAGCACGAGCAGGAACACCCCGCTCGCGATCCCGAGGGGCGACCGGAAGACCCGGTCGGCGTAGGACTGCTCGGGGGGCGGCCCGGCGCTCGGCTCGGGGGGCGGCCCGGGGGTCGGCTCGGAGGGCGGCTCGGGGGGCGTCATGCGGCCGATTCTGCCTCAGCGGGCGGGCGGGGGCTCAGGCGGCCCGCACGGCCACGAGGTCGGCGTACAGGATGATGTTGTCGGGGCGGTGGCCGTCGACCAGCTCGCCGCCGCAGGTGATCAGGCGCAGCTCGGGCCGGGTGGTGTCCCCGTACACCTTGGCGGTCGGGAAGGCGTCCTTGTCGACCTGTTCCAGTTCCCTGACGCGGAAGACGGCGGCCTTGCCGTCGGCGCGGGTGACGGTGATCTCGTCGCCGGCCCGGACGCGGGAGACGTCCTTGAGGACGGCCGGGCCGCGCTCGGTGTCGAAGTGCCCGATGAGGACGGCGGGGCCGGTCTCGCCGGGCGTGACGCCCTTGTCGTACCAGCCGATGCGGTCGGCGTCCGCGACGGAGGGCACCTCGACGGTGCCGTCGGCGGCGAGGCCCAGCTTCAGGACGGGCCCGGTGTCGACCCCGGCGGAGGGCAGCACGACCCGGGCGGGCAGGGAGCGCGCGAGGGGCCGGACGGGGACGGCGCCCGCGTCCGGCGCGGCGGTCTCGGTGACCCGGGCGGGCGGGGTGGCGACCCCTTCCCCGGCCCCGGCCGAACAGCCGGTGAGCGCGGCGAGGGCGGCCAGGAGGACGACGGCGGGGGTACGGGGACGGATGCGGGTGTGGATACGGCTGCGGGTGCGGTTCACGGCGGGCTCCGGACGGACGGACGGGCGCGGCCGGCCGCCGCGCGGGACGCGGCGACCGGCCTGGGGTGGGGTGCTCCCGCTCGGGTCAAGGGGCGGGGAGTGGGGTGCGAGGTGTGGGGTGCGGTGTGCGGGGTGTCGCTCCCGCTCGGGTCGAAGGGCGGAGAGGGCCGGTACGGGATCAGAAGCGGGCGGCGGCGGCCCGGCGGCGCAGGACGACGAAGCCGAGACCGGCGGCGGCGAGCGAGGCCGCGCCCGCACCCGTGGCCATCAGGGCGCTGGAGCCGCGCTCGGTGCCGAGCTCGGCACCGGCGGCGACGCCGCCCTTCGGGACGACGGAGGTCTGACCGCCCTGCTGGACGGCCCCGGTGCCCGTGGTGGCGGAGGGCGCGGGGGCGGTCTCCGGCTCGCAGCCCTTCGGCAGCTTCGGGAAGGAGTTCGTGGCGCCCTTGGCGCCCCCGCCCTCGACCTTGGTGTAGAGCGACGGCGTGGCGCTGTTCGGGTTGATGATCCGTCCGACGAAACCGACGCTCGCCGGCAGCGAGGGGTGCGCCCGGTCGACGAGGGCGAAGACCTTGCCGTCACCGGCGTCGCTGAACTCGGCCACGGGGCCCTGCCGGGTCATGAAGAGTTCGGCCTCGGTGCCGGCGCCGATGCCGACGACCTTGCTGACCGTGCACTTCCCGTGGGTGATGACGCCGCCGGTGCCGGGTGCGGGGCTCGCCGCGTCCGTGACGCGCTCCGGGGCCGCCTGCCGCGCCGCTCCGGGGACGTAGGCGGAGAACTGGCCGTCCTGCTCCAGGACGACGACGGCCTTGCCGAAGGTCCAGACGGCGCGGACGCCGTTCACGTACGTGTAGCCGCGGCCCTTGCCGTTCTCGATCAGCTGGAGGCCGAAGCGGCCGTCCTTCTTGCCCAGTTCCAGGACGGTGCCGTCGACGAGCCGGTAGCGGCCGGGGGTGTTGGGAGCGGTGTTCCCGATCCAGTTGTGCGTGGTGCCGTCCGGGTTCAGGACGAAGAACTCGCCGTTGTCCTGAGCGGCGGCGGAGCGGGTGATCGCCTCCAGGACGCCGACCGGGTGGCCCTGGCGGAAGAGTTCCGCGCGGTAGTTCTGCGGCTTGACCTCGTAGATCTTGGCGACGGTGCCGGTGACCAGGGTCTCGGTGCGGACGAGGGTGCCCTTCGCGGGGTCGGCCTGCGCGGCGGCCGGCGCGGAGGTCGTGGCGGCCGGGGCCGGAGTGGTGGCGGACGCGACCGGGGCCGGTGCGGAGGTCGTGGCGGCCGGGGCCGGGGTGGTGACCGGGGCCGGGGTGGCGGCGGGGGCCGGGGTGGCGGCCCCGGCGGCCGACACGGCGCTCTTGGCGGGGCCGGCCGGACCGTCGGCGGCGAAGGCGGCGCCGGCGACGAACGCCGGGGTGGTGATCGCGACGCCCGCGACGAGGGCGGTGGCGAGGGTGGTGCGAAGGGCGGTGCGCACAACGACTCCTGCTTTCAGGCAGATGGCGGTAGGGAGAGTCGCATGCCGCTTTTTCTCGGTCCGACTGTTCCGGTGAGGTCCGGCTGGCTGCAAGGAAAAATCTAATGATCATGTATTCGGGAGCCGTCCCCTCCGTGTCACGGGCGCGTGACAGGAGTCACCCCGCCTTTCGCTCCTTTGTGACCTCGGGCTCTCCCGCCCTCTCCCCTGTACAGGTCGCTACGCGCGTAGATATGCTCGACTGGTGACCATGCCCACCACTGCCACCGCAGCACTCGCATTCGCCGACGTGACCACGTCCGACAGTGCGCTGCGCCGCTTCCTCCACGGGCTGCCCGGCGTCGACGCCGTCGGCCTGGAGGCGCGCGCCGCGTCCCTCGGCACCCGTTCGATCAAGACCACGGCCAAGGCGTACGCCATCGACCTGGCCATTTCCATGATCGACCTGACGACGCTCGAAGGCGCGGACACCCCGGGCAAGGTCCGGGCGCTCGCCGCCAAGGCCGTCCGTCCCGACCCGACCGACCGCACGACCCCGACGACCGCCGCCGTCTGCGTCTACCCCGACATGGTGGCCACCGCCAAGGCCGCCCTCGCGGGCTCGGACGTCAAGGTCGCCTCGGTCGCCACCGCCTTCCCGGCCGGCCGCGCCGCGCTCCCCGTGAAGCTCGCCGACACGGCCGACGCCATCGCCGCCGGGGCCGACGAGATCGACATGGTCATCGACCGTGGCGCCTTCCTCGCCGGCCGCTACCTGGAGGTGTACGAGCAGATCGCCGCGATCAGGGCGGAGTGCGGCGACCGCGCCCGCCTCAAGGTGATCTTCGAGACCGGCGAGCTGTCCACGTACGACAACATCCGCCGCGCCTCCTGGCTCGGCATGATGGCCGGCGCGGACTTCATCAAGACCTCGACCGGCAAGGTCGCGGTCAACGCCACCCCGGCGAACACGCTCCTCATGCTGGAGGCCGTGCGCGACTTCCGCGCCCAGACCGGTGTGCAGGTGGGCGTGAAGCCGGCCGGCGGCATCCGCAACACCAAGGAGGCGGTCAAGTTCCTGGTGCTCGTCAACGAGACCGTGGGCGAGGACTGGCTGGACGACCACTGGTTCCGCTTCGGCGCCTCCAGCCTGCTCAACGACCTGTTGATGCAGCGCCAGAAGCTGGCGACCGGCCGCTACTCCGGCCCCGATTACGTGACGGTGGACTGATCAACATGGCATCTGCATTCGAGTACGCGCCGGCGCCCGAGTCCCGGTCCGTCGTCGACATCGCCCCCTCCTACGGCCTGTTCATCGACGGCGAGTTCGTCGAAGCGGCCGAGGGCAAGGTCTTCAAGACCGTCTCCCCCTCCACCGAGGAGGTCCTGTCCGAGGTCGCCCGCGCGGGCGCCGAGGACGTCGACCGGGCGGTCAAGGCCGCCCGCAGGGCCTTCGAGAAGTGGTCCGCGCTGCCCGGTTCCGAGCGCGCCAAGTACCTCTTCCGGATCGCCCGGATCATCCAGGAGCGCAGCCGCGAGCTGGCCGTCCTGGAGACCCTGGACAACGGCAAGCCGATCAGGGAGACGCGCGACGCGGACCTCCCCCTGGTCGCCGCGCACTTCTTCTACCACGCGGGCTGGGCCGACAAGCTCGACCACGCCGGCTACGGAGCCGATCCGCGCCCGCTGGGCGTGGCCGGCCAGGTCATCCCGTGGAACTTCCCGCTGCTCATGCTGGCGTGGAAGATCGCCCCGGCGCTCGCGACCGGCAACACGGTCGTCCTGAAGCCGGCCGAGACGACCCCGCTCTCCGCCCTGTTCTTCGCGGACGTCTGCCGCCAGGCCGGACTGCCGAGGGGCGTCGTCAACATCCTCCCCGGGTACGGGGACGCCGGCGCCGCCCTCGTCGAGCACCCGGACGTGAACAAGGTCGCCTTCACCGGTTCGACCGCCGTCGGCAAGGCCATCGCGCGCTCGGTCGCGGGCACGGACAAGAAGCTGACCCTGGAGCTGGGCGGCAAGGGCGCCAACATCGTCTTCGACGACGCCCCGATCGACCAGGCGGTCGAGGGCATCGTCAACGGCATCTTCTTCAACCAGGGCCAGGTCTGCTGCGCGGGCTCGCGCCTCCTGGTCCAGGAGTCGGTCCAGGACGAGGTGCTCGACGCGCTCAAGCGACGCCTGTCCACGCTCCGCCTCGGCGACCCGCTGGACAAGAACACCGACATCGGCGCCATCAACTCCTCGGAGCAGCTGGCCCGCATCACCACCCTGGTCGAGCAGGGCGAGGCGGAGGGTGCCGAGCGCTGGACCGCCGCCTGCGAGATCCCGTCCGCCGGCTACTGGTTCGCCCCGACGCTCTTCACGAACGTCACGCAGGCGCACACCGTCGCCCGCGACGAGATCTTCGGCCCGGTCCTGTCGGTGCTCTCCTTCCGTACGCCCGACGAGGCCGTGGCGAAGGCCAACAACAGCCAGTACGGCCTGTCGGCGGGCATCTGGACGGAGAAGGGCTCCCGCATCCTCGCGGTGGCGAACAAGCTCCGGGCCGGCGTCGTCTGGGCCAACACGTTCAACAAGTTCGACCCGACCTCGCCCTTCGGCGGCTACAAGGAGTCGGGCTTCGGCCGCGAGGGCGGCCGTCACGGTCTGGAGGCCTACCTCGATGTCTGATCAGAGCCGTCTGAGCGTCTTCAAGACCTACAAGCTGTACGTCGGGGGCAAGTTCCCGCGTTCCGAGAGCGGCCGGGTGTACGAGGTGACGGACTCCAAGGGCAAGTGGCTGGCGAACGCGCCCCTCTCCTCCCGCAAGGACGCCCGTGACGCGGTCGTCGCCGCCCGCAAGGCCTTCGGCGGCTGGGCGGGCGCGACCGCGTACAACCGCGGCCAGATCCTCTACCGCGTCGCCGAGATGCTGGAGGGCCGCAAGGGCCAGTTCGTGCACGAGGTCGCGGACGCCGAGGGCCTGTCCAAGAACAAGGCGGCCGCGCTCGTCGAGGCCGCGATCGACCGCTGGGTCTGGTACGCGGGCTGGACCGACAAGATCGCCCAGGTCACGGGCGGCGCCAACCCGGTCGCGGGCCCGTACTTCAACCTCTCCACCCCCGAACCGACCGGTGTCGTCACGGTCCTGGCCCCGCAGGACTCGTCCTTCCTGGGCCTGGTCTCGGTGATCGCCCCGGTGATCGCGACGGGCAACACGGCCGTGGTGGTCGCGAGCGAGAGGCACCCGCTGCCCGCGCTCTCCCTGGGCGAGGTGCTCGCCACCTCCGACCTGCCGGGCGGCGTGGTCAACATCCTCTCCGGCAAGGCCTCCGAGATGGGCCCGCACCTCGCGGCCCACCAGGACGTCAACGCGATCGACCTCACGGGCGCGGACGCCGGCCTGGCCCGCGACCTGGAGGTCGCGGCGGCGGACAACCTCAAGCGCGTCCTGCGCCGCCGCACCGAGGACTTCGCGGAGTCCCCGGGCACGGACCGCATGACGGCCTTCCTGGAGACCAAGACGGTCTGGCACCCGACGGGCAGCCTGGGCGCCTCGGGCTCCTCGTACTAGGGCACGCGGGAAGGGCCCCCGGGACGATTCCCGGGGGCCCTTCGCGCACCTGCCTCCGCGTTACGGGAGCAGCCCCTGCGACAGCGGGCCGACCACCGGCAGGTCCGCCACGGCCCCGCCCTTCGTGAGGTGGTCGGTGACCAGGTTCGTGCCGACCGGCTTGAAGTCGGCGACCTGGGTGCCGAGTCCGTTGTCGAGGGGGTCGACTCCGGTGCCGGCCAGCGGGTTGAGCTTGAGCTGGGTCAGCGGGCCCAGGGCGTAGCCGACCCCGTCGAGCGCGCCCGTGCCGGCCGCGCCCGTGTCCGTCCTGGTCAGTCCGTCGAGCGGCAGCGGCACCGGGGCGGCGGCCTGGGCCCCGGCCCCCGCGCCGACCAGCGCGGCGCCCGCCGCCGTGACGGTGAGTCCGGCCTTGAACAGGGCGCTGCGACGGGAGCTGCTGGGGGCTGCGTGACGCGCCATGGCGTTCCTTCCAGGGGGTGTTCGGGCGGACACCGACAGTAGTGGAGGTGTGACGCCCGATACCAACCCCCTCCCTGAGGGTCCCCTGCACGGGGGAATGCCTCACACTGGTGTTCCGTGAGTTCCCAACCGATCCCGACCCGGGTCGTCCTGCTGACGGGCCCCTCCGGCTCCGGCAAGTCGTCCCTCGCCGCCGTCACCGGCCTCCCGGTCCTGCGCCTCGACGACTTCTACAAGGAGCACGACGACCCGTCGCTCCCGCTCGTCGACGGCAGTCCGGACATCGACTGGGACTCGCCGCAGTCCTGGGACGCGGACGCCGCCGTCTCCGCCGTCGTCGAGCTGTGCCGTACGGGGCGGACCGACGTCCCCGTGTACGACATCGCCACCAGCTCCCGGACGGGCCGGGAGGGCCTCGACATCGGGCGGACCCCGCTGTTCGTGGCGGAGGGGATCTTCGCGGCCGAGATCGTGGCCCGCTGCCGCGACCTCGGCGTGCTGGCCGACGCGATCTGTCTGCGCGGCCGCCCCTCGACGACGTTCCGCCGCCGGCTCGCCCGCGACCTCAGGGAGGGCCGCAAGTCGGTGCCGTTCCTGCTGCGCCGCGGCTGGCGCCTGATGCGGGCCGAGCGCGTGATCGTGGCCCGCCAGGCGGAGCTGGGCGCGCACCCCTGCGCCAAGCCGGAGGCCCTGGGCCGGCTGGCCGCCGCGGCGGCGGGCCGCCACCGCACCCCGGCCACCCGGCCGTAGGCGTTCCCCGACACGGCAGAAGCGGACCGTACGAGACCCCCGGGCCCGTACGATCCGCTTCTTCCTTTTCCCCCGTACCCCCGTACGGTCCCCCCGTGTTCCCCCGTACTCCCCCGCGGGCCCCGTTTCCCCCGTGGGCCCCCGGGGGTCCTTCCCCCCTGCTTTCCCCCGCTTCCCCCGTTCCCCCCAGCCTTCAGGCCACCAGCTCGCCGAAGGACTCCTCCTCGTCACGGCCGAAGCTCAGCACCTCGTCCTCGCGCAGTCGCCGCAGCGAGCGCCAGATGCTCGACTTCACCGTGCCGACACTGATGTCCAGGATCTCCGCGATCTCCGGATCGGTCCGGCCCTCGTAGTACCGCAGCACCAGCATCGTGCGCTGGAGCTCGGGCAGCCGGGCCAGCGCCTGCCACAGGACCGCGCGCAGCTCGGTGCCCCGCATCGCGTCCGTCTCGCCGACCGTCTCCGGCAGCTCCTCGGTGGGGTACTCGTTGAGCTTGCGCCGGCGCCAGGCGCTGATGTGCAGATTGGTCATGGTCCGGCGGAGGTACCCGCCGACCGCGGCCTTGTCGCTGATCCGGTCCCAGGCGCGGTACGTGGAGAACAGCGCGCTCTGGAGCAGGTCCTCGGCCTCGAAACGGTCACCGGTGAGGTGGTAGGCGGTGGCGTACAGGGAGGCCCGACGCTCCTGGACGTAGGCCGTGAACTCGGCCTCCGAACAGCCGGAGCGTTCCCCCGTGGCCTCCCCGTACACCGCTCCCCCGTCAGCGACGGCCACCATGTACGGCGCCTTGCGCTGACGCCCGACGCTGCGAACGCACCCCCGTCCTCCGCCGAGCTCTCGGCTTCGCTCGGGCAGGGAGGCACCCCCGTTCTGCGCGCCGGACTTCTCCGTGCTCCGCACGACGTCGTGGAGACGCGTGACAACTGCGCTTGAGCTGGTGCTGTGCAGTGCGTTCATCTCGCGCCCCCCGTCGGCTGGAGTGTGTTTCGGTCCGTGTGCCAAGAAGCTTGCCGCCGGGACTTCATGGCGTTGTCCGCCGACTGTCACAGGCGTGTCACAGGGCCCGTCGCGGAAGCGTGGTCCCTGGCGGTCGAACTCGGACGGCCGCATGGGACAGAATGCTGCCGTGCCTTTTCTGTTGCTGATCGAGGACGACGACGCCATCCGCACGGCCCTCGAACTGTCCCTGTCCCGGCAGGGTCACCGGGTGGCCACCGCCGCCACGGGCGAGGACGGCCTCCAGCTGTTGCGCGAGCAGCGGCCGGACCTGGTCGTGCTCGACGTCATGCTGCCCGGCATCGACGGCTTCGAGGTCTGCCGGCGGATCCGCCGGACCGATCAGCTGCCGATCATCCTGCTGACGGCGCGCAGCGACGACATCGACGTGGTCGTGGGCCTGGAGTCCGGGGCGGACGACTACGTCGTCAAGCCCGTGCAGGGCCGGGTCCTGGACGCCCGCATCCGGGCCGTACTGCGGCGCGGGGAGCGGGAGTCGACGGACTCGGCGACGTACGGCTCGCTCGTCATCGACCGGTCGGCGATGACGGTCACCAAGAACGGCGCGGACCTCCAGCTGACCCCGACCGAGCTGCGGCTGCTCCTGGAGCTGAGCCGGCGGCCCGGGCAGGCGCTGTCCCGGCAGCAGTTGCTGCGGCTGGTGTGGGAGCACGACTACCTGGGCGACTCGCGGCTCGTGGACGCCTGTGTGCAGCGGCTGCGCGCCAAGGTGGAGGACGTGCCGTCCTCGCCGACCCTGATCCGCACCGTGCGCGGCGTCGGCTACCGGCTGGACGTCCCTGCGTGAGCAGAGGGATCCTCGCGCGGCTGCGCCTCTCCAGCCTGCGCCTGCGGCTCGTCGTCGTCTTCGCCCTGGTCGCGCTCACCGCGGCCGTCGCCGCCTCCGGCATCGCGTACTGGCTCAACCGCGAGGCGGTCCTCACCCGTACCCAGGACGGGGCGCTCAACGACTTCCGGCAGGAGATGCAGAACCGGGTGGCGACGCTGCCGCTGCGGCCCGGTCAGGACGACCTGCGGCGGACCGCCGAGCAGATGGCGAGCGGCAGCGCCGGCTACCAGGTGCTGCTGCTCGGCGAGCGGGACGAGGGCAAGCCGATCGTGGGCGCCTCGAACCCGGACGACTTCACCCTGGCCGACGTGCCGCGCACGCTGCGGGAGGCCGTGGACACCGAGCGGCCGGTGACGGACGCCAACCCGTACCCGTACCACCTGTTCTGGCAGCGCACGGAGCGGGGCGGGACGCCGTACCTGGTGGGCGGGGTGCGGATCGACGGCGGCGGGCCCGCCGGTTACATGTTCAAGTCGCTGGCGGCGGAGAAGGCCGACCTGAACTCGCTGGCCTGGTCGCTGGGGATCGCCACCGCGCTCGCGGTGGCCGGTTCGGTGCTGCTCGCGCAGGTCGCGGCGACGACCGTGCTGCGTCCGGTGCACCGGCTCGGGGAGGCGGCCCGGCAGCTCGGCGAGGGGAAGCTGGACACCCGGCTGCGGGTGACCGGCGCCGACGAACTGGCCGACCTCACCCGGACGTTCAACGGCGCGGCCGAGTCGTTGCAGAAGAAGGTCGCGGACATGAGCGCGCGGGAGGAGTCCAGCCGGCGGTTCGTGGCCGACATGTCGCACGAGCTGCGGACCCCGCTGACCGCCCTGACGGCCGTCACGGAGGTCCTGGAGGACGAGCAGGACTCCCTGGACCCGATGATCGCGCCGGCGGTGGCGCTCGTGGTGAGCGAGACCCGGCGTCTGAACGACCTGGTGGAGAACCTGATGGAGGTGACCCGTTTCGACGCGGGCACCGCCCGGCTCGTCCTCGACGAGGTGGACATCGCCGACCAGATCACCGCGTGCGTCGACGCGCGCGCGTGGCTGGACGCGGTCGAACTCGACGCGGAGCGCGGGATCGTGGTGCCGCTCGATCCGCGCCGGCTCGACGTGATCCTGGCGAACCTGATCGGGAACGCGCTCAAGCACGGCGGTTCGCCGGTGCGGGTGTCGGTGCGCACGGAGGACGGGGAGCTGGTCATCGCGGTCCGCGACCACGGCCCCGGCATCCCCGAGGAGGTGCTGCCGCACGTCTTCGACCGCTTCTACAAGGCCAGCGCGTCCCGGCCGCGGTCCGACGGCAGCGGGCTCGGCCTGTCGATCGCCATGGAGAACGCCCTGATCCACGGCGGTTCGATCACGGCCTCGAACTCGGTGGGCGAGGACGGGAAGGCCGACGGCGCGGTGTTCGTGCTGCGGCTGCCCCTGGACGCCTCCGGGATCACCAGTGAGGTCAGGACCCGCAGCGGGCGGGGCGAGGTGGAGGAAGCGTGAGGCGCCGTACCTTCGGGCGCGCGGCGGGCGCGGTCGCGCTCGCCGCCCTGGTCGCCGGCTGCGGGATCAGGACGACGTCGGTCCCGGTGGACGCGGGTGCGGCCCCGTCCCGGGTGCCGTGCAGCACGGCCGACGACGGGACGGCGGCGACCTCGGCCGGGGGCGTGCCGGTCCGGGTGTTCCTGGTCTGCGGCTCGCAGCTGGAGCCGGTGGACCGCCGGTCGCCGCCGCCGGAGGGGAAGGCCGGCGCCGATCCGGTGCGGACGGCCCGGCTGCTGCTCGCGCAGCTCCTCGCCGCGCCCCCGGAGGGCGAGCGGCGGGCCGGTTTCACGACCGCGGTGCGCGGTCCGCTGACGGTGGGTGACGGGCGCCGGGACGACCCGGCGGGCACGCTGCGGCTGAGCCGGCAGCCGGAGGACCTGACGCCGGTCGCGCTGTCGCAGCTCGTCTGCTCCTTCGCGGAGAGCGCGGCGGGGGCGGGCGACCGCACGGTCCTGCTCGGCGGCCCCGGTCCGTACGCGCCGAAGCGCTACCGGTGTACGGCGGAGCTGCGCGAGCGTCCGGAGTCCGCGCCGCCGACGGCCCCGCCGCCGACCGCCTCGGCCTCGGGGCCGGTACCGGGGTCGTCTCCCGGGGCCACGACCGGCTGAGTCGCCGGGCGGCGGAACCGATTCCGCTCCGGGGGGCGTCTTGGGGGGCGTGCAGCGTCAAGGTTCGGGCGGCAGTGCCGCCGTGGTCGTCCGCGTGACGGGGTTCGTCCTCCTCGTCGCGTATCTGCTGCTCGTCGCCTGGATCAGTCTGCGCCCACGGGACGTGGCCTGGGTGACCGCGCCGAACACGGTGCCCCTGGACGGCCTCCGGGCCGATCTCGCGCTGGGTTCCGCCGAGGCGGTCCGGCTGATCGGCGAGGGCCTGCTGCTGCTCGCCCCGCTCGGGGTGCTGCTCCCGATGGCCGACGGGCGGCTCGACGTCCCCGGCTGGGCCTCCCTGGTCCGGACGGCCGCCGCCGGGGCCCTCGTGTCGCTCGCGGTGGAGCTGTTGCAGACCGCGGTGCCGGGGCAGGTCGTGGACGTGGACTCGGTGTTCCTGAACACGGCGGGCGTGGTGCTTGCGCACCTCCTGCTCGTGCCGGCCGGGCGGGCCTGGCTGCGCCGCAGGTCGCGGGCGGGCCGGGCGGGCGGCTCCGGGGGGACCGGTCGCGGCCGGGGTTCCGCCCTGCCGCGGAGCGAGGGTTCTCAGGGTGCGACCCCGACGATTCCCAGGGTTCCGATCGCCCGGTAGACCGACGCTCCGTCCCCCTCCCCGGCCGCAGTATGGAGTCATCGGGAGCCCGACGGAGCGGCTCCCGGACCGACCCCGAAGGAGCCCACCATGGCCGCACTCATCCGCCCCCGTGACGGACGCGTGATCGGCGGGGTGTGCGCGGCGCTCGCCCGGCGCTTCGGCACCTCCGCGACGACGATGCGCGTGGTCTTCCTGGTGTCCTGTCTGCTGCCGGGCCCGCAGTTCCTGCTGTACCTGGCGATGTGGCTGCTGCTGCCGTCGGAGCGGAAGGCGGCGGCGGGCGCCTGGTAGGCGTCGGCCCGCGCGCCGAAGGGGCGCGCGCCCGGGAAGGTTCCGGGTGCGCGCCCCTTCGGCGTGGGCGCGTACGGGGTCGTCCGCACGGGGCCCGGCGGGCCGGGTCAGCCGAGCGGCAGGCCGTTCAGGGGGAGGCCGCCGAGGAGCCCGCCGAGCGGGGTGGCGCCGAGGCTGCCGGTGGCGGCGTCGAGCGGCAGGTTCCGGGTGCCCTGGCCGACGGCGGCCGGAAGGGTCGTGGTGGCCTGGTCCAGGCCCTGGCCGAGGACGCCCTGGCCGACGTCGAGTCCCTCGGCGGCGTCGGCGGGGAGCTCGCCGAGGCCGTCGCCCAGCGGCACGGTCTGGGTGACCAGGCCGAGCGCGTCGGGGGCGGCGGGCAGGGCCGGGGCGGCGGAGGCCGTACCGGCGGCGGCGGCGGCGAAGGCGGCACCGAGGGCGACGGCGCCGAGCTTCTTGGCGGACTGCTTCATCTGGGAAACTTCCTTGGGGAATCCGGGGGCTTCGGGAAAGCCGTGCGGGGAAATCCGGGGAACGGGAGAGGTCAACGCAGAGCGGCTCTGCAACCTAACCAGCGGGGAACCCCTCCGCAAACACCGGAAAGCGGCCGGGTGTCGTGCCGCCCCGGCCGTCTCCGTCCCTTCCCAGGGTCCCCGCTCAGCCCTCCGTACCGGAAGGTCCGCTGGTCGCGGCGGTCTGCTGGAACAGCCATTCGGACCGGAGTTCGGCGTAGCCGGGCTTGATGACCTCATTGATCATGGCCAGTCGTTCATCGAAAGGAATGAACGCCGATTTCATCGCATTGACCGTGAACCACTGCATGTCGTCGAGCGTGTATGCGAACGCCTCGGTCAGCAGCTCGAATTCGCGGCTCATGCTCGTGCCGCTCATGAGGCGGTTGTCGGTGTTGACCGTGGCGCGGAAGTGCAGGGTGCGCAGCAGGCCGATGGGGTGCTCGGCGATCGAGGCGGCGGCGCCGGTCTGGAGGTTGGAGGAGGGGCACATCTCCAGGGGGATCCGCTTGTCGCGGACGTAGGCGGCGAGCCGTCCCAGCTTCACCGGGCCGTCGTCCGCGACCTCGATGTCGTCGATGATCCGGACGCCGTGGCCCAGGCGGTCGGCGCCGCACCACTGGAGCGCCTGCCAGATGGAGGGCAGCCCGAAGGCCTCTCCCGCGTGGATCGTGAAGTGGTTGTTCTCCCGCTTGAGGTACTCGAAGGCGTCGAGGTGGCGGGTGGGCGGGTAGCCGGCCTCGGCGCCCGCGATGTCGAAGCCGACGACTCCGGAGTCGCGGTAGGCGTTGGCGAGTTCGGCGATCTCCAGGGAGCGGGCGGCGTGCCGCATGGCGGTGAGCAGGGCGCCGACCCGGATGCGGTGGCCGCCCTCCCTGGCCCGCCGCTCGCCCTCGCGGAAGCCCGCGTTGACGGCCTCCACGACCTCTTCGAGGGTGAGGCCGCCCTCCAGGTGCTGCTCGGGGGCGTAGCGGACCTCCGCGTACACGACGCCGTCCTCGGCGAGGTCGACGGCGCACTCGGCGGCGACGCGGAAGAGGGCCTCCCGGGTCTGCATGACGGCGCAGGTGTGCGCGAAGGTCTCCAGGTACCGCTCCAGGGAGCCGGAGTCGGCGGCCTCCCGGAACCAGACGCCGAGCTTGTCGGGTTCGGTCTCGGGGAGGTTCTCGTAGCCCTGCTCGCGGGCGAGTTCGACGATCGTGCCGGGGCGCAGCCCGCCGTCGAGGTGGTCGTGGAGCAGCACCTTCGGGGCGCGGCGGATCTGGTCCGCGGTGGGGACGCTGTGGGTCTGGCTCGTCATTGCCGCACTCTAGCCCCTACGCGCGTAGAGCGCCCCCCGTGGCACTCCCCTTCCCGTACGCGCGCGTCGGCGCCCCCGGGGCTCGAACGGGCTTGCCGGGCACGTCCGTTCGAGGAGGCGGGCGGCGATACGCAACAGTGACCGTCCGTACGACCGGCGTACACCTCCGCTTCTGAGACTGTTCTGCCATGGCGCACTTCGCACTCGTGGGGCCGCCCGACGCACGGAGACCCCGGCTCGGACGGTCCGTCGCAGGTTCCGGCACGTCGGCGGTGGGCGGCGTGGTGCTGCTCCTCCCGGACGGCGAGCCGTCGTCGAGGCGCCGGGCCTCCGCGCGGGCCCACGCGGCGGTGCTCCCGCTCGGGCGCGCCCTGGCGCGGGCGGGCCGGGCCGAGGGGCTCGTCGCGCACGTGGTGCGCTACCGGGCGCGCGGCTGGAACGGCGCGGACGCGGACCTCGCGGCGGACGCCGCCTGGGCGGTCGCGGAGGCGGTACGGCGCTACGGAGACGTCCCGGTCTGCCTGGCCGGGCACGGGCTCGGCGGGCGGGCCGCGCTGCGGGCGGCCGGGGCGGACGCGGTCGGCGCGGTCCTGGCGCTCGCCCCCTGGCTGCCCGAGGACGACGTGGCGGCCGAGCCGGAGCCGGTGCGGCAGCTGGTGGGGCGCCGGGTGCTGCTCGTGCACGGCACCAACGACGCCCGTACGGACCCGGAGCTGTCGTTCCGCTTCGCCCAGCGGGCGAAGAAGGCGAACCGGGAGACCTGCCGCTTCGAGGTGCACTCGGACGGCCACGCGCTGCGCCAGTACGCGGACGAGGTCCGGGCCCTGGCCGCCGACTTCGTCCTCGGCGCCCTCTTCGCCCGGCCGGTCGCCCGCCCGCTGACCGACGCGTTCGCCGCGCCGCCGCCGCTCGGTCTGCGGATGCCGCTCGCGGCGGGGTTCGGGGGCGCGCGGCGGAGGTGACGGCCTCACGCAGGGGGCGAGTCCGTGCGGTACGGGCTCACGCCGGGGGCGAGGGCTCCTTCGGGAGCAGGTGGCCGCGCCGGCTCAGGAGGAACTTCTTGAAGGCGGCCACCGGGGCCGTGTCCGGGTGGCCGTCGAGCCAGGCGACCCCGATCTCGCGGACCGCGCGCGGAGCGGTGACGGTCAGTTCGACGACGCCGGGCCGGGGCACGGCCGGCGGGGGCAGCAGGGCGACGCCGAGCCCGGCGGCGACCAGGCCGCGCAGGGTCTCGGCCTCCTCGCCCTCGAAGGCCACGCGGGGCTTGAACCCGGCCTCCGCGCACAGGTCGTCGGTGATGCGGCGCAGCCCGTACCCCGGCTCCAGGGTCACGAAGGTCTCGTCGGCGGCCTCCGCGAGCCGCACCCGCTTGCGGGTCGCGAGCCGGTGGTCGTCCGGGACGACGAGCCGCAGCCGCTGCTCGTCCAGGCGCCGGGCCACCAGGTCGGGCGCGTCCGGCACCGGCGAGGTCAGGCAGAGGTCGAGGTCGCCGGCCCGCAGCCGCTCGATCATGGCCTCGCCGTAGTTCTGGACCAGGGTGAAGCGGACCCGGGGGTGGTCGACCCGGAAGGCGCGGATGAGCCCGGGGACGGTCTCGGAGCCCATGGTGTGCAGGAACCCGAAGGCGACCCGCCCGGCGGCCGGGTCGGCGTCGGCCCGTACGGTGTCGGCGGCCCGCTCCACCTCGGCGAGGGCCCGCTCGGCGGCGGCGAGGAAGCGGCGGCCCGCCGGGGTGAGGGAGACCGTGCGGCCCCGGCGGGCGAAGAGGGTCACGCCGAGGTCCCCTTCCAGGCGGACCATCGCGCGCGAGAGCGTGGACTGCGGGACGCCCATCTCGGCCGCGGCCCTGGTCACGTGCTCGTGCCGGGCGACGGCCGCGAAGTACGCCAGCCGGGGCGCGAGCAGCAGTCCCATGTCTTCTTCGTTACTACTCGATGACAGCCGGGGCTGTGACCTGTACTCATGCACCATGGGAACGATTACAGCAGTTCCGTGCATTGGACGCATGAAAGGCGTCGGCCTACGTTCGTGGCATGCCTTCCGCCAGTACCAGGGCGGCCGCCACCCACGCGTCCGCCGACACCCGTCTCGCCCCCGGCGCCCCCGGCCACCGCCGCATGAGCCTCGCGCTCTTCGCCGCCGGACTCGCGGCCTTCACCCTCCTCTACTCCACGCAGGCCCTCCTCCCGGCGATCTCCGCCGAGTTCGGCGCCACCGCCTCCGCCGCCTCGTGGACGGTCTCCGCCGCGACCGGCGCCCTCGCCCTGTGCGTCCTGCCGCTCAGCGCCCTCTCCGAGCGCTTCGGCCGGCGCACGCTGATGACCGTCTCCCTCTCGGTCGCGGTCGCCCTGGCGCTCCTGGTGCCGCTCGCCCCGAACCTGGAGTCCCTGGTCGTGCTGCGCGCGCTCCAGGGCGCGGCGCTCGCCGGGCTCCCGGCCTCCGCGATGGCGTACCTGGCGGAGGAGGTGCGGCCCAAGGCGCTCGTCGGCGCGATCGGCCTCTTCGTGGCGGGCAACTCCATCGGCGGGATGAGCGGCCGGATCGTGTCCGGCTGGGTCGCCCAGCTGTGGGGCTGGCGCGCGGGCGTGGCCGCCGTGGGCCTGCTCTCCCTGGTGTGCGCGCTCGCCTTCCGGGCGCTGCTGCCGAAGGCCCGCCACTTCACGCCGGGCACGCTGAACCCGAAGGCGCTGGCCCGGACCGTGCGCGGCCACCTCGCCGATCCTCTCCTCCTGCGGCTGTACGCGATCGGCGCCCTGTTCATGACGGTCTTCGGCGCGGTGTACACCGTGATCGGCTACCGCCTGGTGGAGGCCCCGTTCTCGCTGCCGCAGGGCGTGATCGGCTCGATCTTCCTGGTGTACCTGGTCGGTACGGTCTCCTCGGCGGCGGCCGGGAGGCTGGTCGGGCGGCTCGGCCGGCGCGGGGCGCTCTACCTGGCGGTCTCCACCACGGCCGCGGGCCTGCTGCTCTCGCTCTCCGACGCGCTCGCGGCGGTCCTGGCGGGCCTCGTCCTCATCACGGCCGGTTTCTTCGCCGGTCACGCGGTCGCGTCCTCCTCGGTGAGCCGCACGGCGAGGACGGGCCGGGCGCAGGCCTCGGCGCTGTACCAGTCGGCGTACTACCTGGGCTCCAGCGCGGGCGGCACGCTCGGCGCGGTCGCCTTCCACGCGGGCGGCTGGGCCGGCACGGTCCTGATCGGTCTGGTCGCGGTCCTCGGCGTCGTCTCGATCACCCTGTACGGCACGCACAGCGCGCGCGTGGAGGCGCGGCGGATCCGTCCGGCGGCCGCCTGAGGCGCGGGGGCGGCCCGCCTGTGACGCAAGCCCCTCTTTCGCGGGCGGACCGCAACCGACAGACTCCCCCGTACGTCTTCGAGAACAGGACTCCAGGGGGTGCAGAGGATCATGAGGGAAGTCATACGCCGGACGGGCCGGAGGGCGGTCGTCACGGCCGGTCTGACGGCGCTGGTGGTGCCGCTGACGGTCGCGCTCGGGACGGGGACGGCCGAGGCCGCCTCCTGCAACGTGACGACCGGGCCGTACCAGAAGCAGGTCGAGAAGTTCCTGGGCCGGACGGTCGACGGGCGCCAGTCGTCCGCCGACTGCAAGGCGATCCAGGCCTTCCAGAAGAAGCACGGGATCACGCCGTCCGCCGGGTACGCGGGGACGATCACCTGGCGCACGATGAACACGATGCTCCAGCAGAAGGCGGCCGGGAAGAACCCGAACAAGGACCGCAAGTGTCCGACCAATAAGGGCCGGATCGCCTGCGTGGACCTGACGCGGCAGCTGAGCTGGATCCAGGACGGCGCCACGCTGAAGTACGGCCCGGTGCCGGTGCGCACGGGCAAGGACGGGACGGAGACCCGTACCGGCCTGAAGAAGATCTACTGGCGCAGCATCGACCACTGGTCGACGCTCTACGACGTCTCCATGCCGTACTCTCAGTTCTTCGACGGCGGCCAGGCCTTCCACTCGACCACCAAGTCGATGTGGAACCCGCCGGGCTCGGGCGGCTGCGTGAACATGACGTCGGCCGACGCGAAGGCGTACTGGAACCTGCTGCGCAACGGCGACGACGTCTACGTGTACGGGCGCAAGCCGGGAACGTGACCCCGGCTGTCAGTGCGCTGCGGTAGCTTCGCTCTCATCGGCATCGGACGGGTGCCGGTGAGGGCGAGTGGGGTGTGGACCCGATGAGTGACACCGTGGCCGTGACGACCGAGGAACTCGACAAGTACCGCCGTGAGCTGACCGGTTACTGCTACCGGATGCTCGGCTCCTCCTTCGAGGCGGAGGACGCGGTGCAGGACACGATGGTGCGGGCCTGGAAGGCGCTCGACTCCTTCGAGGGCCGCTCCTCGCTGCGGTCCTGGCTCTACCGGATCGCGACCAACGTCTGCCTCGACGCGCTGAACGCGGGGAACCGGCGGGCGCGGCCGATGGACCTGACCTCCCCGACGCCGGTGGAGCGGGCGCAGCTCGTGAAGCAGCCCGAGATCACCTGGCTGGAGCCGGTGCCGGACGGCCGGGTGCTGCCCTCGGTGGCGGACCCGGCGGAGGCGGCCGTCTCCCGGGAGACCGTGCGGCTCGCGTTCGTGGCCGCGCTCCAGCACCTGCCGCCCAAGCAGCGGGCGGTCCTCATCCTGCGCGAGGTCCTCGCGTGGCGGGCGAGCGAGGTGGCGGAGCTGCTCGACACCTCCGTGGCCTCGGTGAACAGCGCGCTCCAGCGGGCCCGCGCGACCCTGGCCGAGCAGGCGCCGGCCGCCTCCGACCCGGCGGACCCGCTGGACGAGGAGCAGAAGGCGCTCCTGGAGCGGTACGTCGCCGCCTTCGAGGGCTACGACATGAAGGCGCTGACCGCGCTCCTCCACGAGGACGCGACGATGTCCATGCCGCCGTACGACCTGTGGCTCCGGGGCCACGACGACATCGTGGGCTGGATGCTGGGCGTCGGCGAGGTCTGCGCGGGCTCGAAGCTGGTGCCGACCGTGGCGAACGGCTCGCCGGCGTTCGCGCAGTACCACCCGGACCCGGCGGGCGGTTTCGGTCCGTGGGCGCTGATCGTCCTGGAGCTGCGGGAGGGCAAGGTGGCGGGGATGGACTTCTTCCTGGACACCGAGCGCTGGTTCCCGCTCTTCGACCTGCCGGCGAGGCTAGAGGCCTAGCATCTCGTCCAGTCCGGTGAGCCGGAGCAGGGCCCGCAGCTCGGGGCCCGCTCCGTGGAGCCGGAGGCGGTGGCCGTGCCGGGTCGCCGCCAGCCTCAGCCGGGCCAGGGTGTCGACGGCGGCGAGCCCGGCGGGCGCGAGCGCGCCGGCCTCGCAGACGACCTCGGCGGGCGGGGCGGCGGCGAGTTCCGCGCAGAGGCGCTCGACCTCCTCCCGCCCGGGCCGGGCGGTCAGGGTCACGACGAGGGGCCGGCTGGTGCCCGGCTGACTGGTGTCCACGTCCGGTGAGACCGGGCGGGGGGCGGGAACTCATCGGGACCCCCCTGGCTAGGCTCCGCCCATGACTCTCGAACCTGTCGAACTGGTGATCTTCGACTGTGACGGCGTTCTGGTGGACAGCGAGCGGATCTACTGCCGGGTGGACCGGGAGGTGTTCGCCGGCCTCGGGGCCGAGTTCACCGAGGCGGAGATCGTGGAGCGGTTCGTGGGCTCCTCCCACGAGGTGCTGACGGCGATCCTGGAGGAGCGGATCGGGCGCCCCCTGGAGCCCGGCTGGCACGAGCCCTTCCGGCAGCGGTACGAGGACGCGCTCGACGCCGAGCTGACCGCCGTCGAGGGCGTCGCCGACGCGCTGGACGCGCTGTCCGTCCCGTACTGCCTCGCCTCCAACGGCAGCCGTCCCACGATCCGGCGGAACCTCGGCCGCACCGGTCTCCTGGAGCGCTTCGAGGACCGGATCTTCAGCGCCCGCGACGTCGCCCGGGGCAAGCCCGCCCCGGACCTCTTCCTGCACGCCGCCGCCACCATGGGCGTCCCGGCCGGGCGCTGCGCGGTGGTCGAGGACAGCCCGTACGGCGTGGAGGCGGCCCGCGCCGCCGGCATGCGCGCCTTCGGCTACTGCGGCGGCCTGACCCGCGCGGACCGCCTGACGGGGCCGGGGACGGTGGTCTTCGAGGACATGCGGGCGCTGCCGGGGCTGTTGTCGGGGACGGGGCTCTAGCCGAGCGGAAAGGTGCCGGTGTCGATGGTCAGGCCGAAGGGGGCGGGGAGGCGGAGCTCCCGGCCGAACTCGACCGCGTCGAGGACCCGGTACAGGCCGTTCTCCGGTTCACCGTAGAGGGTGGCGGTGGGGCGGCCGGAGTGCCGGCGGTCGACGAGCAGGTAGAGGGGGACGGCGGCGGTGGCGTAGGCCTGGAGCTTCACGATCCGGTCGTGGTTCGCGTTGTTCCGCGAGGTGATCTCGACGACGAGTTCGGCTTCCGGGGCGGGGAAGGAGAAACCCGGCCCGCGCAGGACCGCCCCGGGCGCGACCAGCAGGTCGGGGACGTACATCCCCAGCAGGGACGGGACGGCGACGGCCTGTGTCTGGTAGACGCCCCAGTCCTCCGGGATGACCTCGTACAAAGAGCGCTGCACCTCGCCGGCGATCAGGTGGTGACGGGTGTCGACGGGCGGTGCCACGGTGACGTGCCCCGCGACGATCTCCACCTTGCAGTTCTTGGGGGCGTCCACGACCTCCCAGAGGCGCACCAGGCCGGGCCAGTCGTCGCCCAGGTCGATGGGCGCGTCGTCACTGTTCACCCGGCCACTTCAACATGCCGAACGGGACCGGCGGGGGTCCACCGGTCCCGTTCACCTGAACGTGTCAGCCGCATATGCCAAAGGGTCAGGCGATGCGGTCCAGGACGATCGGGGAGGCCGTGAAGGGCGTGCCCGACGGGGCGATGTCCCAGGTGTTCTCCAGGGAGCCCAGGGCGTAGTCGAACTTCTCCGGGGTGTCCGTGTGGAGGGTCAGGAGGGGCTGGCCCGCCGTGACCGTGTCGCCGGGCTTGGCGTGGAGCTCGACGCCCGCGCCCGCCTGCACCGGGTCCTCCTTGCGGGCACGGCCCGCGCCCAGGCGCCAGGCGGCGATGCCGATGTCGTAGGCGTCGAGGCGGGTCAGGACGCCGGAGGAGGGGGCCGTCACGACGTGCCGCTCGCGGGCGACCGGGAGGGTCGCGTCCGGGTCGCCGCCCTGGGCCGCGATCATCCGGCGCCAGACGTCCATCGCGGAGCCGTCGGCGAGGGCCTTCGCCGGGTCGGCGTCCTTGACGCCGGCCGCGTCGAGCATCTCCCGGGCCAGCGCGATCGTCAGCTCGACGACGTCCGCCGGGCCGCCGCCCGCGAGGACCTCGACGGACTCGCGGACCTCCAGGGCGTTGCCGGCGGTCAGGCCGAGCGGGGTCGACATGTCGGTGAGCAGCGCGACCGTCCTCACGCCGCTGTCGGTGCCCAGCTGGACCATGGTGGAGGCCAGCTCGCGGGCGTCCTCGATGTTCTTCATGAAGGCGCCGGTGCCGACCTTGACGTCCAGGACCAGGGAGCCCGTGCCCTCGGCGATCTTCTTGGACATGATCGAGGAGGCGATCAGCGGGATCGCCTCGACGGTGCCGGTGACGTCGCGGAGCGCGTACAGCTTCTTGTCGGCCGGGGCCAGGCCGTCGCCCGCCGCGCAGATGACCGCGCCGGTGGTGTCGAGGACGTGCAGCATCTCCTCGTTGGAGAGGAGCGCCCGCCAGCCGGGGACCGACTCCAGCTTGTCGAGGGTGCCGCCGGTGTGGCCGAGGCCGCGGCCGGAGAGCTGCGGCACGGCCGCGCCGCAGGCGGCGACGAGCGGGGCGAGCGGGAGGGTGATCTTGTCGCCGACGCCGCCGGTGGAGTGCTTGTCGGCGGTGGGCCGGGAGAGGGACGAGAAGTCCATGCGCTCGCCGGAGGCGATCATGGCCGCGGTCCAGCGGGCGATCTCGTCGCGGTTCATGCCGTTCAGCAGGATCGCCATGGCCAGGGCGGACATCTGCTCGTCGGCGACCGCGCCGCGGGTGTACGCGTCGATGACCCAGTCGATCTGCTCGGGGCTCAGCTCGCCCTTGTCCCGCTTGGTGCGGATGACGGAGATGACGTCCATGGGGTGATGCCTCTTTCTACGCGCATAGAGGGGGAAAGGAGGAGCGGCCCTTCCCATCGTGCCGGAAGGGCCGCTCCGAAGTGTTACCCGGACAGGTGCTCCGGACCGAAGGCCTGCGGAAGCATCTCGGCCAGGGTCAGGAGACCGGCCGGGGTCTCCAGGACCAGGTCGGGGCCCCCGAACTCGTACAGCAGCTGCCGGCAGCGCCCGCACGGGACCAGGGACTCGCCCCGGCCGTCCACGCAGACGAAGTGGGTCAGCCGGCCGCCACCGGTCGCCTGGAGCTGCGAGACGAGCCCGCACTCGGCGCACAGGCCGAGGCCGAAGGAGGCGTTCTCCACGTTGCAGCCGGAGACCGTCCGCCCGTCGTCCACGAGGGCCGCCGCGCCGACCGGGAAGCCCGAGTACGGGGCGTACGCGCGGGACATCGCCTCGCGCGCCGTGACCCGCAGGGCCTCCCAGTCGGACTCGGAGAGCTTCGCGGTCACTTGCCCTGGCCCTTCCGGTAGGGCAGCCCGTCCGCCTTCGGCATCCGCAGGCGCTGGGCCGACAGGGCGAGCACGAGCAGGGTGGTGACGTACGGGGCGGCGTCGACGAACTGGCTCGGGACCTCGTCGGTCAGCGCGTACCAGAGGAAGAACACGGCGGAGAAGGCGGCGGAGACCACCGCGACCACGTACTTCTTCCTGTAGAGCTGCCAGAGGGCGGCGATCACCAGGAGCAGCGCGACCAGGAGCAGCAGCGCGTGGACGTTCTCGGCGCCGCCGCGCAGCTTGAGGCTGTCGGTGAAGCCGAAGAGGCCGGCGCCGAGCGCCATGCCGCCGGGCATCCAGTTGCCGAAGATCATCGCGGCGAGACCGATGTAGCCGCGGCCGCCGGTCTGGCCCTCCTGGTAGATGCCGGTGGCGACGATCGCGAGGAAAGCGCCGCCGAGGCCGGCGAGGGCGCCGGAGACGGTGACGGCGATGTACTTGTACTTGTAGACGTTGACGCCCAGGGACTCGGCGGCGACCGGGTTCTCGCCGCAGGAGCGCATCCGCAGGCCGAAGGCCGTGCGCCACAGCACCCACCAGGTGGCCGGGATCAGCAGGATCGCGACGACGGTGAGCAGCGACAGGTTGGTGACCAGGCCGCCGAGGACGCCTGCGAGGTCGGAGATCAGGAACCAGTGCTTGGCCTGGAGGTCCTGCAACCAGTCGGAGAGTCCCGGAATCGTGATCTTGGTGATCTGTTCGATGCGGGGGGACTGCTTGGAGGAGCCGCCCTCGGCCTCGGCGAACGTGAAGTTCGACAGGTACTGGGTGAAGCCGACCGCGAGGATGTTGATCGCCACACCGGAGACGATGTGGTTCACGTTGAACGTGACGGTGATGACCGCGTGGAGCAGACCGCCGATCGCGCCGCCGACGAGGCCGAAGAGGACGCCGGTCCAGGGGCCCCACTGGTAGCCGGCCCAGGCGCCGAACCAGGTGCCGAGGACCATCATGCCCTCGAGGCCGATGTTGACGACGCCCGCGCGCTCGGCCCACAGGCCGCCGAGACCGGCGAGGCCGATCGGGACGGCGAGCTGGAGGGCGCCGGAGACCTGGCCCACGGAGGTGAGGTCGTTCGCCCCGGAGACGACCCGGACCAGCGAGAAGAGCACGAGGCCGGCCGCGACGATCAGCATGATCCACGGCAGGGTGAGCTTGCGGCGTCCGCCGCCCTTGGGCGCGGCGCTCGGCTTGGTGGCAGCGGCGGTGCTCATGCCGAGACCTCCTTGTCGGTCTTGAGGGCGCCGCCGGCGGCGAGTTCCTCGCCGACCTTCTGCTGCTGGCGGCGGAGGCCGTAACGGCGGACGAGCTCGTAGGAGACGACCACGGCGATCACGATGATGCCCTGCATGATCTTGGTGATCTCCTTCGGGTAGCCGAAGGTGTCGAGCGACGAGGACGCCTTGTCGAGGAAGGCGAAGAGGAGGGCGGCGAAGAGGATGCCGACCGGGTGGTTGCGGCCGAGCAGCGCGATGGTGATGGCGGTGAAGCCGACGCCGACCGGGAAGTCGAGGCTGTACGTGTGGGACTCGCCGAGCAGGGTCGGCATGCCGGAGAGGCCGGCGAGCGCGCCCGAGAGCAGCATCGAGGTGAGGATCATCCGCTTGGCGTCGACGCCGCTGGCCTGGGCGGCGGACTCGCTGGCGCCGGTGGCGCGCAGGTCGAAGCCGA
Source organism: Streptomyces sp. NPDC012825 (assembly GCF_042900925.1). NCBI lineage: Bacteria > Bacillati > Actinomycetota > Actinomycetes > Kitasatosporales > Streptomycetaceae > Streptomyces > Streptomyces sp. NPDC012825. The sequence goes on along the minus strand of NZ_JBIBBZ010000001.1, from coordinate 541,932 downwards.
ACCGGGTGCGGTTGAGGACGAACCAGTAGACGACGCCGAGTGCGAGGGCGACGAAGGTGAAGCCGTAGACGACGCCGTTGCCCTGGCCCATGTCGATGCCGGGGAACCAGCCGGACTCGGCGATCTCACCGGTGGTGAGGTTGTTGGAGCCCTCGGGCTGGACGCCGAAGTTCTTCGGCAGGATCAGCCAGGCCACCAGGGAGGTCGCGATGGCGTTGAGCATGATCGTCGAGACGACCTCGGAGACGCCGCGGGTCGTCTTGAGGATGCCGGCGATGCCGGACCAGAAGGCGCCGGTCAGCATGGCGACGAGCACGATCAGGAGGATGTGCAGCGGGCCCGGCAGCTCGACGGAGGCGCCCACGAGGGCGGAGACCATCGCGGCGAGCCGGTACTGGCCGTCGACGCCGATGTTGAAGAGGTTCATCCGGAAGCCGACCGCCACGGCCAGGGCCGCGAGGTAGTAGATCCCGGTCTGGTTGACGATCAGGACCTGGATGTCGGAGTACCCGGCATTGTCGATCATGATCCGGATCGGCTCGATCGGGTCGAGACCCGTGGCGAGCAGCACCAGCACGGTGAGCACGAACGAGGAGACCAGTGCGAGCACCGGTCCCGCCGCGCCCAGGATCAGCCGGTCCTTGTCGAGTTTCATCATCGGGCGTCACCGTCTTCGGACTGCTCTTCGGTGCCTTCGAGGTGGCCGGAGGCCGCGCCGGTCATGGCGGAGCCCAGCTCCTCGGGCGTGATGGTGGCGGGGTCGGCGTCGGCGACCAGCTTGCCGCGGTACATGACCCGGAGGGTGTCGGAGAGGCCGATCAGCTCGTCGAGGTCGGCGGAGATCAGCAGCACCGCCAGGCCCTCGCGGCGGGCGTCCCGGATCGCGTCCCAGATCTGCGCCTGCGCGCCGACGTCCACGCCGCGGGTGGGGTGGGCGGCGATCAGGAACTTGGGGGCGTGGCTCATCTCGCGGCCGACGATCAGCTTCTGCTGGTTGCCGCCGGAGAGGGAGGCCGCGGTGACGTCGATGCCGGGGGTGCGCACGTCGTACTCGCGGACGATCCGCTCGGTGTCCTGGCGGGCGGCCTTCGGGTCGAGGATGCCGCGCCTGGAGTTGGGGGCCTCGGTGACGTGGCCGAGGATGCGGTTCTCCCAGAGGGGGGCCTCCAGGAGCAGGCCGTGGCGGTGCCGGTCCTCGGGGATGTAGCCGATGCCGCCCTCGCGGCGCTTGCGCACGGAGACCTTGGAGATGTCCCGGCCGTCGAGGGAGATGGTGCCCGCGTCGGGGGCGGCCATGCCCATGAGGGCCTCGATGAGCTCGGTCTGGCCGTTGCCCTCGACGCCCGCGATGCCGAGGATCTCGCCCTTGTGGATGGTGAGGGAGACGTCGTCGAGGAGCTTGCGGCCCCCGGCGGTCTCCTCCGGGACGGTGGCGCCGCGGGCCGGGTCCGGCGGGGCCGCGCTGGTCAGCGGGGCGGCGGAGACGGCGCCGGCCTCGGACAGGGTCAGGTTCCGGACCTGGAGCATCGGCACGTCGGTGACGGTCGACTCGCGGGTCTCCGGGGAGGGCAGCTCGCTGCCGACCATCAGCTCGGCGAGCTGCTTGGTGGTGGCGGTCTTCGGGTCGGCGGTGCCGACCGTGGTGCCCCGGCGGATGACGGTGATGTCGTCGGCGACCTTCAGGACCTCGCCCAGCTTGTGCGAGATGAAGATGACGGTCAGGCCCTCGGACTTGAGCTCGCGCAGGTTGTCGAAGAGCGCGTCGACCTCCTGCGGGACGAGGACGGCGGTCGGCTCGTCGAGGATGAGGATCCGGGCGCCGCGGTAGAGGACCTTGAGGATCTCCACGCGCTGCCGGTCGGCGACGCCGAGGTCCTCGACGAGGGCGTCCGGGCGGACCCCGAGGCCGTACTGGTCGGAGATCTCGCGGATCTTCTTCCGGGCCTTGGCGCCGATGCCGTAGAGCTTCTCGCCGCCGAGGACGACGTTCTCCAGGACGGTGAGGTTGTCGGCGAGCATGAAGTGCTGGTGCACCATGCCGATGCCGCGCGCGATGGCGTCACCGGGGCTGGAGAAGGCGACCTGCTCGCCGTCGACGGCGATGGTGCCCTCGTCCGGCTTCTGCATGCCGTAGAGGATCTTCATGAGGGTCGACTTGCCGGCGCCGTTCTCGCCGATCAGGGCATGCACGGTGCCCTTGCGGACCGTGATGGCGATGTCCTTGTTGGCGACGACGCCGGGGAATCGCTTGGTGATGCCGTGCAGTTCTACGGCAGGGGGGCTGGACGCGTTGATGACGCACTCTCCTTGGCCGGAAGGAGTGGGAGCGGGGAGGGCAGGGCGGGGCGAAGCTATCGTGCCAGGGAGACATCTACACGCGTAGCACTGCCGAAAAATGAAAATCCGTACGGGAACGGGGCCCGGCTCCGGTGGGGGTCCCACCGTCGCCGGGCCCTGAGGTCGTTGACCTGCGGTTCCTTACGGAGCGGTCTTGACCGTGATCTTGCCGTCGACGATGTCCTTCTTCGCCTTGTCCACGGCGGCGATGACGTCGGTCATCTTCTTGTACGCCGGGTTGGAGTCGGCCAGGCCGACGCCGTCCTGGGCGAGGCCGTAGCGGATCTCGCCGGTCTGCGGCTTGCCGTCCTTGACCGACTTGATCAGGTTGAAGACGGAGTCGGAGACGTCCTTGGTGACCGAGGTGAGGATGTGCTCCTTGTAGGAGGACAGACCCGCCTGGTTGTACTGGTCGGAGTCGACGCCGATGGCCCACTTGCCCGCGGACGCGGCGGCCTCGATCGAGCCCGAACCGGCCAGACCGGCGGCGGCGTAGATCACGTCGGCGCCCTTGTCGAGCTGGCCCTGCGCGGCGGCCTTGCCGAGGTCGGGCTTGGAGAAGCCGTCGAAGTTCGGCGGCTGGGTCAGGTACTGGACGAGCACCTTCGCCTTGGGGTCGGTGTCCTTGACGCCCTGCTCGTAGCCCGCCTGGAACTTCTTGATCAGGGGGACCTCGACGCCGCCGATGAAGCCGACCGTGCCGGTCTTCGACGTCTTGGCGGCGGCGACGCCGGCCAGGTAGGAGCCCTGCTCCTCGTTGAAGACGAGGTTGGCGATGTTCGGGGCGGTCACCGAGGTGTCGTCGATGAGGCCGAAGGTGGTCTTCGGGTAGGCCTTGGCGACCTTGGCGATCGCCGGGGCGTAGGCGAAGCCGACACCGATGACCGGGTTGTTCCCGGCGCGGGCGAGGGCGGTGAGGCGCTGCACCTTGTCGGCGTCGCCCTCACCCTCCGAGGGCTCGGCCTCCTTGCCCTTGACACCCAGCTCCTTCTCGGCCTTCTGCAGGCCCGCGTAGGCGGCGTCGTTGAAGGACTGGTCACCGCGGCCGCCGATGTCGTACGCGATGGCGGCCGTGATGTTCTTCGGGTCCGAGGAGGAGCTGGAACCGGTGTCCGTCGAGGACTTGCCACACGCGGTGGCGGAGAGGGCGAGCGCCGCGGAGGCGATGCCCACGGTCGTGATCCTGGTGATCCGGCGCAAGAGGAGGGTCCCTTCAAGACTGACCGAAAGCGCCTCTTCCGGCGCTGGTTTCGCGGCGATCGTAACGCGCGTAGATGTCAGTTAAAGACCCGTTCATGAGTCGTTATCGGATCGTCGCGAACCGGCCCGGCGGGGCGACCGAGGGCGTTCGGCCCGGTACCGCCGGTTATATCCCCGGCGGCGCCCGGTGCGGCGGGGGGCGCGTGGCGGACACGCCGGGCGCTGGGCCGTCGGGGGGAACGACCGGGCCGGACGGACGAGGGGTCCGTCCGGCCGGAAACCGTCGCTCGGGCGTACGGGTCGCGCCGGGTGGCGGAGCCCGGGGCTCAGGCCTCCCGCGCGCCGTCGAGCAGGGCCGCCGCGGTGAAGAGTTCCACGGCCGCCTCGATGGCGTTCTCGTCCACGTCGAAGTCGCCGGCGTGCAGGTCGCGGACGCGGGTGTCGCCGGGGACGCGGACGCCGAGGCGGGCCATGGCGCCGGGGACGTGCTCCAGGTACCAGGAGAAGTCCTCGCCGCCGAGGCTCTGCTCGGTGTCCTCGATCGCGTGCGGTCCGCGCCGGACGGCCATGGCGTCGCGGAGCAGCTCGGCGACGGCCGCGTCGTTGACCACCGGCGGGACGCCCCGGACGTAGGTGACGGTCGACTTGGCCCGGTGCAGGGACGCGACCTCGTCGATCGCCGCGTGCACCAGGTCGGGCGCGTCGCGCCAGGCCGGCAGGTCGAGGCAGCGGACGGTGCCGGAGAGCTCCGCGTGCTGCGGGATGACGTTGGGGGCGTGGCCGGACTCGATGCGGCCCCAGGTGACCGAGAGGCCCGAGCGGGCGTCGACGCGGCGGGCCAGGACGGCGGGGACGTCGGTGGCGACGCGGGCGGCGGCGGTGACCAGGTCGGTGGTGAGGTGCGGCCGGGCGGTGTGGCCGCCGGGGCCGTCCAGGGTGATCTCGAGCCGGTCGCAGGCGGAGGTGATGGGGCCGGCGCGCAGACCGATCTTCCCCGCGTCGACCCTCGGGTCGCAGTGGACGGCGATGATCCTGCCGACGCCGTTCAGCGCGCCGGCCTCGACGACGTCGACGGCGCCGCCGGGGAGGACCTCCTCGGCGGGCTGGAAGATCAGCCGCACGGCGCCCGGCAGGAGGCCCTGCCGGTCCAGCTCGGCGAGGACCAGGCCCGCGCCGAGGACGGAGGTGGTGTGGACGTCGTGTCCGCAGGCGTGGGCGCGGTTGGCCACGGTGGAGCGGTAGGCGACGGTCTTGACGTCCGGGATGGGCAGCGCGTCGAGGTCGGCGCGGATCGCCAGCATGGGGCGGCGTGGGTCCGGGGTGCCGATGTCACAGATGAGTCCGGTGCCGGCCGGAAGGACCTCCGGCGCGAGCCCGGCCGCCTCCAGGCGGGCCTTGAGCGCGGCGGTCGTACGGAACTCCTGCTTCCCGAGCTCGGGGTGCATGTGCAAGTCCCTGCGGAACATGATCAGTTCGTCGCGCAGGGTTGCGGGCAGCTTTCCGGGCAGAGTGGCGGAGCCTGGCTCACGGGACTTCAACTGGTTCACCTTTTGAAGGGTAGGCCTTCGAGGTGGTCAACTGCCCGTTGATCACAAAACTTCAACCTGTTAGGGGAAAGATCCCCGATTTCACGGGCTTGAGGATCACTCGCTGTGGGTAAGCTCACCCGAATTCCAGCCGGTCGGTGGGGTGGACCGCCCGCGCGGTGAGCCGGTCGACCTCGTGGGCCGCCGTGCCCGTCACGCCGGACAGGAAGCCCTGCGCGCGCGGCGAGGCGGTCGCCCGCAGCCACTCGGGCGCCACCTCGCAGACGGCGACCTTCACGCCCGTGCCGGCGAGGGCGAGCGGCAGGGTGTGCACGACCGTGGACGGGAAGCTGACGATCGTGCGGCCGACCGGGCCGCGCCGGGCGATCAGCTCCAGGGGCAGCTCGGGCCGGACCACCTGGAGGCCCGTCTCGACCGCGATCCGGTGCAGCTTGCCGGTGCTCTCCCTGCGGTGGGCGAAGTAGCGGGTGGCGCCGTGGGTCCGGGCGAGTTCGCCGACCACGCGGGTGTAGTGGTCGGCGTCGACCACCCCCGTCTCCACCAGCGAGGTGCCGACCAGGTCCGCGCCGCCGGTGAGCAGCGGCGGGCCGAAGCGGGAGCGGGTCCAGGCGTAGGAGTTCCCGGTGACCTCGACGCCCGCCGGCGCCTCCACGGGCAGCGAGGTGAAGATCTCGACGGTACGGCCCCGGGCCGGGGCGAGCCGCCGCCGGGCCAGGGTGGTCACGGGGGCGAGGACCAGCTCGCGCGGGTCCAGGCCGCCCCTGCGGTGCCAGCGGACCAGGCGCTCGCCGCGGCCGAGCTGGGCGGCGAACTCCATGGTCGCCGTGCCGTCGTCGACCACGGTCAGGTGCCGGGGGCCGAAGAGGGTCAGGAGCAGCTGGACGTACCGGGAGAACGGATCCCCGATGATCACCCGCTCCGCGGAGCGCAGCGGCCCGGCGAGCCGCCGCAGGGTGCGGACGAGGGCGCCCCGGCCGCCGCGGGCCTCCTGCCAGTGGACGGTGAGGCCCTCGTCGCGGGCCAGCTGGGCCATCCGGCGCAGCTGGCCCCGCGACATGGGGTCGGTCGGCGAGAGGACGACGACCGTGAGGGGGGACGCGGGCGCCTCGGCGGCGGGCGTCCGGGGGCCGGGGCCCGGCGCACCGGGCGCCCCGGCGGCGGGCGCTTCCCGGCCCGGTGTTCCGGTGGCGGTCCTCCCGGTGGCGGTCCCGGTGGCCGGCGTTCCCCGGCCCGGTGCTCTCCCGGCGGGTATGCCCGCGGCACCGGACCCCGTGACGGAGGCTTCCGTGCCGGGGGCCTCCGTGGCGGGCGTCCCGGGGGCGGGCGCTCCCGGGCCGGGGGTCCGGGCCGGGGCGCGGGTGTGCGCCCGGGTGTGGGCCCACTCCAGGACGTTGAGGAGCTGGACCGGGCTCTCGACGAACGCCAGCTGCCCGGTCATGAGGCGACGGCGCCCTGGACCCGGCGGAGCTTCTTCATCGGGCCGAGCTCCGACTCGTACACCTTCTTGACCCCGTCGCCGAGGGCCGTCTCGATGGTGCGGATGTCGCGGACCAGGCGCGTCAGGCCCTGGGGCTCGACGGAGGCGGCCTGGTCGGAGCCCCACATGGCGCGGTCGAGGGTGATGTGGCGCTCGACGAAGACGGCGCCGAGGGCGACGGCGGCCAGGGTGGTCTGGAGGCCGGTCTCGTGGCCGGAGTAGCCGATCGGGACGTTCGGGTACTCCTCCCGGAGCGTCTGGATGACGCGCAGGTTCAGCTCCTCGGCCTTGGCCGGGTAGGTCGAGGTGGCGTGGCAGAGCAGGATGTTGTCGCTGCCGAGGACCTCGACGGCGTGCCGGATCTGCTTCGGCGTCGACATGCCGGTGGAGAGGATCACCGTGCGGCCGGTGGAGCGCAGCTCGCGCAGCAGCTCGTCGTCGGTGAGGGAGGCGGAGGCGACCTTGTGGGCGGGGACGTCGAACTTCTCCAGGAAGGCGACGGCCTCGGTGTCCCACGGGGAGGCGAACCAGTCGATGCCGCGCTCCTTGCAGTGCGCGTCGATGGCCCGGTACTCCTCCTCGCCGAACTCCACGCGGTGGCGGTAGTCGATGTAGGTCATGCGGCCCCAGGGGGTGTCCCGCTCGATGTCCCACTGGTCGCGCGGGGTGCAGATCTCGGGGGTGCGCTTCTGGAACTTGACCGCGTCGCAGCCGGCCTCGGCGGCGACGTCGATGAGCGCGAGGGCGTTCTCGAGCTCGCCGTTGTGGTTGATGCCGATCTCGCCGGTGACGTAGACGGGCTGCCCGGGGCCGGCGGTCTTGGCGCCGAGGGTGCGGAGACGGGTGCTCATGGTGCGGGTCCTTAGGTTGCGGTGGTGGTGCGTGCGGGGGTCGTACGTGCCGCGGTGGCGCGTACGGGGGTGTCGAGCTCGGGTCCGAGGAGCCAGGCGGCGATCTCGCGGATCGCTCCGGAGCCGCCCGGGGTGGCGGTGACCGCGCGGGCCGCGGCCCGTACGGAGTCGTGGGCGCTGCTCACCGCGACGGGCCAGCCGACGAGGTGGAAGCAGGGCAGGTCGTTGACGTCGTTGCCGGCGTAGAGGACGCGCTGCGGGTCGATGCCCTCGGCCTCGCACCACTCCTTGAGGGCCCGGTCCTTGCGGTCGATGCCGTGCAGGACGGGGATCCGGAGCTTGCGGGCGCGGGCGGCGACGACGGCGTTCTGCTCGGTGGAGAGGATGAGGACGGGGAGTCCGGCGCGGCGCAGGGCGGCGATGCCGAGGCCGTCGCCGCGGTGCGCGGAGACGAACTCGCGCCCCTCCGCGTCGAGGTGGACCCGGTCGTCGGTCTGGGTGCCGTCGAAGTCCAGGACCACCGCGTCCACGTCGGCGAGGCCGGGGGTGACGGGGGCGTCCAGGAGCGGAGCCAGGGCCTTGGCGCGGGCCAGGTCGTGCGGGTCGTCGATCTCCAGGACCCGGGCGGGGTCGGTGACGACGAGCGCGGTGCGGCCGAAGAAGCGGTGCCGGTGGGTGCGGAAGCCGGGCGCGGCCATGGCGTAGACGGCGCCGGTCTCCAGGTACTCCGGCTCCCGGTCCTGGCGGCGGGGGCGGTGCGCCTTGTCGTGGTTGACGCCCTCGGCGCCCTCCGCCGCCTCGCGCCAGAGGAAGCCGTGCGACGGGGCGGCGGTGAAGGCCGTGTCGGCGGCGCCGCTGAGGATCCGGTCGGCGGTCTCCGCGACCTCGGCGGGGGTGAGGAAGGGGCTGGTGCACTGGACGAGGAGGACCACGTCGGCGGCGCGGCCGTGGGTGGCCTCGAAGGCGTCCATGGCGTGCAGGACGGCGGCCTCGCTGGTGGCGGTGTCGCCCGCGATCGCGGCCGGGCGGTGCACGGCCTCGGCCCCGGCGGACCGGGCGGCGGCGGCGATGGCGGGGTCGTCGGTGGAGACCACGACGTGGGTGACGGAGCGGGCGCCGAGGCAGGCGTGGACGGCGCGGCCGACCAGGGGGACCCCGGCCACCGGGGCGAGGTTCTTGGCGGGCACGCCCTTCGAACCGCCCCGGGCGGGGATCACGGCGAGGACGACGGGGGCGGCGGGGCCCGTGTGCACGGGGGTGGCGGTCGTGGTCCCGGTCGTGGGGGCGGCGGTCCCGGGGACAGGCGCGGCGGTCCCGGTCGTGGGCATGGCGGGCCCGGAAGCAGGTGCGGCGGTCATCAGAGTTCTCCCAGGCGGCGGATGACGGGGGCGACGCGCTGCACGCCGTGGCGGTACGCGCCCCGCGCGGCCTCCCGGACGATCCGGCGCAGCCCGCTCTCGCGGGGCTCCGGCGCGGTGACGTCCAGGCGGTGGCGGGCGAGGATCCCGGGCAGGTAGCCGGAGGCCGTCTCCGCGGTGTAGTAGGGGGTGATCGGGGGGAGCGCGGGCAGCGCCAGGAGCGCGGCGACCCGGTCGCGGGCCGCGTCGAAGGCCTTCTCGTACGAGCCGTCGGAGGCGACTCCCTGGCGGCCGAGCCAGGCCCCGTCGGGCGCCGGCACGCGTCCCTCGTCAAGCCGGTCGAAGGAGGTCAGCAGGCCGGAGCCGACGAAGTGGTGGTTGCCGAGCGCCTCGCGGACCCCGAGGTCGGTGAGGACCGCGGTGGGGATCCGCCGGTGCAGGGCTTCGAGGGCGGCCGTCGAGGAGACGGTGACGAGCAGGTCGGTGCGGTCCAGGACCTCGCCCATGTGCCCGTACACGAGGCGGAAGTTGTCCGGCGGGTCGAGTTCGCGGACCAGCCTCTGGAACGGGAACTCCTCCAGGTGCGTGGTGTGTTCGCCCGGCTTGGAGCGGAGCTTGAGGAGCACCTCGCGGCCCGGGTGGAGCCGGGCGTGCCCGATCAGCCGCCGCAGCACGTGGGCGCGTTCGGCGCGGGTGGCGGGCACCGAGGGCTGGGCGGCGAAGACCAGGGTGTCACGGCCGGCGACGGGGGCGTACGGGGCGCCGCCGAGGAAGGGCAGCGCCGCCTCCACGACCGACTCCGCGCCGGCGCCCACCCCTTCGTACACGGCGCGGAAGCGCTCGGCGTCGTGGCGGGAGTTGGCGAGGACGACGTCGGCGCCGTGGCGCAGCAGGAGGCCGTCGGTGAGCTTCTCGTAGACGACCCCGACGTAGCCGGTGACGATCACGGGGCGCCGCGCGAGGCCCAGGTCGGCCAGGCCCTGGAGGACGGCCCGGACGGTGCCGCCGACGAGGGCGAGGACGAGGACGTCGTACCCCTCGCCGCGCGTCTCCGCGTCCCGTACGGCGCGCAGGAACTCCACGCCCGTCACCTCGCGCGGGGCGTCCGCGGACACCCCGGTCTCGGCGAGCTGGCGGGCGGTGGGGGTGGCGCGTCCGCGCAGGACGAAGCCGGTGGGTCCGGCGCTCGTCGCCGTGATGCGGCGCGCGGTGAGGGCGCCCCATTTCCACCGGGTGTCGGAGTCGGCGAGTACGGCGACCCGTATCGCTTCTCGGGTACGTGATGGCACGTCGAGGACGCTAGAAGGGCATTCCGCTTTCCGGCCCAACTGGGCCACAACAACCGGTGAACAGAGCCTCTCCGACTTCTGAAGCGGGTCGGTATCCGGTCGCCCGCGGCCGGGTTCCCCCCTTTCCGGAAAGGCGGTTAAGCGGCCCGCCGCTTGGTGTTCACCGGACATCCCCCCGCCGGTCGGGGGGAATGCCGGGCCGGCGCCTAGCGTCGGCCGCGTGGTCAAGCTCTCCGTCGTCGTGCCGTTCTTCAACGTGCAGACATACGCCCCCGACACCCTCACGAGCCTGCGGGCCAACACCCGCGAGGACTTCGAGTTCCTGCTCGTCGACGACTGTTCGTCGGACGGGACCCCGGACCTCCTCGAACGGGCCGCGCGCGAGATCCCGGGCGCCGTCCTGCTCCGGCACGCGCGCAACGAGGGGCTCGCCACGGCCCGGAACACCGGACTCGACGCCGCCCGCGGCGAGTACGTCGCCTTCCTCGACGGGGACGACTGGCTCGCCCCCGGTTACTACGGCCGCCTCGTCGCCGCCGCCGAGGAGCTGGGCTGCGACTTCCTGCGCACCGACCACGTCTCGGTGACCGGCCGCGAGCGGGGGATGCGCCGGGCGCCGGTCCCCCGGCGCGGCGAGGTGCTGCGTCCGAGGGACGCGATCCTGCCGGCGCACCGGACGACCTCCGTCGACTACCCGTACGCCTGGGCCGGGATCTACCACCGGCGGCTCCTGGACCGGGGGCTGCTGCACTTCACGCACGGGCTGCGGACGGCCGAGGACCGGCCGTGGATCTGGCGGCTGCACCGCGAGGCGGAATCGTTCGCGGCGGTCGGGGAACTCGGCGTGTTCTACCGGCGCGGAGTGGCGACCTCCCTCACGCAGATCGGCGATGTCAGGCAATTGGACTTCATCCGCGCTTTCGACCAGGTGATCGAGGAAACGGCACGGGACCGGGACGCGGACCGCCTTCTCCCGAAAGCCGTGCGCACCTATTGCGCGGTGATCTCCCACCACGTCGGTTCGATCGAGAAGTTCGAGCCGGAGGTGGCGCGGCAGGTGCGGGCGATGAGCGCGGGGGCGCTGCGGCGGATGCCGCAGGACGTCCTCGACGAGGCCCTGACCGCGATGGGCGGGGACCGTGCGACGCTGCTGCGCAGGCTGCGGAGGCGGAGGCCGGCACCGCCGCCGGCGGCTCCGGACCCGGCGACCCGCGCGGCCGCCTCGCCGGAGCCGGAGGTCGCGGCATGAGCACCCGTACGCGCCCCCGCCGCACCACCCAGATCTTCTGCGCCTCCACCCTCTACGGGGCGGTGACGCTCGCCGCCGCGATCGACAGCGGCTGCTTCGGCTCCGCCGACCGCCGGATCCTCCTCGTCACCAACAACGCGCCCGTGCCGGAGACGACACCCGCCCTGGACCAGGCCGAGGGCTTCGCGCGGCTGCGCGGCCGCTTCGACTCCGTCCTCTCCTGGAACGAGGTGATCTCCCCGCTCCACCCGGGCGGCTGGACCCCCCGCGCGAGCGACCTCCCCCTCCTCCAGCGCCATCTGCGCAAGCTCTGGGACCTCGGCGACGACCGGGTCGAACTGACCCTGGAGTCGATCCAGGTGACGCCCGCGCTCGCGATCGCCCAGCTCCTCCCCGAGGCGCCGATCACGGTGTACGCGGACGGGCTGATGAGCTACGGGCCGACCCGCAACAAGATCGACCCGCTGATCGGCGGCCGGGTCTCCCGGCTGCTCCACCTGGACCTGGTCCCGGGGCTCGCGCCGCTGCTGCTCGGGGAGTTCGGGGCGGTGCCGGAGGCCGTGCCGGTGGAGGCGTTCACGAAGTGCGTCGAGGAGCTGGCGGGCCCGTCCCCGGCGGGGGGCCCGGCGGCGGAGGAGGGGCCGGCGCTGCTCCTGGGCCAGTACCTGGCGGCCCTGAACCTGCTGACCGCCGCCGAGGAGGAGGAGCTGCACCTGCGGATGGTGCGGGGCGCGGTCGCCCTGGGCCACCGGCGGCTCGTCTTCAAGCCGCACCCGACGGCCCCGGACGCCTGGTCGCGGTCCCTGGTGCGCGCGGCGGAGGAGCTGGGCGCGGAGCTGACGGTCGAGGACCGGCCCGTCCTCGCGGAGGTGCTCTACCGCGAGCTGCGGCCCGCCCTCGTCGTCGGCTGCTTCTCGACGGCGCTGCTCACCGCGCACACCTTCTACGGCCTGCCGGTCGCCCGCGTCGGCACCCGCCCCCTCCTGGAGCGGCTCACCCCCTTCCAGAACAGCAACCGGATCCCGCTCACGGTGGTGGACGCGGTCGTCCCGCCCCTCGACGACCCGGCGGGCGGCGGCGCCGGGATCGGTACGGGGGAGCTGAACGACCTGGTCGCGGCGGTCGGCTTCGCGATGCAGCCGAAGATCCGGCCGGAGCTGCGGACGGCGGCGGTACGGCACCTGTCGGGGCCGCTCGCCGAGCGCACCCGGCACCACTTCACCCGCCGCCGCCTCACCGCCCTGGGCCTCCCCGGCGGCCTGCCCCTCCCCCGGCACCCGCAGGTCCGCCGGCTCGCCCGGCGGGCGCTGCGGCTGCGCAGGGCGCTGAAGAGGTAGCCGCCGTTCAGGCGCGGACGACCGGCTCCTGGAGTTCGGTCACCCACCGCGCCCGGTCCTCCGGGCACTCCAGGTACAGCTCGCGGGCGTACCCGGCGGAGGCGTGGCCGTTGGCGTCGATCCAGGACGCCAGGGCCTGCGCGGTCGGCAGGACGTCGTCCATCGCGCCGTGGTGGACGACGGTCGCCGCCTCCTCGACGCCGGGCAGGACGTGCACGAGGACGCCCTCCGCCTCCGTACCCTCGGGGACGGTCATGCCGGCGTGGACGACGACCGAGCCGTCGCCCCGGCCCGCGTCCTCGTAGTACGCGACGCCCGGGCCGAAGCAGGTGAGGCCCGCGCCCGCGAGCCGGCCGCACAGCTCGTCGTACAGCGGGCCGATGACGGGGCCGATGTCCTGCGGGCCGAAGCTCGCGGCGACCGCGCTCAGTTCGGCGATCCGGACGGCGGGGATCTTCTTGACGACGACTTCCTGGGTGGACATGCGTCCCTCGCTCTCGATGGCCCGGAGCCGCGCGCCGACCCGGTCGAGCCGGGTCCGCGCCTCCGCCAGGGCCGTCTCCAGCTCGGCCTGGCGCAGGCGCAGCATGCCCCGCAGCTCCTCCGCGTCGATCCGCTCCTCCAGGACGGCCCCCACCTGTTCGAGGGTGAAGCCGAGGTCCTTGAGCGCGATGACGCGGTTGAGCCGGGCCAGCTGGTCCGCCGCGTAGAAGCGGTAGCCCGTGTGCGGGTCGACCCGGGCCGGGCGCAGCAGTCCGATCGCGTCGTAGTGACGCAGCATCCGGACCGACACCCGCCCGTGCCGGGCGAAGTCTCCGATGGTGAACATGACGCCCCTACGGAACGGCCTCACACGGTGTCAGGGTCAAGCGGCGCCCGCGAAGGGACGGGTCAGGCGGCGCTGCTGAGCGAGAGCTTCGCGGCGAAGCCGAGGAAGAGGGCGCCGGCCGCCGAGGTCGCGCCGGCGGAGAGGCGCCGGCGGCGGCGGAAGGCGGCGGCGAGGCGGGTGCCGCCGAAGATGAGGGTCGTGAGGTAGAGGAGGCTGCCGAGCTGGAGCAGGGTGCCGAGGACCAGGAAGGAGAGCGCCGGGTAGGCGTAGCCGGGGTCCACGAACTGCACGAAGAAGGAGATCAGGAAGAGGATCGCCTTCGGGTTGAAGAGGCTGATGATCAACGCGCGCCGGTACGGGCGCTCGGCGGGGGCCGCCGGAGTGCCCGCGGGCTCCTCCGCGGCCGGCTCCTCGCGCGAGCGCCACATCGCCCACGCGGCCCGGAGCATCCCGTACGCCATCCAGGCCAGGTATCCGGCGCCCGCGTACTTCACGATCATGAAGAGGACCGGGGTGGTCTGGAGGAGGGAGGCCGCGCCGAGGGCGGCCAGGGTCATGAGGACCGTGTCGCCGGTGAAGACGCCGGCGGCGGCCTTGTATCCGGTCCGGGTGCCCTTGCGGGCGGCGACGGACAGGACGTAGAGCGAGTTCGGTCCGGGCAGGAGAATGATGAGGACGAGCCCGGCGAGGTAGGTCGGCAGATCGGTGACACCCAGCATGGGCGGAGTGTCGCATGCGTGTACGGCGTTCCGCCCCCGTGTTTCGCATCGCGGAAGATCGGAACGCGTCGCCCGGGACGGTCGGTTTCCGGCCGTGGTGCGCAACCACCCGCGCGTGGGAAGCATCCCTCTCCGTACAGACGAGTTTCACGGGGGGCAACGATGAAGCGGTCTTCGACCGTCGTGCGCGGAAGCGCGGTGCGCAGAGGCGTCGTACGCAGGGGTGTCGTGCGCGGGGGTGTCGTACGCAGGGTGGCGCTGGCGGCGGCCTCGGTGGCGCTCGTCGCGGGCTGTACGGCCCAGGCGGCCGGCACGGGGAGCGCCGGTTCCGCGGGCCCTTCGGGCAGCTCCTCGGCGCAGCCGTCGACCTCCGCATCGGCCTCCGTATCGGCATCGGCATCCGCGTCGGAGTCCGCGTCGCCCTCGGAGTCGGCCTCGGAGTCCGCCTCCCCCGGGGCCTCTCCCGCGGACGACGGCAAGGCGCCGTCCTCCTCCCCCGCCTTCCCCACGCCCGAGCCCTCCGGCTCGGCCTCCGCCGGGGCGCCGGCGTCCCCGGTGCTCCTGAAGGACGGGGACGAGAACGAGCAGGTGCGCGAGCTCCAGGCGCGGCTGCGGCAGTTGAAGTTCTTCGACCGCGCCCCGACCGGCTTCTACGGGACGATGACGGCGGGTGCGGTCAGGGCCTTCCAGGAGAAGCAGGGGCTGTCCGCCACCGGCTCGGTCGACGGGGCCACCTGGCAGCGGCTGCTCGCCACCAGCCGGAAGCCGACCGCCGACGAGCTGAAGCCGTCGACCACCAACGCCCTGGACGCCCCGGCCCCGGCGTGCATGACCGGCCGGGTGCTCTGCATCAGCAAGGAGAGCCGGACCCTCGCCTGGATGATCGACGGCAAGGTCGTCTCGTCGATGGACGTCCGCTTCGGCTCGGAGAACACCCCGACCCGCGAGGGCACGTTCAGCGTGGGCTGGAAGGCCCGCGAGTGGACGTCGACGATCTACCACACGCCCATGCCGTACGCGATGTTCTTCAGCGGCGGCCAGGCCGTGCACTACTCGGCGGACTTCGCGGCCCGCGGTTACGCCGGGGCCTCGCACGGCTGCGTCAACGTCCGGGACCGGGCCAAGCTCGCGACCCTGTTCGACCAGGTGGGGGTCGGGGACAAGGTCGTCGTCCACTGGTAGGGACGGAGAACTCGCCGGCGGGGGCGGGGAGGAGAGAGGGCGCGGGTGGGACCGGGGGAACGTGCCCCACCCGCGCCGGGTGCGCCGAGCCGTAGGTACGGGGGGAACCCCGGCTCATCGCGCGGCCGATGACCAGTCGGCATTACGTACTGCGTCGGCGGGCCGGAAAGTGTTACACCGCGAGCGGGAGGCGCGTCGTCGCGCCCGTTTCCGGGAGCACCGCGGGGGTCGCGGTGGCCGGTCCCGCGAGGGTCTCCGCCGAGGTCCGGGCGCCGTCGCGGCCGTCCCCGCCCCTGCCCCGGGAGCCGCCCCCGCCGTCGCCCTTCCCGTCGTCCTTCGGGTCGCCCTCGGAGCCTTCGCCCGGCAGGTCCCGGGAGTCGTCCCGAGATCCGGAGTCCGCGCCGTCCTCCGCGCCGTCCCCGGGTGCGCCGGGGGCGTGGGGGGCGTCGGAGAGGAGACGGTCGCAGTAGCGGCGCAGGGTCTCGCCCTTGCGCCGGGTCTCCGTGAGCAGGCGGCGGTGTCCGTCGTCGAACTTTCCGGACCGGTACGCCCGGCAGGCCTCGACGGCCTTCTCCCGGGAGTCCGTACCGCCGCTCCCGGCCCGGTCCCGGCCGTCCGTGCGGTCCGGGTCCGGGGTCCCGTCCGGGCCCGCCGTGCTGCGCTCGGGCTCCGGGGCGTCCCGCTTCGGGCGGTCCGCGCCGTCCCCGTCCGGGGCCGGGGTGGCCGGTGCCGTGGAGCCGGTGCCGGTGGAGGGGGACGTGCCGGGCGTGCGGTCGCCGGCGGACGGCGGGGGCCCGGGTATCCCGGGGTCCTCGCGCAGGCCGTCGGGCTCCGGCGAGACGAGCGGTCGCGCGGTCTCCCCGGCCGAGACGGAACTGGCGGGCGCGGGTCCCACCAGCGGGAGGGCGCCGGTGCCCGCGGCGACGGCGACCCCGCCGACGGTGACGGCGGCGACCGCGGCGGCGAGGCCGTAGCGGGCGGAGCGGCCCCAGCGGCGCGGCGCGGCGACGGGACGCGCGAGGCGCACCCGGCCCAGGTCGGCGGGGGCGGTGCTCCGGGCCGTGCTTCCGGCGGTACTCCGGGCCGTACCTCCGGCGATGCCCCCGGCCGTGTTCCGGGCCCCGGAAGCGGCGGCGCGGGCCGCCACGGCCTCGCGGAAGGCGGCGAGGGCCGCGGCCTCCCCCGGCAGGCCGTCGCCGTCCCGCGCCGCCGGGGCGCGGATCGCGCCGAGGGCCTCCGCGAGGCGTGCGGCCCGCAGGCGCGCGAGGTCGTCGGCCGGGCCGACGGGGTCGCCCCGGAGCAGTCGCTCCGCGGCCTCCTCGTCGAGCCACTGGTACCGCTCGTCGGCCATCACATGTCCTTCTGCGTACGAGGACGCCATTGCGTCACACCGCCGGGCGCCACCGGCCCCGGTGTCCGGCCGCGCTGCGGGGGCACGCCGTCCAGGGGGACGACGGCCCCGTCGGTGCCGTCCGGGGCGCCCTCGACGCCGAGGAGTTCGGCGAGCCGCTTGAGGCCGCGGTGCGCGGCGGTGCGCACCGCGCCGGGGCGCTTCCCCAGGGTGTCGGCGGCGCTCTTGGCGTCCAGGCCGACGACGACGCGCAGCACGACGGCCTCCGCCTGGTCCTGCGGCAGCTGGGCGATCAGGTCCATGGTGTGGCCGGTGGCCAGGGCCTCCAGGGCCTCGCTCGCGGTGTCGGACTCGGCGGGCTTGTCGGTGAGTTCGGTCTCGTCGGCGCCGACGACGGGGCGCCGGCCGCGCATCCGTATGTGGTCGAGGGCGCGGTTGCGGGCGATCCGGGCGGCCCAGCCGCGGAAGCGGTCCGCGTCGCCGCCGAAGCGGTCGAGGTCGCGCGCGATCTGGAGCCAGGCCTCGGAGGCCACGTCCTCCGCGTCGGTGTCGCCGACCAGCGTGCGTATGTAGCCGAGCAGCCGGGGGTGCACGGCGCGATACACAGCACGGAAGGCGTCCTCGTCCCCGTGCTGTGCGGCGAGCACCGCGGCCGTCAGCTCCGCGTCGTCCCCCAGCACTCCCCAAACCCTGTTCGTCGCTCGCGTCGTCCCGTCACGGCTGGTCACCGCCGCCACGCTGTCTCACGCACCAGCACGCTACGTGGTGCCCCGGCGTCGCGTCCACGCGATGCCCGCCCCTTGTGCAACTTGCAACCTTCCGGTGTCCGGAGACGGTGTGACAGAAAGCGCACTCCCGGCGCTGAAAGGAGTACGGAGCCGTGCTGCGGCTCCGTGGAGGACGACCGGGGCCTCTCCTGTGGGGGGTGGCGGCCCCGGTCGTCTCTCCTTTTCCGCCTTCTCCCCTCCTCTTCCCTTTTCCCGGTCGCCGGCCCGTCCCGGCCGCGGTGCGCCCCCACTCCCGTCAACCGACAGTTGACACCCCATGAGTGTCAACCTAGGGTTGCCTCATGACGAATCCAGTCGGCCCGACCGTTCCCGTCCGTCTCGACGAACTCATCGACGCCATCAAGAAGGTCCACCCGAACGCCCTGGAGCAGCTCTCCGGCGCGGTCGTGGCGGCGGACCACCTCGGCGACGTCGCCGACCACCTCATCGGCCACTTCGTGGACCAGGCCCGGCGCTCCGGTGCCTCCTGGACCGACATCGGCCGCAGCATGGGCGTCACCCGCCAGGCCGCCCAGAAGCGGTTCGTGCCCAAGGACCCCGACGCCGAGAAGATGGACCCGAACGCCGGGTTCGGCCGCTTCACGCCCCGCGCGCGGAACGTGGTCATGGCCTCCCAGAACGAGGCCACGGCCGTCGGCAACGCCGAGATCACCCCCTCCCACCTGGTGCTCGGCCTGCTCGCCGAGCCCGAGGGGCTCGCGGCGCACTGGATCGCCTCGCGGGGCGTGACCCTCGACCGGGTGCGCGAGGCCGCGGCCGCGACCCTGCCGCCGGCCGTCGAGGAGCCGCCCGCGCTCGTGCCGTACGACGCGGCGGCGAAGAAGGTCCTGGAGCTGACGTTCCGCGAGGCCCTGCGCCTCGGGCACGACTACGTCGGCACCGAGCACGTCCTGCTCGCGCTCCTGGAGCACGAGGACGGGGAGGGCGTGCTGAGCGGGCTCGGCCTCGACAAGGCGACGGCGGAGCGGGAGATCGCCGAGGCGGTCGCCTCGCTCGCGGTCCGGGCTTCCGAGCCGGAGGCCTGACCGCCCTCCGAATCGCGGCCCGAGGCCGGAACGGAGGCCCGACCGTCCCCTCAGGCGGTGGTGCGGGCCCGGCGCGAGACGACCGCGCGCAGCACCCGGCCGCCCTCGACGGAGAGCTCGCGGGCCCGGCGCAGTCCGGTCGGGCCGTGGGCGACCGATTCGAGGACGGCCCGCTGGCGGCGGAGCTCCCCGGCGAGCAGCGGGCCCGCACCTTCCGCGTCCCCGGCGCGGCAGCGCTCGACGAGGCCCTCGTCGGCGCCGGCCGCGTCGTGGCGTCCGTGCAGGGCGAGGGCGGTGCCGGAGCAGGCGCCGACCCAGGCGCGCAGGGACTCCGGCGACCAGTCCCCGGGGGCGGACGCCAGCATGCCGCGCACGGCCTCCGCCGCGTCCCCGCCGCCCTCGGCGTCCAGCTCGGCGCGGGCCTCGGCGACGGCCTCGCCCCACGCCGGACCGTCGGCGCGCGCGACGGCCGCCCAGGCGGGCCGCAGGGCGTCGCCCCCGTCGGCGGCGAGCAGCGGGAGGCAGCGGTCGAGACAGGCGAGGCCGGCCGCGGCCAGGCCGCGCTCGTCGGCCCCGTCGATCAGCTCCCGCAGACTCCGGTCGTTCTCCGGCTTCCCCGACGTCATGGACGCCTCCTCGCCACCCGATGTGGACGCGGCGGTTCCCCTTACGTGGCGGGGGGTCGCCTTTTCGTCACCGTGTGGCCGGAATCATGCCAGCGGGGTCGGCTCGTTGCCTAGGGGTACGAGACGATCACAGCCCGAGGGCCGGGACCACCTCGACGTCGATGAGGTGCGGGGCGAGCAGCCGCTCACCGCACCTTCTCCGCGAGCGCCCGGAACCGGTCCCAGCTCGCCGTCGGTTTCGCCGGGTTCCAGAGCTTCTGGGAGAGGGCGGCCAGGGGCAGCCTGATGCCGGCCGCGACCTGGGCCGGGGTCTGGGAGTTCGCCAGGTCGCACCAGACGGCGAACCGGGCGCCGAGGATCTGGGCGTCGTACTTCGCCGGGACGGGGCTGGTGCCGCGCACGACGAGCGGGGTCCACTGCTCGTAGATCCGGCGGCCGGTGGGGTACGCGAAGTCGTTGGGCTCGCCGAGGACGTAGTAGAGGTACTCGTCGTTGAGGTTGACCATCTTCCGGCCCTGGCTCAGGTACGAGACGGGCTGCCGGGCGCCGATCTCCTTGCCCGTCCAGTACTCGACCTCCAGGTCCTTCGCCGCGTCCACGACCCCGCCCGTGAAGAAGCCGTCGTTCCAGGCCTTGAGGGTCTTGCCGGTGGGGCGGACGACGGCGGCGCGGTCGTTGAGCCAGCCGGTGGCCAGGTCCTGGACCCGGCCGGAGGGCCCGTACTTCGCCTTCGCCGCCCGCGCCAGCTCCGGATAGGTGGCCTCGGGGTCCTTCGCCATGAGGGCCACGTACTCGTCGGCGCCGAGGTGCCAGTACGCGCCGGGGAAGAGCTGGGCGTACTCGCGCAGCAGGTCGTCGACGATCTTCGCCGCGTCCGGGTCCGCGATGTCGACGGCGCCGCGCGGGGCCCGGCCGGTCGCGCTGCGGAGCTGGAGGTCGGGGTGGGCGGCGATGACGGCGCCGAGGTGTCCCGGGGAGTCGATCTCGGGGACGACGGTGACGTGCCGCTCGGCGGCGAGGGCGAGGATCCGCCGCACCTCCGCCTTGGTGAGGTGCTGGGCGGAGACCACCTCGGGGTGGCTGTCGGACTCGATCCGGAAGCCCTGGTCGTCGGAGAAGTGCAGTCCGAGCTGGTTGAGCTTGAGGTCGCCCATCTCGCGTATGCGGTCCTCGATCCAGCCGGCCGTGAAGTGCTTGCGGGCGGTGTCCACGTTCAGTCCGCGCTGCGGCTTGGCCGGCCGGTCGTTCACCGTCCCCTCGGGCATCGCGCCGGTCGCCTTCACCGACTGCTTGAGGGTGCGGGTGCCGTAGAAGACGCCGGCCTCGTCCGGCCCGCTGATCCGCACCCGGCCGTCACGGACGGCGAGGGTGTACGACTCGGGGGCGCCCGTCCCGCCCAGGGCCAGCTCGACGTCCCCGGGCCCGGCGGCGACCGCGCCCCGGTAGGGGACGCCCAGCTCACCCGCGATCAGCTTCCCCTCGTCGGCGAGGCCCCCGCTGTTCGCGGCGATGACGACCCCGCCCGTGGGCGCGGGCTTCCAGCCGGGGCCGCGGGCGGCCTCGTGGGCCCGGACGGCGGGGACCGTGAGGGGCGCGCTGGAGAGCGGATACGTCCGCGTCGGCGTGGGCGTGGGCGTCGGCGAGGGGGGCGCGCTCGTGGGCGCGGCGGTCGTGGCCGAGCCGGGGGACGGGGCGGCGGACGGGCCCGTCGCGGAGCCGCCGGAACAGGCCGCCGCGGTGGCCAGTGCCACCGAGGTCGCCAGGAGCGCGGGGCCGCGTCGGGCCCCTCGTATGGAGTACCGCATCAATCGGAATCCTCCCCTACGGACGAGGGTCCGGCCAATCGGGCGACGGGCCGGTACGGAGCCGGTGGCGAGATCGGCGGCGGAATCGGGGACGAAATCGGGGCCCCGCATCCGGCGCGGAGGGAACGCCGGAACCCCGGACGCCGTCAACAAGTGCGGCACCCGCCGCGTCGGCGACGACGACGGGGGAGATCGACGCCCCGTGTTCATCCACGGGCGGGCGACCGGAATCCCGGCGTCCATCAGATGTTCCGAAACTCTCCCTTCCGGGTGAAAATCGCGCATCCGTCGGATCCCTCCCCCCGCCCCGTCGATAGCGTCGCGTCACGCCCGCCCCACCCGTCCCGGAGTAACCGGAGCCCACGCTGACCAGCGACACCCAAGCCCCCTGCCGGAACCCGGGCCCCGCGGGCACGCCCGCCATACCCGGCCGGCAGCCCCCGCGCCCCCGGCACACCGGCGGTCTCGTCGGCTTCAACGCGGCGGCCCCGGCCGAGGCCGTGGCCCTGCTGCTCTCCTGCTGCCACAGCCTCCGCTGGGCCGAACGGGTGACGGCGCACCGCCCCTACCCCACGGTGGAGGCCCTGCTCGCCGCCGCCGACGAGGCCGGCTACGACCTGTCGCGGGCCGATCTGGACGGGGCCCTGGCCGCCGAGTCCTCCGCGCTGCCGCACCCCGACGCCCCGCCGGCCGCCCGGACCGCGCTGCGGGCCGCGCACGCCGCGTACGAGCACAGCTTCGGACACGCGTTCGTGATCAGCCTCGACGGAGTGCGCCCCGGCGAGCGGCTCGACGCGGTTCTGGCCGGAATCCGGTCACGTCTCGGCAACGAACCGGAGGAGGAGCGGGTGATCGCGGCCGAGGAACTGCGCCGGCTCGCCCGCGCCCGGCTGGCCTTCCGGCTGGCCCCGGGCTGACCCGACGCCCACCTCCCGACACTCCGGCGCGTGATTCCGTCCACAATGCGGTGATTCCGCCCCGTGCGATAGCCCGTCCGTGCCTGTTTGATCACACCTATGGACCCCGCGCGAGCGAACCGACGACTCGTCGCTACGATGACCGGGGCCGGTGGACCGTACCCGGCCGGGCCAGACCGACACAGAAGCCGGCCGGCCCCGATCCCCGCTCCCGGAGGGTTTTTCCGTGCCGGCTGGAACGCTGTACCGCGGCCGGGAAGGAATGTGGTCCTGGGTGGCTCATCGAGTCACCGGCGTCCTCATCTTCTTCTTCCTGTTCGTACACGTCCTTGACACCTCTCTCGTCCGCGTCTCCCCCGAGGCCTACGACGAGGTCGTCGCGACCTACAAGACGCCGATCGTCGCCCTGCTCGAATACGGCCTGGTCGCCGCCATCCTCTTCCACGCGCTGAACGGCCTCCGCGTCATCGCCGTGGACTTCTGGTCCAAGGGCCCGCGCTACCAGAAGCAGATGCTCTGGACCGTCGTGGGCATCTGGGTCGTGCTGATGGCGGGCTCGCTGTACCCCGTCCTCGGCCACGCCGCACGCGAACTGTTCGGGAGCTGACGCCAGACATGTCGACTGACACCACCTCCGCGATCGGCCCCGTCGAGGACGGCCACCGCTACGACGTGGACAACCCCGCGCCGTACATCGAGCCTCCCCGCAAGCGCACCGGCAGGACCCCGCGCGCGACCCGCGGCAACTTCGAGATGGCCGCGTGGCTCTTCATGCGCCTCTCCGGCGTGGTCCTCGTCGTCCTGGTCCTCGGCCACCTGCTGATCCAGCTCTTCCTGGACGGCGGCGTCTCCAAGATCGGCTTCGCCTTCGTGGCCGGCCGCTGGGCGTCCCCGTTCTGGCAGGTCTGGGACCTGCTGATGCTCTGGCTCGCCATGCTGCACGGCGCCAACGGCCTCCGTACGGTCGTCAACGACTACGCGGAGCGGGCCAACACGCGCCTGTGGCTCAAGGGCCTGCTGTACACCGCCACGGTGTTCACCATCCTTCTGGGCACGCTGGTGATCTTCACCTTCGACCCGAACATCCGCTAGGCACGGGGCTGAGGTAATCCACTCATGAAGATCCACAAGTACGACACCGTCATCGTCGGCGCCGGCGGAGCCGGCATGCGCGCCGCCATCGAGGCGACGAAGCGCAGCCGCACCGCCGTGCTCACGAAGCTCTACCCCACCCGCTCCCACACGGGCGCCGCGCAGGGCGGCATGGCCGCCGCGCTGGCGAACGTGGAGGAGGACAACTGGGAGTGGCACACCTTCGACACGGTCAAGGGCGGTGACTACCTGGTCGACCAGGACGCCGCCGAGATCCTGGCGAAGGAGGCCATCGACGCCGTCCTCGACCTGGAGAAGATGGGCCTGCCGTTCAACCGCACCCCGAACGGCACCATCGACCAGCGCCGCTTCGGCGGTCACTCCCGCAACCACGGCGAGGCCCCGGTCCGCCGGTCCTGCTACGCCGCGGACCGCACCGGCCACATGATCCTCCAGACGCTGTACCAGAACTGCGTCAAGGAGGGCGTGGAGTTCTTCAACGAGTTCTACGTCCTCGACCAGCTGATCACCGAGGTCGACGGGGTCAAGCACTCCGCCGGCGTCGTCGCCTACGAGCTGGCCACCGGCGAGATCCACATCTTCCAGGCCAAGGCCGTGATCTACGCGTCCGGCGGCACCGGCAAGTTCTTCAAGGTGACGTCCAACGCGCACACCCTCACCGGTGACGGCCAGGCCGCCTGCTACCGCCGCGGCCTGCCCCTGGAGGACATGGAGTTCTTCCAGTTCCACCCGACGGGCATCTGGCGCATGGGCATCCTGCTCACGGAGGGCGCCCGCGGCGAGGGCGGCATCCTGCGCAACAAGGACGGCGAGCGCTTCATGGAGAAGTACGCGCCGGTCATGAAGGACCTCGCGTCCCGTGACGTCGTCTCCCGCTCCATCTACACGGAGATCCGCGAGGGCCGCGGCTGCGGTCCCGAGGGCGACCACGTCTACCTGGACCTGACGCACCTCCCGCCGGAGCAGCTCGACGCCAAGCTGCCGGACATCACCGAGTTCGCCCGTACGTACCTCGGCATCGAGCCGTACACGGACCCGATCCCGATCCAGCCCACCGCGCACTACGCCATGGGCGGCATCCCGACCAACGTCGAGGGTGAGGTCCTCTCGGACAACACCACCGTCGTCCCGGGCCTGTACGCGGCCGGCGAGGTCGCCTGCGTGTCGGTGCACGGCGCCAACCGCCTCGGCACCAACTCGCTGCTCGACATCAACGTCTTCGGCAAGCGGTCCGGCATCGCCGCGGCCGAGTACTCCGCCAGGGCCGACTACGTCGAGCTGCCGGAGAACCCCGAGGCGTTCGTCGTCGGCCAGATCGAGAAGCTGCGCGACTCCACGGGCAACGAGCGGGTCGCCGACCTGCGCCGCGAGCTCCAGGAGACGATGGACGCCAACGTGATGGTGTTCCGCACGGAGCAGACCATCAAGACGGCCGTCGAGAAGATCGCCGAGCTGCGCGAGCGCTACGAGAACGTGTCCATCCAGGACAAGGGCAAGCGCTTCAACACCGACCTCCTGGAGGCCATCGAGCTGGGCAACCTGCTCGAACTGGCCGAGGTCATGGCCGTCTCGGCCCTGGCGCGCAAGGAGTCCCGCGGCGGTCACTACCGCGAGGACTACCCGAACCGCGACGACGTCAACTTCATGCGCCACACGATGGCGTACCGCGAGGTCGGCAAGGACGGCTCCGAGACCGTGCGTCTCGACTACAAGCCGGTCGTCCAGACCCGCTACCAGCCGATGGAGCGTAAGTACTGATGGCTACTCCCGTACTGGACAAGGTCGAGAAGGACTCCGCCGCCTCGCCGTACATCACGGTCACGATGCGGATCCGCCGCTTCAACCCCGAGATCTCGGACGCGGCGGTCTGGGAGGACTTCCAGATCGAGATCGACCCCAAGGAGCGCGTGCTCGACGCCCTCCACAAGATCAAGTGGGACGTCGACGGCACGCTGACCTTCCGCCGGTCGTGCGCCCACGGCATCTGCGGCTCGGACGCGATGCGGATCAACGGCAAGAACAGGCTCGCCTGCAAGACGCTGATCAAGGACATCAACCCCGAGAAGCCGATCACGGTCGAGGCCATCAAGGGCCTCACGGTCCTCAAGGACCTGGTCGTGGACATGGAGCCGTTCTTCCAGGCGTACCGGGACGTCATGCCGTTCCTGGTCACCAAGGGGAACGAGCCGACCCGCGAGCGCCTGCAGTCCGCCGAGGACCGCGAGCGCTTCGACGACACCACCAAGTGCATCCTGTGCGCCGCGTGCACGTCGTCCTGCCCGGTCTTCTGGAACGACGGCCAGTACTTCGGTCCGGCCGCGATCGTCAACGCGCACCGCTTCATCTTCGACTCGCGCGACGACGCGGGCGAGCAGCGCCTGGAGATCCTGAACGACAAGGACGGCGTGTGGCGCTGCCGTACGACGTTCAACTGCACGGACGCCTGCCCGCGCGGCATCGAGGTCACCAAGGCGATCCAGGAAGTGAAGCGCGCGCTGATCACGCGTCGTTTCTGAACCGCGGTACGGCCCCGGAGCCCGCTTCTGTACGCTCGGCGTGCGGAAGCGGGCTTTTCCGTCCGCACGCGCAGGTGCGTGTCGTGCGTGTCGTTGTGGAGAGCGGGGACTGATGAGCGAGCCGAACCCTTACGCGGACGGCGAGTACGAGTGGGGGCCGGGGCAGGCACCGGGGCAGGGCGGCGCGCCCGGGACCCCGGCGTACGGGTACCCGCAGGACGTGCCCCCGGGGTACGGGTACCCGCAGCCGCCCGCGTACCGGCCGACGCTCGCCGCGGGCGTGCCCGTGCCGCAGCCGTTCCCGCCGGCGGGGCCGGCCGGGGCCGCGCCGCTCCTCGCGCTCGGTGACATCACGGTCGTCGGGGACCGGATCGTCACGCCGGCCGGGGAGATGCCCCTGAAGGGCGCGGTGTGGAACGCGATGGACATGTCGCGGACCGAGGAGAAGATCCCGACGGTCGCGATCGTGCTCGCGATCGTCTTCGCGTTGCTGTGCCTCCTCGGTCTGCTGTTCCTCCTGATGAAGGAGAAGCAGACCACGGGCTTCGTCCAGGTCACCGTGACCAGCGGGGGCCGTCACCACGTGACGATGATCCCGGTGACGAATCCGAACACCGTCCACTGGGTGATGGGTCAGCTCAACTTCGCGCGCTCGCTGAGCGTCTGACGGTCCGGACCGGACCGGCTCCCGGCGGGCGTCAGCCGCGCCAGGGGGCGGGGTCGTCGCCCGCCTCCGCCGCCACCATCACGCGGCGCAGCATGTCGTTGAGCAGGGCGCGCTCCTCGGGGTCGAGGACGCCGAGGAGCCGGTACTCCTCGTGGCCGAGGACGTCCGTCGCGCCGAGCCAGGTCTCGCGGCCGGAGGCGGTGAGCTCGACGACGACCCGGCGCCGGTCGGTGGTCGACTGGGTGCGCCGGACGAAGCCGCGCTTCTCCAGGGCGTCGAGGCGGCCCGAGACGGAGGCGGGGGCCAGATCGAGGTCCTGCGCCAGTTCGGAGGGGGCGGCGCTGCCGCCGCGGCCGGCCAGCTTGTGGAGCGTGTCGAACTCGTGGCGCTCCAGGTCGAAGTCGACGAGCGACTGCTCCCTGACCCGGCGCAGGTGGACCGAGAGCTTCTTCATCCGGGTGACCGCGCCCTCGACGACGGGGTCGAGGGCAGGCAGGACGGGCTGCCAGCGGGCGACGTGCCCGTCGGTCCAGTCGCGCCGTTCCGGGGGGCCGGGGAGCGCGGGGGTCGGATCCATGGGGCGATCGTACGTCGGGGGCGGGCGCGTCCCCCTCCCCGGCGACACCGGCGGGCGGGACTTCCGGCGCGCTCGGCGGGACGCTCCTAGACCGGTGCCAGGGCCTCCGCCAGGAAGGCGGTGAGCAGGCGGGCGGTCTCCTCCGGGCGCTCCAGGGCGGGGAGGTGGCCGGCCCAGTCGAGGTCGAGGCGGCGGGCGGCGGGCAGCAGGGCGGCCAGTTCACCGGCGACCGCACGGAAGTCGGGGACGTCGTGGGCGCCGGAGACCACCAGGGCGGGTGCCTGGATCCGGGGCAGCTCGTCCTTCGTGATCCCGGGGTCGACCGGGGCGTGCTCGTCGGGGACGGGGAGCTGCACGTCGAAGACGTGGCGCTGCATCTCCCGGACGAGGGCGCGGGCCTTCTCGTCGGCCTCGGGGCCGAGCCAGGTGTCGACGTTGAGCTCGACGGCGGCGTCGATGTCGCCCGCGACGAGCAGGTCGCGCTCACGGCCGCCCCAGGCCCGCAGCTCCTCGCTCGGCTCCATGCCGGGCATGCCGGAGCAGAGCAGGGCGAGGGCCTGGACGCGCCCGGGGTGGCGGGCGGCGAACTCCAGGGCGACCTCGCCGCCGAAGGAGGAGCCGACGACGGCGGCGCGGTCGGCGCCGAGGTGGTCGAGCAGCTCGCGGACGTCCTCGGCGTGGGTGTGCGGGGCGTCGATGGGGGTCTCGCCGTAGCCGCGCAGGTCGCAGCGGACGACGCGGTGTCCCGCTTCGGCGAGCGCGGAGAACGGCACGTCCCACATCCGGCGGTCGCAGACCCCGGAGTGCAGCAGGACGACGGTCGAGGGGCCGGTGCCGGCCAGATCGTGAGAGAGCGTCATCCGCGCGACCCTAGACGGTCGCGGTCCGGACGGCCACCGCTTTCCCCCTCCCCCACTTGAACACGTTCAAGAGGAGGTCTACAGTCGTCACCGCCAGCTTTTGAACGTGTTCAAGGGAGGGTGGGGCATGGACCTCACTGTCGTCGCGTACATCGTCTACCTGCTGATCGCCGTGGCCCTCACCGTCTGGGTCGCCCGCACGCTCAGCCGCAACGGAAGGATCTTCCTGGCGGACGTCCTGCATGGGAACGAGAAGCTCGCGGAGGCCGTCAACCACCTCCTGGTGGTCGGCTTCTACCTCGTCAACTTCGGCTTCGTCGCCCTCTACCTGAGCCAGGACCACGCCGTCCTCGACGCCCGGGCGCTCTTCGAGGCCCTCTCCGTCAAGCTCGGGGTGGTGCTGCTCGTCCTCGGCGTGATGCACCTCGGGAACGTGTACGTGCTCAACAAGATCCGCCGGCGCGGGGTCATGGAGCGCGAGCAGGTGCCGCCGGTCGGCCCGCAGGGCTGGACCGCCGCCCCCAAGGCCGGCCCCTGGGCCCCGCCCGCTCCGCAGGGCTGACCCGCCGTGTCCACCGCACCCGGACGGGCCCCCGCACCGGGGGCCCTCGCCCCGCGGACGCCCGTGACGCGCCTGACCGTGCTGTACGACGCCGACTGCCCGCTCTGCGTGCACCTGCGGCACTGGCTGCTGCGGCAGCGGCAGCTCGTCCCGCTCGACCTGGTGCCGGCCGGGTCCCAGGAGGCCCGGCGCCGGTTCCCGGCCCTCGACCACGCCGCCACCCTGCGGGAGATCACCGTGATCGGGGACCGGGGCCAGGTCTACCGGGAGACCGCCGCCTGGATCGTCTGCCTCTGGGCCCTCGCCGAGCACCGGCCCAGGGCCCACTGGCTGGCCACCCCCGCCGGGCGGCCCTTCGCCCGGATGACCGTCCTGGCCGCCGCCAAGTGGCGCGAGGCCCTCAAGGGGTCCGGCGGGGACGGCTGCGGGGACGGGCGCTGCGAGGTGCCCGGCCCGCCCGGTTAGGCTCGGCTCCGTGAAGGAAGAGAAGGAAGAGAAGAAGGCCCCCAAGAGCGAGCAGACCCGCACGCTCATCCTCGAAACCGCGCTCCGGCTGTTCAAGGAGCGCGGTTACGACAAGACGACGATGCGGGCCATCGCCCAGGAGGCCGGAGTCTCCGTCGGCAACGCGTACTACTACTTCTCCTCCAAGGAGCACCTGGTCCAGGGTTTCTACGACCGGATCGCCGAGGAGCACCAGGCGGCCGTCGAGCCCATCCTGACCGGGGGCGAGAAGGACCTGACGGCCCGCATCCGGGGGGTCTACCTCGGGTGGCTGGACATCGCGGAGCCGTACCACGAGTTCGCCTCGCAGTTCTTCAAGAACGCCGCCGACCCGGACAGCCCGCTCAGCCCGTTCTCGCCCGAGTCGGAGGGGCCGCGCGAGGCCGCGATCGAGGTGCACCGGCGCGTCATCTCCGGGGCCTCGGTGAAGATCGACCCCGAACTGAGCGAGGCCCTGCCGCAGTTGCTGTGGCTCCAGCAGATGGGCCTGGTGCTCTTCTGGGTGTACGACCGGTCGGAGGGGGCCGCCAACAGCCGCCGGCTCGTGGAGCGGCTCGCGCCGGTCACCGCCCGCGCGATCTCGCTCTCCCGCTTCCGGATCCTGCGCCCGCTGGTCAAGGAGACCCACGAGCTGCTCGCCGACTTCATGCCGACGGCGGCCGGGATGGCGGCCTCGGGCAAGCCGAAGCGGGCGGGCGCGAAGCAGTAGGGGCAGGGGGGCGGGGGGAGCCGTACGACTCCCCCCACGACCACTAGATCCAGTTCAGTTCCCACAGGCGCCAGATGCCGGTGCCGTCCGTCAGGTACGGGGAGCCCGCGACCGTCTCCGTGGAGAGGACGTAGTCCTTCTTCTGCCACAGCGGCACGAGCGGGACGTCGTCGGCGACCTCGCTCTGGATCGCCTTGAAGTCCTCCGTCGCCCGCGAACGGTCGCTGAACCGCTGCGTCGAGGCGATCAGGGAATCGATCAGCCGGTCGGAGAAGCCGTTGTGCAGGGTGTTCCCGGTGCCGACGAGCGGGGCGGTGAAGCTGTCGGAGTCGGGGAAGTCGGGGAGCCAGCCGACGGTGTACGCGTCGAAGTCGCCCTTCGCGTACTGCTTCTGGAAGTCCTCCCACTTCACCTCGACGGTCTCGACCTCGAAGAGGCCGGTCTCCTCCAGCTGCCGCTCGATCTCGGTCGTCTCGGCCGCGTAGGTGTCGTCCTGGCGGAAGCCGAAGGTGAACTTCACGGGGGTGGCGATCCCGGCGTCCTTCAGGATCTTCCTCGCCTTCGCGCTGCTGGGCTCCGGGTAGCGGTCGTAGAACGCGGTGCTGTGGCCGACGAAGCCCTGCGGGATGAGGGAGTACAGCGGCTCGACCGTGCCCTTGTAGGCACCGGTGGTGATCGCCGGGCGGTCGAGGACCGCCGCGACGGCCTGCCGCACGGCCCTGTCCGCCATGGGCGAGCCGGGACGGACGTTGAAGTTGAGGTTGCGGATCTCGGCGCTCTCCGCCTCGGTGACCCGGGTGCCGTCCACCGCCTCCAGCTCGGAGACGAAGTCCGGCGGGAGCTGCCGGTGCGTGACCTGCACGTCCTTCGCCTTCCAGGCGCCGGCGAGCTCCTCGGACTTGGCGTAGTACTTCACGAGGACCGGGTGACCGGCCTTGGTGACGGCGCCCTTGTAGCGCGGGTTGGGCTCCAGGAGGGCGGACACGCCCAGCTTGTACTCCTTGAGGACGTACGGCCCCGAGCCGTCGACCGCCGCGTCGGGGCGCAGCTTCTTCGCCGGGTAACGCTCGCGGTCCACGATCGAACCGGCGCCGGTGGCCAGCTTCAGCGGGAACGTGACGTCCTTGGCGCTGAGGTGGAAGGTGACGGTCCGGCCCTGGGAGTCGACGCTCCTCAGCGTCGGGAAGAGCGGCTGCGGGCCGACGTCCGTCTTGATGCCCAGCATGCGCTCGAAGGAGTACTCGACGTCCTCGGCGGTCATCCTGCGGCCGTTGGAGAAGGTGAGGTCGTCGCGGAGCGTGCACCGGTACGTGGTGAGGCCGGAGCCCGCGAACCCGCAGCTCTCGGCGGCGTCCGGCACCGGCTCGGTGAAGCCCGGCTTGAACGTCAGGAGGGACTGGTAGACGTTGCTGTAGATCGCCCAGGAACCGGCGTCGTAGGCGCCGGCCGGGTCGAGCGAGGTGATCTCGTCGGTGGTGCCGACGGCGATCGGATCGGTCCTGACGCCGTCGGAGGGCAGGAGCTGCCAGCCTCCCGCCCCGGCCGCGACCAGTACTCCACAAGTGATGAGGATCCGCAGACGGACCGTCGACCGCATTGCCGTGCTTCCTTTTTCCGGTACCACCCCAGGTGCGGGGCCCCCGGTACCGCCGCGATGGCGTCATCCCATCACACGGCCTTCACAAGTGGAAGGGAAAACTTTCACACCACAGGCATATGTCCGGGATATGAGAATTCACGGCGGTGAGCAGCGCGTATCACTCTCCGTGCGGGGAGCGGCCGGGCCTTCTCAGGCCTGTTTCGAGGCGAGTTCGACGACGGTGATGTCGGAGGGGGCGCCGACCCGGACCGGGGGTCCCCAGGCGCCCGCGCCCCGCGAGACGTACAGCTGGGTGTCGCCGTAGCGCTCGAGTCCGGCGACGGTCGGGTTGGCCAGTCCGGCGAGGAGGTCGCCTGGCCAGAGCTGGCCGCCGTGGGTGTGGCCGGAGAGCTGGAGGTCCACGCCGTGGCGCACGGCGTCGTGGACGACGATCGGCTGGTGGGCGAGGAGGACGGCGGCGCGGGCCCGGTCGCGGTCGCCGAGGGCGCGGCCGAAGTCGGGGCCCCGCCCCTCGCTCTCGCCCGCAACGTCGTCGACGCCCGCGAGGTCGAAGCCGGCCGCGATCTCCAGGCGCTCGTTGCGCAGCGGGCGCAGGCCGAGTTCGCGCACGTGGTCGACCCAGGCGTCGGCGCCCGAGAAGTACTCGTGGTTGCCGGTCACGAAGAAGGAGCCGTGGCGGGCTCGGAGCCGGGCGAGCGGTTCGGCGGCGGAGCCGAGGTCCGCGACGGTGCCGTCGACGAGGTCGCCGACGACCGCGATCAGGTCGGGCTGGGTGGAGTTGATCGTGGCCACGATGCGCTCGGTGTGGGCGCGGCCCAGGATCGGGCCCAGGTGGATGTCGGACACGACGGCGATCCGGTAGCCGTGCGCGGCGCGCGGGATCTTGGCGAGCGGCACGGTGACCCGCTTGACGCGGGGCCCGCGCAGCACGCCGTACGTGCCGTGTCCGACGGTCCCGAGGGCGACGGCGGCGGCCGCGCCGCCCACGACCCGGGAGACGAAGAGACGGCGGGAGGGGTCGGTGGGGTCTGCGGGACCCGTCGCGAGGCCGGTCGCGGGGCCCGTCGCGGGGCCGGTCGCGGCGGGCGCGGGTTCCGGGGCGGCCGCCGGCACCGACACCGGCACCGGCTCGGGGGCCGTGACGGCGGCGGCGGGCGTCCGGCGGGCGAGCCAGGTGCGCAGGAGCGGGCGGACGGCCTCGCCCACCAGCAGGGCCAGGACCAGGTACAGGAGCACGGCGAGCCACAGCTGCCCCGGCCAGGCGAGCACCTGCTGGAGCCGGAAGGGCACGCCGGCGCGGGAGGAGACCAGGGCCGCGAGCGAGAACAGCGGCAGGGCCACGACGGCGGCCGTGCCCAGAC
The DNA here is from genome assembly GCF_042900925.1 of Streptomyces sp. NPDC012825. Lineage (NCBI taxonomy): Bacteria > Bacillati > Actinomycetota > Actinomycetes > Kitasatosporales > Streptomycetaceae > Streptomyces > Streptomyces sp. NPDC012825. Next base: position 509,576 of record NZ_JBIBBZ010000001.1, on the reverse strand, counting down.
GGCGCGGCAGGCCGCCGGGCGCCGTCACGTCGCGGACGAGGCGCCGCCACACGTACCAGTGGACGCCGCCGAGCAGGGCGAGGACCACGACCAGGACCAGCAGGAGGACGACCACGGTCCGGAACCCCTTCTCCTTCTGGGCGCCCGTGCGACGCGCGCCCCCGCGCGACCCGTCGATCCCGGGCGCGGCCGGGCCCAGCGTACAGAGACCCGCCTCCGGGGCCCGGCGGGGGCGGTTCGATACTGGCGGGGAACGACCCGCCCTCCCCGAAGGACACCTCATGAAGCTCAGCCGCCGCGTCTCCTGGTTCCTGCTCGCGTTCGGGATCTGGTCCTGGGTGATCTGGGTGACCTTCGTCAAGAACCTCTGGAAGGACGGGAGCGGTCTCGCCTTCGACGACGCGGGGGACCCGACGGCGTACTTCTGGGTGCACCTGCTGCTCGCCGTCACCTCCTTCGTCCTGGGGACGGCCGTCGGCGTGATCGGCCTCCGGGGCGTCCGGGCGCACCGGAGGTAGGGGGCGCACCGGCCGGAGCGGGCCCGTCGGCCGGATCTGCCGGACGAAAAGGGCCGCATCCGGATCCCCGGCGGGCCCGTCGGCGTCTTGGAGGGCGTGAGCGTGCCCCCTCCGGGCCAGTGACGTACGAAAGGTGATGCCGATGCGCCGGCTCCGTGCCCCGAACGCGAGCGGGAACCAGCGGTTGCGGCGGCGGGGTTTCACGCCCCCGGGTGGACGAACGCGGTCGAATGGCCTTCCCGGGTTCGGATCTCTGTTCCGTACCTGTACGTTCACGACCGTGTCTGCTTCGAAGAAGACCGCCTGGGCGGTCGCCGCTGCTGTGTTCCTCCCGCTCGTCCTCTCCGCGCCCGCGGCCCACGCGGACGGGAAGGACTCCCAGGACACGCAGCCCAAGCCGCCGCCCTCCATGTCCAAGGTCGGCGGCGCCCTGCTCGGCCTGCCCGGGACACAGGTGCGGCTCAAGGCCGGGGCCCCGGTGCTGCCCAAGGAGCTGTCGGCCCGCTCCTGGATCGTCGCGGACGCGGAGAACGGCGAGGTCCTCGCCTCGCACAACGCGCACTGGCCGCTCGCCCCGGCCTCCACCCTGAAGATGCTCTTCGCGGACACCCTGCTGCCGAAGTTCCCCAAGACGCGGAACCACCTGGTCACCGGGCAGGACCTGGCGGGCATGGGAGTGGGCTCCAGCCTGGTCGGCGTCAAGGAGAAGCAGACCTACAGCGTCCACGACCTGTGGCTCGGCGTCTTCCTGCGCTCCGGCAACGACGCCGTGCACGTCCTGACGAACATGAACCACGGTCTGAAGCAGACCGTGGAGGACATGAACGCCCAGGCGGTCGAGCTCCAGGCGCTCGACACCAAGGTGATCTCCCCGGACGGCTACGACGCCCCGGGCCAGGTCTCCTCCGCGTACGACCTCACCCTCATCGCCCGCAACGGCATGACGAAGCCGGACTTCCGCGAGTACGCCGCCACGGCCCGCGCCACCTTCCCCGGCATACAGAAGCCGGGCGAGAAGAAGCGCGGGACCTTCGAGATCCAGAACACCAACCGGCTGCTCACGGGTGACTTCGGCGTTCCGCCGTACCAGGGCATCGCCGGGGTCAAGAACGGCAACACCACGCACGCGGGCGCGACCTTCACGGGGGTCGCGGAGCGGAACGGCAGGGTCCTGCTCGTCACCGTGATGAACCCGTCCTCCAAGGAGCAGCACGCCGTCTACCGGGAGACCGCCCGCCTGTTCGACTGGGGCTTCGCGTCGCTCGGGAAGGTCGAGCCGGTGGGCGAGCTGGTGCCGCCGCTCTCGGCCCGCACGACGTCGCCCGTGTCCGCCGGCGCGGTGGACCCGGCGACCGGGAAGACCCTTCCGGCGCCGCCCGTCCACGCGGTCGCGGCGGGGCGGACCGGCGGAGCCTGGACCGCGCTGGGCGTGGCGGGCGGGTTCGTCGCGCTCCTCTCGGGCGCCGCCTTCCTGGTCAACCGTCGCTGGCCGCCGGCCGTGGCCCGTCGCCGCGACCGGGTCGGAGAACAGTAGACCCGGAGCCGCCGGAGCCGGACGCCCCGCCCTTGTCGAAGCCGGGGGCCGCGGCCTTGTCGGCGCCGGGGGCCCCGTCGTCACCGGACGAGGAGGGGGCCGCGTCCTTCCCCGGCGCGGCCGCGGCCGTCCACGCGGCGCAGAACAGCAGCAGTTTCGCGGTGAGGTTGATCCAGAGGAGCAGGGCGACGGGGACGCCGAACGCCCCGTACATCGACTTCGCCGCGACCCCCTTCATGTAGCCGCCGAGCAGCAGCTTGAGGAGTTCGAAGCCGACCGCGCCCATGAGCGAGGCCACCACGAGCTCCTTGCGGGGCGGCTCGACGCCGGGCAGCAGGGACAGGACGTACAGCAGGATCAGGAAGTCGGCGACGACGCCGACGAGGACGGCGGCGGTCTGGAGCAGGACGCCGCCCGCCCCGCCCTCGGAGAGGCCGAGCCGCTCGGCGCTCCAGCCGACGGCGGTGGAGCCGAGCCAGGAGGCGGCCAGCGAGCCGAGGGCGACGCCGCCGAGGCCGACCAGGACGATCGCGTCCTTGCCCTTGAGCAGGATCGGGTTGCCCTCGACGTCGTCGAGGCCCCACACCGCGCGCAGGCACTCCCGCATGGAGCCGATCCAGCTGATGCCGGTGAAGAGGAGCAGGGCGCCGGCGACGATCCCGACGGTGCCGGCGTTGTCGACGAGTCCGCCGATGTTCAGCTGGTCGGAGATGCCGGGCACCTGCTCGCCGACCTTCTCCTCGATCCGGTCGAGCTGCTCGTCGCTGAGGAGCGCGGCGCCGATCGCGGCGGTGACGGTGATGAGCGGGAAGAGGGCGAGGAAGGAGAGGAAGGTGATGGCGGCCGCGAGCCGCGTCCAGTGGGCCCGGTCCAGGGTCTCGTACGCGCGCCAGGCGTGGGTCCGCATGAGGCGGGCGGCCCAGGGGCCGATGACGGGGAGCTTCGTCAGCCAGTCCATGTCGTGCGTGTACCCCTCGATCCGTGCGGTGCGCGGGTGACCGGAGTACGAGAATCCCCCCGCCGGGCCCTCGTGCGCGCGATCGACATGGGGTCGGGTGCCGGGACTCCCGTCCGATCCTCCTTCCGTCGGATCATCACCCTTTCGACGAACCGCCCGGGAATATCGTGCAATCCCGCCATAAGCGACATTGACGCCTATACGGTCGGCTCCATGGCTGTCGAGACCCGCGTCCCGGACGACGACTGCGAAGCCCTCACCGGCTGGGGCCGCACCGCCCCCACCCTCGCGCGCGTGCACCGGCCCCGAGACCCCGCCGAGGCGGCCGCCGCCCTCCGGGCCCCCGGCGGCCGGGGCGTGATCGCCCGCGGTCTCGGCCGCGCCCACGGCGACGCCGCCCAGAACGCCGGCGGCACCGTCCTCGACATGACCGGCCTCGACCGGATCCGCGCCGTCGACGCGCGCACGGGGCTCGTCGACTGCGAGGCGGGCGTGAGCCTGCACCGGCTGATGGAGGTCCTGCTGCCGCTCGGCCGGTTCGTCCCCGTCGTGCCCGCCACCCGGCACGTGACGGTCGGCGGCGCGATCGCCGCCGACGTCCACGGCGGGAACCAGCACGCCGCCGGCTCCTTCGGCCGGCACGTGGCCTCGCTCAGGCTGCTCACCCCCGACGGGGAGGTCAGGACCGTCCGGCCCGGCACCCCGCTCTTCGACGCCACCACCGGCGGCATGGGCCTGACCGGCGTCGTCCTCTCCGCCGTCCTGCGGCTGCCGGCCGTCGAGACCTCCCTGATGACCGTGGACACCGAGCGCGCCCGCGACCTCGACGAACTCCTCGCCCTGCTCGCCGGGGGCGACCACCGGTACCGGCACTCCACCGCCCGGATCGACCTGCTCGCCCGGGGCGCCGCCACCGGCCGCGCCGTCCTCACGCGCGGCAACCCCACCCCGTACGAGGCACTGCCCCGCCGCCACCCGGCCCGCCGGGCGCCGCTCGCCTTCCGGCCCGGACGGCTGCCCGGCCCGCCGCCGCACGTCCCCGACGGGCTGCTCGGCCGCGCCTCCGCCGGGCTCTTCGGCGAGCTCTGGTACCGGGCCGCGCCCCGCGCGGCCACCGGCCGGCTCCGGCCGCTGTCCGGCTTCTTCCACCCGCTCGACGCCGTCCCGCACTGGAACCGGCTGTACGGGCCCGGGGGCTCCGTCCCGTACCGGTTCGTCCTCCCGTACGGGCGGGAGGAGACGCTCCGGGGGATCGTGCGGCGGATCGCGGACCGGCGCTGGCCCGTCCTGCCCGCCGTCCTCAAGCGGTTCGGTCCGGGCGGCCCCGGGCCGCTCTCCTTCCCCCTGCCCGGCTGGTCCCTGTCCCTCGGCCTGCCCACCGGCCTGCCCGGGCTCGGCGCCTTCCTCGACGCGCTCGACGAGGAGGTCGCGGAGGCCGGCGGGCGGGTGTACCTGGCCGGGGACGCGCGGGTGCGGCCGGAGGTCCTGGCCGCGATGTACCCGCGGCTCGACGAGTTCCGGGCCCTGCGGGCCGCGCTCGACCCCCGGTCCGTCCTCGCCTCGGACCTCTCCCGCCGTCTCTCCCTCTAGGACTCTCCAGGAGTTGCTCGTGAAGGACGCCTTCGGTGCGCCCCAGTCCCTGCTCGTCCTCGGCGGCACCTCCGCGATCGGGCTCGCCACGGCCCGCCGGATGATCGCCCGGCGCACCCGTACGGTCCACCTGGCCGGCCGCCCCTCCCCCGCCCTCGACGCCGCCGCCGACTCGCTGCGGGCGCTGGGGGCCGGGGTGCGGACCGTCCCCTTCGACGCGCTCGACCCCGCGTCGCACGAGGAGCGGCTCGGCCCGGTCTTCGCGGCGGGCGACGTCGACATGGTGCTGCTCGCCTTCGGGGTCCCGGGCGACCAGGCGCGCGACGAGTCCGACCCGGTCGCCGCCGCCCGGGTCGCCGGGACCAACTACACCGGCGCCGTCTCGGCCGGCCTGGTGTGCGCGGGCGCGCTCCAGGCGCAGGGGCACGGCTCGCTCGTGGTGCTCTCCTCGGTGGCGGCCGAACGGGCCCGCCGCGCCGACTTCATCTACGGCTCCTCGAAGGCGGGGCTCGACGTCTTCGCCCAGGGGCTCGGGGACGCGCTGTACGGCACCGGGGTCCACGTGATGGTGGTGCGGCCCGGGTCCGTGCGCTCCGGGGCGGTGGCGGGGCGCCCGGAGGAGCCGTTCGCGACCACCCCGGAGGCGGTCGCGGGCGCGATCGAGCTGGGGCTGCGGCGCCGCTCGGAGACGGTGTGGGTGCCGGGGGCGCTGCGGATGGTGACGGCGGCGGTGCGGCACGTGCCGAGGCCGCTGTACCGGCGGCTGCCGGTGTGAGCCCTCCGCGGCCCGCGCCGGGCGCTCAGGCGCTCGGCGCGGCCGACGGCGTGTCGACCGGGCTGCCGCCCTGCGCCGGGACGGCGCGGGTCGGGTGGCCGCCGCCGAACTCGTAGTCGTACAGCTTGCGCCACACCTGGTCCGCGCCCTGCTCGTACAGCGCGAAGGAGCGGCAGGTCCAGGCCGCCTCGTACCCGGCGAGCTCCTCGAAGGCCCGGTCCATCCCCTCCTCGGAGATGCCGTGCGCCACGGTGACGTGCGGGTGGTACGGGAACTGGAGGGCGCGCACGAGCGGCCCGGCCTCGTCCCTGATCCGCTGCTGGAGCCGGTCGCAGGACGTCACGCCCTCCGCCAGCCTCACGTAGACCACCGGGGAGAGCGGCCGGAAGGTCCCGGTGCCCTTCAGGCGGACGGGGAAGGGCTGGTAGCCGGTGGCCACGCGCGCGAGGTGCGCCTCGATCTCCGGCAGCCGCTCCCGGGGGACCTCGGTCGGCGGGACGAGGGTGACGTGGGTGGGGATGCCGTGCGCGGCCCGGTCCCCGAAGCCGGCGCGCCGCTCCTGGAGCAGGCTGCCGTAGGGCTCCGGGACCGCGATCGAAACGCCGAGCGTTACGGTCCCCACGTCGTTCTCCTCCGTCGTCCGGTGCGTATCGGTGCCGTCGCGTGTGCGGGTGGCGTGCGGGTGGTGCAGCCGCCAGTGTGCGGCCTGCACCACCCTCGTGGCCAGGGTCCCAGGACTCAGTGCTTGGCGGGCAGGAGGCCCATCCGCTCGTACGTCTGCGCCAGGGTCTCGGCGGCGACCGCGCGGGCCTTCTCCGCGCCCTTGGCCAGGATGGAGTCCAGCGTCTCCGGGTCGTCCAGGTATTCCTGGGTGCGGGCCCGGAACGGCGTGACGAAGTCCACCATCACCTCGGCGAGGTCCGTCTTGAGCGCGCCGTACATCCTGCCCTCGTAGGACGTCACCAGGTCGGGGACGGAGGTGCCGGTGAGGGTGGACAGGATGGTGAGGAGGTTGGAGACGCCGGCCTTGTTCTCCGGGTCGAAGCGGATCACCGTGTCGGTGTCGGTGACGGCGCTCCTGACCTTCTTCGCGGTGGCCTTCGGGTCGTCCAGGAGGTTGATGAGGCCCTTCGGCGTGGAGGCCGACTTGCTCATCTTGACCGAGGGGTCCTGGAGGTCGTAGATCTTCGCCGTCTCCTTCAGGATGTACGGCGAGGGGATCGTGAAGGTGTCGCCGAAGCGCCCGTTGAACCGCTCCGCGAGGTCGCGGGTCAGCTCGATGTGCTGGCGCTGGTCCTCGCCGACCGGGACCTCGTTCGCCTGGTAGAGCAGGATGTCGGCGACCTGGAGGATCGGGTACGTGAAGAGGCCGACGGTGGCGCGGTCGGCGCCCTGCTTGGCGGACTTGTCCTTGAACTGGGTCATGCGGGAGGCCTCGCCGAAGCCGGTGAGGCAGTTCATGACCCAGCCGAGCTGGGCGTGCTCCGGGACGTGGCTCTGGACGAAGAGGGTGCAGCGCTCCGGGTCGAGACCGGCGGCGAGCAGCTGGGCGGCGGCGAGCCGGGTGTTGGTGCGCAGCTCGGCCGGGTCCTGCGGGATCGTGATCGCGTGCAGGTCCACGACCATGTAGAAGGCGTCGTGGGTCTCCTGGAGGGCGACCCACTGGCGGACGGCGCCGAGGTAGTTGCCGAGGTGGAACGAGCCGGCGGTGGGCTGGATTCCGGAGAGCACACGGGGACTGTCGAAGGCCATGCACATCATTCTCTCAGGTGCGGGACCGGTCCCCGCCCGACCGATGCGTCCGGCCCGGCCCGGCCGGTGCGACGGGTGCCGCCCGGCCGGTGCGGGGGGCCCGACCGGCCGGAGTCACGGGGGTACGCGCGCGGGGGCGCGGTTCCGGTCGCGGCGGCCGTGTCCCGTGGCGGATGAGACCAGGAACACAGTGCGCGCGCCGGTCCGCGCCCCTGCGGGGATCACCGGGTCAGACGGGCAGGCCCGGGGCCGGGAAGGCGGCCATGAGGCCGGCGACCTCGGCGCGGATCGCGGCGAGGGCCTCCTCGTCGCCCCGGCCGGCGGCCGTGACGCCCCGGTCGATCCACTCCGCGACCAGCGGCATGTGCGCGGTGCCGAGGCCGCGGGAGGTGAGGGCGGGGGTGCCGATGCGGATGCCGGAGGGGTCGAAGGGCTTCCGGGGGTCGTAGGGGACGGTGTTGTAGTTGACGACGACGCCGGCCCGGTCGAGGGCCTTGGCGGCGGTCTTGCCCGGCACCTGCTTGGGGGTGAGGTCCATCAGGATCAGGTGGTTGTCGGTGCCGCCGGAGACCAGGTCGAAGCCGCGGGCGAGGAGCGCCTCGGCGAGGGCCTTCGCGTTGGCGACGACGGCGTGGGCGTAGGCGCGGAAGGAGGGCAGGGCGGCCTCGCGCAGGGCGACGGCGATGGCGGCGGTGGTCTGGTTGTGCGGGCCGCCCTGGAGGCCGGGGAAGACGGCCCGGTCGAGGGCCCTGGCGTGCTCCTCGCGGGACAGCAGCATGGCGCCGCGCGGGCCGCGCAGGGTCTTGTGGGTGGTCGTGGAGATCACGTCCACGTGCCCGGCCGGGGACGGGTGGGCGCCGCCCGCGATCAGGCCCGCGATGTGGGCGACGTCGGCGACGAGGACGGCGCCGGCCTCGCGGGCGATCTCGCCGAAGGCGGCGAAGTCGATGGTGCGGGGCAGGGCGGTGCCGCCGCAGAAGATGACCTTCGGGCGCTCCTTCAGGGCCAGGTCGCGGACCTCGTCGAGGTCGACGAGCCCGGTGTCCCGGCGTACGCCGTACTGGACGCCCCGGAACCACGAACCGGTGGCGGAGACGCCCCAGCCGTGGGTGAGGTGGCCGCCCATGGGCAGGGCCATGCCCATGACGGTGTCGCCGGGCTCGGCGAAGGCGAGGTACACGGCGAGGTTGGCCGGGGAGCCGGAGTAGGGCTGGACGTTGGCGTGGTCGACGCCGAAGAGGGCCTTGGCGCGCTCGACGGCGAGGGTCTCGACCTTGTCGATGTTCTGCTGGCCCTCGTAGTAGCGGCGGCCGGGGTAGCCCTCGCTGTACTTGTTCTGGAGGACGGTGCCGGAGGCTTCGAGGACGGCGGCGGAGACGTAGTTCTCGCTGGGGATGAGGCGCAGGGTGTCGGCCTGGAGCCGCTCCTCGGCGCCGACGAGGGCGGCGAGTTCGGGGTCGGCGGCGGAGAGGGCGGGGTGGGCGCCGGTGACGGCGGCTTCGGTGACGGTGGCTTCGGTGGTGGTCACGGTGGTGTCCTCCGGGCGTGGGCGGGGTCCCGGGGCACTGCGTGAGGCGCGGCGCCACGCGGGACTTCGGTCCCGGGACGCCCAGGCGGGCGGCGCCTCGTGTGGTCTGCCGCGCACGACTCCCCCGGGGTCGCTTCCCCGTACGCCAGTCGCCGTGCGTGCCGTCAGGGTAGCGGTCCGGCCGTGTCGGAGGTTTCCCCGTCCGGCATGCGAGCGACGATAGGGAAAGGGGGCACATCCACCCCGGGCCGCAGGACGAACGGAGATCCCGTGTCGAGGACAGAAGACGCGATCGCTTCCGCGGAGGCGCACAGCGCCCACAACTACCACCCCCTTCCGGTCGTCGTCGCCTCGGCGGACGGCGCCTGGATGACCGACGTCGAGGGGCGTCGGTACCTCGATCTGCTCGCCGGGTACTCGGCGCTCAACTTCGGGCACGGCAACCGGCGTCTGATCGACGCGGCGAAGGCCCAGCTGGAGCGGGTGACGCTGACCTCGCGGGCCTTCCACCACGACCGGTTCGCCGACTTCTGCGCGCGGCTCGCGGAGCTGTGCGGCAAGGAGGCGGTGCTGCCGATGAACACGGGGGCGGAGGCGGTGGAGACGGCCGTGAAGACGGCCCGGAAGTGGGGGTACGAGGTGAAGGGCGTGCCGGACGGACACGCGAAGATCGTGGTGGCGGCGAACAACTTCCACGGCCGGACGACGACGGTCGTGAGCTTCTCCACGGACCACGAGGCGCGGGACCACTTCGGGCCGTACACGCCGGGGTTCGAGATCGTGCCGTACGGGGACCTGACGGCCCTGGAGGCGGCGGTCACGGAGAACACGGTGGCGGTGCTCCTGGAGCCGATCCAGGGCGAGGCGGGGGTCCTGGTGCCGCCGGCCGGCTACCTGCCGGGGGTGCGGGAGCTGACCCGCCGGCGGAACGTGCTGTTCGTGGCGGACGAGATCCAGTCGGGTCTGGGCCGTACGGGGAGGACGTTCGCGTGCGACCACGAGGGCGTGGTGCCGGACGTGTACCTGCTCGGGAAGGCGCTGGGCGGCGGGGTGGTGCCGGTGTCGGCGGTGGTGGCCGACCGGGACGTGCTCGGGGTCTTCCGGCCGGGCGAGCACGGGTCGACCTTCGGCGGGAACCCGCTGGCCTGCGCGGTGGCCCTGGAGGTGATCGCGATGCTGCGGACGGGCGAGTACCAGGAGCGGGCGGCGGAGCTGGGCGACCACCTCCACGCCGAGCTGGGGCTGCTCGTGGGCGGCGGCGCGGTGGAGGCGGTGCGGGGGCGCGGGCTGTGGGCGGGCGTGGACGTCGCCCCGTCGAAGGGCACGGGCCGGGAGATCTCGGAGCGGCTGCTCGACCGGGGGGTCCTGGTGAAGGACACCCACGGCTCGACGATCAGGATCGCCCCGCCGCTGGTGATCGCGAAGGAGGACCTGGACTGGGGTCTGGAGCAGCTGAGGGGGGTGCTGGCGGGCTGAGGGGACCCGCCCGGTCCCGGGGCGGGGCGGCGGTCAGAGGATCACGTGCGGCAGGAAGCGGGCGTACTCGTCGGTGACGGGGCCCGCCGACTCCCGGATGCCGAGGCCCGCCGCCTCGTCCTCGACGACCCACGCGCCGAGGACCACCCGGTTGCCGTCGAAGTCGGGCAGCGGGGCGAGGCCCTGGTAGCAGCGGGGTTCCCCGTCCCGTACGAGGGGTTCCGTGCCGGCCTCGTGCAGGGTGACGCCCTCGCCCTCGCGGCCGAGCAGCGGTTTGGCGACCCAGCCGGTGGTGGTGGCGAGTTCGCGCGGTCCGTCGAGGTAGGCGGGCAGCAGGTTGGGGTGGCCCGGGTACAGCTCCCACAGGATCGCGAGCAGCGCCTTGTTGGAGAGCAGCATCTTCCAGGCGGGCTCGATCCAGCAGGTGGTGCCGGTGCCGCCGCCGTTGTCGAGGGTGTCCAGGACGTGCGGGCCGAAGCGGTCGGTGGTCAGCCACTCCCACGGGTAGAGCTTGAAGCAGCTGCGGAGGAAACGGAGCCGGTCGTCGACGAAGCGGCCCGAGAGCCGGTCCCAGCCGATCTGCTCGACGGAGAGCGCCTCGGTCTCCAGACCGGCCTGCTGGGCGGTCTCGCGCAGGTACGCGACCGTCATCAGGTCCTCGCCGAGTTCGTCGCCGTCCGAGTGCGCGAAGTGGACGGGGCCGGGCGGCAGCAGGTGGGCCTGCCGCTTCCAGGCGTCGACGAGCCGCTCGTGGAGGGAGTTCCACTGGTCGGCGCCGGGGAACCGCTCCTCCATCCAGAACCACTGCGGGCTCGCGGCCTCCACGAGGGAGGTGGGGGTGTCGGCGTTGTACTCCAGCATCCTGGCCGGCCCGGTGCCGTCGTACCGCAGGTCGAACCGCCCGTAGATCGAGGGGAGTTCGTCGCGCCGCCGCCAGGACTCGGCGATCAGGCCGGCCAGTCGGGGATCGGTGATCCCCAGCTCCGCGAAACGTTCCTTCTCCACGATGTGCGCGGCGGCGGCGAGGGACATCGCGTGCAGTTCCTCGACGACCTCCTCCAGCGCCTCGACCTCGGGCAGGGAGAAGGAGTAGTACGCGCTCTCGTCCCAGTACGGGCGCAGGGAGCCGTCCGGGTGGCGGGTGAGCGGATAGACGAGCCCCTGCTCCTCGACGGTCCGCTGCCAGTCCGGGCGGGGTTCGACGGTGTGGCGTTGCATGCTTCCGGCCCGCCTCAGCCGCCGCCGGTGCCGGAGCAGCCGAAGCCGCCGCTGTCGACGGCGGTCTTGTCGAAGCTGCCGCCGCTCACCTTCCTGTCGCTGACGGACCCGCCGTAGTAGTACGTGCCGCGGGGGGTGCCGCTGCTGTTCCCGCTCCCGCTCTCGCACTCGTAACGGGGCAGTTGTTCCCGGGTCAGCCGGTCCACGCACCGCTTGTCCGGTTCGGAACCGCACGCCGTGATCGTCGCCGCGAGCACGCCCATGCCGCCGAGCACCACCGTGCTCGACCTCAGCCTCCGCATGTCTGTCACCCTCCCCCTTCGCGGACGCGATCCCCTCGGCCGCGCGCCTCACGGTCACACATGCCGCGACCGCCAGTCCAGTCCGGTCCTGTCCGGCCGCGAGCCGTGGAGCCGTTTCGTGCTCCTCGGGATGATTTGTGCGTTTGCTTCAGCCATCCGTCACGGCACGGCGTCCGCCTTGCGGGCGGCCACGTGCGAGGATCCGACCGTGCCGGAGGAGACGGAAACGGTGGACTGGGCCGCGATACCGGGCCCTCCCGGGTGGTACGAACCGGATCGCGTCGCCCGCGGCCTGCGGGTCCTCTCCGGGGCGGCGGACCCGGTACGGGCGGCGGAGGCCGGGTCACTGCTCGGCTGCGGCGGAATCGTCCACGACCACAGCGGCTCGGTGTTCCCGGCGGCCGTGACCGCGGCCCCGCCGCTCCTGGACATCGCCCGGCGGGGCCGTCCGGCGGCGAGGGACACCGCGCTCGTGCTCCTCGACGAGGCCCTGTCGTTCCACCCGCACGCCGGATACACGCGGGTGACCGCCCCCGGTGGCACCGGGGTCCCGCTCTGCTGCGCCCTCGCCCACCACCTGCGCGCCCACGCCGACTTCCTCACCGGCCCGGACAGGAGGGGCAGGTCGCTGCTGGCCGACGCGGCCGCGCACTGGCGCTTCGAGGTGCACGAGTGCGTCGCCGACGGCGACGGCACGGCGGCCTTCGGCGTCCTGGCGGGCCGTTTCCCGGAAGGCGTGCACGCGGCGGAGATGCACCACGGCGGGGACGTCACCGCGCTGGACGGCCTCACCCTCGCGTACCCGCCCGAGGACGACTCCCCCGAGGCGTGCCTGCGGGTGCGCGCCCGCCACCCGGACGAACTGCCGCCGGGCGCGGTCCTGTTCCCGGCGGAGTGCGGGGAGCGCCCGCGCTGACGGACTCCGGCGCGCCGGACGTGTACGGACCCGCGGTCCTATGGGGACGCGGGGCACGGGGGCACGAACCACGGACCTGCGGACCCACAGGCTCGATCCCCCTCGTACGACGACACCTGGCCGAACGCGCTTACGCCGTAGTCCCGTACGGCATCCGCGCCCACCTCTCCGGACGGCACGCCCTGCCGCGCGCGGCCCGGGAAGGGCGGCGACGGTGTCTGGCAGAGTGCGGTCCATGTTGCAGGTGTGCCTGAACGGAATGCGGAGCCGGGACGAGGGCCGTCACATCCCGGTGACCCCGGCCGAGTTGGCGGCCGAGGCCGTACGGGCGGTGGAGGCCGGAGCGGAGGACCTCCACCTCCACCCCAGAGGGGCCGACGGCCTCGACTCGCTGGAGCCCGGGGCGATCGCCGGAGCGGTGGACGCGGTGCGCGCCGCCGTGCCGGGCGGGGTGCGGGTCGGGGTCACCACCGGGGCCTGGGCGGTGCCGGACCCGGGAAAGCGGGTCGAGCTGATCCGGTCCTGGACGGTCCTGCCCGACCACGCCTCGGTGAACTGGCACGAGGAGGGGGCCGAGCCGGTGGCCGACGCGCTGCTGGAGCGCGGCATCGGCGTCGAGGCCGGCGTCTGGTCGGGCACCGGGGGCGCCCGCCGGTTCCGCGCCTGGCCGTCGGCCCACCGGGTGCTGCGCGTGCTGGCCGAGGTGACCGACACCGACCCGGCCACGGCGGCGGCAACGGCCACGACCCTGCTGCGGGAACTGGGGGACGACCTCACGGCCCCTCTGCTGCTGCACGGCGAGGACGACGGCGCCTGGCCCGTCCTGCGCGTGGCGGCCGGCCTGGGCCTGGACACCAGGATCGGCCTGGAGGACGTACTGACCCTGCCCGACGGCTCACCGGCGAAGGACAACGCGCACCTCGTGCGGGCGGCTTGGGGGATCCTCGACGGGCGGCGCGGCGACGGTTCCGGCCGTACGCGGGAGTGACGGGACCCGGCGGGGACGGCGCGCCGGGGAGGCGCGCCCGCCACCCCCGGTCACTCCTCCCCGGAGAACCGTTCCCAGGCCGACTGGCGGGTGATGCCCAAGGCCTGGCCGACCCTGGCCCAGGTCGCACCACGACGCCGGAGTTCCGTGACCCACATGCGCAGGTCGGCCTCGACCTGGTCGGCGAGCGCCGCGACCCGGGGCAGCCGCTCCAGCATCTCGGCATCGGTCAGCTCGCCCCACATCGGCATCCGCAGCTCGGTCGGGCCCGGGCGGTACTCGGCGACGATCGAGGCGGCCAGGTCCACGCACTCGGTGCAGATGTTCACTCCGGGACCGGTGACCAGCTTGGTCACCTCCGCCTCGGGCCTGGCGCAGAACGAGCACGCCCGGCCGTCGCGGTCCGTCGTTTCGGCGAGCATCGCGAACCCTCCTCCACCGGCGGCCGTCCGTCAGGCCACCCCTGACAAGCAGGGTAAAGGCGTCAGGGAGGGCCTGACAAGGAGGGGCCGTGCCAGGAGTGCGGACGGAGGAGACCCCCACGGAGGCGGACCGAGGAACCCCTCCGGGCGCCGGTCCCCTCACGGCAGCACCCGGCACAGTGTCTCCAGCGCCCCCGGCCACGCGCTGTCCGACGGGGTGGCGTAGCCGACGACGAGGCCGTCCGGGGCCGGGGGGGCCGTGGGGCGGCGGTAGTGGGAGACGCCCTGGACGGCGAGGCCGTGGTGGGCGGCCGTTCGCAGGGTGGGGCGTTCGGTGCCCGGGGGGAGGGTGAGGACGGCGTGCAGGCCGGCCGCGATGCCGCCGACCCGGGTCCCCGGCGCGTGCGCCGCCACCGCCGCCATGAGCTGGTCGCGGCGGCGCCGGTAGCGCAGCCGCATCGCCCGGACGTGCCGGTCGTACGCCCCCGAGCGCAGGAACTCCGCGAACGCCAGCTGGTCCGGCGCGCTCGACGCCCGCTCCACGGCCCCCTTCAGCGCCGTCACCTCGTCCACCATGTCCTCCGGCAGGACCATCCACGCGAGGCGCAGGCCGGGCGCGAGGGACTTGCTCGCGGTGCCGAGGTACACGACCCGCTCCGGGTCGAGGCCCTGGAGGGCCCCCACCGGCTGCCTGTCGTAGCGGAACTCGCCGTCGTAGTCGTCCTCCAGGACGAGGCCGCCCGACGCCCGCGCCCAGTCGACGACGGCCGCCCGCCGGTCCGGGGGCAGGGCCCCGCCGAGCGGGAACTGGTGGGCCGCCGTCATCAGGACCGCTCCGCAGTCGGGGAGGGACGACAACCGCCCTACGTCCGTGCCCCGTTCGTCCAGGGGGAGGAGGGGGGTGCCCAGGCCCGCCCGGGTCAGGACGTCCGCGTGGATCTCCAGGCCGTACGCCTCCACGGCCGCGTCCCGCACCCCCCGGCCCCGCAGCGTCTGTCCGAGCAGCGTCAGGCCGTGCGCGAACCCCGCGCAGACCACGATCCGTTCGGGCCGGGCGTGCACGCCCCGCGCGCGGGCCAGGTACTCGGCGAGCGCGGTGCGCAGTTCGGGCCGGCCGCGCGGGTCCCCGTACCCGAAGGCCTCGTCGGGGGCGGTGGTGAGCGCCCGCCGGTACGCCTTGAGCCAGTCGGCGCGGGGGAAGGAGGCGAGGTCGGGGGCGCCCGCCTTGAGGTTGTGGACGGGGGTGGCCGTGACCGGAGGGGTGGCGAGGGGCCGGTGGCGCGGGCGGTCCCGGGGTTCCGTGCGGTCGGCCACCCGCGTGCCCGAGCCCTGCCGGGCGGTCAGCCAGCCCTCGGCGACCAGCTCGGCGTACGCGTCGGCGACCGTGTTGCGGGCCGTGCCGAGGTCGGCGGCGAGCGAGCGGGAGGACGGCAGCCGGGTCCCCGCCGCCAGGCGCCCGCTGCGCACCGCCTCCCGCAGGGCGTCCATGAGCCCCGCGCGCAGGCGCGCCCCCCGGAGTTCCAGGTGGAGGTCGGCCCCGAAAGTGGCCCAGTCGTTCCCCATGGAAATGGACCATACCCCTGCGCCAACCGGCTCCTACGGTGGGCTTCATGACCAGTACGCACACCGCCGTCACCACCGGACGCGCCCACGAGCACGCGCCCCGGATGCCCTTCGCCGAACGGGCCCACGAGTTCTACCTGGCGATGATCCGCCTGGAGGCGGCCGCCGCCAAGGGCGTCGACCCCACTCTCTACCACCTGATCAAGATCCGGGCCTCCCAGATCAACCACTGCGCGTTCTGCGTGGACATGCACAGCAAGGACGCCCTCGCGGAGGGCGAGAGCGTCGAGCGGATCGTCCAGCTCTCCGCCTGGGAGGAGTCCCGGCACTTCTACACCGAGCGGGAGCTCGCGGCGCTCGCCCTGACCGAGGCCGTCACCGTCCTCACCGACGGCTTCGTGCCCGACGAGGTGTACGCGCTCGCCGCCGCGCACTTCGACGAGACCGAGCTGGCCCGGGTGATCGCCGGGATCGTCGCCATCAACGCCTGGAACCGGATCGGCGTCACCACCCGGATGACGCCCGGCCACTACGCCCCGCCCGCCCCGTAGGCGCCCCGTAGGCGCCCCCGGGCTCAGTACGGGCCCGGCTCGAAGAACTCCAGCGCCACCCGGAGCACTTCGCGCTGCTTCGGCCAGTCCTCCTCCGGGCCCGCGGCCAGGATCGCGTAGTGGTTGCCGTCCGGCGCCGTGAAGGCCCGGTCGACCACCTTGCGGCGGCCCCCGTCGCGGTCGTACGCGTACACCAGCTCGACGGTGTCCGCCGGGGCGTCCGGTTCGCCGGTGACCCGTTCGAGGCTGATCTCCTCGTAGCCGGGCTTGTTCGCCGCGCCGTCCCGCGAGGTCCCGCGCAGGGCCTCGTAGGGCGTCAGGCCGGCCTCGGTGACCACGAAGACCTGGAGGAGGCTCCGGCCGTCCGGCGCGTTGTAGAAGACGCCCTGGTCGGACTCGGTGCGGTTCCAGTCCTCGGGGATCGCGATCGTGAAGCTCTTGCGGTCCTCCACCGTCCGGTAGCCGGGCGGGGGCACGCCGTCCGTGGGGGTGGGGGAGGCCGTGCCGGAGGACTGATCCGTCGGCTCCTCCGGGGCCGGGTCCGAGGTCGGGTCCGAGACCGGGTCCGACGCCGAGGCCGGCGGGCCCGCCGCCGGGGCCCTCCCGTCGTCCCCGCCCCAGAGCAGCCAGCCGCCGACGGAGCCCGCCGCCAGGACCGCCGCGACCACCCCGGCCACGACCGCCGTCCGCGCGGAGGACCGGGGCGGCGGGGGCGGGGGCGGCGCGTACTCCCAGCCGCCCGTCTCCGGTACGTATCGGGGGCCGTGGCGCGTCTCGTGGGTGAGGGTGTGCTCCGGGCCGTATGCCGGGTCCGGGCCCGGTCCCGGGCCCGGTCCGTACTCCGGCGCGGTCGGCGGCGGAGGCGGCGGGAGGAGCGGGCCGCCCCCGCCGACGGGTCCGGGCGCGGGCGCCGGGGCGCCCGTCTCCCAGCTCTGCGTCTCGTCGTTCCAGCGGGCCCCGCCGCCCCCGCCTCCCCCGTACCCGCTCATCTCATCCTCCGAGGAGCGCGCCGACGGCCTGGCCCACGGCCACGCCCGAGGCGAGGATGCCGGTCACGGCTCCGGCGTCCGCGAGGGCGCGGCGGAGGCGGGTGAGGCGGACGGTGCCCGCGCCTCCCGTGCCCTCGATCTCGCCCTCGGCGTCGGAGAGTTCGGCGTCCAGGGCGGCCGTCTGCTCGGAGGCGACGACACCGCCCAGGTCGGCGCGGAGGCGCCGGATCGCCAGGAGCAGCTCCTCCTGGAGGGGGTCGCGGGCCGGCTGGTTCCCGGTCACGGTGCTGGTGACGGTGTTGTGGTCGCCGATGGTGACGTTGCCGCCGGTGTTGGAGACCTGGATGCCGTCGCGGCGCGGGGTGTTGTCGGTGTCAGCCACGGTTGCCTCCGGGCGTCGAGGTGGTGAAGGTCTTGTTGGTGACGGTGTTGTGGTGGCCGAGGGTCACGTTGCCCTTGGTGTTCTCGATGAACGTGCCGCCCTCGGCCACGTGGACGATCTTCTGCTCGAACTCGGCGGTCTCGTAGCCGGCTTCGCGGAGCGCGACCGTCACGCCGTTCGCGACCCGGTCCTGGACGCTCTTCAGGTAGCGGCTGACGTCCATCTCCTGGAACAGGGAGGCCTCGTCGTCGGAGCCGAGCTCGCGGACCGAGACCTCCGGCCCCTCGGGCAGCGCGCGGGCGTGGCCCGCGGTGAGCAGCCGCCAGGCGTGGCGGAGCGAGCGCCAGAGGGTGACGAGGGCCTGCCCGGCGGAGCGCGGGGTCTGGCCGAGGGCCCAGACGGCCTTGCCGAAGTGGTGGTTGTGCCGGTAGCGGTGGGCGATCCGGTCGGCGTGCCGGTAGAGGGGCTTCACCGGACGCAGGACGTGCGGGGCGACCTCCAGCATCAGCATGCCGCCCTGCGTGTGGACGCGGACGAAGACGGTGGTGACGATCTCCTCGCCCCAGCCGCCGACCCGGACGCGCAGGAAGTGGCGGCGGGTCTCGCCGCCCTCCTCGATGGAGCCCGAGCGGTGCGCCTCGAAGCCCTCGGGGGTGTACGGGGCGGCGGTGCGGTCCGGGAGCCCGTCGACGGGCAGGAAGACGACCTCGTCGATCTCGAGCTCGCGCAGCCGGTCCCGTACGGCCGCCCGGATCTGCGGCGAACCGTGCGGGGAGGGCACGCGCAGCGCCTCCACGAGCGGGACGACGTGCCGCATGATGGCGCTGTTGTCGAGCGGTTCGGGCGCCTTGCCGTCGAGGTCCTTGCGGGGCCGCAGCTCGATGGAGAGCGACCAGGGCTCGTACGGTTCGCCGGCGCCGCAGAACGGGTCGTCCGCCCCGTACATGATGAGCCGCGCGTGCTGTTCGATCCGGATGCGGTCGCGCAGCCTGCGGGAGCGGGCGCCCTCGGCCTGCTCGGCCGGGTCGGCGCGCTGGTCGGGGAAGCGCTCCCGGGAGAGCTCCTGGGTGAGCGCGCGGGCGAACTGGCCGCGCTGGACGGCCACCGCCCAGGCCACGAGCAGCGGCACCGCGATCGCGATCCACGCCTCCAGCCGGCCGACGCCCCACACCTCCTCGGCGGCGAGCAGCGCCAGGGCGCCGAGGAACCCGCCCGCCTCGGAGAGGTCGCCGAGGAGCTCCCAACGGTCCTGCTCGTCGCCGAGGGCGAGCAGCAGGAGGAACACCGCGCCCTGGAAGAGCATGAACCGTCCGTACCAGCGCAGCACGAAGGCGGGGACGAGGCGGTACACCGGGGTGGCGGCGGTGGCGGCCCGGCCGCGGATCCAGCGGGCGGTCCCGAGCACCAGGAAGGGCACGACGAGGAGGACGACCAGGCCCTTGGTGAGCGGGAACGCGACGATCCAGAGCGCCAGGATCGCGGCGGCCCAGCCGAGTTCGACGCGGCGGGCGCGCAGCGCGTGGGCGAGGACGCGGCTCGCGTCGTAGCCGAGGGAGGGGGCGGCGAAGCGCTCCTCGTGGACGTAGAGCTGGTCGATGACCTCGTCGCGGAAGCCGTCGTCGAGGTACGTGCCGGCGCAGAGCAGCCGGGTCGCCTCGCTGGCGGACGGGTGGGTGCCCGGTGAGGCCCCGGGCACCGGGGGCCCGGACGGTGGCGTACTGGGTGGCTGTCCGGGCTGCTGGGGTACGAACGACTGCGCCAAGGCTCCCCCGTGGTGTGGAACTGTCCTGTGCTCCCGTGGAGTTGACCGGGAGCCGGTGGCACAGCATAGGGGAGGCGGCAGTTGCCCGCCGGGAAAAACGGCGCCCCCGGTCCGTACGGTCGGTCGTACGGGCCGGGGGCGCCGGAAGTGCGGGAGGGGCGGGCTCAGATGAGGCCGAGCTCGCGGACCGCGTCGCGCTCCTCGGCGAGCTCCTGCACGGAGGCGTCGATGCGGGCGCGGGAGAAGTCGTTGATCTCCAGGCCCTGGACGATCTCGTACGTGCCGTCCTTGGTGGTGACGGGGAAGGAGGAGATGAGGCCCTCGGGGACGCCGTAGGAGCCGTCCGACGGGACGCCCATGGAGGTCCAGTCGCCCTCGGCGGTGCCGTTGACCCAGGTGTGGACGTGGTCGATGGCGGCGTTCGCGGCGGAGGCGGCGGAGGACGCGCCACGGGCCTCGATGATCGCGGCGCCGCGCTTGGCGACGGTCGGGATGAAGGTGTCGGCCAGCCACGCCTCGTCGTCGACGACCTCGGCGGCGTTCTTGCCGGCGATCTCCGCGTGGAAGACGTCCGGGTACTGGGTCGCGGAGTGGTTGCCCCAGATGGTGAGGCGCTTGATGTCCTCCACCGAGGCGCCGGTCTTGGCGGCGAGCTGCGACAGCGCGCGGTTGTGGTCCAGGCGGGTCATCGCGGTGAAGCGCTCGGCCGGGACGTCCGGGGCGGCGGCCTGGGCGATCAGGGCGTTGGTGTTGGCCGGGTTGCCGACGACGAGGACCTTGATGTCGTCCGCGGCGTGGTCGTTGATGGCCTTGCCCTGCGGCTTGAAGATGCCGCCGTTGGCCGCGAGCAGGTCGCCGCGCTCCATGCCCTTGGTGCGGGGGCGGGCGCCGACGAGCAGCGCGACGTTGGCGCCCTCGAAGCCCTGGGTCGGGTCGTCGAAGATGTCGATGCCCTTGAGCAGCGGGAACGCGCAGTCGTCGAGCTCCATGGCGGTGCCCTCGGCGGCCTTGACGCCCTGCGGGATCTCGAGGAGGCGCAGCTTGACCGGCACGTCCGCGCCGAGCAGGTGGCCGGAGGCGATGCGGAAGAGCAGCGCGTAGCCGATCTGGCCGGCCGCGCCGGTCACGGTGACATTCACGGGAGTGCGGGTCATGGCGATCTCCGTAAGACAGCTGGCGGTGGGGGTCCCTGCCCCTGGTGCGGGATACCCCTCTTGATCGATCGGTGTCTCGACGTGAAGAGATATCCAGCGGTCAGGCTATCCGACCCGGACCCTCCTGAATCCCCACCCCCTTGTGGTGCGGCTCACTGCCACCCGTCCGCGCGGGCCGTCCTACCGGCCCGCCGTGCAGCCCCCGGTGCCGTCCGCGAGGGTGCCGCAGGCGCGTGCGGACGCGCCCGGGGCGACGGCGAGCATCGGGGTGTACGCGTCGGTCTCCGCCGCCGTCGTGTCGGCGTCCCCGGGGACGGTGGCGCGCTCGGTCGCGCCCGCGACCTCGACGGAGACGGTGGCGCCGGGGGCGGCGCCGGTGATCCGGGCCCAGGAGGCCGCGCAGGCGGCGCTGTGGCGGACCTCGACGCCGGCGGTGCCGACGCGGACGCGGGCGAGGGTGACGGCGAGGGGCCCGCCGCACCCCATGGCCTCGGGGTCCCGCCCGGCGCAGTCGGCGCCGGAGCACTTCACCCCCGCGGGGAGTTCGGTACGGGGCGTGGGGCTCGGGGCGGGGGTGGTGGGCGGCGCGGTCGCGCGCCCGTCCGCACCGCCGTCCGCCCCGTCGCCGCCGCCCAGGTCGACGAGGAGCAGGGCGGCGGTGACGACGAGCAGGGCGCCGAGGATCCCGGCGACGTAGAGGAGCACGGTGGTTCGGCGGGGCCGGGGGGTGGGAGCGGGTGCGGGGACGGGGATGGGGATGGGGATGGGGGCCGGTGGGGCCGTCGGGTCGAGGCGCCGGATCCGCATGGTGTGGTCGTCGCCGGGATGTTCGGGTCCGCCGGGGCGTTCGGGTCCGCCAAGACCGTCGGGACCGCCGGGGGCTTCGAAACCGCCGGAGCCCTGCGCCTCGGTCGCCGGGCCCCGGGGAGCGCCCCTGTCCGGGACCTCGGGAGCACCGCCGTACAGGCCCCTCCCGCGCGGGAACACGGTCTCCGGTCCCCCCGCGCGCGTGCCCTCCTCCGGTGCGAAGCGGCTCCGTGCTCGTTCCCAGCGGGCCGTGAGGTCGGCCGGGTCCGCGCCGGTCGTCTCCGCGAGGGCGATCACCGCGCTTCGCGGGGCGGGCCGACGGGCGTTCAGGTACGCGTCCCACGCGGACCGTTCGTGTCCGGTGCGCTCGGCGACGGCCGTCACGCCCAGGCCGCTGCGGTCGATCAGCCGCCGGATCCGCTCCGTGAACGCGCGCACCTCCGGGTCGAGTTCCTCCGGAAGCGCCTTCCAGCCGGGCATGTGCGGCCCCCTCGTCCCCTGCGTTCGTCCCTGCCTCGTCCGCCACGTCGAAGGATGGCAGTTCCGGGGGCGACGCGCGCCCAGCTCGCGGGACGACGTACCGGAATGGTCACTTCCGTGCCACAGCGCGCCGACGGGCCTTGAACCGGCGTCGGCGCGTCCGTGACCCTTGATCACGACGGCGCCCGCCCTCCCACGGGGGAGAGGGCGGGCGCCGCGTGCGGGACCGGGGCCGGCGCCTACGTCACCGTCAGGTGGAGGATGTCCTCCAGGAACGGGATCCGCAGCCAGGGATGCGGCTGCACCATGAGCGCGAGCAGCACGATCAGGCCGCCCATCACCCCGTACGTGATCATGTCGGTGAAGCGGGACCGGACCGCCAGCATGCCCACGGACGGCACCGTCCGCCGCATCACGGCGCCGAGCAGGAGCGCGGCCCCGATCAGGATCGTCCCCACGCGGAAGGCCTGCGAGAACGCGTCCGTGCCCACCACGAGCAGTCCGGCCCCGGCGACACAGAGGACCGTGAGCAGCGGCCACTGGCGCGCGGGCGCCGGGGCGGCGCCGGGCGCGGCGCGCCCGCCGCCCTCGGGGCGCGCGGTGTCGGTGGTGACGGTGGGCGGCCGTCGTGGTCCGCGTCGCATCCGGAGGCTCCCGGACGGCACGTCAGAGCGCCGCGGCCGCGCGCTCCGCGGCCTCGACGACGTTGACGAGGAGCTGCGCGCGGGTCATCGGGCCCACTCCGCCCGGGTTCGGGGAGATCCAGCCGGCGACCTCGGCGACGCCCGGGTGCACGTCGCCGACGATCTTCCCCTCGGCGTTGCGCGAGACGCCGACGTCGAGGACGGCCGCGCCCGGCTTCACGTCCTCGGGCTTGATCAGGTGCGGCACGCCGGCCGCCGCCACGACGATGTCGGCGTTCCGCAGGTGCGCCGCGAGGTCCCGGGTGCCGGTGTGGCACTGGGTCACGGTCGCGTTCTCGGAGCGGCGGGTGAGCAGCAGCGGCATCGAGCGCCCGATGGTGACGCCGCGCCCGACGACCACGACCTCGGCGCCGTTGATCTCGACGCCGTGGCGGCGGAGCAGGGTGATGACGCCGTTGGGCGTGCAGGGCAGCGGGGCGGGCTCGTTGAGCACCAGGCGGCCCAGGTTGGTCGGGTGCAGCCCGTCCGCGTCCTTCTCCGGGTCCATCAGCTCCAGGACGCGGTTCTCGTCGATGCCCTCGGGCAGCGGGAGCTGCACGATGTAGCCGGTGCAGGCCGGGTCCTCGTTGAGTTCCCGCACGACCGCCTCGATCTCCTCCTGGGTGGCGGTGCCGGGCAGCGTGCGCTGGATGGAGGCGAGGCCGACCTCCGCGCAGTCGCGGTGCTTCCCGGCCACGTACTTCTGGCTGGCCGGGTCGTCGCCGACGAGGACGGTGCCGAGTCCGGGCGTGACGCCCTTCTCCCTGAGGGCCGCCACACGGACGGTCAGATCGGACTTGATCGCGGCTGCGGTGGCCTTGCCATCGAGAATCTGGGCGCTCATGGAGCCATCTTCCCGGATCGCCCCCGCCTTCTTCCAATTCGCGCGTACCGAGGGTTCCGGGCCGTGGAACGGAAGGTTGCACTTGCACAACTCCGTGCCGTATCGACTGGACAAAAAGTCGACCTTGCAACGACGATGATCGGCGCAGTACCGCGGAAAGTGCCGGGGGGAAATCCGCTCAAACGCTGTGAAAGTCCTCCGCGCGGGCCGCGACGTCCCCGCACAGAGAAATTCACGGAGGAATCCCGCGATGAGCTTCGGCGACCCGAACAACCCCTACGGTCAGGGTCAGGGCCAGGGCCAGGGCCAGCAGCCCGGCTACGGCTACCCGCAGGGCCAGCAGCCCGGTTACGGCTACCCGCAGCAGGCTCCGCAGGGCGTCCCGCCGCAGCAGGGCTACGGCTACCCGGCCGCCCCGCCGGTCTCGCCGTACGGCGGCGGCTACCCGGGCGCGGGCGGCTACGGCAACGTCCCGCCGCTGGCTCACTGGGGCTGGCGCTTCCTCTCCCGGCTGATCGACCTCGCCGTCATCCTGCTGCCGTACTACGTGCTGCTCGGGATAGGCGTCGCGATGAGCGACGGCAGCGGCGAGAGCGGCCTCGGGGCGATCCTCGGCCTGGTCGGCCTCGTCTACCTGATCTTCATGTTCTTCTTCCAGATCTACAAGGAGGGCGCGACCGGCCAGACGATCGGCAAGAAGGCCGTCGGCACCCGGACGCTGCGCGAGTCGGACGGCCGTCCGCTCGGCTTCGGCATGGCGTTCGTCCGCCAGCTGGCGCACTTCCTGGACGGCATCGCCTGCTACATCGGCTACCTCTGGCCGATCTGGGACTCCAAGAAGCAGACCTTCGCGGACAAGGTGTGCAGCACGCTGGTCGTCAAGGAGAACGGCTGACATCACGTCGGCGCCGTTCCGTGCGGGAGGCCCCGGGTATCGGTCGATGCCCGGGGCCTCCCCGTTCGCGCTCGTCACCGCCGTGCGTCACCGGCGCGTGTCACCGCCGCTTCAGGACCGCGAATCCCTCCGAGCGGTGCGTGAGCTCGTAGCGGGCCCGCGGGTGCAGTTGCGAAGCCAGCGCCGCCGGGTCCGAGACCTGCTGCGACCAGCCGCGCAGGTCGTAGACCAGGTAGTCGGGGTCGACGTCCTGAGAGGTCCCGGCCCAGTAGACCCGGTGGTCCGCCGTCATGTGGGCGAGGAGGGAGACGTCGGTCTCCACGCTCGTCCCCTCCGGCACCGCCGCCAGCGCCTCCCGCGCCTGCGCGACCCGCGCGTCCGCCCGGTACGTCTCCGGCCTCAGGAGCTCCCGCAGCGGCAGGTTCGCGGCGAGGACGAGCGCGACCGCCGTCGCCACCGGGACGACGACCCTCCCGTACGAGACGAGCCAGGCGCGCGGCGAGGTGCGCACCGCGCGGGCGCCGTCCACGAGGGCCAGCAGGACGACCGGCATGAGGATCGCGCTGTAGTGCCAGTGCATGCCCCAGTGATGGGGGTCCTGGGAGAGGAACCGCCAGCCCAGGGTCGGCAGGACGAGCAGGACCAGCGGGGAGCGCAGGGCGAGGAAGCCGGTGACGGCGAGGAGGTGGAGAACCATCTCCCAGCGCTCGCCCGAGGCGAGGGCGTCGCCGACGATCTGGCCGAAGGAGGTGTCGGCCCCCTCGCCCGTCTTCTCGATCTTGGACCAGTAGTCGTACTGGCCGAGGCTGCTCGCCGCCGGGATCAGGACGAGGACCGTGAGGGCGAAGGCGGCGACGCCGAAGCCGGCCAGGGCGGCGCCGAGCCGCCTGCTGCCCTTGAGGAAGAGGACCGCGCCGACCATGGCGACGGTGAGCCCCATGTCCTCCTTGACCAGGACCAGCGGGGCCGACCAGGCCGCGGCCGCGGTCCAGCGGCCGAGGACCAGCGCCCGGCAGGCCAGGGCGAGCAGCGGGACGGCGAAGGCGATCTCGTGGAAGTCGGACTTCACCGCCTCCTGGAGCCCCCAGGAGAGCCCGTACGCGATCGCGAGCCCGATGCCGGCGGCCCGGCTGCCGAGCACCTGCTGCGCGGTGCGCCCGACGACGACGGACGAGGCGGCGAAGAGCGCGGCCTGCGCGAAGAGCAGGGCGACCGGTGAGGGCCAGATCCAGTACAGCGGTGCGAGCAGGGCGGTGACGGGGCTGAAGTGGTCCCCGAGGATCGGGAAACCGGGCCCCTTTATGTCGACGACCGGCGCGCGGAACTCGGCGTACGCGCGGACGGACTGCCCGAAGATCCCGAGGTCCCAGGAGGGGGTCCGGAAGTACGCGTACTGCACCCAGGAGTACAGGAAGTAGAGGGCGCACAGGACGCCCGCGACGATCAGGTACGGGCGGAGGGGGGCGGGCGCGAGACCGGCGGGGGCCTCGGTGCCGACGGCGTCCGGGGCGTCCGGGGCGTCCGGGGCGCTCGCGGGAGCGGGGACGGCGACGGCGACGGCCGGAACCCCGGCGTCGGCGCCCTCGGCGCCTTCGACGGCCTCCTCGGGGGACTTGTTCCCTACGTCCAGCATCACGCCCCCATTACCAGCGGCCGACAGAAGAGCAACCCATTAGAACAGAGACCGTTCGACCGGCCGGTCCGCCGGCGCGACGCGGACGGCCCGCCGCCTCCCGGGGAGGTCGGCGGGCCGTCCGCGTCGCGCGGCCGCGCGTCAGTGGAAGAAGTGGCGGGTGCCCGTGAAGTACATCGTCACGCCGGCCTCGGCCGCCGCCTCGACGACCTGCTCGTCGCGGACCGAGCCGCCGGGCTGCACGACCGCCTTCACGCCGGCCGCGGTCAGGATCTCCAGGCCGTCCGGGAAGGGGAAGAAGGCGTCGGAGGCGGCGTACGCGCCGCGCGCCCGCTCCTCGCCCGCCCGCTCGACGGCCAGCTTCGCGGAGTCGACGCGGTTGACCTGGCCCATGCCGACGCCGACCGAGGCGCCGTCCTTGGCGAGCAGGATCGCGTTGGACTTGACCGCGCGGCAGGCCTTCCAGGCGAAGGACAGCTCGGCCAGCTCCTCGGCGGACAGGGCGTCGCCGGTGGCGAGGGTCCAGTGCGCCGGGTCGTCGCCGTCGGCCTGGAGGCGGTCGGTGACCTGGAGGAGGGCTCCGCCGTCGACCGGCTTGACCTCGACCGGGTTGGCCGGGGCGCCCTCGGCGCGCAGCACGCGGATGTTCTTCTTCCTGGCCAGGACCTCGACCGCGCCGTCCTCGTAGCCCGGGGCGACGATGACCTCGGTGAAGATCTCCGCGACCTGCTCGGCCAGCTCGACCGTCACCGGGCGGTTGACGGCGATGACGCCGCCGAACGCGGACAGCGGGTCGCAGGCGTGCGCCTTGCGGTGGGCCTCGGCTACGTCGGCGCCGATCGCGATGCCGCACGGGTTGGCGTGCTTGATGATCGCGACGCAGGGCTCGTCGTGGTCGTACGCGGCCCGGCGCGCGGCGTCGGTGTCCGTGTAGTTGTTGTACGACATCTCCTTGCCGTGCAGCTGCTCGGCCTCCGCGAGGCCGCCGGTGCCGTCGACGTAGAGGGCGGCGCCCTGGTGCGGGTTCTCGCCGTACCGCAGGACGTTCTTCCGCTCGTACGTGGCGCCCAGGAAGTCCGGGAAGCCGCTGTCGTCGGCGGCGGCGTAGTCGGCGGCGAACCAGGAGGCGACGGCCACGTCGTACGCGGCGGTGTGCCGGAAGGCCTCGCCGGCGAGCCGCTTGCGGGCGGTCAGGTCGAAGCCGCCGGACCGGACGGCGGCGAGCACGTCGCCGTACCGCTCCGGGCTGGTGACGATCGCCACGGACGGGTGGTTCTTCGCGGCGGCGCGGACCATGGACGGGCCGCCGATGTCGATCTGCTCGACGCACTCGTCCGGGGTGGCGCCGGAGGCGACCGTCTCGCGGAACGGGTAGAGGTTCACGACGACCAGGTCGAACGGCTCCACGCCGAGCTCGGCGAGCTGCTCGCGGTGCGACTCCAGGCGCAGGTCGGCGAGGATGCCGGCGTGCACGCGCGGGTGGAGGGTCTTGACGCGCCCGTCCAGGCACTCGGGGAAGCCGGTCAGCTCCTCGACCCTGGTGACGGGAACGCCGGCCGCGGCGATCCTCCCGGCGGTGGAGCCGGTGGAGACGAGCTCGACACCGGCCTCGTGCAGGCCGCGGGCCAGCTCTTCGAGCCCCGTCTTGTCGTAGACGCTGACCAGCGCGCGGCGGATGGGCTTAACGGTGTCCGTGTTCACCGACATGAACCTTTCGTCCCTCAATGCGGTAGCCGTGCCGGGCGAGACGCCCCACGACGTCGACGAGCAGCGAGCGCTCGACTTCCTTGATGCGCTCGTGCAGAGCGGCTTCATCGTCCGTCTCCCGCACCTCGACCACGCCCTGGGCGATGATCGGGCCGGTGTCGACGCCGTCGTCGACGAAGTGGACGGTGCACCCGGTGACCTTCGCGCCGTAGGCGAGGGCGTCACGCACCCCGTGGGCACCGGGAAAACTGGGCAGCAGGGCCGGGTGGGTGTTGACGACCCGGCCGTCGAAGCGGGCGAGGAACTCCCTGCCGACGATCTTCATGAAGCCGGCCGAGACGACGAGGTCGGGCTCGTACGCGGCGGTGGCCTCCGTCAGGGCGCGGTCCCACTCCTCGCGGCTCGCGTGGTCCTTCACCCGGCACACGAAGGTGGGGAGCCCCGCGCGCTCGGCCCGCTCCAGCCCGACGGTCCCGTCGCGGTCGGCGCCGACGGCGACGATCTCGGCGCCGTACGCGGGGTCGGCGGCGACGGCGTCGAGGAGGGCCTGAAGGTTGGTACCGGAACCGGAGACCAGGACGACGAGGCGGGCGGCAGCCACTGGGTCACTCTTTCCGTGGTGTTTGTGCGGTCGTACGAACGAATCGTGCCGCTCGATACGGGGAACCCTACGAATGGCTCGACCGTCAGCAACGATACCGGCACACCGGACGGCCCCCGCGGGACGGGGGCGGAGCAGGGCGGTAGCGTCAGGGTCCGACGCCGGACGCGCGCCGGACCGGTCGCGGACCGGGGCCGGGCCGGGGGGCCGGACGGCGCGGCGGACGGACGGCGGACGAGTCACCGACGTACGCGGACGTACGCGGACGGGACGGCGCGGAGCACGAAGAAGCGGTACGAAGCGGTACGAGAAGGACTGGGCGGCACGGAGCGGTTGCCGAGCAGTACGAGACAGCAGCGGAGACCACGGGTGCGGCCGTGGTCGAGACGACAGAGGGAAGACGTTCAGCAGATGCCGGAACGCCAGTCCACGGACGACAACAACCCGTTCGCGCCGCCGCCCGAGGGGCGGCCGGATCAGCCGTGGCAGCCGCGGCGGCCGGAGGGCCCGGACGACGACGCGTCCGGGAACCCGGACGCCCGGGGCCCGTCCGACGGCCGCTGGAGCCCGCGCCAGCCGGGCCCCTCCCAAGACGGCTTCGGCCGGGGACCCGAGCGCCAGGGCGGCCAGGGCGGCGGCCCCGGCGGGCCGGGGCAGGGCGGGTCCGGGCGCGGCCCGGGGCTCCGCTGGGACCCGACGGACCCGGCGCAGCGGCGGGCGCGGTACGCGATCCTCGCCGGCATGTGGGGGTTCTTCTTCGCCCTCTTCGAGATCCCGGAGCTGGCGCTGCTCCTCGGCGCCCTCGGCCTCTACTGGGGGATCAGCTCGCTGCGGACCGGGCCGAAGCAGGGCGGGCAGGGGGCGGCGGACGGGACCGGCGCGGCCGACGGGGCCGGTGCGGCGTCGTCGACGTCACAGCCGGCGTCCCGGCCCTCGGGACGGACTCCGGGGCAGGGCGCCCCGGTGGCCGCCCCGGCGCGGGCGATGCGGACGGCCGCGATCAGCGGTCTGGTCGCCTCGGCCGTGGCCCTGGCGATCGTGGCGGGCGGCTTCACCATGCAGCTCGTCTACCGCGACTTCTACGAGTGCCGCGACGACGCCCTCACCCACGCGGGCCGGCTGGCCTGCAACGACCTCCTGCCGAAGCCGCTGCGGGCGGGCTTCGGGGTCCGGGAGTAGCGGGCCCTCATTCGCCCGTTCGCCCCTTCGTCTCTTCACCGGTGCCCTCGGGGGCTCCGGGGCCCCCGGAATCCGGGGCCGGATCCGTCTTCGGGTCCGGCCCCGTCTCCTTTCGGGGC
The DNA here is from genome assembly GCF_042900925.1 of Streptomyces sp. NPDC012825. Taxonomy (NCBI): domain Bacteria; kingdom Bacillati; phylum Actinomycetota; class Actinomycetes; order Kitasatosporales; family Streptomycetaceae; genus Streptomyces; species Streptomyces sp. NPDC012825. The sequence continues at coordinate 480,250 of NZ_JBIBBZ010000001.1, read as the reverse complement.
TCAGCCCTCCGCTCCGGCTCCGGCTCCGGTTCCGTTTTCCGCTCCGGTTCCGGGGTGGGCTCCCAGGCCGCCGGGAGGAAGTCGTACGGCTCGTAGCCGGTGTCGCCGAAGGGGTCGCCGTACGGATCGGCGTACGGAGCCCCGTGCGAACCGCCGCCGGGGGCCGGAGTCCCGACCGCCGCGCCGGTCCGCCGGAAGCGGACCCGGGCAAGGCTCGGGTTCCGGCTCCACGCCGGGCGCCGTACCCACCCCGGAAGGAGCTTCCGGCCGGCGGCGGCGCCCGTCCCCGTCTCCTCCGTCGTGAGGTCCGGGGCGGCGGCCGGAGCCGGTACGCGCTCCGCTCGCGGGACGCGGCGGCCCCAGGCCCGTGCCCCCAGGGCGGCCGGGACGCCCACGCAGGTCCCCCAGAGCACCACCGCTCCGCCCGTCTGCCACCACACCGGGCCGAACGCGGAGAGCCGGCCGGTGCCCAGCGGGCCGCCCGCCGCGCCCGCGAGGGCGGCGGCGGCCGCTCCGCACGCCCCGACCGCGCCCAGGGCCGTCAGCGCCGTGTCCCGGGCCGTCCAGGTCCGTGCCGAGCGGCCCACCCGGTGGCCCAGGAGCACGGCCGCGGCGAGCGGGACCGTCGCGGTCGTCCAGTGGAGCCAGCCGCCGGGCCCTTCGGCGGGCACCGCGGCCAGGAGCGGGAAGGGCGGCACGGCGGGGTCCCCGGTGAGGCCCAGCGGGGTCGCGAGGGCGCCCGTGCCGAGGGCGAAACCGGGTCCGAGGCCGTACGCGGCCCCCCACACGGCCGCGTTCGGCAGCAGTGCCAGGACGAGCAGCAGGACCGCGGCCCGCCCCGACCACTCCCCCGCCAGGCCCAGGAACACGGCCTGCGCCCGGTCCGCGTGCCGGACCAGCGAGACCGCAGCGGCCGTCGCGCCGCCGGCGAGCAGCGTCACGAGCCCGAGCCCGGCCGCGCGCGGGAGGACCACCCACCGCTGCCCGGGGAAGGGGCGGCCGAGCGCCGTCCAGACCCCCGCCCCCGCCGCGCCGGCCACGACGGCGGGCGGCCAGAGTCCGGCCGTGACCAGGTCGGCGGGCAGCGGACCGCTCTCGCTGTAGAGCACGACCGCCGCCGTGACCAGCAGGTATCCCCCGGCCACCGAGGCGATCGCGCCGCTCGGGGAGGGGCGCGGCCGGTCCCGGCCCGCGGTGCCCGGCGCGAGGGTGTCGCGGGCGGACCGGTGGACGAGCCAGACGGGCAGGGCGGTCAGGAGGAGCGGGGCGACGCCGAGGGGCGCGGGCGGGCCGGAGAGGGTGTCGGTGCGGATCAGGTCCACGCCGTGGGCGAGCAGCCAGAGCCCGGTGGCGGCGTGGAGGACGTCGTCGGGGCCGCCGCCGAGGAACGGGGAGCTGATCCAGGCCGCGATCACCAGGACCGCGAGGGCGCCGAGGCCGAGTCCGGCGGCGACTCCGCCCCGGACGCAGGCGGCGGCGAGCGCGGCGGAACGGCCGCCCTGGACCAGGGGGGGCTCGGTCACGTGGGTCACGGGGCCATGCTCCCAACGACACGCGCTTTCGCCGCGTAACAGGCAAACATCCGTTGTGTCGCTCAAGATACGTTTATGTACTTTTCCGCCCAGAGAAGCTCTGTGGGAGGTCGACGCCCATGAGCCGGAGCACCGCGGATTCCAGCTCCTCCGCCACCCTGCCGACCCCCAAGGAGCGACGCAGGTTGCGCGAGGCCCTCGCCCTGAGCGAGGAGCAGGTCGCCGAGGCCATGGGCGTCACGAAAGCCACGGTCAAGGCGTGGGAGACCGGGCGTTCGGCGCCCCGGGGCCGCAAGCGCGAGGCGTACGCGCGGCTGCTGGGCGTGGACGGTCCCGACGGCCCGTCGCCGAGCCCGTCCCCGGCCCTGTCCCCGAGTCCCGCCGGGGAGACGGAGGCGGAGCGGGCGGAAGCACGGCGTCCCGGGGCGGAGACGGCTCCCGGGACGGAAGCGGTCCCGGCCTCGGAAGCGGTACCCGGTTCGGAATCGACCCCCGGGGCCGCCGGTCTCACCCCTTCGGCCCCCTCCTCCCCGGTCTCCTCCCGGCCCCCCGCCGGGGACCGGTCCGGGGGCGCCACCGGGAGCACGACCGGCGGCACCACCGGGAGCGCGCCCGAGCGGGACGCCGAGCCGACGCGGGTCCTTCCCCCCGTACCGGCCGGTGACGGGGTCTCCATGCCGTCGGAACGCCTGAAACCGGAAGCGCCGGAGACGGCGGAGCCGGCGACCGGGGACGCCGCCGTGCCGGGCCCCACCCCCGAGGAGGCGTTCGACGCGCTCTACGCGCACGCCGCGCCCGGCCTCGTCCACCAGACCTATCTGCTCACCGGACGCCGGGCGCTCTCCCGGGAGGCCGTCGAGCGCGCCTTCCAGCGGGCGTGGCACTGCTGGCCCGAGGTCGCGGTCGACGCGGACCCGGTGGGCTGGGTGCGGGCGACGGCGTACGAGTACGCCCTTTCCCCCTGGCACCGGCTGCGCCGCGCCCACAAGCACCCCGACGCCCCTTCGGCCGGGGCGGGCCGGGGAGAGCGGGAGCTGGTCTCCGCGCTGCTCGAACTGCCGCCGCCCCACCGCCGCACCGTGCTGCTCTACGACGGTCTCGGCCTCGACCTGCCGGACACGGCGGCCGAGACGGAGGCGAGCACCCCCGCCGCCGCCCACCGGCTGCTGCACGCGCGCGCGGTCCTCGGACGGCGGGACCCCGGCCTCGCCGACCCCGAGGAGCTGCACCGGCGGTTGAACGCGCCGGTCGCGGAGGCACCGGCGGCGACGCTCCCGGCGGCCCGCGCGATCCGGACCGGCGGCGAGCAGCGGGCCCGCACCTGGACGCGGGCGGTGGTCGGGGTGTCGGCGGCCCTCATCGTGATGACCGGCTTCACGGCGGTGACCGCGCCGACCCGGTACATCCCGGTGAACGCCCCCGGCGAGACCGTCAACGGGGTGCCGGTACGCGGCGGCCCGGAGAAGCTCAGACCCGAGGACGTGGAACTCCGCGACCGGCTGCGCTCCGAGCCCAACCCGGGCCCCGAACGCCTGCTCCCGGTGGCCGGGTAACCGCCCGCCCGGGCCCGTACGGAGGCCGGGTCCCGACCTCCGCCCCGTACACGGGCGGGCTCCGCCCCCGGTCTCGTACGCGAGTGGGCCCCACCCCCGCCCCGCACACGAGTGGGCCCCGCCCCCGCCCGGTCTCCCGGGAGGGGTGGGGCCCACTCGCTGTGCGGTGGTGGCGGCGTCAGCCCGCGAGGATCGCGCGCGCCAGCTTGGCCGTCTCGGTCGGGGTCTTGCCGACCTTGACGCCCGCGGCCTCCAGGGCCTCCTTCTTCGCCTGGGCGGTGCCGGAGGAGCCGGAGACGATGGCGCCGGCGTGGCCCATGGTCTTGCCCTCGGGCGCGGTGAAGCCCGCGACGTAGCCGACGACCGGCTTGGTGACGTTGGCCTTGATGAAGTCGGCCGCACGCTCCTCGGCGTCGCCGCCGATCTCGCCGATCATGACGATCAGGTCGGTCTCCGGGTCGGCCTCGAAGGCCGCCAGGGCGTCGATGTGCGTGGTGCCGATGACCGGGTCGCCACCGATGCCGACGGCGGACGAGAAGCCGATGTCACGGAGCTCGTACATCATCTGGTACGTCAGCGTGCCGGACTTCGAGACCAGGCCGATGCGGCCCGGCTTCGTGATGTCGCCCGGGATGATGCCGGCGTTGGACTGGCCCGGGGTGATGAGACCGGGGCAGTTCGGGCCGATGAGGCGGGTCTTGTTGCCCTTCTCCACCGCGTACGCGTAGAACGCGGCGGAGTCGTGGACGGCGATGCCCTCGGTGATGACGACCGCGAGGGGGATCTCGGCGTCGATGGCCTCGACGACGGCGGCCTTCGCGAAGGCCGGCGGCACGAAGAGGACCGAGACGTCGGCGCCGGTCTCCTTGATGGCCTCGGCGACGGTGCCGAAGACCGGGACCTCGGTGCCGTCGAAGTCGACCTTGGTGCCGGCCTTGCGCGGGTTCACGCCGCCGACGATGTTGGTGCCGTCACCCAGCATGAGCTTGGTGTGCTTCATGCCCGTGGCACCGGTCATGCCCTGGACGATGACCTTGCTGTCCTTGTTGAGGAAGATAGCCATGGCTCTGGTGTCCCTCGTCCCTTACTTCGCAGCCGCGAGCTCGGCGGCCTTGTCGGCCGCTCCGTCCATGGTGTCCACGCGCTGCACCAGCGGGTGGTTGGCGTCCGACAGGATCTTGCGACCCAGCTCGGCGTTGTTGCCGTCGAGGCGCACGACCAGCGGCTTGGTGACCTCGTCGCCGCGGGAGGCGAGGAGTTCCAGGGCCTGGACGATGCCGTTGGCGACCTCGTCGCAGGCGGTGATGCCGCCGAAGACGTTGACGAACACGGACTTGACGTCCGGGTCGCCCAGGATGATCTCCAGGCCGTTCGCCATGACCTCGGCGGAGGCGCCGCCGCCGATGTCGAGGAAGTTGGCCGGCTTCACGCCGCCGTGGTCCTCACCGGCGTACGCGACGACGTCCAGGGTCGACATGACCAGGCCGGCGCCGTTGCCGATGATGCCGACCTCGCCGTCGAGCTTGACGTAGTTGAGGCCCTTGGCCTTGGCCGCGGCCTCGAGCGGGTTGGCCGCCGCCTTGTCCTCCAGGGCCTCGTGCCCGGGCTGGCGGAAGTCGGCGTTCTCGTCGAGGGAGACCTTGCCGTCGAGGGCCAGGATGCGGCCGTCCTTGGTCTTCACCAGCGGGTTGACCTCGACGAGGAGGGCGTCCTCGGCGACGAAGGTGTCCCACAGGGTGACCAGGACCTCGGCGACGCCCTCGGCGACGTCGGCCGGGAACTTCGCCTGGGCGACGATCTCGCGGGCCTTCTCCAGGGTGACGCCGTCATTGGCGTTGACGGGGACCTTCGCGAGGGCCTCGGGGGTCTTCTCCGCGACCTCCTCGATGTCCATGCCGCCCTGCACCGAGGCCATGGCCAGGAAGGTGCGGTTGGTGCGGTCGAGGAGGTACGAGACGTAGTACTCGGCCTCGATCTCCGGGGACAGCTCGGCGATCATCACCTTGTGGACCGTGTGGCCCTTGATGTCCATCCCGAGGATGTCCGTCGCGCGGGCGACGGCCTCGTCCGGGGTGGCGGCCAGCTTGACGCCGCCGGCCTTGCCGCGGCCGCCGACCTTCACCTGCGCCTTGACGACCGACTTGCCGCCAAGACGCTCGGTGGCCTCGCGCGCCGCCTCAGGCGTGTCGATGACTTCACCGGCCAGCACCGGTACACCGTGCTTGGCGAAGAGGTCCCTCGCCTGGTACTCGAACAGGTCCACGCGCGTCCGTCCCTTTTCTGATGATCGCGGTTCGTTGTCTGCGTGGGCGTGCCGCGGAGGGCAACGTGACTGCTCTGTCACAAGGGAGGCGTACACGGTGTCCGTGGACGCGGCATGTCCGTCTCGCAGGTTATCGCCGTGGGCCGTGGGTCCCTAAATCGCAGATCACAGGAGAGCGGTGATACGGGTCACAGGCCGCGGGGGCGGCGGGCCGGTCCGAGGGGGTCGCGGGGTGGCCGTCCACGGCGGTCGTGGCAGGCGGGGCCCGGGGTTCCGGCCCCTCACGGCGCGCGGGACGACGGGGTGAGGGAGGCCCGGGGAGCGCTGTGACATGGAACTCAGTCGCCCTCCGAGCACCCGTGCGGGTGGTCCGTGACGACGGATTCCGCACCCCGGGGCGCTCCCGTGATCAGGCGGGTATCGGCAGGGGACGCTTCTCCAGGGCGGCCGCCATGATCTCCGGGAACAGGTCGGGGGTGCAGGCGAAGGCCGGGACGCCGAGCGCGGCGAGCGCCGCCGCGTGGTCGCGGTCGTGGGCGGGGGTGCCCTCGTCGGAGAGGGCGAGCAGGGCCACGAACTGCACGCCGGATTCCTTCATCGCCGCGACCCGCTTCAGCATCTCGTCGCGGATGCCGCCCTCGTACAGGTCGCTGATCAGGACGACGACGGTGTCGGCGGGGCGGGTGATGCCGGCCTGGCAGTGGGCGAGGGCGCGGTTGATGTCGGTGCCGCCGCCGAGGCGGGTGCCGAAGAGGACGTCGACCGGGTCGTCGAGCCGGTCGGTGAGGTCGACGACGGCGGTGTCGAAGACGACGAGCCGGGTGGCGACCGTCCGCAGCGAGGCGAGCACGGCGGCGAAGACGGCGGCGTGGACGACGGAGGCCGCCATGGAGCCGGACTGGTCGACGCAGAGCACGACCTCCTTGCGCACCCCCCGGGCGGCGCGCCCGTGGCCGACGAGCCGCTCGGGGACGACCGTGCGGTGCTCGGGCAGGTAGTTCTTGAGGTTGGCGCGGATCGTGCGGTCCCAGTCGACGTCCCGGTGGCGGGGGCGGGCGGTCCGGGCGGAGCGGTCGAGGGCGCCGGTGAGGGTGGCGCGGGTGCGGGCGGCGAGGCGCCTCTCCAGGTCGTCGACGACCTCGCGCACGACGGCGCGGGCGGTCTCCCTGGTGGTCTCGGGCATGGCCTCGCGGAGGGAGAGGAGGGTGCCGACGAGGTGCACGTCGGGCTCGACGGCCTCCAGCATCTCCGGCTCCAGGAGGAGGGCGGCGAGGCCGAGCCGGTCGATCGCGTCGCGCTGCATGACCTGGACGACGGGGACGGGGAAGTACGTGCGGATGTCGCCGAGCCAGCGGGCGACGGAGGGCGCGGAGGCGCCGAGCCCGGCCGTACGGCTCCTTCCGGCACCGTCGCGGTCCCGGTCGTCCGGGTGCCGGCCGTAGAGGGCGGTGAGGGCTCCGTCCACGGCGGCGTCGCTCCCGGTGAGCGCGCGCCCGGTGCCGTCGGCGTCGCCGCCGCCGAGCACGAGCCGCCAGCGGCGCAGCCGCTCGTCGGCGGAGTCGGGGGACGTGGGGTGCGTGCGGGTCGTGGAGGTCGTGCGGCTCATGCGGGTGCCTCCGTGCCGAGGACGAGGTGGAGGAGCGGGAGGACGGCGTCCGCGCGCTCCCGGTCGGGGACGGACGCGAAACCGGGCGCGCCGGGCGCGGAGGCGCTCGGACCGCCGGGCCCGGGGCCCCGGGCGGCCAGCTCGCCGAGGGTGCGGCGCACGCCCGGCTCGTACGCCGAGAAGGTGCGGCGCAGCAGGGGCAGGACGTCGGTGAACGCCTCGGCCGGTACGGAGGTGAGCCAGGCGTCGACGAGACCGCGGAGGCGCTCGTCGTGGACGAGGAGCAGTCCCCCGTCGGCGGCGGCGCCGGCGAAGCCGTCGATCCAGGCGGCGGCGTCGGGGGGCGGGGTGCCGGGCGAGAGGGCGCGGCTCATGAGGAGGGCGGCCCCGTCGTCGGGGATCCGTTCCTCGTCGAGGAGGAGCCGGGCGGCGCGGCCCCGGAGGAGGCCGGGCACCCGGTCGTGCGCGGCGAGCCGGTGCAGGACGCCGGTCCAGCGCTCGCGGACGCCCGTGGCGTCGGGGAGCAGGCCGAGGGCCCGGTGGACCTCGTCGATCAGCTCGCGCAGGGGTGCGGCGGCGTCGGCGCCGAGCCCGGCGCAGGCGGGCGGCAGGCCGACGCAGATCCGCTCGGCGAGCCCGGCGGCGACCTCACCGAGGGCGGCGGTGTCGGTGCCCCGGACGTCGCCGTAGCGCAGGGAGCGGGCGAGGGCCGGGAGGGCGCGGGCGAGATGGGTGACGTCGACGTCGAGCGCGGCCCGGTCCGCGAGCGCCCGCATGACGACGGGAAGCGCGTCGGCGAGCCCGGCGAGGAGACAGTCCTCGGCGAGGACGGTGACGTCGGCGAGGGTGGGGGCGGCAGGCCCGATGGAGGCGTCGGGACCGGCGGAGACTGCGGCGGAGGCCGGCCCCGCGGAGCCTGCGGCGGAGGCCGCCCCGGTGAAAGCGGCAGCTGTCGTGGCCGACCCCGTGGCGGCCAGGGCCCGGGCGGTGACCCTGGCGGTGGCGGCTGTCTCGACGGTGGTGCCCCAGACGCCGGCCTCGGCGACCCGGACGTGCAGCTCGGGCTCCCAGCGCAGCCGCCAGGTCTCTCGGAAGGTGCCGGTACCGGTCCGGCCGGCGACCGGTTCGCCCCAGTGGACGCCGAGGAGCCGCAGCCGGTGCAGCAGGCGGCTGCGGTCGCCGTCCGTCTCCTTGCGCAGGTCGAGGGCGAGTTCGCGCTCCTCCGCCTCGGGCTTGAGGCGGAGGGAGCGCTGACGGCGGCTCAGGTCGCGCTGGAGGGGGACGGCGGGGGCGCCGTCGGGAACCCTCCCGAGGACGTCCCCGACGACGAGACGGTCCCGGACGAGGGCGAGCGGCACGTCGGAGCCGTCGCAGAGGACGGCGCGGACGGCGTCGGTCGTCTCGTCGAGGCCGGGACGCGGGCGGCCGCGCAGGGCGGCGAGGGCCTCGGCGAGCCGGACGGCCTCGATGACGTGGGCGGAGGAGACGGGGCGGTCCTCGGCCCTGAGGAGACCGGCGACCCCGGTCATCCAGCGTTCGACGGGCCGGTCGGGTGCGGTGAAGAGGTGGTGGTACCAGCCGGGGGCGTCGATGCCGGCCCCGTAGCCGGAACGGCGGGCGAGCCTGCGGTGGGTCCAGGGGACCCAGGTCGCCTCGGTCCGCACCTTGGGCAGGCCCTTGAGGAGGGCCCGGTCGGCGGCGACGGTGGTGCGCAGGGCGAGGGCGGGGACGTGCCAGGCGCCGCAGACGACGGCGACGGAGTCCCCGAACTCCTTCCTCGCCGCGCGCAGCCGGAGCCTCATGTGCGCCTCGCGGACGAGGTCCCGGGGGTGGCCGCCGTGGCCGTACGCCTCGCGCAGGGCGCCCATGGCCTCGGCGAGGGCCCGGAACGGAGCGGCGGGGTCGCCGCCGCCCCGCAGCTCGACGACGTCCTCCCACCAGCGCTCGGCGTCCTCGTACCCGGCGGCCCCGGCCAGTTCCGCGACGGGGTCGATCCGCACCCCGTCCCCGGCGACCCCCTCCCCGTCGTCCCAGGTGGGGTCGGCGGCGAGGGTGTGCGCGGCGGGCAGGTCGACGAACCGGACGGCGGCGCCCCGGTCCAAGGCCCAGCGGATCGCGACCCATTCGGGCGAGAACCCGGCCATCGGCCAGAACGCGGCCCGTCCGGGGTCGTCCACGGCGTGGGCGAGCAGCGCGACGGGCGGCCGCATGCCCGGATCCCCCGCGAGCTCCACCAGCGCGTCGGCCTCGGCGGGTCCCTCGATCAGCACCGCGTCGGGCCGCTCCGCCTCCAGGACGGCCCGCACTCCCCGCGCGGACCCGGGCCCGTGGTGCCGCACCCCGAGCAGCAGCGGACCGCCGGGCTCCGCCCGCGGGGCCCGGGCTCCCCCCGGAGCCCCGGCCGAGGACGTGCCGGCGGGCGGCGTCACGCGCCCACCTCCCGGCAGGCGCGGTAGAAGTCCTTCCAGCCGTCCCGCTCCCGGACGACCGTCTCCAGGTACTCCTGCCAGACGATCCGGTCGGCGGCCGGGTCGCGGACGACGGCGCCGAGGACGCCGGCGGCGACGTCGGCGGGACGCAGGACGCCGTCGCCGAAGTGGGCGGCGAGGGCGAGGCCGCCCGTGACGACGGAGATGGCCTCCGCCGTGGAGAGCGTCCCGGAGGGGGTCTTGACCTTCCTGCGCCCGTCGGCGGTGACCCCGTCCCGCAGTTCGCGGAAGACGGTGACGACCCGGCGGATCTCGGCCGCGCCGTCCGGCGGGACCGGCAGGTCCAGGGAGCGCCCGAGCTGCTCGACGCGCCGGGCGACGATGTCGACCTCGTCCTCGGGGGTGGCGGGCAGCGGCAGCACGACCGTGTTGAAGCGGCGGCGCAGCGCGCTGGAGAGCTCGTTGACGCCCCGGTCGCGGTCGTTGGCCGTGGCGATGAGGTTGAAGCCGGGGACGGCCTGCACCTCCTCCCCCAGTTCGGGCACGGGCAGGGTCTTCTCGGACAGGATCGTGACGAGGGTGTCCTGCACGTCGGCGGGGATGCGGGTGAGTTCCTCGACGCGGGCCGTCGCGCCCCTGGACATGGCCCGCATGACGGGGCTCGGCACGAGCGCCTCCCGGTCGGGGCCGTGAGCGAGGAGCCGGGCGTAGTTCCAGCCGTACCGGATCGCCTCCTCGGGGGTGCCTGCGGTGCCCTGGACGAGGAGGGTCGAGTCGCCGCTGACGGCGGCGGCGAGGTGCTCGGAGACCCAGGTCTTGGCGGTGCCGGGGACGCCGAGGAGGAGCAGCGCCCGGTCGGTGGCGAGGGTGGTGACGGCGACTTCCACGATGCGGCGCGGACCGACGTACTTGGGCGTGATCACGGTCCCGTCGGGGAGCGTGCCGCCGAGGAGGTAGGTGGCGACGGCCCGGGGCGAGAGGCGCCAGCGGGCGGGCCTGGGCCGGTCGTCGGCCGCGGCGAGCGCCGCGAGTTCGGCGGCGAAGGCGTGCTCGGCGTGCGGCCGCAGGACCTCGGTGGAGCCCTGCGGCCGGCCCGGTGCGGTGTCCGTCTCGGCACCGTCACCGGGCTTCGCGATGGTTTCGGGCACGGGCATGGATCCCCCTCCAGATCGTTCGACCTGCTGTGCGATCCACCGTGCACCATGCCACTGACAATCCGATGTCATCGCTGGTCACGGGCGGTTGGAGGGGCTGACGCACCCTCCGACTCCAGGGGCTGACGCCCCCTCCGGTCCCGGTGGGGTCAGCCGACGACCGGGGAGACGGCGACGCAGCCGCCCGCCATCGCCTGCTCGGCCTTGGCCTCCTTGATGACCTTGCCGTTGTAGGTGATCTTGCAGGTGAGGTCGGAGGGGTTGAGCGAGACCGGCATGACGGCCGGCGGCATGATCCCCTTCAGCGTCACCGTCTTCTTCCAGGGGGAGGCGGGCTTCTTCTCCGACTCGATCTTCGGCTCCATCGCGGTGCCGCCGCCGGCGTGGTAGTCGACGGACTCGATCGCGCTGCCGGTGACTTCGTACGTGACCTCGTAGGTCTCGTTCACGGACTTGTCGACCTGGTCGACGGCCTTATCCGTGACCTCCGAACAGGCGCCGAGGCCGAGGGCGAGACCGGTGACGGCGAGGGCCGAGACGGCGGTGCGGACGGTACGGGTGGTGCGCTTCACGGGGGTCCCCCTGGGTGTGTCCGGACGCGGGAAGCCGAGCGTGACCCCCCACAGGGAGAATAGTAAAGGAAGGGTAAAGCCCCCTCTCCCCCTCCCTCTCACACCGCCTCCCCGCCTCCCCGAACTCCCAGGCCGGGTGCGTTGTCAGTGGCGCCCTCTACGGTCGTGGACATGAATGGCATGGGGGTGCGTTCGACGGCGGGGCAGGTGCCCGCGCCGGTTTCCGACGAGGTCTCGCGCGGAGCGGGGAGCAGGATCGGCGCGGCCGACGGAGGCCCGGCGGATCCCGCCGCGGCCCGCCGCAGGGCCGAGCGGAGAGCGGCCCGGATCACCTCGGGCGCGCAGGAGTTGGAGCAGCGGCTCGCCGATCTGCTGCGCGGCGGCCTGGCGGCGGCCGGACGGGCCGGACACGGCCTGTGGGAGGAGACGGCGGCCCGCATGGTCGACGCCCAGGCGCCGGGACTCGCGGGCCGGGTCAGGGAGTTGGGGGCGATACCGGGATCGGGGCCCGGCTGGCCCGTGCGGCTCCTGGAGGAGTGCGCGCTGACCCACCTCCTCGACCGGGCGTGGCTGACCGCCGACCGGCTGCCCGCGCCCTTCGCGACGACCGTGCGGACCCGGGTCGGCCTCCCCGCCCCGGTCGCCGGATCCCCGGTGCGCGACCACTGGCTCGTCCTCGCGCAGTACGACACGGGCGACAGCCGGCTGACCACCCGGCGCGTCTGGCTGTACGGGACGACCGGCGGGCGCACGGCGCTCGTGCTCTCGTACGGGGCGTCGGGGCGGGCGCCCCGGCTGTCCCTGCCCGTGGGCGCCCTGCTCGACGGCGAGTTGACCCCGCACGCCGGCTCCGGGCAGGTGCGGGCGGAGCCGGGCGAGCGCTTCGTCCCGGTCGCCGGGCCCGCGGCCCCGCCGCCGGGCGGCCCGGTCGGCGCGGCCCTCGACGCGTACGGGCGGGCGCTGCGCGAGGACCCGTGGCTGGACGCGTGGCCCGTGACGCTGAGCGGGGTCGTACCGGCGCGGGCGGAGTACGGCTGGCAGCTCGCCGACGCGGACGGCCGCGAGGCGCTGCCCCTGACCTCCGGGACCCGGTCCCACCCGGGCCTCTGGCGGCTCGTCGCCCTGTCCGGCGGCGCCCCGGTGACCGTCTTCGGGGAGTGCGGACACCGGGGGTTCACCCCGCTCGCCGCCTGGTCGCCGGAGGCCCCGAACGAGACGGTCCCCCTCCTGTGACCCCGTGACGTCCGTACGTCCCTGCCCGTAATGTCCTCTGCCGGTAACCCCGTCCGTACGCCCCGCCCGACCACCGACCACCGCCCATGACCACCGGTCACCGGCCGCCGCCCACCAACTGCCGACCACTGACCACCAGCCACCAACCGCCGCCCACCGACCACCAGTCCCCGACCGCCCGGAGGAGCCCGATGGACACCGCCACGACCACTTCCGCCAGGGGCGGGACGAGGATCGCGGACGACGCCGCAACCGCCCGTGCCACGGACGGAAGCGGGGACCGTCCGGCTGCCGGGACCGCCCCCGACCAGTTCTGGGAGGAGCTGGTCACCTCGGCGCTGCTCGGGACGGACCGGCGGACACCCGCGGGGTTCACGCGCGCGGGGACGGGCGGTGACGCGGGAGGCGGCGGCCCGGAGGGCACCGCGACCGGCGACGCGGCGGCCGCGCTGCTCGACGCGGCCGCGCTGCACACCGTACGGCGCAGGGCGGGGCTGCGCCCCGGGCCCGCCGCGCCCCCGCCGGAGCCCGCGCCGGCGGACCCCCGCGCGCCGCTGCCCGAGGCGGCCCGGCGGCGTCTCGGCCAGCTGCTCGCCGGCCGGACCGCACCCCCGCCCGCCGGACGGCGCGGAGCCGCGCCCGACCTCGCCGAGCTGCTCCCCCAGTGGCTGGCCCTCGCCGGCGAGCACGGGTACAAGGCGCCGCCCGCCGCCCTGCCCGCCCTCCTCGACGCGGCCCGGGCCCGCACCGATCTGCGGGCCCCGGTCCTCCGGTTCGCGGGGCCGCGCGGGCTGTGGCTGGCCCGGCTCAACCCCGAGTGGAGGTTCGCCCTCCGCGGCACGGGGGCGGCCGGTTCCCTCCCGTCCCCCCGGGACGCGGAGGCGGTGCGGGCCCTGTGGGACGAGGGCCTGTTCGCCGAACGGGTCGCCCTGCTCATCGCCGTGCGGAGCGAGGACCCGGCCGCCGGTCTCGCCCTCCTCGCCTCCACCTGGGCCACCGAGCGGGCGGAGGACCGGCTGATGTTCCTCGACTCGCTGCGGGCCGGACTCTCCGACGCGGACGAGGAGTTCCTGGAGGCGGCGCTCGGCGACCGCAGCCGGAACGTCCGCGCCACCGCCGCCGAACTCCTCTCCGCCCTGCCGTCCTCCGCCCTCGCGGGCCGGATGGCGGTCCGCGCCCTGACCTGCGTCGGCCCCGACCGGACGGCCGACGTGCCGACGATCGGCGTCGAGGCCCCGCACGAGTGCGACGCGGCGATGCGGCGGGACGGCGTCGCGGCGGTCCCTCCGGCGGGCCGGGGCGAGCGTTCCTGGTGGCTGGGCAGGATCGTCGAGTCCGCGCCGCTCTCCTGCTGGCCGGCCAGGTTCGGGGGACGCGGCCCGGAGGAGATCGTGGCCCTGCCGGTCGCCGACGAGTGGCACGACGAGCTGCACGCGGCCTGGTGCCGGGCGGCCGTGCGGCAGCGGGACGCGGCCTGGTCGCGCGCGTTGCTCGGTTCGCCCGCGACCCCGCCCGCGACGGGCCCCGGCACCTCGTCGCTCGCCGAGCGGGCCCAGCTCCTGTCGATGCTGTCCCCGGAGGAACGAGCGCTCTGGGTCGCCCGGTTCGTCGCGGCCCACGGCCTGTCGGAGGCGTTCCAGCTCCTCGGCGTCTGCGCCGTGCCGTGGGCGGAGCCGCTCGGCGGGGCGGTGATCGACGCCCTGGACAGCGCGCGCGAGGCGGGCGGTTACCCATGGAGCTTCAGCGGGGTGATGGGCCTCGCGGAGCGCTGCCTCGCCCCGGAGGCGGCCCGGCGCCTCGAAGCCCTGACGGCCCGTCCGGACGAGGCGGAGACCGTCGTTCCCGGCGCGGGCGGCTACTGGTCGGAGGCCTTCCGCCGGCTGGTCTCCACGCTCCGCCTGCGCGCGTCGATACGCGCCGAACTCGCGCCGCCCTCCCGGAGGGCGTACGGGGACGGCGAAGGGCCCTCCCCGGGGGAGGGCCCTGGACGGTGAGGCGCGAACCGCCCCACGGCCCGTGTACTACGCGGTACTACGCCGTACTACGCGGCCACGCGGACGTTCGCGTTCACCCAGTCGACGATGGACGTCGTCGTCGCGCCCGGCGTGAAGATCTCCGCCACGCCCTTCTCCTTCAGCGGCGCGATGTCCGCCTCCGGGATGATGCCGCCGCCGAAGACCTTGATGTCCTCCGCGTCGCGGTCCTTGAGGAGCTCCAGGACCTTCACGAAGAGCGTGTTGTGCGCGCCCGAGAGGATGGAGAGGCCGATCGCGTCGGCGTCCTCCTGGATCGCGGTGTCGACGATCTGCTCGGGCGTCTGGTGGAGCCCGGTGTAGATGACCTCCATGCCGGCGTCCCGGAGCGCTCGCGCGATCACCTTGGCCCCGCGATCGTGGCCGTCGAGGCCCGGCTTGGCGACCACCACGCGGATCGGACCGGTCACACCCATCACTGCCTCCACATGCGACCCCCGCGCGTCTTTGCCGGGGAGGTGAACGAACGTTATCCCCAGCATCCCGCAAGCGGCCGTTTCGCGGCAGCCACCGAGGGGGAAATCACACGTGGGACATGTTCGCTCCGCACCGTCCCCGCTTCCGGGCCCTCCTCCTGGGCCCACCAGCCGCAGGCGGGACCGGTCGCGAAAGGAGCCGCGACGAGGTCCGTCGCGCCTCCGTGCCGCCGTCCGTGCGGCGCGGGGGCGCGGCGCACCGGCCACGCCGTCCGGCCCCGCGTGCCGTTCGGGAGGCCGGCCATGGAGTTCGCCAAGGTCACCACCCTGATGAAGGCCACCGCGCTCGAGGTCGCGATCCTCACCGGTCACCTCGTCCTCTACCCCACCGGGATCGTGGCCGAGCGCCTGGCCCCCGCCCCGCCCGACGCCTCGCCAGGGGGGCGCCCCCGGGGCGGGCGCCCCGTCCTGCTCCTGCACGGTTTCGTCGACAACCGCTCCGTCTTCGTCCTGCTGCGCCGCTCCCTCACCCGGCACGGCCGTGACGGGATCGAGTCGCTCAACTACTCCCCGCTCACGTGCGACCTGCGGGCCGCCGCCGAGGCCCTCGGCCGCCGGGTGGAGGAGATCCGCGCCCGTACGGGACACGCCGAGGTCGACATCGTCGGGCACAGCCTGGGCGGGCTGATCGCCCGCTACTACGTGCAGCGCCTCGGGGGCGACGCACGGGTGCGGACCCTGGTCACGCTCGGCACCCCGCACGCGGGCACGACCATGGCCCGGCTCGCCGCCGCGCATCCGCTGGTGCGGCAGATGCGGCCCGGCTCCGGGGTGCTGCGGGAGCTGGCCGGGCCCGCGCCCGGCTGCCGGACCAGGTTCGTCAGCTTCTGGAGCGACCTCGACCAGGTGATGGTGCCGGTGGAGACCGCCCGCCTCGACCACCCCGACCTGCTCGTGCACAACGTCCGGGTCAGCGGCATCGGCCACCTCGCGCTGCCCGTGCACCCGACGGTGGCCGCCGGGGTCCGCGAGGCCCTCGACGCCGACGGGCCCGGGACCACGGCCAGGCGGGGGGAGGAACCGGACGCGTCCTCCGTGGCCTGACCGCGCCCGCCCGCTCCGGTGAAGTTCCACCGGCGCCTCGCGGACGGCGCGCCGACCCCCGCGAGCGCCTCGTAGACGTTTCGCACACGCCTTGTGCCCGTCCGTTCACACGGCATCACCGGCATCGACACCTCGGTACCCGACGGCGCGACACTCCCGTTCGAACGTTTCTCGAACACAAGGCCAAAGCTGTCTTCGCGAGCTGGCGAAACGCAACCGATTGCCCGTTTCCTGCGGTCGCAAACCCCTCCGAAGATTGTCCGCCGCGCATACCGCCGGGTACAGTCGCGCCACTGCTTACCCCCGGGACACCCCTCGTCGGGCCCGCCCCGGACTGGTCCTGCTGCCGAGGCGAGAGAGACGTTGGTGAACGACCAGCACCCCCACGCCGGGTACGTCGGAGACGACACCCACACCACTGGCAGTTTCGCCACAGACCCGCTGTTCGGCACGTACCCCGGCGGTCAGGCCGACCACAGCGGCCAGTGGGACCTCGGCCCGTACGACACCAACGGCGCCACCGGTCCGTACGACACGGCCGGCCGGTACGACGCGGCGGAGCAGTACGGCACGACCGGCCAGTGGGACACCACGGGGCAGTGGAACGTCGGGACCCCCGCCTACGGGACCACCGGTTCCTACGAGGCCTACGGGACCGGCGCGGCGCCGTACGACACCGCCGGTCGGCACGACACCTCCGGCCAGTGGGACTCCTCCACCTGGACCGAGGCCCAGCACACCGGCCCGTACGAGACCGCCCACGCCGGCGCGTACGCCGCCCAGGGCACGTACGGCTACGAGTCCTACGACACCACCGGCCAGTGGGCCGCCCCGGCCTTCGCGACCGAGACCGAGAGCGGGACCGGCTCCTACGACGCGACCGCGTGGAACCACGCGGCCCCGGAGCCCGAGCCGGTCGTCCCCCACCAGTACACCCCGCAGACCGAGCAGGTCGACGGCCACACCGCCGAGTTCTCCTTCGACCACACGCCCGAGCCCGTCTCCGCATACGCCGCCTCCGATTACGCCGCCTCCGATTACGCCTCCGAGGCGGAGCCGGACGGTTTCGGCGACGCCGACGGCACCGACGAGGCCGAGGCCTTCGAGGACGGCGAGGCCCACGGGACCGACGAGGAACCCCACGGCGAGCCCGCCGTCGAGCTCCGTACCGACTCCCCTGCCGGCCGCCCCGCACGCCGTTCCTCCGGCGGCGGGCGCGGCCGTCGCCGCACCCCCGCCAAGCGGTCCGCGCTGCTGACCGTCGCCGTCCCCTCCGCCTGCGTCATGGGGGTCGCCGGCATCGCCGCCGCGTCCGTCGGCGGGCTCCCCGGCACCGGCGCCGGGGGCGAGACGAAGGACAACACGACCGCGCTCGCCGCCGCCCCGGACACCGTCGAGCCGGTCGCCGCCAACAACGCCTTCAACACCCAGCTCGACGCGCTCGACGCCGACGCCCGCGACTTCGGCAGCCGCGCCAGCCGCACCCAGGAACGCATCGATCTCAAGGTCCGCCAGGCGGCCGAGAAGAAGAAGCGCGAGGAGGAGGCGATCCGCAAGGAGGCGATGCGCCCCAAGTTCGCGCTGCCGGTGAAGCTCCACCGGCTCAGCGCGCGCTTCGGCCAGTCGGGCGTCAACTGGATGTCCGTGCACACCGGCATCGACTTCCCCGTGTTCGGCGGCACGCCCGTGATGGCCGCGACGGACGGCACCGTCCGCACCCAGCTGAACAGCGCGTACGGCAACATGGTGATCGTGACCGCCCCGGACGGCACCGAGACCTGGTACTGCCACCTCAGCAGCGCCAAGATCCGCTCCGGTTCCGTGAAGGCCGGCGAGGTCATCGCGTACTCGGGGGACTCCGGCAACTCCACCGGCCCGCACCTGCACTTCGAGGTCCGGCCGGGCGGCGGTTACGCGATCGACCCGCTGGCGTGGCTGCGCAGCCACGGCCTGGACCCGACCGTCTGATCCGCCACGTACGTACGGAAGAGGGCCCCGACCGGAGTCGGGGCCCTCTTCCGTGACCGCGTACGTCCCTACAGCCGTCCCTAGAGCTTCTCGACCGGCGCGTACCTCAGCACCAGCCGCTTCGGCTTGTCGTCGCCGAAGTCGATCGTCGCCTGGGCCTGGTCGCCCTCGCCCGTCACCGCCGTCACCGTGCCCAGACCGAACTGGTCGTGCGTGACCCGGTCGCCCACCCGGAGCGAGACCACCGGCTTGTCGCCGGCCCGCCGCGTGGCGAAGCCCGAGGGGCCGGAGCGCGCGCGGGAGGAGGAGAGCGAGGAGGTGATGCCCGAGGTCGGCCCGGCGGGCTTCGCCATCGGCCCGGTCCGCTTCCACTCCAGGTGCGTGGGCGGGATCTCCTCCAGGAAGCGCGAGGCCGGGTTGTACGAGGGCTGGCCCCAGGCGCTGCGCATGGCCGAGCGGCTGAGGTAGAGCCGCTCACGCGCGCGCGTGATGCCCACGTACGCGAGGCGCCGCTCCTCCTCCAGCTCCTTCGTCTGGCCGAGGGCGCGCATGTGCGGGAAGACGCCGTCCTCCATGCCGGTGAGGAACACCACCGGGAATTCGAGGCCCTTGGCGGTGTGCAGCGTCATGAGGGTGATGACGCCCCGGCCCTCCTCGTCCTCGTCGGGGATCTGGTCGGAGTCGGCGACGAGCGCGACCTGCTCCAGGAACTCGGCGAGGGTCGCGGGCTCCTCGCCCCGCTCCTGCTCGAACTCCAGGGCCACGGCGGCGAGTTCCTGGAGGTTCTCGATCCGGGTCTCGTCCTGCGGGTCGGTCGACGCCTGGAGCTCGGCCAGGTAGCCGGTCCGCTCCAGGACGGCCTCCAGGACGACGGCGGGCCCGGCGCCGGACTCGACGACGGTGCGCAGCTCGTCCATGAGCACGTTGAAGCGCTTGACGGCGTTCGCGGAGCGCGCGGCCATGCCGTACGCCTCGTCGACCCGCTTGAGGGCCTGCGGGAAGGTGATCCTCTCGCGGAGCGAGAGCGCGTCGATCATCGCCTCGGCGCGCTCGCCGATGCCCCGCTTGGGGACGTTGAGGATGCGGCGCAGCGGGACGTTGTCCTCGGGGTTGGCGAGGACGCGGAGGTACGCGAGGACGTCCCGGACCTCCTTGCGCTCGTAGAAGCGCACGCCGCCGACGACCTTGTAGGGCAGGCCGACGCGGATGAAGATCTCCTCGAAGACGCGGGACTGGGCGTTGGTCCGGTAGAAGACGGCCACGTCCCCGGCCTTGGCCTCGCCCGCATCCGTGAGCCGGTCGATCTCGTCGGCGACGAACTGGGCCTCGTCGTGCTCGGTGTCCGCGACGTAGCCGGTGATCCGCGCGCCCTCGCCCGCGTTGGTCCACAGGTTCTTGGGGCGGCGGGACTCGTTGCGCTCGATGACGGCGTTGGCGGCCGACAGGATCGTCTGCGTGGAGCGGTAGTTCTGCTCCAGGAGGATCGTGGTCGCGTCCGGGTAGTCCTCCTCGAACTGGAGGATGTTGCGGATGGTGGCGCCGCGGAAGGCGTAGATCGACTGGTCGGCGTCGCCCACCACGCACAGCTCGGCCGGGCCGAGGTCGTCGTAGCCGGTGCCGACCAGCTCGCGCACCAGGGTGTACTGGGCGTGGTTGGTGTCCTGGTACTCGTCGACGAGGACGTGGCGGAAGCGGCGGCGGTAGTGCTCGGCGACGTCGGGGAACGCCTGGAGCAGGTGGACCGTCGTCATGATGATGTCGTCGAAGTCCAGGGCGTTGGCCTCGCGCAGCCGCGCCTGGTACATCCGGTACGCCTCGGCGAGCGTCTTCTCGAAGCCGTCCTGCGCCTGGCCGGCGAAGGTCTCCTCGTC
The DNA here is from genome assembly GCF_042900925.1 of Streptomyces sp. NPDC012825. Lineage (NCBI taxonomy): Bacteria > Bacillati > Actinomycetota > Actinomycetes > Kitasatosporales > Streptomycetaceae > Streptomyces > Streptomyces sp. NPDC012825. Next base: position 460,516 of record NZ_JBIBBZ010000001.1, on the reverse strand, counting down.
GATCAGCTCGTTCTTGAGGTTCGAGATCTTGGCGCTGAACGACTTCGGCGGGAACTTCTTCGGGTCGAGGTCCAGGTCGCGGCAGACCAGGGCCATCAGGCGCTTGGAGTCGGCGGCGTCGTAGATCGAGAAGGAGGAGGTGAAGCCGAGCCTCTTCGACTCGCGGCGCAGGATCCGGACGCAGGCGCTGTGGAAGGTCATGACCCACATGGCGTTGGCGCGCGGGCCGACGAGCTGCTCGACGCGCTCCTTCATCTCGCCGGCGGCCTTGTTGGTGAAGGTGATCGCCAGTATCTGGCCGGGGTGGACGTGCCGCGTGCCCAGGAGGTGGGCGATGCGGTGGGTGAGCACCCGGGTCTTGCCGGAACCGGCGCCGGCGACGATGAGCAGCGGGGTGCCGGTGTGCACGACGGCGGCGCGCTGCTGCTCGTTCAGCCCGTCCAGGAGCGCGGCGGGGTCCACGACGGGGCGCGGGGCGCCGTCGCGGTAGTACGCGTCCCGGGGCGGGGGCGCGTCGAAGTGCTCCCCGAAGAGGTCGTGCGGGACCTCCTCCGAGGCCGGGGAGCCCTGCTCGTCGTCCTCGGGGTGGGGCGGGGGCTCCTCCGAGGAGTTCTGGAGACCGGCCAGGAAGCTGTCGTCAAAGAGGCTGCTCATCGCCTCACGAGTCTAGGGCGCTCCACCGACATCCGGGTCCGTGTTCGGAGGCCGGCCCGTGCGGACGGGGTGCGGAACGGGTCACACCGGGGCCGCGGACCGCGGGTGCGGCTCAGGTCCAGAGGGTCGCGATGAAGATGTTCGCCGTGGTCAGGCCGCCGACGGCGGCGAAGAGGCCCTTGTCGACCTTCTCGTCGTCCCGCTTGACGTAGACCAGGCCGAGGATCACGACGAGGATCGCCAGCTTGATGCCGATCTTGAGGTTGTTCACGGTCTGGTCGTCGGCCTGGTTCAGGCCGACGAGCGCGACGCCCGTGATCAGCATGGTCAGCGCGCCGTGCAGCATCGCGGGGCTGAAACGGGCCGTACCGGCGCCCATCGCCTTCATCTGGGTGAGGAAGCCGCCGAGGAGGGAGGCGATACCGATGACGTGCAGGGCGACGAAGACATTGATGAGAACGTCCATGGGGCGGAGCCTAACCGGGGCCCCGGTCCCGCTTTCCGGGCGGGTCCCGCCCGCTCCGGAACTCCGGTCGGCCGCCGGGGCGCCCCCGGCACCCTTGGCGCCCTCGGAATGATCCTCACCCCGTCACCCGGCGAAAGAGTTCGGTCTCCCACCTGTCAACTGGCGCCAATAGCGGTCAACCCGTCGTCCGGGCGCGACCCCGGGCCTAGCGTCCTCCACCAGGTGACCGGCTCCCCACCACCGCCGGCAGGTCGGCGGTCGTCGGTCACCCCCGCCGAGAAAACCGGCGGCGGTCCGTCCCCCTGTGCGGGCCGCCGCCGGCCCGGCGGACACCGTCCCCCAGGGAAGAGGATGTGAACCGCCCTCGTGGCAGCGCACCGGAAGTCCACGCCGTCCCTCCTCGGCGGTCAGGCGGTCCGTACCGCCGCCACCCTCGCCCTCGCCTCCGCGGCGACGACGACCCTCTTCGAGGGGGCGGGACACGCGGACCCCCGGCCCACCACGGCCCAGGTCAAGGCGCGGGTCGACCGGCTCTACCAGGAGGCCGGGGCCGCGACCGAGCGGTACAACGGGGCGAAGGAGAAGGCGGACGAGGCGCGCGCCGCCTTCGACCGGCTGCGCGACGAGGCCGCCCGCAGGACCCAGCGCCTCAACGACGCGCGGGACGCCCTCGGATCCGCGGCCGCCGCCCAGTACCGCTCCGGGGGCCTCGACCCGACGGTCCGGCTCGTCCTCACCTCCGACCCGGACCAGTACCTGGCGCGGGCCGCGTTCGCCGAGAAGGCCGGTGACCGGCAGGCGACCGCGATCCGGACCGTACGACGCGAACTCGGCGCGATCGGGCGGCTGCGCGGCGAGTCGGCGGAACGGCTGACCGCGCTGCGCGGACACGAGGCCGAGCTGCGGCGGCAGAAGACGACCGTCCTCGGCAAACTGCGGGCGGCCAGGACCCTGCTCGCCCGGCTGACCGCGGAGGAACGGGCCCGGTACGAGGCCGCCACCGCCACCCGGAACGCCCCGGCCCCCTCGGCGCGGCCGGACGCGACGAACGCGCCCGGCGCCTCCGCCTCCACCCGGGCCGACCGCTCCTCCGGCGGGGCGCGCGCATCGGTGGACGTCCCGGACTCCCGGGCCGCCCAGGCCGTCTCCTTCGCCCGCGCCCAACTCGGCAAGCCGTACGTGTGGGGGGCGACGGGTCCCTCCGGGTACGACTGCTCGGGCCTCACCCAGGCGGCCTGGCGCGCGGCCGGCGTCTCCCTGCCCCGCACCACGTACACCCAGATCAACGCCGGCCAGAGGGTCTCCCGCTCCCGGCTCGCCCCCGGCGACCTGGTCTTCTTCTACTCCGGGATCAGCCACGTCGGGCTCTACATCGGCGGCGGCCAGATGATCCACGCCCCCCGCCCCGGCGCCCCGATCCGAATCGCCCCGATCGACGAGATGCCCTTCGCCGGGGCGACCCGCGTGGGCTGACACCCGGGTCCGGGCCCGGGCTCGCCGCTTCCCGGGTCCGGAGCGCGGGCTCAGACCAGGCGGCGGGCGGTGGCCCAGCGGGTCAGCTCGTGGCGGTTGGAGAGCTGGAGCTTCCGGAGCACCGCCGAGACGTGCGACTCGACCGTCTTCACCGAGATGTAGAGCTGCTTGGCGATCTCCTTGTACGCGTAGCCGCGCGCGATCAGCCGCAGCACCTCCCGCTCCCGCTGGGTGAGCCGGTCCAGGTCCTCGTCCACCGGGGGCGCGTCCGTCGAGGCGAAGGCGTCCAGGACGAAGCCGGCGAGCCGGGGGGAGAAGACCGCGTCGCCCTCCTGGACCCGGAAGACCGAGTCGACCAGGTCGGTGCCGGTGATCGTCTTGGTGACGTAGCCGCGGGCCCCGCCCCGGATCACCCCGATCACGTCCTCCGCCGCGTCCGACACCGAAAGGGCCAGGAAGCGGACCGGGTCCTCGGGCGCGCCGAGCAGGCTCGCGCAGCGCCGCAGCACCTCGACCCCGCCGCCGCCCGGCAGGTGCACGTCGAGCAGGACGACCTCGGGGCGGGTCGCGGTGATGACCGTGACCGCCTGGTCGACGTCGGCGGCCTCACCGACCACCTCGACGCCGGTGACCTCGGTCCGGCCGATCTCGGCCTGCACCCCGGTGCGGAACATGCGGTGGTCGTCGACGAGCACCACCCGCACCCGACGCCCGGCGCCCGGCGCCGCCCCCGCACCCGTTTCCGCGCCCGTGTCCGCGCCCGCCCCACTCCCGGTCGCTGCCCCGGTCCCGTCGCTCATCCGTCCGCCCTCTCCATCTCGAGCTCCACTTCGGTGCCGCCGCCCTGCGGTGACCGCAGCCGGGCCGTACCGCCGTTGCGCTGCATCCGGCCGATGATCGATTCTCGTACGCCCATCCGGTCCTCGGGCACGTCGTCCAGGTCGAAGCCCGGCCCCCGGTCGCGCACCGAGACGAAGACCGTGCGGCCGTCCACCTCCGCGAACACCTGCACCGCCCCTCCCTCGCCACCGTACTTGGCGGCGTTGACCATCGCCTCGCGCGCGGCCTGTATCTGTGCGACCAGTCCCTCGTCGAGGGGGCAGTCGCCGACGACCACCACCTCCAGCGGGACGCCGTGCTTGTCCTCGACCTCGGCCGCGGCTCTCTTCACCGCTTCCGCGAGGGTCTCGGGCTCCTCGTCCCTGCCGGTGCCCTCCGGCTTGTAGAGCCAGTTCCGCAGCTCCCGTTCCTGGGCGCGGGCGAGCCGGCGCACCTCGCCCGGGTCGTCGGCGTTGCGCTGGATCAGGGTGAGGGTGTGCAGCACCGAGTCGTGGACGTGGGCCGCGACCTCGGCGCGCTCCTGGGCGCGGATGCGCATGGTCCGCTCCTCCGTGAGGTCCTGCGACATGCGGACCAGCCAGGGGCCGGCGAGCAGGGCTATGCCGGTGAGGACGGCGACGGCGGCGGTGAGGGCCGTGCCGAGCTGGGCGACGGAGCCGCGGACCACCACGAAGACCGCGAGGCCGGTGCCGACCAGGGCGACGCCGACGAAGCCGCGGGCGAGCTGGAACGCGCGTCGGTGCCGCCCGGGATCGGTCCAGCTGGCCCGGCGGGCGTTGTCCGTCTGGCGCCAGAAGACGGCGACGCCGACGCCGGTGAGGAGGACGGGCCAGATGTACCGCCCCGTCTCGCCGTCGAAGCTGGCGTTCCCGGCGACGACCGCGAGGCTCACGGCGAGCGCGACCAGAGCGAAGACCTGGCCCCGGTCGGGCTTGCGCAGCCTGCGGCGCCCGTCCGGGGTGGTCTCGAAGACGGGGCGCGGCGCGGTCCGCCCGCCGACGCCTAGTGGGACGACGATCCAGAAGACCGCGTAGAGCACGGCGCCGAGGCCGTCCGCCAGGGCGAGGACCGCGAACGCCGTGCGCACCCAGACGACCGGGAGCCCGAGGTGTCCCGCGAGACCGCGTGCGACACCGCCGAGCCACCGCCCGTCGGCGCTCCGGTAGAGCCTGCGCAGAGGCGGTTCGTCGGTCTCGGTGACACGAGCGGATACGGACATGCACCGATCGTCACACGTTCGGCCCGCCCGGAACATCAGGGTCGGCCCTGAGATCTTCCCTGGTACGGCCTCGGGGAGGAGGGCCCTCCGAATATCAGGGTCGGGCCAGGGTCGTCCCCGGTGCCGCACGGCGTCACGGGCCGTCACCATGGAGGCATGACGAGTTCGACGCCTTCGCAGCACGAGGCCCCGCCGCCGGCGGAGGCCGCTTCCGCCGCGCCCCTGCGGCGCTCTCGCGGGAGCAAGGTCGTGGGCGGCGTCTGCGGCGGTCTCGGCCGGTACTTCGACCTCGACCCGGTGGTCTTCCGCGTCGTGATCGGCGTGCTGGCGGTGACGGGCGGCTTCGGGCTGATCTTCTACGGCTTCGCGTGGTTGCTGATCCCGCTCGCGGGCGAGGAGGACACCGAGGGGCGCAGGCTGCTGACCGGCCGCGTCTCCGGTTCCTCCCTCGCGGCCCTGCTGATGGCGCTGGTCGGCTGCGGGGTCTTCCTGTCGATGCTGCGCAGCGGATCGATGCTGGGTTCCTCGCTGCTGGTGGCGTTCGCGGCGTGCGGGGCGGCGGTCTGGTCCCGGCGGAGACGGACCGGCGCGGTCGAGAGCGAGGGCAGGGCGGACACGGCGGCGGCGCTCGCGGTCGCCGAGGCCCCGCCCGAGACGAAGGCCCCGCCGCTGATCGAGTACACGTCCTGGTGGAAGGACCCGATCGTCAAGGACGGCTCGACGGGCCGGGTGGCCGTCGGCTACCTGTGGGGTCCGCACGGCGTGCTGGACGAGGACGGCAGGGTGAACGGCGAGGTGCCGAGGCCCGGCAGTCAGTGGGGTCCCCCGGCTCCGGCGCCCGGGCGTCCGACGCCCTCCGTCCGGAGGAGCCCGCTCTCCATCGCCGGTCTCGTCGAGCTGCTGGCGATGGTGGCGGCCGGCCTCGGCACGGCCCTGACCTGGGAGACCGAGCCGCTCGGCACCAGCCTGCAGATCGGTCTGACCGCCGCCCTCGGGGTGTTCGGCCTGGGGCTCGTCGTGAGCAGCTTCCTCGGGCGGACCGGGTTCGGCACGGTGTTCCTGACCGTGGTCACGGCGGGCCTGCTCGCCCTGACGACGGCACTGCCCGACCGGATCACCACGGACTGGGTCCGCGAGACGTGGACGCCGGCGTCGGTCGCCGTCGTGCAGCCGCGCTACGAGCTGGGCAGCGGGGTCGGCACGCTCGACCTGTCGCGGCTCCCGCTCCCCGCGGGGACGACGGTCACCACCGGCGCCGAGGTGGGCGCCGGACAGCTCAAGGTGATCGTCCCGAAGGACGCGGTCGTGAAGCTGCGCGCCACGGTGGCGCTGGGCGATCTGCGCCTGCCGGGACAGCCCCCGAACGACATCGACATCGCACCGGACCGCGAGGAGACCCACACGCTCGCGCCGCCGGCCGGGACCACCCCGGCGGGCACCCTGGACCTCTCCCTGGAGGTCGCACTCGGACAGGTGGAGGTCATCCGTGCTGCTTCATGAGTTCCGTCCCGGCCGGCTGCTCGTCGGCCTCACCGCCCTCGCCCTGACCGCCCTGTACGCGGGCGACGCCGCCGGGGCCTGGACGACCCCCTGGTACGCGGTGGTCCCGGTGCTCTGCGGCGGCCTGGGCGTGGCCGCCCTCGCGACCTGGGCCGCCTATCGAATACGGCGCCGTTCGGCGAGGAGCCGGTCCAGCGAGAGCACCGGGGCTCCGGCGAGCAGCAGCGGCAGCCAGGCCATCAGGTAGACGAGGTCGTTGCCGAGGTAGTAGGGCGACACCTGCCAGCTCACGGTCAGCCAGAGGCTCAGCGAGATCAGCGCGCCGCCGAGCGCCGCCACCCGGGCGAAGAGACCGAAGAGGGTCCCGAGTCCGACGGCGAGCTCCCCGAAGGCGAGGGCGTACCCGAAGCCGGAGGGACTCTTGAGGGCGAGGTCGACGAGGGCGGGGATCGCGGAGACGTCCCGGACGCCGCGCATCGTCTCGCCGATGGAACCACTGCCGGTACCGGCGAAGAAGGAGGAGTCGGTGAGCTTGTCGAGCCCGGCGTAGAGGAACGTGACACCCAGGAAGATCCGCAGGGGAAGGAGGGCGTAGCGGGAGGCGAGGGCCTTCCAGACACCGGTCCCGTCACCATCGGCGCCGAGAGGGCGGTGGACGCCGGAGTTCGCGTCGCCGGTTCCGCCGGAGGTCCTGTCGTCTCCCTGGCCCGTCTGTCCCGTCATCACCGGTCACCTCTCACACGCCCCGTACGGCTGCTCGCGGAACGATTCTCCTCCGTTCGGCGGCCCCGGGGCGCGAGGAGAGGCCGGGTGGTCGGTCCGGGGTGTCGACCGTGACCCGGTCGGCCTCCACGCCCTGCGCCGTCACGACCGGGGCCCCCGAGCCCTCGATGCGACGAAACCGCCGCCCCGGGGGGGTTCGGGGCGGCGGTTTCACGGGCGGGCGGGAAGGGTCACTCCCACTCGATGGTGCCCGGCGGCTTGCTGGTGACGTCGAGGACGACGCGGTTCACGTCGGCCACCTCGTTGGTGATGCGGGTCGAGATCTTGGCGAGCACCTCGTAGGGCAGGCGCGACCAGTCGGCCGTCATGGCGTCCTCGGAGGAGACGGGACGCAGCACGATCGGGTGGCCGTAGGTGCGGCCGTCGCCCTGGACGCCCACGGAGCGCACGTCGGCGAGCAGCACGACCGGGCACTGCCAGATGTCGCGGTCGAGACCGGCGGCCGTCAGCTCCTCGCGGGCGATGGCGTCGGCCTCGCGCAGCAGGTCCAGGCGCTCCTTGGTGACCTCGCCGACGATGCGGATGCCGAGGCCGGGGCCGGGGAAGGGCTGGCGCTGGACGATCTCCTCGGGCAGGCCGAGTTCCTGGCCGACCATGCGGACCTCGTCCTTGAAGAGCTGGCGCAGCGGCTCGACGAGTTCGAACTCGATGTCGTCGGGCAGGCCGCCGACGTTGTGGTGGGACTTGATGTTGGCGGTGCCGGTGCCGCCGCCGGACTCGACGATGTCCGGGTAGAGCGTGCCCTGGACGAGGAACGCGACCTCGGGGCCCTCCTCCTGGAGGATCTCCAGCTGTGCCTGCTCGAAGACGCGGATGAACTCGCGGCCGATGATCTTCCGCTTGGTCTCCGGGTCGGAGACGCCGGCGAGGGCGGTGAGGAAGCGCTCCTGCGCGTCGACGACCTTCAGCTGGACGCCGGTGGCGGCCACGAAGTCCTTCTCGACCTGCTCGGTCTCGTCCTTGCGCATCAGGCCGTGGTCGACGTACACGCAGGTGAGCTGCGAGCCGATGGCCTTCTGCACGAGGGCGGCGGCCACGGCGGAGTCGACACCGCCGGAGAGGCCGCAGATCGCGCGCTTGGTGCCGACCTGGGCGCGGATGGCCGCGACCTGCTCCTCGATCACGTTGCCGGTGGTCCAGCTCGGCTCGATGCCGGCGCCCCGGTAGAGGAAGTGCTCCAGGATCTGCTGGCCGTGCGTGGAGTGCAGCACCTCGGGGTGGTACTGGACGCCGTACAGCTTCTTCTCGTCGTTCTCGAAGGCGGCGACCGGCACGACGTCCGTGGACGCGGTGACGCTGAAGCCCTCGGGGGCGGCGGAGCAGGCGTCGCCGTGCGACATCCACACCGACTGCTCGACCGGGGTGCCCTCGAAGAGGGTGGAGCCGGCCTTGGAGACGTGGAGCGGGGTGCGGCCGTACTCGCGGGCTCCGGTGTTGTCGACCGTGCCACCGAGGGTCGTCGCCATCAGCTGGAAGCCGTAGCACATGCCGAAGACGGGGACGCCCGCCTCGAAGAGCGCGCGGTCGAGGCGGGGGGCGTTCTCCGCGTACACGGAGGAGGGGCCGCCGGAGAGGATGATCGCCTTCGGGTTCTTGGCCAGCATCTCGGCCACCGGCATGGTGGACGGGACGATCTCGCTGTAGACCCGGGCCTCACGGACGCGGCGGGCGATGAGCTGGGCGTACTGGGCGCCGAAGTCGACAACGAGGACTACGTCCGGGTTGGTGACGTCGGGCGCGGCAGCGGGGGTCGCTGATGACACTACGGCGGCCTTCCGGCGGTAGGAGGGGGTCCCTCGAAAGGGGTGCTATTTGTCGATTCTACCGGCGCGCCGGTCGGACCATTCGTCTCACCATCCGAACCCGGGTTGGCCCCGGTTCCGGGGCCGGGTCCATACTGTCGCCATGCGCAAGCACCAGACCTTCGTCTTTACCTATGGCAACCGGCCCACCGGCTGCCATGGTCGTGCTGCTTGAGCAACTGACAAGCGACTTCCCAGGCGCCCCGGGCCGACAAGGCCCGGGGCGTCCGTCGTTCCCGGGCCGGGTCGCTCCGGGGCCCGACACCCCAGGAGCCCCACCATGACGACCGACACCACCGTCACCGCGAAGACCACCGAGCGCACCGGCGCCCGCACCGCCGAGGCGGCGGCGCTGATCGGCGACGCCCGTGAGCGCATCGACGCGCTCGACGACCGGATCATCGGTCTCATCCAGGAACGGACGGCCGTCTCGGCCGTCATCCAGGAGGCCCGGATCTCCTCCGGCGGCCGCCGGGTGAACCTGAACCGCGAGATGGAGGTCCTCGGCCGCTACAGGGACGCCCTCGGCAAGCCGGGCACGGCGCTCGCGATGACGATGCTGGAGCTGTGCCGGGGACGCGTCTGAGAGCCGTCGGGGACGCGTCCGAGTGGGCGCCCGCACCCGAGTTCGGACCCGCTCTCACCCGTACGGCGCGTGACCGGCTCCGCGCCGGCTTCGTTGGTCCGGTTGTCCGTGCCAGCCAGGGGCGGGCCCGAAGAAAAACCACGCGTGGCTTCGCTGGGGCGTGTGGCGTACCTCTCCGGTACGCCGTGGGACCTCGCACCAGCGCGTGTGACCGGGCAGCAGGGGACAGCGGCCCGGTCACCCGGAAAGTGCGGTCGGCCCCGGGGACGCCCGGGGCCGATCGCAACCGGCTCCCCCGGCCGCATCCCGCGGCCCCAGCACCGTTGCGAAGGCCCCGTCCCCTCGTCCCGCCACCCCGTTACTCCCCCCGTTCCTCCTCCCCCAGCGGCGCGACCCCCCGGCGCCGCTCCGCTCGGCACCGCGGCTGCCCTGACACCGGTGCCGACCCCCGAGGGCCCCGTGCCGCGACCCGAATCGCGCCACGGGGCCCTCGCCCGTACCCCCGCCCCCCGGTCATGTGACGCGCGTCACACGAAGATCCCGTGCAACCGCTACAACCCATCACGGGGGTCGCGGGTCAACCAATGCAGCAACACCAGAAGCCGGAAGGGCGCTGCATTCGGAGGGGGATGCAGCGCCCTTTCTGTTTCCGCCGGTCCGGCCCGGGTCACTCCCGCTGCGACTGCTTCGACTGCTGCGACTGCTGCGACGGGACCTCCAGCGGAACGTCCGGCAGGGTCTTCGACGGCATCTTCGGCATCCCCAGGAACGGCAGGCGCAGCGCGCCGAAGGCCTCGGCCGGGACCGCGGGGGACTTCGGCTCGACCGCCGCGAGCCGTGCGTACGCCTCCCCCTGCGCCGGGCGCGGGTCCTCCTCGCCCCTGTTCGGCCAGAAGGACATGGCCCGTTCCGCCTGGGCGGTGATCGTCAGGGACGGGTTCACGCCGAGGTTGGCGGAGACGGCCGCCCCGTCGACGACGGAGATCCCCGGGTGGCCGTAGAGCCGGTGGTACGGGTCGATGACGCCGGACGCGGCGTCCGCGCCGATCGGGCAGCCGCCCAGGAAGTGCGCGGTGAGCGGGGTGCCCATCAGCTCGCCGACGTTGGAGCCGGCGAAGCCGTTGATCTCCTCGGCGAGGAGGGTGGCGGCCCGGGTGGCCGCCGGGATCTGGACCGGGTTCGGCGCCCCGTGCCCCTGGCGGGCCGTGAGCAGGCCCTTTCCGAGGCCACCGGGCTTGCGGTAGGTGGTCAGGGAGTTGTCGAGGGACTGCATGACCAGGCCGATGATGGTCCGCTCCGACCACTTCCGGTTGGATAGCGAGCGGGCGGCGAGCGCGGGGTGCCGGAGCAGGTTGAGGACCCAGTCGCGCACCCGGTGGGCGCCGTAGGGCACCTGGAGGACGGTGAGGCTGCCCATCGAGTTGGAGCCCCTGCCGTACCGGACCGGTTCGATGTGGGTGTTCTCGTCGGGGTGGACGGAGGAGGTGATGGCGACGCCCCGGGTGAAGTCGGCCTTCCCCTTCCCGTGCTTCCTCCGGTAGCGGCGGTCGGTGGTCTGCGCGCCGACCAGGCCCTCGGAGTTGGTGCGGGTCAGCTCACCGAGCCGGTCCGAGATCCGGGGCAGCAGGCCGGTGTCCCTCATCCGGTGGAGCAGGGTCTGCGTGCCGTACGTGCCGGCCGCGATCACGACCCGGCGGGCGGTGAACGTGCGGCCCCTGCCCTTCTTCCGGTCGTCGGTGGGCAGGGTCTTCACCGCGAAGCCGCCGCGCGAGTCCTCGGTGACGGTGACGACCGTCGTCATGGGGTGGACGGTCGCGCCCGCCTTCTCGGCGAGGTACAGGTAGTTCTCGTTGAGGGTGTTCTTGGCGCCGTGGCGGCAGCCGGTCATGCACTCGCCGCACTCGGCGCAGGCGCGCCGGGAGGGGCCCGCGCCGCCGAAGTACGGGTCGGGGACCTCGCCGCCCGGCTTCGTCCTCGTCCCGCCGTCGGCGTCCTTCCCGTCCCCGAAGAAGACGCCGACCGGCGCCATGTGGAAGGTGTCGCCGATGCCCATCGCCTCGGCCGCCGACTTCAGGTGCACGTCGGAGGGGGTCATCGTCGGGTTGAGCCGGACGCCGAGCATCCGCTTGGCCTGGTCGTAGTACGGCCGGAGCTCGTCCTCCCAGTCCGTGATGTCCTTCCACTGCGGGTCGTCGAAGAACGCCTTGAGCGGTACGTAGAGGGTGTTGGCGTAGTTGAGGGAGCCGCCGCCCACGCCGGCGCCCGCGAGGACCATGACGTTGCCGAGCAGGTGGATGCGCTGGAGGCCGTAGAGGCCGAGGGCGGGGGCCCAGAGGAAGTTCTTCAGGTCCCAGGAGTTCTTCGGCAGGGTCTCGCGGGTGAAGCGGCGCCCGGCCTCCAGGACGCCGACCCGGTAGCCCTTCTCGGTGAGGCGGAGGGCCGTGACCGAACCGCCGAAGCCGGAGCCGACGACGAGGACGTCGTAGTCGTACGCGGCGTCCTCCGCCTGCTCCTGATTTTGGGTAGGGGGTACCGCGGTCATGGCTCTCCTCGTACGGAGTACGGAAAAAGGGGTGGAAGGGGGAGGGCGCGGGCCCCCGCCGCGCGCGGGGGCCCGGGGCCTCAGCGCAGGCGCAGGGCCTTCATCGCCTTCAGGGACAGGCTCATGAACGCCGCGTACTTCTCGTCGTCCATGCCGAAGGAGGGCGCGAGCGGGATCAGCCGCTGCTGGGCGACGGTCTGGGCCTCGGTGTACTTGAGGATGCCCTCGGAGCCGTGGCGGCGGCCGAGCCCGGAGTCCTTCATGCCGCCCATCGGGGACTGCACGCTGCCGTACGCGGGCGCGTACCCCTCGTTGATGTTGACGGTGCCGGTGCGCAGCCGGGCCGCGACGGCGTGGCCGCGGCGCGAGTCCTTCGTCCAGACCGAGGAGTTGAGGCCGTACGGGGTGGCGTTGGCGAGCTCGACGACCTCGTCCTCGTCCGTGAAGCGGTAGATCGAGACGACCGGGCCGAAGGTCTCCTCGTTGCAGACGGCCATCGGGGCCTCGACGCCGTCGAGGATGGTCGGCTCGTAGAAGAGGGGGCCGACGTCGGGGCGGGCGACGCCGCCCGCGACCAGCCTGGCGCCCTTGGCGACGGCCTCCTCGACGTGCCGCTCGACGGTCTCCAGCTGCCGCTCGCCGACGAGGGAGCCCATGTCGGCCCCGTACGCGAGGGAGGTGCCGAGCCGCATCGCCTTCGTACGGGCGGCGAACCGGGCGACGAAGTCGTCGGCGACGGACTCGTGCACGTACAGGCGCTCGATAGAGATGCAGAGCTGTCCGGCGGAGGAGAAGCAGGCGCGGACGGCGCCGGCGGCGGCCTTCTCGACGTCGGCGTCCGCCAGGACGAGCATGGCGTTCTTGCCGCCGAGTTCGAGGGAGACGCCGACGAGGCGGGCGGCGGCGCCCTGCGCGACCTCGCGGCCGGTGCGGGTGGAGCCGGTGAAGGAGACGTAGTCGGCGTGCCGGACGACCTCGGGGCCGACGACCGGGCCCTCGCCGAGGACGACCTGGAAGACCTCGGCGGGCAGTCCGGCCTCGATGAGCAGGTCGCGGGCCCACAGGGCGGTGAGCGCGGTCTCGGTGTCGGGCTTCATGACGACGGCGTTGCCCGAGACGAAGGCGGGCAGGGCGTCGCCGACGGAGAGTTCGAGGGGGTAGTTCCAGGGGGCGATCTGGCCGACGACCCCGCGCGGCTGGCGCAGCTCGGTGACCTTGGTGAGGGTCGGCACGACGCCGGTGTGGTGGCGGGGGCGCAGGTAGGAGGAGGCCTTGCGGCCGTAGTGGCGGGCGGCCACGGCCACCGCCATGACCTCCTCGTGGGCGTGCAGGCGCGCCTTGCCCGTCTCCAGCTGGATGAGGTCGAGGACCTCGGCCTGCCGGTCGAGGACCAGGTCGTGGAAGCGGAGGAGCACGGCGGCGCGGGTCCGTACCGGCGTCGCGGCCCAGACCGGCTGGGCGGCGCGGGCGCGGGCGAAGGCCTCGGCGACGTCCTCGGGGGTGGACTCGGGCAGGTCCGCCAGCTTCTCCCCGGTGAAGGGGGTGTGGTTGGCGGTCCGGCCGGAGCCGACCACGCCGCGGACGAGCCGGGCGACCAGGTCGGGCGTCACGACGTCGGCGGCGGTCCTGGCGCCGGCGGGCGCGGGCGCGACCGGGTTGGTCGCCCCGGCGGGGGCGGTGGTCCCGGTCCGCGCTGCGGAGGCGGTGGCGGGGGCGTCGGGAGCCGAAGGGGCGGCGGGGGCCTGCGAGTCCGTCATGAGGGCGAGCGTAAGGCGCCGTCCGCCCTTTGGGTACCCGTCGGTAACGCGTTTTCACCGGGGTCTCACATCACGCCAGCGATCACTGGCACATAAGGCCTGATCAGCGGCTTACGGCTGTCGAAGGCCGGTCACGGAGATTTTTCCGGCCTTCACGCCCGCCTGCTCGTCCGCCCGACGGCCCGCCCGTCTACTCGCCCGTTTCCCGCCAGTGCCGCAGGACGATGTCGAACTGCTCCCGGGTGGTCTCCCAGCTCGACTCCGGCGAGGACATGTAGACGGCGTACTCGGTGCCGTCGTCGCCGTAGTACATCTGGTCGATCGCGTGCCGGGGCCCCGGGAAGTTCTTCTTCTCGGTCCAGGTGAACTCCCACAGGACGGAGAGGACCTGGTCCCGGTAGACCTTCTCGGAGAGCTGGACCCGCTTGTAGTGCATCCGCTTCCCCAGGGCGCCCTCCAGGTCGAGCGCGTGCATGTACGGGCTCTCGAAGTCGGGGCTGCGGTCGACGCTGATCCGGATGCGGTGCCTGCCGTTGTCCGGGGTGTAGTCGATCTGGCCGTCCGTGACCTGGCGCTTCCAGCCGTCCGGGACGAGGAGGCTGAAGCCCTCCGGGTCCTCGACGCGGTGCCATCCCCCGGGGATCCCGTTCTTCCCCTCGACCCCGGCCGGGGGGATCGTGGTCGGGGCCGTGGCGGCGGTCGTCCCCCCGGTGCCGTCGACGACGCGGTCGCCGCCCGCGTAGTGCATGGCAGCGAAGACCGCGCCGCCCGCGACGAGCCCGGCGAGCAGGGCCGCGAGGACGACGGTGCGCAGGCGGCCCCGGCCGGACGACGGGTGTGCCGGGGCGGGGGTGGGGGCGGGGGGCGGCGGGGAGTGCGGGGGCTGCCGAACCGTCCGGGGCGGCCGGGACCACTGGGCGGTGGAGCCGCGCGGGGCGACGTCCGCCGTTCCCGGCTCCGGCCGGTCGGCCCGGTCCGTCCGGTCCGCCGCGCGCGCCTCGCCGGACGCCGTACGCGCCTCGCCGGCCCGCGCGTTCCGGTCGCCCGCGTCCTCCGTCCGGTCCAGGTCCTCCCTGACCACCCGCTGGGTCGGCACGTACGCCTGCGCCGACGCCGGTGCGCGCCCCTCCATCGCTTCGAGCAGCATCCGCCCGGCCTCGTCCGCGCGCGGCCGCCGCTTCGGGTCCTTGCGCAGCAGGGCCACGATGACGGGGGCCAGCGCCCCGGCCTTCTCCGGGTGCGGCGGCTCCTCGGTCACCACGGCCTGCATGGTGCTGATCGGGGAGCCGCGGCGGAACGGCGAGGTGCCCTCCACCGCCGTGTAGAGCGTGGCCCCGAGCGACCAGAGGTCGGATGCGGGGCCGGGGTCGGCGCCCTTCACCCGTTCGGGCGCCAGGTAGTCGATGGAGCCGACGATCTCACCGGTCCGGGTGATCGTCGAGTCCCCCTCGATCGCCGCGATCCCGAAGTCGGTGATGAGGACGCGCCCGTCGCGCGCGAGCAGGATGTTGCCCGGCTTGACGTCCCGGTGCAGCACCCCGGCCGCGTGCGCGGCGCGCAGCGCGCCGAGGACGTGCAGCCCGATCCTGGCCGCCTCGCGGGGCTCGACGGTGCCCGACTCCTTGGCGGCGTCGGCGAGCGAGGGCCCGTCGACGTACTGCATGACGATCCACGGGCGGGCGTCGTGCTCCAGGACGTCGTGGACGGTCACCACGCCCGGGTGCGTGATCCGCGCGGCCGCCCGCGCCTCCTTCTGCGTACGGGCGTGCAGCACGAGCCGGTCGGCCTCGGCCACGAACCGGCCCGCCGTCAGCTCCTTCACCGCCACCACGCGGTGCAGCACCTCGTCGTGCGCGCGCCAGACCTTGCCCATGCCGCCGCGTCCGATGGACTCGCCCAGCCGGTAGCGTCCGGCGAGCAGCAGCCCCGCCCCTGTGCCCTGTGAATGTTCCACTTGCCCCCGCCCGTTCCTTCTGACGCCAGGTTACGGAGGGGGGCACGGACCGCGAAACCTCGGGGCGGCCATAGGAACAGCACTGTGACCGGGGGCCGGTGGACCGGCGGGGGTTCAACGGCCCGGACGGAACGCCTTCGTGGCCTGCTCGTAGATCTCGGAGACCTTGTCCCGTTCGGTGTACGGGCCGATGACCTGGACGACGTGGTACCGGCCGCCGTCGATCAGGGCGAGGTTGCGGACGAACACCTCCCGTCCCGTGCCGTCCAGCCACCAGTAACTTCCGGTGGCCGTCGCCGTGCTGCCGATGTCGACCCGGAGCGTCCGCTCCGCGCCCGCCCAGCTGGACGCCCGCCAGGGCTCCAGCTCGCGCTCCCTGGCGTTCTGGTACGCCAGCGGGTCGGCACCGTTCTCCTTCACGCCGTCCCGGCCGGGGACCACGATCATCGTGAAGTCGCCGCCCGTGTAGCGCACTTGCCCGGCGTCGTTGATCGGGCTGCGCCGCCAGCCGTTCGGCACCCCGATCCGGAACCCCTCCGGGTCCTGGCGCAGGGCGTACCCGGCGGCGAGCGCGGGGGCCGACGGATCCGCCGGGGGCCGGGTCGTGGCCGGCGCGGTGGTCGCGGAGGGGCCGCCCGTGGAGGGACCGCCCGTGGTCGGGGCCGGGCTCTCGCCGCCGGTGCTCGGCGCGGTGGTGACGGGGGCCGGACCGGTCGTGGGCGCGCCCGAACCGGCGGGCTCCTCCCCCGCGCGGGGCATGAAGAGGACGGCGTACGCGACGGCCCCCACGAGCAGGAGGAGCACCAGGAGCAGGAGCGTACGGCCCAGGGCGCGCGGGGAGCCCGAGGAACCGGAGGAGGTGCGCGGGGCGCGCGGAGTCCGGGGCGCGCGCGGGGCGCGCTGCGGGAGTTCCTCGTGGTACCCGCCGTCGGACTCCTCGCGGAAATCGTCCGGTACGCGCGCGTACTCGCGGACGTGCGCGCGCTCGGGCTCGTGCCGGACCTCGTGCCGGACCTCGGCGCGCGGGTCCCTGCCCCGCTTGTGACGGCGGCGGCCCGCGCCCTCGCCCCGGCGCCTGCGGCGCACCAGTTCGCCGCGCCGGCGCACGATCGGCAGCCGCTTCTCGTCGGACGGCAGCGGTACGACGCCGACACCGGCCTCCGGCTCGGGCGCCGAGCGGACGAGGGAGCGCAGCCAGCCGCGCAGCTCCTCGAAGTCGGGACGCTCGGTGGGGTCCTGACGGAGCAGCGACTCCACGACCGGGCGCAGCGGCCCGCTCTCCTCGGCGAAGGCGGGCGGCTCGGCGCAGACCAGCTGGACGAGTTCGGCCGCGCTGTCCTCCGGGTAGGGGGCGTGGCCCTGGACGGCGCGGTAGAGGAGGGCGCCGAGCGCCCACAGGTCGGTGGCGGGGCCGATGGGCGCCGCGAGGCGCCAGTTCTCGTGGACGGGACCGGCCTGTTCGGGCGCCCAGCGCTCGGTGACGGCGCCGACGACCGCGATCCGGGTCTGCCGGGCCCGCTCCGCCGCGAGGCGCGTGGCCGGACCCCGGTGCGGCTCGGCCGCGGCCGTCGCCGGCTCCTCCCGCCGGGCCTCCGGGACACCGGCGGGGACCGGGAGGCGCCCGGCGTCCGGGTCCGCCGCCCGGTATCCGGCGGGCAGCGCCGGGCGCCCCGAACCGGGCAGCACCGGGCCGCGGCCCGAGCCGCCCCCGGCCGGTACCGGCCCGGAGGCGTCCCGCGAGGCGTGCGGGCCGTCGCTCCAGCTGCCGGTCAGCATCGCGCGCGGCGGCGGGTCGTTCCGGGGGCCGCCGCCGTACGGCTCGTCGCCCTCGTCCTCGTCGTCCTCGTCGTCCGCCACCCGGGCCCACCACTGCGGCTCGGGCGCGCCCTCCGCCTGCGCCGTCGGCGGGGGCGGCGGTCCCGGCGACTCCGGCGGCACGGGCCGCTGCACGGGCAGCGCCCCCGTCTCGCCGAGCCGGGCGGCGGCCCGCGCACCGGCCCGGTAGGCGGCGATGGCCCCGGCCCGCGCGGCCCGCACGTCGGCGGTCGGCGGCGTGGCCGGGGGCCGCGTCCCGGCGGGGGCCGCCGCCGACTTCCCGTAGGGGTCGGCGCCGTAGGCGTTGGGGGCGGGGCGGGGCCCCGGAGCGGAACCGCCGGAACCGGCGCCCCCGCCCGACCGGCCCTCGGTGCCGTCGCCCGTGCCGCTGTCCGCGCCGTCCGTCCCGTCACCGGTGCGCACGCCCCCGTCGGGGGCCTCCAGCGCGTACGGCTCGGGCCGGTGCTCTTCGGGGCGGTACGCCGCGGAGCCGTATGCCGTCCCGGAGCCGGGCTCCCCGGGGCGGTACGCCTCGGAGCCGTACGTCTCGGAGCCGTACTCCTCGACGGGCGCGAGCCCTTCGGGCGTGTACCGCTCGGGCGCGTACACCTCCGTCTCGTACGTGTCCGCCGCGTACGGCTCCAGGGCGTACGCACCGGACCCGTGCGTCTCGGGTCCTTCCGCGTCCGGCTCGTACGTCTCGGCCTCGTACGGTCCGGGCGCGTACGTCTCGGCCTCGTACACCCCCGGCTCGTACGTGTCCGGCCCGTGGGGGTCCGGGGCGTACGGGTCGGGGTCGTACGGATCAGGGGCGTACGGGTCCGGATCGGTCTCCTCGTCCACGCCCGCCGGAGGCGCAGGCGCGTACGCGAACTCGTCGGGATGCGCGAACGCGTCGGGCCCGTCCTGTTCCGGTACCGGCGCGTAGCCGCAGAGGGCCTCCTCGGCGGCTCCCACCGCGAGGCCCGAGAGGACCACCCGGCCGTCGTCGCAGACGAGGACGGTCCGGGAGGTGATGTTCCGGTGCACCCAGCCGTGGGCGTGCAGCGCGCGCAGGGCGGTGAGGACGTCGGCGCCGATCTCGGCGGCCCGGTACGGGTTGAGCGGACGCTCGGCGAGGAGGGCGGCCAGGGGCCGGGACGCCGCCACGCGTTCGCTGACTATCCACAGCGAACCGGCCTCCGCGAAGACGTCGAAGACCTGGTCCAGTAAGGGGTGGTCGGGGATCTGCGCGGCGGCCTGGGCCGCCTCGATCGCGCGGCGCACGACGGGTTCGGCGGGCCCGCGGCCGGGCCGCCCCGCGCCGCCCCGGAGGCCGCCGGGACCGCCGGGCCCCGTGTCGTCGAGCACCTCGGCGTCGACGAACTCCGGCAGCGGGACCTGACGGACCAGCACCTCCTGGCCGCTGTACGTGTCGAAGGCCCGCGTCTCCGTCAGGTCGTGACCGCCCGCGGTCCCGTCCGCCGGCGGCAGCGGCAGGCGGTAGCGGTCCGCGAGCACCCTTCCCGCGTAGTCGTCCACGACGCCTCCCCACGCGCGCACTGTCCCCCGTGGCCCCACGGGTACCCCGGATCGTGCGGGATCACGCGAGTCCGTCGGTTCCGGTCGGTCCGGTCCGGGGCCGTGCGGTCAACGGCTCTGTTCGACTGCGTACGACCCCCGGATCCCCACGATACGGGGCACCGGTCAGTCCTTGGGGCTGAACGTGGCGAACGCCGTCTCCCGCAGGGTCCGGCACTCCTCGCCGTTCCACTCGTCCGCCGCGCAGCTGACCATGATGGAGTAGCCGCGCCCGGTGTCCGCCTTGAAGCCGCGGTTGAGCACGTGGACGCGCACGCCCTTCTGCGTGCGCTCGAACTCCCAGTCGGCGACGGTCGGATAGCCCTTGTACGAGACGGTCCTTATGCCGAGGTGCCTGTAGTCCTCGCTGGTGGCGGCCACGCCGATCTTGGCCAGTTCCCAGGCGCTCGCCGCGTTGTCCTTCGGGCTGTCGTTGTAGTCGACCTGGACGCGCGGGAAGCCGCCGTTCTCGCTGAAGATCCCGCCGAGGGCGTACCCCGGGATGGTGCTCAGCCCGAAGGACGAGGGCATGGCCATGGAGAAGTGGAAGCGGTCGCTGGTGACGAGGGCGTATCCGGCGGGCAGCCGGCCGCCGGTGCCGCCGTCGGGCGTGCCGGACGGCGTGGCGCCCTGCCCGCCGTCCGCCGTCCCCGTGGAACCCGTCGAACCCGTCGCGCCGTCGGTGCCCGCCGAGCCGTCGGCGCCGTCGCCGCCGGGCTGCGCGCCGCCCTGCTGGCCGGGGTCGGACGGGGTCTGGCCCTTGCCGCCGTCGGAGCCGTCCGCGCCGCCGGAGCCGTCACCGCCCGCGGAGGCGCCGGCCGACGCCGTGGTGCCCTCCTTGCCCTGGCTGCCCTCGTCCCCGCCGCCGAGGGAGACCGCCAGGATCGTCCCGAGCAGGGCGACGACCACGACCGCGGCGATGATGACCAGGGTGCGGCGCGGCACGACGTCGGTCAGCGGCGCGCGGGCCGGGGCCTGCCTGCCGCCGCCCCGGACCGGCGCGGGTCCCGGGTGCGGCGCGGTCCTCGGCCTCGGCTCGGCCTTCGCGGAGGCCGCCGCGTTGCGCACGGACTTCAGGGCGCCCCGCACCCGGTCGGCGGCCGCGTCGGGGGCCCCGCCCCGGGCGCCCGCCGGGGCCGCCGGGGCCTGCTCGGGGATCGGCGGCAGCGGTACGACCCTGGTGACCTCGGGGGAGGCCGGGGGCGCCGTCTCCGGGGCGTCGAGCACGGCCCGCAGCAGGACCCGGGCGCCGGCGTCGTCGAGGCGCTGCGCCGGGTCCTTGGCGAGCAGGCCGTAGATGACCTTCTCCAGGTCGGGGCCCGCGTTCCTCGGCGGGTCGACGGGTTCGGTCATCACCGCCGTGAGGGTGGCGATGGCGGAGCCCTTGTCGTACGGCGGGCTGCCCTCGACCGCCGCGTAGATGAGGCCGCCGAGCGACCACATGTCGGCGGCCGGGCCGGGCTTGTGGCCGCGGGCACGCTCCGGCGAGATGTACGAGGGGGCGCCGACGAGCATGCCGGTGGAGGTGATCGAGGGGTCGCCCTCCACCTGGGCGATGCCGAAGTCGGTGAGGACGACCCGGCCGTCCTCGGCGATCAGCACGTTGGACGGCTTCACGTCGCGGTGCAGGATGCCCTCGCGGTGCGCCGAACGCAGCACGTCGAGGATGGCGAGGCCGACCTCGGCGGCGCGCCGGGGCGTGAGCGTGCCGTCCTCGCGCACGGCGTCCGCGAGGGACTTGCCCTCGATGAGCTCCATGACGATCCACGGGCGGTCGTCCTCGTCGACGACGTCGTAGACGGTGACGGCGCCGTTGTTCCGGATCCGGGCGATGGCCTTCGCCTCGCGCAGGGTCCGGGTGATGAGGCGCCGCTTCTCGTCCTCGTCGATGCTGCCGGGGAAGCGGAGTTCCTTCACGGCGACGGTACGGCCGAGGGTCTCGTCGACGGCGCGCCACACGGTGCCCATGCCGCCGCGTCCGAGGACCGCGCCGAGCCGGTAGCGGCCCGCGAGCAGCCGTCCTTCGCCGGCGGGGGCCTTGCGGAGCCGGTCGCCGCCGCGCGCCGCACCGGTCGCGGCCGTCCCGCGACCGCCGTCGCCGTCCCCGGCGCCGAACCCGGCGCGCCCGGTCGACGGCTCGGTCCCCCGCAGCCGCCCGGCCGCACCGGCACCGGCCGCCGCGTCACCCGCTCCGGGCCCTGTCACGCCGTCGGTCCTCGGATCCCCGGCGCCCTTCACGACCGAGACGCCCGAAGCGGACTTCCCGCCCGCACCGCCGGAGACGGACCCGTCTCCCGAAGCGGCCCCGGATCCGGCGTCCGGCCCGGACCCGGCGTCCTGCCCGGACCCGGCCCCGGCGTCCGGTGCGGCCCCGGCATCCGTCGCGGACCCGGAATCGGCCCCGGCATCCGTCGCCGGCCTCGCGTCCTCGACGCTCTCCGCCGACCCGGCGGACCCGCCGCCCGGCTTCCGCTCCGCGCCGTCCTCCGGGGTCCGCGCACCCCGCTCGACCCGCGCGTCCTTCGCGTCCCGCTCCGGCTCACGCGCGGCCGGGACCGTTCCTCGGTCGCTGTCGGTCGCGGCCCCCGCGGCGTCCCGCCCGGGGTCCTTCGCCGTGTCCCGCGACTGCTCCGCCTCCGACATGCGTCCCCTCTGCGATCCCTGGTCTTCGCCGCGTCTGCCGCTTCCCGCGTGATGCGTTAACCCGCCCTGGAAGAGAGCCCATTGTCCCTCACCTCGGGACCGGCGGCGCCCCCGGGTCCGTACTCCGGGATGACGACGCCGCCGGGCGCCTCCCAGGTTCCCACCGGTATGCGGGCGACCCGGACGACCGGCGGGACCGGACGTTCCGTCAGTTGTGCACCGCGGTAGGAACGGAGGCGTCCACGGGCACACGCGCAGGAGCGTCCCGGCCCGGTCAGAGGGGTGCGATGTCCGGCGCCCCCAGCCGCGCGGCGTCCGCCGTCAGGTCGTCGGGCTGCCGCTGCGACTCGCGCTCGGCCTCCACCCGCTTCTCGTAGTGCTCGACCTCCTTGTCGATCTGGCGGGCGTCCCAGCCGAGGACCGGGGCCATCAACTCCGCGCACTCGCGGGCGCTGCGCGTGCCCCGGTCGAAGGTCTCGATGGAGATCCGGGTCCGCCGGGTGAGGACGTCGTCGAGGTGCCGGGCGCCCTCGTGCGAGGCGGCGTAGACGATCTCGGCGCGCAGGTAGTCGTCGGCCGCCGGGAGGGGTTCGCCGAGCCGGGGGTCCTCGGCGATCAGATCGAGGATCTGCTGCGTCAGGGAGCCGTACCGGTTGAGGAGATGCTCGATCCGCACGACGTGCAGCCCGTGCCGGGCGGCGATCCCGGCCCGCGCGTTCCACAGGGCCCGGTAGCCCTCGGCGCCGAGGAGCGGGGTGTCCTCGGTGACGCAGGGGGCGACGCGCTGGTCGAGGCCGTGGACCGCCTCGTCGACGGCGTCCTTCGCCATCACGCGGTACGTCGTGTACTTGCCGCCGGCCACCACGACCAGGCCGGGGACGGGGTGGGCGACGGTGTGCTCGCGCGAGAGCTTGCTGGTGGCGTCCGACTCCCCGGCGAGCAGGGGGCGCAGACCGGCGTAGACGCCCTCGACGTCGTCGCGGGTGAGCGGGGTGGCGAGCACCGTGTTCACGTGCTCCAGGAGGTAGTCGATGTCGGCGCTGGACGCGGCGGGATGGGCCTTGTCGAGGTCCCAGTCGGTGTCGGTGGTGCCGACGATCCAGTGACGGCCCCAGGGGATCACGAAGAGGACGGACTTCTCGGTGCGCAGGATCAGTCCGGTGGTGGAGTGGATGCGGTCCTTGGGCACGACGAGGTGGATGCCCTTGGATGCGCGGACGTGGAACTGGCCGCGCTCCCCGATGAGGGCCTGGGTGTCGTCGGTCCACACCCCGGTGGCGTTGACGATCTGCTTGGCCCGGATCTCGTACTCGGCGCCGGCCTCGACGTCCTGGACGCGCGCGCCGACGACCCGCTCGCCCTCGCGCAGGAAGCCGACGACCCGGGCGCGGCTGGCGGCCTTGGCGCCGTAGGAGGCGGCCGTGCGCACGAGGGTGGTGACGAAGCGGGCGTCGTCCATCTGGGCGTCGTAGTACTGGAGTGCGCCGACGAGGGCGCCCTTCTTGAGGCAGGGGGCGACGCGCAGGGCGCTCTGCCGGGAGAGGTGCCGGTGGACGGGCAGGCCCCGGCCGTGCCCGGAGGAGAGCGACATCGCGTCGTACAGCGCGACGCCCGAGCCGGCGTAGAACCGCTCCCAGCCCTTGTGCTGGAGGGGGTACAGGAAGGGGACCGGCTTCACCAGGTGGGGGGCGAGCCGCTCCAGGAGGAGGCCGCGCTCCTTGAGCGCCTCCCGCACCAGGGCGAAGTCCAGCATCTCCAGGTAGCGCAGGCCGCCGTGGATGAGCTTGCTGGACCGGCTGGAGGTGCCCGACGCCCAGTCGCGGGCCTCGACGATGCCGGTGGAGAGGCCTCTCGTGACGGCGTCGAGGGCCGTCCCGGCGCCGACCACTCCGGCGCCGACGACCAGCACGTCCAGCTCGCGCCCGGCCATGGCGACGAGCGCCTCGGTGCGCTCGGCCGGTCCCAGTGTCGCTGTCCTCACGTCTGCCGCCTCCCGTCGTTCCCCCGTCCTTCCCGCGCGCGGGCCTTCCCGCACACGGCTTCCCGCGCCCGGCTCCCGCACACACCCTCTCCCGCGAGCGAGCCGGGACCGTGCGGTCCGGCTCACAGCTCGATTCTGTCCCGCCCCGGCGAGTTCAGCCACCGCCTCGCCACCGACCTGTGGACAACACTCGGCGACCTGCGGCCTCCAATGCGACATAACGGTCATATTTACGCCTAGTCTGACATTGCGCGCGACCCGTTCCGCCCACCGGGCTTGCGCGTCGCGCCCCCTCCGGCTACTGGGAAGGACGGCCCACCCCCCATGCCCGCTGATCTCGCCGTCATCGGCCTCGGCCACCACGGACTCCCCCTCGCCCAGGCCGCCACCGCCGCGGGCGTCGACACCATCGGTTACGACACCGACCCGCGGCCCGCCGCCGAACTCGCCGCCGGCCGCTCCCCGGTCGACGGCCCGCTCACCGTCCCCGAGGTCCGCCGGATGCTCGCGGGGGGCTTCCGCCCCACCCACGACGCCGCCGAACTCGGCCGGGTCCGCACCGCCGTGCTCTGCGCCCCGACCCCCCTCGGCCCCGACCGGTCCCTCGACCTCACCGCCGTCACCGACGCCGCCCGCGCGCTCGCCACCCGGCTGCGCCCCCACACCACCGTCCTCCTGGAGTCCCCCGTCCCGCCGGGCACCACCGAGGGCCTGCTCCGCGACGTCCTCGAAACGGGCTCCGGACTGCGCGCGGGCCGCGACTTCCACCTCGCGTACTCCCCCGGCCGGCTCGACCCCGGCAGCCGCACCCGCGGCTACGCCGGCACCCCCAAGGTCATCGGCGGCCTCACCCCCGCCTGCACCGAGTCCGCCGCCGCCTTCTACGGACGCCTCACCGACAAGGTGGTACGCGCGCGTGGACCCCGCGAGGCGGAGACGGTCAAGCTCCTGGAGACCAACTTCCGGCACGTCAACATCGCCCTCGTCAACGAGATGGCGGTCCTCTGCCACGAGCTCGGCGTCGACCTGTGGGACGTCATCCGCTGCGCCGAGACCAAGCCCTTCGGCTTCCAGGCCTTCCGCCCCGGCCCCGGCGTCGGCGGCCACGGCGTCCCCGTCGACACCGTCGGCGCCCACCGCCCGCTCCGCCTCGTCGAACTCGCGGGCCAGGTCAACGAGCGCATGCCGGGATACGTCGTGCGGCGCGCCGCCGCCCTCCTCAACGAGCACGGGAAGTCGGCGCGGGGAGCCAGGATCCTGCTGCTCGGCATCACGTACAAGCCCGACCTGCCCGACCGGCAGGGCTCGCCCGCCGACGAGATCGCCCGCCGTCTGATGGACCTGGGCGCGGCCGTCAGCTACCACGACCCGCACGTCCCCGACTGGCGCGTCCGCGAACTCCCCGTCCCCCGCGCGGACTCCCTCTACGAGGCCGCCGCCCACGCCGACCTGACGGTCCTGCTCCAGCACCACCGCACCTACGACCTCCAGGGCCTGTCGGTGAAGGCCCAGCTCCTCCTGGACACCCGCGGCGCCACCCCGGCGGGCGCGGCCCACCGCCTCTGAGCCGACGACCGCCCGGCCGCGACGGCGGGTGGTGACCCCGGTGCCGGTGTCACGGCGGACTGCTAGTCTCCGGGCCTCTCGAACGCGCGCTCGCGCGTTCCGTTCCCCGGGGGGATCCACCGCATGAGCCAGTCCGTTCCGCCGTCCGGCAACCCGTTCGCCGAGGGCGCCGCGCCGCAGCCCTACCCGGCGGCGCCGCCGCCCGCGCCCGTCCGCGACAACGTGGGGCTCGGCCTGCTGGCCGCGTTCGTCGCGGCCCTCGTCGCCGCCGCGGCCTACGGCGGCATCGCCGGCGCCGTGGAGCGCGAGATCGGCTGGGCCGCCGTCGGCGTCGGCTTCCTCGTCGGCCTCGCGGCCGGCAAGGTCGGCGGGGCCAGCCCGGCGCTGCCGGTGGCCGGCGCCGTGCTCTCGCTCGGCGCGGTCTACCTCGGCGAGCTGATCCTCCTCGCGATCATCGGCGGCAAGGAGCTGGGCGTCCCCGCCACCGAGCTCTTCTTCGACCACTTCGACGTGATCACGGCGGCGTGGAAGGAGGGCCTGGGCCCGCTCACCTTCCTGTTCTTCGGCCTCGCCGCCTTCGCCGCGTTCTCGGGCGCCAAGAAGGCCGCCCGGTAACCGCGCGGGCATACGGAGAGGGGCCCCGCACCACCCGGTGCGGGGCCCCTCTCCGTACGTACGGAAGCGGTCAGCGCTTGTGCTGCGCGTCCGCGACCGTGACCTCGACGCGCTGGAACTCCTTGAGCTCGCTGTAGCCCGTGGTGGCCATCGCGCGGCGCAGGGCGCCGAAGAAGTTCATCGAGCCGTCCGGGGTGTGCGACGGGCCCGCGAGGATCTCCTCGGTGGTGCCGACGATGCCCAGGTCGACCAGCTTGCCGCGCGGCACGTCCTCGTGGACGGCCTCCATGCCCCAGTGGTGGCCCTTGCCGGGCGCGTCCGTGGCGCGGGCCAGCGGGGAGCCGATCATCACGGCGTCCGCGCCGCAGGCGATGGCCTTCGGCAGGTCGCCGGACCAGCCCACGCCGCCGTCGGCGATGACGTGCACGTACCGGCCGCCGGACTCGTCCATGTAGTCGCGGCGCGCCGCGGCCACGTCCGCGACGGCGGTCGCCATCGGGACCTGGATGCCGAGCACGTTGCGGGTGGTGTGCGCGGCGCCGCCGCCGAAGCCGACCAGGACGCCCGCGGCGCCGGTGCGCATCAGGTGCAGGGCCGCGGTGTACGTGGCGCAGCCCCCGACGATGACCGGGACGTCCAGCTCGTAGATGAACTGCTTCAGGTTCAGCGGCTCGGCCGCGCCCGAGACGTGCTCGGCGGAGACCGTGGTGCCGCGGATGACGAAGAGGTCCACGCCGGCGTCGACGACGGCCTTGGAGAACTGCGCGGTGCGCTGCGGGGAGAGCGCGGCGGCGGTGACGACGCCGGAGTCGCGCACCTCCTTGATGCGCTTCCCGATCAGGTCCTCCTGGATGGGGGCGGAGTAGATCTCCTGGAGGCGGCGGGTCGCGGTGGCCTCGTCCAGCTCCGCGATCTCGTCGAGCAGCGGCTGCGGGTCCTCGTACCGGGTCCACAGGCCTTCGAGGTTCAGGACGCCCAGGCCGCCCATCTCGCCGATCCGGATGGCGGTCTGCGGCGAGACCACCGAGTCCATCGGAGCGGCCAGGAACGGCAGCTCGAACCGGTAGGCGTCGATCTGCCAGGCGATCGAGACCTCCTTCGGGTCCCGGGTGCGCCGGCTGGGCACGACGGCGATGTCGTCGAACGCGTACGCCCTGCGGCCGCGCTTGCCGCGCCCGATCTCGATCTCAGTCACGATGTGTGGCCTTTCCCTCTACGTCTGCGCCTACCAGTATCCCCGACACACGTGGGAGGGGCGGTTCCGGCCACATCCCGGAACCGCCCCTCACCCTCGCGCGCGTTACTTCCTGCTGTAGTTCGGCGCCTCGACCGTCATCTGGATGTCGTGCGGGTGGCTCTCCTTGAGGCCCGCCGCGGTGATCCGCACGAAGCGGCCCTTGGACTCCATCTCCGCGACGGTGGCCGCGCCCACGTAGCCCATGGTCTGGCGGAGGCCGCCGACGAGCTGGTGCAGGACGTTGGAGAGCGGGCCCCGGTAGGGCACCTGGCCCTCGACGCCCTCGGGGACGAGCTTGTCGTCGGAGGAGACCTCGGCCTGGAAGTAGCGGTCCTTGGAGTAGGACCGGCCCTGGCCGCGGGACTGCATGGCGCCGAGCGAGCCCATGCCGCGGTACGACTTGAACTGCTTGCCGTTGATGAAGAGCAGCTCGCCGGGCGACTCCTCGCAGCCGGCGAGGAGGCTGCCGAGCATCACGGTGTCGGCGCCGGCGGCCAGCGCCTTGCCGATGTCGCCGGAGTACTGGAGACCGCCGTCGCCGATCAGCGGGACGCCGGCGGCGCGGGCCGCGAGGGAGGCCTCGTAGATGGCGGTGACCTGCGGGACGCCGATGCCGGCGACCACGCGGGTGGTGCAGATCGAGCCGGGGCCAACGCCGACCTTGATGCCGTCGACGCCGGCGTCGATCAGCGCCTGCGCGCCGTCGCGGGTGGCGACGTTCCCGCCGATCACGTCGACGTCGACGCTCGACTTGATCTTCGCCATCCAGCTCAGGGCGTTGCTGTTGTGGCCGTGCGAGGTGTCGACGACCAGGAAGTCGACGCCGGCGGCGGCGAGCGCCTGGGCGCGCTCCAGGGCCTCGGGGCTGGCGCCCACGGCGGCGCCGACGAGCAGGCGGCCCTCGGAGTCCTTGGCGGCGTTCGGGTACTTCTCCGCCTTGACGAAGTCCTTGACGGTGATGAGGCCCTTGAGGACGCCCGCGTCGTCGACCAGCGGCAGCTTCTCGATCTTGTGGCGGCGCAGCAGCTCCATGGCGTCGACGCCGGAGATGCCGACCTTGCCGGTGACCAGCGGCATCGGCGTCATGACCTCGCGGACCTGGCGGTCGCGGTCGGTCTCGAAGGCCATGTCGCGGTTGGTGACGATGCCGAGCAGCTTGCCGTCGGGGGTGGTGACGGGGACGCCGCTGATGCGGAACTTGGCGCACAGCGCGTCCGCCTCGGCGAGGGTCGCCTCCGGGTGCACCGTGATGGGGTCGGTGACCATGCCGGACTCGGAGCGCTTGACCAGGTCGACCTGGTTGACCTGGTCCTCGACGGACAGGTTGCGGTGGAGCACGCCGACGCCGCCCAGCCGGGCCATCGCGATGGCCATGCGGGACTCGGTCACCTTGTCCATCGCCGCCGAGAGCAGCGGGATGTTGACGCGGACGTTGCGCGAGATGCGGGACGAGGTGTCGACCGCGTTCGGGAGGACCTCGGAGGCTCCCGGCAGCAGCAGCACGTCGTCGTAGGTCAGCCCGAGTGTCGCGAATTTGTCGGGCACTCCGTCGACGTTGGCAGTCATGACACCTTCCCAAATGGCCTTGATCGGTGCGGGATGTCCATGCTAACGGGCCCGAGCGGTGTCTCATTCCACGACCAAGATCAGCGGGCGGCTTTGGACGTTCGCACGTGTACGGAAGGGACGACGGGAGCCGTCGGGGCTTACCATCCGGCCGGGGTCGGCGGGACGGCCCGAGGGGGGCGGCGATCGGAGCGGATCGATCGGGGCGGACTACTGCTCCGCCAGCGCGCGCAGTCGGCTGAGGGCGCGGTGCTGGGCGACCCGGACGGCGCCGGGGGACATGCCGAGCATCTGCCCGGTCTCCTCGGCGGTGAGCCCGACGGCGACCCGGAGCACGAGCAGCTCGCGCTGGTTCTCCGGGAGGTTGGCGAGCAGCTTCTTGGCCCACTCGGCGTCGTCGCTGAGCAGCGCCCGCTCCTCGGGCCCGAGGGAGTCGTCGGGCCGTTCGGGCATCTCGTCGGAGGGCACGGCCGTGGACCCGGGGTGCCGCATGGCGGCCCGCTGGAGGTCGGCGACCTTGTGCCCGGCGATGGCGAAGACGAAGGCCTCGAAGGGCCTGCCCGTGTCCTTGTAGCGCGGCAGCGCCATGAGGACGGCGACGCAGACCTCCTGGGCGAGGTCCTCGACGAAGTGGCGGGCGTCGCCGGGCAGCCGGTTGAGGCGGGTGCGGCAGTACCGCAGGGCGAGCGGGTGCACGCGCGCGAGGAGGTCGTGCGTGGCCTGCGCGTCGCCGTCGACCGCGCGGTGGACGAGCGCGCCGATCTCTCCCCGCCCGGCAGGCGTGGGGGACCCCGCGGTCTCGTCGTCGCGCATCGCTCCATGGTGCCCCGGCGCTTCCGCGTCCGTGGCACCGCGTCCGTAGTTGTGCACCGAAGCGTTATGAGTAGGTGCGCCGGCACTCATCTCCCGCGCCCTCCCCTCCCGCTCGATCGACTCGTCCCCGAGGAACTCCACGTCTCAAGGATGCGTCATCCGGCGGGGAAGTGACACAAGCCCACCCCGTCCACCCCGCGACGGACGCGGACGGAGGACGGGGATACGGCGGGTGACCTGCGGTGTCAGCGAACCAGGCCCCAGCGGAAGCCGAGCGCGACGGCGTGGGCGCGGTCCGAGGCGCCCAGCTTCTTGAAGAGGCGCCGGGCGTGGGTCTTGACCGTGTCCTCGGAGAGGAAGAGCTCGCGCCCGATCTCGGCGTTGGACCGGCCGTGGCTCATGCCTTCGAGGACCTGGATCTCGCGCGCGGTGAGGGTGGGCGCGGCGCCCATCTCGGCCGAGCGGAGGCGGCGCGGGGCGAGCCGCCAGGTCGGGTCGGCGAGCGCCTGGGTGACCGTGGCCCGCAGCTCGGCGCGCGAGGCGTCCTTGTGCAGGTAGCCGCGGGCACCCGCGGCGACCGCGAGCGCGACGCCGTCGAGGTCCTCGGCGACCGTGAGCATGATGATCCGGGCGCCGGGGTCCGCCGAGAGCAGCCGGCGGACGGTTTCCACGCCGCCCAGGCCGGGCATGCGCACGTCCATAAGAATCAGGTCCGAGCGGTCCGCGCCCCAGCGGCGGAGGACTTCCTCGCCGTTGGCCGCGGTGGTCACGCGCTCGACGCCGGGCACGGTCGCGACCGCCCGGCGGAGCGCCTCTCGGGCAAGCGGGGAGTCGTCGCAGACGAGGACGGATGTCATGCCTGACCTCCGCGGCTCTCGCAGCTGTTGCGCGTCACCTTGAGCCTCCAGGGCTGTACGTATCGTCACCTGTGCGGTCGACGCTCTCGGACACCTGCCCGATCGCTTGTTCCGCCAACCGCCTCCGCACTCTCAACGACGGTCACTCGAAAGAGTTACGGGTCGGACGGCAGGCTTCGGCACTCTACGTGAGGGGCCGTGCGCGGAGAAGAGCGACGCGGCCGTTCTGTCGCGAGATCAAAAGCTATGCACCATTTAGCGGGATTTCTTCCCTTTTCGCGGTGTCTGTGGCTAGATTCGCAATGAGTCATATTTACATCTACTTAGACAGTAGGTGTAACGACCCGACCTGTCGGGGACGGAAGGACCCCGGCCGTCAGCCATCCACCCGCCCACCTATCCGTTCGACACGGTTTCAAGGGGACAAGCGCAATGGCAGATTTCTCCCGCCTTCCCGGACCCAACGCCGATCTGTGGGACTGGCAGCTGCTCGCGGCCTGCCGCGGGGTCGACAGCTCCCTGTTCTTCCACCCCGAGGGAGAGCGCGGCGCGGCACGGAGTGCGCGTGAGAACTCGGCGAAAGAGGTCTGCATGCGGTGCCCGGTGCGCGCGGAGTGCGCGGCACACGCACTCGCCGTGCGGGAGCCCTACGGCGTCTGGGGCGGCCTCACCGAGGACGAACGCGAGGAACTCATGGGGCGCGCCCGCAACCGTCTGATCACGACGGCCCCCACGGCACCGACGAACGCGCCGTCGTCCATGTGAAGGAACGTTTCTTCGAGTAGTCGGGGAACGCACGAGAACCGAGACGCCGAGAGCCCGGACACGAGAACCGGGAGCCGGGAACGGCAACGCCCACCGCGCCCACGCGCGTGAGGGCACCGCGCAGGTGCCTACGCGCGCGTGGCGGCGCGCGTCAGCTCGTCCAGCGTGGCGGCGACCGCCGGGACCTGCGCGAGGTCCGGCAGGGTCAGGGCCACGATCTCCCGCTCCACGGCCGGCTCCACGGCCACGGTCCGCGCACCCCTGGGCCGTACGGACTCGATGGCGAGGGCCGGCAGGACGGCCACGCCCAGGCCCGCCCCCACCAGGCCCACGACGGCCGGGTAGTCGTCGGTGGCGAAGTCGATGCGGGGCGTGAAGCCCGCCTCCTCGCAGACGTCCACGAGCTGGCGGCGGCAGCGCGGACAGCCCGCGATCCAGGACTCGTCCGCCAGCTCCCCGATGCCGACCGGGCCGGACCCGGCGAGCCGGTGCCCCTCGGGGACCAGGCCCACGAGCCGGTCGGCGAGGAGCGGGCGGACGACGAGGTCGTCCCACTCGGCCCGCCCCGCCCCGTACCGGAAGGCCAGGGCGATGTCGCAGTCCCCCTCGCGGAGCATCTCGATCGAGCGGGGCGGCTCGGCCTCGACGAGGGAGACCCGGGTGCCGGGGTGGGCGGCCCGCAGCGCGGCCAGGGCGGTGGGGACGAGGGTGGAGCTGCCGCTCGGGAAGGAGACCAGGCGGACCCGGCCCGCGCGGAGGCCGGCGATGGCGGCGACCTCCTCCTCCGCGGCGGTGAGCCCGGCGAGGATGCCGGAGGCGTGGCGCACCAGGACCTCACCCGCCTGGGTGAGGCGCATCTCGCGGCCCGTGCGGATCAGCAGCGGCGTGCCGGCGGAGGCTTCGAGGGCCTTCATCTGCTGGCTGACGGCGGGCTGGGTGCAGCCGAGTTCGCGCGCGGCGGCCGAGAAGGAGCCGGTGGCGGCGACGGCCCGCAGGACGCGGAGGTGGCGTGCCTCGATCATGCGCTCCAGCATAAGCGAGTCTTGGGAAGGGAAGCGAATATTGCCGAAAGCCTTTGAGAGGTACCCGTGAGACCTCCCCCGGCCCCGCCGAGCGTGAACGGGGGCCGCGCCGGTGCCCGGGTCCGGGCGGGGCACTACCGTGCCCGTATGACGACTGCACTGATTACGGGGGCCACCGCGGGCATCGGGGCCGCCTTCGCCCGGAGGCTCGCGGCCGACGGACACGACGTCGTGCTCGTGGCCCGGGACGTGAAGCGGCTCCGGGAGCAGGCGACCGAACTGCACGACCGGCACGGGGTGGAGGCCGAGGTGCTCGCGGCGGACCTCTCCGAGGAGAAGGGGATCGCCGCCGTCGAGGCGCGGCTCTCCGACCCGAGGCGGCCGGTGGACCTGCTGGTGAACAACGCCGGCTTCGGCAACAAGGGCCGGTTCCTGGAAGTCTCCATGGCCGACGAGCTGAAGATGCTCACGGTGCACTGCGAGGCCGTGCTGCGGCTGACCTCGGCCGCCGCCGCCTCGATGAGGGAGCGGCGCCGGGGCGGGGTGGTGAACGTCGCCTCGGTGGCGGCCTTCGTGCCCCGGGGCACGTACGGCGCCTCGAAGGCGTGGGTCGTGCAGTTCACCCAGGGCGCGGCGAAGGACCTGGCGGGCAGCGGGGTGCGCCTGATGGCGCTCTGCCCCGGCTTCGTGCGGACCGAGTTCCACGAGCGGGCCGGGATGGGGACGGACAACATCCCGGGCTGGATGTGGCTCGACGCGGACAAGCTGGTCTCCGCGGCCCTGGCCGACCTGGCCCGGGGGAAGACGCTGTCGATCCCCGACCCCCGTTACAAGGCCCTGATGGGCGTGGTGAAGCTGGCGCCGCGCGGTCTGCTCGGCGGCGTCTCCTCCAGGGCGGGGCGCAAGTACGGCCCGCAGTAGCGGAGGCGGAGGGGGGAAGGTGCTCGCACTCGCGTTCGCCCCGCCCTCCGGGGCCCGTCCTAGAATGGAGACGTCCCTGCCGCCCCGGGAGGCGTCATGACCTTCGTACAGATCATCGACTGCAGGACGAGCCGCTTCGACGAGATGAACCGGCTCATGGACCGGTGGGCCGAGCAGACCGAGGGGAGGCGGACGGCCACCCACAGCGTCCTCGGGAAGGACCGGTCCGACGGCGCGCACTTCGTGGAGATCGTCGAGTTCCCCTCGTACGACGTGGCGATGCGGAACTCCCACCTTCCCGAGACCGACCGGCTCTTCCACGAGATGGTCGCGCTCTGCGACGGGATGCCGACCTTCACCGACCTGGACGTCGTGCGGGACGAGCAGCTGTGCAAGGCCGTCGCGCGCCGGTTCCTGGAGCTGATCGGCACGCCGGGGGAGCTTCCGCCGCTGGACGAGGTGGTCGCCGAGGGGTGTCACAGCCACGACCCCTCCGACGTGCAGGACTCGATCGGCATGGACGCGATCCGCCGCGGGATCGGGATGTGGCGCCAGGGGTTCGACTTCGCCTTCACCGTCGAGGACCAGATCGCCGAGGGCGACCGCGTCTGCACCCGCTGGACCTGCGACGCCACCCACACCGGCGACTTCATGGGCCTCCAGCCCACCGGCATCGACGTCCGGATGACCGGCACGCTGATCCAGCGCTTCCGGGACGACGGCAAGGTCGTCGAGGACTGGTGGCAGTACGACATGCTCGGGCTGATGGAGCGGCTCGGAGCGGTGGAGGAGTAGGCGGGAACGCGCCGAGGCCCGGTGCCCCCGCGACGGGGGCACCGGGCCTCGGTGGTCAGCTACGGGCCTCAGTGCGAGTGGCCGTGACCGTGGCCGTGGCCGTGGTCCGCCGGCTCCTCTTCCTTCTTCTCCACCACGAGGGTCTCGGTGGTGAGGAGGAGGGAGGCGATCGAGGCGGCGTTCTCCAGGGCGGAGCGCGTCACCTTCACCGGGTCGATGACGCCGGCCTTGACCAGGTCGCCGTACTCGCCGGTCGCGGCGTTGAAGCCCTGGCCCTTGTCGAGCTCCGCCACCTTCGAGGTGATGACGTAGCCCTCCAGGCCCGCGTTCTCGGCGATCCAGCGCAGCGGCTCGACGGCGGCGCGGCGGACGACCGCGACACCCGTGGCCTCGTCGCCGGTCTTGTCGAGGTTGCCCTCCAGGACCTTGACGGCGTGGACGAGCGCGGAGCCACCACCGGAGACGATGCCCTCCTCGACCGCGGCGCGGGTCGCGGAGATGGCGTCCTCCAGACGGTGCTTCTTCTCCTTCAGCTCCACCTCGGTGGCGGCGCCGACCTTGATCACGCACACGCCGCCGGCCAGCTTCGCGAGGCGCTCCTGGAGCTTCTCGCGGTCCCAGTCGGAGTCCGTGGACTCGATCTCGGCCTTGATCTGGTTGACGCGGCCCTGCACCTCGGACGAGTCGCCGCCACCGTCGACGACGGTGGTGTCGTCCTTGGTGATGGTGACGCGGCGGGCGGTGCCGAGCACGTCCAGACCGGCCTGGTCGAGCTTGAGGCCGACCTCCTCGGCGATGACGGTGGCACCGGTGAGGGTGGCGATGTCGCCGAGCATGGCCTTGCGGCGGTCGCCGAAGCCGGGGGCCTTGACGGCCACGGCGTTGAAGGTGCCGCGGATCTTGTTCACGACCAGGGTCGACAGGGCCTCGCCCTCGACGTCCTCGGCGATGATCAGGAGCGGCTTGCCGGCGCCGGCCTGGATGACCTTCTCCAGGATCGGGAGCAGGTCCTGGATCGAGGAGATCTTGCCCTGGTTGATCAGGATGTAGGGGTCGTCGAGGACGGCCTCCATGCGCTCCTGGTCGGTCACCATGTACGGGGACAGGTAGCCCTTGTCGAAGGCCATGCCCTCGGTGAAGTCGAGCTCCAGGCCGAAGGTGTTGGACTCCTCGACGGTGATGACGCCGTCCTTGCCGACCTTGTCCATCGCCTCGGCGATGAGCTCGCCGACCTGCTGGTCCTGCGCGGAGAGCGCGGCGACGGCGGCGATGTCGGACTTGTCGTCGATCGGGCGCGCGGTGGCGAGGAGCTCCTCGGACACGGCCTTGACGGCGGCGTCGATGCCCTTCTTCAGGGCGGCCGGGGAGGCGCCGGCGGCGACGTTGCGCAGACCCTCGCGGACCAGGGCCTGGGCGAGCACGGTGGCGGTGGTGGTGCCGTCACCCGCGATGTCGTTGGTCTTGGTCGCCACCTCCTTCACCAGCTGGGCGCCGAGGTTCTCGTACGGGTCCTCGATCTCGACCTCGCGGGCGATCGTGACACCGTCGTTGGTGATGGTGGGGGCGCCGAACTTCTTGTCGATGACGACGTTGCGGCCCTTGGGGCCGATCGTCACCTTCACCGTGTCGGCAAGCTTGTTGACGCCGCGCTCAAGGGCGCGACGGGCGTCCTCGTCGAACTTCAGGATCTTCGCCATGGGAGCGGTTCAGCCCTCTCGGAATCTGCTGGTGGAACGAACGGCGCCCCGGGGCGCCCGGGAAGGGGCCTCGGGGCGCAGCTCAAAGCCTTCTGGCCTGGGGTGACTTACTTCTCGACGATCGCGAGCACGTCGCGGGCCGAGAGGACGAGGTACTCCTCGCCGTTGTACTTCACCTCGGTGCCGCCGTACTTGCTGTAGAGCACGACATCGCCGGTCTTGACGTCGAGCGGCAGGCGCTCGCCGTTCTCGAAGCGACCCGGGCCGACGGCCAGGACGACGCCCTCCTGGGGCTTCTCCTTGGCGGTGTCCGGGATGACCAGGCCAGAGGCGGTGGTCTGCTCGGCGTCGAGCGGCTGGACCACGATGCGGTCCTCGAGCGGCTTGATGGCAACCTTGGAGCTGGTGGTCGTCACGATCCGACCTCCCCCTTCGGAGATCACGGGGTTGACTGTCTGAGGTGGCGAACCAGGTGGATCCGTCGTCGCGGGTGCCGGACCTGCCCGTCGCTGTGTTGGCACTCTCCGGTGGGGAGTGCCAAAGCCGAGACTATGACCGCGATTAGCACTCGGTCAAGCGGAGTGCCAATTCCTCGCTCCGTGGCGTGACCGCGTGCGCGGTTGTACGGGGTTCCGGGACGCGGACGCGTCCGGTACGGGGTCCTCCGCGGGTCCCGCGGCGACCCCTTCCCGCGTCCCTCGGCGACCTCCTCCCCGCGCCCCCGGACCTCACACGTAGTCCTCCAGCTTGGCGACCGCGTACCCCTTGGCCGTGATCACGTTCATCACGCGGCGGACCATGTCGGCCATGCTGCCCTTCCAGTCCTCCTCGCCCCGGAAGTGGGTGAGGACGATGTCGCCGGGGTGCAGGTCCCGGTCCCACTCGCGCCACTCCATGCGGTCGGGGAAGGCCTCGGCGGCCCACAGCGGGACGGCCCTGATGCCGCAGGACCTGGCCGCGCGCAGGGTGTCGTCGTTGTAGTTGCCGTACGGCGGGCGGAAGAGTTCGGGCCGCTTGCCGAACCTCTTCTCGATGACGTCCTGCATGCCGCAGATCTCGCGCTCCTGCCGGGCGTACGAGAGTCCGGGCAGGTAACGGTGGTTGAGGGTGTGGTTGTGGAGGGCGACCCCGCCCTTCCGCGACTTCTGCATCCGGGCGAAGTAGGCGTAGTCGTCGCTGACGACGTAGTCGCTGAGGAAGGCGCTGTAGGGGATGTCCAGCTCGTTCATCATCCGCAGCAGCTCGGGGTCCTTCTCCGCGCCGTCGTCGATCGTCAGGAAGACGATCTTCTCCTTGGTCGGCACGGTGGTGAAGACGGGCGGCATGCCCTCGCTCTTCGTCTCGAAGCCCTTGCGGGTGGTGATCGCCGGCTTGACGGCCGGCGGGGCGGGCGCTTCGAGCGGGGGCCCGGCGAGGCCCCACTTCCTGGCGGCGAGCGCGCGGGCGGCCTTCCTGGCGCGGAGCTTCTCGGCCTTTCCGGCCTGCGACTCGGGCGCGGCGGCGCCCTTCTTCGGGGCCTGCTGCCCGGAGGCGGGGGAGGGCGGCGAGGAGACGGGGGAGGGCGGTGCGGCGCGGTCCGGGGCGGCGCCGGAGCAGGCCGTGGCGGCGGAGGCGAGGGCGGCGACGACGAGCGCCGCTCCGAGCGTCCGACGGGAGCGGTGCGCGCCTTTTCTCATCGTCTGTTCCTTTTGTCGTACGAGCTGCATGGCGCCGCATCCTGTCAGCGCGGCGACCCCTTCCGGCCGCGACACCGCCGTACCCGGCCCACCGTCCCCCGGCCGGCCCACAGCTCCCCGGCGCCGGAACAGGCCCCAGAATGGGACGGGTGACCGACCTCGCCTCCTTCGCCGCCCTGCTCGCCCCCGAGGGGCAGACGCTCCTCGCCGCCCTGCGCGACTACGACCCCGCCCGGGAGCTGGCGGTCGCGTCCCGGCTGCGCCGCGACCATCCCGCCGAGCTGGTCACGGCGGCGCTCGGCCAGGCGCGGCTGCGGCAGCGGGCGGTGGCGAAGTTCGGCGCGGAGGACGCGTACCGGATGTACTTCACGCCGAACGGCGTCGAGCAGTCGACCCGCGCCTCGGTCGGCGCGTACCGGGCCGGCCGGATGAAGGCGCTGGGCGTCGGGAGCGTGGCGGACCTGTGCTCGGGGATCGGCGGCGACGCGATCGCCCTCGCGCGCGCCGGGATCTCCGTCCTCGCCGTCGACCGCGACCCGCTGACCGCCGAGGCGGCCCGCGCCAACGCCGAGGCGCTCGGCCTGTCCGGCCTGATCGAGGTGCGGTGCGCGGACGTGACGGAGATCGACACCAGCCCGTACGACGCCGTCTTCGTGGACCCGGCGCGGCGCGGCGGCCGGGGCAGGATCTTCGACCCGGAGGCGTACTCCCCGCCCCTCTCCTGGGCGGTCGAGGCGGCCCGGAAGGCCCCGCACGCGGCCCTGAAGGTGGCGCCGGGCATCCCGCACGAGGCCGTTCCGGCGGGGGCCGGGGCGGAGTGGATCTCGGACGGCGGGGACGTGAAGGAGGCCGTGCTGTGGTTCGGCGCGGAGCCGGGCGCGCGCCGGGCCACGCTGCTGCCCTCCGGCGCGACCCTCGCCGGGCGCGGCCTGCCCGACCCGGCGGTCCGGCCGGTGGGCCGCTACCTGTACGAGCCGGACGGCGCGGTCATCCGCGCGCACCTGGTGGCCGAGGTGGCCGAGGAACTGGACGGCGGCCTGGTCGACGGGACGATCGCGTACGTGACGTCGGACGCGCTCGTCCCGACCCCGTACGCCGCCTCGTACGAGATCACCGACGAACTCCCCTTCAACCTCAAGAAGTTGAAGGCCCTGCTGCGGGAGCGGGAGGTCGGCACCCTGACCGTGAAGAAGCGGGGCTCGGCGGTCGAGCCGGAGGAGATCCGCCGCAAGGTGAAGCCGAAGGGCCCGAACGCGGCGACGGTCCTGCTCACCCGGGTCGCGGGCGCCCCTACGATGCTGATCGGGCGGCCGGTGCGGGCGGGCGGGGAGCGGTGAGCCGCACCGCGAACCGGTAGTGGCCGACGGCCTTCACCAGGCCGGTGAGGTCCGTGATCCAGAGGATCAGGGCGGCGCCCATGCCGTAGGCGACGAGGCCGTGGCCGCCGTTGTCCCGGGTGGCGCCCGCCGGGACGGCGAAGCCCGTCCAGAGCCCGGCCGCGCACATCACGAAGGACAGCACCAGCCGGCAGGCGCTCAGGGCGGGGGCGCGCAGCCG
Source organism: Streptomyces sp. NPDC012825 (assembly GCF_042900925.1). Classification (NCBI taxonomy): domain Bacteria; kingdom Bacillati; phylum Actinomycetota; class Actinomycetes; order Kitasatosporales; family Streptomycetaceae; genus Streptomyces; species Streptomyces sp. NPDC012825. The sequence goes on along the minus strand of NZ_JBIBBZ010000001.1, from coordinate 421,854 downwards.
GGCGTCGGTCGGGCCGTGCCGGTCGAGGGCCGCCCACCGGACGAGGCGTTCCCGGGCGACCCGGTCGCGCCGCAGCCCGCGCACGGTCAGCCACACCCCGGGGGCGAGCACCCCGATGCCGAGCGCCGCCGCGCAGAGCACGATGAACACGCTGATCACGTCGAGGGGGTCGCCGAGCGAGCCGAGCAGCACCCCGATCAGCCCCCGGCCGAGCTGGAGCAGCGCGAACGCCACCAGGAACATCGCGAGCCGTCCGGGGCCGAGCAGCCGCCGCCCCAACTCGCCCAGCGCACGCGCCCGGTCGGCGAGCAGCGCATCCCGGTCGGGCCGGCTCCGGAGTTCGGCGGGCGGGGGCGGGGGCGGGGGCGGGAGAGGAGCGCGCGGGGACATGCCGAGCACCCTACGGGGCGTCAGGAGCCGCCCGGGGAGCCGATCCCGCCCGGCTCCGTCCCGCGCGCCCTCCCGAGCAGCAGCGCCCGTTCGCTCTCGTTGCGCGTGAGGTCCGCCGCGCGTGCGAACTCGGCGCGGGCCTCCGCCGCCCGGCCGAGGCGGGCGAGCAGGTCCCCCCGGACGCTGGGCAGCAGGTGGTAGCGGGCCAGGGACGGATCGGCGGCGAGGGCGTCGACCAGCGGGAGGGCCGCCGCCGGGCCCTCGGCCCTCGACACGGCGACCGCGCGGTTCAGCTCGACCACCGGGGAGGGCGCGACGGCGCCGAGCCGCCCGTAGAGCGCGGCGATGAGCGCCCAGTCCGTCTCCTCGTACGAGACGGCCCGCGCGTGACAGGCGGCGATCGCGGCCTGGAGGGCGTACGGCCCGTAGCCCCGCGCGTCCCCGGCCCGCTCCAGGGCCGCGAAGCCGCGCCGGACCAGCAGCCGGTCCCAGCGCCGCCGGTCCTGGTCGGCGAGCAGGACCGGCCGGCCGTGGGGCCCGGTCCTGGCGGCCGTCCGGGAGGCCTGGAGTTCGAGCAGGGCGACCAGGCCCTGCGCTTCGGCGTCGCCGGGGGCGAGGGCGGCGAGGACGCGGGCGAGCCGGAGGCCGTCCTCGCACAGTCCGGGCCTCAGCAGGTCGCCGCCCGAGGTCGCGGCGTACCCCTCGTTGAAGATCAGGTAGACGACCTCCAGGACGGAACCGAGCCGGGCGGCCCGCTCCTCGCCGTACGGCACCTCGAACTCCACGCCCGCCTTCGCGAGCGTCCGCTTGGCGCGGGTGATCCGGGCCGCGACGGTCGCCTCCGGCAGCAGGAGGGCGCGGGCGACCTCGTCCGTCCGCAGCCCGCCGACGAGCCGCAGCGTCAGCGCCACCCGCGCCCCGGCGGAGAGGACGGGGTGACAGACGGTGAAGATCAGCCGCAGCACGTCGTCGTCGATGTCGCCGGGACCGGAGGGCTCGGGGTCGTACGTCTCCTCCGTGAGCGCCCGGCCCACCTCGGCGAGCTTCCGGGCGTAGGTCTCGCGCCGGCGCACGAGGTCGACGGCACGGTGCTTGACGGTGGCCGTCAGCCAGGCGCCCGGCCGCTCCGGGACGCCCGTGCGCGGCCACTCCTCCAGGGCGGCGACCAGGGCGTCCTGGGCGATCTCCTCGGCGATGCCGAGGTCGCGGACGATCCGCGCGGCGGTCGCGACGATCCGTGGGGACTCCATCCGGAAGACGGTCTCGAGGACGCCCTCCGCGGGGACCGCTCCGTGCCCCGAAGCCGCCTCATGCCCCGGGACCGCTCCCTGCCCCGGGGCCGTGCCGTGCTCCCCGTCGGTGCCGTGTGCCGTCACCACCCCATGACAGCACACGGCACCGACAGCGGCGGGGGCTCAGTCCCCCGGCTGCTCCTCGACCTCGCGGACCTCCAGGCCCACCGTCCAGTGCGGCGGGTGGGCCGCCAGGAAGCGCTTGGACCACTCCAGCGCCTCGGCCCTGTCCTTGCACTGCATCAGGGCGTAGCCGCCGACGACCTCCTTGGTCTCGGTGAAGGGACCGTCGGTGAGGGACAGCCTCCCGTCCGACCAGGTGATCCGGGTGGCCTCGGCGGTCGGCCGGAGGCCCGCCGTGTCGAGCATGACGCCGGCCTTGGTGATCTCCTCGAAGAGCGCGCCCATCCGCTCCTCGAAGCCGGGGTCGGCGTCCGCCATGTCGATGGTGTTCTCCTCGACGCGGACGAACGTCATGAAGCGGGGCATGGTGTCTCCTCGCGGGTGCGGTGGCGGGGCCTTTCCCCGCCTCTCACTCCTACGACGAACGGGAACCGCCCGCATCGACACCGCGCCCGAAGAACTTTCCGGGGAGCCGTGCGGAAGCTCCTCGGACGCAGTCCTCAGACGTAGTCCTCCAGCCGCGCCACCGTGAAGCCCTGCTCCTGGATGCGGCGGAGCATCGTGGCCGTCATCTCGGTCATCGTGCGGCCCTTGAGTTCGGAGGGGCCGCGGAAGTGGGCCAGGACGATGTCGCCGGGGTGGAGCTTCCGGTCGCCGCGCTGGTACCGCATGTTCCTGATCTGCATGGACTCGCGCCACAGCACGATCGCGTCCACCCCGCAGGCCCCGGCCGCCGTGCGCGTGGCCTCGTTCCAGTTGCCGTAGGGCGGGCGGAAGAGGCGCGGGGTCGTGCCGTACCGCTCCTTCAGCCTCTCCTGCTGGCCGCAGATCTCCCGGCGCTGGGCCTCCGGGGAGAGGCTGCGCAGGTCGGGGTGGGTGAGGGTGTGGTTGGCGACGCCGTGGCCCTGGGCGACGAGCGGGGAGAAGTAGCCGTAGTCGGCGCGGACGGCGGCGTCGGTGAGGAACATCGTGAAGGGGACCTCGAGGTCCCTCATCATCGTCACGAACCCGGGGTCCTTCTCCGCCCCGTCGTCGATCGTGATGAAGACGATCTTTTCTCTGGTCGGGATGTCGCTGATCACCGGCACCGGCTCCCCCGGCCTGCGGACCACCGGCTTCACCGCCGGCGGCGCGGGCGGGGCCGCGAAGGGCTTCAGGCCCCACCTCCGGTACGCGGCGGCCGCCGCCGGAGCGCCCGGCGCCCCGGTCACGGCGGTGGGCCGGGGCGCGGACGACGCCGGCGGGGCCGGGGTGGTCGCGGGAGCGGCGGGGCGCTCCGCCGTGCAGCCGGTCACCAGGAGGGCCGCGGCGGTGAGCGCCGCCCGGAGCGCGATCGTCTTCTTCACGCGCCGGGAGATGCCCGTACGACCCGAAAGGTTGCCCGACGGGCGTACGTGTGACCGACGAGACTCCCGGTCGTGCCGCTACTCGACCGCCTCGAACCGCCAGCGGTGGACCGGCCGGGTGATCAGTTCCGCGTCCGGCTCCGGCAGCTCCGGCAGCTCCGCGTCGAAGGAGTCCGCCTCCCACCAGGTGAGGACGAGGACCCGGTCCTGCGGCGCGCGGAGGACCTCCCGGCGCTCCGGCTCGTACGCGAGGACCCGGGACCGCTCCCGGGCCCACTCCAGGAGCTCCGGGCCCCGGCCCCGGGCCGCCCGCGCCTCCCACATGAGGGTGAGCCTCACGAGTACAGGTTCTCCTTGCTCACCTCGTGCACGTGGTCGTGGTCGTGCGCGTGGGAGCGGCCCGGCACGTGCGGGTCCGTCACCGGCAGCGAGGAGTCCGCCGACAGCTCCAGGTCGGAGGCGGCCCGGCCCCGGGCGACCATCTCGGAGCCGAGGGCCGCGACCATCGCGCCGTTGTCCGTGCACAGGCCGGGCCGGGGCACCCGCAGCCGGATCCCGGCCCGCTCGCAGCGCTCCTGGGCCAGGGCCCGCAGGCGCGAGTTCGCGGCCACGCCGCCGCCGATCATCAGGTGGTCGACGCCCTCGTCCTTGCAGGCCCGGACGGCCTTGCGGGTGAGCACGTCCACGACCGCCTCCTGGAAGGACGCGGCCACGTCCCGCACCGGCACCTCCTCGCCGGCCGCCCTCTTCGCCTCGATCCAGCGGGCCACGGCGGTCTTGAGGCCGGAGAAGGAGAAGTCGTACGCCGGATCCCTGGCGCCGCTCAGACCGCGCGGGAAGGCGATCGCGGCCGGGTCGCCCTCCCGGGCGAGCCGGTCGATGACCGGGCCGCCGGGGAAGCCGAGGTCGAGCACGCGGGCGATCTTGTCGAAGGCCTCGCCGGCCGCGTCGTCGATGGTGGCGCCCATCGGGCGCACGTCGGAGGTGATGTCGGTGGAGAGCAGCAGCGAGGAGTGCCCGCCGGAGACGAGCAGGGCCATCGTCGGCTCGGGCAGCTTCCCGTGCTCCAGCTGGTCGACGCAGATGTGCGAGGCCAGGTGGTTGACGCCGTAGAGCGGCTTGCCGAGGGCGTAGGCGTACGCCTTGGCCGCCGAGACGCCGACGAGCAGCGCGCCCGCGAGGCCGGGGCCGGCGGTGACGGCGATGCCGTCGAGGTCCTTCGCGGAGATCCCGGCGGTCTTCAGGGCGCGCTCGATCGTCGGGACCATCGCCTCCAGGTGCGCGCGGGAGGCGATCTCGGGCACGACGCCGCCGAAGCGGGCGTGGGTGTCGACGCTGGAGGCGATGGCGTCGGCGAGGAGGGTGGTCCCGTGGACGATGCCGACGCCGGTCTCGTCGCAGGAGGTCTCGATGCCGAGCACCAGGGGTTCGTCAGCAGCCATCAGATATCGGTTCCGGTTCCTTGGACGGTCAGTCGCATCACGAGCGCGTCGACGTTTCCGGGCTGGTAGTAGGCGCGCCGGAAACCGATGGGCTCGAAGCCGAAGCGCTCGTAGAGCTTCTGGGCCCGGGTGTTGTCCACGCGCACTTCGAGCAGGACCTCGTCGCACTCGAAGGCGGTGGCGTGCTGGAGCAGGTCGGTGAGGAGCCGGGCGCCGAGCCCGGTCCCCCACTGGTCGCGGGCGACGGCGATGGTCTGCACGTCGCCGAGGCCGCCGGCGGCGGCGAGCCCGGCGTAGCCGACGAGCCGGCCGCCGGGGTCCTCCGCGACGACGTACCGGCGGGTGGCGCCCGGCCCCCGGGAGTACGCGAGCTCGGACCAGAACATGCCGGCCGACCAGGCGTCCTCGGGGAACAGCTCGTCCTCCAGGGCGAGCACCGGTTCGATGTCCCACCAGCGCATCTCGCGCAGTTCCGCGCCGCCGGTCACTGGGGCGTGACCACCTTGTAGTTCTTGGGCACCTGGGCGTCGGGGCGGCGCAGGTACATCGGCAGCGGGTCGAGGAAGCCCTCGGCGTCCCCGGCCGCCAGCCTCTCCGCCGCGAGGGCGGCGAGCGCGGCGGCCGACTGGTGCTCGGGGTCGCGGGCGTCGGGGAAGGCGTCGGGGTAGAGGAGGGCGCCCGCGCCGACGACCGGGAGCCCGGCGAGGGACTCCGCGATGTCGGCGGGCCGGTCGACGGCCGCGTCGGTCGTGCGGGTGCGGAAGTCGGCGTACCGCGCCCAGTACACCTCCTTGCGGCGCGCGTCCGTGGCGACGGCGAAGGGCCCGTCGATCCCGGAGGCGTACGCGAGGCCGTCGAGGGTGCACAGGCCGTGCACGGGCACGCCGAGCGCGGACGAGAAGGCCGCGGCCGTGACGAGGCCGACGCGCAGGCCGGTGTAGGGGCCGGGGCCGACGCCGACGACCACGCCGGTGACCGCGTCGAGCTTCAGTCCGGCCTCGGCGAGGACCCGGTCGACGGCGGGCAGCAGCAGCTCCCCGTGGCGGCGGGCGTCGACCCGGCTCGACGAGGCGACGACGGCCTCGCCGTCGTGGAGGGCGACGGTGACGGCGGGGGTGGCGGTATCCATGGCGAGCAACAGCACGCGAACAGCCTACGGCTCCCGGACACGCTGCCCCGACCCCCGGGGCGGCGGCTGCTACCGTCACCCTTCGACACATTCGTACGAGAGGTGGGCACGGTGGCACGGAGCAGCTCGGGATTCGTGGCCGGGCTCACGGCCGCGGCGGTCGCCGCGGTCTGTTTCCTCGCCTACCAGGCCTCGGCGAACGTGCCCGCGGACCTCTCGGCCGAGCCGAAGGCCCCGGCCACGGCGACGGCCCCCCCGACCTCCCCGAGCGGCGGCCCGAAGCGGCCGGCCCGCGACCCCCTCGCCGTCCCGGCGGCGTCGGGCACCGGGGAGCGGGTCGTGTACGGGCTCGCCGACCGCCGCGTGTGGCTGGTGACCGGCGGCGGCGAGGCCACCCGCACGTTCACGGTGACGCCGAGCACGGTGTCCCCGCCGCCGGGCGCGTACGCGGTGACCTCGCGGTCGGGCTCGGTGCGCGGCTCGGACGGGGTGCAGATCGAGCACGTGGTGCGGTTCGCGACGGCCCAGGACGTGGCGATCGGCTTCAGCGCGGCGGTGGACGGCTCGACGCCGGAGCCGGACCCGACGAAGAAGACCGGCGGCATCCGCATGAAGCGGGCCGACGGGAACGCGCTGTGGTCGTTCGCGGTGATCGGCACGAAGATCGTCGTCGTCCCCTGAGCCGCTCCCGGGGCACGCCCTAGGGCGTGTCCGGCCACGCTCCGCCGGACAGGCCCTAGGCGGCCTCGTCCTCCACCCGTCCGTACCGGTCGTGCGTGACGTCCCGCTCCCGCGCGTCGTCCTCGTCCTCGGGCCGCGGTCTCGGCGGGGTCGAGAGGGTGCGGGCGGCCGCGCAGGACGCCAGCAGCTCACCCATCGTGACGTGCTCCCGACCGGGTTCCGCGCGCTCCGGCGTCGCCATGCCTGCCTCCCGTAGGTTAGGTACACCTAACCAGCTCGTGCGTCCATGGGACCACGGCTCGTACGACCCACGCAACATTTTGCCGACACGTTGTCGGAACACACGTCGGTGCGGCGGGGCGGGAGGGGTCAGAGCGCGCCCAGCCGCTCCCCCGCCCAGCGCTCCCCGAGGCCGCGCAGCACGACCGTGCGCCGGTCGTCGTCGGTGTCGCCGGTGACGCGGTGGATCAGGAGGTGCAGCCGGTCGTCGGTCAGCTCCTCGACCTTGCCGTCGCCCCACTCCACGACCACGACGGACTCGGGCAGCGAGACGTCCAGGTCGAGGTCCTCCATCTCGTCCAGCCCGCCGCCGAGCCGGTACGCGTCGACGTGCACCAGGGCCGGGCCGCCCACCAGGGACGGGTGGACGCGGGCGATGACGAAGGTCGGGGAGGTGACGGCGCCGCGCACCCCGAGCCCCTCGCCGAGGCCGCGGGTGAGGGTGGTCTTCCCGGCGCCGAGCTCGCCGGTGAGCATGACGAGGTCGCCGGGGCGGAGGACCTTCGCGAGCCGGCGGCCCAGCTCCTGCATCTGCTCCGGGGAGTCGACGGAGAGGGTGGCCTCGGAGACGGGCGTGGCGTCGCCGGGCGCGGGGGGTACGGGCGGGTGCGCTGCTTCCATGCCGCCAATCTAGCTTTTGCCGGGGTCCGTCCCCGCCGCCGTCGGCTCCGGCACGGCCCCGGCCCGTACGAGCAGGTCGGCGAGGCGGTCGGTGACGGCCTCCGGGTGCTCCAGCATCACCAGGTGACCGCCGTCCGGGACGATCACCAGCTCGGCGCCGGGAAGGAGGGCGGCGATGGCCTCGGTGTGGGAGCTGGGGGTGATGAGGTCGTGGTCCCCGGCGAGCGCGAGCACCGGCAGGTCGCGCAGGGCGGGCAGCGAGGCGGACTTGTCGTGCTCCGCGAAGGCCGGGTAGAAGGCGGCGACCACGTCGATGGGGGTGGACTCGATCATCCGCTCGGCGAAGCGGGCGACGGCCGGGTCCACGTCCTTCGAGGCGAACGAGTACTTCTTGACGAGCCCGGCGAAGAGGTCGGCCGTCGCCCGGCGGCCCCGTTCGACCAGCTCCGTCTGGGCGCCGAGCGCCCGCAGGACCCCCGGCAGGACCCGCCGGACGGCGTTGACGCCCATGACGGGCAGTCCGTACGTGACCTCGTTCAGCTTTCCGGCGGAGGTGCCGACGAAGGCGACGCCGACGACCCGGTCGCGCATCAGCTCCGGGTACTGCTCGGCGAACGCCATCACCGTCATGCCGCCCATGGAGTGGCCGACGAGGACGAGGGGACCCTCGGGGGCGGCGACGTCGACGACGGCCCTGAGGTCGCGGCCGAGCTGTTCGATGGAGACGGGGACGGCGTCGGGACCGGCCTGGGAGACGCCCCGGCCCGAGCGTCCGTGGCTGCGCTGGTCCCAGTGGACGGTCCGTACGAGACCGCGCAGGGCGGCCCGCTGGAAGTGCCAGGAGTCCTGGTTGAGGCAGTAGCCGTGGCTGAAGACGACGGTGACGGGGGCGGGGCGGCGGTGTCCGAAGAGCCGCCGGAGCCGGACGTCCGAGGCATCCGGATCGGCCCCGTCCACCTCGTCGACCTCGTAGCGGAGGACGGTCCCGTCGTCGGCGAGGGCGCGGCCGGGGGTGCCGCGGAGTCCGCCGTAGGGGCCGGTGGCGTCCAGGGCGAGCCGTGCCTTCTGGCGTACGGAACGGCCCACCGTGAGCCGCTCGACGGCGACTCCGGCCGCGGCCCCGGCCGCCAGGACGCCTATCGCGGCGCCGGCGAACCCGGCGCGGCGCCAGACGCCGCCACTACTGGACTCCCCCACGGTCGTTCCTCCTCATGCGTCCAGGTAGACGCGCGGGACGCGCGCGCCGATCCGGGTGACGATCTCGTACGCGATGGTGTCGGCGGCCACCGCCCAGTCCTCGGCGGTCGGTTCGCCCCGGTCGCCGGGGCCGAAGAGCACGGCCTCGGTACCGGGGTCGGGCGTCTCCCCGCCGAGGTCGAGCACGAACTGGTCCATGGCGACGCGGCCGGCGATCGTGCGGACGGTGTCCCCGACGAGGACGGGGCCGCGGCCGGAGGCGTGCCGGGGGACGCCGTCGGCGTACCCGACCGGGACGAGTCCGAGGGTGGTCTCGGCGTCGGTGACGTAGTGGTGCCCGTAGCTGACGCCGTGTCCGGCCGGGACCTGCTTGACGAGCGCGACGCTCGCCTTGAGCGACATGACGGGCCGCAGGCCGAGTTCGGCGGAGGTGCCGAGCTCGGGGCTGGGCGAGACGCCGTAGACGGCGATGCCGGGCCGGACCAGGTCGAAGTGGGTCTCGGGGAGGGTGAGGGTGGCCGGCGAGTTGGCGATGTGCCGGACCTCGGGCTCGGCTCCGGCCTTCTCGGCGTGGTCGAGCATCGAGCGGAAGACGTCGAGCTGGGCGGCGACGGAGGGGTGGTGGGGCTCGTCGGCGCAGGCGAGGTGCGACCAGAGGCCGGTGACCTTCAGGAGGCCCTCGGCCTCGGCGTCGAGCGCCGCCCCGACGAGCTCGGGCCAGTCGGCGGGCTGGCAGCCGTTGCGGCCGAGCCCGGTGTCGGCCTTGAGCTGGACGCGCGCGCTCTTCCCGGTGGCGCGGGCGGCCGCGACGACCTCCTTCAGGGCCCACATCCCGCTCACCGACATGTCGAGTCCGGCCTCGATGCCCTTGTCCCAGGGGTCGCCGGGGGTCCAGAGCCAGCACATGACGGGGACGTCCGTGATCCCGGCGGCCCGCAGCGCGAGCGCCTCGTGCGGGGTGGCCGTGCCGAGCCAGTCCGCCCCCGCCTCCAGGGCGGCCCGGGCACAGCGCAGGGCGCCGTGTCCGTACGCGTCGGCCTTGACCACGGCCATGACGCGGACGTGGGGGGCGACACGGGCGCGCAGCGTGCGGACGTTCGCACGCAGCGCACCGAGGTCGATCTCGGCGCGGGCTCTGCGGGGCGGCGGTGTCTCAGTCATCGCGCCCAGTCTCTCAGGTGCGGCCCCCGGCACCGCTGTCCCGGGCTGTAGCGCCGATCACCCTTACGGGCGACACCCCGCCCGGGTGGCCTCCCTACGACGGCGCCGTCACGTCCTCCCAGGCGCCCCGCAGCGCCCCCGCCACCTCCGTCGCCGTCACCGGGGACGTCCCCGAGGAGGCGCGGCGGGCCGCGAGGCCGTGGAGGTAGGCGGCGCAGGAGGCCGCGTCGACGGGCGGGAGGCCCGCCGCGAGCAGCGAGCCCGCCAGGCCGGAGAGGATGTCGCCGCTGCCGGCGGTGGCGAGCCAGGGCGTCCCGGTCGGGTTCACCCGTACGGGACCGGTGCCGCCGTGCACCAGTGTCGTGGAGCCCTTCAGGAGGACCGTCGCGCCGAAGCGGCCGGCCAGTTCGCGGACCGCCGCGAGCCGTCCCGCCTCGACCTCCTCCCTGGGGACGGCGAGCAGCGCCGCCGTCTCGCCCGCGTGCGGGGTGAGGAGGGTGGGCGCGCTCCGGTCCCGTACGGCCGCCGGGTCCAGCCCCCGCAGTCCGTCCGCGTCGACGAGGACCGGCACGTCGGAGGCGAGGACGTCCGCGACCGCCTCCCGTGCCGCGGGCTCCTCGCCGAGGCCCGGCCCGACGACCCAGGCCTGGACCCGCCCGGCCTTCTGCGGCGGTCCGGTGTGCACCAGGGTCTCGGGGTGCGCGGCGAGCACCGCGTCCCCGCCGTCCCCGACGTACCGCACGGCCCCCGCCCCGCCGCGCAGCGCCCCGGTCACGGCGAGGACGGCCGCGCCGGGGTAGCGGGCGGAGCCGGCGACGACCCCGACGACCCCGCGCCGGTACTTGTCGCTCTCGGCGCCCGGCACCGGCAGCAGCCGCGCCACGTCCCCGTGCTGGAGCGCCTCTAGGTCCGGCACCCCCGGCAGGACCGCGTCGAGCCCGATCTGCACGAGCCGCAGCGCCCCGGCGTACTCGTGCGCCGGGTCGACGAGCAGCCCCGGCTTGTACGCCCCGAAGGTGACCGTCACGTCGGCCCGCAGCGCCTCCCCCGCGACCTCCCCGGTGTCGGCGTCGACGCCGCTGGGCAGGTCGACGGCGACGACGACGGCGTCGGAGCCGCGCGCGGCGCGGGCGACGGGCACGGCGTCGGGCCGCAGCCCGCCGCGCCCGCCGATGCCGGTGATCCCGTCGAGGACGAGGTCGGCCCCGGCGAGCGGCTCGAAGGGGTCGTCCGCGACCCGTCCGCCCGCCGCCCGGAGCGCCGCGAGCCCGCCCCCGTGGGCGCGCGCGCCGAGCAGTACGGCGGTCACGCCCGCGCCGCGCCGGGCGAGCCGGGCCCCGGCGTACAGGGCGTCGCCGCCGTTGTCGCCGGTCCCGACGAGGAGGACGACCCGGGCCCCGTACACCCGTCCCCTCCCGAGCAACGAGCAGCAGGCGGCGGCGAGTCCGGCGGCGGCCCTGCCCATGAGGGCGCCCTCCGGGAGGCGGGCCATGAGGGCGGCCTCGGCGGCCCGGACGGTCTCCACGCGGTAAGCGGTACGCATCCCAGCAGTCTGCCGCAGGCGGTGGGGGGACGCCCGGAGGAGGCCTTTCCGGCGGGGGTTGACACCGTCCGCCATTCAACTTAGCTTAGGCTTACCTAACAAAGCCGGAGAGCGTCACACCACTCCGCACGCGCGCGGTACACATCCCGTCGCCGGCCCTGGCAGCCGCGCGCGCCGTACGCCACGGGGCCCGGCCGTCTCCGGACGGCCGGGCCCCGTGGCGCATCCGCTCAGCCCTCCGCGATCACCACCGCCGACGCCACCCCCGCGTCGTGGCTCAGCGACACGTGCCAGTGCTTCACGCCCAGCTCCGCCGCGCGGGCCTCCACCGTCCCCCGCACCCGCAGGCGCGGCTGCCCGGTCTCCTCGACGTACACCTCGGCGTCCGTCCACAGCAGCCCGGCCGGCGCGCCCAGCGCCTTCGCGAGCGCCTCCTTCGCGGCGAACCGCACGGCGAGCGAGGCGACCCCGCGCCGCTCGCCGCTCGGGAGCAGCAGCTCGTCCTCGACGAAGAGCCGGCTCAGCAGCCCCGGCGTCCGCTCGATCGACGCGGCGAACCGGTCGATCTCCGCCACGTCGATCCCCACCCCGATGATCATTTCCCACTCACTCCACGGTCACGGACTTGGCCAGGTTGCGCGGCTGGTCGACCTCGTTGCCCCGCGCGGTGGCGAGCTCGCAGGCGAAGACCTGGAGCGGCACCGTGGAGACCAGCGGCTGGAGCAGCGTAGGCGTGGCGGGGACGCGGACGAGGTGGTCGGCGTACGGGACGACCGTCTCGTCGCCCTCCTCCGCGATCACGATCGTGCGGGCGCCGCGCGCCCTGATCTCCTGGATGTTGGAGACGATCTTGTCGTGGAGGACCGAGCGGCCCTCGGGCGAGGGCACCACGACCACGACCGGCAGGTCCTCCTCGATGAGGGCGATCGGCCCGTGCTTGAGCTCGCCCGCCGCGAAGCCCTCGGCGTGCATGTACGCCAGCTCCTTGAGCTTCAGGGCGCCCTCCAGGGCCACCGGATGGCCCACGTGCCGGCCGAGGAAGAGGACGGTGTCCTTGTGGGCGAGGGAGCGGGCGAGGGCCCGCACCGGCTCCATCGTCTCCAGGACGCGCTCGACCTCCTCGCCGATGCGGGCGAGTTCGCGCACCACGGCGAGGACCTCGTCGCCCCACTGGGTGCCGCGCACCCGGCCGAGGTGGAGCGCGAGCAGGTAGCAGGCGACGAGCTGGGTCAGGAAGGCCTTGGTGGAGGCGACGGCGACCTCGGGCCCCGCGTGCGTGTAGAGCACGGCGTCGGACTCGCGCGGGATGGTGGAGCCGTTGGTGTTGCAGACGGCGAGGACCTTCGCGCCCTGCTCGCGCGCGTGCCGCAGCGCCATCAGGGTGTCCATCGTCTCGCCGGACTGGGAGATGGCGATCACCAGGGTGCGCGGGCCGAGGATCGGGTCCCGGTAGCGGAACTCGCTGGCCAGCTCGACCTCGCAGGGGACGCGGGCCCAGTGCTCGATGGCGTACTTGGCGATGAGCCCGGCGTGGAAGGCGGTGCCGCACGCGACGACGACGACCTTGTCGGCCTCGCGGAGCACCGTGTCGGGGATGCGCACCTCGTCGAGGGTGAGCCGCCCGGAGGCGTCGATGCGGCCCAGGAGGGTGTCGGCGACGGCCTTGGGCTGCTCGGCGATCTCCTTGAGCATGAAGTGGTCGTAGCCGCCCTTCTCGGCGGCGGAGGCGTCCCAGTCGACGTGGTAGGCCCGCACCCCGGCGGGCACCCCGTCGAAGTCGGTGACGGTCACGCCGTCCCGGGTCAGCTCGACGACCTGGTCCTGGCCCAGCTCGATCGCGGAGCGGGTGTGGGCGATGAAGGCGGAGACGTCGGAGGCGAGGAAGTTCTCGCCCTCGCCGACGCCGACGACGAGCGGGGAGTTGCGGCGGGCGCCGACGACGACGTCCGGCTGGTCGGCGTGCACGGCGACCAGGGTGAACGCCCCGTCGAGCCGCCGGCACACGAGCCGCATGGACTCGGCCAGGTCCCCGGTGGAGGAGAACTCCTCGGCGAGCAGGTGCGCGACGACCTCGGTGTCCGTCTCGGACGCCAGGTCGTGGCCGCGCTCCGCCAGCTCCCCGCGCAGGGCGGCGAAGTTCTCGATGATGCCGTTGTGGACGACGGCGACCCGCCCCGCGTTGTCCAGGTGCGGGTGCGCGTTGGCGTCGGTCGGACCGCCGTGGGTGGCCCAGCGGGTGTGACCGATCCCCACCGAGCCGCCGGGCAGCGGCCGTTCGGCCAGCTCCTTGTCCAGGTTGACGAGCTTGCCCGCCCGCTTGGCCGCGGCGAGGCCCCCGTCGGAGAGCACCGCGACACCGGCCGAGTCGTAGCCCCGGTATTCGAGCCGCTTGAGGCCCGCGACCACCACATCAAGCGCCGGCTGACCGCCGACGTATCCCACGATTCCGCACATGTCGGAAGACTACGGCGGAACCCGTCCCACCGACCGGAGCCGACACGGCGGGACGGGCGGCGGGACGGCCGGGGTCCCGCCGGCGTCAGCCGAGCTTGGCGGCCTGCGCGTCGATGACGGCCTTCGGGAGCTCCTTGACCGGGCCGCCGAAGCTGAGCGTGGAGAACGAGGCCAGCGTGCCGCCCTTGCGGAGGACGGCCAGCTTGGTGACGAACGGCTCGCCCTCCACCTCCGTGCTCACCGTCCAGGCGAGCGCCTCCTCGCCCGCCGACAGCGTCTCCGGCGCCACCGCGGTGACCTTCGCCTTCTGGCCCTGGCCGGTGATCACGAAGCCGCCCGCGCAGTCGGTCCCGGCCGTCTTCAGGGAGGCGAAGGCCTCCTGGGCGCCCTGCCCGTCGTACGAGCCGAGCGTCACGCTCGTCACCGGCGCGGTGAGCGCCCCCAGGGCGTCCTCGGGCGAGCCCGTCTTCTTGGGCATCTCGATGGCCTTGCGCTGCGCGGACGCGGCCGGGCCGCCGGTCGCGATGAACGCCATGGCGTCGGCGAGCGGCTTGCAGGAGGGCTTGTCGGTGGAGACCTCCTCGGACTTCACGACGTCGGTCGCCTTGGCCTTCTGGACCTGGTGGCCCGGCAGGTCGGCCTGCTCGACGATCAGCTTCTCCAGCTCGGCGGCGGACAGCGCCTTCGCGGCGGGGGCCGCGGACGTGGTGGAGCCCTTGCCGGAGTCGCCCGCCTTGTCGCTGCTGCAGGCGGTGCCGAGCAGGGCGAGCGAGACGGCGGTGGTGGCGACGGCGACGGTGCGGATGGACGTACGCATGCGTGGTGACTCTCTGCTTCTCTTCGTGCCGCCGGACGGCGGCTCCCCCCGCGTGAGACTCAGGTGCACGCGGCAGGCACATGATCGCCCAGGGCCGCGAGCGCCACCAACCCCTTTCCCGCGTGACCGACCCCACCACCCACGGCCGCCCCCGACCCCCGACAATGGCGGTGTGATCACTTCGCCGCCACGAAGCACGGGCGGGGACGGCTCCACGGGCCGCCGCCCCTCCGAGCCGACCCCCTACGTCGACCTCACCCGGGCCGAGTGGAGCGCCCTGCGCGACAAGACGCCGCTGCCCCTCACCGCCGGGGAGGTCGAGCGGCTCCGCGGCCTCGGGGACGTCATCGACCTCGACGAGGTGCGGGACGTCTACCTGCCGCTGTCCCGGCTGCTCAACCTGTACGTGCAGGCCACCAGCGGTCTGCGCGGCGCCCTGAACACCTTCCTCGGCGAGAGCGCCGAGCAGCGCGGCACCCCCTTCGTCATAGGGGTCGCCGGCTCGGTCGCCGTCGGCAAGTCCACCGTCTCCCGCCTCCTCCAGGCGCTCCTGGCCCGCTGGCCGGAGCACCCGCGCGTGGAGCTGGTCACCACGGACGCCTTCCTCTACCCGATGGAGGAGCTGAAGGCGCGCGGCCTGATGTCCCGCAAGGGCTTCCCCGAGTCGTACGACCGCCGGGCCCTGACCCGGTTCGTCGCGGACGTCAAGGCGGGCAAGGACGAGGTCACGGCCCCGGTCTACTCGCACCTGATCTACGACCGGGTGCCCGACGAGCGGCTCGTGGTGCGCCGCCCGGACATCCTGGTCGTGGAGGGCCTGAACGTCCTCCAGCCGGCCCTGCCCGGCAAGGACGGCCGGACCCGCGTCGGCCTCGCCGACTACTTCGACTTCTCGGTGTACGTGGACGCGCGCGCGGAGGACATCGAGCGCTGGTACCTGAACCGCTTCCGCAAGCTGCGCGACACCGCCTTCCAGGACCCCTCCTCGTACTTCCGGCGCTACACCCAGGTCTCCGAGGAGGAGGCCCTCGACTACGCCCGCACCATGTGGCGGACCATCAACAAGGTGAACCTGCTGGAGAACGTGGCGCCCACGCGCGGCCGGGCGACCCTCGTCGTCCGCAAGGGCCCCGACCACAAGGTGCAGAAGCTGAGCCTCCGTAAGCTCTGAGGATGCTGCATCTCCGGATGATCGTCCCGCCCGACCGCACCCGCGCGGCGGTCGACCTGATCGAGTCGACCGTCGGGACCGCCCACCTCGTGGTCCTGCCCGGCGCGGCCCGCGACCCGGCCGGGGACGTGGTGACGTGCGACGTGGCCCGCGAGGCGGGCGACGAACTCCTCGGCGAGCTGCGCGGCCTCGGGATCGACCGGGACGGTTCGATCGCCGTCGACGACATCGGCCTCTCCCTCTCCGAGCGGGCGGACGCCGCCGAGAGGGAGGCGCCGGGCGAACCCGCCGACGCGGTGCTCTGGGAGCAGCTCACGGAGGCGACGCACGAGGAGTCGACGCTCTCGGTCACGTACTGCGCGTTCATGGTCCTGGCCACCGCCATCGCGGCCTGCGGCGTCGTCCTGGACAACGCGATCCTGATCGTGGGCGCGATGGCGGTCGGTCCGGAGTTCGGCCCGCTCGCCGGGATCTGCACGGCGGTGGTGCGGCGCGCACCGAGGCTGGCCGCGCGCTCGCTGCTCGCGCTGTTCGTCGGCTTCGCGGTGGCGATCGCGGCCACCACGCTCTTCAGCCTGGCGATGGACGCGCTGGACCTGTTCAGCCGGGCCCAGCTGGACGCGGAGCGCCCCAACACCCGGTTCATCTGGCAGCCGGACCCGTTCTCCTTCGTCGTGGCGCTGCTCGCGGGCGCGGCCGGCACCCTCTCCCTGACCTCCGCCAAGTCGGGGGCCCTGGTGGGCGTGGCGATCTCGGTGACGACGGTCCCGGCGGGCGCGAACGCGGCGGTGGCGCTCGCCTACGGCGACCTGGCCCAGACGTGGGGCTCGGTCGAGCAGCTGGCGCTCAACCTCTTCGGCATCGTGCTCGCCGGGACGGCGACGCTGTACGCGCAGCGGGCCCTGTGGGCCACCCAGCGCGGCCGCTGGCGCCGCCCCCCGGGAAAGAGCCGCTGACACGGAGAGGGCCCCGCCGCGCCGGTGTCCGGTGCGACGGGGCCCCTCCCGCACGACGGTGCCTCAGGAAGGTTAGCCGAGCGCGGACTTCACGACGTCCGCGAGGCGCTGCGCGACCGACCGGGCCTGCTCGATGTCGGCGGCCTCGACCATGACGCGGACCAGCGGCTCGGTGCCCGAGGAGCGGAGCAGCACCCGGCCGGTGGTGCCGAGCTCGCGCTCGGCCTCGTTGACGGCGGTGGCCAGCTCGGCGGAGGTGGTGACGCGCGACTTGTCGACGTCCTTCACGTTGATCAGGACCTGCGGCAGCCGCTCCATCACGCCGGCGAGGTCCGCGAGCGACTTGCCGGTGGCGGCGACCCGGGCGGCCAGCATGAGGCCGGTGAGGGTGCCGTCGCCGGTGGTGGCGTGGTCGAGCACGATGACGTGGCCCGACTGCTCGCCGCCGAGCGCGTAGCCGTGCTCCTTCATGGACTCCAGGACGTAGCGGTCGCCGACCGCCGTCTGGACGAGGTTCAGGCCCTCGCGCTCCATGGCGAGCTTGAAGCCCAGGTTGGACATGACGGTCGCGACGACCGTGTCGCCGCGCAGGGTGCCGGCCTCGCGCATGGCGAGGGCGAGCACGGCGAGGATCTGGTCGCCGTCGACCTCGTCGCCCGCCGCGTCCACGGCGAGGCAGCGGTCGGCGTCGCCGTCGTGCGCGATGCCCAGGTCGGCGCCGTGCTCGACGACGGCGGCCCGGAGCAGGTCGAGGTGGGTGGAGCCGCAGCCGTCGTTGATGTTGAGGCCGTCGGGCCGCGCGCCGATGGTGACGACCTGGGCGCCGGCCCGGGCGAAGGCCTCGGGCGAGACGTGGGAGGCGGCGCCGTGGGCCTCGTCGAGGACGACCTTCAGACCGTCGAGGCGGTTGGGGAGGACCGCGACGAGGTGGGCGACGTACGTGTCGAAGCCCTCGTCGTAGTCGCGGACGCGGCCGACGCCGGCACCGGTCGGGCGGTCCCAGGGGGCGCCGGTGCGGTGCTCCTCGTACACGGCCTCGATCCTGTCCTCCAGCTCGTCGGCCAGCTTGTGGCCGCCGCGCGCGAAGAACTTGACGCCGTTGTCGGGCATGGCGTTGTGGCTCGCGGAGAGCATCACGCCGAGATCGGCGCCGAGGACGCCGGTGAGGTGGGCCACGGCCGGGGTCGGCAGGACGCCGACGCGCAGCACGTCGACGCCGGCGCTGGCGAGGCCGGCCACGACGGCGGCCTCCAGGAACTCTCCGGACGCGCGCGGGTCGCGCCCGACCACCGCGGTCGGCCGGTGCCCCTCGAAGGTGCCCGCCTCGGCGAGCACGTGCGCCGCCGCCACGGACAGGCCGAGCGCCAGCTCCGCCGTCAGGTCCGCGTTGGCGACGCCGCGTACGCCGTCCGTGCCGAAGAGTCGTCCCACAGCTGTCCTCCGAGATACGTGCCCAGGGTTACGAAAGAGCGTATGAAAAAACGTACGCCCCGACGGCACGGGCAGTGCCGCCGGGGCGTACGGAATGCAGACCGAGCAGGCGATTAACGCTTGCTGTACTGCGGAGCCTTGCGGGCCTTCTTGAGACCGGCCTTCTTGCGCTCGACCGCACGGTCGTCGCGGGAGAGGAAGCCGGCCTTCTTCAGCGCCGGGCGGTTGTTCTCGACGTCCGCCTCGTTCAGCGCACGGGCCACGCCGAGGCGCAGGGCACCGGCCTGGCCGGAGACGCCGCCACCCGCGATGCGGGCGATGACGTCGTAGCGGTTGTCGAGCTCGAGCACCTTGAAGGGCTCGTTGACTTCCTGCTGGTGCACCTTGTTGGGGAAGTAGTCCTCAAGGGTGCGACCGTTGATCTTCCACTTGCCGGTGCCCGGAACGATCCGGACGCGGGCGATGGCGTTCTTGCGACGGCCCAGGCCGGCGGCCGGCTGCGGGTCGCCGAAGCGGGACGCGAGGGACTCGGAGGTGTAGTCACCCTCGACGTTCTCGGTCTCGGTGGTGTACTCCTCGACGCCCTCGAACTCGTCGACGGGGGTCTCGGGGGTGGTCTCGGCCACGATGCTCCTCAGATTTCTTTCGTTCTTAGGGGGTGTGGCCGGAACTACTGCGCGACCTGGGTGATCTCGAACGGGACCGGCTGCTGGGCAGCGTGCGGGTGGTTCTCGCCCGCGTAGACCTTCAGCTTCGAGAGCATCTGACGGCCCAGGGAGTTCTTGGGGATCATGCCCTTGATGGCCTTCTCGACGGCCTTCTCGGGGTTCTTGGCCAGCAGCTCGTCGTAGCGGACGGAGCGCAGACCGCCCGGGAAGCCGGAGTGGCGGTACGCCAGCTTCTGGGTCTTCTTGTTGCCGGACAGGTGGACCTTGTCGGCGTTGATGATGATGACGAAGTCGCCCATGTCCATGTGGGGGGCGTACACCGGCTTGTGCTTGCCTCGCAGGAGGTTCGCGGCCGTGGTCGCCAGACGGCCCAGGACGATGTCCTGCGCGTCGATGATGTGCCACTGGCGAGTGACATCGCCGGGCTTGGGGCTGTACGTACGCACTTCGTAGCCTTCGCTTCTTCAGTGGATGGAGTCCAGACACACCTGAAGCGATCATGCAGCTGGGGCCTGCACTGCCGGGTCACTGCCCGTATGCGAGCCACTGGTAACTGCTCCAGGGAACCTGCGTAAGGGCCCTTCGCGTGAGAACGACGAAGCCGATACGCATAACAAACGGCAACAGTACCCGCGCCACCCCGGACGGGTCAAAACGCCCCCGCCCCACCGCGCCCGGCCCTCCAGCGCCTCCGGCCCTACCGTGCCCGGGCCCCCACCGCCTCCGCCCTACCGCGCCCGCTCGACCCGCCGCTCGTCCCACACCGGCTCGCTCGTCTCCCGCACGACCCCGTCCGAGCCGAAGACCAGGTACCGGTCGAAGCTCTTCGCGAACCAGCGGTCGTGCGTGACGGCCAGCACGGTCCCCTCGTACGACTCCAGACCGTCCTGGAGCGCCTCGGCCGACTCCAGGTCCAGGTTGTCCGTCGGCTCGTCGAGCAGCAGCGCCGTCGTCCCCGCCAGCTCCAGGAGCAGGATCTGGAACCGGGCCTGCTGGCCGCCCGAGAGCTTGTCGAAGGACTGGTCGCCCTGGCGCTCCAGCTCGTACCGGCGCAGCACGGACATCGCCCCGCCCCGGTCCTTGGCGTGCTCGGTCCACAGGATGTCCACGAGCGGGCGCCCGGCCAGCTCCGGGTGGGCGTGGGTCTGCGCGAAGTGTCCGGGCACGACCCGGGCGCCCAGCTTCCACGTCCCCGTGTGCGCGACCGACCCGTCCCCGGCGAGCAGCCGCAGGAAGTGCGACTTGCCGGAGCCGTTCGAGCCGAGGACCGCGACCCGCTCCCCGTAGAAGACCTCCAGCGAGAACGGCTTCATCAGACCGGTCAGTTCGAGGTTCTCGCAGGTCACGGCCCTGACCCCGGTCCGTCCTCCGCGCAGCCGCATCCGGATGTCCTGCTCGCGCGGCGGCTCCGGCGGCGGCCCGGCCTCCTCGAACTTCCGCAGCCGGGTCTGCGCCGCCGCGTACCGCGAGGCCATCTCGTGGCTGACCGAGGCCGCCTGCCGCAGGTTCACCACGAGCTTCTTCAGCTGGGCGTGCTTCTCCTCCCAGCGCCGCTTCAGCTCCTCGAAGCGGGCGAACCGCTCGCGCCGCGCCTCGTGGAAGGTGTCGAAGCCGCCGCCGTGCACCCACACGTCCGAACCGGCCGGGCCGGGCTCGACGGCGACGATCTTCTGCGCGGCCCGGGAGAGCAGCTCCCGGTCGTGGGAGATGAAGAGCACGGTCTTGCGGGTCTCCCGCAGCCGTTCCTCCAGCCACCGCTTGCCGGGCACGTCGAGGTAGTTGTCCGGCTCGTCCAGGAGCAGGACCTCGTCGGGGCCGCGCAGCAGCGCTTCGAGCACCAGCCTCTTCTGCTCGCCGCCGGAGAGCGTCCGGGCCTCCCGGAACTGCGCCTTCTCGTACGGGACGCCGAGCGCGGCCGTGGTGCAGATGTCCCAGAGGGTCTCGGCCTCGTACCCCTGCACCTCGGCCCAGTCGGAGAGCGCCTGCGCGTACGCCATCTGCGCGGCCTCGTCGTCCACCGTCACGATCAGGTGCTCGGCCGCGTCGACCGCCTTCGCGGCCTCCCGGATCCGGGGCTGCGCGACCGAGACGAGCAGGTCGCGGACGGTCGACCCGTCCCGTACGGAGCCGACGAACTGCGGCATCACGCCGAGGCCGCCGCTGACGGTGACGGAGCCGGCGTGCGGCTTGAGTTCCCCGGCGATCATCCGGAGCAGGGTCGTCTTCCCGGCGCCGTTGGCCCCGACGAGGGCGACGACGGCCCCCTCCCCCACCCGGAAGGAGGCGTCCCCGAGCAGGACCCTCCCGTCGGGAAGGTAGTACTCAAGATGTGCGGCCTCGACGTGTCCCATGGAGTGCATTGTCGCCGCCCGCACCGGCCCCGCCCAACCGGTTTAGGATGCGCGGCATGAGCTTTGGGGGACCGCAGTGGCCGCAGGAGCCGCAGCAGCAGGGGCAGCAGGGGTACGGCGGGCAGCCCGGGTACGGGCAGCAGGGGCACGGGTACGAGCAGCAGGGGCAGGGGACGGGCGGCTACGGGTATCCCGGCCCGCACTCCGGCCCCGGCCCCCGGGGCGGCGGCAGCGGCGGCCCCACCCCCGACTGGAGCGCCCTGGCCGAGGCCTCGGCCTCCCGTGACCGCCGCAGGCGCCGGCTGATGATCGGCGGCGGGGTCCTGGCCACCCTGGTCGTCGGCGCGCTCGTCGCCACCGCCGTGGTGGTCACCGGCAAGAAGGACGACACCGCGGAGAACGCCGGCGGGACCCCCACCGCCCCGGTCTCCCCCACCGAGGCCCCCACCCCCGAGCCGACCTTCTCCTCGGTGGCGCCGCCGCCCCCGCCGAACCCGAAGGACTACATCTCGGACCCGGGGAAGGACAGGGCCCCGCTCACCGCCGAGGGCCTCTTCCCGGGCAAGAGGCTGAGCATGGACGGCCGCGCGTACGAGAAGGGCGCGACCTCCGCCACGACGAACTGCGCGGCCGTCACCCAGGGCGGCCTCGGCACCGTCCTGAAGAAGAACGGCTGCCGGAAGGTGCTCCGGGCCACCTACGCGCGGAACGGCGTGGCGATCACCGTCGGCGTCGCCGTCTTCTCCTCCGAGGCCGCGGCCCTCAGGGCGAAGGACCGGGCCACCGGCGGCATCGCGCCCCTGGTCGGCGCGGGCGTGGGCGACTTCTGCCACGCCACGGTCTGCCTGCGCCGGTCGAACTCGATCGGCCGGTACGCCTACTTCACCCAGGCCGGCTTCGCCGACGGCAGGAAGGTCACCACGGGCGACAAGGGCGTCTTCCTCACCAGCGACGACCTGGGCACCTTCGCCTTCAACCAGATCTACGCCCGCGGCAAGACCCAGGCCTCAGCAGCAGCCGGCGCTCCCGGGCAGTGACCGCTTGTTGCGCGCCTCCCGGTTGCGGGCGGCGAGCAGCTCGTCGGCCGGGTAGCCGACCTCTTCGAGGGTGAGGCCGTGCGGCCGTACGACGTGCACGGCCGAGTCCCGGACGCCGGCCGCGAGCACCTTGCCCGGCCAGTCCGCCGGCCGGTGCCCGTCGCCGACGAAGAGCAGCGCGCCGACGAGCGAGCGGACCATGTTGTGGCAGAAGGCGTCCGCCTTCACGGTCGCCTCCAGGACGCCGTCGGGCCGCCGCTCCCAGCGCAGCTCCTGGAGGGTGCGGATGGTGGTGGCGCCCTCGCGCTTCTTGCAGTACGCGGCGAAGTCGTGCTCGCCGACGAGCGCGGCGGCGGCCTCGTTCATGGCGTCCGTGTCGAGGGCCCAGTCGTACCGGAGCACGTGCCCGCGCAGCAGCGGGTCGACCCCGCCGGGGTCGTCGGTGACACGGTAGGCGTAGCGGCGCCAGATCGCGGAGAAACGGGCGTTGAAGCCGCCGGGGGCCTCGGTCAGGGACCAGACCCGCACGTCGTGCGGGAGGCGTCCGGCGAGCCGCCGCAGCAGCTTGTCGCGGTGCTCCTCCCACAGCTCCACGGGCAGGTCGACGTGGGCGACCTGGCCGCGCGCGTGCACGCCGGCGTCGGTCCGTCCGGCGACGGTCAGCTCGTACGTCTCCCCGGACCGGGTCACGGTCCGCAGGGCGTCCTCGACGTCCCCCTGGACGGTCCGCTGCCCGCGGGCCTGCTTGGCCCAGCCGGAGAAGTCCCTGCCGTCGTACGAAAGGTCCATCCGGACCCGTACGAAACCGTCCTGCACGTCGTCGCTCACGCGGAAGATCCTCTCAGAACACGGGAACGGGCCCGCACCCCAGGGGGTACGGGCCCGCGCACGGAGAACGCCGGAAAAACGCTTACGCGTCCTTCGACTCCTCGGCCGGGGCCTCGGCGGCCTCGTCCTTGGTCTCCTCGGCCTTGGGGGCCTCGTCGGCCTCCTTGACGGCGCGCTTGGTGGCGGCCTCGGCCTCGGCGACGGTCGCCTTCTTGGCGATCTCGCCCTCGACCAGCTCGATCACGGCCATCGGGGCGTTGTCGCCACGACGGTTGCCGATCTTGGTGATGCGGGTGTAGCCACCCGGGCGCTCCGAGTAACGCGGGGCGATCTCGGTGAAGAGGGTGTGGACGATCCCCTTGTCGGTGATCGACTGCAGCACCAGGCGACGGTTGTGGATGTCGCCCTTCTTCGCCTTGGTGATCAGGCGCTCGGCGACCGGACGCAGGCGACGGGCCTTGGCCTCGGTCGTGGTGATGCGGCCGTGCTCGAACAGCGACTTCGCCAGGTTGGCGAGGAGCAGCTTCTCGTGCGCGGCGGAACCGCCGAGGCGGGCACCCTTCGCGGGACGCGGCATGGTGTTTCTCCTTGTGATCTGCACCGGCCGTATGAGGTACCGATGTCAGTGTCCGAGCGGGCGGTCACCCGTCGGAGACCCCGCGCCCACAGGGGCGCGGGGAGGTGTCGATCTTGCGGCTGCCGCCGCGTGGGCGCGACCGGCCGAAGCCGGCCGGCAGCCACATCTCGACCGTCAGTACTGCTCGGTCTCGACGAAGCCCGCGTCCGCGTCGTCGTCGGCGCCGAAGGCGTCCGCCGCGGCGGTCGGGTCGAATCCGGGCGGGCTGTCCTTGAGGGCCAGGCCCATGCCGGCCAGCTTCGCCTTGACCTCGTCGATCGACTTCGCACCGAAGTTGCGGATGTCGAGCAGGTCGGCCTCGGAACGCGCCACGAGCTCACCCACGGAGTGGATGCCCTCGCGCTTGAGGCAGTTGTAGGAGCGGACGGTGAGCTCCAGCTCCTCGATCGGCAGCGCCAGGTCGGCGGCCAGGGCGGCGTCCGTCGGGGACGGGCCCATGTCGATGCCCTCGGCGTCGATGTTGAGCTCGCGCGCCAGACCGAACAGCTCGACCAGGGTCTTGCCGGCGGACGCCATGGCGTCGCGCGGGCGCATGGCCTGCTTGGTCTCGACGTCGACGATCAGCTTGTCGAAGTCGGTGCGCTGCTCGACACGGGTCGCCTCGACCTTGTACGTGACCTTGAGCACCGGCGAGTAGATGGAGTCGACCGGGATGCGGCCGATCTCCTGGCCCACCTGCTTGTTCTGCACGGCGGAGACGTAGCCGCGACCGCGCTCGACGGTCAGCTCCATCTCCAGCTTGCCCTTGGCGTTCAGGGTCGCCAGGACGAGGTCGGGGTTGTGCACCTCGACACCGGCCGGGGGCGCGATGTCGGCGGCGGTGACCAGACCCGGGCCCTGCTTGCGCAGGTACATCACGACCGGCTCGTCGTGCTCCGAGGAGACGACCAGCTGCTTGATGTTCAGGATGAGGTCGGTGACGTCCTCCTTGACGCCCGGCACGGTGGTGAACTCGTGCAGGACCCCGTCGACGCGGATGCTGGTGACGGCGGCACCCGGGATCGAGGAGAGGAGGGTACGGCGGAGGGAGTTGCCGAGGGTGTAGCCGAAGCCCGGCTCCAGCGGCTCGATCACGAACCGGGAGCGGAACTCGTCGACGACCTCTTCGGTCAGCGACGGACGCTGAGCGATAAGCATGTTGTGTGTCCTTCAGTCGTGGACGCCCACTATTTGACGTCCGACTTGTACTGCAAGGGTACGGGCGGCACGGCCCCGAAGAGCCGTACCGCCCGAAGTCCTGAAGTCAAGCAGCCGTGCGTCAGACGCGGCGGCGCTTGGGGGGACGGCAGCCGTTGTGCGGCGTGGGGGTGACGTCCTGGATCGAGCCGACCTCGAGGCCGGTGGCCTGGAGGGAGCGGATCGCGGTCTCACGGCCGGAGCCGGGACCCTTGACGAAGACGTCGACCTTGCGCATGCCGTGCTCCTGCGCGCGGCGGGCGGCCGACTCGGCGGCCATCTGCGCGGCGAAGGGGGTGGACTTGCGCGAGCCCTTGAAGCCGACGTGGCCGGCGGAGGCCCAGGAGATCACGTTGCCCGAGGGGTCCGTGATCGAGACGATCGTGTTGTTGAACGTGCTCTTGATGTGCGCGTGGCCGTGAGCGACGTTCTTCTTTTCCTTGCGGCGCACCTTCTTGGCAGCGCCCTGACGACCCTTGGGGGGCATCTATAACTCCTACGGGAGGTGGTCGGTCCTACAGCGAAGACCGCTTGGTCAAGCGTCCGCTGAGGACTACTTCTTGCCCGGCTTCTTCTTGCCGGCGATGGCGCGACGCGGGCCCTTGCGGGTACGGGCGTTCGTGCTGGTGCGCTGACCGCGGACGGGCAGGCCACGACGGTGGCGGAGGCCCTGGTAGCAGCCGATCTCGACCTTGCGGCGGATGTCGGCGGCGATCTCACGGCGGAGGTCACCCTCGGTACGGAGGTTGGCGTCCACGTACTCGCGGATCTTGACGAGGTCTTCCTCGGCGAGGTCGCGGACACGGGTGGACGGGTTCACGCCGGTCGCGGCGAGAATCTCCTCGGACCGGGTGCGCCCGATACCGAAGACGTAGGTGAGTGCGACCACCACACGCTTTTCGCGCGGGATGTCAACACCGGAAACGCGTGCCATTCAATGGCTCCTGTGTTCTCGGGGGTCTGCTGCAGAACCGTTCCCGGCTGCCGTATGAGGTACAGGTCGGGTCCCCGGCCCCCGCCGGAGGTGCCGTCAACCGTGGGACACGGTCGGACGGGCTCTGCGTATGTACGTGTTGCTATGCGTCGCGCGAAGAACTGCGAGATGCAGGTCGGTCGGCGTGCGTCAGCCCTGGCGCTGCTTGTGGCGCAGGTTGTCGCAGATGACCATGACCCGGCCGTGACGGCGGATCACCTTGCACTTGTCGCAGATCTTCTTGACGCTCGGCTTGACCTTCATGGGATGTGAGGTTCTCCGGGTCAGTGCCACCACCCGCGCGCGGAGGCGGGGTGCGGGCAAGATCTACTTGTAGCGGTAGACGATCCGGCCACGCGTCAGGTCGTACGGAGAGAGCTCCACGACGACCCGGTCGTCCGGGAGGATCCGGATGTAGTGCATCCGCATCTTGCCGGAGATGTGCGCGAGGACCTTGTGACCGTTCTGGAGCTCCACCTTGAACATGGCGTTCGGGAGAGACTCGATCACGGTGCCCTCGATCTCGATGGCACCTTGCTTCTTGGCCACGCTTCGCCTTTCGAATCGGCTACCTTGATCGACTTTCGCCGCCGTGTGCGGACACACGGATACACGAGAGCCGACGCATCAGTCTACGTCAGGCGCAAGCAAAAGACGAATCGGGAAGTCTGCCCACCCGAAATGATCCTTATGCAAGCCGCCGGGCCGTAGAAAATGCGTACCTTCCAGGCTCAGGCCAACGGATCCGGCGCCGCCGTGATTCCCAGCTCCGCCAGCTTCGCCTTGCCGCCGTCGACCGCGGTCAGGACCAGCGGGCCCTCCTCCGTCACGGCCACGCTGTGCTCCCAGTGGGAGGACCAGGTGCCGTCGGTGGTGATGACCGTCCAGTCGTCCTTCAGGACCTCCGTGCGGGGGGTGCCGAGGGAGACCATGGGCTCGATCGCCAGGCAGAAGCCGGGGACCAGCTTGGGGCCCTTGCCGCGCTTGCGGGAGACGTAGTTCAGCAGGTGCGGGTCCATGTGCATCTCGGTGCCGATGCCGTGGCCGCCGTAGTCCTCGATGATCCCGTACCGGCCCAGGCTGTGGTCGCCGACCGCCGGCCGCGGCTGCCGCTTGATGTAGGTCTCGATCGCCTTCGAGACGTCGACCAGGCGGTTGCCGGTCTTCATGGCCGCGATGCCGGCCCACATCGACTCCTCGGTCACCCGGGAGAGCTCGACCAGCTCCGGGGCGTGGCCGGTGCCCACGAAGGCCGTGTAGGCCGCGTCGCCGTGCCAGCCGTCCACGATCGCGCCGCAGTCGACCGAGATGATGTCGCCGTCCTTGAGGACGGTCTTGTCGTCGGGGATGCCGTGGACGACGACCTCGTTCACCGAGGTGCAGATCGTCGCGGGGAACCCCCCGTACCCGAGGAAGTTCGACTTCGCCCCGTGGTCGGCGATGACCTTCCGCGCGACCTCGTCCAGGTCCCGGGTCGTGGCGCCCGGCACGGCCGCCTCGCGGGTCGCCGCGTGGATGGCGGCGACGACCAGCCCCGCCTCGCGCATCTTCGCGATCTGCTCGGGGGTCTTGATCTGCACCATCGTGGCCGGGGCCTTTCCGTGGGGTAAAAGGGGGACGGAACAACGATACGGCCGCGGCGCCCCCGAGGGGCACCGCGGCCGTGTCGAACGAACCGGGGTTACTTCTTGAGCGCGTCCATCGCCTTGGCGGTGACCTCGTCCACCTTGCCGAGCGCCGAGATCGTCACGACCAGGTTCTGCGCCCGGTAGTAGTCGATGATCGGCTCGGTCTGCGTGTGGTAGACCTCCAGGCGCCGGCGGACGGTCTCCTCGGAGTCGTCGTCGCGCTGGTAGAGCTCGCCGCCGCAGACGTCGCAGACGCCCTCGGTCTTCGGCGCGTTGTACGTCACGTGGAAGACGTGCGCGCTGTCCTTGCGGCAGATGCGGCGGCCCGCGATCCGCTTCACGACCTCGTCCTCGGGGACCTCGAGGTCCAGGACCGCGTCGAGCTCCATGCCCTCGGCCTTCAGGACGGCGTCCAGCGCCTCCGCCTGAGCGACGTTCCGGGGGAACCCGTCGAGCAGGAAGCCGTTGACGGCGTCCGGCTGCTCCATGCGGTCCTTGGCCATCCCGATGGTCACCTCGTCGGGCACCAGGTCCCCGGCGTCCATGAACGCCTTGGCCTTGAGGCCCAGCTCCGTGCCCCGGGAGATGTTCGCGCGGAACAGATCACCCGTGGAGATGTGCGGGATGTCCAGGTTCTTGGCAAGGAACGCGGCCTGCGTGCCCTTGCCCGCACCGGGCGGTCCGACGAGGACGATTCGCATCAGCGGAGGAACCCTTCGTAATTGCGCTGCTGGAGCTGGCTCTCGATCTGCTTCACGGTCTCCAGCCCCACACCCACGATGATGAGGATGCTCGTCCCGCCGAAGGGGAAGTTGGCATTGGCGCCGCCGAAGCCTGCCAACGCCATCGTCGGCACGAGAGCGATCAGACCCAAGTACAGCGAGCCCGGCCAAGTGATCCTGTTGAGCACGTAGCTCAGGTACTCGGCAGTAGGTCGACCGGCCCGGATACCCGGGATGAAGCCACCATACTTCTTCATGTTGTCGGCGACTTCCTCGGGGTTGAACGAGATCGCCACGTAGAAGAAGGCGAAGAACACGATCAGGAGGAAGTACGTGGCGATGTAGTACGGGTGGTCACCCTTGACGAAGTGGGCTTCGATCCAGGTCTTCCAGCCGGCGGTGGAGTTCGAGAACTGCGCCACGAGCGCCGGGATGTAGAGCAGCGACGACGCGAAGATGACGGGAATCACACCCGCCTGGTTCACCTTGAGCGGGATGTACGTGGACGTACCGCCGTAGGAGCGCCGGCCGATCATGCGCTTCGCGTACTGGACCGGGATGCGCCGCTGGGCCTGCTCGACGAAGACCACGAGGGCCACCATCACGAAGCCGACGATGATGACGACGCCGAACTCGATCCAGCCCTGGGCGAGCTTGCCGCTCTCCTTGATGGCCCACAGGGCGCCCGGGAAGCCGGCGGCGATCGAGATGAACATCAGGATCGACATGCCGTTGCCGATGCCGCGGTCGGTGATCAGCTCGCCGAGCCACATGACGACGGCCGTGCCGGCGGTCATCGTGAGGACCATGGTGGCGATGGTGAAGATCGACTGGTCGGGCACGACCTGGTCGGCGACGATGCAGCCGCTGAAGAGCGCGCCGCTCTTGGCGGTGGCGACGAGGCCGGTGCCCTGGAGGATGGCGAGGGCGATCGTCAGGTACCGGGTGTACTGCGTGATCTTGGCGGTGCCGGACTGCCCCTCCTTCTTCAGGGCCTCCAGGCGCGGGATCACGACGGTCAGCAGCTGCAGAATGATGCTCGCCGTGATGTACGGCATGATGCCGAGCGCGAAGATGGTGATCTGCAGCAGCGCCCCGCCACTGAACATGTTGACCAGGCCGAACAGGCTGTTGTTGCCCTCGCTGGCCTGCTTGACACACTGCTGGACGGCCTCGTACTTGACGCCGGGGACGGGGATGTGCGCCCCGAGCCGGTACAGCACGATGATGGCGAGCGTGAAGAGCAGCTTCTTGCGCAGGTCGGGCGTCTTGAACGCCCGGGCGAACGCGGTGAGCACGGTGCCTCCTGCGACCCCCGCGCTATGCGTCAAGGGTGACGGTCTTGAGGTTCACGAATAGTTGAATTCAGTCGTCGGCTCCGCGCGGGCATACCGCATGGCGCCTGGACAGTGCACGCCACCTTACCGGCGACCATGCCCCCCTAGGAACGACCAACCGGGGATGCCCCTTTTGAGAGGCATCCCCGGTCGGATGTTCAGGCCATCGAGCGGTCGTCTCAGACGAGCTCGGTGACGGTGCCGCCGGCGGCGGCGATCTTCTCCTTGGCGGAGCCGGAGACGGCGTCGACCGTCACCTGCAGCGCCACGGAGACCTCGCCCTGGCCCAGGACCTTGACGAGCTGGTTCTTGCGAACGGCACCCTTGGCGACCAGATCGGCCACCGTGACCTCGCCACCCTGCGGGTAGAGCGCGGTGAGCTTGTCCAGGTTCACGACCTGGTACTCGGTGCGGAAGGGGTTCTTGAAGCCCTTGAGCTTCGGCAGACGCATGTGGAGGGGCATCTGCCCACCCTCGAAGCGCTGCGGAACCTGGTAACGGGCCTTCGTGCCCTTGGTACCACGACCGGCCGTCTTACCCTTCGACGCCTCACCACGACCGACACGGGTCTTCGCGGTCTTGGCGCCGGGGGCGGGACGGAGGTTGTGGGCCTTCAGCGGGTTGTTCTCCGCCATGTCAGTCAACCTCCTCGACCGTCACGAGGTGGCGGACGGTGTGCACCATGCCGCGGAACTCGGGGCGGTCCTCCTTGACAACCACGTCGTTGACCTTCTTGAGGCCGAGCGAGCGCAGGGTGTCGCGGTGGTTCTGCTTGCTGCCGATGTACGACTTCGTCTGCGTGACCTTGAGGCGAGCCATTACGCACCCGCCCCGGCACGTGCACGGAGCAGAGCCGCGGGGGCGACGTCCTCGAGGGGCAGACCGCGGCGGGCCGCGATCTCCTCGGGACGCTGCAGGCCCTTGAGGGCCGCCACGGTCGCGTGCACGATGTTGATCGCGTTGTCGGAGCCGAGCGACTTCGACAGGATGTCGTGAACGCCGGCGCACTCGAGGACGGCGCGCACCGGGCCACCGGCGATCACACCGGTACCGGGGGAAGCCGGCTTGAGCAGGACGACGCCCGCGGCCTTCTCGCCCTGGATCGGGTGAGGGATGGTGCCCTGGATGCGGGGAACCTTGAAGAAGTTCTTCTTGGCTTCCTCGACGCCCTTGGCGATGGCCGCGGGAACTTCCTTGGCCTTGCCGTAACCGACACCTACGGTGCCGTCACCGTCGCCCACCACGACCAGCGCGGTGAAGCTGAAGCGACGACCACCCTTGACAACCTTGGCGACGCGGTTGATCGCGACGACGCGCTCAACGTACGCGGTCTTCTCGGCGGCAGCGCCACCGTCGCGGCCCTTCCGGTCCCGCCGCTCGCCGCCACCGGCACCGCTTCCGCGGCGCTGGGGTCCAGCCATTTGGATTACCTCTCTCTGTTACGTCCGTTGGTCCCGGAACCGGGGCTCAGAACTTCAGCCCGGCTTCGCGGGCGGCGTCAGCCAGAGCGGCAATGCGCCCGGCGTACCTGTTGCCACCACGGTCGAACACGACGGCCTCGACGCCGGCGGCCTTGGCGCGCTCGGCGACCAGGGAACCGACCTGCTTGGCCTTCGCGGACTTGTCGCCCTCGCCGCCGCGGATCGACGCGTCCAGGGTCGACGCCGACGCAAGGGTGTGACCCTTGAGGTCGTCGATGACCTGAGCGGTGATGCCGCGGTTGGAACGCGTCACGACGAGGCGCGGACGCTCCGCCGTACCCGACACGTTCTTGCGGATGCGGATGTGGCGGCGCTTCTTGGCGGCGCCCTTGTAGGCGTCGCCCTTGGCGATCTTCACACCGTATGCCATGGCTTTACTTACCAGCCTTTCCGACCTTGCGGCGGATGACCTCGCCCGCGTACTTGACGCCCTTGGCCTTGTACGGGTCGGGCTTACGCAGCTTGCGGATGTTGGCGGCGACCTCGCCGACCTTCTGCTTGTCGATGCCCTCGACCGAGAACTTGGTCGGCGACTCGACCTTGAACGAGATGCCCTCGGGCGCCTCGACCAGGATCGGGTGGCTGTAACCGAGCTGGAACTCCAGGTTGGAGCCCTTCGCGGCGACGCGGTAACCGACACCGCTGATCTCGAGCGCCTTGACGTAACCCTGGGTCACACCGGTGATCATGTTGGCCACCAGCGTGCGGGACAGGCCGTGGAGGGCCTTGTTCTGACGCTCGTCGTTCGGGCGGGTGACGTTGAGAACGCCGTCCTCGCCCTTAACGATCTCGATCGGCGCGGCGACGGTGTGGTTCAGGGTGCCCTTGGAACCCTTGACCGTGACCGTGCGGCCCTCGATGGTGACGTCCACGCCGGCGGGAACCTGGATAGGCAGCTTGCCAATACGCGACATTAGCTATTCCTCCGTTCCCGACTACCAGACGTAGGCGAGGACTTCCCCACCTACGCCCTTCTTGCCTGCCTGCTGGCCGGTCAGGAGACCGTGGGACGTGGAGATGATCGCCACGCCCAGGCCGCCGAGGACCTTCGGCAGATTGGTGGACTTCGCGTAGACCCGGAGACCGGGCTTCGAGATCCGCTTGATGCCCGCGATGGAGCGCTCACGGTTCGGACCGAACTTGAGCTCGAGGACGAGGTTCTTGCCGACCTCGGCGTCCTCGACCTTCCAGCCCGTGATGAAGCCCTCCTGCTGGAGGATCTCCGCGATGTGAGACTTGATCTTGCTGTGCGGCATCGTCACGGTGTCGTGGTATGCCGAGTTCGCGTTACGCAGACGAGTCAGCATGTCCGCGATCGGATCAGTCATGGTCATGAATTGGCCTTCGGCCTCTCTCGCCGGGGTTTCCAGTGCGCCATCCCTCTCCCCACACAGGGGCGGGACGGGTGCGGCGCGGGGACCTACGGCGTAGTAAGTCGTACGGGCGGCGGACGCCCAACCCCACAAGCCTAAGGCATACGGGGGGTGGGCTCCGCCGACCCAATGCTTACCGAGAGACTCCGGTCATCCCAACTAGGGGATTACCAGGAGCTCTTGGTCACGCCCGGCAGCTCGCCACGGTGAGCCATCTCACGGAGGCACACGCGGCACAGGCCGAACTTGCGGTACACGGAGTGGGGACGACCACAGCGCTGGCAGCGCGTGTAGCCGCGCACGCCGAACTTGGGCTTGCGGGCAGCCTTCGCGATGAGAGCCTTCTTCGCCATCTCGCTTACGCCTCCTTGAACGGGAAGCCGAGGTGACGCAGAAGGGCACGGCCCTCGTCGTCGTTGGTCGCCGTGGTCACCACGGTGATGTCCATACCCCGGACACGGTCGATCTTGTCCTGGTCGATCTCGTGGAACATGACCTGCTCCGTGAGACCGAAGGTGTAGTTGCCACGGCCGTCGAACTGCTTGGGGGACAGGCCGCGGAAGTCGCGGATGCGCGGGAGCGCGAGCGACAGGGTGCGGTCCAGGAACTCCCACATGCGGTCGCCACGGAGCGTGACGTGGGCGCCGATCGGCTGGCCCTCGCGGAGCTTGAACTGCGCGATGGACTTGCGGGCCTTCGTGACGGCCGGCTTCTGACCGGTGATCGTCGTGAGGTCGCGGATCGCGCCGTCGATCAGCTTCGAGTCACGGGCGGCGTCGCCGACACCCATGTTGACCACGATCTTCACGAGGCCGGGGATCTGCATGACGTTCTCGTAGGAGAACTCCTCACGCAGCTTGCCCGCGATCTCCTCGCGGTACTTCGTCTTGAGACGCGGAGTGGTGGTAGCCATCAGATGTCCTCACCCGTCCGCTTGGCAACGCGGATCTTGTTGCCCTCGTCGTCGAAGCGGTAACCGACACGCGTGACGACCTTCTTGCCGTCCTTCTCCACGACGAGCTGAACGTTGCTCACGTGGATCGGGGCCTCGGTCGTCACGATGCCGCCGGCCTGCGAGGGGCCGGCCTTGGTGTGCTTCTTGACCCGGTTGACACCCTCGACGAGGACACGGTTCTCGCGGGGGAAGGCCGTGACGACCTTGCCCTGCTTGCCCTTGTCCTTACCGGTGATGACCTGGACCAGGTCGCCCTTCTTGATCTTCATGCTTACAGCACCTCCGGCGCGAGCGAGATGATCTTCATGAACTTCTTCTCGCGCAGCTCACGGCCGACCGGGCCGAAGATACGGGTGCCACGAGGGTCGCCGTCGTTCTTGAGAATGACAGCGGCGTTCTCGTCGAAGCGGATGTACGAGCCGTCCTGGCGGCGGCGCTCCTTGACGGTGCGAACGATGACCGCCTTGACGACGTCACCCTTCTTCACGTTGCCACCGGGGATCGCGTCCTTGACGGTGGCGACGATGACGTCACCGATGCCCGCGTAGCGGCGACCCGAGCCACCGAGAACACGGATGCAAAGGATCTCCTTGGCACCAGTGTTGTCGGCGACACGCAGTCGCGACTCCTGCTGGATCACGTCTATCTCCTGATTGTCTGCCGGTTCCCGGCCGGGGCTTCACGAGGAAGCCCCGGCCGAGCCTGGCGGAACTGAACCTAAGGGAAACCCCCTAGGTGATTACTTGGCCTTCTCGAGGATCTCGATGACGCGCCAGTGCTTCGTCGACGACAGCTTCCGGGTCTCCATCAGGAGGACGCGGTCGCCGATGCCGGCAGCGTTCTGCTCGTCGTGAGCCTTGAGCTTGTTCGTACGGCGGATGACCTTGCCGTACAGCGCGTGCTTGACGCGGTCCTCGACGGCGACGACGACGGTCTTGTCCATCTTGTCGCTGACGACCAGGCCCTCGCGGACCTTGCGAGCGTTGCGCTCGGTCTTCTGCTCAGTCACGTTGCTCTCGCTCATCAGGCGTTCTCCACCGTCTCGATGCCCAGCTCACGCTCACGCATCAGGGTGTAGATCCGGGCGATGTCCTTACGGACGGACTTGAGCCGACCGTGGTTCTCGAGCTGACCGGTCGCCGCCTGGAAGCGGAGGTTGAACAGCTCTTCCTTGGCCTCGCGGAGCTTGTTGAGAAGCTCCTCGTTGCCCAGCTCGCGCAGCTCGGACGCCTTGGTACCGGCCGACATCACAGCTCACCTGCTTCGCGCTTCACGATCTTGCACTTCATCGGCAGCTTGTGGGCCGCACGGGTCAGGGCCTCGCGCGCGATCTTCTCGTTCGGGTAGGACAGTTCGAACATCACCCGACCCGGCTTGACGTTCGCGATCCACCACTCCGGAGAACCCTTACCGGAACCCATGCGGGTCTCGGCGGGCTTCTTCGTCAGCGGGCGGTCCGGGTAGATGTTGATCCAGACCTTGCCGCCACGCTTGATGTGGCGGGTCATCGCGATACGGGCCGCCTCGATCTGGCGGTTGGTCACGTACGCCGGCGTGAGGGCCTGGATGCCGTACTCGCCGAACGCGACCTGCGTACCACCCTTGCTCATGCCAGAGCGCTTGGGGTGGTGCTGCTTGCGGTGCTTGACCCTACGGGGGATCAGCATGTCGGTCAGGCCTCCGTTCCGGTGCTCTCAGCCGGAGCGGCAGCGGCGGCGGGAGCGTCGGCCTTGGGGGCCTCCGCAGCCGGCGCGGACTGCTGCTGCGGCTTGCGGCCGCGGCCGCCACGCTCGCCACCGCGGCCACCACGGCCGGCGGGACGGTCGCCAGCGCCACCCGCACCACGGGCCGGGCGGTTGCCCGCACGGGCCGCGGCGTTCTCGGCGCGGACCTCGGCGATGTTCTTGACGTCGCCCTTGTAGATCCAGACCTTCACGCCGATGCGGCCGAAGGTCGTCTTGGCCTCGAAGAAGCCGTAGTCGACGTTCGCGCGGAGCGTGTGCAGGGGCACGCGGCCCTCGCGGTAGAACTCCGAGCGGGACATCTCGGCGCCGCCGAGGCGACCGCCGCACTGGATCTTGATGCCCTTGGCGCCGGCCTTCATCGTGCCCTGCATGCTCTTGCGCATGGCACGACGGAAGGAGACGCGGGAGGAGAGCTGCTCGGCGACGGCCTGGGCGACCAGCTGGGCGTCCATCTCGGGGTTCTTGACCTCGAGGATGTTCAGCTGGACCTGCTTGCCCGTGAGCTTCTCGAGGTCGCCGCGGATGCGGTCGGCCTCGGCGCCGCGGCGGCCGATGACGATGCCGGGACGCGCGGTGTGGATGTCCACACGCACACGGTCACGGGTGCGCTCGATCTCCACCTTCGAGATGCCGGCGCGCTCCATGCCGGACGTCATCATCCTGCGGATGGCGACGTCTTCCTTGACGTAGTCCTTGTACAGCTTGTCGGCGTACCAGCGGGACTTGAAGTCCGTGGTGATGCCGAGCCGGAACCCATGCGGGTTAACCTTCTGGCCCATTACCGGGTTCCTTCCTTGCTGCTGACGACCACGGTGATGTGGCTGGTCCGCTTACGGATCCGGTAGGCACGGCCCTGAGCACGCGGACGGAACCGCTTCAGGGTCGGGCCCTCATCCACGTACGCCTCGCTGATGACCAGCGAAGAGGCGTCAGTGTGGTCGTAGTTGTGCGCGGCGTTGGCGATGGCGCTGTCCAGCACCTTGCCAACCGGCACGCTCGCGGCCTGCGGGGCGAAACGCAGGACCGCCTGAGCCTCCGTGGCGTCCATGCCACGGATAAGGTCCACCACGCGGCGGGCCTTCATGGGCGTGACGCGGATGTACCGCGCCTGGGCCCTGGCTTCCATGGTTGTCCTTCCAGTGTCTGTCATGGTCATTCCACCCCGCTACTAGCGGCGCTTCGACTTCCGGTCGTCCTTCACGTGACCCCGGAAGGTGCGCGTCGGCGAGAACTCGCCGAGCTTGTGGCCGACCATCGACTCGGTGACAAACACCGGAATGTGGGTCTTGCCGTTGTGCACCGCGATCGTGTGGCCGAGCATGGCCGGGATGATCATCGAGCGACGGGACCAGGTCTTGATGACGTTCTTGGTACCGGCTTCGTTCTGGGCGTCCACCTTCTTGACGAGGTGGCCGTCGACGAAGGGTCCCTTCTTGAGACTGCGCGGCATCTAAACCCGCTCCTAGCGCTTCTTGTTCGTCTTGCGGCGGCGGACGATGTACTTGTTCGAAGCCTTCTTCGGCGAACGAGTACGACCCTCCTTCTGACCCCACGGGGAGACCGGGTGGCGACCACCGGAGGTCTTGCCCTCACCACCACCGTGCGGGTGGTCGACCGGGTTCATCGCCACACCGCGGACGGTCGGGCGAACACCCAGCCAGCGCTTACGGCCGGCCTTGCCCCAGTTGATGTTCGACTGCTCGGCGTTGCCGACCTCGCCGATGGTGGCGCGGCAGCGGGCGTCGACCAGACGGATCTCGCCGGAGGGCATGCGGAGGTGGGCCATCGTGCCCTCCTTCGCCAGCAGCTGCACGGAGGCACCGGCCGAGCGCGCGAACTTGGCGCCGCCACCGGGACGGAGCTCGATCGCGTGGATCGTGGTACCGACCGGGATGTTGCGGAGCGCCAGGTTGTTGCCGGGCTTGATGTCCGCGCCGGGGCCGTTCTCGACGCGGTCACCCTGCGTCAGACCCTTGGGGGCGATGATGTAGCGCTTCTCGCCGTCCACGTAGTGGAGCAGCGCGATGCGCGCGGTGCGGTTGGGGTCGTACTCGATGTGAGCGACCTTGGCCGGCACGCCGTCCTTGTCGTGACGACGGAAGTCGATCACGCGGTAGGCGCGCTTGTGGCCACCGCCCTGGTGACGGACGGTCACACGACCGGTGTTGTTACGGCCGCCCTTGCTGTGCAGGGGGCGGACCAGCGACTTCTCCGGCGTGGACCGCGTGATCTCGACGAAGTCGGCTACGGAGGAGCCACGACGGCCCGGCGTAGTCGGCTTGTACTTGCGGATACCCATTTCTCAGTCCTCGTCCGATATCGGACGACTCGACCGCCGTCAGGCGGTCGGGCCGCCGAAGATGTCGATTCGGTTGCCCTCAGCAAGGGTCACGATGGCGCGCTTGGTGTCCTTGCGCTTGCCGAAACCGGCCTTGGTCCGCTTGCGCTTGCCCTGGCGGTTGATCGTGTTGACCCCGGTGACCTTGACCGAGAAGACCGCCTCGACGGCCTGCTTGATCTGGGTCTTGTTGGAGCCGGGCGCGACGATGAACGTGTACTTGTTCTCGTCGAGCAGGGCGTAGCTCTTCTCCGAGACGACCGGCTTGACGAGGATGTCACGCGGGTCCGAGAAGGTCTTGCTGGTGACGACGGCCTCGCTCATCAGGCGTCGCTCCCTTCGGTCTCAGCGGTCTGGGGGCCAGACACGAAGGACTCGAGGGCGGCCTTGGTGAAGACCACGTCGTCGGAGACGATCACGTCGTACGTGTTGAGCTGGCCCGGCTCCAGGATGTGCACCTGGGGCAGGTTACGAGCGGACAGCCACGCGGCCTCGTCGGAGCGCTCGACGACCAGGAGCAGGTTCTTGCGCTCCGAGATCTTGCCGAACAGCGTCTTGGCGGCCTTGGTGGAGATCTCACCCTCGACCACGCCGGTGACGACGTGGATGCGGGAGTGGTTCGCCCGGTCCGAGAGGGCACCGCGGAGGGCGGCGGCCTTCATCTTCTTCGGGGTCCGCTGGGAGTAGTCACGCGGCTGCGGGCCGTGGACGACGCCACCACCGGCGAACTGCGGGGCGCGGGTCGAACCCTGACGGGCGCGGCCGGTGCCCTTCTGGCGGTAGGGCTTCCTGCCACCACCACGGACTTCGCCACGGGTCTTGGTCTTGTGCGTGCCCTGACGGGCCGCGGCCAGCTGCGCGACGACGACCTGGTGGATCAGCGGAACGCTGACCTTCGCGCCGAAGATCTCCTCGGGGAGCTCGACGGTCCCGGCCTTGTCGCCTGCCGGCGAAAGGATGTCAATGGTGCTCATCGGTTCCTCAAACCCCCTTGGCCGCGGTGCGGACCAGGACGAGGCCACCGTTGGGGCCGGGGACGGCGCCCTTGATGAGCAGCAGACCCTTCTCGGCGTCAACGGCGTGGACGGTCAGGTTCTGGGTGGTCACACGCTCGTTGCCCATGCGACCGGCCATGCGCATGCCCTTGAAGACACGGCCCGGAGTGGCGCAGCCACCGATGGAACCGGGCTTGCGGTGCACGCGGTGGGCACCGTGCGAGGCCTTGCCACCACGGAAGTTGTGGCGCTTCATCGCACCGGCGAAGCCCTTGCCCTTGCTCTTGCCGGTGACGTCGACCTTCACGCCGGCCTCGAAGACCTCGGCGGTGATCTCCTGGCCGAGCGCGTACTCGGAGGCGTCAGCGGTGCGGAGCTCCACCAGGTGGCGGCGCGGGGTGACGTCGGCCTTGGCGAAGTGACCCTTGAGGGGCTTGTTCACCTTGCGCGGGTCGATCTCGCCGAAGGCGATCTGGACCGACTCGTAGCCGTCGCTGTCGTTCGTGCGGACCTGGGTCACGACATTCGGGCCGGCCTTGACGACGGTCACCGGGACGACCCGGTTGTTCTCGTCCCAGACCTGCGTCATGCCGAGCTTCTCGCCCAGGATGCCCTTGATGTTCTTAGCCATCTCGCGCGTCACCTCAGAGCTTGATCTCGATGTCGACGCCCGCCGGCAGGTCGAGACGCATGAGCGAGTCGACCGTCTTCGGCGTGGGGTCGAGGATGTCGATGAGGCGCTTGTGCGTGCGCATCTCGAAGTGCTCGCGCGAGTCCTTGTACTTGTGCGGCGACTTGATGACGCAGTACACGTTCTTCTCAGTGGGCAGCGGCACCGGGCCCGCGACCGACGCACCAGTGCGGGTCACCGTCTCGACGATCTTCTTCGCCGAGGAGTCGATGACCTCGTGGTCGTAGGCCTTGAGCCGGATGCGGATCTTCTGTCCCGCCATGGCTACTAGTAGTCCTTTGTCTCGTAACGCTCTGGTACTCGGGGGTTCTCACGACTCCGCCTCCGACCCACGCGGTCGGGTGTGTCGCGCTCCCTCTACGCAGAAGTCCCTGAGGACTTCCCAACCAAGGGGGCGCGGTCCCGAGAACCGCGAGCCGGGGGCAGAACACCCACCGAGCGCCTGGCCGGTACCCCGCTGACGCTTCCCAGAAGATTCCCGTACGTCCGCCCCTGACGAGGGGCGACGAGTACTGTGGGACTCGCTTCCGGTCCTCCCGACGGGAGGCGCGCAGCATCGGCACTCAACCGAGCAACCCCGACAGTCTGCCACACACGGCCGCCCGGCCGCCAATCGGGATCGAAGACTGTACCCCACGTCACGTGGATCCATGCGCCGGGGCGCACGCGCCGAAGCCGTGCGCCCCTTCCCGCGGTCGTACGGATCAGATGACGCCCTGCGCCAGCATCGCCTCGGCGACCCGTTCGAAGCCCGCGATGTTGGCCCCGGTGACGTAGTCGCCCGGCGCCCCGTACCGCTCGGCCGTCTCGTGGCAGGCGCTGTGGATCGAGGTCATGATCCCGGCGAGTTCCGCCTCCACCCTCTCCGCGCTCCAGGACGTGCGGGAGTGGTTCTGGGCCATCTCCAGGGCGCTGACGGCGACGCCGCCCGCGTTGGCGGCCTTGCCCGGACCGAAGGCGACGCCGGCCCGCTGGAAGAGGTGGACCGCCTCGGCCGTCGTGGGCATGTTGGCGCCCTCGGAGACGGCCTTCACGCCGTTGCGCACCAGGGTCGCCGCGTCGTTCTCGTCCAGCTCGTTCTGCGTCGCGGACGGCAGGGCGACGTCGGCGGGGACCTCCCAGACCCGGCCGCCGGGCACGAAGCGCGCGGAGGCGCCCCGGCGCTCGGCGTAGTCGGCGACCCGGCCGCGCTCGACCTCCTTGATCCGCTTGAGCAGGTCGAGGTCGATGCCCTTGTCGTCGTAGACGTAACCGCTGGAGTCGGAGCAGGTGAGCGGGTTGGCGCCGAGGGCGAGGAGCTTCTCGATCGTATACAGCGCCACGTTGCCGGAGCCGGAGACGACGGCCGTCTGCCCCTCCAGGTCCTCGCCGCGCTCGCGGAGCATCGCCGCCGTGAAGAGCACGCTGCCGTAGCCGGTGGCCTCCGGGCGGATCGCGGAGCCGCCCCAGCCGGTGCCCTTGCCGGTGAGGACGCCGGCCTCCCAGCGGTTGGTGATCCGCCGGTACTGGCCGAAGAGGTAGCCGATCTCCCGGCCGCCGACGCCGATGTCACCGGCCGGCACGTCGGTGTGCTCGCCGAGGTGCCGGTACAGCTCGGTCATGAACGACTGGCAGAACCGCATGACTTCGGCGTCGCTGCGCCCGTGCGGGTCGAAGTCGCTGCCGCCCTTGCCGCCGCCGATGCCGAGCCCGGTCAGGGCGTTCTTGAAGATCTGCTCGAAGCCGAGGAACTTGACGATCCCCAGGTTCACGGAGGGGTGGAAGCGCAGGCCGCCCTTGTACGGGCCCAGGGTGCTGTTGAACTCGACGCGGAAGCCGCGGTTGACGTGCGTCCGCCCCTGGTCGTCCTGCCACGGCACCCGGAAGACAATCTGCCGCTCGGGCTCGACCAGCCGCTCCAGGAGCCCCGGCTCGGCGAACTCGGGCCGGGCGGCGAGCACCGGGGCGAGGCTGTCGAGCACCTCGTGGACGGCCTGGTGGAACTCGGGCTGCGCCGGATTGCGGTGTTCGATCTCGGCGCGGAGGGCGTCGAGGGTGGAGCGGGCGGACTGCGGGTCGGGTCGGTTCGACACGTGGAACCCCCTTCTGGCACGGCTGGACGCCGGCGGAGAACCGGGTGGGAGCGCTCGGCGCCGTTGCCGCGCGCGGGAAGGTGAGGACGGCCGCTCCGGGACTCCGTCGTCCCCGCCGCCGCCGTGCCCACTGTTACATCCATGTGAATGCAAGCACCAGTAAGCGGATGCCGGGGTCCGCCATCCGAGACGCCCGCCGGCGCCGCCGCGCCCGTACGGACCCCTCGTACACGCCTCCGCACACGCCTCCGTGCGCCTCTTCGCAAAAGCCTTCGCAGACGCCTTCGCCGACGCTTTCGCACACGTCTTCGCGTGCGCACAACCTCTTCGTACGCGCGTACGTCTTCCAGGCGACCGTCTCCGTCGTCCGGGAGACCGCAGAGCGAAGGGCCCCGCAGTGCAGCACACCCGTCCCCGCCGCCGGGCGGTGCTCGCCACCGCCCTCGCCGTCACCGCGGCCGCCGCCGGGTGCTCCGTACCGGAGCCGCGCCGGAGCGCGCCGACCGCCGATCCGGCGCCGGGGAAGCCGATCGCCTCGGCACGGGCCCGCCGGGCGCTCCTCATGCAGTTCGCCGCGCACCCGGACGACGACCTGTACTTCATGAACCCGGACGCGCAGCGGCTGTTCGACGCGGGCGTCCCGCTCGTCTCGGTGTACGTGACGGCCGGCGAGCACACCGGCCGGAACCGGATCGCGGGCATGCCCGACGCTCCCCCGGACCGGGCCGCCTACTCCGCGGCCCGCCGCCAGGGCCTGCGCCAGTCGTACGCGGCGGCGCTCGGCCTGCCGATGTTCACGCCGTGGCGGCGGGGGACGCGGACGCTCGCCGGCGGCCGGCGGGCCGAGGTCGACGTCCTCGCGCACGGCGGGCGCCGGGTCGAGCTGGTCTTCCTCGACCTGCCGATGCACACCCCCCGCCGGTACACGGCCCTGCCCGCGCTCTGGGAGGACCGCGCCCTGGAGCTGCACACCCATCTGTCGGCCGGCTCCCCCGTGACCCGGACCGAGACCTACGACTACGACGGCCTCGTCGACGTCCTCGCCGGGCTGCTCGCCCACCACCGGCCCACGGTGGTGCACACCCTGGACCCCGACCCGGACGTGCAGCACAGCGACGAGGCCACCCGGCGGCGGGACTCCGAGCAGCCCGGCCACTCGGACCACGGGGACCACACGGCGGTCGCCTGCTTCACCTGGGCGGCGCTGTGCCGCCGGGTCGCGGACGCGGTGCGGGACGGCGAGCCGATACCGGCGTTCACCACGACGGCCTTCCGCGGCTACTACAACCGGCACTGGCCCAAGAACCTCCCGCCGGAGGTCCTGGCGGAGAAGGCCGCCCGGCTCGTCCCGTACGGCGGCGACCCCTCCTGGCAGTGCGGGAACCCCTCGGGCTGCGGCGACTACGGCGTCGGCGGCGACCGCCCGCTGACCAACCGCAAGGGCTGGGTCCGCTCCACCCACCACCGCTGGCCCGGCGCCCGCCCGGCCCTCGCCGAGGAGCCGGACGGCCTGCTCGCGGCGTACGGGGTCCTGGGCCTGCGCGCGGTCCGCCGGCGCGAGTCGGCGCCCGGCAGCGGCGTCTGGGGCGAGCCGGAGGACCTCGGCGGCGGCCCGCTCGCCCCGGCGCTCGGCTCCGCGGTCCTGCCCGACGGGCGGGTGCTGCTCCTCGGGGTGCGGTTCGCCGCGCTCGACGGGCACGGCGGCGCCAACCGGCGCGAGGTGGTGCTCCTCGAACAGCGTTCCCCAGGCGGCCCGTTCCTCGCCTGGCGGGGCCTGGGGAACCCGGAGCGCGGGGACGACCGGGGACGCCGGCTGGGCTCCCCGGTGGCGGTCGCGGCCCCCGACGGCCGGGTCCACCTCTTCGTACGGAACGCGGACAGGCGCGTCTCGACCCGGGTCCGGGCGGCGGACGGCTCCTGGGGCCCGTGGCGGACGCTCCCCGGGGAGGCCGAGGTCCAGGACGGCCTCGCCGTCTCGGTGGACGCGTCGGGCCGCGTCCACGTGTACGCGGCGGGCCGGGAGGCCGTACGGCACTGGGTGGACGGGCGGGAGCGGACGGAGCGGCTGCCGCTCTCCGGCTCCACGGTGGCGAGCGCGGACGGCGTGCTGTTCCACCGGCCCCCGGCGGACGCGCGGCTGCTCGGCCCGGCCGGCGACGCCGGTCTCGACGGGTACGGGGAGGTGGTCGCCGCGCGGTCGGCGGCGCTCGGCACGGTCCTGCTCGGCACGGACCCGCGCGGCCGGGCGGTGGTGCGGGCCGGCGGCCGGCCGCGCACCCGTACGACGGGTCCGGCGGCGGCGTCCCCGGCCGCGCTGCACCTGGGGGCGCGGGGCGCGACCGTGGTGGGGTTCGGCCCGGACGGGCGCCCGTGGAGCTGGAAGCCGTAGAGGAGCCGACGGGTCCGGGAACGCGAGGAGGCCCCGCACCCTCCGGTGCGGGGCCTCCCCCTACTGCTCGGCGACTCCTGCGAGTCACCAGGTCAGTTCAAGATCAGGCGGTGATCTTGACGACCTGGCCGGCGCCGACGGTCCGGCCACCCTCACGGATGGCGAACTTCAGGCCCTCCTCCATGGCGATGGGCTGGATCAGCTCAACGCTCATGGCGGTGTTGTCGCCCGGCATGACCA
This sequence comes from Streptomyces sp. NPDC012825, assembly GCF_042900925.1. Classification (NCBI taxonomy): domain Bacteria; kingdom Bacillati; phylum Actinomycetota; class Actinomycetes; order Kitasatosporales; family Streptomycetaceae; genus Streptomyces; species Streptomyces sp. NPDC012825. The sequence continues at coordinate 378,185 of NZ_JBIBBZ010000001.1, read as the reverse complement.
TCTCGGTGCCCTCGGGGAGGGTCACGACGCCGGTCACGTCCGTGGTACGGAAGTAGAACTGCGGGCGGTAGTTGTTGAAGAACGGGGTGTGACGGCCACCCTCGTCCTTCGACAGGATGTAGGCCTGGGCCTCGAAGTTCGTGTGCGGCGTGACCGAACCCGGCTTGATGATGACCTGGCCGCGCTCGACGTCCTCACGCTTGATGCCACGGAGGAGCAGACCGACGTTCTCACCGGCCTGGCCCTCGTCGAGCAGCTTGCGGAACATCTCGATACCGGTGACCGTGGTGGTGGTCTTCTCGGTCTTGATGCCGATGATGTCGACGGTCTCGTTGACCTTGAGGATGCCGCGCTCGATACGACCGGTGACGACGGTGCCACGACCGGTGATCGTGAAGACGTCCTCGATCGGCATCAGGAACGGCTTGTCGACGTCACGCTCGGGCTGCGGGATGGACTCGTCCACCGCGTGCATGAGGCCGAGGAGCTTCTCGCCCCACTCCTTGTCGCCCTCGAGCGCCTTGAGCGCCGAGACGCGGACGACCGGCAGGTCGTCGCCCGGGAACTCGTACTCGGAGAGGAGCTCACGCACCTCGAGCTCGACGAGCTCCAGGATCTCCTCGTCGTCCACCATGTCGGCCTTGTTCAGGGCGACGACGATGTACGGAACGCCGACCTGGCGGGCCAGGAGCACGTGCTCCTTGGTCTGCGGCATCGGGCCGTCGGTGGCGGCGACCACGAGGATGGCGCCGTCCATCTGCGCCGCACCCGTGATCATGTTCTTGATGTAGTCGGCGTGACCGGGGCAGTCGACGTGCGCGTAGTGACGCGACTCCGTCTGGTACTCGACGTGCGCGATCGAGATCGTGATACCGCGCTGGCGCTCCTCGGGAGCCTTGTCGATCTGGTCGAAGGCCGAGGCCTCGTTCAGGTCCGGGTACGCGTCGTGCAGCACCTTGGTAATGGCGGCCGTGAGGGTCGTCTTACCGTGGTCGATGTGACCGATGGTGCCGATGTTGACGTGCGGCTTAGTCCGCTCGAACTTCGCCTTCGCCACTGGGGTCCTCCTGGAGTGGTTCTGAACGCCTTGCTTCATCGGCGCCAGGTGATCTTTGCTGGGATGCCAGTAAACCGGGGCCCGATTCCTCGGGTTTCGGGGGCCGGGCCCCGGTGACTGGTGTCAAGCCTAAAGCGTGGACTCGGAAGAGTTACTCGCCCTTGGCCTTCGCGATGATCTCCTCGGCGACGTTCCGCGGAACCTCGGCGTAGGAGTCGAACTGCATCGAGTAGCTTGCGCGACCCGAGGTCTTGCTGCGGAGGTCTCCGACGTAGCCGAACATCTCCGAAAGGGGCACGAGGCCCTTCACGACGCGAGCGCCGCTGCGCTCCTCCATGGCCTGGATCTGGCCACGGCGGGAGTTGATGTCGCCGATGACCTCACCCATGTAGTCCTCGGGCGTGGTGACCTCGACGGACATCATGGGCTCGAGGATGACCGGCGAAGCCTTCCGCGCGGCCTCCTTGAAGGCCTGCGAACCGGCGATCTTGAACGCGAGCTCGGAGGAGTCGACCTCGTGGTAGCCACCGTCGAGAAGGATGACGCGGACGCCGGTCATCTCGTAGCCGGCCAGGATGCCGAACTGCATGGCCTCCTGCGCACCCGCGTCGACCGAAGGGATGTACTCCTTCGGGATGCGGCCACCGGTGACCTTGTTCACGAACTCGTAGGAGGCGTCGCCACCCTCGATGGGCTCGATCGCGATCTGCACCTTGGCGAACTGACCGGTACCACCGGTCTGCTTCTTGTGGGTGTAGTCCACGCGCTCGACGGTCTTGCGGATCGTCTCGCGGTACGCGACCTGCGGCTTGCCGACGTTCGCCTCGACCTTGAACTCGCGACGCATGCGGTCGACGAGGATGTCGAGGTGGAGCTCGCCCATACCACCGATGATGGTCTGGCCGGTCTCCTCGTCCGAGTGGACCTGGAAGGAGGGGTCCTCCTCCGCGAGACGCTGGATGGCGACACCCAGCTTCTCCTGGTCACCCTTGGACTTGGGCTCGATGGCGACCTGGATGACCGGCGCCGGGAAGTCCATGGACTCCAGGATGACCGGGTTCTTCTCGTCGCACAGCGTCTCACCGGTGGTGGTCTGCTTGAGGCCCATGACGGCGACGATGTCGCCGGCGCCCACCGAGTCGATCTCCTCACGCTTGTTCGCGTGCATGCGGTAGATCTTGCCGATGCGCTCCTTCTTGCCCTTGACGGAGTTCAGCACCGCGGTGCCGGCCTCCAGGCGACCGGAGTAGATCCGGACGAAGGTGAGCTTGCCGAGGTGCGGGTCGCTCGCGATCTTGAACGCGAGGGCCGACAGCGGCTCCTCGTCGGACGGCTTGCGCCGGACGACGACCTCGGCGTCCTTGACGTCCTGGCCCTCGATGGCCTCGACGTCCAGGGGCGAGGGGAGGTAGCGGACGACCGCGTCGAGCAGGGGCTGGACGCCCTTGTTCTTGAACGCGGTGCCACAGAACACGGGGGTGACCGTGGTCTCGCCGCCCTTGCCGGAGGCGATGGTGATACGACGGACAGCCGCGTACAGCTGCTCCTCGGTGGGCTCGACGCCCTCGAGGAAGAGCTCCATGAGCTCCTCGTCGTTCTCCGCAACGGTCTCGACCAGCTTGGCGCGGTACTCGTCGGCCAGCTCGGTCAGCTCGGCCGGGATGTCGACGACGTCGTACATCTCGCCCTTGCTGGCCTCGGCGGACCAGACGAGAGCCTTCATGCGGACCAGGTCGACGACGCCCTGGAAGTCGGCCTCGGCACCGATCGGGAGCTGCATGACGATCGGGGTGGCGCCGAGGCGGCCCACGATCATGTCGACGCAGCGCAGGAAGTCGGCGCCGGTGCGGTCGAGCTTGTTGACGAAGCAGATGCGCGGAACGCCGTAGCGGTCCGCCTGACGCCAGACGGTCTCGGACTGGGGCTCGACACCGGCCACACCGTCGAACACGGTGACAGCACCGTCGAGCACGCGCAGCGAACGCTCCACCTCGACGGTGAAGTCGACGTGGCCCGGCGTGTCGATGATGTTGATCGTGTGATCGACATTCTCGAGCGGCCAGTGGCAGGTCGTCGCGGCGGACGTGATCGTGATGCCGCGCTCCTGCTCCTGCTCCATCCAGTCCATCGTGGCAGCGCCGTCGTGGACTTCACCGATCTTGTACGAGACACCGGTGTAGAACAGGATCCGCTCGGTGGTGGTCGTCTTGCCCGCGTCGATGTGAGCCATGATGCCGATGTTGCGCACCTTGGCAAGGTCAAGCGAAGTGGTAGCCATATCGGCTCAGTCTTCTCTCGGTCTCGATGTGGGTTGCGACTACCAGCGGTAGTGCGCGAAGGCCTTGTTGGACTCGGCCATCTTGTGCGTGTCCTCACGCTTCTTGACGGCAGCACCGAGGCCGTTCGAGGCGTCGAGGAGCTCGTTCATGAGGCGCTCGGTCATGGTCTTCTCGCGACGGGCGCGGGAGTAACCGACGAGCCAGCGGAGGGCGAGCGTGGACGCGCGGCCCGGCTTGACCTCGATCGGCACCTGGTAGGTGGCGCCACCGACACGGCGGGACTTGACCTCGAGGGCCGGCTTGACGTTCTCCAGCGCGCGCTTCAGCGTGATGACCGGGTCCTGGCCGGTCTTCTCGCGAAGACCCTCCATGGCGCCGTACACGATGCGCTCGGCGGTGGAACGCTTGCCGTCCAGCAGGATCTTGTTGATCAGCGAGGTGACAAGAGGAGAGCTGTAGACCGGGTCGATGATGACCGGGCGCTTCGGGGCGGGGCCCTTACGAGGCATTCTTACTTCTCCTTCTTGGCGCCGTAGCGGCTGCGAGCCTGCTTACGGTTCTTGACGCCCTGCGTGTCGAGGGAACCGCGGATGATCTTGTAGCGAACACCCGGCAGGTCCTTCACACGGCCACCGCGCACGAGCACGATGGAGTGCTCCTGCAGGTTGTGACCCTCACCCGGGATGTAGGCCGTGACCTCGATGCCGGAGGTCAGACGCACACGCGCGACCTTACGGAGCGCCGAGTTCGGCTTCTTCGGGGTGGTCGTGAACACACGCGTGCAGACGCCGCGACGCTGGGGCGAACCCTCGAGTGCGGGCGTCTTGTTCTTCTCGACCTTGTCCTGCCGGCCCTTGCGGACCAGCTGCTGGATCGTAGGCACTACTTCTCCGGTTTCTGTGTGCCGTCGGTACAACTAACCTGGAACATTCACCGACCCACGCGGTCGGGTGTGTCGGATCCTGCGGACCCCTGCCAGAAGCGAAGGGAACGACGCGGATCGCGGTGGCCGGTCCCGGACTCGTACAGCGGCTGTAGACACGCGCACGAGCCCTGGCACACCCCAGGCACAAGGTCTGAGCGTACCTATCGCACGGACTCCGGTCAAAACAAATGCCGCGCGGGGAAGGCCCGGCCGACCTCGCGCGACGCCGCCGCTCCCCGGTCCGGGCGCGGGCGCCTCAGACGGCGCCGTCGTCGGACGCGGAGGAGGACGCCGTGGAGGACCGCCCGGCGGCCGGACCGCGAGGGGGCCTGCGGGGTCCGGCGAGCTTCGGGATGCTCGGGATCGTGGGCACCTTGGACCTCCGGCTCTTGGGGACGAAGCCGGAGGGGGGCGGGGTGCGCGGGGGGCGGGCGGGGGGTTCGGACTGCTCCGGGGATTCGGGGGACTTGGAAGGTTTGGAGGGTTTGTTCGGTTTGGAGGGCTTGGAGGGTTCGGGGGGCTCCGGGGACTCGGACGGCTCTGGCGGCTCGGGCAGCTCCGGCGACTCCGGTGGCTCGTCGGGTACCGCCAGCACCTCTTCGGGGGCGTTCGCCGCCTGGTCCGCCGCCGTCGGGCGTTTCTGCGGGAAGGGGATGACGGCCGCCTGCCCGGACGCGTGCTCCACGAGACGCAGCGGGCGGGCGCGCGTCGGCCGCGCGTCCTTCGGAGCAGGCTCGAAGCGGGCGGCGGCGTCGCGCCAGCCGCTCGCGTAGGCGTCGAACTCACGGCGTTCGATCTCCTCGCGGAGCAGGACGGCGATCTCGTCGGGGGTGTGGTCCTCCAGCAGTCCGCCGAGCAGGGAGAGGAGGCCCGGAACGTCCCCCGAGAGCACCTCGGGACCGTCCTCGTCCCGCGGGCGCTCCTCGTGGGACGCGGGGCCCGGGTCGCCACCGGTGGCGTCGCCGGCGACGCCGTCGGCCACGTCGTCCCCGCCGTCGGAGGGCAGGGACCTCTCCTTGCCCTCCGTCATGCGTTTTCTCTCTCGCGTCCCATCGCTGCCGATCCCGCCCGTGCGACGGAGGCAGACTGCGGCAACCCGCGCGTCCCTCGCGGACCGCCGTGTGCGGCTCCAGGGGGGCGTACGACCGGCGCGGGCCTGTGTGGGGGGCAGACCGTGACAGTTTACTGGGAGGCGAGAAAGGGGCCCGGCCCGGTCGCCGGGACGCGGGGAGGGCGCCGGACACGGGGAGGGGCGCGCCCGGTCGGACGTCCGGGACGCGAGAGCGGTGCTCGGCCCGGACGCCCCCGTACGGAAGGCCGTCCGGACGGCGTGCGGTCAGTCCTTGGCGAGCGACTCGCGGCGGACCGGCAGCGTGTCCAGGAACTGGCCCGCGACCCTGATGAACATCTCCCGCTGCTCCGCCGGCACCCCGAGCCCGGCGGCGGCCTCCTCCAGGGTCAGCCGGCGCCCCCCGGCACCGGGCTGGGGCGCCCCCGAGGTCTGCGGCAGGGGCAGGTCGTCCTCGGTGAGCCGACCGGACTTGATGAGCATGTCCCGCACCGGCACGTCCAGGACGTGCGCGAGGCGGCGGGTCGTCTCCAGGTCCGGCATGCTCTGCCGTTGCAGCAGCCGGGTGATGGCGGCGCGGTGCACGCCCGCCTCGTCCGCGAGGCGGGACTTGCCCCCGCCCCGGGGGCTGTCGATGTCGAAGCCGCGGCGGCGGATCAATTCCTCGATCCAGGCGGCGAACTGTTCCAGGTCACTGGCGGTCACAACTGGTCGCCTCCCTCCGAAGCGATGCCCAGCTTAACGCGGTTGCGCGCACGGAATTACGTGCCCCTGCGCACGCACGGTGTGGATTTCGGAAACTCCTCCCGCCCAATAAGTTGCGAGCGAGCACGCACTATGTCATCGTGCGTGTTCGCAACTTGTGGTCCGGGCGTGCGAACGGTCCGGCCGCCGCCTCAGACAGGAGTGTCGTCATGCCGTCCGCACCAGTCCCGCCCCTGCCGGAGATCATGGAGTTCTTCGGCTGGCGCGCCGCCGCCGCGTGCTCCGGGCTACCCCCGCACGTGGTGTTCAGCAAGCGGAAGAAAGAGGCCCTGCCTGCATTGATGGCCTGCGAGCGGTGTCCGGTCGTACAGCGGTGCGAGGAGGCCGTGGCGCCGGCGGAGAGCTTCTTCGACGGGGTGAGCGCCGGGCGGCTCTGGCGCAACGGCCGACCGGTCGCGCGCGAGAAGGACCGGTCCGGCCCCCGGCGACCGTACGTCGCGGCCTGAGAGCACACCGTCACCCTTCTCGTTGCGCCCGCGCGCGTACTTCTTGACGCATATGCCCGGCGTGTGCGCGCCGAACGGTTCCGGGCGTATCCGTGACCGCGCCGGAGGCCAGTGCCGTTCCGCATCTGACGTAGGGGCTCCTCGTACGGAGCCGGTCCGGGCCGTACGGAGTTCCGCTTCGTACGCCCCGGCGCCCCACCGCCGACCCCGCCGCGTCCTCGCCACACCTCCCACACCTCGCACGTCTGCCCCGCCCGCCCCACCCGCCATGCCTGGAGGCCATCTTGTCCACGCCGGCCACGCCCTCGTCCTCGTCCTCACACGCATCCGCATCCTCGTCCGCGTCCGTCCCCGCCACGTCCGGGCCGGTCGTCTCCCCCGAGAAGGCCGTCCGGGACGCGGCCCTCTGGATCGAAGCCCTCCTCAAGCAGTTCCCCGAGCTGCTGACCGAGCTCGCGCCGGGCCGTCCGTCCGCGTCCGCCGCGGGCGAGCGGCGCGCGCCCTCCCCCGGTGACGCCGAGCGCATCCGCGAGGAGCGCCGGGACTCGCTGCTCGCCCAGCAGCGGCACGGCACTCCCGTCCCCGGCTACTCGGCCGCCCCGCTGCGGCTCCACGTCTCCGACGCCGTCCGCGACATCACCGACGGCGTCGTCGAGCTGGACGAGGCCGTCCACGACAAGCTGGGGCTCGGCCGTCCGCGCCACGCGCGCGTGCCCCAGCGGCTGGTACGGATCGCGGGGCTCCTCCCCCGGGTCGCCGCCCACCCGGAGCTCGCCGCGCACGTACGGGACGAGGCCCGGCGCATGGCCCGGCGCAGCGCCCGCGTCCTGGGCGACTCCGAGACGATGGTGCGGGTGAACGGCCGCTGCCCCTGGTGCGATTCGGTCTCCCTGCGCGCCTTCCCGGCCCGCCGGGCGGTGCTGTGCGTGAACCCGGCCTGCCGCTGCGCCGGCGGGGAGTGCGACTGCCGCACGGACCCGGCCTACCGGCACGTGTGGCACGAGGGCGACTGGGAGGCCCTGGCGGACGCCGCCGGGACGGACCGCGCCGAGATCGGCGTGTCGATGGACGAGTCCGCCGACGACCGCACCGCGTCCGCCCGTTCGACCGAAGGAGCACGCCGATGACCATCGCCGCCGACACCCTGATCAACGGCGCCCTCGCGGCCTCGGAGGCCGGCGTGGTGCCCGCCACGATCCGCAAGTGGGTCCAGCTCGGCCACCTGGTGCCGGCCGGCCGGCGGGGCCGGGCCCAACTGTTCCGGCTGGAGGACGTGTTCGCCGCGGAGCGCGCCACCCGCCGCAGGCCGGCGGCGGGTTCGGCGGTCTGAGGACGGCGGGACGCGGAACACGGGACGACCGGGCGCCGGAACGAGGCTGCCGGACACCGGAGAACGAGGAAGAGGCGGTCGCCCCGAGGGGCGGCCGCCTCTTCCGCACGGGGTGTGGCTCCGACGTCATGGCCCTCCGTCCTCCTCCGGTCGCATGGGCGTCACGTGCGCGCAGGCCCGTTCGGAACGGGGCTGCCCGACCTGGGCGACCGCCTCCCGCCAGCCGCTGGAGAAGCCGCTGATCTCCGCCTCGACCGCGATCCGCGCGCCGACCTTGGCGACCACGGCGGAGAGGGTCCGGGCCATGTCCCCGGTGTACGTACCGTCCTCCCCCGCCTCCGCCGCGACCTCGACCGCGGCCGCGACCACTTCGGTCAACCGTTCACGAGCGTCGTCGGCACCCCCGACCACACGCACCCGCCGTTCCCAGTCCGCACAACGCGCTGCCATCGACTCACCGCACCTATCGAATGTGTGTTCGAATCATCGAGAGTAACGCGCCGTGGCCATGTGTCACCACTCCCTATGCGCATGTCGCGATCGGTCTCGCACGAACTAGTTGCGCGCTCGCGCGATCTCGTTCACAATAGGTGCAGCGGCGGAGCTGTGCCCGCATCCCTCCCGGGACCGGCTCCCCGCCTCCGTGTCCGGGCGGCTCCCGCAAGGCCCCGCGTGCTCGGACCGCGGGCTCCCCGGCCCGATCCGGCCTGCTCCGGCACGTCGAGCGCACCGCGGGCGCCGCCCGGACCCGTCAGCCCCGTACGAACAGGAGTGATGCCCCGTCATGAGCTCAGCCCCGAGCACCTTCCCCGACGTGGAGGCCATCGTCGTGGACCTCCTCTCCGACCGGCCGGAGCTGGCGGGCGCGGTCGTCGACGAGACGCCGCCGGCCGGTTTCGACGGCACCCAGCGGGCCGTGATCGTCTCCCGCCGCGGCGGCGCCTGGATCGACGACCTGCACGTCGACCGGCCGATGATCGAGCTGGAGGTCTACGGCCCCGACAAGACGGCCGCGCACGTGCTCGCCAACGCGGCCCGCGCGGTGCTGCTCCAGAGCGCCGGCACCGCCTTCGGCACGTCGGTCATCACCGACGTCGCGGAGGCGGACGGTCCGCGCTGGCTGCCGGACTACGTCTACACGGCCGCGAACCGCTACCTCTGCGTGATCCAGCTCTCCGTCCGGACCTGACCGGACACGGACCCGAGCCGGCGCCCGGACCCGATCCGGCGCCCGGCGAACGGACGCGTGCGGACCCGCGCCGTCACGCGGCACACCGTACGGGCCGGCCCTCCGCCCCGTACCCCACAGACCGGGCCCCGTCGATCCCGACGGGGCCCTCGCCGTACCCGCGGCAACCCACCAGCGCACCACCATTCCTCCTGAAGGAGCACCACATGGCAGGCAACTCCGCTTCCGAGATCCGCGTCGCAGGCACCGGACGCGTCCTGGTCGCCCCCCTCGGCGCCCCCCTCCCGACCGCCTTCTCCGCCAACCCCTCCACCGACTGGGGCACCGGCTGGGTGGACCTCGGGTACACGTCGACCGACGGGGTGACCTTCTCCAAGAAGGACAAGCTCGACCCGGTCGAGACGTGGCAGTCGATCAGCCCGGCCCGGTTCGTCTACTCGGACCGCGACCTGACGCTGAAGTTCTCGATGCTGCAGTTCAACGAGGACACGCTGCCCTTCTTCATGGGCGGCAGCAAGACCGACATCACCTCCGGCGGGACCAACAACCCGGGCGTCTTCACCTTCGACGTCCCGGACGGCCCGACCTTCGACGAGCGCGCGCTCGGCCTGGAGTTCACCGACGGCAAGGAGGTGACGTACCGCTTCGTCATCCCGCGCGGCCAGGTCACCGCCACCGACGACATCAAGCTCGCCCGCAAGGCGGCCGCGTCGCTCGGTGTCACCTTCACCGCGCTGTCCTCCGGCGACGGCGAGCCGCTGGCCACCTTCGTCATGAAGGACCCGGCGTACGCGACGGCCGCCGGCGCCGGCGCCTGATCACCGCCCGTGCCGGGGCGGGGGCCCACCGCCCCCGCCCCGGCGCACCGCTCTCCCCCCGCACCACCCTTCCCACCCGCGTCCCGGAGATACGGAGACACCCATGGCATCGTTCAACGTCAACGCCGCTCGCGCCCAGCGCCTGGAGGCCCTCGGCCGGACCTGGTCGTTCGAGCTGGACGACGACACCTTCGAGCTTCCGACCGAACTCACCCGCGGCGCGGCCGGCGGGCTGAAGGACCTCGACGACAACGACGTCGACGGGCTGCTCCTGCTGCTGATGGGCGAGGAGCAGTTCGCGCGCTTCGAGAAGCACGAGGTCACCATGCAGGACATCGCCGCCGTCCTGGAGGCCTACGGCAAGGAGACCGGGCTCGGCCTGGGGGAAGACTGAGCCTCGACGAGTTCGTCACCGAACACGCCGAGGCCCTCGAAGCCGACCTGCTCCGGCACTACGGGGTGGACCTGCTGGACTGGCACCGCGGCCGGCTCTCCTCCCGCCGGCTCGCGATCCTCGTGAAGCACATGCCCCGGGACAGCGCCGTCTGCCGGGAGCGGGACGGCGAGGCGGCGGAGTGGTCGGTCACCGACTACCTCCTGGCCGCCCTGGTCGACCACATGGCGGCGGCGAACTGGATGTTCGCCTCCGTCCACTCGGACGAGGACTCCGACCCGCCGGAGCAGCCGGTTCCGGTGCCCAGGCCGGGTGACCACGAGCGCGAGGAGGAGGCGGAGCGGTCCGCGCCGGAGGCGGCGGGCATCCCGGACCCGGCGGAGCTGGGGCGCTTCTTCTCTTGAGCGGACAGGCCGTCCTCACACGGGGGAGGCCGACCACCGCGAAAAGCGCCGGAGCAGAGACCTGTGGCTCCAGCCCCCGCCCGTGTTCACCGACACGTTCGGAAGGACACGGCCGCGGTCGAGACCGTCCTTGGTCCAGAAGGGGACGTCGATCGCGTGCGACCAACCGAAGAGGTGCCAGAACGCCAGTCGCTCCACGCCGGTGTCCCGGATCGTTCGCAGGATCTCCTCCTGGTCGATGGCACTGTCCAGCCTGAAGATCACGAGGGCCGGCGCGGAACCTTCCCGAAGCGTGGGGACCACTTGGCGCAGTGCCGTACGGGGGCGGCTGAACGAGGAGACGCCGACCTCCAGCGCCTGCTCCAGACGACTGGCCGGACGCCGGTCCTCGAGCGGGCCGAGCCCGGCGTTCGGAGCCACGGCCCAGTCCGCGGCCCACTCGTCGAACGAGACCGGGTCCACCCGGGTCCGTACGGCGGCGCCCCCCTCCTCGTACCGGTCGGACGCCGGGTCCCCGTACAGGAAGACGTCCGCGCCGGAGGCGGGGGACAGGTCGTCCGCGACCCGTAGAGCACGACGGGCGTACCACCCGATCGAGCACTTCCCGGTCTCGGAGTAACTCGGCCTCGAAGTCGGGAGTACAAGAAAAACCCGCGCACCGTCAGAAGTCACGCGCGGAGCATACCCGAGTGATCTCACAGGAGGTTCCGGATGCCGGACAGAAGCCTGCCGGAAGTCGATCAGGCCCTCAAGAAGATTGAAGATGCCTTCGACAAACAGCAGGAGGAGGCGAAAAAGACCTACAAGGATTTCCGGGAGTCACTCAGCTTCTACTCCCGAAGTGTCAACACCATCAGCAGCACCCAGAACGACATCAGCAAGACGGTCAACAAGATCAGCATCACGCACAACGATGTGAGCAAGACCGTCAACAAGACGAGCATAACCGTCAACGACATGAGTAAAACGGTCAGCGACATGAGCCTCACGCTGTCCGGGCTCAGCGGCACGGTTTCCGGGGCGTCCGGCACGCTCTCCGGGCTCAGCGCCACCGTCGCGGCCCTGACGGTCACCGTGGGCGCGAGCATCGGTCTGCTCAAGTTCGACGAAAAGGGCCTCACCATTCTCGGCGCCACCCGTGAATGGAAATTCACAAAAGACCGGATAGACAGGCTTCAACAGAAGATAGAGAACAGCGACCAGAAAGCGGAGCGAGTGGCCAAAGCGGTCGCCAAGGTTGAATTGGAAGCTCTCAAGTCGGACGTCGGCAAGATCAAGGAGGCTCTCAAGTCCATGTCGCAGGCCGCGAGTCACCAGGGAAGGGCGGAGGCTCGCCGTTTCAGCGGCGGCACCAACACGCGCGGCCTCGACACCACGCACGGAGGGGGTCCGACAAACCGAGGCATCGCCTCCGACGTCCGCGTGCTGCGTGCCGCCGTCAACGAACTCTCCGCCGCCTTCGCCTAACCGCGCCTACCCCAAGGAGTCGCCATGTCGCTCGCCTCAGCGGCAACACGGGCCTCGGGCTCACTGAAACAGTTCAAGACCCAGGCGGACGCCTCGGCCCGGGCGGCCCAGAGCATCGGTCAGGGGGCCCGTACCGGGCAGAGCGGGCTCACCGGGCTGCGGTCCGCCGCCCAGGGTTCCGCCCGTGAACTCAACAACCTCAAGTCCGCCGCCGACAAGGCCGACAAGTCCCTCGCGAAGGCCGGCAGGACCGGTACGACCAGCGGCGGTCAGATCGGCAACTTCAAGAAGGGCGCCGACAACGCGTCCAAGGGAATGAACGGCCTCAACAAGTCCATGAAGGGCAACTTCATCGCCCGGCTCATGGAGCTGTTCATGCCGCTCATCGAGAAGGTGGTCGAGATGGCCACCCGCTCGAAGACCATGCAGAAGGTCCTCCAGGTCGCCTTCGACGCGATCAAGAAGGTCATCAGCGTGGTCATGAAGGCCATCGGGCCGATCATGAAGGCGGCCGGCAAGCTGATCAAGACGGTCTGGGACGGCATCAAGAGCGCCGTCACGGTCGTCGTGAACGCCGTCTCCAAGGTCGTCTCGTCCACCTTCAACGCCATCAAGAAGGTCATCACCACGGTGATGAACGGCGTGAAGTCGGTGATCTCCGGTGTCTGGAACGGCATCAAGAAGATCATCATGCCGATCGTCAACTGGATCAAGGACGTCGTCCCGAGGGCGTTCAGCGCCGTCAAGGACAAGCTCTCCAGCATCTGGGGCGGCCTGAAGGACATCGCCGGCCGGGCGTTCGACAAGATCAAGGGCGCCGTGAAGGGCCCGATCAACGCCGTCATCGGCCTGATCAACGGCGCGATCGGCAAGCTCAACGGCATCAAGGTCTCGATCCCCGGCTGGGTCCCCTTCGTCGGCGGCAAGACCTTCGGCGTCAGCATCCCGAAGATCCCGCAGCTCGCCCAGGGCGGTGTCGTCCAGCCGCGGCGCGGCGGCGTCCACGCCATCGTCGCCGAGGCCGGCGAGGCCGAGGCCGTCCTGCCGCTGTCCAAGCTCGACCGGCTGCTGCGCCACACCGCACGCGCGGCCAGGGCGCGGTCGATCAACTCCGGCGCGGGCGCCACGCACGGCTTCCAGATCGAGAACTACTACGAGGCGTCCTCCAACGACCTGCGCGAGACCGCCTCCGCCCTGCTGTTCCTGTCGAAGGCCCGCGGATGAGCACCGCGCTCGCCCTGCCGGGGAACACCCTCCAGGCCGAACTGCGGAACCTCACCGGCGCGCTCACCTCCTTCCGCGGCGGGCTCGCGCCGGTCATCCAGGCGGCACGCGCCCTGCGCGGCGCCCCGGCCCGGGTCGCCGGCGCCCTCGACGGCGTCCGCTCCGGCGCCTCCTCCGCCACCACCCAGGTGCAGCAGCTCCGCGGCCGGGCCGACGGCGCGGGCAAGTCCCTCGCCAGAGCGGGACGCACGGCCGAGACCGCCGCGAACGGCATCAGGAGCGGCGGCTCGAAGGCCAGGGGCGTGGCGGGAGGACTCGTCACCCTCGTGGCGGGCGCCGCCGGGTTCGACAGCATCGCCGGCCTCCTCGGCCAGTTCATCGGCCCCATGTCCCAGGTCATGACCGTCCTCGGCATCGGCCTCGCCGCCGCGGCGGCCGCCATGACCGCCGCCAACGTCGCCATGCGGGCCAACCCGCTCGGCTTCCTGGCCGGGATCGTCGTGCCGGTCGTGGCCGCGATCGTCGAGTACGCCATGAACACCGAAACCGGCCAGAAGATCATGAAGCAGGTCTTCGACCACGTCCTGAAGGTCTTCCAGGAGATCCTGAAGTTCCTCGGTCCCGTCGTCGCCTTCTACGGCACGGTCATCGGCTCCTCCTTCAAGGCCGCGGGCGTCGTCATGACGACCGTCGTCGAGGTCGTGGGCGCCGCCGTCTCCGGGGACTTCGGCAAGGCCAAGGGGTCGATCACCCGGGCCACCGAGGCGCTCAGCGACCTCGTGCGGCGGCCCTGGAACGCGTTCAGGACCGTCATCCAGCCCGTCCTGGACTGGATCACCGGCAAGATCCCCGGCATGTTCACCCGGGTGAAGGACGCCACCGCCGGCACCCTCGGCGGCATGGGCGACTTCGTCTCCACCGGCCTGCAGATGCTCGCCGGCGTCATCACCGGCCCCGTCAAGGGCCTGATCGCCTTCGCCAACTGGGTCATCGACGGACTCAACAGCCTCAGCGGCGAGTTCCTCGGCAAGAAGTTCGGCGTCAAGCTCGACAAGATCCCGCAGCTCGCCGAGGGCGGTGTCGTCGACCCCTCGCGGGACGGCGCGTCCGCCGTGCGGCCCCTGTCCTCCCTCGACCGGCTCCGGCCGGCCGAGACCGGTCACCGGACCGGCGGCACACCCGGCCCGGCGGTCCGCGCCCACCTGCGCGACTACCACGAGCCGGAGGGGCGCAGCCCCCTCGCGATCGCCGAGGACCTGATGTTCCTGCACCGGACCGCGGCCTGAACCCGGCCCGGCCCGGAACACCACCGCACACCACCGCTCCCGCACCGGGCCACGCCACCGCGGACCACCGCTCCCGCACCGGGCCGTGGCCCGGGCCCGGCCCGGAAGCGTCCCGACGAAAGTGAGGTGACGGCCCGTCATGGCCGAGACCACAACCGCATACACGGACGAGACCGCACCCGGCTCACTGATCACCCGCGACGGGCAGATCCAGTGGGCCGGCCTGCTGATGGGGCCGGGCACGCCGTACCAGATCGACCGCACCGGCATCACCGGCTGGGACGACCTGCCCACCCTCGACACCGGCGACGTGCCCCGCCCCGACCAGCACGGCGCCTGGCCCGGCGCCGTCTGGTCGCAGCCCCGGCTCGTCACCGCCACCGTCTGGCTGATGCCGGCCACCGCCGCGCAGGCGCTCGACACCGGCCTCGCCTTCCGCGCCGCTACCGGACCCGAGGGCGGCGAACGCTGGCTGGCCGTACGGCTGCACGGCGAGACCCTCGCCGTACGGGCCCGGGTCAGCCGCCGCGTCGTCCCCCAGGACCGCGCCTACGTCCGCCAGGGCATGGGCAAGGCCAGCCTGCAGTGGACGGCGACCGACCCACGGCGCCTGAGCCCCACCCTGCGCGAGGGCCGGGCCACCCTGCCGGTCAGCGAATCCGGCCTGGTCTGGCAGGACGAGACCGGCGGCGGACTCGTCTGGCCGCTGGACTGGGGCGGTACCGCCGAGTCCGGCGGCTTCACCGCCGTCAACGAGGGCGGCGCCGCCGCGCACCCGGTGATCGAGTTCCGGGGGCCCGTACGGCGCCCGACCCTCACCCGGCTCAGTGACGGCCGCCGGCTCCAGTACGACATCGCCCTCGGCGTCGGCGACGTCCTGACCGTCGACACCGAGGCGGGGACCGTCCTGCTCAACGGCACCACGTCCCGGCTCTACACGGCGACGTCCGCGTCCGCCCCGGAGCAGTTGTTCCGCCTGGAGCCGGGCCGTACCGCGCTCGCCTTCCGCTCCGACGACGCGACCCCGGACCCGCGGGCCTCGGCGACGGTGCGCTGGCGCGACTCCCACTGGTGACCGGTCCCGGCCCCCGCTCCCCCGCCCCGACTTCCCGCAACGCATCTCCCAGGAGGACCTCATGCCCGTGCGCAGCGCATGGCTGATCAACCGCACCGAGACCGAGTCCGGCCAGTCCCGCACCGACACCCGGCTCGCCCCCACCGGCACCATGGCCCCCACCGGCGCGCTGACCAGCGCCACCGGCATCGTGCCGGGGTCGGAGAACGGCCAATACATCATGGACGCGCTGTACGTGTACGGCGACACCACCGGCATGACCGCGAACGTCGCCCCCGGCCGGGCCGTCGTCCAGGGGTCCGACGCCGCGGGCGCCTACCCGGTCGTGGTCACCGACTACACGCAGATCACCTTCGACGACGGCGACGCCAACAACGACCGGGTCGACCTGGTCCTGCTGCGGGTGTACGACGCCCAGTTCGACACGGTCCGCAACCGCACCGAGGCCGTCCTGGAGATCCTCAAGGGCACGCCCGGCCAGCCGGAACCGCAGGCGGTGCCGGAGGGCGCGCTGGCGCTGGCCAAGGTCGTCGTCCCGGCCGGCGCGTCCGTCGGCACCGGCGGCCTGGACTGGTCCAAGGCCGTCTACGACCTGCGGCACACCACCGTCGCCGCCGGCGGCATCCTGGCGGAGTCGTGGAACCGGGAGGTGAAGGGCGGCTACTCCGGCCAGTACCGGGACAACGCCAGCCAGCTCCAGCGCTGGGACGGCAACCGCTGGGTCTCGTACCCCAAGCACCTCGGCGGCGTCGCCCCGCAGGGCGCGCTGGCGACCGGCGAGTACGCGGGCCAGTACCGCGACGAGGGCGGCAGGCTCCAGCGCTGGGACGGCACGGTCTGGCGCCCGATCGTGCCGACGAACGGCTGGGCCTTCAACAACGACGGCGGCTACTGCAAGTCCACGGCCTGGGTCGAGAGCATCACCGACACCGACGTCCCGACCATCTCCGCCACGTTCACCACGCCCGTCTCGGGCGCGGTGCTGGTGACCGTCGGCTACCGCGGCAGCAACCCGGTCGACGCCGGCTGGTCCCAGATGTCGGCGAACATCCGCCTCGCCGGTGCCGTCGTCGTCGCCGCCACCGACGAGCGCGCCGCGACGGTGACGGGCAAGTCGGGCGTCTCGGTCTCGCACACCTTCCGGGTGACCGGCCTCAAGCCGCACACCGTGTACACCGCGGTCGGCGCCTACGTGTCGTCCGCGACCAGCAACGACGCCTGGATCGACAACCGGTTCGTCCGCGTCGACCCGATGCTGTGAGCCGCCCGATGAGCAGGGCCGTGATCACGCCCGTCTACCGGGCGATCTTCTGCGATCTGCGCACGGACCAGGTCCTGGACGTCCTGCCGCTCACCGAGGCCAAGTTCGACGACTTCATCGGCAAGTCGGGGTCGCTGACCGCGACCGTCCCCCTGCCCGAACCCGGCCTGGCCGCGCGGGCCAAGGAGGCCCTGCGGCCCGGCCGCACCGCGGTCTGGCTGGAACGGGACGGGGACATCTGGTGGGGCGGGGTGCTGTGGACCTGCACCCCCGCCTCCGACGAGCAGGGCCGGATGACCGCGCAGTTCCAGGCGGGCACCTTCGACTCGTACCTGGACCACCGCATCCTCTCCGGCAACGTGGTGGGGACCGCGACCGACCAGTTCGACATCGCGCGGGCCCTGGTCGAGCACGCCCAGGCGCAGGACGGCGGTGACATCGGGATCAGTCTCGGCGCGGAGATGTCCGGCGTCCGCCGGGACTTCGCGTACGCCTACTCGGCCCTGGCCCGCGTCCGCGAGCTGCTCGACAAGCTGGCCCAGCTCGCCGACGGCTTCGAATGGCGGATCCACTGCTACCGCGACAGCCAGGGGCGCCGTGCCAAGCGGCTCCAGCTGGGGCATCCGCTCATCCAGGGCGGCCGCTCGGACATCGTCCTGGACCACCCGGGGCCCGTCCTGTCGTACAGCCTGCCCACGGACTCGACCGTGCAGGCGAACGTCTGGGTCGCCCGCGGCGATTCGGACAACACCGACCAGGCGCAGGACTCCGAACCCTCGACGGCGAGGGAGGCCGAGCCCGACGACCTGACGGCCGGCTGGCCGCGGCTGGAACGCACCTCCGACCACAGCGGGGTGAAGGACCCCGAGGTGCTGCGGTCGCTGGCCCGGGCCGAGCTCGCCCGGCAGCGCCGGCCCGAGCAGATCCCCGAGCTGACGGTCCTGCTGGACGGACGGATCACCCCCGCCCTGCTGGGGTCCCGGATCCGGCTGCGCATCCGCGACCTGTGGCACCCGGACGGGCTCGACGCCCACTACCGGGTCGTGGGCCTGGCCGTGAACCCGCCCCAGCGCACCAAGCCCGAGACCGCCACGCTCTATCTGGAAGGGGTGTGACCCTTGGCGATCATTCCCACCGACCTGCTGGACCGCATCCGCACCCTGGAACGGCAGATCCGCGAGCTGATGGGCAGCGCCAACACCACTCCGGCGCTGAACCGGATCAACGACGGCGAGGTCGTCATCGGCGACGGCGGCCGGCTGCGGGTCCGCTCCGCGGGGGGCGAGGACCTGATCCACATGGGCAGGGTCGAGCCGGACCGCGGTCCGAACAAGCCGCAGCAGGGCCTGATGGTCCGCCGCGACGACGGTTCCCTCGCCCTGACGGTGCGGACCTCGGCCCCGGAACGGTTCGACGCCCAGTCGGTGCAGGTCTTCGACCGCTGGGGCAACGTCGTCGTCGCCGACGACTCCACGCAGCGCGGACTCGCCCGCCCGTACATCCCGTACGCGCTGCCCCTGCCGGTCGACGCGGCCCGCTGGGAGTCCACCGGCAACGTCGACTGGACCACGCTCTACAGCGGTCCGGGCATCGTGCAGCACCCGCGGCTGTACGCCTGGATCGCCGTCCAGGGCACGGCCGGCGCGGAGGTCCGCCTCCTCGTGGACGGCCACCAGGTGGGCGCCGCCGGCGGGCCCGGTGCGGACCTCCGGTTCACCGAGCCGCTGCCGGTCGCGTTCGACGCGACGGTCACCTTCGAGATCCAGGCGAAGGTCGCCGCGGCGGGCGACACGGTCCGCTGCCGTCCGCTCGCGCTGTACGGCGTGCAGTCCTGACGTACGGCACCCGTGCCGGCGGCCGCCGCCCGTCCGCGGACGACGGCCGCCGACCGGTGCCGCGCCGCCCCGCCCGGGGCCGGTGCCGCACCGCCCCGTCCGGCCCCCGGCCCCGTACCCGACCAACTGAAGGAGAACGCCCCGTGCTCCCCGCGTCCATCCCGACCGTCCGCGTCACCGCCCGCTACCTGACCCCGGACGGCAGCCCCATGAGCGGCTCCGTCGAGTTCCGCCCGCCGTCCCTGCTCACCCACACCGACGCCGACGTCTTCGTCGGCGGCCCGACCGTCGCCCGGCTCGACGGCGAGGGACGGATCAGCGTCCTCCTGCCCGCCACCGACGCCCCCGGCTGGAACCCGGTCGACTGGACCTACCAGGTGACCGAGAAGCTCGCCGGTCTCGGCAGGATCCGGACGTACCAGATCGCCCTCCCGGCCGCCCGGACCGCGGTCGACCTCGCCGACACGGCCCCCGCCGACCCGAACACCCCGCACTACGTGGCCGTGCCCGGTCCGCCCGGACCCGCCGGACAGATGGGCCCGGCCGGCCCGGCGGGCCCGATCCGCTCGGTCAACGGCCGCACCGTCCCCGACGTCACCCTCACCGCCGCCGACCTGTCGGCCGTCGCCGCCGCCACCGTGGGCGCGGCCGGCGGCGTGGCGGCGCTCGGCCCCGACGGCAAGGTGCCCCTCGCCCAGCTGCCGGCCACCGGGGGCGCCGTCTCCTCGGTGAACGGGAAGACGGGCGCGGTCAGCCTCGCCGCCGCCGACCTCGGCGCGCTGACCCAGGCGGCGGGGGACATCCGCTACCTGGGGATCGACGCCGCCCCGGTGAAGTCGGTCAACGGCCAGGCGGGCGCGGTCCAGCTGAAGGCGTCCGACGTCTCCGCGGTCGCCGCCGGGGACGCGCTGCTCCTGACCGGCGACCAGACCGTGAACGGCGCCAAGACCTACGCCACTCCCCCGTCGACCGCCGCCAACCCCACGACCGCCAACCACCTGGTCCGGCGCGGCTACGTCGACACGGTCTCGGCCGCCGGCACCTGGTCGCCCGCGTCGATGGGCTTCTCCGGCTGGGCGTTCGACCCGGCGGCCTCGTCGGCCGACTCCGTGCAGTACTGCATCAACGGCTGGGTGTACCTGATCGGCGTCCCGCTGCACGCGACCACCACCGTGAAGAACATCGTCTTCTACGTGCCCGGGTACGTGGGCGGCACGCTCGGCGCCGCCTCCCTCGCCGGCCTCTACACCAGCGCCGGCGCGAAGGTCGGCCAGACGGCCACGCTGAACACGACGATCACCGCGACCGAGGGCAAGACGTTCGTCCTGCCGCTGACCGCCCAGTACAACGCCGTCGCCGGCAACTACTGGGTGGCGCTGCTGATCAACGGTCCGAGCCCGACCACCAACGGCCCGGCCTTCATGCGCGGCGCCTCCATGGGCAACGCCCCGGGCGGCAGCGCCCGCATGCCGGGGTTCTTCGTCCGCCACGGCCGGCTGCCCACCACCGGTCAGACCTCCCTGCCCGGATCGTTCACCCCGTCCACCGTGATCGCCGACTCCAACGCGATCTGGGCCGCCCTGTCCTGACCGGGCTTCCCCCCACTCTTCACCCCGCACCACCCGCCCCGTGCCGGCCGACCGGCACGGGGCGTTCCCCTTTCCGAAAGGAGCCCCACATGGCCACTCCCCTCACCGCCGACCAGCTGCTCACCGCGCTGCGCGCCGAAGGCGTCACCGTCGTCGAGCACCGCGAATGGCGCACCCACAACCGCAACCACGTCGGTGCCTGGGGCCCGGTCAACGGCGTGATGATCCACCACACCGTCTCCAGCGGCAGCGCGGCCTCCGTCGAGCTCTGCTACGACGGCTACACCGACCTGCCCGGCCCCCTGTGCCACGGCGTCATCGACAAGGAGGGCGTCGTCCACCTGGTCGGCAACGGCCGCGCCAACCACGCGGGCGGCGGCGACCCCGACGTGCTGAAGGCGGTCATCGCCGAGAACTACGGGGAGCGGCCGCCCGCCACCGACGAGCACCAGGGCAGCGCGGGCGCCGTCGACGGCAACACCCGCTTCTACGGCTTCGAGTGCGTCAACCTCGGGAACGGCACGGACCCCTGGCCCGACGCCCAGCTCGACGCCATCGAGCGCGCTTCCGCCGCGATCTGCCGCGCGCACGCCTGGGGCGCCAAGTCCGTCATCGGTCACCTGGAGTGGTCGGACCACAAGAGCGATCCGCGCGGCTTCACCATGCCGGACCTGCGCGGCCGCATCGCCGCCCGGCTCGCCGCCGCCCCCACGGGGGCGCCGGCCGCGAACCCGTCCCAGACGCCCGGGAGCACCTCTCCGGACGCCCCGCGCCTCCAGCCGTTTCCCGGCGGCGACTTCTTCACCGCCTCCACCAGCTCGCCGGTGATCACCGCGATGGGCCGCCGGCTCGTCGCCGAGGGCTGCTCCGCGTACGGCACGGGCCCCGGCCCCCGCTGGACGGAGGCCGACCGGCGCAGCTACGCGAAGTGGCAGCGCAAGCTCGGGTTCCGCGGCTCCGACGCCGACGGCGTGCCCGGCCGCGCCTCCTGGAACGCCCTGAAGGTTCCGTACGTCCGTTGAGGAGTCCACAGATGTCCGATGCCGCCACACGCACGGCCCGCACGATCCTCCAGACCGCCGTGGCCCTCGCCGTCGTCCTGCCGGCCGTCGTCGACGCCTCCGGCATCCCGGCCACCCTCCCCCGGGTCGCCGGGGCGCTCGCCGTCGCGGGCGCGCTGACCCGCGTGATGGCCCTGCCCGCGGTGCAGCGGCTGCTGCCGCCCTGGCTCCGGAGCGGAGAACCGGCCGGCGCCACTTCTCCGGGGGTCGCCGATGACCGACTCTGACACGTCCCACCAGGGCGACCCGGTGGCGGTCGCCGTGGAGCTGGAGCGGCTGCGCGGCACGCTGGAGGCCGGTTTCGCCCGCGTCGACGGTTCACTGGCGCTGCTGGTCCAGCGCCACGACCAGACGGACAAGCAGCTCGCCGACCACGAGGTCCGGCTCGACGCCCTGGAGCGCTCCCGCTGGCCGGTGACCAGCATCACCGTCCTGGTGGCGAGCGCCGGCCTGCTGCTCACCAGCTGGCAGGCGCTCGGCCGCTGAACACGCCGGAGGGCGGCCACCCCGTACGAAACGGGGTGACCGCCCTCGGCGTCGAGCGACTCGCCTACTGGTTGTACGGACCGTAGTCGTAGTCCTCCAGCGGAACGGCCTGGCCGGAGCCCGAGCCGAACGGCGAGTAGTCGATGTCGTCGTAGCCGACGGCCGAGTACATCGCGGCCTTGGCCTCCTCGGTCGGCTCGACCCGGATGTTGCGGTAGCGGGACAGACCCGTACCGGCCGGGATGAGCTTACCGATGATGACGTTCTCCTTGAGGCCGATGAGGCTGTCGGACTTGGCGTTGATCGCCGCGTCCGTCAGCACTCGGGTCGTCTCCTGGAAGGAGGCGGCCGACAGCCAGGACTCCGTCGCCAGCGAGGCCTTGGTGATACCCATCAGCTGCGGACGGCCGGAGGCGGGGTGACCGCCCTCGGTGACCACGCGACGGTTCTCGGTCTCGAACTTCGACCGCTCGACCAGCTCGCCCGGAAGCAGCTCCGCGTCGCCGGACTCGATGATCGTCACGCGGCGCAGCATCTGCCGGATGATGATCTCGATGTGCTTGTCGTGGATCGACACGCCCTGCGAGTTGTAGACCTTCTGGACTTCGCCGACCAGGTGGACCTGGACCGCGCGCTGACCGAGGATCCGGAGCACGTCGTGCGGGTTGGTGGCACCCACGGTGAGCTTCTGGCCCACCTCGACGTGGTCGCCCTCGCCCACGAGCAGACGGGCGCGCTTCGAGATCGGGAACGCCGTCTCGTCGCTGCCGTCGTCCGGGGTGACGACGATCTTCTTGGTCTTCTCGGTCTCCTCGATGCGGACGCGGCCGGCCGCCTCCGAGATCGGGGCGACACCCTTCGGCTGCCGGGCCTCGAAGAGCTCGACGACACGGGGCAGACCCTGGGTGATGTCGTCACCGGCCACACCACCGGTGTGGAAGGTACGCATCGTCAGCTGGGTGCCGGGCTCACCGATGGACTGGGCGGCGATGATGCCGACCGCCTCACCGATGTCGACCAGCTTGCCGGTGGCGAGCGAACGGCCGTAGCAGAACGCACAGGTGCCGACGGCGGACTCACAGGTCAGGACCGAACGGGTCTTGACCTCCTCGACGCCCGCGTTGACCAGGGCGTCGATGAGCACGTCGCCCAGGTCGACGTTGGCCGGCGCGATGACCTTGCCGTCCACGACGACGTCCTCGGCGAGCATCCGCGCGTACACGGAGGTCTCGACGTCCTCGGTCTTGCGCAGGACACCCGTCTCGTCCTTCGCCGCGATCCGCAGCTTCAGACCGCGCTCGGTGCCGCAGTCCTCCTCGCGGATGATGACGTCCTGCGAGACGTCCACCAGACGACGGGTCAGGTAACCCGAGTCGGCGGTGCGCAGGGCGGTGTCGGCGAGACCCTTACGGGCACCGTGCGTCGAGATGAAGTACTCGAGGACGGACAGACCCTCGCGGAAGGACGCCTTGATGGGACGCGGGATGGTCTCGTTCTTCGCGTTCGACACCAGACCGCGCATACCCGCGATCTGCCGCATCTGCATCATGTTTCCTCGGGCGCCCGAGTCGACCATCATGAAGATGGGGTTGGTCTTGGGGAAGTTCGCGTTCATCGCCTCGGCGACCTCGTTGGTCGCCTTGGTCCAGATCGCGATGAGCTCCTGCGTGCGCTCTTCCTTGGTGATCAGACCGCGCTCGTACTGCTTCTGGACCTTCTCGTCCTGCGCCTCGTACCCGGCGACGATCTCCTTCTTCGCCTCGGGGACGACGACGTCGGAGATGGCCACGGTGACGCCGGAGCGGGTCGCCCAGAAGAAGCCGGACGCCTTGAGGTTGTCGAGCGTCGCCGCCACGATGACCTTGGGGTAGCGCTCGGCCAGGTCGTTGACGATCTCGGAGAGCTGCTTCTTGCCCACCGAGTAGTCGACGAACGGGTAGTCCTCGGGCAGCAGCTCGTTGAAGAGCGCGCGGCCCAGGGTGGTGCGCAGGCGGAACGAGTCCCCCTGCTGCCACTCGGGCTCGCCCTCCTCGCGCGCCGGCGGGGTCCAGCCGCGCGGCGGGATGGTGCCCACCGGGAAGCGGATGTCGATCGGCGACTGCAGCGCGAGCTCGCCGGCGTCGAACGCCATGATCGCCTCGGCCGTGGAGCCGAACGCGCGGCCCTCGCCCTTGGTGTCACGCAGCTCGCCGTCGGTGGTCAGGAAGAACAGACCGAGGACCATGTCCTGGGTCGGCATCGTGACCGGGCGGCCGTCGGCCGGCTTGAGGATGTTGTTCGAGGACAGCATCAGGATACGGGCCTCGGCCTGCGCCTCCGCGGAGAGCGGCAGGTGGACGGCCATCTGGTCACCGTCGAAGTCCGCGTTGAACGCGGTGCAGACGAGCGGGTGGATCTGGATGGCCTTGCCCTCGACCAGCTGCGGCTCGAAGGCCTGGATGCCGAGGCGGTGCAGCGTGGGCGCACGGTTCAGCAGGACCGGGTGCTCGGCGATGACCTCTTCGAGGACGTCGTACACGACCGTGCGGCCGCGCTCGACCATCCGCTTGGCCGACTTGATGTTCTGCGCGTGGTTCAGGTCCACCAGGCGCTTCATCACGAACGGCTTGAAGAGCTCCAGCGCCATGGCCTTCGGCAGACCGCACTGGTGCAGCTTGAGCTGCGGGCCGACGACGATGACGGAACGGGCCGAGTAGTCGACTCGCTTGCCGAGCAGGTTCTGACGGAAACGACCCTGCTTGCCCTTGAGCATGTCGCTCAGGGACTTCAGCGGGCGGTTGCCGGGACCGGTGACCGGGCGACCGCGACGACCGTTGTCGAAGAGGGCGTCCACGGCCTCCTGGAGCATGCGCTTCTCGTTGTTCACGATGATCTCGGGCGCGCCGAGGTCGAGAAGCCGCTTCAGGCGGTTGTTGCGGTTGATCACGCGGCGGTACAGGTCGTTCAGGTCGGAGGTCGCGAAGCGGCCACCGTCCAGCTGCACCATCGGACGCAGGTCCGGCGGGATGACCGGCACGCAGTCGAGAACCATGCCCTTGGGGCTGTTCGCGGTCTGCAGGAACGCGGAGACGACCTTGAGGCGCTTGAGCGCGCGGGTCTTCTTCTGGCCCTTGCCCGTGCGGATGATCTCGCGGAGGCGCTCGGCCTCCTCCTCCAGGTCGAAGGACTCCAGGCGCTTCTGCAGCGCCGCGGCGCCCATCGAGCCGTCGAAGTACGTGCCGAAGCGGTCACGCAGCTCGCGGTAGAGGAGCTCGTCGCCCTCCAGGTCCTGGACCTTGAGGTTCTTGAAGCGCGACCAGACCTCGTCCAGACGGTCGATCTCGCGCTGCGCGCGGTCGCGCAGCTGCTTCATCTCGCGCTCGGCACCCTCGCGCACCTTGCGGCGCACGTCGGCCTTGGCGCCCTCGGCCTCCAGCTCGGCGAGGTCGTTCTCGAGCTTCTTGGCGCGGGCCTCCAGGTCGGAGTCGCGACGGTTCTCGATCTGCTGGCGCTCGACGGAGACGTGCGCCTCCAGCGAGGGCAGGTCACGCGTACGGCGCTCGTCGTCGACGTACGTGATCATGTACGCCGCGAAGTAGATGACCTTCTCCAGGTCCTTCGGGGCGAGGTCGAGCAGGTATCCGAGGCGCGACGGGACGCCCTTGAAGTACCAGATGTGGGTGACGGGAGCGGCGAGCTCGATGTGGCCCATCCGCTCGCGGCGCACCTTGGCGCGGGTGACCTCGACGCCACACCGCTCACAGATGATGCCCTTGAAGCGGACGCGCTTGTACTTGCCGCAGTAGCACTCCCAGTCCCGGGTCGGACCGAAGATCTTCTCGCAGAAGAGTCCGTCCTTCTCGGGCTTGAGCGTGCGGTAGTTGATGGTCTCCGGCTTCTTGACCTCGCCGTGGCTCCACTGACGGATGTCGTCAGCGGTGGCCAGACCGATCCGGAGCTCGTCGAAGAAGTTGACGTCGAGCACTATGCGTCAATCCCTCTCAGGGTTGTAAGGCTGTGGGTCTGATACGGGGGTCCTGGGGCCGGCGGGGGGGACCTGTACGGGTCCCCCCGGCCGGACTCCCGTCAGACCTCTTCGACGCTGCTCGGCTCGCGCCGGGACAGGTCGATGCCGAGCTCCTCCGCTGCGCGGAAGACGTCCTCGTCGGTGTCGCGCATCTCGATGGACATGCCGTCCGAGGACAGCACCTCCACGTTGAGGCACAGGGACTGCATCTCCTTGATGAGCACCTTGAAGGACTCGGGGATGCCGGGCTCAGGGATGTTCTCGCCCTTGACGATGGCCTCGTAGACCTTCACGCGGCCGGTCACGTCGTCGGACTTGATCGTCAGCAGCTCCTGGAGGGCGTACGCGGCGCCGTAAGCCTCCAGCGCCCACACCTCCATCTCACCGAAGCGCTGGCCACCGAACTGGGCCTTACCACCCAGCGGCTGCTGGGTGATCATCGAGTACGGGCCGGTCGAACGCGCGTGGAGCTTGTCGTCGACCAGGTGGTGGAGCTTGAGGATGTACATGTACCCGACGGAGATCGGGTCCGGGAACGGCTCGCCGGAGCGGCCGTCGAACAGCCTCGCCTTGCCGGTCGGGAGCACCATGCGCTCGCCGTCACGGTTCGGGATGGTGTGGTTCAGCAGGCCCGCCAGCTCGTCCTCGCGCGCACCGTCGAAGACCGGGGTGGCGACGTTGGTGCCGGGGGCGACCTGGTCGGCGCCGATCGCCTGGAGGCGCTGCGCCCACTCGTCCGCGAGGCCGGAGACGTCCCAGCCGCGGCTGGCGAGCCAGCCGAGGTGGATCTCCAGGACCTGTCCCGGGTTCATTCGGGACGGGACGCCGAGCGGGTTGAGGATGATGTCGACCGGGGTGCCGTCCTCCAGGAACGGCATGTCCTCGATCGGCAGGATCTTCGAGATGACGCCCTTGTTGCCGTGACGGCCGGCGAGCTTGTCACCGTCGGTGATCTTGCGCTTCTGGGCGACGTAGACGCGGACCAGCTGGTTCACGCCCGGAGGAAGCTCGTCGCCCTCCTCGCGGTCGAAGACGCGCACGCCGATGATCTTGCCGATCTCGCCGTGGGGCACCTTCAGGGAGGTGTCGCGGACCTCGCGGGCCTTCTCGCCGAAGATCGCGCGGAGCAGGCGCTCCTCCGGGGTCAGCTCGGTCTCGCCCTTGGGCGTGACCTTGCCGACCAGGATGTCGCCGGCGACGACCTCGGCACCGATGCGGATGATGCCGCGCTCGTCGAGGTCGGCGAGGACCTCCTCGGAGACGTTCGGGATGTCCCGGGTGATCTCCTCGGGGCCCAGCTTGGTGTCACGGGCGTCGACCTCGTGCTCCTCGATGTGGATCGAGGAGAGGACGTCGTCCTGCACGAGGCGCTGCGACAGGATGATCGCGTCCTCGTAGTTGTGGCCCTCCCACGGCATGAACGCCACGAGCAGGTTCTTGCCGAGCGCCATCTCGCCGTCTTCGGTGGCGGGACCGTCGGCGAGGACCTGGCCCTCGATGACGCGGTCGCCCTCGTCCACGACGACCTTCTGGTTCACCGAGGTGCCCTGGTTCGAGCGGGAGAACTTGTGCAGGCGGTACGTGATGTACGTGCCGTCGTCGTTGGCGACCGTGATGTAGTCGGCCGACAGCTCCTGGACGACACCGTCCTTCTCGGCCTTGAGCACGTCGCCGGCGTCGGTGGCGCAGCGGTACTCCATGCCGGTGCCGACGAGCGGGGCCTCGGACTTGATGAGCGGCACCGCCTGACGCATCATGTTCGCGCCCATGAGGGCGCGGTTGGCGTCGTCGTGCTCGAGGAACGGGATCATGGCGGTCGCGACCGACACCATCTGGCGCGGCGAGACGTCCATGTAGTCCACGTCGGCGGGGAGGACGTAGTCGACCTCGCCGCCGCGCTTGCGGACCAGGACGCGGTTCTCGGTGAAGCGCAGGTCGTCGTCGAGGCCGGCGTTGGCCTGCGCGATGACGAAGCGGTCCTCCTCGTCGGCGGTGACGTAGTCGACCTCGTCGGTGACCTGGCCGTCGACGACCTTGCGGTACGGCGTCTCGATGAAGCCGAACGCGTTGACGCGGCCGTACGAGGCGAGCGAACCGATCAGACCGATGTTCGGGCCTTCGGGGGTCTCGATCGGGCACATGCGTCCGTAGTGGGACGGGTGCACGTCTCGGACCTCGAAGCCGGCCCGCTCGCGGGACAGACCACCGGGACCCAGCGCCGAGAGGCGACGCTTGTGCGTCAGACCCGACAGCGGGTTGTTCTGGTCCATGAACTGCGACAGCTGGCTGGTGCCGAAGAACTCCTTGATGGAGGCGACGACCGGCCGGATGTTGATCAGGGTCTGCGGCGTGATCGCCTCGACGTCCTGCGTGGTCATGCGCTCGCGGACGACGCGCTCCATGCGGGCCAGACCCGTGCGGACCTGGTTCTGGATGAGCTCGCCGACGTTGCGCAGACGACGGTTGCCGAAGTGGTCGATGTCGTCGGTCTCGACGACGATCTCGTTGCCGTTCTCGCCGATCGTCTCGGTCTCGCCCGCGTGGAGCTTCACGAGGTACTTGATCGTGGCGATGACGTCGTCCGTGGTGAGGACGCCGGCGTCCAGCGGCTCGTCCGCGCCGAGCTTCTTGTTCACCTTGTAGCGGCCGACCTTCGCGAGGTCGTAGCGCTTCGGGTTGAAGTAGAGGTTCTCGAGCAGCGTCTGAGCGGCCTCACGGGTCGGCGGCTCGCCCGGACGCAGCTTGCGGTAGATGTCGAGCAGCGCGTCGTCCTGGCCCTGGGTGTGGTCCTTCTCCAGGGTGGCGCGCATGGACTCGTACTCGCCGAACTCCTGGAGGATCTGCTCGGTGGTCCAGCCGAGGGCCTTCAGGAGGACGGTGACGGACTGCTTGCGCTTGCGGTCGATGCGGACACCGACCAGGTCGCGCTTGTCGATCTCCATCTCCAGCCAGGCACCCCGGGACGGGATGATCTTGGCGGAGAAGATGTCCTTGTCGGAGGTCTTGTCGATCGACGAGTCGAAGTAGACGCCCGGCGAACGGACCAGCTGCGACACCACGACACGCTCGGTGCCGTTGATGACGAAGGTGCCCTTGTTGGTCATGAGCGGGAAGTCGCCCATGAAGACCGTCTGGGACTTGATCTCGCCGGTCTCGTTGTTGGTGAACTCGGCGGTGACGAAGAGCGGGGCGCCGTACGTGAAGTCACGGTCCTTGCACTCGTCGATCGAGTTCTTCGGCGGCTCGAAGCGGTGGTCGCGGAAGGTCAGCGACATCGACCCGGAGAAGTCCTCGATCGGGGAGATCTCCTCGAAGATCTCCTCCAGACCGGACTTCCTGGGGACGTCCTGTCCCGACTCGAGAGCAGCCTCGACGCGAGCCTTCCAGGCGGCGTTGCCGAGCAGCCAGTCAAAGCTCTCGGTCTGCAGCGCGAGGAGGTTCGGAACCTCGAGGGGCTCCTTGATCTTTGCAAAGGAGATGCGCAGCGGGGCGGTGCTTGCGCCGTTGTTCGTATTGGTCGAGGCGTTGCGCGAGGCGGCCAAGAGGGGGTCCTTCCGAGGGCTCGGACTCACTACGCGCGTACCGGTCCCCAGCAGAGCTTCGTGGCAGACGTTTCCTGAAATGACCGAAAGGCCAGGTCGGAAGGGGTCGACCGATGAAGCGGATGCGAAGGTATGCCCCTGGTGACGGGCAGAGGGCAGCTAACAGGCAGCGCAAAGGGTCAGTGTAGCCACTTGGCTCACTGATGTCCAGGGCGAGTTCTTCGCGACCCTCGTTGCTCTCAACTCCGCGCTACTTCGCGCCGTGCGGCGCACCTCGATACTGCCCGTTCCGTCGTCGATCCATGCCTCGGATACGGATCGTTGTGACGACGCGTCCTGAGAATTGCGCGCTGCGTGCGGTTCGTCAAGGGCTCCCGCTCCGGGAGGCGCACGGCGAAGATCACCATACTCCGCTTCCGGACCCCCGGGACGGTCGCCACGCCCGCCCCCGGGAACGCCGAAAGGCGACCACCCATCTGGATGATCGCCCTTCGGTGCCCCCGCGTTACACGGGGGCGTGAGTCTTCAGCGACTCGAAACGGTCTTACTTGACCGTGGCGGAGGCGCCGGCGGCCTTGAGGGACTCGGCGGCCTTCTCGGCGACGTCCTTCGCGACCTTCTCGAGGACCGGCTTCGGGGCGCCGTCGACGAGGTCCTTGGCCTCCTTGAGGCCCAGGGAGGTGAGCTCGCGCACGACCTTGATGACCTGGATCTTCTTGTCGCCGGCACCCTCGAGGATGACGTCGAACTCGTCCTGCTCCTCGGCGGCCTCGGCCGGGGCGCCCGGGCCGGCCGGACCGGCGACGGCGACGGCCGCGGCGGCGGTGACGTCGAACTTCTCCTCGAAGGCCTTCACGAACTCGGAGAGCTCGATGAGGGTCATCTCCTCGAACTGGGCGAGGAGGTCGTCCTGAGAGAGCTTCGCCATGATGGGCGATCCTTCCACTAATTCGGCAGGTGCCGGATGTATGTAGAGGCGGGCGTACTGTCGGCCCGCTGCGACCCGCGCGCTAGGCGGCGCGGGTCAATGCGCGAGCCGAGTTACTCGGCACCGCCCTGCTCGGCGAGCTTGACGCGAAGCGCCTCCGCGGTGCGGACGAACTTCGACGGCAGCGCCTGGAAGAGCGAGGCAGCCTGGGACTGCTTGCCCTTGAACGCGCCGGCCAGCTTGCTGAGCAGAACCTCGCGGGACTCGAGGTCCGCGAGCTTCTTGATCTCATCCGCGGAGAGCGCCTTACCGTCAAGGACACCGCCCTTGATGATGAGGTTCGGGTTCTCCTTGGCGAAGTCACGCAGGGCCTTCGCCGACTCCACCGGGTCACCGGTGACGAAGGCGACCGCGGTCGGACCAGCGAAGTGCTCGTCCAGCGCGGTGATCCCGGCCTGGTTGGCCGCGATCTTGGTCAGCGTGTTCTTCACCACGGCGTACTGGGCGTTCTCACCGAGCGAACGACGCAGCGTCTTGAGCTGCGCGACGGTGAGACCCCGGTACTCGGTCAGCACAGCGGCGTTCGAGCTGCGGAACTGGTCCTCCAGCTCGGCCACCGAGGCAGCCTTGTCGGGCCTTGCCATAAGCGTCGGCCTCCTTCCGGGTGATGGGACCGCTCGGAAGGGGCTGAACAAAACAAAACGCCCCGGGCGCAGGCGCACGGGGCTCAGCTCGACCGGTTCACAAGGAATCGGGAACTCTTCCACAGTCACCTGCGCGGGTCGCTCGCATCTCGCAGCGAATCCTTCGGCCACCGCACCCGAACGGGCGCAGAGACGACCAGCGGTCTTTGGCTTCCTCGGAAGAGTACGCGACCGGGTCGGCCGGGGGCAAATCAGCCCCGACCGCTCCCTCCGCCGCGCCCTCCGGCCAGCCTCTTGAGCAGCTCGGCGAAGCCGATCGTGTCGTCGGCGGGCGGGGTCCGGACGTCGACCTCGGTGCCGTAGTCGGTGGAGGTCGTGGTGAGCTCCGTCCGCGAGCCGTCGGCGTCGGTCGTGAGGACCGTCCGCCGCGGATAGCCGTCCGCGCCGATCCAGACCTCCAGGTGCCGGCCCCCGGGGAGGTCTCCCCCGTAGGCCCGCGCGCCGGAGTCCTTCGCGGCGCCGAGGGGCCTGAGCGTGGACGACTTCGCGAGGAGGCCGAGTTCCTCGGCCGGGTCCTGGTTCACGCCGCTGAGCCCGGCGGTGAGCTGGGGGACGATTCCGCCCCCCGCGCCGGGGCCCTCCAGGTCGACCTTCAGCCAGCGCCTGCCGCCCGTCAGAGCGGTCCGCCCGGCTCCCACGTCCGTGTACGCGGCTCCGCCGGCCGTGACCACCCGGGTCTCGGCGGGAGCGCCGGGAACGGCCGCCAGGTACGTCGATGCGGTGACCTTCAGGTCCGCGGCCGAGGGGCCCCACCTGCGGACACCGGTGAAGGTGCTGCTGCCGGCGGCCCGGCCGCCGCTCACCACGACCCGCGTCTCGACCTTCGCGCTCCCGGCCGCCGCCGTCTTCTCGTACGCGGCCCGGACGGCCTTCGCGGCCTCCTCCCGGTCCCGGGACCCGGGCGACGCGGCCGCGGAGCCGGCCGGCTCCGCGGCGCCGCCGTCCGCGCATCCCGCGACGCCCGTCACGACGGTCGCGGCCGCCAGGGCGGCGAGGGTGCTCTTCCACGTGGTCCCGTTCATGGCCGTCCCCGCCTCTTGATCGGCTCCTTGTGGTCCGACCGTAGACAAGAAGCCGGCCCCGCGCCTCCGGAGAGGTGCGGGGCCGGCTGACCACTTCAGCGAGCCGATGGGGCTCAGACCGCGGCCGGGTCCTCCTCGACGAGGAGGTTGCGGGTGCGGTTGGAGTCCAGCGGGATGCCGGGGCCCATCGTCGTCGTCAGGGTCGCCTTCTTGATGTAGCGGCCCTTGGCGGCGGACGGCTTCAGACGGAGGATCTCCTCCAGGGCCGCGGCGTAGTTCTCGACCAGCTTCGTCTCGTCGAAGGAGACCTTGCCGATGATGAAGTGCAGGTTCGAGTGCTTGTCGACGCGGAACTCGATCTTGCCGCCCTTGATCTCGTTGACGGCCTTGGCGACGTCGGGGGTGACGGTGCCGACCTTCGGGTTGGGCATGAGACCACGCGGGCCGAGGACGCGGCCGAGGCGGCCGACCTTGCCCATGAGGTCCGGGGTGGCCACCACGGCGTCGAACTCGTTCAGGCGGTTGCCCTTGGAGATCTCGTCGATGAGCTCGTCGGAGCCGACGATGTCGGCGCCGGCGGCGATCGCGGCCTCGGCACGGTCACCGGTCGCGAAGACCAGGACCCGGGCGGTCTTGCCGGTGCCGTGCGGGAGGTTCACGGTGCCGCGGACCATCTGGTCGGCCTTGCGCGGGTCGACACCCAGGCGGAAGGCGACCTCGACGGTGCCGTCGAACTTCGTGGTGGCGGTGTCCTTGGCGAGACGGACGGCCTCGAGGGGGGCGTAGTTCCGCTCGCGGTCGACCTTGGCGTCCGCGCCGCGGAGAGCCTTGCTGCGCTTCACTTCTTCTCCTGTTGGTTCAGGTGTGGAGTCGTGGTGCGGACCAGCGCTTGGTCCTACCACTGGATCACAAGGGGGGGTGATCAGCCCTCGACCGTGATGCCCATGGAACGGGCGGTGCCGGCGATGATCTTCGACGCGGCGTCGAGGTCGTTGGCGTTCAGGTCGGGGAGCTTGACCGAGGCGATCTCGCGGACCTGGGCGGCCGTGAGCTTGGCGACCTTGGTCTTGTGCGGCTCGCCGGAGCCCTTGTCCACACCGGCGGCCTTGAGGATCAGCTTCGCGGCCGGCGGGGTCTTGGTGATGAAGGTGAAGGAACGGTCCTCGTAGACCGTGATCTCCACCGGCACGACCATGCCGCGCTGCGACTCGGTCGCGGCGTTGTAGGCCTTGCAGAATTCCATGATGTTGACGCCGTGCTGACCCAGCGCGGGGCCGACCGGCGGGGCCGGGTTGGCCGCACCGGCGTTGATCTGGAGCTTGATAAGCCCCGTGACCTTCTTCTTCTTGGGAGGCATTGCTCTCTCCGGGTCCTAGTGAGAGTGTTCAGCCCGCCACCCGGACATACGGATGGAGGCATACCGCACAACGATAACGGGTATACACGTGCGGCTAAAAACCGAGCAGGTCAGAGCGGCCACGAGAGCCACTCTGACCTGGTCGGAAAACCGTGGGATCAGTTCTTCTGGATCTGGTCGAAGCTGAGCTCGACCGGGGTCTCGCGGCCGAAGATCTCGACGAGGCCCTTGACCTTCTTCGAGTCGGCGTTGATCTCGTTGATCGTGGCCTGGAGGGTGGCGAAGGGGCCGTCGGTGACGGTGACCGAGTCGCCGACCTCGAAGTCCAGGACCTGGACCTCCAGCTTGCGGGCCGGAGCCGGCTTGCCCTCGGCCTCGGCGGCCTCGCGGGCGGCCTTCTCCTCGGCCTCCGGGGCGAGCATCTTGACGATCTCGTCCAGGGTCAGCGGGTACGGGTCGTAGGCGTTGCCCACGAAGCCGGTGACGCCGGGGGTGTTGCGGACGACGCCCCAGGACTCGTTCGTGAGGTCCATGCGGACGAGCACGTAGCCGGGGAGCTTGTTCTGCTTGACGTTCTTCCGCTCGCCGCCCTTGATCTGGACGATCTCTTCCTCGGGGACCTCGGCCTGGTAGATGAAGTCCTCGACGTTGAGCGAGACGGCGCGCTGCTCCAGGTTGGCCTTCACGCGCTTCTCGTAGCCCGCGTAGGTGTGGATGACGTACCACTCGCCGGGGAGGGTGCGCAGCTCCTCGCGGAGCGCGGCGACGGGGTCGACCGGCTCGGTCTCCTCCGCGATCTCTTCCTCGGCGCCCTCGACCTCGTCGCCCTCGGTCGCGGCCTCGAAGGCCTCGTCCGCCTCGACGACCTCGGCGGTGGCGTCCTCGTCGTCCTCGACGGACTCGGCGTCCTCGTCGGACTCGGCCGCGAGAGCGGCGGCCTCAGCAGCGTCGGCCTGGTCCTCGTCCTCGTCGGCGGCCTCGACGATGTCCAGCTCGTCCTCGACGGACTCGGACTCGGAGGCGTCGTTCAGGTTCGCGTCAGACACGGTGGCTGCTTCTTCCTGCGATACAGATGGGGTGGAACAAAAAGTCAGCCGAAGACGTACTTGACTGCTTCCTGGAAGCCATAGTCAATCACGGTGACGAGGCCGATCATGATGACGACGAAGACGATCACCACGGTGGTGTACGTCGACAGCTGGCTGCGCGTGGGCCAGACGACCTTGCGGAGCTCCGCGATGATCTGGCGGTAGAAGAGCGCGAGGCGGCCCAGAGGGCCCTTCTTCCCGCGCTTCCCGCCCTTGCGGGACTTCTTCTTCGAGTCTGCCGTCTCGTCGTCGGCATCAGGCGTGTCGATGGAGCCTACGGCGTCCGTCACGATGTCTCACCTGATTCCGGGTCGGCCGTGCCGCGCCCGGGTGGAGCCGCACGGCGGTGCAATGAAGTACGTACATGCGCACAACACCTGGCGGTGTGTGTAGCAGGGCCGGAGGGACTTGAACCCCCAACCGCCGGTTTTGGAGACCGGTGCTCTACCAATTGAGCTACGACCCTTTGTCAGTTACCCAACCTACCGCATCGTGAGATGCGGCCGGTGCGGACCAACGAGGAGTGAGCATACGTGGTCATGGGCCCCTACGTCGAACAGAAACCGCGCCGACCTGCCGACGGACGCGTGTACGACCGGGAATGACCGTTCCTGTCCGCTCCGTGAAACCTGTGTGCCCGCCGTCGAGACGGTCTGGGACGATGGCCGCATGAGCGCTGCTACCCCTCCCACCGAGCGTCGGGTCTCCGCCCGGATCGGTGCGATCTCCGAGTCCGCCACCCTCGCCGTCGACGCCAAGGCCAAGGCACTCAAGGCCGCCGGCCGTCCGGTGATCGGTTTCGGCGCGGGCGAGCCCGACTTCCCGACCCCCGACTACATCGTCGAGGCGGCCGTGGAGGCCTGCAAGAACCCCAAGTACCACCGCTACACGCCGGCCGGCGGCCTGCCCGAGCTGAAGGCCGCCATCGCCGCCAAGACGCTGCGCGACTCCGGCTACGAGGTCGACGCCTCCCAGGTCCTGGTGACCAACGGCGGCAAGCAGGCCATCTACGAGGCCTTCGCCGCGATCCTCGACCCGGGCGACGAGGTCATCGTCCCGGCGCCGTACTGGACGACGTACCCCGAGTCGATCCGCCTCGCGGGCGGCGTCCCGGTGGAGGTCGTGGCCGACGAGACGACCGGCTACCGGGTCTCGGTGGAGCAGCTGGAGGCGGCCCGCACGGAGAAGACCAAGGTCGTCCTCTTCGTCTCCCCCTCCAACCCGACCGGCGCCGTCTACAGCGAGGCCGACGCCGAGGCGATCGGCCGCTGGGCCGTCGAGCACGGCCTGTGGGTCCTGACGGACGAGATCTACGAGCACCTCGTCTACGGCGACGCGAAGTTCACCTCGCTGCCGGCGATCGTGCCCGAGCTGCGCGACAAGTGCGTCGTGGTCAACGGCGTGGCGAAGACGTACGCGATGACGGGCTGGCGCGTCGGGTGGATCGTGGGCCCGAAGGACGTCGTGAAGGCCGCCACGAACCTCCAGTCGCACGCCACGTCCAACGTGAGCAACGTCGCGCAGATCGCCGCGCTCGCCGCCGTCTCCGGGAACCTGGACGCGGTCGCGGAGATGCGCACCGCCTTCGACCGGCGCCGCCGGACGATCGTGCGGATGCTGAACGAGATCGACGGCGTCGTCTGCCCGACCCCGGAGGGCGCGTTCTACGTGTACCCCTCGGTCAAGCAGCTGCTCGGCAAGGAGATCCGCGGCAAGCGCCCGCAGACCTCGGTCGAGCTGGCCGCCCTGATCCTGGACGAGGCCGAGGTCGCGGTCGTCCCGGGCGAGGCCTTCGGCACCCCGGGCTACCTGCGCCTGTCGTACGCGCTCGGCGACGAGGACCTGGCGGAGGGCGTGTCCCGCATCCAGAAGCTCCTCGCGGAGGCGACGGACTGATCACGGTCCTCACGGGCCCCGGCTCCGCGGAAGCGGAGCCGGGGCCCGTTTCTGCGTTCGGGCGGACCCCGATCGGGGAAAGCGGGTGTCCACAGCCACGCGAGTACGGCAGGATCGGCCGATGGAGCACGTTCACCGCGACCTCACCCTGTTGCCCAAGGCACATCTGCACCTGCACTTCACCGGTTCGATGCGGCCCACGACGCTGATCGAGCTGGCCGACAAGTACGGCGTGCACCTCCCCGAAGCGCTGAGCAGCGGTACGCCCCCCAAGCTGCGGGCGACCGACGAGCGCGGCTGGTTCCGCTTCCAGCGGCTCTACGACATGGCCCGCTCCTGCCTGCGCGCGCCGGAGGACATCCAGCGGCTCGTGCGCGAGGCCGCCGAGGAGGACGTCAGGGACGGTTCGGGGTGGCTGGAGATCCAGGTCGACCCCACCTCGTACGCCCCGCACCTCGGCGGGCTCATCCCGGCCCTGGAGATCATCCTGGACGCGGTCGAGTCGGCGTCCCGGGACACCGGGCTCGGGATGCGGGTCCTGGTGGCGGCGAACCGGATGAAGCACCCCCTGGAGGCGCGCACCCTGGCCCGGCTCGCGGTGCGGTTCGCGGACCGGGGCGTGGTGGGCTTCGGGCTCTCCAACGACGAGCGCCGGGGCATGGCCCGGGACTTCGACCGGGCCTTCGCCATCGCCCGGGACGGCGGCCTCCTGGCGGCCCCGCACGGCGGCGAACTGACGGGCCCGGCGTCGGTGCGGGACTGCCTGGACGACCTGCGGGCCGCCCGGATCGGCCACGGGGTGCGGGCGGCGGAGGACCCCCGGCTGCTGCGGAAGCTGGCGGAGCGCGGGGTGACCTGCGAGGTCTGCCCGGCGTCGAACGTGGCCCTCGGGGTGTACGAGAGGCACGAGGACGTACCGCTGCGGACCCTCTTCGACGCGGGGGTGCCGATGGCGCTCGGCGCGGACGACCCGCTGCTCTTCGGCTCGCGGCTCGCGGCGCAGTACGAGATCGCCCGCCGGCACCACGGCTTCACGGACCCGGAACTGGCGGAGCTGGCCCGGCAGTCGGTGCGGGGTTCCGCGGCGCCGGAGGGGGTACGCGAGAAGCTGCTCGCGGGCATCGACGACTGGATCGCGGCCTGACCGGTCCGTCGGCGGGCCCCGTCGGGGGAGGCACGGCATGAGGCTCACCGTCTTCGGCGCGACCGGCGGCGTCGGCCGGGAGATCGTCCGCCAGGCGCTGGCCGCGGGCCACGAGGTGACGGCGGTGGTGCGGAACCCGGCGCGGCTCGCGGCGTCCGGTACGCGGCTCGTGGTCCGGCGGGCCGAGGACCTGTCCGACCCCGGGGAGCTGCGCGTGGCGATCGCGGGCCGGGACGCGGTGCTCTCGGGCCTCGGCGCCAGGAGCAGGGCGGACGCGGGCGTGGCGACCCGGCTGACCCGCTCGGTGCTCACGGCGATGGAGGCCGAGAAGGTGCGCCGTCTCCTGGTGGTCGGCGCGGCTCCGCTGGGCCCGGTCCCGGCCGGTCGGGCGCTCGTGGACCGGGCGGCCCTCGCGCTCGTGGGCGCGGTCCTCGAGGACGTCCACGCCGATCTGCGGGCCATGGAGGCCGACCTCGCCGCGAGCGACGCCGACTGGACGGCCGTGCGACCGCCCCGGCTGACGGACGGGCCGGGCACCGGCCGCTACCGCACGGCCGTCGCCGGTACCCCGCCCCGGGGCCGCTTCCTGGCACGCGCGGACGTGGCCCACGCGATGCTGGCGATGATCGACGACCCGGCGACGGTCAAGCAGGGCGTGGGCGTCGCGTACTAGCCGTACCGGCCGTACTAGATCTCCACGCCGACGGTGACGGGCTCGTTGACGAGGGTGATCCCGAAGGCGTCCCTGACCCCGGCGACGACCTCGCGGGCGAGGGCGAGCAGGTCCTCGGTGGTCGCCCCGCCCCGGTTGGTGAGGGCGAGCGTGTGCTTGGTGGAGATCCGGGCGGGCCCGGAGCCGTACCCCTTGGTGAAGCCGGCCCGGTCGATCAGCCAGGCCGCCGAGGTCTTCACGGCGTCGTCGCCGGCGGGGAAGGCGGGCGGGGCGACGTCGGGGCCGAGGCGCTCGGCCACGCGCGCGAGGAAGGCCTCGTACTGCCCGGCCGTGAGGATCGGGTTGGTGAAGAAGGAGCCCGCGGACCAGGTGTCGTGGTCCTCCGGGTCCAGGACCATGCCCTTCCCGGCGCGCAGCTTCAGGACGGTCTCGCGGGCGGCGGCGAGCGGGACGCGGTCGCCGGCCTCGACGCCGAGGGCGCGGGCGGTCTCGGCGTACTTGATCGGCGCGGAGAGCCCGTCGGCGTCCTCCAGATCGAAGCGGACGCGCAGCACGACGTACCGCTCGGGGCGCTCCTTGAAGCGGCTGTGCCGGTACGAGAAGGCGCACTCGGCGTTGGTCAGCGTGATCGTCTCGCGGGTGGTCCGGTCGTACGCGACGACCTCGGTGACGGTGGCGGAGACGTCCTGCCCGTACGCGCCGACGTTCTGGATCGGGGTGGCCCCGGCCGAGCCGGGGATGCCGGCCAGGCACTCGATCCCGGCGAGCCCGGCCTCGACGGTCCGCGCGACGGCGTCCGTCCAGACCTCTCCGGCGGCCAGCTCCAGGCGGGTCCCGTCGAGGGAGAAGCCGGTGGTGGCGATCCGCAGCGCGGTGCCGTCGAAGCCCTTGTCCCCGATGACCAGGTTGGACCCGCCGCCGACGATCAGCAGCGGCGTCCCGGCGTCGTCGGCCTCGCGGACGGCCGCGATCACCTCGTCGTCGGTGGCGGCGGTCACGAGCCGGGAGGCGGGGCCGCCGAGGCGGAAGGTGGTGAGGGGGGCGAGGGGGGCGTCGTTGAGGAGCTGCACGGGGCCAAGGTTACGGCTTGCTTTTTCGCGAGCGAAAAAGCAAGCCGTAGTCCGACGTCCGTCAGGCGAGCCGCACCACGGCCCGGCTCATCCCGAGCACCTTCTGCCCCGCGCTGGTGGCGGTGAGGTCCACGCGTACCAGGCCGTCGTCCAGCTTGGCGGCGACCTTGGCGGCGACCTCGATCAGGGCGCCGGTGTCGTTATCGGGGACGACGACGGGCTTGGTGAAGCGGACGCCGTACTCGACGACGGCGGCGGGGTCGCCGGCCCAGTCGGTGACGACGCGGATCGCCTCGGCCATGGTGAACATGCCGTGGGCGATGACGTCGGGCAGGCCGACGCCGACCGCGAACCTCTCGTTCCAGTGGATGGGGTTGAAGTCCCCGGAGGCACCGGCGTACCGGACGAGGGTGGCGCGGGTCACGGGGAAGGACTGCGCGGGCAGCTCGGTGCCGACCTCGACCTCGTCGTAGGCGATCTTCGCGGTCATGGTCAGGCCTCCTCGGGCGCTCGGGAGACGAGCTTGGTCCAGGCGGTGACGACGTGCTCGCCGGTCTCGTCGTGGACCTCGCCGCGGATGTCCAGGATGTCGTTGCCGGCGAGGGACTTGATCGCCTCGATGGTGGAGGTGACCGAGAGCCGGTCCCCGGCCCGTACGGGACGGGTGTAGACGAACTTCTGGTCGCCGTGGACGACCCGGCTGTAGTCGAGGCCGAGCTGCGGGTCCTCGACGACCTGTCCGGCCGCCTTGAACGTGATGGCGAACACGAAGGTGGGCGGGGCGAGCACGTCGGGGTGGCCGAGCGCCTTGGCCGCCTCGGCGTCGGTGTACGCGGGGTTGGCGTCCCCGATCGCCTCCGCGAACTCGCGGATCTTCTCGCGGCCGACCTCGTAGGGCGGGGTGGGCGGATAGGTCCGGCCCACGAAGGACTGGTCGAGCGCCATGGACTCGATACCTCCTGGATCTGTTGCCGACAAACGACACGAGGCCGCCCCCGGAACGGGGGCGGCCTCGTGTACGAGCCTGATTAGCGCGTCTCGCGGTGCGCGGTGTGCGAGTTGCAGCGGGGGCAGTGCTTCTTCATCTCAAGACGGTCCGGGTTGTTACGCCGGTTCTTCTTGGTGATGTAGTTCCGCTCCTTGCACTCCACGCAGGCCAGCGTGATCTTCGGGCGGACGTCGGTGGCAGCCACGTGAGTGCTCCTTGGACGGACGGTTGGACGGATGAACGCATAAAAGGGTAGCCGATCGAAGGACCGACCCCGCAATCGGCTACCGTGTGTAGCGGTGACCGGACTTGAACCGGTGACACAGCGATTATGAGCCGCTTGCTCTACCGACTGAGCTACACCGCTTTGATGATCCGGATCCCGCCCGAAGGCGGGTCCTTCTCACCAGAGCCCCAATACGGAATCGAACCGTAGACCTTCTCCTTACCATGGAGACGCTCTACCGACTGAGCTATTGGGGCGAGCGAGGAAGACATTACACGGTCTCCGGCCCATCTCCCAAATCCGTTTCCCGGGGCCGACCCGGCCTTTCCCACCAGGCGTCACGTACGCCACACGTGCTCTCATCGGTACGCCCGTCGCGCCCCTCCCCGCAGGTCACCACGGGCGCCCCTAGGCTCGGCCGCACGCCGTGTGATCCGGATCCCCTTCCGATCCCGAGGAGCGTTGAGGAGCCGGATGCCAGCCGACAGCAAGCAGCCCCCGCCGCCCGGGGACGGGGCCGCGGCCGGCGCCGGCCCGACCTCGCTCCTGCTCTCGCACGCGCGGCTCGCCGACGGGCGGACCGTGGACGTACGGCTCGTGGGCGACCGGATCGAGGCGGTCGGTACGGCGGGCAGTCTCGCGCCCGCGGGCGCGGGGGCCCGGGTGGACCTCACGGG
This sequence comes from Streptomyces sp. NPDC012825, assembly GCF_042900925.1. Lineage (NCBI taxonomy): Bacteria > Bacillati > Actinomycetota > Actinomycetes > Kitasatosporales > Streptomycetaceae > Streptomyces > Streptomyces sp. NPDC012825. The sequence continues at coordinate 336,904 of NZ_JBIBBZ010000001.1, read as the reverse complement.
GTATCTGCTGCTGCCCGCTCCCGCCGAGCCCCACGCGCACGCCGACACCGCGTTCTCCGCCGACCGCCCCGGTCCCGAACCCGTCCCGTACGACGGGGAGGAGGTGCGGCGCCGGGCCACGGAGGCCGCGCTGCTCCAGCTCGGGCACGGCGCGACCGCGCTGCGCGCGCACGTGCGGATCGACGACGGCCGGGGCCTCGGGCCGCTGGAGGAGGTGCTCCGGGCCCGGCGTTCGCTGCACGGCCTGGGCGAGCTGCTGCCCGTCGCCGTGCCCCGGCTGCTGACCGGGGCGGCGGGCGCGGAGGGCCGCGCGCTGCTGCGGGACGCGGTGCGGAGGGGCGCGGTCGCGGTCGGCGGGCGCCCGGACCTGGACCCCGATCCGGCCGGGCACGCGGAGGCGGTCCTGGAGGTGGCGGCGGAGCACGGCGTACCGGTGGACCTGCACACGGAGGGTGACGATCCGGCGTGGCTGGCGCGCCTGGCGGCGATGGCGGAGGGCCTGGGCACCGGGGTGACGATCGGCCCGTGCGCGGGGCTCGGCCGGCTGCCCTCCGCCGTGGCGGGGCGGGCGGCGGAGCGGCTGGCGGCGACCGGTGTGGGGGTGGTGTGCCTGCCGCAGGGCGGTTGCCGGGACGCGGGGTCGCGGGGCGTGGCGCCGGTGCGGCTGCTGCGGTCGGCGGGGGTGCGGGTGGCGGCCGGGAGCGGGGCGCTGCGGGACGCGGCGAACCCGGTGGGACGCGGGGACCCGCTGGAGGCGGCGTACCTGCTCGTCTCGCAGGGCGGGCTCGCGCCGGAGGAGGCGTACGGGGCGGCGAGCGCGGAGGCGCGCGCGGTGATGGGCCTCCCGGAGGTGCGGGTGGAGGCGGGCTTCCCGGCGGAGCTGCTCGCCGTGCGGGGGGAGCGGCTCGCGGGCGTGCTGTCCCTGGCGTACAGCCGGATCGTGGTGCACCGGGGGCGGGTGGTGGCGCGGACGAGCGCGGTGCGGGAGTACTGCGACCCGGCGGCGGCGCTCGACCTGCCGCGGCAGGCGCGGACGAGGCGGCCGCCCGGATCGGGGGGCCCTCGGGCCGGTCCCGTCGTACGGTCGTGAGTATGCGCATCGTCATCGCTGGAGGACACGGACAGATCGCCCTGCGCCTGGAGAGGCTGCTCTCGGCGGGCGGACACGAGCCGGTGGGGATCATCCGCCGGCCGGAACAGGCGGCGGACCTGCGGGAGGCGGGTGCCGAGCCCGTGGTCCTGGACCTGGAGACGGCGTCGTCCCACATGGTGGCCGACGCCCTGCGGGGCGCCGACGCGGTGGTCTTCGCCGCGGGCGCGGGCCCGGGCAGCGGCGCGGACCGCAAGGACACGGTGGACCGGGGGGCGGCGGTGCTCCTCGCGGACGCGGCGGAACGGGCGGGGGTGCGGCGGTACGTCGTCGTCTCCTCGATGGGCGCGGACGCGTCGCACCCGGGCGAGGAGATCTTCGACACGTATCTGCGGGCCAAGGGCGCGGCCGACGACGCGATCCGCTCCCGTACGGCCCTGGACTGGACGATCCTGCGCCCGGGCTCCCTCACGGACGACGCGGGCACGGGCCTGGTCCGCCTGGAGGCCCGCACGGGCCGGGGCCCGGTTCCCCGCGACGACGTGGCGGCGGTCCTGGCGGAACTCCTGGAGACCCCGGCGACGGCCGGCCTCACCCTGGAACTGACCTCGGGCTCGACACCGGTCTCGGTGGCGGTGAAGTCGGTGGCCGGAAACTGACCCGGGGCCGCCCGGGCGGCCCGTACAACGAGAGAAGGTCCCCGGTACGGATACCGGGGACCTTCACCATCGCGTGGCGACGCCAGGATTCGAACCTGGGTAGGCTAAGCCGACGGATTTACAGTCCGCTCCCATTGGCCACTCGGGCACATCGCCATGAGATCGCTGCTCCGGAGCCGCTCTTCTGCGGTGTTCCGTGGCAACGACGTAAACAATACCCGATCCCCGGGGGTGGTCCGCCACCGGTTTGATCAGCGGTTCGGGCCGTGACTCGCCCCCTAGGCTTTGCGCTGTATCCACAGCACCCGAGCAAGGAGCCACGAGTCATGGCCGACTCCAGTTTCGACATCGTCTCCAAGGTCGATCGGCAGGAGGTCGACAACGCCCTCAACCAGGCCGTCAAGGAGATCTCGCAGCGCTACGACTTCAAGGGGACCAACGCCTCGATCGCCTGGTCGGGCGAGAAGGTCCTCATGCAGGCGAACGGCGAGGAGCGGGTCAACGCGATCCTCGACATCTTCCAGTCCAAGCTGATCAAGCGGGGGATCTCGCTCAAGTCGCTGGACGTCGAGGGTGAGCCGCAGCTCTCCGGCAAGGAGTACAAGCTCTTCGCCTCGGTCACCGAGGGCATCTCCCAGGAGAACGCCAAGAAGGTCGCGAAGACCATCCGCGACGAGGGCCCCAAGGGCGTCAAGGCCCAGGTGCAGGGCGACGAGCTGCGGGTCAGCTCGAAGAGCCGGGACGACCTCCAGGCCGTGCAGGCGCTCCTCAAGGGCAAGGACTTCGACTTCGCGATCCAGTTCGTGAACTACCGCTAGTCCCTCGCCGAAGGTCGTGTCCGAATCCCGCCGGTCTCCTCGTCGGCGGGCCCGCACACTGGGGCGTGGAAGGCCCGTGCGGGAGAGGAAGCAGTCATGACCGTGTACGCGTACGTCGACGGCCCCCTGGGCGAGATGCTGCTCGTCGGGCGGCTCGTGCCGGGGGGTCGTGTCGTGTTGCGCTCGCTGTCCCTGCCGGGGCAGAAGGGGGCCGTCGTGGTCGAGGACGGGTGGGCGTGTGCGCCCGGGGCCTTCGAGGAGGTCGCCGGGCAGTTGCGGGAGTACTTCGCCGGGGAGCGGGAGCGGTTCGAGCTGTCCTGTGACGACCGCGCCGGGACGGAGTTCCAGCGACGGGTCTGGCGGGCGCTCGACGAGGTGCCGTACGGCTCCACCGTCTCGTACGGGGAGATCGCCCGGCGGGTCGGTGCGGCCGGGGCCGGGGTGCGGGCCGTGGGGACCGCGATCGGGCGCAATCCGCTGCTCGTGGTGCGGCCCTGCCACCGGGTGATCGGGGCCGACGGGGCCCTGCGCGGGTACGCGGCGGGGGTGGAGCGCAAGGAGCGGCTGCTGGGCCTGGAGGGGGTCCTGGTGTGAGTGAGGGGCTCTTTCCGCGGGAGCGGGTCGTCGTGGCGCCCGGGGCCGTGCACGTGCCCGCGTGGCTCTCTTTTCCGCGGCAGCGGGAGTTGGTGGACGCCTGCCGGGAGTGGGGGCGCGGGCCCTTCCCGTACCGGCGGACCGTGCTGCCGGGCGGGGGCGTCATGTCGGTGCGGTCGCTGTGTCTGGGGCGGCAGTGGGTGCCGTATCGGTATCTCGACGCCGTGGGCGCTCCGCTGCCGGGGTGGCTCGTCTCGCTCGGGCGGGAGGCCGTCGCCGAGGCTTACGGGGACCACGGCGGCTTCGCGCCCGACACCGCGCTGGTGAACTTCTACGCGCCCGGGGCGCGGATGGGGATGCACCAGGACCGGGAGGAGCGTTCCGGTGCGCCGGTGGTGTCGCTGAGCCTCGGGGACCGGTGCGTGTTCCGGTTCGGGAACGCGGAGGGGCGGGGGCGGCCCCATCAGGACGTCGAGCTGGTCTCCGGGGACCTGTTCGTCTTCGGCGGGCCCTCGCGGTGGGCGCACCACGGGGTGCCGCGGGTGTTTCCCGGGACCGCCGAGCCCGGTCTCGGGTTGCGGGGGCGGCTCAACATCACCCTGCGGGAGACCGGGATCCCGTAGTTCTCAGTAGCCCTGGGGGACGTGGACGCCCGTGGCGCGGTCCGTGGGGACGATCTCCTTGCCGAGGGGCAGCAGCGAGACCGGGATCAGCTTGAAGTTCGCGATGCCGAGCGGGATGCCGATGATCGTGATGCAGAGGGCGATGCCGGTGGTGATGTGGCCGAGCGCCAGCCACCAGCCGGCGAGGATCAGCCACAGGACGTTGCCCACGCAGGAGGGCGCGCCCGCGTCGCGGCGGTCGACGACCGTCTTGCCGAAGGGCCAGAGGGCGTAGATCCCGATGCGGAAGGCGGCGAGTCCGAAGGGGATGCCGATGATCGTGATGCAGAGCAGGAGTCCCGCGAGCATGTAGCCGAGGAACATCCAGAATCCGCACAGGATCAGCCAAATGACGTTCAGGATCGTCTTCACGGGCGTCGACCTGCCATCTGTTCGAGCCGGGCGATGCGTTCGGCCATCGGCGGGTGGGTGGAGAACATCTTGGAGAGGCCCTGGCCGGGCCGGAACGGGTTCGCGATCATCATGTGGCTCGCGGTCTCGATCCGGGGCTCGGGCGGCAGCGGGAGCTGCTTGGTGCCCGCCTCCAGCTTCCGCAGGGCGCCCGCCAGGGCGAGCGGGTCGCCGGTGAGCTGGGCGCCGGAGGCGTCGGCCTCGTACTCGCGGGAGCGGGAGATGGCGAGCTGGATGACCGAGGCGGCGATCGGGCCCAGGATCAGGATCATGAGGTAGCCGAGGAGGCCGGGACCGTCGTCGTCGTTGGAACGGCCGACGGGGATCAGCCAGGCGAAGTTCACCAGGAACATGATCACGGAGGCGAGCGCGCCGGCGACCGAGGAGATGAGGATGTCCCGGTTGTAGACGTGGCTCAGCTCGTGGCCGATGACCCCGCGCAGCTCGCGCTCGTCCAGGAGGGCGAGGATGCCCTCGGTGCAGCAGACGGCGGCGTTGCGCGGGTTGCGGCCGGTGGCGAAGGCGTTGGGCGCCCGGGTCGGCGAGATGTAGAGCCGGGGCATGGGCTGACGCGCCTGCGTGGAGAGCTCGCGCACCATCCGGTAGAGCGCGGGCGCCTCGAACTCGCTGACCGGGCGGGCGCGCATGGCCCGCAGCGCCAGCTTGTCGCTGTTCCAGTACGCGTACGCGTTGGTGCCGAGCGCCACGACGAGCGCGACGATCAGTCCCGTACGCCCGAAGAAGCTGCCGATGACGATGATGAGGGCCGAGAGCCCTCCGAGGAGGACGGCGGTCCTCAGCCCGTTGTGCCGGCGGTGCACGGTACGCCCTCCAGGTGGTGCGGCGGGGGGACCCTTTTCCTCGTGGTGGTCCACTCCCCCAGTGGACCCTCCCGTACTGGTCAACGCCAGGCGGGAGATTCGGGTTCCCCCGGCCGTACCGGGGCGTCCATGAGCCGTTCGGGTGATCAGCGGGGGGCCGGGACCTCGACCTTCTCCAGGAGAGTGCCGACGGGCTCGACCTCGCTGGTGCAGTGGGCGCAGCGGGAGGCGATGGCCGGGATCTCGGTGTAGCAGCGGGGGCAGTCCCGCTTCTCCGTCCTGGGGTCGGCCGCCTTCTCCTTGGCGAACTTGTGCTGGATCCCCGTCATCGGGACGACGATCAGGAAGTAGAGCACCGCGGCGGTGATGACGAAGGCGATGGTCGCGGAGATGGCCAGGCCGTAGGGGAAGACGGTCCTGCCGACGCTGAACGTCGCGTCGTTGAAGTTGCCGACGGTGCCGGTGGCGAGACCGATGAGCGGGGTGATGAAGGCCTTGCTGAAGCCCGTGACGACGGAGGTGAACGCCGTGCCGACGGCCAGGCCGATGGCCATCGAGACGACGTTCCCGCGAAGTATGAAGTCCTTGAATCCGTTCAGCACGGGGTCCTGCTCCTGGGGTCTGCTCGGGTGGGGATCAGAAGAGGCCGCTCGCCGCGAAGCGGAGGACGAACTGCGGGTAACCCGACAGGACGGCTCCGGCGGCGGCGGTCAGCGCGATCGCCAGGGTGAGCGGCACGGGGGCCCGGCGGGGGGCGGCGCCCTTCCGGGTTCCTTCCGGGGATCGTTCCCGGGTCTCCTCCGGGGCCCCCGCCGGGGCCTCTCCGGGCGCTTCTTCCGGGGTGCGGAAGAGCAGGGCCGTCCAGCGGAGGTAGTAGTACAGCGCGATCACGACGTTGAGCGCCATGACCACGGCCAGCCAGCCCAGGCCCGCGTCGACGGCCGCCGAGAAGACGGTCACCTTGGCGAAGAGGCCGATGATACCCGGGGGCAAACCGGCCAGATTCAGGAGGAAGAAGGCGAGCGCGAGGGCGGCGGCGGGGCTCGTCGCGTACAGGCCCCGGTAGTCCTCGATCCGGTTCCGGGGGCGCACGCGCGCGACGAGCGCGACGACCGCGAAGGCGCCGAGGTTCACCACGGCGTACATCAGGGCGTACGCGACGGTGGCGCCGATCTGGTCGTCGCTGGAGTACGCGGCGGCCGCGATCGGCACCAGGAGGTAGCCGGCCTGGGCGACGGAGGACCAGGCGAGCAGCCGGACCGCGCTCCACGCGCGCGTGGAGGCCTGGCGCAGGGCGGCGACGTTCCCCGCGGTCATGGTGAGCGCGGCGAGGACGGCGAGCGCCGGGCCCCACACGTCCGCGTACGAGGGGAAGGCGACGACGGTCACCAGGATCAGGCCGGTGAAGCCGACGGCCTTGCCGACCACGGAGAGGTAGGCGGCGACGGGCAGCGGGGCGCCGACGTAGGTGTCGGGGACCCAGAAGTGGAAGGGGACGGCGGCCGTCTTGAAGGCGAAGCCGACGAGGGTGAGGGCGACGCCCGCCTCGGCGAGGGTCTGGAGCTGCCCGGGGACGTCGTCGAGGCGCTGGGCGATCTCCGTGAGGTGGAGGGTGCCGGTCGCCGCGTACACGAAGCTCGCGCCGAGCAGGGTGACGGCGGTCGCGGTGACGGAGGAGAGGAAGAACTTGAGGGCGGCCTCGCCGGACATGCGGTCGCCGCGCTTGAGGCCGACGAGCGCGAAGGCCGGCAGGGAGGCCACCTCCAGGGCGACGACGAGGGTCGCGAGGTCCCGGGAGGCGGGCAGCAGGGCGGCTCCGGCGGCCGAGGAGAGCAGCAGGAACCAGTACTCGCCGGCCGGGAGCCGCTCGCGGGTCTCGTCCAGGGAGAGCAGCGCGGTGAGGAGCGCGCCGCCGAGGACGAGGAGCTGGACGACGAGGGTGAAGTGGTCGGCGGTGTAGCTGCACGCCGTGACCCGCGTGTCGGGGGTGAGGCAGAAGGTGGAGCGGTCGCCGGCCCGCAGCGGTACGAGGAGGGCGAGGGCGGCGGTGAGGCCGCCGATCGCGGTCCGACCGAGGAGGCGGTTGCGCTCCGGCGGGACGAAGAGGTCGGCGACGAGGACGGCGAGGGCGACCGCGGCCGTGAGGACGGGGGGCGCGATCGTGAGCCAGTCGACGGACTGGACGAGCTGCGACGTCACTGGGTGCCTCCGGCGAGGAGCTTCTGGACGGCCGGGTCGGTGAGGCCGAGGAGGACGGCGGGCCAGAGTCCGGCGAGGACGGTGAGGGCGACGAGCGGGGTCCAGGCGGCGAACTCGTACCCCTGGACGTCGGGGATCGGGGTCTCCCCGGCGGGCCGGGGGCCGCCCATGCAGACGCGGCGGACGACGATCAGGAGGTACGCGGCGGTGAGCAGGGTGCCGAAGGCGCCGATCGCCGTGAAGGTGAGGAAGGCGGGGCGGCTGAGGCCCTCGGCCGGGTCGAAGGCGCCGAAGAGGGCCAGCATCTCGCCCCAGAAGCCGGCGAGGCCGGGCAGGCCGAGGGAGGCGACGGCGGCGAAGGCGAGGAGGGCGCCGAGGCGGGGGGCGCGGCCGTAGAGGGCGGCCCCGGTGGCGCCGGCGAGGGTGTCGAGGTCGGCGGTGCCGTACCGGTCCTTGACCGCGCCGGCCAGGAAGAAGAGCAGTCCGGTGACGAGGCCGTGGGCGACGTTGGCGAAGAGGGCGCCGTTGACCCCGGTGGGGGTCATGGTGGCGATGCCGAGGAGCACGAAGCCCATGTGGCCGACGGAGGAGTACGCGATGAGGCGCTTGAGGTCGCCCTTGGCGCCGGGGCGCGCGAGGGCGAGGCAGGCGAGCGAGCCGTAGACGATCCCGGCGACGGCGAAGGCGGCGAGGTACGGGGCGAAGGTCCGCATGCCGTCGGGCGCGACCGGCAGGACGATCCGGACGAAGCCGTACGTGCCCATCTTGAGCAGGACGCCGGCGAGGAGGACGGAGCCGACGGTGGGGGCGGCGGTGTGGGCGTCCGGGAGCCAGCTGTGCAGCGGCCACATCGGGGTCTTCACGGCCAGCCCGATCCCGATCGCGAGAACGGCGGTGACCTGCACGGACGTGGTCAGTCCGCGGCCGTTGTCAGTGGCGAGTGCCACCATGTCGAACGTGCCCGACTTCACACCGATGAGGAGGAGTCCGAGCAGCATGACGACGGAGCCGAGGAGCGTGTAGAGGACGAACTTCGTGGCGGCGGCGCGCCTGCCCTCCCCGCCCCAGCGGGCGATGAGGAAGTACATCGGGATGAGGACCGTCTCGAAGGCCAGGAAGAACAGGACGAGGTCGAGGACGGCGAAGGTGGCGAGGGTGCCGGACTCCAGGACGAGGAGGAGGGCGACGAAGGCCTTGGGGGCGGGGCCCGCCGGGGGCTTGAAGTAGCTGTGGAGCGCGCAGAGGAAGCACAGGAGCGCGGTCAGGACCAGGAGGGGGAGGGAGATGCCGTCGACACCGAGGTGGACGCGCACGTCCAGTGCCCTGATCCAGCTGATGTCCGTCGTGGCCTGCATCCTCGACGGGTGGTCGTGGTCGAAGCCGGCCGCGAGGACGAGGGTGGCGAGCAGGATCACGCCGGTGACGGTGACGCCGTGGCGCAGGACGGCCTGGTCGGGTGAGCTCCCCTTGAGCCCCGGCGGGGCCGGGAGGAGGGCCGCGGCGGCGCCGAGGAGCGGCCCGGCGACGATCGACGCGAGAAGGAACTGCATCACGGATTCGCTGATATCGATCACGGCTCACGCTCCGGCGACGGCGTTGGCGAGGGCGACTGCGGCGATCGCCAGGACGACGGAGCCGGCGAGCAGGGCGCTCAGATAGGTCTGGACGTTGCCGGTCTGGGCGCGGCGGACGAGCCATCCCAGGCCCTTGGCGGAGCCGGCGGCGCCCCGGACGTAGGTGTCGACGACCTCACGGTCCAGGAAGCGGACCAGGGAGGCGGCGGCGAGTACGGGGCGGACGAAGGCGGTCCGGTAGACGGCGTCCAGGTGGAAGCCGTCGGCGGCGGGGCGGTGCAGCGGCCCGAGGAGGGCGCGGCCGGGGTCGGCCGGGTCCTCGGCGGGCTGCGGCAGGTGCAGCGCCTCGGCCTCCACCAGGCCCGCGTCGGCGTCCGGGTGGGCGACGTGCTGGGTGGGGACGACGGGGGCCCGGGCGGCGAGGGTGCGCCAGACGGCGTAGGTGACGGCCGCTCCGGCGACGGCGAGGCCGGTGCCGAGGACGGCGGTGACGAGGGTCGGGGCGAGTTCGTGCCCGTCGAACCAGTCGGGGAGGTACCTGACGGTCAGGCCGAAGCCGAGGGAGGGGACGGCCAGGACCCACAGGACGGAGGTCATGGCGATCGGCTGGCGACCGTGGTCGGGGACCTCCGCGCCCCGGCCCCGGAAGGCGCGCAGCCAGAGGCGGAGGGCGTAGGCGGCGGTGAGGAGGGCGGTCAGGAGGCCCGCGACGAGGACGGTCCAGCCGGCCCCGGCGGGGGCGACGGTCCGGTCGCCGAGCGCGGTGTGCTCGGCGGCCACCAGGACGGCCTCCTTGGAGAAGAAGCCGGCGAAGGGCGGGATCGCGGCGAGCGCGAGGAGGGCGACGGTCGTCGTCCAGTACGCGTCCGGGGTCCGCTTGGCGAGGCCGCTCATGCGGGACATGGCGGTGAGGGAGTTCGTGCCGGCGGCGTGGATGACCGCGCCGGCGGCGAGGAAGAGCAGCGCCTTGAAGGCGGCGTGCGAGAGGAGGTGGAAGACGGCGGCGCCCCGGTCGCCGACGGCGAGGGCGCCGGCCATGTAGCCGAGCTGGCCGATCGTCGAGTAGGCGAGGACCCGTTTGATGTCGTCCTGGGCGAGCGCGGCGAGCGCCGAGCCGACCATGGTGATCGCGGCCATCACGGCGAGGACGGTCATCGCGGCGGCGGAGGCGGCGAAGACGGGCAGCAGCCGGGCGGTGAAGTAGATGCCGGCGGCGACCATCGTGGCGGCGTGGATGAGCGCGGAGACGGGGGTGGGACCGGCCATGGCGTCCGGGAGCCAGGTGTGCAGCGGGAACTGGGCGGACTTGCCCGCGACGCCGGCGAGCAGCAGCAGCGCGATCACGGTGGGGTGGTCGAGGCCGCCGGTCGCGACGGCGCCGAGGACCCCGGTGATCCGGAAGGTGCCGGCGTCGGCGGCGAGCGCGAAGAGCCCGATGAGGAAGGGGACGTCGCCGAGCTTGGTGACGAGGAAGGCCTTGAGGGAGGCGGACCGGGCCTCGGGGGTCTCCCAGTAGTGGCCGACGAGGAAGTACGAGCAGATGCCCATGACCTCCCAGCCGACCAGGAGCACCATCAGGTCGCCGGAGTAGACGACGAGGAGCATCGCGGCGGTGAAGAGGGAGACGAGCGCGGCGTACGAGGGGTAGCGGGGGTCCTCGCGGAGGTAGCCGGTCGAGTAGATCTGCACGCAGGTCGCGACGGTCCCGACGAGGACGGCGACGAGGGCGGCGAAGCCGTCGACGTGCAGGGCCAGGTCGATCGGGACCGAGCCGGTGGGGGTGAGCTGGGTGGCGGCGTCGATCGCCTTCCCGCCACCCTGGCGGACCGCCACGAGCACGGCCAGGACGGCGGCGGCGAGGGTCGGGAGGACGGCGAGCGGGCGGACGAAGCCGGGGGCGGTGCGGCCGAGGAGGAGCCCGGCGGCGGAGCCGAGGAGGGGGAGGAGGGGGACGAGGACGGCGAGGGTGGTCGTGGTCACGCGGCGGCCTCGGCCTTCTCGTCGTTCGGGCCCGCGTGCGGGGCGGTGCCAGGGCGCGGGGTCGTGTCCGGGTCCGTGGCCGTGTCCGGGGTCGTGTCCGGGTGCTCCGCCGTGTCGCGGAGGCGGTCGACGTCCGAGGTGCCGCGGTTGCGGTGGACCATCAGGACGATCGCGAGGCCGATGCCGATCTCCGCCGCGGCGACGGCGATGGTGAAGAGGGTGAGGGCCTGGCCGGCGTGGAGGGCGTCGCGGAGCCAGACGTCGAAGGCGACGAGGTTGAGGTTGACGGCGTTGAGCATGAGCTCGACGGACATCAGGACGAGGATCGCGTTGCGGCGGGCGAGGACGCCGTACACGCCGACGGCGAAGAGGAGGGCGGCGAGGACGGCCGGGTAGGCGAGGTGCATCAGCGTTCCCCCTCCTTCTTCTTCCGGGAGAGCACGATGGCGCCGACCAGGGCGGCCAGGAGGAGCACGGACAGCGCCTCGAAGGGCAGCACCCAGTGCCGGAAGAGGATCGAGCCGGTCACCTCGGTGGAACCCTGGACGGCTCCGTCGAGGTCGATCCAGGTCGTGCGGAAGGCGTCGACGACCACCCAGACGAGCGCGCCCGCGGCGGCCAGGGCCACGGCGAGGGCGACCGGACGGTTGGCCGAGTCGGTGTCCGGGGAGCGGCCGACGGGGGCCTTGGTGAGCATGAGGCCGAAGAGGAGGAGGACGACGACGGAACCGACGTAGATCAGCACCTGGACCCAGGCGATGAACTCGGCGGTCAGGAGCAGGTACTCGACGGCGAGGCCGCCGAGGGCCACGACCAGCCAGAGGGCGGCGTGCACCAGTTGGCGGGTGGTGACGGTGACGACGGCGGCGCCGAGGGTGACGAGGCCGACGAGGAGGAAGGCGATCTCGACGCCGGTGGGCGAGAGGAAGCCGTGGCTTTGCCGCGCCGCTGTCTGTGCCGCTTGTACTGCTTGTGCCGCTTGTACTGCTGTCAGGATCACTGCTGTTCCCCCTCGGCCGCCGCTGCCGCCGCGGCCTTCTCCGCCGCCTTGCGGGCGGCGGCGATCTCCTTCGGTTCCTCCGCGCGCGGGTCGAGCGCGGGCGGTTCCGGGACCGTCCACATCCACTCGCGGAGCTTGTCGCGCTCGTGCGTCAGCTCGTGGATGTCGGTCTCCGCGTACTCGAACTCGGGCGACCAGAACAGCGCGTCGAAGGGGCACACCTCGATGCAGATGCCGCAGTACATGCAGAGCGCGAAGTCGATGGCGAAGCGGTCGAGGACGTTCCGGCTGCGCTCGCGGCCGCCGGGGGCGGCGGGCGGCACCGTCTCCTTGTGGGAGTCGATGTAGATGCACCAGTCGGGGCACTCGCGGGCGCAGAGCATGCAGACCGTGCAGTTCTCCTCGAACAGGCCGATGACCCCGCGGGTGCGGGGCGGGAGTTCGGGCTGCACGTCGGGGTACTGCGCGGTGACGGTCTTCCGCGTCATCGTGCGGAGGGTGACGGCGAGGCCCTTGGCGAGGCCGGAGCCGGGAACGCCGGGTCGGGAGGGCGGGAGAAGAGGAGCCATTACTGGATCGCCACCTTCACGATGCCGGTGAGCGCGATCTGCGCGAGGGCGAGCGGGACGAGCGTCGTCCAGGCGAGCCGCTGGAGCTGGTCCTCGCGCAGGCGCGGGTAGCTGACCCGCAGCCAGATGACGACGAAGGCGAGGACGGCGGTCTTCAGGAGGGTCCAGACCCAGCCGAGGCCGTCGGCGCCGAGGGGGCCGTGCCAGCCGCCGAGGAAGAGGACGGTGGTGAGGCCGCAGAGGACGACGATGCCCGCGTACTCCGCGAGCAGGAAGAGCGCGAAGCGGAGGCCGGTGTACTCGGTGTACGCGCCGAAGATGATCTCCGAGTCCGCGACCGGCATGTCGAACGGCGGTCGCTGGAGTTCGGCGAGGCCGGCCACGAAGAAGACGAGCGCGCCGACGATCTGCCAGGGCACCCACCACCACGCGAAGGCGTCCAGGATGCCGGGGAGGGAGACGGTGCCGGCGGCCATCGCGACGGAGGCGGCGGCGAGGAGCATCGGGAGTTCGTACGCGAGGAGCTGGGCGGCGGTCCGCAGGCCGCCGAGCAGCGAGAACTTGTTCGCGGACGCCCAGCCGGCCATGAGGCTGCCGAGCACGCCGACGCCCATCACGGCCAGCACGAAGAAGATGCCCGCGTCGACCACCCGGCCGACGGCCCCCTCGCCCGGGCCGACCGGGATCGCGACGAGGACGAGGAGGTACGGGAGGAGGGCGACGGCGGGCGCGAGCTGGAAGACCCGCCGGTCGGCGTCCTTCGGGACCACGTCCTCCTTCTGCGCGAACTTCACGCCGTCGGCGACGAGCTGGGCCCAGCCGTGGAAGCCGCCGGCGTACATGGGGCCGAGACGGCCCTGCATGTGGGCCATGACCTTGTGCTCGGTCTGGCCGACGACGAGGGGCAGCACGAGGAAGACGGCGAAGACGACGAGCAGCCGGAGGGCGACGTCGAGTACGTCGTTCACGCGGGATCGCCTCCGGCGGGGTGGGTGGGGTCGGGGTCGGTGGGCTTCTTCTTGCCGGGGCCGCCGGGCGCGGGGGACCGCGTCGCGGACGGGGCCGTGCCGGGGCCGGGATCCGTGCCGGGGCCGTCGGGTCCGGCACCCGGCGCCGTGTCCGGAGCCTCCGGCTCCGGGGCGGGGGGTACGGGGCGCGGGCCGGGGTCCTGTACGTCGGTCGGGTTGCCGGGGTCGGCATCCGTACCGGGGTCGGCATCCGCGTCGGGGGCGGCCGGAGCGGCCGGCTCGGTGGCGGTGTCCGGCTCCGGCGGGGCGGCGGGCTCGGCCGGGGCCGACGGGGTGTCCGGGGCCGCCGAAGTCTCCAGGGTGTCCGGAGAGGCAGGGGCCGCCGGGGTCTCCGGCTTCGCCGGAGCTGTCGGTTCCGCCGGAGTCACGGGCTCCTCGTCGAAGGCCGGGCGGGCGTGGTGCCAGGGAGCGTCCGGGCTGCGGGTGGGCCGGGGGGACGTCGGCTCCGTGGGCGTCTGGCTCACCGAGCCGTCGGCCGCCGAGCGAGAGCGGCGCGGCGGGCGCGCCGTCGCGTCCGGTGCCGCCGCATCCGATGCCGGAGCGTCCGGTGCCGTCGCGTCCGGTGCCGCCGCATCCGATGCCGGAGCGTCCGGTGCCGTCGCGCCCGGTGCCGTCGACTGGCTCGCGGAGCCGTCCGACGCCGAGCGGGAGCGGCGCGGCGGGCGGGTCGCCTCCGGCGGGGTGTCCGCCGTCGTGTTCCCCTCCCCCGCCTCCGCGGGCGTCTGGCTGACGGAACCGTCCGAGGCCGAACGGGCACGGCGTGCCGGAGCCGGAGCCGGGTCCTGGCCGACGGAACCTTCCGACGCCGAACGAGCACGGCGAGGCGCCGCCGTCGCGTCCTGGCTCGCCGAACCCTCCGACGCCGAGCGGGTACGACGTGCCGGAGCCGCCGCCGGGTCCTGGCCGGCGGAACCCTCCGGCGTCGAACGGGCGCGGTCAGGGGCCGTCGGGGCGTCCGTCGTCGTGCGGGTGCGGCGGGGCGGGCGTTCGGTGCGGGTGGGGGCCGGGGGGAGCTGGCCCTTGAGGGGGCCCCATTCGTTGGGGTCCGGGACGCCCGGGGGGAGCATCTGGCGGCGCTTGGGGCCGCCGTCGTGGGACTCGCCCGGTTCCTTCGCGCCCGGCCACGCCTTGGCGACCCGGGCCGCGAGGACGAAGTCCTTGCGCAGCGGGTGGCCCTCGAAGTTCTCGGGGAGGAGGAGCGGGACCAGGTGCGGGTGGCCCGTGAAGTCCACGCCGAACATCTCGTGCGTCTCGCGCTCGTGCCAGCCCGCGCCCGCGTACACCTCCACCGCCGTGGGCAGGACGGGGGCCGCGTGCGGGACCGTCGTACGGACGAGGAGGCGGCGCGGCGAGCCGCCTTCGCCGAGGGACACCACGTGGGCGCAGACCCGGATGCCCGTGCCCGGCTCGTCGACCGCGCTCAGCCAGTCGAAGTAGGTGCAGCCCAGGACGGTGCGGGCCGTCGTCAGGGCCGTGATCCAGGAGGACGGCGGGACGTCGACCGTCAGCAGGCCGTACGCCCGTTCCGCCGTCGCCTCTTCCCCGAAGACCTCCGTCACCGTGTCCGGGAGGCCGTCGTACGCGTTCATGCCGTGCCTCCCGGCGGGGGCGTCAGCGGGCTCGTCAGCTCCGCGACCGAGGGGGACGCCGCGTACCGCTCCGCCAGGTTCTCCCGCGCGATCTTCTCCTGGAGCTTGAGGATGCCCTGGAGCAGCGCCTCGGGCCGGGGCGGGCAGCCCGGTACGTACACGTCGACCGGGATGATCTGGTCGACGCCCTTCGTCACGGAGTACGAGTCCCAGTACGGGCCGCCGCAGTTGGAGCAGGCGCCGAAGGAGATGACGTACTTCGGTTCGGGCATCTGCTCGTAGAGGCGCTTCACGGCCGGTGCCATCTTGTCCGTCACCGTGCCCGAGACGATCATCAGATCGGCCTGGCGCGGGCCGGGCGCGAAGGGGATCACGCCGAGGCGGATGAAGTCGTGCCGGGCCATCGACGCGGCGATGAACTCGATCGCGCAGCAGGCGAGGCCGAAGTTGAAGACCCACAGGCTGTAGCGGCGGCCCCAGTTCAGGACCACCTTCATCGGCTCCGGGGCCAGGCGGGCGAGCGGGCCCAGCTTCGGAGCGGGCAGGGCCACGGGACCGGACCCGGTCGCGGGGCCGGCGCCGGGAGCGGTTCCGGGGACTCCGGGTGTTACGTCCATGCCAGGACGCCCTTCTTGTACGCGTAGAGCAGCCCCACGGCCAGGAAGCCGAGGAAGACGAACATCTCGACCAGGGTCGTGGCGCCGTAGCCGGGCGCGGCGAAGACCGTCGCCCAGGGGAAGAGGAAGATCGAGTCGACGGCGAAGATCACGTAGAGGAAGGCGTACACGTAGTAGCGGACCTGGGTGTGTGCCCAGCCCTCCCCCACGGGGTCGACGCCGCACTCGTACGTGAGGAGCTTCTCGGGCGTCGGCACGACGGGCCGCAGCAGGCGGCCGGCGCCGAACGCCACGGCGACGAAGAGCACGCCGACGACGGCGAGCAGGCCGACGACGGAGTACGTCTGGAAGTAGTCCGCCGCGTCGGCCGCGACAACGGTCGGTTCCCGCACGTCCGCCCCTCGGTCCAGGTGCCCCATGGGTCACTTCTGTTCTGTACGCACGCGAGTCTAGGCCCTGCTAAAGAGACCGTAAGCAGTCGCGGTGGCCGGTTCGGAGCGCGCTCCGGTGGGGTTAACCCCCCTCGCCTCCGACCGCCTCCCCCATGGCGGCGCGCGATCCGCGCCGGGCACCCTGGGGCCCATGAGTGCCGATCACGACTCCGCCGCCTCCCCCGCCGGCCCCGCCGCCCCGGCGCGCCCCCTCATCGCCTGCGGGAAGGAGACCTGGCAGGAGATCGCCTTCCTCCTCTCCAATCTGTTCACCGCGCTGGCCGGTTTCGTCTACGCGGTGGTGAGCGTGCTGCTCGGGGTCGGCCTCTCGGTCACCGTGATCGGCCTCCCGCTGCTCGCCCTCGGCCTCGGCGGCGCCCGCCTGATCGGCCGGTCGGAGCGGGCGCGGGCCCGGGGCCTGCTCGGCGTCGGGGTCCGGGAGCCGTCCCCGCTGCCCCGGCGCGACGGCTTCTTCGGCTGGCTGTGGTCCGCGCTGAAGGACCCGGTGGCCTGGCGGACGCAGCTGTACGGGCTGATCCGGCTGCCCTGGGGGATCGCGACGTTCACGGTCACCCTGGTCTCGCTCCTCGTCCTCTGGCCCGTACTGCCCTTCGTCGCGCGCCTGCTCGCGAGCGCCGACCGGGGCATGGTCCGGGGGCTGCTCTCGCCCTCCGACGAGCTGGAGCGGCGGATCGCCGAGCTGGAGTCGGACCGGGGCGTGGTGGTCGACACCGCCGCCGCCGACCTGCGGCGCATCGAGCGCGACCTGCACGACGGCGCGCAGGCCCGGCTCGTCGCCCTCGCGATGGGGCTCGGCCTGGCGAAGGAGAAGCTCCTGGACGACCCGGAGGCCGCCGCCGCGATGGTCGACGAGGCGCACGGCGAGGTGAAGCTCGCGCTCCAGGAGCTGCGGGACCTGGCCCGGGGCATCCACCCGGCCGTCCTCACCGACCGGGGGCTCGGCGCCGCCCTGTCCTCCGTCTCCGCGCGCTGCACGGTGCCGGTGCGGGTCGACGTGGACCTGGCCGAGCGGCCGGCGGAGGCGATCGAGGGCATCGCGTACTTCACGGTGTCGGAGCTGCTCCAGAACGTCTCCAAGCACTCCCGGGCCCGGTCCGCCTCCGTGGAGGTGTGGCGGGCGGGCGACCGGCTGATGCTCCAGGTCCGGGACGACGGCACCGGCGGGGCGAGCCTCGACGGCGGCACGGGGCTCGCCGGGCTCGCGGAGCGGCTCGGCGCGGTCGACGGCGTCCTCGCCCTGGACTCACCGGCGGGCGGCCCGACGACGGTCACGGCGGAACTGCCGTGGCGGGACCGGGTCGCGGCCGCCCGGTAGCCCCCCGGGGGCCCCGGAGGTGGGGAAAACGCCCGCCCGGTTAGACCCCCGGGGGCCCGGAGGTGGGGAAAACCCCCGCCCGCAGACGCCGACCTCCCTCATGGTCCGGCCCCCGCCGGAACGGAATCCTGGAACACGCACCGCACCGCACCACCCCGGCCCACGCCACCCCGGCCCGGCCCACCTCGGCCCGGCCCGGCCCGCCCCCGCCGAACGCGCACCGCCCCCCAGCCCACCGCCAGGACACCGGCAGAGAAGGACGTTCGCCATGCCCTCCCACCGACTCCCCGCCGCGATCCGCGCGCCGTTCGAGGGCCGCACCTGGTGCGCCCTCGGGTACGTGCTGATCGGTCTCCCGCTGAGCGTGTGCTGGTTCGCGCTCTCCGTCTCCCTCGTCTCGGCCGGCGCCGGGCTGCTCGTCACCTTCCTCGGCGTCCCGGTCCTGGCCGGGACGCTCGCCCTGTGCCGGGGCTTCGGGGCGGTGGAGCGGGCCCGGGCGCGGGCGCTGCTCGGTTTGGACGTGGCGGCGCCGGAGCCGGTGCGCGGCCGGACCGGCGGGGCGTTCTCGTGGATGGGCGCCATGCTGAGGAGCGGGGCCTCCTGGCGGCACCTGCTCTACGCGTTCGTGCACATGCCGTGGGCGGTGTTCTCCTTCTCGGTGACGGTGGCGTTCTGGACGTGGGGCTGGAGCCTCTTCACGTATCCGCTGTGGCAGTGGGTGTTCCCCGCGTACGTCGGGCAGGACGGGATCCAGCTGTACGGCGACGGGACGCACGGCCTCTACCTGGACTCGCCCTTCGAGATCGCGGTGACCAGCGCGGCCGGTCTGCTGTTCGTCCTGGCCGGGCCGTGGCTGCTGCGCGGGTTCGTCGCCGTCGACCGGTTCCTGGTGGCCGGGCTGCTCGGCCCGTCCCGGCCGGCGTCGCGCGTGACGGAGCTGGAATCGGACCGGGGCGTGCTCGTGGACACCGCCGCCGCCGACCTGCGGCGCATCGAGCGGGCGCTGCACGACGGCGCACAGGCCCGGCTCTCGGCGCTCGCCATGGACCTGGGCCTGGCGAAGGAGCGGCTGGCGGAGGACCCGAGGGCGGCGGCGGTCCTGGTGGAGGAGGCGCACGGCGAGGTGAAGCTGGCGCTCCGGGAGCTGCGGGACCTGGCCCGGGGCATCCACCCGGCCGTCCTCACCGACCGGGGTCTGGACGCGGCCCTGTCGGCGGTGGCCTCGCGCTGCGCGGTCCCGGTGTCGGTGGACGTGGACCTGCCGGCGCGACCGGTCCCGGCGATCGAGGGCCTCGCGTACTTCACGGTCTCGGAGCTCCTGCGGAACGTCACCGAGCACGCGCGGGCGCGGCGCGCCCAGGTGGACGTGTGGCGCACGGGCGACCGGCTGATGCTCCAGGTCCGGGACGACGGCGTCGGCGGCGCGGAGGCGGCGGCCGGGCGGAGCCTGGCGGCGCTCTCCGAGCGGGTCGGGGCGGTGGACGGGGTCCTGGCCGTGGACTCCCCGGCGGGCGGCCCGACGACGGTGACGGCCGAACTGCCCTGGCGGGCGTAGGTCCCGCGCGGGCTCCCGGGTGGGATGCTGGCCCCGACCGGCTTCGACCGAGGGCCGGACGACCGGACGACCGGACATGGGGGCTGTGGGGCGTGGGAGAGCGGGACGTGGCGGAGCGGGTGCGGGTGGTCATCGCCGAGGATTCGGTACTGCTCCGGGAGGGGCTGACCCGGCTCCTGACCGACCTGGGGCACGAGGTCGTCGCCGGGGTCGGCGACGGCGAGGCCCTGGTGGAGACGGTGGGGAAGCTCGCGGCCGAGGGGGCGCTGCCGGACGTGGTGGTGGCGGACGTGCGGATGCCGCCGACCCACACGGACGAGGGCGTACGGGCGGCGGTGCGGCTGCGCGGGGAGCACCCGGGGCTCGGGGTGCTCGTCCTGTCGCAGTACGTGGAGGAGCAGTACGCCACCGAGCTCCTGGCCGGTTCCAGCCGGGGCGTGGGCTACCTCCTGAAGGACCGGGTCGCGGAGGTCCGCGAGTTCGTGGACGCGGTCGTCCGGGTCGCCGGGGGCGGCACGGCCCTGGACCCCGAGGTCGTGCAGCAGCTCCTCGGACGCAGCCGGCAGCAGGACGTCCTGGCGAACCTGACCCCGCGCGAGCGGGAGGTCCTGGGCCTGATGGCGGAGGGGCGGACGAACTCGGCGATCGCGAAGGCGCTGGTCGTGAGCGACGGCGCGGTGGAGAAGCACATCAGCAACATCTTCCTGAAGCTGGGGCTCGCGCCGAGTGACGGCGATCACCGGCGGGTACTCGCCGTGCTGACGTACCTGAGGTCCTGAGGGGGCCGGGAGGTCCCGAGGGGTCCCGGGGCTCCGGGGCTCCGGGGCTCCGGGGCTCCGGGGCTCCGGGGCTCCGGGGCTCCGGGGCTCCGGGGCTCCGGGGCTCCGGGGCTCCGGGGCTCCGGGGTTTCCAAGAGCCGGAAGATCCTGCGAGATCCCTCGACCCGCCGGAACCGGCCCCCGCCCGCCGGAACCGGCCCCCCGGCCGACAGAAGTACCGGAACCAGACCTTCCGGAATACTCCGGGCGGTGACACGGCGTCACGAACCCGGACGGAACGGATTCCGAAAAGCGGTCCACGATGCAAGAAGTCCGGGGAGACCCGCCCCCGCCGTCGTAGGGTGGGCAGCGGGACGGACGGTGATCGGCCGGCCGCGCCCCGAGCTTCTCCCCGCCTCCGGCGGAGAGTCCCCTTGCCACGAGGGAGGTCCAGTTCAGTGACCAGCCAGGTCAGCAGCGAGGCCGGCGAGGCCCTGCTCGGGGAGCAGAGAGGCGCCCCGGCCACGCCCCACGACGGCACAGCGAAGGAAGTCCGCCGGCTCGACCGGGTGATCATCCGTTTCGCGGGCGACTCGGGCGACGGCATGCAGCTCACGGGTGACCGGTTCACCTCGGAGACGGCGTCCTTCGGGAACGACCTGTCGACGCTGCCGAACTTCCCGGCCGAGATCCGGGCGCCCGCCGGGACGCTGCCGGGCGTGTCGTCGTTCCAGCTGCACTTCGCCGACCACGACATCCTCACCCCGGGCGACGCGCCGAACGTGCTGGTCGCGATGAACCCGGCGGCGCTGCGGGCGAACATCGCCGACGTGCCGCGCGGCGGCGAGGTCATCGTCAACACCGACGAGTTCGCCAAGCGGGCGATGGCCAAGGTCGGCTACGCGGTCTCGCCGCTGGAGGACGGGTCCCTGGAGGGCTACCGGGTGCACCCGGTGCCGCTGACGACGCTGACCCTGGAGGCCCTGAAGGACTTCGGCCTGCCCCGGAAGGAGGCCGAGCGGTCGAAGAACATGTTCGCGCTCGGGCTGCTGTCCTGGATGTACCACCGGCCGACCGAGGGCACCGAGGCGTTCCTGCGCCGGAAGTTCGCGAAGAAGCCGCAGATCGCCGAGGCGAACGTGGCCGCGTTCCGGGCCGGCTGGAACTTCGGGGAGACCACCGAGGACTTCGCCGTCTCCTACGAGGTCGCCCCCGCGACCCGGGCCTTCCCCACGGGCACGTACCGCAACATCTCGGGGAACCTGGCCCTGTCCTACGGGCTGGTCGCCGCCGCCCGCCAGGCCGACCTGCCGCTCTACCTCGGCTCGTACCCGATCACCCCGGCCTCCGACATCCTGCACGAGCTGTCGAAGCACAAGAACTTCGGCGTGCGGACCTTCCAGGCCGAGGACGAGATCGCCGGGATCGGCGCCGCGCTCGGCGCGGCCTTCGGCGGCTCGCTCGCCGTCACCACGACGAGCGGCCCCGGGGTGGCGCTGAAGTCCGAGACCATCGGCCTGGCCGTCTCCCTGGAGCTGCCGCTGCTGATCGTCGACATCCAGCGCGGCGGCCCCTCCACCGGCCTGCCGACCAAGACCGAGCAGGCCGACCTGCTCCAGGCGATGTACGGGCGCAACGGCGAGGCGCCGGTCCCGGTCGTCGCGCCGAGGACGCCCGCCGACTGCTTCGACGCGGCGGTGGAGGCGGCCCGGATCGCCCTGGCGTACCGCACGCCGGTCTTCCTGCTCTCCGACGGCTACCTGGCCAACGGCTCCGAGCCGTGGCGGATCCCGGACACCGGTGAGCTGCCCGACCTGCGGACCGCGTTCGCCACCGGCCCCAACCACACCCTCGCCGACGGCAGCGACGTCTTCTGGCCCTACAAGCGCGACCCCGAGACGCTCGCCCGGCCCTGGGCCGTGCCCGGCACCCCCGGGCTCGAACACCGCATCGGCGGCATCGAGAAGCAGGACGGCACGGGGAACATCTCCTACGACCCGGCCAACCACGAGTTCATGGTCCGCGTCCGCCAGGCCAAGGTCGACGGGATCGACGTGCCGGACGTCGAGGTCGACGACCCGGACGGCGCGCGCACCCTGGTCCTCGGCTGGGGCTCCACCTACGGGCCGATCACCGCGGCCGTACGGCGCCTGCGGGCCGCGGGCCTGCCCGTCGCCCAGGCCCACCTGCGCCACCTCAACCCCTTCCCGAAGAACCTCGGCGACGTCCTGAAGGGGTACGGGAAGGTCGTCGTCCCCGAGATGAACCTCGGCCAGCTCGCCACCCTGATCAGGGCGCGGTACCTGGTCGACGCGCGCAGCCACACCCAGGTCAACGGCATGCCGTTCAAGGCCGAACAGCTCGCCGCCGTCCTCAAGGAGGCCATCGATGCCTGAGTCCGCCGAGTCGCTCCTGCACCTGGTGCCGAAGGCCGAGGCCGTCCAGTCGATGAAGGACTTCAAGTCCGACCAGGAGGTGCGCTGGTGCCCCGGCTGCGGCGACTACGCCGTCCTGGCCGCCGTCCAGGGCTTCATGCCCGAACTCGGCCTGGCCAGGGAGAACATCGTCTTCGTCTCCGGCATCGGCTGCTCCTCCCGCTTCCCGTACTACATGAACACCTACGGGATGCACTCCATCCACGGCCGGGCGCCCGCCATCGCCACCGGTCTGGCGACCTCGCGCCGGGACCTGTCGGTCTGGGTGGTCACCGGTGACGGCGACGCGCTGTCCATCGGCGGCAACCACCTGATCCACGCCCTGCGCCGCAACGTCAACCTCAAGATCCTGCTCTTCAACAACCGGATCTACGGGCTGACCAAGGGCCAGTACTCCCCCACCTCCGAGATCGGCAAGATCACCAAGTCGACCCCGATGGGCTCCCTGGACGCGCCCTTCAACCCGGTCTCGCTCGCGCTCGGCGCGGAGGCGTCGTTCGTGGCCCGCACGGTCGACTCCGACCGCAAGCACCTCACCGAGGTCCTGCGGCAGGCCGCCGACCACAACGGCACGGCGCTCGTGGAGATCTACCAGAACTGCAACATCTTCAACGACGGCGCCTTCGACGCCCTGAAGGACAAGGAGCGGGCCCAGGAGGCCGTGATCCGCCTGGAGCACGGGCGGCCGATCCGCTTCGGCGCCGACCTCGCCAAGGGGGTCGTGCGGAATCCGGCCACCGGTGACCTGGAGGTCGTCGACGTGACGCCCGCGAACGAGGGCGAGATCCTCGTCCACGACGCCCGTGCGGCCACCCCCACCACCGCCTTCGCGCTCTCCCGCCTCGCCGACCCCGACACCCTCCACCGGACCCCCGTCGGGGTCTTCCGGTCGGTGGAGCGCCCGGTCTACGACACCCTCATGGCGGAGCAGCTCGACACGGCCGTGGAGCGGCACGGCAAGGGCGACCTGGCCCAGCTCCTCACCGGCAACGACACCTGGACCGTCGTCGGCTGACGCGACGGCGTGACGGGGTGAGGAGGGGCGGGCCCCACGGACCCGCCCCTCCTCACGTCTTCCCCGTCCGCTTCGCCTCCTTCACCGCCGCGTCCGCGAACTCCCCCAGGAAGTGCGGCCTCCCGTCCCTCACCTGCCAGAGGAAGAGCCCGACGAGGCTCGCGGTGCCGCTCTCCCGGCCCGCCGAGGTGTACGTCTTGGCGAGGCCCTTGTAGGGGGTCTGGCGCAGGGCGTTCGCCACCCCGGACGCCACCGACTCGGAGTGGTTACCGACCGTCGTGCCCAGCGCCTGGAGCGTCCAGTTGACGGCGTCGTACGCCTCCGTGGCGTACGGCTCGACGGGGGTGGTGGCGGGCAGTCCCCAGCGCGCGCGGTACGCGGCGGTGAAGTCCTTCGCCCCCGGGAGGCCGTCCGGGTCGACGTGGGCCGTGCCGAAGTACCAGTCCTCGGCCGCCGGGCCCGCGAGGTCGATGAACTCCTGGGTGAAGGGCTGTTCGACGCTGCCGCAGGGGCCCCGGAAACCCTGGTCGCGCAGGGCCTTCGCGCAGAGGGCGGCCCGGCGCGGCGAGATCCCCACGTACATCACGGCCTGCGGGTCCGTCGCGAGGGCGGCCCGTACGGCGGGGGCGAAGTCCTCGCCGTCCGCCTCGACGGGGTGGGAGGTCGCCGTCCCGCCCCGGGCCTGCGAGGGCGGGGTCTGCTTGACGCTCTTGACCGCGAACCAGGTGGCCCGGCCGCCGTCGCGGTCCTCCACGAGGGCGGTCCGGACGATCCCGCGCTCGGAGAGGCAGCGGGCGTACGGGACGATCATGGAGTCCGGGGAGGGGCGGGGTTCGAAGTAGGTGCGCTTGGTGGTCTGGCCCTCCACCGTGTCGCCGGTGGGGACGGCGGCGAGGACGCTCACCAGGGGGACGGAGTGGTCGACGAGCTCGGCCACGGCGGCGAGCACGCTCGGGACGGTCGTCGGGCCGAGGACGCCGACGAGCCCCTCGTCCCGGAGCAGGGTGCGGGCGGCGGTCGTGGCGCGCGACCCCCGCCCGCCGTCGTCCACGACCCGCAGGGCCACGTCGAAGGCCCGGTCCGGGCGGGCGTTGAAGGTCTCCACGGCCAGCCGGGCGCCGCGCTCCTGCGCCCGCCCGGCCGCCCGGGTGGGCCCGGTGAGATCGGTGAGGACGCCGATCGTGTACGCGGGGAGGGCGGCACCCCCCGTGTCCTTCCGGGCGGGGGCGCGGCCGAGGAGCCAGGCGGTCAGGCCGCCCGCCCCGGCGACGGCCGCGGCCGAGCCGGCCGTCAGGACGCGCCGGCGCGAGATCCCCGCGGGGGGTTCGGGGGCCGTGAGGAGGGTCGGTTCGGGGACCGGCAGGTCGAGGACGCGCGAGGACCGCCGCGCGATGAGCGCGGGCAGGCCGGGCGGCAGCCAGTCCCCCGCCGCGCCCTCGGCCTCCCCCAGGGCGGCCCCCGCCCGCGCGGCCGTGGGGCGGGCCGCCGGGTCCTTGGCCAGGCAGGCGGTCACCAGGGGCAGGAGGGTGTCGGGGATCCCGCGCAGGTCCGCTTCCTCGTGGACGGTGCGGTAGACGACGGCGGCCACCGCGCCCGTGCCGAAGGGGCGTTCGCCGGTGAGGGCGTACGCCAGGACGCAGCCGAGCGAGAAGACGTCGGCGGCCGGGCCGACCTCGTCCGGCCCGCCGGCGCGGGCCTGTTCGGGGGCGAGGAAGCCGGGGGTGCCGATCATCGCGTCCGTGGCGGTCAGGGCGGTGGCCCCGGCGGACCGGGCGATGCCGAAGTCGATGAGGCGCGGCCCGTCGAGGGCGAGGAGGACGTTCCCCGGTTTCACGTCCCGGTGGACGAGCCCCGCCGCGTGCACGTCGGCGAGCGCGGCGGCGAGCCGGGCGCCCAGGGCCCGCACGGTCGGTTCGGGCAGGGGGCCGTGCAGGGCGACGGCCTCGGCGAGCGACGGTCCGGGGACGAACTCGGTCGCCAGCCAGGGCTCGCGGGCCTCCGGATCGGCGCCGAGGACGCGGACCACCCAGCGGCCGGTGATCCGCCCTGCGGTCCGGGCCTCGCGGCGGAACCGCTCCCGGAAGCCGGGGTCGGCGGCGTGCTCGGCGCGGATGAGCTTGAGCGCGGCGAGCGTCCCGCCGGCGGTGCGGGCGAGGTAGACCACGCCCATGCCGCCGGTGCCGAGGCGGCCGAGGAGGCGGTACCCGGCGATCGAGGACGGGTCGGCCCTGCGGAGCGGCTGCACGGCGGTCAGGCCTTCGGCTCGTCGGACTTCGGCTTGTTCGCGGGGACGGCGGGCGCGGGCCCGATCGACTTGTAGGCGCCGTTCTGCACGCCGTGCACGAACGTGCCGACGCCGGAGAGGTCGCCGTACTTGTCGAAGGTGTAGCCGCCCATGACGCCGGTGTACTTCTTCGCCCGCAGCTGCGCCCAGAGGCCCTTGCGGGCCGGGGGCCGGCCCGCCTTCGCGTTCCGGACGAGCTGGTCGAGGACCATGTTCACGACGTCGTACGACTCGCCCGTGTAGTACGCGGGAGGGGCGCCGTAGCGCGCGCGGTACGCGGTGACGAAGCCGGCGGCCTCCTTGCGGGTCACGGCGTCGAGGACGGGCGCGCCGAAGAACCAGTTCTCGGCGGCGGGTCCCGCCTCCTTCAGGAAGGCGGGGCCGAAGGCGTGCTGGCCGCCGAACCGGGG
Organism: Streptomyces sp. NPDC012825; assembly: GCF_042900925.1. NCBI lineage: Bacteria > Bacillati > Actinomycetota > Actinomycetes > Kitasatosporales > Streptomycetaceae > Streptomyces > Streptomyces sp. NPDC012825. The sequence goes on along the minus strand of NZ_JBIBBZ010000001.1, from coordinate 311,069 downwards.
CCCGGTGAAACCGAGTCCGACGAGGGCGCGGGCGGCGAGGACGGCGGTCTCGCGGACCCCGCAGTGGACGTACGCGTCCATGCCGGCGTCGATCATCTCGCCGAGGACCCTGCGGTAGTCCCCCCGCGCGCGGGCGGGGACGACCCGGTAGTGCGGGGTGATCCCCGCCTGTCCGAAGCCGAACTGGACGCCGCGCACGAGCAGCCAGCCGTACTCGTCGTCCGTGCGGTCCTGGAGGACCCCGGGCCTGCGGATCGTGGGCAGGAGCGTGACGGCGAACGCGAGGTACGCGCCGCCCATCGGGTGGTTGGGGATGGCCCGCAGCACCGTGGCGTTGGGCGCGCTCTCCTGGTCCCGCAGGGTGAACAGGTTGAACCCGGCGGAGGTGGTGAGCAGCGGGAGGCCGGCCTCCTCGAAGGCGGGGAGCGCGGCCTGCCCGGTGCCGTCGGAGGTGGGCCCGAGGACGGCGAGGACGCCTGGGTCGGTGGTGAGCCTGCGGGCCGCTTCGAGGGCGGCGGTCCGGTCGCCCCGGTCGTCGGAGACCTCGAGTTCGAGGGAGAACGGCTTGTCCTCGCGGGCGTTGAACCGCTCGACGGCGAGGCGGGCGCCGCGCTCCTGGGCCAGCCCGATCTCCCTGGCGGGGCCGGAGAGGTCGGCGAGGACGCCGATCTTCCAGGAGGTGCGGGGCGGGGCGCCCCTGCCGTCGTCCCCCTTCCCCCCGTCGCCCCCGAGGGCCGACCGGACGGCGAGGGCTCCGCCGCCGGCGGCGAGGACGGCGGCGCCGGAGGCGAGGAGCAGGAAGCCGCGCCTGCCGCGCTTCGGCGGTTCCGCCGGTTCCGTGCCGGGCGCGGTCGCGTCGATCTCGGGCAGGGCGAGCATCCGGGCGGAGCGCTCGGCGATGGTCCGGACGACGGGGGCGGGCAGCCACTCGGCGGCGGCGCCGGGGGCGTCCTCGACGAGCCGTGCGCCGATCTCCTCGGCGGTCGGGCGGGCGGCCGGGTCCTTGGCGAGGCAGGCCCGGACGAGGCCGAGCAGCCCGCCGGGCACGCCGGTGAGGTCCGGCTCGTCGTGGACGGTCCGGTAGAGGAGGGCGTCCGGGGTGCCGGTGCCGAAGGGCGGGCGTCCGGTCGCCGCGTACGCGAGGAGGCAGCCGAGGGCGAAGACGTCGGCGGCGGGGCCGACGGCGTCGGGGCGGGCCTCGGCCTGTTCGGGGGCGAGGAAGCCGGGGGTGCCGACGACCATGTCGGTGGCGGTGAGGGCGGTCTCGCCGGTGGCGCGGGCGATGCCGAAGTCGATGAGGCGGGGGCCGTCGACGGCGAGGAGGACGTTTCCGGGTTTGACGTCCCGGTGGACGAGCCCGGCCGCGTGCACGGCGGCGAGGGCGCGGGCGACGGACCGGCCGAGGAGCCGGACGCTCCGCTCGGGCAGCGCGCCGTGCGCGGCGACGGCCTCGCCCAGGGAGGGCCCGGGGACGAAGGCGGTGGCCATCCACGGTTCGGGGGCGTCCGGGTCGGCGCCGGTGACGGGGACGGCCCAGGGGCTGGAGACCCGGCGGGCGGCCTCGACCTCGCGGCGGAACCGGGCCCGGAAGTCGGGCTGGTCGGCCCGGTCGGCGTGGGTGACCTTGACGGCGGCGAGCTCGCCGCCGGCCGTACGTCCCAGATAGACGACGCCCATGCCCCCGGCCCCGAGCCGCCCGAGCAGCCGGTACCCGGCGATGACGGAGGGATCGGAGGGGAGGAGCGGCTGAAGGTCGCCGGGGTGGGGACGGGGGGTGGCGGCCGGGGGGTGGGGCGGGGGCGGGGGCGGGTTCCCTGCGGAGTTCCCTGCGGGAGGCTGGGAAGGGGAGGGGGGTGCGGCCGGGGGCGGGCTTCCCGCGGAGTTCCCTGCGGGAGGCTCGGGAGGGGAAGGGGGCGCGGCCGGGGGCGGCCTTTCCGCCGTCGGTGGGTTGCCCTGCTGCCCGGTCCCGGAGGGGGTCGGCCGCCCGGCCCCGGGCGTGTTCCGGCGTCCTGTGCCGGGTCTGGCCGGGGGGCTCGGCAGCGGGCCGATGCGGGGGTCGCGCGGAGGCCAGGTCCCGGCTCCGTCCTCCGGCTCCCGGTCGTCCCCCGGGTTCACGGGGCTCATGACCGGACCTCCAGCTCGTCCTTGACGCGTTCGAGCATGGTGACGAGGGCCTGGACCTGGGCGGTGACGGTGCCGACCGTCGTGGGGGTCCTCTCCTCGGTGTAGCCCGGGGCGCCCTTGACGACGGTGGCGACGGTGACCTGGCCGATGCGCGACTGGTACCAGCCGTAGAACTGCTTCCCGGGGACCGCGTCGTCGTAGTAGCCGCCGCGCTCGCCGAGGGAGTCGGTGGCGGTGTAGTTGCCGCCGAGGCCGAAGGGGTTGCCGAGGGAGATGAGTCCCTTGACGCGCTCGCCGTCGCGCAGGCTCTGGTCCGGGCAGCGGAGGGCCTCCTCCAGGGTCTCGGCCATCTCCCAGTCGGCGTCGTCCTCGGTGCGGTGCACGGTGACGGTGGCGGCGACCCGGAGGGTCCCCCGGCCGTCGGCGGCGGGGACCTCGCTGTAGGCGGTGACGCTGGAGAGGGCGGTGGAGGGCCGGGTGCCGGTCTCCCAGGAGCAGCCGTCCCCGAGCACGGGCCAGTAGTCGGGGTCGCTGAGGTACGGGGTGCGCTTCACGTAGTCCGGGCCCCAGGCGTCGGGTCCGGCGACGACGGCGAGGGCGAGCCTCCTGGCGTCGGCGGTGTTCTTCGGCGCCCGCTTCGGGTCGGGGGTGAAGTCGAGGGCGGTCGGTGCGGGGGTGGGCGTGGGGGCCGGGGCCGTGGCGCCCGTGGCCGACGCCCCGCTCGTACTCCCCCGGCCACCGGGTTTCGCGCCGTCGTCGCGGTCGGCGCCGCCGTCGGTGCAGCCGGTCGCGATCAGCCCGCCCACCAGGACGGCACAGCAGGCGCGCAGCAGTCTCCGGTCCCCGTACGCCACAGTTCCCCCACGGTCCCTACACGGATTGCCCGAACGGCGATCAGATCGTACGGCCTGCCGGGGCAACTCACCGTGGCTACAACCTCATTGGGACGAAGCGGTGGCACTCTCGCGACGTGCCCCGTCGTACCGCTCGCGGGCCTCCTGGACGACGGCGGCCCGCTGCTCGCTCCAGTGGGCGAGCGCCCAGACCCGGTGGGCGGCCTCGGTGCCGAGCGGGGTGAGGGCGTAGTCGACGCGGGGCGGGATGACGGGCTTGGCGTCGCGGTGGACGAAGCCGTCGCGCTCCAGGGTCCGGAGGGTCTGGGCCAGCATCTTCTCGCTGACGCCCCCGATGCGGCGGCGCAGCTCGCTGAAGCGGTACGGGCGCTCCAGGAGGGACGCCATGACGAGGACGCCCCAGCGGCTGGTGACGTGCTCCAGGACGGCCCGCGAGGGGCACATCGGGTCGAAGACGTCGGGCAGCGGGGCCGTCGCGCTCACCTCTCCACTTACCTCCATGCCAGTACCTTACTTCAAAGTGGGTACTTTCGAAAAGTTAGTGCCGGTTCTACGGTGAGTACACCGTTCAATTTTCACGTACCCCACGCGTAAGGAAGCACCATGAGCATCGTCGTCACCGGAGCCACCGGACAGCTCGGCCGCCTCGTCGTCGACGCCCTCCTCGGCACCGCCCCCGCCGGGGGCGCCGCCCCCGCCGAGCGGATCGTCGCCGTCGTCCGGGACAAGGAGAAGGCGGCGGACCTGGCCGGGCGCGGGGTCGAGCTGCGGATCGCCGACTACAGCCGCCCCGAGACCCTGGCGGGCGCCTTCGAGGCCGGCGACCGGGTGCTCCTGATCTCCGGCAGCGAGGTCGGGCGGCGCGTCGCGCAGCACTCCGCCGTGATCGACGCGGCGAAGGCGGCGGGCGTGGCCCGGCTCGCGTACACCGGTGTCCTCGGCGGCGACGACGCCGACTTCGAGCTGGCCGCCGAGCACAAGGAGACCGAGCGCCTGATCCTCGCCTCGGGCCTGCCGTACACCTTCCTCCGCAACGGCTGGTACAGCGAGAACTACACCGCCAACCTCGCCCCCGTCCTCGCCCACGGCGCCGTCGTCTCCAACGCCGGTGAGGGCCGGATCGCCTCCGCCTCCCGCGCCGACTACGCCGCCGCCGCGGCCGCCGTCCTGACCGGCCCGGCCGAGGAGCACCTGAACCAGGTGTACGAGCTGAGCGGCGACACCGCCTGGTCCTTCGCCGAGTACGCGGCCGAGGTCGCCGCCCGGTCCGGCCGGGAGGTGACGTACACCCCCGTCTCCGCCGGGGCCCACCTGGAGATCCTCCTCGGCGCCGGGCTCCCGCGCCCCCTCGCCGAGATCCTGGTCGACGTCGACCGGGCCGCCGAGCACGGCGCGCTCGCCCTGCGCACCGGCGACCTGACCCGGCTGATCGACCGCCCGACCACCCCGGTCGGCGTCTCGATCCAGGAAGCGCTCGACGCCTCCTGACGAGCGCCGGGCCGTCATGACCGCGCCACCGGGCCGTCATGACCGTATAGCGGTACGGGCATGACAACCCGCCCCGTGCGGCGCTACCGTCGTCGGAGCGGCCGACAGGACGGCGCGGCACAGGGCGGGAGGTCCGGTGAAGACGGAGAACGAGGGACGAGCAGGCCTGCTCTACGGGATCGGCGCCTACGGCATGTGGGGCCTGGTCCCCCTGTTCTGGCCGCTGCTCAAGCCCGCCGGGGCGATCGAGATCCTCGCCCACCGGATGGTGTGGTCCCTGGTCTTCGTGGGGCTCGCCCTGCTCGCCCTGCGCCGCTGGGGCTGGATACGGGAGCTGGCGCGCAGCCCGCGCAAACTGGGTCTGATCACCCTCGCCGCCACCGTCATCACCGTGAACTGGGGCCTGTACATCTGGTCCGTGAACACGGGCCACGTCGTCGAGGCCTCCCTCGGCTACTTCATCAACCCGCTCGTCACCATCGCCCTCGGCGTCCTCGTCCTCCAGGAGCGGCTGCGCCCGGCGCAGTGGGCGGCGGTCGGCATCGGCTTCGCGGCCGTGCTCGTCCTCGCGATCGGGTACGGGCAGCCGCCGTGGATCTCGCTCGTCCTCGCCTTCTCCTTCGCGCTCTACGGCCTGGTGAAGAAGAAGGTGAACATCGGAGGCCTGGAGTCGCTGGCCGCCGAGACCGCCGTCCAGTTCCTGCCCGCCCTCGCGTACCTGGTCTGGCTGGGAGGTCGGGGCACGCTGGCGTTCGGCGCGCACGGCGCCGGCCACACCGCGCTGCTCGTCGCCACCGGTCTGGTCACGGCGGTCCCGCTGGTCTGCTTCGGCGCGGCGGCGATCCGCGTCCCGCTGTCGACGCTCGGCCTCCTCCAGTACCTGGCGCCGACCTTCCAGTTCCTCCTCGGGATCCTCTACTTCCACGAGGCGATGCCGCCGGAGCGCTGGGCGGGCTTCTCCCTCGTCTGGCTGGCCCTGACGATCCTCACGTGGGACGCGCTGCGGACGAACCGGCGCAGCCGGGCGGCGATCGCGGCGGCGACGGCGGGAGCGGCGGAGGCACGGGGGACGACGGAGACGGAGACCCCGGGGACGGCCGGGACCCCGGGACCGGTCGGGACCGCGCCCACGGCCGGACGCTGACGGCGGGCGCGTACGGGGCGGGCCGACGGGCGCGTACGTGACGGGCCCCGCGCCGGAGGACCGGAGCGCCGGGGGGCCCGGCGGGTCAGGCGCCCGGCCGGACCACGTCGAAGACCTGCTTCTGGAGGCCGTTCGCGTAGACCTCGTGCTCGACGAGCCTCAGCTTCTGGGCGTCCTTGTCCGTGGCGCTGAAGAGCCGCTTGCCCGCTCCGAGCAGGAGCGGGAAGACGAGCAGGTGGTAGCGGTCGATCAGGCCGGCGTCCGACAGGGCCCGGTTCAGCGAGGCGCTGCCGTGGACGATGACCGGGCCGCCCCCGGTCTCCTTGAGCGCGGCGACCTCGTCGAGCGAGCGCAGGATCGTGGTCTCCCCCCAGTTCTCCACCAGGTCGCCCTCGGCGAGGGTGGTGGAGACGACGTACTTCGGCATCGCCCTGTAGTCGGCGAAGTCCTCCATGTCCGGCCACACCGGGCTGAACGCCTCGTAGCTGACGCGGCCCATCAGCATCGCCGCGGCCTCCTTCTGCTCCCGTCCCTTGATCTCGAACGCCTCGGGGAGGAACTCGACGTCCTTGAACGTCCACCCGGAGTTCCGGTAGCCGGGCTCGCCGCCCGGGGCCTCGACGACGCCGTCGAGCGAGATGAAGGCGGTGCTGATCAGGGTGCGCATGGCGGGCTTCCTCGGGGTCTCGTGTCCGGTCGGCGGGGGATGCGAGCCGCGCGCTCCGGCCCCGTTCGGGCCGCCGCGCGCCTGCCATGATCCATGACCGTGGATCACGGGAAAACTCATCGGTCGCCGACCAGCCGGAAGGTCCCGCAATCGGGTTGCGGGCGGTGGGCGGCTTCCACAGAGTGGGCCGGATGGAGCGCCTGATCGAGATCGCAGACCGCCTGTCCGAGGTCGAGGGGGTCGTCGGGGTGTGCCTGGGCGGCAGCCGGGCGCGGGGGACGCACTCCCCGGACTCGGACTTCGACCTGGGCCTGTACTACCGGCCGCCGCTGGACACCGACGCCCTGCGCCGGCTGGCGGCCGAGCTGACCGGTGGTCCCGGGGAGGTGTCCGAGCCGGGCGGCTGGGGGCCGTGGGTGGACGGCGGCGGCTGGCTGACGGTCGACGGCCACCGGGTGGACTGGATCTACCGCGATCTGGACCGGGTGCGGCGCGTCCGGGAGGAGTGCGGGGAGGGCCGCTTCGAGATCGGCACCCAGCCCGGCCACCCCCTGGGCTTCCACTCCCCCTCCTACGTGGGCGAGCTGGCGCTCGGCCGCGTCCTGGCCGACCCGACCGGCGAGCTGCGGGCCCTCCGGGAGGAGGTCCGCCCCTACCCGGACGCGCTGCGCGGGGCGCTCGTCGAGAACGCGCGCTGGGAGGCGCCGTTCACCCTGGCCTGTGCCCGTAAGGGAGCGGCCCGCGGGGACTCCTTCTACGTGGCGGGCTGTCTCTTCCGCGCGGTCGGCCTCCTCGTCCACGCCCTGCACGCGCACGCGGGGAGCTGGGTCCTGAACGAGAAGGGGGCGGTACGGGAGGCGGGCGGACTGCCCTGCGCCCCGCCGGACTTCGCGGACCGGGCCCAGGGGCTGTTCTCCGCCCTCGGCACGGACCCGGCCTCCCTGGCGGCGGCCCTGGACGCGGCGGACGCCCTGACCGCCGAGGTGTGCGAGGTGCTCGCGGGCGGGCCGGCGCCGGAATGAGGTCCCGGAATAACCGGTAGTGGCGCGGCGGGACTTCGCCCACCCTGAACCCCATGGAAGAACCGAAGTACCGGATCCGCGCGCTCCACACGGAGCGCACGGTCACCGTCTACCAGGCGTACTCGCCCGCGATCGGGCTCCCGGCGGCGCGGGAGGGCCGGTTTCCGGCCGTCTGGAAGCGGGACCGGATGACGTGGATCAAGCCGTCGTTCCTGTGGATGATGTACCGCTCGGGGTGGGGCGCGAAGGAGGGCCAGGAGACCGTCCTCGCCGTGGAGATCACCCGCGAGGGCTTCGAGTGGGCCCTGCGGAACGCCTGCCTCTCCCACTACGAGCGCGGCTTCCACCCCGACCGGGACGCGTGGAGGCGACAGCTGCGGGAGTCCCCGGCCCGGGTCCAGTGGGACCCGGAGCGCGACCCCGGCCTGAACCCGCTCCCGTACCGCTCGCTCCAGCTCGGCCTGTCGGGCGAGGCGTCCCGCCGGTACGCGGACGACTGGACGGTGTCGATCACCGACGTGACCCCGCTCGCCCACCGCGCCCACGCCCTGGTCCGGGCCGGTGACACGGCCCGCGCCCGCGCCCTGCTCCCCCGGGAGGAGCCGTACCCGGAGCCGGAGGGGCTCCTGGACCACCTGCGGGTCGGGAAGGAGCGCCCGTCCTGACGGAGGGGTCCGTTCCGGTGGCACGGGCGGAGGGGGGACGCTAGAACCGGTGTCATGGGACCCCTGCACTGGAAGCTCGTCGTCGACGCCACGGACCCGCACGCGCAGGCCGCCTTCTGGGCCGCCGCCCTGCGCTACCGGGAGGAGGACCACAGCGCGCTCGTGCGGCGGCTCCTCGGAGCGGGGGCCGTCCCGGACGGGGTGACGACCACCGTCCACGGGGGCACGGAGGGCGAGCGGCTCGGCTGGCGGGACCTCGCCGCCGTGCGGCACCCGGACGAGCCGTACGACGAGGACACCGGCGCGGGTCTCGGCCACCGGATCCTCTTCCAGCGGGTCCCGGAGGCGAAGACCGTCAAGAACCGCGTCCACCTGGACCTCCACGCGGAGGCGGGCGCCCGGGACGAGGAGGTCGCCCGCCTGGTCGGTCTCGGCGCGACGGTCCTGCACGAGGTGAACGAGCCGTCGGGCTCGTGGGTGGTCATGGCGGACCCGGAGCGGAACGAGTTCTGCGTGCAGTAGGGCGGGAGGGGGCCGGGGTCCTGGGGAGCGGGGCCCCGGGGGCCGGGGCCCCGGGAGATCCGGCCGCCGCCGCCAGGAGTGTGTCCGCCGTCGCCCGGTCCGCCGGCAGGAACGCCTCCAGCTTCAGTTCGGCGAGCGTCACGTCCACGGCGGTGGCGAAGGTCGTCACGGTCGTCATCAGGCGCAGTTCGCCGTACGGGGTCCGCAGCCGGAGCGGCACCGCGAAGCCGAGGGCCCCGGCGGACGGCCCCGGCTCGGGGACGTACCCGGCCAGCTCGGTCCGCAGCTCCTCCAGGTGGCCGAGGCGGGCCAGGACGTGGTGCGCCCACTCGGCGAGGTTGCCGACGCGGGGGGCGAGGCCGTCGGGGTGCAGCGCCAGGCGGTAGACGTTCGTGCCCGGCCCCACGAGCTCGGCGGCCGCGCCCTCGGTGATCAGGTCGAACGCGCTGTTCGCGGCGATCAGGTCCCCGTTCCGGTCGACGACGAGGGCCGGGTACGGCAGGTGTCCGCGCAGGACGTGGTCGATCGCCGTGCGCACGGGCGCGAGTTCCGGGCCGTCGAGCGGGCTCTCGGGGTACACGGGCGCGTACCCGGCGGCGAGCAGCAGCTCGTTGCGCTCCCGCAGCGGCAGCCCCATCGACTCGGCCAGGCGCACCACCATGTTCCGGCCGGGAACGGACCTGCCGGACTCGATGAAGCTGAGGTGCCGCTGCGTGGTGCCCGCCCGCGACGCCAGGTCGAGCTGGCTGAGACGGCGGCCGGTACGGCGTTCGCGGAGCGCACGGGGAAAGTCCACGGTCCCGTTGTACGGGCCGGGGGCGGCTCGGGGCCATTCCCTGCGGGGAATCGAGCCCGCGCGGACACGGCTCCGGGCCATTCCCCGGCGGGAATTGAGGCCCCCGCGCTCCGCCGTGAGCATCGCCGCCATGGACATCGGCGTACTGCTTCCGACCGGAGCCGCCCAGTGGGGCCCGGACGACGACCCCCGCGATCTGGTCGCCCTCGGCCGCCGGGCCGAACGCGCGGGCTTCTCCTCGCTCTTCGTCAACGACACCCTGATCGGCCCGCGCGTCGAGGCGCTCACGATGCTGGCGGCGCTCGCCCCGGCGACCGACGCCGTGACGCTCGGGACGGCCGCGCTGCTGCCGCACCTGCGCCGGCCGGTGCAGACCGCCCAGGCGCTGGCGTCGCTCGACCTGCTGTCCGGCGGCCGGCTCGCCGTGGCCGTCGGCGCCGGGTTCCCCGGCCGCTTCGGGCAGCCGCTGTACGCCCTGTCCGAGGTGCCGTGGGCGAGGCGCTTCGCCCGCCTGGACGAGACGGTCGCGCTGTGGCGGACGCTGTGGGGCGGCGGCGGTTCCTTCCACGGCGAGTTCCTCCGCTTCACCGACGTACCGCCCATGACCAGGCCGTTCCGGCCCGGCGGCCCGCCCGTGTGGCTCGGCGGGGCGACCCCCGCCGCCCTGGCCCGCACCGGCCGGACGTACGACGGCTGGCTCCCCTACCCGCCCGATCCCGCCGACTACGCGACCGGCCTCCGGGCCGTCCGCGCGGCGGCGGCCGGTGCCGGACGCGCGGACGGGGACGTCACGCCCGCCCTGTTCGTCTCGGTGCGGATCGACGACGGGTCCGGCGCGGACCCCGGGCACGGCCGCCGGGCGATGGACGCCTACGCGCGGGCCACGTACGGCATGCCGCTGGAGGACCTGGAGAAGGTCCAGGCCGTCGTCACGGGCCCGGCCGAGCGGGTGCGCGAGCGCCTGGAGGAGTACGTCGCGGCCGGGGCCCGGCACGTCGTCGTACGCCTCGGCGCCCTGGACCTGCGCTCCCAGGACGACCAGCTGGAACGGCTCGCGGCCCTGCTCCCGGCGGTGCGGGCGGCGGGCGAACCGTAGGAGGGGTCAGGGGCGGCGGACCTCGAAGTGGAAGCAGCCGTACTCGACGGCCCGGACGTGGACCAGGGCCACGGCGGGGTCCTCGAAGGCCTCCGCGAGGGCCCGGCCGAAGCCTTCCGCCGGGTCCTCCGGAAGCTCCAGGAGCCGGCCGCCGACGATCCGGCCCGCCGCGTCGTACCGGCGGAGGGTGCGCAGGGCCCCGGGCCGCGCGAAGGGGTACTCCTCCGAGGGCGCGGGCCCGCCGCACTCCCCGGCGTGCACGAAGACGGGCCCCTGCTCGTCGTACGCGCCCGGCTCCGCCCCCGTCTCCGCCGCCCAGCGGCGCAGCGGCGCGTACGAGACGAGCGCGATCCGCTCGCCGGGGGCGGCGGCACGCAGACAGCACCGGAGGGGTTCCCCGCCCCCGGTGGCCGCGTACGGCACGCAGGGGCGCCCGGCGTCGTCGACGACGCGCAGCTCGGCGAGGGCGGCGGGCGCGACGGCCCGGGGGGCGTGAAGGGTCTCGGTGGTACGCATGGCTCCAGCGTCACGCGTCCCCGCCCCGGGCACCGGCGGGATTCGGACGTGGCGTTCGCCCGAACCGGCCGCGTGATCAAGGGAGTCGGGCCGACGGGCCACAGGCGCCCCCCGTCCGCTGAGCGAACACCCCTGACCGGTTTCCGCTCTTGACGTGAACACATCCTGTCACTGAACATTCAGCACGCACAGAGGAACACCTGTGCAACGGACAACTGAACACCACGCACGCATTCGTACAGCTCCAACGCCTCGTGGCCTCCCACGCCCGAGGCGTCTCGCACGTTCCGTCCCATCCCCGTTCGGAATCCGGAGCCCCCACATGAGCCTCTCCGTACCCAGACGCGTCACCGCGGTCGCCGCCCTCGCGGCGCTCGCGCTCGGTGGTCTCACCGGGACCAGCGCCACCGCCCGGCCCGCCGAGGCCGCCGGTGCCGCCGCCGCGCCCGACATCTCGCTCACCGCCGTCAAGCAGCACTTGACGGACCTCCAGTCCATCGCCACCGCCAACGGCGGCAACCGGGCCCACGGCCGTCCCGGCTACAAGGCGTCGATCGACTTCGTGAAGGCGAAGCTGGACGCCGCCGGATACACCACCAGCGTGCAGACGTTCACCTCCGGCGGCGCCACCGGCTACAACCTGACAGCCGACTGGCCGGGCGGCGACCCGAGCCAGGTGCTGATGGCCGGCTCGCACCTCGACTCGGTCTCCTCGGGCCCCGGCATCAACGACAACGGCTCCGGCTCCGCCGCGATCCTGGAGACCGCCCTCGCCGTCTCCCGGGCCGGCTACCAGCCCTCCAAGCACCTGCGGTTCGCCTGGTGGGGCGCCGAGGAGCTGGGCCTCGTCGGCTCGAAGTACTACGTCAACAACCTCCCGACGACCGAGCGTTCGAAGATCAAGGGCTACCTCAACTTCGACATGATCGGCTCGCCGAACCCGGGCTACTTCGTCTACGACGACGACCCGACGATCGAGCAGACCTTCAAGAGCTACTTCGCGGGCCTCGGCGTCCCGACCGAGATCGAGACCGAGGGCGACGGCCGCTCCGACCACGCGCCCTTCAAGAGCGCGGGCGTCCCGGTCGGCGGCCTCTTCACCGGCGCGAGCCGCGTGAAGACCAGCGCGCAGGTCTCCAAGTGGGGCGGTACGGCGACGGCGTTCGACCGCTGCTACCACTCCTCCTGCGACACCACCGCGAACATCAACGACACCGCCCTGAACCGCAACAGCGACGCCGTCGCGCACGCGATCTGGACGCTGTCGGCCGGTTCCACCACGCCGCCCACCGGCACGGTCTTCGAGAACACCGCCGACGTGTCCATCCCGGACAACGGCGCCGCGGTCACCTCGACGGTCAACGTCACCGGCGTCACCGGCAACGCCCCGAGCGACCTCTCGGTCGGCGTGGACATCGTCCACACCTACCGCGGCGACCTCGTGGTCGACCTCGTCGCCCCCGACGGCTCGGTCTACAGCCTGAGCAACCAGTCCGGCGGCAGCGCCGACAACATCGTCCAGACCTTCACCGTCAACGCCTCCACCGAGGTCGCCAACGGTGCCTGGAAGCTCCGCGTCCAGGACCGGGGTCCGGCCGACACCGGTTACATCAACGCCTTCAAGCTGACCTTCCCGTAGCGGTCACGGGAGGGCGAAGAAACGCCCGGGCGGATCGGTGACCATCGCCCCCGATCCGCCCGGGGTCCCAACGGAGCCGGCTCCTACCTGCCGGAGTTCGCCGCCTCCACCAGCGCGTCCTTCGTCACCGCGCCGACGTAGACCTTGCCGTCGTCGGTGAGGAGCGCGTTCACCAGCTTCGTCTTGAAGAGGGTGCCCGAGCCGAACTTCCCGGTGACCTCGTCGCCGAAGGAGTCCAGGAAGCCCCGGATCTCCTTCGGCGCCTCGTCCGTCCCGGGTGCCGGGGCTCCGGTGTCGAGCTTCGCGATGGTCGTCCAGCCCTCGCCGAGGACGTTCAGGCCCTTGCCGAGGTCCCCGAAGCCCTGACCGAACTCCTTCCCGAAGTCCTCGCCGAAGTCCTTCTCGAAGTTCTCTGGGAGCTTCCGGGACGTCTCCTCCTCCGCCGCGCCCTCCGTCACCTTCGCGCCCTTCGGCGCCTCGAAGGCGAAGACCGACGCGTCCGGGCGGGCGAAGTCGACCTTGGTGAAGCCCGCGTCCACGACCGGCTTGCCGCCCTCGACCGAGGAGAGGGTGAACTTCAGCGGGGTGCCGCTCGCCGCGTCCACCGCGATCTTCACCGACGCGACCGTCGAACCGGCCTGCTTCGGCTTGATCACCAGCTGGTACGCGTCCCGGCCCGCCACCCGCGCCGTGCCGTCGACCGTGATCGACGTGGTGTCGCCGGCCGCCTTCAGGACCTCGTCCGCGAGCTCCTTGGGCGTCGCGGGAAGCTCCTTCTCCGGCGTCCGGCCCGCCGACGCGTCCTTCTCGTGGAAGACCTCGTTCGACCTGCTGTCGTAGGCCCAGACGTCGTCGCCGTTGTGGATCAGGCTGTACTCGTCGGAGCCGTCGAGCAGGGTGAGCCTCTGGCGCTCGGGGCCGTCCGCCGCCAGGCGCAGCGTGTGGGTGCCCGAGACGAGTTCGGTGAGCTTCTGCGCGGGGTCCGCCGTGGAGGCGCCGCCGCCCTGGCCCCCGAGGCCGGACACCAGGCCGCCGAGGGCCGGCAGGCCCAGGTCGGTGGAGACCTTGAAGGTGCCGGAGAGGGTCTGGGTCTCCGAGCCCGCGATCTTCTCGATGAGCTGCGCGGCCGTGATCTCCGGCAGGTCCGGGTCGCCGGCCGCCGCGAGCGCCGGGACCAGACCGATGGTCGCCGCGGCCACACCGGCCACCGCGACGGGGACGACGTACCGGCTCGCCCTGCGACGGGTCTCGCCGCGAACCTCGCCGGGGCTCTCGCTGGGGACTTCGTTCGCTGCCATGGTCTCCGCTACCTCCGTGCGCCCTGGAGAGGCCCCGAACGGCCTCATGTGGTCGGTGTACCCCATCCCACCAAACGGGGAGGACGGAATCGTCAGCCCCCGGGATCAACCTCGCGTACCCCTCCGGGATGACCCGACCCCGAGACCGGTCCGGGCCCTCACATACGGAACCTCCGGTTCCGCGAAGGCGGGGCCCGTGCTCCCGGGCGAGACTGGAGGGGGACGGGCCGAGAGGAGCCGTTCATGTCCGAGGGGCTCTCCGCGATGGCGCGCACCGGGCGCCACGCCGCGCACGTCACGGCCGCGACGGCCGCCGGGTTCTATCCGGCGCTCCACCTCCTGGACCGGCCGGTGGCCGGGGTCTACGCCCTGTTCACCCCCATCGCGTTCGGCATCCTCTCCCCGCTCCCCGGAGCGGGCCGGGAGCGCGCCGCGACCGTGCTGCGCGCGGTGCCGGCCGCGGCCGTGCTCGTCGCCCTCGGGACCGTGCTCGCGGCCGGGACCCGGCCGGCGGTCGCGGGCATGCTGGCGGTCGGCTTCGCGCTGGCCTTCGGGGCGGCCTGCGGCCCCCGGATCGCGGGCGCCGCCCCCGGACTCCAGCTCTTCTACATCCTGGCCTGCTTCCCGCCGTACGAGCCGGGGACGCTGCCGCAGCGCCTCGCCGGGCTCGTCGCCGGCGGGGCGCTCCTCGCCCTGGCCGAGGCGGTGTTCCTCCCGGACGCGCCGGAGCCCCCGTACCGCGGGCGGATCGCCGACGCCCTGGACCTGGCGGCCCGCGCCGCCGCCGGGGTCGTACGCGGGAGGGGGCCGGACCCGGAGGCCGCCGGGCGGCTCGGGGCGGCCGGGCGGGAGCTGCGCCTGTCCCGGGTGCCCGCCGGGGCGCGGCCGACGGGCGCGGGCCGGACGGACCGGGCCCTGGCCCAGGCGGGGGCCGCGACCCGCCGGCTCCTCGACCAGCTGGCCCTCCTCGCCGCGCACGACCCGGCCCCCGGGGACACCGTCTCGGCGGACCTGCTGCGGGGGGTCGCGGCGAGCTGTACGGAGACGGCCGACGCCCTGCGGAGGGGCGGCCGGGAACGCCGCGGGCGGCCCCTTCCCGGGCCGCAGCTCCTCGAGGAGATGGTCGCGGACTTCCTGAAGGCACGCGGGGCCCGCGCCGACGGGCCCGCCGGAGCCGCCGGCGGGCGCACCGTCCTCGTCCGGCGCTCGACGGTCCTGACGGCGGCGGTGTCGGCGGTGACCGTCCGCACGGCCGCCTCCCTCGCGCTCGGCGGCCGGGAGCGGCTCCACGGCCTGCCCCGCGAGCAGTTCTGGTACGCGGCGGAGGGGACGGCCCGGCTGCTGGCCGTCCGGATCAGGGGCAATCTGACCCGGCGCTCCGTCGTCTTCCAGAACGCCCTGCGCACCGCGCTCGGCCTGGCGCTCGCCCGGCTCGTGGCCGGTTCGCTCGACCTGTCGCACGGCTTCTGGGTGCTGCTCGCCGTCCTGACCCTGGGGCGGACCACGGCGGGCGCCACCTGGTCGGCCGTACGGGCGGCGGCGGCCGGGACCCTGGCGGGGGCGTTCGCGGCGGGGCTCCTCATCGTGGGGGCCGGGGGCGCGTCCGACGTGTACGCGGCGCTGCTGGTGCCGATGATGCTGGTGGCCTTCACGCTGGGCCCGCTCGGCGGTCCGGCCCGGGGCCAGGGGCTCTTCACGCTCGTCGTCGCCACGGCCTTCGCCCAGATCGCGCCGGTGACCTGGCGGCTCGCGGAGGCCCGGCTGGTCGACGTGCTCACCGGCAGCGCGATCGGCCTGCTGTGCGGCCTCCTGGCCTGGCCTGCGGGGGCCCGCGCCGAGATCCGGTACGGCATGTCGGGCCTGCTGCGGGCCGCCGCGCCGGTGGTCCGGACCACGGCGGCGGCGGTGACGGACGGGAGCGGGAAGGACGCGGTCCCGGCCGGGGACGCGAAGGGCGCGGGCCCCGCCGGGTCGGCCTCCCCCGGCGTACGGCTCACCCTGCACCGGCTCCGCATCGCCGAGGCGGTCTACGCGCAGTACCGCACGGAACCCGCCTCGGACGCCGACGGAGCCGCCCACGACTGGCTGGCGGTGCTGGACCACGGGGCGCGGACGCTGGTCGGCGCCTACTGGCTGCCCCGTACGGACGGCATGCCCGGCCTTCCGCCGGACGCCCGGCGCTGGGCGCGCGAGACGGCCGAGGAGGTGGTCGCGGCGACCGTGCGGGCGGCGGGATTCCCCCCGGAGGGCGTACGGGTCCGCCCCGCGCCCCTGCCGCCGGAGGTGGCGGAACGGGTGCCCGCACCGCTCCTGGCCCCGCTCACGGACGTGGAGGTGTGGCTCCGGGCGCTGGCCCGGGACCTGGAGGCGTGCTCACCTCCGAAGTCGGGGGATCAGCCCGCCCGGTACACCACCGCGTCGCACAGCTCCGCGAGCGCCGACTTGGCGTAGCCGTCGGGGAGCGGCGCCAGCATCGCGCGGGCCTCCTCCGCGTACCGCACGGTGTCCCGGCGGGCCTGCTCCAGGGCCGGGTGGGCGCGCAGCCGGCGCAGGACCTCGGCGTGCCGGGCGTCGTCGGTGAGGTCGCCGTCGACGAGGGCGACGAGTTCGACGTCCTCGGGGCGCCCGTGCGCGGCGGCCGCGGCCCGCAGGCGCAGGACGGGCAGGGTCGGGATGCCCTCGCGCAGGTCGGTGCCGGGGGTCTTGCCGGACTCGTGGGAGTCGGAGGCGATGTCGAGGACGTCGTCGGCGAGCTGGAAGGCGACGCCGAGCCGCTCGCCGTACTGGGTGAGGGTGCCGACGACGCCCTCGTCGGCGCCGGCCATCATCGCGCCGAAGCGGCAGGCGACGGCGACGAGGGAGCCGGTCTTGCCGCCGAGGACGTCGAGGTAGTGGTCGACGGGGTCGCGGCCGTCGGCGGGTCCGGCGGTCTCCAGGATCTGGCCGGTGACGAGCCGCTCGAACGCCTCGGACTGGATGCGGACGGCCTCCGGGCCGAGGTCCGCGAGCGTGTGGGAGGCGCGGGCGAAGAGGAAGTCGCCCGTGAGGACGGCGATCGAGTTGCCCCAGCGGGTGTTGGCGCTGGGGACGCCGCGGCGGACGTCGGCCTCGTCCATGACGTCGTCGTGGTAGAGCGTGGCGAGGTGGGTCAGCTCGACGACCACGGCGGCGGGCACGATGCCGGGCGCGTAGGGGTCGCCGAACTGGGCGGCGAGCATCACCAGCAGCGGACGGAAGCGCTTCCCGCCGGCCAGGACGAGGTGCTGCGCGGCCTCCGTGATGAAGGGGACGTCGCTCTTGGTGGCGGCCAGGAGGCCCGCCTCCACGGCCGCCAGACCGGCCTGGACATCGGCCTCGAGAGCCTGGTCCCGCACGCTGAGGCCGAACGGCCCGACGACGGTCACGAGGGGGTCTCCTGTCTGCTGACGCCTGCTGTCGCTACACGGTCGGCAGCGACCGCACGGGACGATCACGCGGATTGTCGATGTGTCGCTGGATTCACTCAAGCCAGCGTATCCGGTCACCTTTCGATCACCGTGGGCGCCTTCCCGTCACCCCCGGTATGTTCGTGATCAGCCGATACCACCAGGAGTAGGCGCTTTGTCCCGAACGAACATCGACACCGATCCGGACGGCGAGCTGCCCCCGCCGGAGGACGACCGCGCCTTCCTCGGGCACCCGAGGGGCCTGCTGACCCTCTCGGGCCTGGAGGTCTGGGAGCGGTTCTCGTTCCTCGGCATGCAGGCGATCCTCGTCCTCTACTTCGCCGCCGCCGTCTCCGAGGGCGGACTCGGCATGGCCCCGGGCACCGCCGCCTC
Source organism: Streptomyces sp. NPDC012825 (assembly GCF_042900925.1). Lineage (NCBI taxonomy): Bacteria > Bacillati > Actinomycetota > Actinomycetes > Kitasatosporales > Streptomycetaceae > Streptomyces > Streptomyces sp. NPDC012825. The sequence continues at coordinate 293,420 of NZ_JBIBBZ010000001.1, read as the reverse complement.
GGTCTCCGCCGCCTACGGCACGCTGGTCTACCTGGTCTCGGTGGCCGGCGGCTGGCTCGCGGACCGCGTCCTCGGCTCGTACCGCGCGGTCCTGTGGGGCGGGATCCTGATCGCCTGCGGCCACTACGCCATGGCGGTCCCCACGGCCGCGATGACCTGGGTGGGCCTGGGCCTGATCAGCGCCGGGACCGGCCTGCTGAAGCCGAACGTGGCGACCATGGTCGGCAAGCTCTACCGCACGGACGACGACCGCCGCGACGCCGGTTTCGCCCTCTACTACATGGCGATCAACATCGGCGCCTTCGCCGGTCCGCTGATCACCGGCTGGCTCGCCGACCACCGGGGCTACCACTGGGGCTTCTCGGCCGCCGCGATCGGCATGACCCTCGGCCTGGTCCAGTACGTGGCGGGCCGGCGTCACCTGGCCGGACGCAGGCACGCCGCCGAGTTCGCGCTCGCCCCCGACGCCATGCGCCGGGCGGTCCGGCTGATGGTCGCCGGCGCGGTCGCGGTGGCCGTCGTCGCCACGGTCCTGGCCCTGGTCGGGTGGCTGACGATCGACCGGTTCGTGGACGTCCTGACGCTGATCTCGGTGGTCGCGCCGGTCGTCTACTTCTGGGTGATGTTCACCAGCCCCCGGGTCACCCTCGAGGAGCGCGGCCGGCTGCGGCCGTACGCGGTGCTCTTCCTGGCCTCGGTGGTGTTCAACTTCATCCTCTTCCAGGCGTACTCGACGATGATCCTGCTGGCCTCCACCAACGCCCGCACCACGATCCTCGGCTTCGACTTCCCGGCGAGCTGGTACGCCTCCGCCCTCGGCGCCTTCGAGGTGGCCCTGGCGCCCGTGGTGGCCGCCGTCTGGTCCCGGATGGGCCACCGGCAGCCGCACGTCTCGAACAAGATCGCGTTCGGGGTGGTGCTGGGCGGCCTGTCGTTCCTCCTGATGGTCCTGCCGACCTCCGGGCACGCCGACGACACCTACCGGATGGCCGCCTGGTGGATCGTCGGCTCGTACCTGCTGCTCGGCCTCGGCGACGTGCTCCTGGAGACCTCCGGGATGTCCGCCACCAGCAAGCTCGCCCCGAAGGCCTTCTCCAGCCAGACGATGTCGCTCTGGTTCCTCTCCCTCGCGCTGGCCAACGGGATCCAGGCCCAGACCGTGAAGCTCTACGACGACGTCTCCAAGCCCGTGTACTTCGGGGTGAACGGCGCGGTGGCCGTCGCCGTCGGCCTCGTCGTGATCGCCCTGGCGCCCTGGCTGCGCCGCACCATGCACCCCGTCCACTGAGCGCCGCGCCCGCCTTTTCCGTCCCCGAGGTGACCCGATGCCGAAGATCCGCACCGACTTCCCGTACGAGACCCGCCGCGAGGACGTCCGGATTCCGCTCCCCGACGGAACCCTGCTCTACGCGCGCGTGTGGCGGCCGGTCACCGAGGAGCCCGTACCGGCCCTCCTGGAGTACCTGCCGTACCGCCTGACCGACTGGACCGCGCCGCGCGACCAGCAGCGCCACCCCTGGTACGCGGGCCACGGCTACGCCTCCGTGCGGGTGGACGTGCGCGGCCACGGCAACAGCGAGGGGCTGCCGGGCGACGAGTACGACGCGACCGAGCTGGCGGACGGCGTGGCCGTGGTGCACTGGCTGGCCGGGCAGCCCTGGTGCACGGGACGGGTCGGCATGTTCGGCATCTCCTGGGGCGGCTTCAACTCGCTCCAGATCGCCGCCCTCGCCCCCGAGCCCCTGAAGGCCGTCGTCACCGTCTGCTCCACCGACGACCGCTACGACAACGACGTGCACTACATGGGCGGCTCGGTCCTCGGCGTCGACATGCACGCCTGGGGCGCCACCGTGCTCGCCTTCGCCTCCCGGCCGCCGGACCCGGAGTACGCGGGCGAGGAGTGGCGGTCGATGTGGCTGCGGCGCCTGGAGGCCGTGGAGCCCCTCGTCGACACCTGGCTCTCCCACCAGACCCGGGACGCGTACTGGAGGCACGGCAGCGTCTGCGAGGACTACGGGGCGATCGGGGCCGCCGTCCTCGCCGTGGGCGGCTGGCACGACCCGTACCGGGACACCGTCCTGCGGCTCGTCGAGCACCTCCCGGCGGACCGGGTGCGCGGGATCGTCGGGCCCTGGTCGCACCAGTACCCGGACCGGGGGCTGCCGCCGGGGCCCGCGATCGGCTTCCTCCAGGAGACCCTGCGCTGGTGGGACCACCACCTCAAGGGGGCCGCGAACGGCGTGATGGACGAGCCCCTGCTGCGGTCCTGGATCAGCGACTCGCACCCGCCGGCCACCGTCTACGAGGAGCTGCCGGGCCGCTGGGTCGCCGACCCCGCCTGGCCCTCCCCGCACGTCACCCCCGTCACGTACGGCTTCCAGGGCTCCCCGGTCGTCGTCGACTCGCCCCAGCAGACCGGGATCGACGCGGGCCGCTTCTTCCCCTTCGGCAACGACGCCGACCTGCCGCCCGACCAGCGCGAGGAGGACGCCCACTCGGCCTGCTTCGACTTCCCCGTGCCCGAGGACGGCGGCCCCGTCGAGATCCTGGGCCGCCCGTCCGTGCACCTGTCCCTGCGCACGGCCGCCCCCACCGGGCAGGTGATCGCCCGGCTCTGCGACATCGCCCCGGACGGCTCCTCCACCCTCGTCACCCGGGGCGCCCTGAACTTCTCCGCCCGCCACGGCCGCGACCGGGCCGAACCGGCCCTGATCGGGGAGACGGAGGACTTCGCCTTCGAACTGAACGGCATCGGGCACGCCTTCGCGCCCGGCCACCGGGTGCGGCTCGCGGTCTCCTCCACGTACTGGCCGTGGATCTGGCCCCAGCCCGACGCGGCGGGCTTCACGCTCGACCCGGCGGGCTCCTCCCTCACCCTGCCGGTCCGCCGCCGCACCGAGGACGCGGTCGTGTGGGAGGAGCCGGAGCAGGCCGAGCCGCTGGGCGTGGTCCACCCGGCCTCGCCGGAGGAGCGGCGTCCGGAGCGGGTGGTGGTCCGGGACGTGGCCAAGGGCGAGTGGCGCCTGGAGGTGGACCCGAAGTACGGGGGCACGCGCGTGTACCCGGACGGTCTGGAGTTCACCGAGGACGCCCTGGAGACCTACACGATCGAGGAGAGCGGCCCGCTGACCGCCCGCACCCGCTCGGACTGGACGATCCGGCTGCGCCGCCCCGACCGGGGCTGGGACGTCGGCGTGGACACCCGCTCGGAGATCACCTGCGACGCGGATGCCTTCCACACCTGGAACGAGGTGGTGTGCCGGGAGGGCGACGAGGTCGTCTTCCACCGCACCTGGGAGAAGCGGATCCCCCGTACGGCGGGCTGAGCGCGCGTACGGGGGATCCGGGAGCAGCGGTTACGCCTGCGCGCCGGCCTTGCGGCGGCGGGCGACGACCATCGCGCCGGCGCCGAGGGCGACGGCCCCGGCGGCGGCCAGGCCGAGCTGCGGCAGGACGTCGTTCGCGCCGGTGGCGGCGAGGGTGCCGCCGGTCGTCACCGGGGTGGTGGACGAGCCGCCCTGCTGGGTGGTGCCGGTGTTGCCGCCGGTGGTGGTCGCCGGGGCGGGCGTCGAGGTGGAGGGCGACGGGGTCGGGGTCGGGGTCGGGGTGGGGGTGGGGGTCGGCTTGTCGCCCTTGGCGGCGAGGACGTCGAAGTTGGCGTGCCCGCCGTCCAGGCTGATGCCGCAGGTGCCGTCGTTGTTCTCGTACTGGCCGAAGGCGAAGACCGAGCCCCCGCCGGCGGGAGCGTCGGCGTCGACCGTGAGGCGCAGCTTCACGTCGTAGTGGGCGCCCTTGGCGAGCTTCCCGACCTCGATGGTCTCGAACTCCTCGCCGACCGGAGTCCATTCGAGGACGTCCGCCGAGGACCACTCGACGGGGATCGTCCACTTCTCGAAGTCCGTCTCCTCGTCGGTGTCCTCGCCGAGACCGGGATCCCGCAGGGCGTCGGCGTAGACGTCGACGAGGTCCAGGGCCCGGTCGGAGGCGTTGGTGACGCGCATCGAGAAGACGGCGGGCTCTCCGGCGGTGACCCTCTCCGGGCCGCTCAGGTCGATCTGCACGGCCTCGTCCGGCTCGCAGGCCCCCACCATGTCCTCGTGGAACGCCAGCTCCTCCTTGGCGTCGTCGAGCTTCCGGGAGGCCTCCTCCTTCGTCACCTCGGCGCGGTGGAACACCTGCGAGGCGGCGACCGAGGCGTCGGCCAGGTCCTTCGAGGCCAGGCGCAGGACCTCGTCGGCGGCGGCCTTGTCGGCGGCGGCCTTCCCGGCGGTCTCCTTCGCGGTCTCGACGGCCTCGGCGGCGGCCTTCTTCTGCTCGTCGCCGGCGTCGTCGGGAAGGTCCTCCTCGGCCTGCTCCGCCTCGGCGAGCGCCGTGTCGGCGGCGGTCTTGTCGGCGGCGGCCTTCCCGGCCTTCCCCCGGGCCTCGGTGACGGCGGTCCTGAGGGGGTGGTCGGGCTTCTCCAGGGCGTCGACGGCGGTCCTGGCCCTGTCGAGGGCGACGACGGCGTCGTCGTACTCCTTCTGCGCCAGCGCGACCGCGGCCTTGAGCTCGTCGAGCGTCGGCGGCTTGTCGTCCTCGCCCTGCGCGGGCTTCTGCGTCGACGCGGGCGACGGCTTGGTGTCGGCGAACGCCGGCGCGGCGGACAGGAACACGACCGGGGTGGTCACGGCGGCGGCCACGGCGGTCGCGAGAATGCGACGGATCTTCACAGTGCGGGACCTTTTTCCTGGTCAGGGAAGAGTGAGAGAAAGCGGGCGCGCACTCGCGGCTGCTTCACGCGGCGCGATACCACCGTGATCGTAGGGCCGTGAGCACCCTCGCGGGAGCCCGTTTCCGCAGCTCGGGCCGGGCGGGGGAAACCGGTGGACGCCCAAAGGGAACGAACGCGGACAGTTGCCCACGGAGGCCGCGCTTTCCGTGTGATCCATGTCATCAGCGCCCGGCGGCCCGCCCCGTAACGTGTCCCCCACACCCGTGGAAAGCGAGGCAAGCACCGATGTCCGAGCACAGCCCGCTCGACCTGGCCGAGGGCGATCCCTTCGGCCCGCACAACCTCCCGTACGGCGTCTTCTCCACCGCCGAGGAGCCCGACCGGCGCCGGCTCGGCGTCCGGATCGGCGGGTACGTGCTGGACGCGGGGGCCGCGGCGCACGCGCTCGGCTCCCCCTACGCGTCGCTCCTGGCGCAGCCCGGCCTGAACCCGCTGCTCGCCGCCGGGCGTACCGCCTGGCGCGACGTCCGCCGGGCGCTCACCGCCTGGGTGACGGTCCCCGCGCACCGGGCGGAGGTGGAGCCGCTGCTCCACCCGCTGGACGCGGTGACGCTGCACCTGCCGTACGAGGTCGCGGACTACGTCGACTTCTACGCGAGCGAGCACCACGCGACCAACGTGGGCCGGATCTTCCGCCCCGACGGCGACGCGCTCACCCCCAACTGGAAGCACCTGCCGATCGGTTACCACGGGCGCGCGGGCACGGTCGTGGTCTCCGGCACCGACGTCGTGCGCCCCTCGGGGCAGCGCAAGGCGCCCGCCGACCCGGCGCCGGTCTTCGGGCCGTCGGTGAAGCTGGACATCGAGGCGGAGGTCGGCTTCCTCGTCGGCACCCCGTCGGAGCTGGGCCGGCCGGTGCCGCTCGCCGACTTCCGCGAGCACGTCTTCGGCCTGACGCTGCTCAACGACTGGTCGGCGCGGGACGTGCAGGCCTGGGAGTACGTGCCGCTCGGCCCGTTCCTCGGCAAGTCGTTCCAGACGTCGGTCTCGGCGTGGGTGACGCCCCTGGAGGCCCTGGACGCGGCCCGGACCGCCCCGCCCGCGCGGGACCTCCCGCTCCTGCCGTACCTGGACGACGCGGACGAGGAGGAGCCGGGCGGCTTCGACCTGCGGATCTCCGTGGAGATCAACGGCGAGGTGGTGGCCGAGCCGCCGTTCTCCTCGATGTACTGGACGGCGGCCCAGCAGCTCGCCCACATGACGGTGAACGGCGCGTCGCTGCGCACGGGCGACCTGTACGGCTCCGGGACGGTCTCCGGGCCCGAGGTGAACCAGCGCGGTTCGCTCCTGGAGCTCACCTGGAACGGGCGGGACGCGCTCGAACTGTCCGGCGGGAAGCGGACGTTCCTGGAGGACGGCGACGAGGTCGTCCTGACGGCGTGGGCGCCGGGCCCGGACGGCACCCGGGTCGCCCTGGGCGAGGTCCGGGGCCGGATCGCCCCCGCCGTCTGACCGTCAGGCGGTCCGCCAGAGGGAGGGGACGTTCGGCGGCTGCCAGCCGGGCTGGGCGGTGTGCGCCTGGAGGCACACGTAGCTCACCCCGCCGTAGGTGACGACGTCCCCGGCCTTGTAGGCGGTGCCGACCGCCCAGCTGCCCCCCGGCGGCTGGGTGGTCGGGGTGGACGTGGGCGTGGGGCCGGGGTTCTGCGCCACGTTCAGGACGAAGTCGAAGGCGGCCTCGCGCGCGCCGCCCGCGTCCCGCACGGTCATGAGCAGCCGCGGGTCGAAGAGGCTGTCGGTGTTGTTGCGGGGCTCGTTCGGGAAGTACAGCTGCGTGGTGAGGACCGGGCGGCCGGGGGCCTGCGCCTTGACGTGGATGTGCCGGGTGCGGCCGGGGTAGAGGCCGGGCACGATCGTGGTGAGCTTGAAGGAGCCGTCGGCGCCGGTGAACTGGTGGCCGCGGAAGCGGAATCCGGTGTTGTCGTAGGCGCCGTTGGTGTCGGCCTGCCAGAAGTCGAGCAGGACGCCGGATATCGGCCGGCAGGCGAGCCCGAAGACGTACCCGCTGACGGTGAGCCGGACGCCGGGGGTGTTCCCCTCCAGCAGGCTGCTGCGCAGCGGGGAGTTGGGCTTGAAGTACGGCCCCTCCATCTGCGCCGGGGTGGGGTCGTCGCCGTCGTCGCACGTGGGGGTGAGCGCGGGCGCCTCCCCGCCGTCCGTCAGGGTGCGGGCGAGCGCGGGGACGCCCATGAGCACCGCGGGCGCCGCCATGCCGGCCGCGAGCGCGGCCCGCAGGACGGTCTTGCGGCTGACGTGCCCGGTGCTGGTCTCGTGGTCCATGTGCCTGGCTCCTCGGGTGGGGGGGCTGGGATCGGCAACGAACCTAGGGGCCCGCGGCACCGGGTTCGATGGACGGAGCACGGCGGTCGTGGTCTTTTCGGAAGCTGCCGGGGCTGCGGCCGACCTCCCTGCGGAAGAACCGGCAGAAGTAGGCGGCGTCCTCGAACCCGACCCGCGCGGCCACCTGCCGCACGGGCAGCTCGGTGGCGACGAGCAGCCGCTGCGCCTCCCGCACCCGCTCCTGGCGAAGGAGCGCGGCGGGGGTGCGGCCGGTGGCCGCCCGCACCACCTCGGTGAGGTGCCCGGGGGTCACCCCGATCCGCTCGGCGCACTCCCGTACGGAGAGCCCGGCGGTCCCGGCGGTACGGGCGAGCCGCAGGAACTCCTCGGCGAGGCCGCGCGGCGGCGGCAGGTCCCCTCCCCCGCCCCCACCGCCGGGCAGCCGGACGGTCCGTACGAGGAGCACGTGCAGCAGGGACCGCAGCACGCCGGCGAACCCGTCGGCCCCGTGCCGGTACTCCTCGGCCAGGTCGTCCATCAGCCGGGCCGTGCGCTCGTGCGTGGCGGCGTCGAGGTCCACCCAGGGCCGCTCCCCCAGCCGCCGCAGCAGCTCCTCGTCGCCGGGCCCGCCGACCAGGAACTCGGGCGTGAAGAGGGCGAGCGACCCTTCGAGCCCGCGCACGCCCTCCCAGTGGTGCACCTGTCCGGGCAGGATCACCCCGAGCTGCGGCGGCCGCACCTCGTACCGCTCCAGGTCGAGCACGTGCGTCCCGCTGCCCTCGACGACGTGCACGATCTCGTAGAAGGTGTGCCGGTGCGGGTACGCGGCCCGCGACATCGGCCCCATCGCGTCGAACCCCCCGGCGGCGAAGGGCACCTGGTCGGGCAGCCGCAGTTCGAGCCGGTGCACGGGCGGGTCACCGTTCCTCGGCACGGCGCAGGGCGCTCCGGGTAAGACCGTGGTGCCGCGCATGGAACCACCCCTCCACGACTGGTACAGACCATTCGGTGCGGTTTCCACGATGTCACGGCGCCCGGCGGGGGTGAAGTACGCCGAAGGGCCCGGCTCCTGGCGGAGCCGGGCCCTTCGCGCGCGTGCGTCCGGGGTCACCGCACGAACACGCTCGCCTGGTTCGCCAGGTCCAGGAAGTACTGCGGCGCGAGGCCGAGGACCAGGGTGACCGCCACGCCCGCCGTGATGGTGATCGTGGTGAAGGCCGAGGGCACGGCGACCGTGGGGCCGTCCGCCTTCGGCTCGCTGAAGAACATGAGCACGATGACCCGGATGTAGAAGAAGGCAGCGATCGCCGAGGAGATCACGCCGACCACCACGAGGACGCCCGCGCCGCCGTCCGCCGCCGCCTTGAAGACCGCGAACTTGCCGGAGAACCCTGAGGTCAGCGGGATGCCGGCGAAGGCGAGCAGGAAGACCGCGAAGACCGCCGCGACGAGCGGCGAACGGCGTCCCAGACCGGCCCACTTGGAGAGGTGGGTGGCCTCGCCGCTCGCGTCCCTGACCAGGGTGACGACGGCGAAGGCGCCGATCGTGACGAAGGAGTACGCGCCCAGGTAGAAGAGGACGGACGAGATGCCGCTCGGGGTGGCCGCGATGACGCCCGCGAGCAGGAACCCGGCGTGCGCGATGGACGAGTACGCCAGGAGCCGCTTGATGTCGGTCTGGGTGATGGCGATGATCGCGCCGCCCAGCATCGTCACGATGGCGACGCCCCACATGACCGGCCGCCAGTCCCAGGTGAGGCCCGGGAGGACCACGTAGAGCAGGCGGAGCAGCGCGCCGAAGGCGGCGACCTTGGTCGCGGCGGCCATGAAGCCGGTGACCGGGGTCGGGGCGCCCTGGTAGACGTCGGGGGTCCACATGTGGAACGGCACGGCGCCGACCTTGAAGAGGAGCCCCGTGAGGACCATGGCGAAGCCGATGAGGAGCAGCGCGTCGTTCCCCATGGTGTCGGCGAGCGCCGGGTTCACCGAGGTGACCGTCCCGTCGACCACGTCGGCGATCGTGGCGTACGAGACGGAGCCCGCGTAGCCGTAGAGCAGGGCGATCCCGAAGAGCAGGAAGGCCGAGGAGAAGGCGCCGAGCAGGAAGTACTTGACGGCCGCCTCCTGCGACATCAGCCGCTTGCGGCGGGCGACGGCGCACAGCAGGTACAGCGGGAGGGAGAAGACCTCCAGGGCGACGAAGAGCGTCAGGAGGTCGTTGGCGGCCGGGAAGACCAGCATGCCGGCGACGGCGAAGAGGGCGAGCGGGAACACCTCGGTGGTGGTGAACCCGGCCTTGACCGCCGCCTTCTCCTGGTCGCTGCCGGGGACGGCGGCGGCCTCGGCGGCGAAGGAGTCGACCCGGTGGCCGTGGTCGGCCGGGTCGAGGCGGCGCTCGGCGAAGGTGAAGACCGCCACGATCGAGGCGAGGAGGATGGTGCCCTGGAGGAAGAGGGCGGGTCCGTCGACCGCGATGGCGCCCATGGCCGCGATGTGGGCCTTGGTGGAGCCGTACCCGCCGGCCGCCAGGCCGACGACGGCGGCGAAGGAGGCGGCGAGCGCGAGGACGCTCAGGAAGACCTGGGCGACGTAGCGGCCCCGGCGGGGCACGAAGGCCTCGACGAGGACGCTGAGGACCGCGGCGCCGACCACGATGAGCACGGGCGCGAGCTGCGTGTACTCGATGTGGGGCGCCGGGATCTTCTCCAGCGGCTCGGCGGCGGCCGTCCACAGGGTGTGGACGGAGGATGCGACGGCGGGAGTGCTCACTTGGCCGCCTCCACTTCAGGCTGGGGGTCCTTCTGCTGGACGTCGGACATGGTGTGCCGCACCGCCGGGTTCACCACGTCCGTCAGCGGCTTCGGGAAGACCCCGAGGAGGATCAGGAGGGCGATCAGCGGGACGACCACGGCCAGCTCGCGCGGCCGCAGGTCCGGCAGTCTCCGCACCTCCTCCTTCACCGGTCCGGTCATCGTCCGCTGGTACAGGACGAGGGTGTAGAGCGCGGCGAGGACGATGCCGGTGGTGGCGATCACACCGGCCACCGGGTAGCGGGCGAAGGTGCCGACCAGGACCAGGAACTCGCTGACGAACGGCGCGAGTCCGGGCAGCGACAGGGTCGCGAGGCCGCCGATCAGGAAGGTGCCGGCGAGCACCGGGGCGACCTTCTGCACACCGCCGTAGTCGGCGATGAGCCGCGAGCCGCGCCGGGAGATCAGGAACCCGGCGACCAGCATCAGGGCGGCCGTCGAGATGCCGTGGTTGACCATGTAGAGCGTGGCGCCGGACTGGCCCTGGCTGGTCATCGCGAAGATGCCCAGGATGATGAAGCCGAAGTGCGAGATGGACGCGTAGGCGACCAGCCGCTTGATGTCCCGCTGCCCGACGGCGACCAGGGCCCCGTAGACGATGCTGATCAGGGCGAGGACGACGATCATGGGCGTGGCCCACTTCGAGGCCTCGGGGAAGAGCCCGAGGCAGAAGCGGAGCATCGCGAAGGTGCCGACCTTGTCGACGACGGCGGTGATGAGGACGGCGACCGGGGCGGTCGCCTCCCCCATCGCGTTCGGCAGCCAGGTGTGCAGCGGCCACAGCGGCGCCTTCACCGCGAAGGCGAAGAAGAAGCCGAGGAACAGCCAGCGCTCGGTGCTGGTCGCGATCTCCAGGGAGCCGTTGGCCCGCGCCCCGGCGATCTCGGTGAGCGAGAAGTTCCCCGCGACCACGTAGAGCCCGATGACGGCGGCCAGCATGATCAGGCCGCCGACCAGGTTGTAGAGGAGGAACTTGACGGCCGCGTAGGAGCGCTGGGCCGCCGCGTTCTCGTCGGAGCCCGCGTGGGCCCGGTCGCCGAAGCCGCCGATGAGGAAGTACATCGGGATGAGCATGGCTTCGAACAGGATGTAGAAGAGGAAGACGTCGGTGGCCTCGAAGGAGAGGATCACCATCGCCTCGACCATGAGGATCAGGGCGAAGAAGCCCTGCGTCGGCCGCCAGCGCTTGTCGACGCGGTCCTTGGGGTATCCCCTGCTCGAAGAGCTCGGGGAAGGGTCGGCGTCGTGCCAGCCGGCCAGGATCACGAACGGGATCAGCAGCGCGGTGAGCGCGATCAGCGCCACCCCGATGCCGTCCACGCCCAGCTCGTAACGGACGCCGAAGTCCTTGATCCAGGCGTACGACTCGGTCAGCTGGTACCGCTCGCCGCCCGGCTCGAACCGGGCGAAGACGAGTCCGGCGAGGACGAGCGTGGCGAGCGAGACGAGCAGCGCCAGCCACTTGGCGGCGGTGCGGCGGGCGGCGGGCACGGCGGCGGTCAGGATCGCACCGACCGCCGGCACCGCTGCCGTCACCGTAAGGAGCGGGAAAGACATGGGAGTTACACCGCCCTCATCAGCAGGGTCGCGGCGATCAGCACCGCCGTACCTCCGAACATGGAGACCGCGTACGAGCGGGCGTAGCCGTTCTGGAGCTTGCGCAGCCGGCCGGAGAGGCCGCCGACGCCCGCCGCCGTGCCGTTGACGACGCCGTCCACCAGGGAGTGGTCGAGGTAGACGAGCGAGCGGGTGAGGTGCGTGCCGCCCGTGACGAAGACGGCGTGGTTGAGGTCGTCCTGGAGCAGGTCGCGGCGGGCCGCCCGGGTGAGCAGCGAGCCGCGCGGGGCGACCACCGGGACGGGCCGGCGCCCGTACTGGAGGTAGGCCAGGCCGACGCCGATCACCATGACGGCGACGGTGCAGGCGGTGACGGCCGCGGCACCGATCGGCGGGTGGCCGTGCTCGTAGCCGGTGACCGGCTCCAGCCACTCGACGAACCCGGCGAACTCGAAGACCGCGCCTCCGGCGACCGAGCCGACGGCGAGCAGCACCATCGGGATCAGCATGGACTTGGGAGACTCGTGCGGGTGCGGCATGGCCCCCGCGGCGTGCCCGGCGGCCGGTTCTGCGTCGGGCGTCCGGTCCGGGTCGGGCGCCGGCTGCCAGCGCTTCTCGCCGAAGAAGGTCATCAGCATCACGCGGGTCATGTAGTACGCGGTGATGGCCGCGCCGAGCAGGGTGACCGCGCCGAGGATCCAGCCCTCGGCGCCGCCCTTCGCGAAGGCCGCCTCGATGATCTTGTCCTTGGAGAAGAAGCCGGACAGGCCGGGGAAGCCGATGATCGCGAGGTAGCCGAGGCCGAAGGTCACGAAGGTGACCGGCATGTACTTCCGCAGGCCGCCGTACTTCCGCATGTCGACCTCGTCGTTCATGCCGTGCATGACCGAACCGGCGCCGAGGAAGAGCCCGGCCTTGAAGAAGCCGTGCGTCACCAGGTGCATGATCGCGAAGACGTAGCCGATGGGGCCGAGGCCGGCCGCCAGGATCATGTAGCCGATCTGCGACATCGTCGAACCGGCCAGCGCCTTCTTGATGTCGTCCTTGGCGCAACCGACGATCGCACCGAAGAGGAGCGTGACGGCGCCGACGATGGTGACGACGAGCTGCGCGTCCGGCGCGGCGTTGAAGATGTCGGCGGAGCGGACGATCAGGTAGACGCCGGCGGTCACCATCGTGGCCGCGTGGATGAGGGCCGAGACCGGGGTCGGGCCCTCCATCGCGTCCCCGAGCCAGGACTGGAGCGGCACCTGGGCCGACTTGCCGCAGGCCGCGAGGAGCAGCATGAGGCCGATCGCGGTCAGCGTCCCCTGGGAGGCCTGCCCGCTCGCCTCCAGGACCGGCCCGAAGGCGAAGGTCCCGAAGGTGGTGAACATGAGCATGATCGCGATCGAGAGGCCGATGTCACCGACCCGGTTGACCAGGAACGCCTTCTTGGCGGCGGTGGCCGCGCTGGGCTTGTGCTGCCAGAACCCGATCAGGAGGTACGAGGCGAGGCCGACGCCCTCCCAGCCGAAGTACAGGAGCAGGTAGTTGTCGGCGAGGACGAGCAGGAGCATCGCCGCGACGAACAGGTTCAGGTAGCCGAAGAACCGGCGGCGCCGCTCGTCGTGCTCCATGTAGCCGATGGAGTACACGTGGATGAGGGTGCCGACCCCGCTGATCAGCAGGACGAACGTCATGGAGAGCTGGTCGAGCTGGAAGGCCATGTCCGCCTGGAAGCCCTCGACGGGGATCCAGGTGAAGAGCCGCTGGTGCAGGGCCCTCTCCTCGGCGCCCTTGCCGAGCATGTCGGCGAAGAGCGCCAGGCCGATCGCGAAGGAGACGGCCGCGAGGAGCGTGCCGATCCAGTGGCCGGCCCGGTCGAGGCGCCGGCCGCCGCAGAGCAGGACGGCGGCGCCCAGAAGGGGCGCGCCGACGAGCAGAGCGATGAGATTTTCCACGGTCAGCCCCTCACAGCTTCATCAGGCTTGCGTCGTCGACCGAGGCCGAGTGGCGGGCACGGAAGACGGACACGATGATCGCGAGCCCGACGACGACCTCCGCGGCGGCGACGACCATCGTGAAGAAGGCGATGATCTGGCCGTCGAGGTTGCCGTGCATGCGGGAGAAGGTGACGAACGCGAGGTTGCAGGCGTTGAGCATCAGCTCCACGCACATGAAGACCACGATCGCGTTGCGCCGGATCAGGACCCCGGCCGCGCCGATGGTGAACAGCAGGGCGGAGAGGTACAGGTAGTTGACGGGATTCACCGGGTGGCCTCCTCTTCGTCCCGGTCCCGGCCGAGCGCGTCCCCGTCCCGGCCGAGCCGCTCCTCGGAGCGCTGCTCCAGGGCCTTGAGGTCGGCCATGGCCTCGGTGGACACGTCCCGGATCTGGCCCCGCTTGCGCAGGGTGCCCATGACGGTGAGCTCCGCCGGGGTGCCGTCGGGCAGCAGGCCCGCGACGTCCACGGCGTTGTGCCGGGCGTAGACGCCGGGCGCGGGCAGCGGCGGCACGTGCTTCCCCTCCCGCACGCGCTGCTCGGCGAGCTCGCGCTGGGTGCGGGCGCGTTCGGTGCGCTCGCGGTGGGTGAGGACCATCGCGCCGACGGCGGCCGTGATGAGGAGCGCGCCGGTGATCTCGAAGGCGAAGACGTACTTGGTGAAGATGAGGGCGGCGAGGCCCTCGACGTTTCCGCCGCGCGCGCCGTTGGCGGCGCCGAGTCCGGCGAACTCGGTGATCGAGGCGTTCCCGATGCCGGCGGCGAGCAGGATCCCGAAGCCGAGGCCGCAGGCGGCGGCCCACCAGCGCTGGCCCTTGAGGGTCTCCTTCAGGGAGTCCGCGGCCGTGACGCCGACCAGCATGACGACGAAGAGGAAGAGCATCATGATCGCGCCGGTGTAGACGACGATCTGGACGATGCCGAGGAAGTACGCGCCGTTGGCCAGGTAGAAGACCGCCAGAATGATCATGGTTCCGGCGAGGCAGAGCGCGGAGTGGACGGCCCTGCGCATCAGGATCGTGCACAGCGCGCCGATCACGGCGACGGTGCCGAGGACCCAGAACTGGACGGCCTCGCCGGTGGAGGTCGCGTACGCCGCGAGGTGCGCGCTCACGCGTCCACCCCTTCCTCCGCGTCGTCCTTCTCCCCCTTGGAGACGGCGGTCTGGCGGACGGTGCCGGGCGCGGCTCCGGTGACCAGGCCCTGGTAGTAGTCCTGTTCGTCCATGCCGGGGAAGATGGCGTGCGGGGTGTCGACCATCTCCTCCTCCAGGCCGGCGAGGAGCTGCTCCTTGGTGTAGATCAGGTTCGCCCGGGAGGAGTCGGCCAGTTCGAACTCGTTGGTCATCGTCAGCGCCCGCGTGGGGCAGGCCTCGATGCACAGGCCGCACAGGATGCAGCGGGCGTAGTTGATCTGGTAGACGCGGCCGTAGCGCTCGCCGGGCGAGTAGCGCTCCTCGTCCGTGTTGTCCGCGCCCTCCACGTAGATGGCGTCGGCGGGACAGGCCCAGGCGCACAGCTCGCAGCCGACGCACTTCTCCAGGCCGTCGGGGTGACGGTTGAGCTGGTGCCGGCCGTGGAAGCGGGGCGCCGTCGTCTTCTGCTGCTCCGGGTACTGCTCGGTCAGCCGCTTCTTGAACATGGCCTTGAAGGTCACGCCGAAGCCGGCCACCGGATTCTGGAAGTCAGACACCGTCCGTCTCCTTTCCATCACTCGCAGTAGCAGTATCGGGGGCGCCACTGACAACGAGGTCCCGCTCGTGCCGTGACCTGCGCCGGGGCACGGGCGGCAGGGACTGTCCGGGCTTGGGCGGTACGGGGAAGCCGCCGGCCATCGGGTCGAAGGCCCGGTCCTCCTCGGGGGCGGGCGCCGCCGCCTTCGTCTTCCGGTCGCGGAAGAGGTCGACCACGAAGGAGAGGAGGAGCAGGGCGAGCACGGCCCCGGCCACGTACAGGACGATGTTGGTGAACGCGATGTTCTCGTTGCGCAGCGCCCGGACGGTGGCGACCAGCATCAGCCAGACCACGGAGACCGGGATGAGGACCTTCCAGCCGAGCTTCATCAGCTGGTCGTAGCGGACGCGGGGCAGGGTGCCGCGCAGCCAGATGAAGAAGAACAGCAGCAGCTGCACCTTGATCACGAACCAGAGCATCGGCCACCAGCCGTGGTTCGCGCCCTCCCAGAAGGTGGAGACGGGGTACGGGGCCCGCCAGCCGCCCAGGAAGAGGGTCGTCGTCACGGCCGAGACCGTCACCATGTTCACGTACTCGGCGAGCATGAACATCGCGAACTTGATGGACGAGTACTCGGTGTTGAAGCCGCCGACGAGGTCGCCCTCGGACTCCGGCATGTCGAAGGGGGCGCGGTTGGTCTCGCCGACCATGGTGACGACGTAGATGATGAACGAGACCGGCAGCAGGATCACGAACCAGCGGTCCGCCTGCGCCTCGACGATCGCCGAGGTCGACATCGACCCGGAGTAGAGGAAGACGGAGGCGAAGGCCGCGCCCATGGCGATCTCGTAGGAGATCATCTGCGCGCAGGAGCGCAGTCCGCCCAGGAGCGGGTAGGTGGAGCCGGAGGACCAGCCGGCGAGGACGATGCCGTAGATGCCGACGGAGGCGACCGCGAGGACGTACAGCATCGCGATCGGCAGGTCGGTGAGCTGCATCGAGGTGCGGTGGCCGAAGATCGAGACCTCGTTGCCCGCCGGGCCGAAGGGGATCACGGCGATCGCCATGAAGGCGGGGATCGCGGCGACGATCGGGGCGAGGACGTAGACGACCTTGTCGGCCTTCTTGACGATCACGTCCTCCTTGAGCATCAGCTTGATGCCGTCCGCGAGGGACTGGAGGAGGCCCCAGGGCCCGTGCCGGTTGGGGCCGACGCGCAGCTGCATCCAGGCGACGACCTTGCGCTCCCAGACGATGGAGAAGAGCACGGTCACCATCAGGAAGGCGAAGCAGAAGACGGCCTTGACCGCGACGAGCCACCAGGGGTCCGTGCCGAACATGGACAGGTCTTCAGCGGCGAGCGGCACGCTCATGCCTGCACCTCCGTGACGTCGGCGGGGCGGGGGGCCGCCGGGCCGATGCGGACCAGGTCGCCCGGGCGGGCGCCGGTGTCGGAGAGGACGCCGTGCCCGGTCGAGTTCAACGGGAGCCAGACGACGCGGTCGGGCATCTCGGTGACCAGGAGCGGGAGGGCGGTGGACCCGGCCGGGCCGGTGACCTCCAGGACGTCGCCGTCCTCGACGCCGGTGTCGGCGGCGGTGGCGGCGGAGAGCCGGGCGACCGCCGCGTGGCGGGTGCCGGCGAGGGCGGTGTCGCCCTCCTGGAGGCGGCCGAGGTCGAGCAGCATCCGGTGTCCGGCGAGGACGGCCTCGCCGTCGCCGGTGCGGGGCGCGGGCCGGCCGGGTTCGGTGGGCTCGGTGGCCCGCCCGTGGGCCCAGCCGCCGAGCCGGTCCAGCTCGCGCCGTACGGCCCTGAGGTCGGGCAGGCCCAGGTGGGCGTCGAGCGCGTCGGCCAGCATGTGCAGGACGCGGGTGTCGGTCGGGGGCAGCGGCCGGGTCATCTGCTCCGGCTTGAGCGCGGCCTCGAACATCCGGGCCCTGCCCTCCCAGTTGAGGAAGGTGCCGGCCTTCTCGGCGACGGCGGCGACCGGCAGGACGACGTCGGCGCGGTCGGTGACCTCGCCGGGCCGCAGCTCCAGGGAGACCACGAAGGCCGCGTCGAGCGCCTCGCGCGCGCGTGCCGGGTCCGGCAGGTCGGCGACCTCGACGCCGGCGACGAGCAGGGCGGCGAGTTCGCCGGTGGCGGCGGCCTCCAGGATCTGGCCGGTGTCGCGGCCGTAGCGGGTGGGCAGCGCGCGCAGGCCCCAGGCGGCGGCGACCTCCTCGCGGGCGCGGGGGTGGGTCGCGGGCCGGCCGCCGGGGAGCAGCGAGGGCAGCGCGCCCGCCTCGACGGCGCCGCGTTCGCCGGAGCGGCGCGGGATCCAGACGAGCCGGGCGCCGGTGGCGGCGGCGGTGCGCAGGGCGGCGGTGAGCGCGCCGGGCACGCCCGCGAGGCGCTCGCCGACGGCGAGGACGGCGCCCTCCTGCCGGAGGGCCTCGGCGGCGGCGAGTCCGTCGCCGGTGAGGCCGACCCGGGAGGTGAGGGCGTCGAGCCACTCGGTCTCGGTGCCGGGGGCGGCGGGCAGCAGGGTGCCGCCGGCCTTCTCCAGGCCCCGGGTGGCGAAGGGGGCGACGGCGTAGGTCCTCTGGCCGCGCTTGCGCCAGGCCTTGCGGAGCCGCAGGAAGACGCCGGGGGCCTCCTCCTCGGACTCCAGGCCGACGAGGAGCACGGCCGGGGCGGCCTCCAGCGAGGTGTACGTGACGCCCTTGCCGTCCAGGTCCCGGCCGCGTCCGGCGACGGCGGAGGCCAGGAAGTCGGCCTCCTCGCCGGAGTGGATCCGGGCCCGGAAGTCGACGTCGTTGGTGTCGAGGGCGACCCGGGCGAACTTGGCGTACGCGTAGGCGTCCTCGACGGTCAGCCGCCCGCCGGGCAGGACGCCGGTGCGGCCGCGGACGAGGCCGCGGGCGGCGGCCTCCAGGGCCTCGGGCCAGGAGGCGGGCTCCAGCTCACCGGTCGCGGCGTTCCGCACGAGCGGGGTGGTGAGCCGGTCGCGCTGCTGCGCGTACCGGAAGCCGAAGCGGCCCTTGTCGCAGATCCACTCCTCGTTGACCTCCGGGTCCTCGGCGGCGAGCCGCCGCACGACCTTGCCGCGCCGGTGGTCGGTGCGGGTGGCGCAGCCGCCCGCGCACTGCTCGCACACCGACGGCGAGGAGACCAGGTCGAAGGGGCGGGAGCGGAAGCGGTAGGCGGCCGAGGTGAGGGCGCCGACCGGGCAGATCTGGATGGTGTTGCCGGAGAAGTACGACTCGAAGGGGTCGCCCTCGCCGGTGCCGACCTGCTGGAGCGCGCCGCGCTCGATCAGCTCGATCATCGGGTCGCCCGCGACCTGGTTGGAGAAGCGGGTGCAGCGGGCGCAGAGCACGCAGCGCTCGCGGTCGAGGAGGACCTGGGTGGAGATCGGGATCGGCTTCTCGTAGGTGCGCTTGACGCCCTCGAAGCGGGACTCGGCCTGTCCGTGGGACATCGCCTGGTTCTGGAGGGGGCACTCGCCGCCCTTGTCGCAGACGGGGCAGTCGAGCGGGTGGTTGACGAGCAGCAGCTCCATCACGCCGTGCTGGGCCTTCTCGGCGACGGGGCTGGTGAGCTGCGACTTCACCACCATGCCGTCGGTGCACGTGATGGTGCAGGAGGCCATGGGCTTGCGCTGGCCCTCGACCTCGACGATGCACTGGCGGCAGGCGCCGGCGGGGTCGAGGAGCGGGTGGTCGCAGAAGCGCGGGATCTCGATGCCGAGCTGTTCGGCGGCGCGGATGACCAGGGTCCCCTTGGGGACGGAGACCTCGATGCCGTCGATGGTCAGCGTGACGAGGTCCTCCGGCGGCACGGCCGGGCTGCCGCCTCCCGCCGGTCCGGACTCGGTGACGGTCATGCGGTCACCTCCTTGTGGTTGTCCGCCCAGGCGGTCGACCTGGCCGGGTCGAAGGGGCAGCCCTTGCCCGTGATGTGCTGCTCGTACTCCTCGCGGAAGTACTTGAGGGAGGAGAAGATCGGCGAGGCGGCGCCGTCGCCGAGGGCGCAGAACGACTTGCCGTTGATGTTGTCGGCGATGTCGTTGAGCTTGTCCAGGTCGGACATCGCGCCCCTGCCGGCCTCGATGTCGCGCAGGAGCTGGACGAGCCAGTACGTCCCCTCGCGGCACGGGGTGCACTTGCCGCAGGACTCGTGGGCGTAGAACTCGGTCCAGCGGGTGACGGCCCGGACCACGCAGGTGGTCTCGTCGAAGCACTGGAGCGCCTTGGTGCCGAGCATGGAGCCGGCGGCGCCGACGCCCTCGTAGTCGAGGGGCACGTCGAGGTGCTCGTCGGTGAACATCGGGGTGGAGGAGCCGCCGGGGGTCCAGAACTTGAGGCGGTGGCCGGGGCGCATCCCGCCGCTCATGTCGAGGAGCTGGCGCAGGGTGATGCCGAGCGGGGCCTCGTACTGGCCGGGCGAGGCGACGTGCCCGGAGAGCGAGTACAGCGTGAAGCCCGGGGACTTCTCGCTGCCCATGGAGGTGAACCAGTCCTTGCCCTTGTTGAGGATCGCGGGAACGGACGCGATGGACTCGACGTTGTTCACCACGGTGGGGCAGGCGTAGAGGCCGGCGACCGCGGGGAAGGGGGGCCGCAGCCGGGGCTGGCCGCGGCGTCCTTCGAGCGAGTCGAGGAGCGCGGTCTCCTCGCCGCAGATGTACGCGCCGGCGCCGGCGTGCACGGTGAGTTCGAGGTCGAGCCCGCTGCCGAGGATGTCGGTGCCGAGGTAGCCGGCGGCGTAGGCCTCGCGGACGGCCTCGTGGAGGCGGCGCAGGACGGGGACGACCTCGCCGCGCAGATAGATGAAGGCGTGGCTGGAGCGGATCGCGTAACAGGCGATCACGATGCCCTCGACGAGCGAGTGCGGGTTGGCGAAGAGGAGCGGGATGTCCTTGCAGGTGCCGGGCTCGGACTCGTCGGCGTTGACGACGAGGTAGTGCGGCTTGCCGTCGCCCTGCGGGATGAACTGCCACTTCATGCCGGTGGGGAAGCCGGCGCCGCCGCGTCCGCGGAGGCCGGACTCCTTGACGTACGCGATGAGGTCGTCGGGGCTCATCGCGAGGGCCTTGCGGAGCCCCTGGTAGCCGTCGTGGCGCTCGTAGGTCTCCAGGGTCCAGGATTCGGGCTGGTCCCAGAAGGCCGAGAGGACGGGGGCGAGGAGCTTCTCGGGGCTGCTGTTGTTGATCTCGGCTGCCAAGGTCATCACTTCCCCTCCTGACCGGAGGCCTCACCGCGCGGGTGGACGATTCGGTGGTGCGGCTGCTCGCCCTTGGCCAGTCGGAGGCCGACGAGGGAGGCGGGGCCCGCGCCGCCGGTGGCCTCGACGGCGCCGGGGCGCTCGTCGGGGAAGCCGGCGAGGATGCGGGCGGTCTCCTTGAAGGTGCAGAGCGGGGCGCCGCGGGTGGGCTCGACGGTCCGTCCGGCCCGCAGGTCGTCCACCATCTTCTTGGCGGACTCGGGGGTCTGGTTGTCGAAGAACTCCCAGTTGACCATCACGACGGGCGCGAAGTCGCAGGCCGCGTTGCACTCGATGTGTTCGAGGGTGACCTTGCCGTCCTCGGTGGTCTCGCCGTTCCCGACGCCGAGGTGCTCCTTGAGCTCCTCGAAGATGGCGTCGCCGCCCATGACCGCGCAGAGGGTGTTGGTGCAGACGCCGACCTGGTAGTCGCCGGAGGGCTTGCGCCGGTACATGGTGTAGAAGGTGGCGACGGCGGTGACCTCGGCGGTGGTGAGGCCGAGGACGTCGGCGCAGAACGCCATGCCGGTGCGGGTGACGTGGCCCTCCTCCGACTGCACGAGGTGCAGCAGCGGCAGGAGCGCGGAGCGGGAGTCCGGGTAGCGGGCGACGATCGCGCGCGCGTCCTCCTCCAGGCGGGCGCGGACGTCCGGCGGGTAGCCGGGGGCGGGGAGCTGGGGCATGCCCAGGCTGATCTGCTCGGTCATCGGTCGACGCCTCCCATCACGGGGTCGATGGAGGCGACGGCGACGATGACGTCGGCGACCTGGCCGCCCTCGCACATCGCCGCCATGGCCTGGAGGTTGGTGAAGGACGGGTCGCGGAAGTGGACCCGGTAGGGGCGGGTGCCGCCGTCGGAGACGACGTGCGCGCCGAGCTCGCCCTTGGGGGACTCGACGGCCGCGTAGGCCTGGCCGGGCGGGACCCGGAAGCCCTCGGTGACCAGCTTGAAGTGGTGGATCAGGGCCTCCATGGAGGTGCCCATGATCTTCTTGATGTGGTCGAGGGAGTTGCCGAGGCCGTCGGTGCCGAGCGCGAGCTGGGCGGGCCAGGCGATCTTCTTGTCGCCGACCATGACCGGGCCGGGCTCCAGGCGTTCGAGGCACTGCTCGACGATCCGCAGGGACTGGCGCATCTCCTCCAGACGGATCAGGAAGCGCCCGTAGGAGTCGCAGGTGTCGGCGGTGGGGACCTCGAAGTCGTAGTCCTCGTAGCCGCAGTACGGGTCGGTCTTGCGCAGGTCGTGCGGGAGGCCCGCGGAGCGCAGGATCGGTCCGGTGGCGCCGAGCGCCATGCAGCCGGTGAGGTCGAGGTAGCCGACGTCCTGCATGCGGGCCTTGAAGATGGGGTTGCCGGTGGCGAGCTTGTCGTACTCCGGCAGGTTCTTCTTCATGGTCCGCACGAAATCGCGCACGGCGTCGACGGCGCCGGGCGGGAGGTCCTGGGCGAGGCCGCCGGGGCGGATGTACGCGTGGTTCATGCGCAGGCCGGTGATCAGCTCGTACAGGTCCAGGATCATCTCGCGGTCCCGGAAGCCGTAGATCATGATCGTGGTGGCACCGAGCTCCATGCCGCCGGTGGCGATGCAGACCAGGTGCGAGGAGAGCCGGTTGAGCTCCATGAGCAGGACGCGGATCACGCTCGCGCGGTCCGGGATCTGGTCGGTGATCCCGAGGAGCTTCTCCACGCCGAGGCAGTACGCCGTCTCGTTGTAGAACGAGGTGAGGTAGTCCATGCGCGTGACGAAGGTGGTGCCCTGCGTCCAGGTCCGGTATTCGAGGTTCTTCTCGATGCCGGTGTGGAGGTAGCCGATGCCGCAGCGGGCCTCGGTGACGGTCTCGCCGTCGATCTCCAGGATGAGGCGGAGCACTCCGTGGGTGGACGGGTGCTGGGGCCCCATGTTGACGACGATCCGCTCGTCGTCGGCCTTGGCGGCGGACCGGGCGACCTCGTCCCAGTCGCCGCCGGTCACCGTGTAGACGGTGCCTTCGGTGGTCTCGCGGGGAGACGATGCCGAGGTGCTCACGAGTACGACCTCCGCTGGTCCGGAGCCGGGATCTGGGCGCCCTTGTACTCGACGGCGATGCCGCCGAGGGGGTAGTCCTTGCGCTGCGGGTGGCCCTGCCAGTCGTCCGGCATCATGATCCGGGTGAGGGCGGGGTGGCCGTCGAAGACGATGCCGAAGAAGTCGTACGTCTCGCGCTCGTGCCAGTCGTTCGTCGGGTAGACGGCGACGAGGGACGGGATCCTCGGGTCGGTGTCCGGGGCCGAGACCTCCAGCCGGATCATCCGGCCGTGGGTGAGCGAGCGCAGGTGGTAGACGGCGTGCAGCTCGCGGCCCTTGTCGTGCGGGTAGTGGACGCCGGAGACGCCGGTGCAGAGCTCGAAGCGGAGCGCCGGGTCGTCGCGCAGGGTGCGGGCCGTGCGGACCAGGTGCTCGCGCTCGACGTGGAAGGTGAGCTCGCCGCGGTCGACGACCGTCCGCTCGATCGCGTTCCCGGGGAGGAGGCCCTGCTCCTCCAGGGCGCCCTCCAGCTCGTCGGCGACCTCGTCGAACCAGCCGCCGTAGGGCCGGGCGGCCGGGCCGGGGAGCCGGACCGAGCGGACGAGGCCGCCGTAGCCGGAGGTGTCGGCGCCGCTCTGGGCGCCGAACATGCCGCGCTGGACGCGGACCTCCTCGCCGTGGTCCCCGCGCTGGCCCGGCAGGTTCTGCGCGCTGAGGTCCTTCTCTGGGTTGGGTGTCTCGTCGCTCACCGGAGCAGACCCTTCAATTCGATGGTCGGCAGTGCCTTGAGCGCCGCCTGCTCCGCCTCGCGCGCCGCCTCCTCGGCGTTCACGCCGAGCTTGGAGGTCTGGATCTTCTGGTGGAGCTTGAGGATCGCGTCGATCAGCATCTCGGGGCGCGGCGGGCAGCCGGGCAGGTAGATGTCGACCGGCACGATGTGGTCGACGCCCTGGACGATCGCGTAGTTGTTGAACATGCCGCCCGAGGAGGCGCAGACGCCCATGGAGATGACCCACTTGGGGCTGGGCATCTGGTCGTAGACCTGTCGCAGGACGGGCGCCATCTTCTGGCTGACCCGGCCGGCGACGATCATCAGGTCGGCCTGGCGCGGCGAGCCGCGGAAGACCTCCATGCCGAAGCGGGCCAGGTCGTACCGGCCGGCTCCGGTGGTCATCATCTCGATGGCGCAGCAGGCGAGGCCGAAGGTCGCGGGGAAGACGGACGCCTTGCGCACCCAGCCCGCGGCCTGTTCGACCGTCGTCAGCAGAAAGCCGCTCGGGAGTTTCTCTTCGAGTCCCATAGGTGCCCCTCAGCCCCTCAGTCCCATTCCAGGCCGCCGCGCCGCCACACGTAGGCGTAGGCGACGAAGACGGTGAGCACGAAGAGCAGCATCTCCACGAGCCCGAAAAGCCCCAGGGCGTCGAAGGTGACGGCCCAGGGGTAGAGGAAGACGATCTCGATGTCGAAGACGATGAAGAGCATCGCCGTCAGGTAGTACTTGATCGGAAAGCGGCCGCCTCCGGCCGGCGTGGGAGTGGGCTCGATGCCGCACTCGTACGCTTCCAGTTTCGCCCTGTTGTACCGCTTTGGCCCGATGAGCGTGGCCATGACCACGGAGAAGATCGCAAACCCCGCACCCAGGGCACCGAGCACGAGGACGGGCGCGTACGCATTCACGCTCCTCGCTCCTTCCAGTCGTCCTTGACCGTTGGACCGCACCGCCGCGCCGTGAAAGATCGCCCCCATGTGAGGCAGTTCACAAGCCCGGCTGCCCCGCATCTTATGCCTGCCTCTCTGTGATCTGCGACACGGGGTGCGGGACGTAGTTTGTGATCTCCACCACCTGACGAAGGATCATGAAGTCGGATGAGCGGTGATCTTGTCGCGCGAAGCGCCCAGGTGATCACCAGATGTGACATCCGTACCGGAAATCGCTGCTCGGAGGGGGTGTCGCTCTATCAAGAGATGGCACCTACAAGCAAATTGGCGATGGACGCGAGCGGGTGATAGGGGATCCGCCCGTCGCCCGGTCGGGGGGTCGTGCGTACGGAGGTGGACACGTGCGCGTTTTCACGAGCTCCACTGTGATCTGCGCCACAGGCCGGAGGCCCGAAAAGAAGAGGGCTTGGCCAAGGGTGTCAAGGAGTGGTAGGCGTCGGGCAATTCGGGCTTTTCATTGAAAACCCGTGATCACGGCCCGGATGACCCATGCCCGATTTGCCCGTTACGGCGTCAATAAGGGTGCCACGGAAGCGGATTCACAGGTTCCGAACGTAACTGTGGCGCAATCCACGTTTCTTGAAGGGAACCGCCGAGCCCTGATAGCGGTTGTTCCCATGTCCCACACCGCTCACATACCCAGCCACCGGAAGCCCCGCCGCAGCGCCTCGAAGCTCGCGCTCCGCGCCGGAGTTGCCGGTGGCGTCCTCGGCACCATCGCGGTGGCCGGTGCCGCCGGACCGGCGAACGCCGAGCCGGTGACCGAGACCATCGAAATGCCCACCCTGGGCTCGCTCGACGCCGGCAACCTCGCGAGCGCGGTCGCCGCCTCCGCCGAGACGTCCCAGCAGGAGGCCCTGGACCAGAGCCTCCAGAGCCTGGAGCGGGCGGCCCTCGAGAAGGCCGCCAAGGACGCCAGGAAGGCCAGGGCCGAGGCGGACCGCAAGGCCGAGGCCGAGCGCGCCGAGAAGGCTCGCCTCAAGGCCGAGCAGGAGCGCAAGGAGGCCGAGGAGGCCGCCGAGCGCGCCTCCCGCAGCGAGGAGCGCGCCCAGCTCTCCACCGCCTCCACCACCGCCACGAACTCCTCGGACGACGGCGGCTCGTCGTCCTCCGACGGCGGCTCCAGCGCCTCGGACGACGACGGCCGGACGCAGGCCCCCTCGGGCTCCGCCGCCTCGATCGTGGACTTCGCCCGCGCCCAGGTCGGCGACTCGTACGTCACCGGTGGCACCGGCCCGAACTCGTGGGACTGCTCCGGGCTCGTCCAGGCCGCCTACCGCGCGGCCGGCATCGACCTGCCCCGCATCTCGTACGAGCAGTCGAGCATGGGCAGCTCCGTCTCGCTGGACAGCCTCCAGCCGGGCGACATCCTCTACTGGGGCAGCCGCAGCGGCTCGTACCACGTCGCCGTCTACGTCGGCGGCGGCAAGTACGTCGGCGCGCAGAACTCCTCCACCGGTGTCGTCGAGCGCTCCCTGGACTGGGACCCGCCGTCGGGCGCCGTGCGCATCCTCTGAGCGTTCCCGCTCATGACGGAGGGCCGTCACTCCTCGGGGGAGTGACGGCCCTTCGCGCTGCTCGACGAGGCCGCCGCGCCGCGGCTCAGGCCTTCGGCGCCACCTTCGACAGGCCGTTGATGATCCGGTCCATCGCGTCGCCGCCCGTCGGGTCGGTGAGGTTCGCCAGCATCTTCAGGGTGAACTTCATCAGGAGCGGGTGGGTCAGGCCGCGCTGGGTCGCGATCTTCATGATCTTCGGGTTGCCGATGAGCTTCACGAAGGCGCGGCCCAGCGTGTAGTAGCCGCCGTAGGTGTCCTTGAGGACCTGCGGGTAGTTCCGCAGGGCCAGCTCGCGCTGGGCCGGGGTCGCGCGGGCG
Organism: Streptomyces sp. NPDC012825; assembly: GCF_042900925.1. Classification (NCBI taxonomy): domain Bacteria; kingdom Bacillati; phylum Actinomycetota; class Actinomycetes; order Kitasatosporales; family Streptomycetaceae; genus Streptomyces; species Streptomyces sp. NPDC012825. The sequence goes on along the minus strand of NZ_JBIBBZ010000001.1, from coordinate 267,498 downwards.
TGCGCCTGGACGATGACGTCGGCCGCGATCTGGCCCGACTCCATGGCGTACGCGATGCCCTCGCCGTTGAACGGGTTGACCAGGCCGCCCGCGTCGCCGACGAGCAGCAGGCCCTTGGTGTAGTGCGGCTGCCGGTTGAACGCCATCGGCAGGGCGGCGCCCCGGATCGGGGTCGTCATGTTGTCCGGGACGAAGCCCCAGTCCTCCGGCATCGAGGCGCACCAGGCCTTGAGCACCTCGCGCCAGTCCAGCTCCTTGAAGGCGGAGGAGGAGTCGAGGATGCCCAGGCCGACGTTGGAGGTGCCGTCGCCCATGCCGAAGATCCAGCCGTAGCCGGGCAGCAGCCGGTCCTGCGGGCCGCGCCGGTCCCACAGCTCCAGCCAGGACTCCAGGTAGTCGTCCTCGTGCCGGGGGGTGGTGAAGTACGTGCGGACGGCGACGCCCATCGGCCGGTCGTCGCGCCGGTGCAGGCCCATGGCGAGGGAGATGCGGCTGGAGTTGCCGTCGGCGGCGACGACCAGCGGGGCGTGGAAGGTGACCTCGCGCTTCTCCTCGCCCAGCTTGGCGTGGACGCCGGTGATCCGGCCCGTGCGGTCGTCCAGGATCGGGGCGCCGACGTTGCAGCGCTCGTACAGGCGGGCGCCGGCCTTCTGCGCCTGGCGGGCCAGCTGCTCGTCGAAGTCGTCGCGCTTGCGGACGAGTCCGTAGTCCGGGTACGAGGCGAGCTCCGGCCAGTCCAGCTCCAGGCGGACGCCGCCGCCGATGATCCGCAGGCCCTTGTTCCGCAGCCAGCCGGCCTCTTCGGAGATGTCGATGCCCATGGCGACGAGCTGCTTGGTGGCGCGGGGGGTGAGGCCGTCGCCGCAGACCTTCTCGCGCGGGAACGCGGTCTTCTCCAGGAGGAGGACGTCCAGGCCCGCCTTCGCCAGGTAGTAGGCGGTGGTCGAGCCGGCCGGGCCCGCCCCGACGACGATCACGTCCGCGCTGTGCTCGGAGAGGGGCTGCTCGGTCACGGCGGGTCTCCCTAAGGGGTCGAGGGAAGGATGGGGGAAGTCTAGGCGCGGGGCGGAGGGGCGGCGGGGGTCACTGCCCGAGGCCCCGGTGGAGGGCGGCGCGGGTTTACGGCTTGAAGCCCCGGTGGAGGGCGACGATGCCGCCCGACAGGTTCCGCCAGGCGACCTTCGACCAGCCGGCCTTCCGGAGCAGGCCCGCCAGGGTCGGCTGGTCCGGCCAGGACCGGATGGACTCGGCCAGGTACACGTACGCGTCGGGGTTGGAGGAGACCGCGCGGGCCACCGGCGGCAGCGCGCGCATCAGGTACTCCTCGTACACCGTGCGGAAGGGCGCCCAGGTGGGGTGCGAGAACTCGCAGATGACGACCCGGCCGCCGGGCTTCGTCACCCGGTACAGCTCGCGCAGCGCCTGCTCGGTGTCCTGGATGTTCCGCAGCCCGAAGGAGATGGTGACGGCGTCGAACACGTCGTCCCGGAAGGGCAGCTTCGTGCCGTCGCCCGCCGTGAACGGCATCCACGGGTGGTTCTTCTTGCCGACCCGCAGCATCCCGAGGGAGAAGTCGCACGGGACGACGTACGCGCCCGCGCGCGCGAAGGGCTGCGAGGAGGTGGCCGTGCCGGCGGCGAGGTCGAGGACCTTCTGCGCCGGGCGGGCGTCGACCGCCTTCGCGACCTCCTTGCGCCAGCGGCGGTCCTGGCCGAGCGAGAGCACGTCGTTGGTCAGGTCGTAGTTGGCCGCCACGTCGTCGAACATCGAGGCGACTTCGTGCGGCTGCTTGTCCAGGGATGCTCGGGTCACCGGAGTTCGGCCTCGCAAGATCGGGTGCGGACGGATCCACCCATTCTGGCAGGCCGGGCCCGGCCGCCCGGAGCGGGCCTGCCGTACGGGCCCGGGGCGGGGATTTCCCGAAGCTCCCTTCAGCCTTTTCGGACCGGGAGCGCTCAAGGACGGTCGAACACACGCCATGACGGCGTGGACTCCTGTACCGCAGGAGCCAGGTCACGCTCAGCGTGTACGACGGGAGGAAGGAGGCACCGGTGAGGGCGACCGATCTGATCGTCGTCACCCGGGACCCGCGCTTCCTGGAGCTGGTGCGGGAGGCGGACGCGCGGCCGATGGAGCCCCAGGAGCCGCCGCTCCCCGGGGGTCGCGTCTCCCCGGGGTAGACCGCCGGATCCGTCTCCGGGACGGGTCAGCGCGCCCGGTGGACCAAGCGGCCGCCGAGGACGGTGGCGACGCAGGTCGACGCGCCGAGGCGGACCAGGGACGCCCGGTCGGGGACGTCGAAGACGGCGAAGCGGGCGGGGCCGCCCGGGACCGGGGCGGGCAGGAGCACCAGCGGGACCGGGGAGAAGGACGGCGGGCCGGGCAGCCGCTCGGGGCGGCGGCCGACGGCGAGACCGGCCCGGCGCACGGCGTCCACGGCGGCCCGGCCGCGCAGCTCACCGGCGACGGCGACCGTCCCGTGCGCCAGGAGCCGCTGCACGCCCCGGCGCGCGGAGGCGCCCCGCCGCGCGGGGTCGGCCCGGAAGATCCGCTGCGCCCGCTCCCCCGTGATCGGCTCGGTGCCGAACCCCTCGGCTTCCCGGGGGTCGGGGTGGTACATGCCTTCGAGCAGCTCGGGTCCGTACGGGTTGAGCAGGCCCGGCGTGAGGATGCCGGGCCACCGCCGCACCCGCGCTTCGGGACGGACGGCGGCCAGGTCCTCGTACGGGCCGACGGCCGCGACGAGGCCGCCGTCGACCAGGACGGCGCTCCCGGGCGTCGCCTCGGCGACGTGGATGGTCAGCACCGCGTCTCCCCGTTCAGTTCGCGTCGAGGAGCTTCAGCTCCGGGTGGGCCGTACCGCCCTCGATCGCGATGGACGAGATGTGGGAGGCGACGCGCTCGTCCACCGGGTCGTTCGCCGGGTCGTCGTGGACGACCAGGTGCTCGTACGTGGTGGAGCGCTGCGCCGGGACCCGGCCGGCCTTGCGGATCAGGTCGATGATCTCCAGGCGGTTGGAGCGGTGCTTGGCGCCGGCGGAGGAGACGACGTTCTCCTCCAGCATGATCGAGCCGAGGTCGTCGGCGCCGTAGTGCAGGGAGAGCTGGCCGACCTCCTTGCCCGTGGTCAGCCAGGAGCCCTGGATGTGGGCGACGTTGTCGAGGAACAGCCGGGCGATGGCGATCATGCGCAGGTACTCGAAGAGCGTGGCCTGCGTGCGGCCCTTGAGGTGGTTGTTCTCGGGCTGGTACGTGTACGGGATGAAGGCCCGGAAGCCGCCGGTCCGGTCCTGCGTGTCGCGGATCATGCGCAGGTGCTCGATGCGCTCGGCGTTGGTCTCGCCGGTGCCCATGAGCATGGTGGAGGTGGACTCCACGCCCAGGCCGTGGGCGATCTCCATGATCTCCAGCCAGCGCTCGCCGGACTCCTTCAGGGGCGCGATGGCCTTGCGGGGGCGCTCGGGGAGCAGCTCGGCGCCGGCGCCGGCGAAGGAGTCGAGTCCGGCGGCGTGGATGCGGCCGATCGCCTCCTCGACGGGGACGCCGGAGATGCGGGCCATGTGCTCGATCTCGGAGGCGCCGAGGGAGTGGATGACCAGCTGCGGGAAAGCGGCCTTGATCGCGGCGAAGTGCTTCTCGTAGTACTCGACGCCGTAGTCCGGGTGGTGGCCGCCCTGGAACATGATCTGGGTGCCGCCGAGCTCCACGGTCTCCGCGCAGCGGCGCAGGATGTCGTCGAGGTCCCGGGTCCAGCCCTTCTCGGTGTCCTTCGGCGCGGCGTAGAAGGCGCAGAACCGGCACGCCGTCACGCAGACGTTCGTGTAGTTGATGTTCCGCTCGATGATGTACGTCGCGATGTGCTCGGTCCCCGCGTACCGGCGGCGGCGCACGGCGTCGGCGGCGGCGCCGAGGGCGTGCAGGGGCGCCGAGCGGTAGAGGTCGAGCGCCTCCTCGGGGGTGATCCGGCCGCCCGCGGCGGCGCGGTCCAGGACGGACTGCAGTTCGGCCTTCTCGGTCACCGGTTTCGTCCCTTTCGGAGGGGTACTGACAGACCGAACCAGCGTACGCCAGGGGTCCGGGCCGCCTCCGTCGGGGAGCGACCGGGTCATTCCGGCGAATACGCGAACACCGGAGATCCCGTCCGAGAACCCGCCCGGGTCCCCCGTCGGTCCGGCGGGTGAACGGACGGGAAACCGTCTTCCCCTTTCGGGCGTCCGCATTCCGTCCGGCCGTTTGCGCGCGTCTCCGGAATGGGGGCCGGGGACGCGCCGGAATTACATTCGTGTGAATTGATTCCCGGAGACCCGTCCCGGCTCGCCCCGCCTTCGTCCCGCCTTCGCCCCGGCGCGCGCGGTCAGCCGCGCGGGGGCTCCAGGAGTTCCACCGCGACGTCCGCCGGAAAGCCGGTCGTGGGGCCGGTGCGGCGGGCGAACTCGCGGGCGCCCGCGAGTTGTTCGGGGCCGAAGCGGAAGTCGAGGGTGCGGAAGTACCGCTCCAGGAGTTCGGCGTCGAAGGCCTCCCAGCGGGCCGCCTGCTCGGCGACCTTGGCGACCTCTTCGAGGGAGAGGTCGCGCGAGGCCAGGAACGCCTGGTGGACCTCGTGGACGGTCTCCGGCTCGCGCGCCAGGTAGTCCTTCCGCACCGCCCACACGGCGAAGACGAACGGGAGGCCCGTCCACTCCTTCCACATCAGGCCCAGGTCGTGGACCTGGAGGCCGAGCCGGGGCGCGTCGTGCAGCGAGGCCCGGAGCGCGGCGTCGCCGATGAGGACGGCGGCCTCGGCCTCCTGCATCATCAGGCCGAGGTCCGGCGGGCAGGTGTAGTAGTCGGGCGACACGCCGTACCGCTCGGCCAGGAGCAGCTGGGCGAGACGCACGGAGGTGCGGGAGGTGGAGCCGAGCGCGACGCGCGCGCCGTCCAGTTCCTCCAGGGGCCGCTGCGACACGATCACGCAGGACATCACGGGTCCGTCGCAGCCGACGGCGATGTCCGGGAGGGCGACCAGGTCGTCGGCGTGGCGGAGGAACTCGACGAGGGTGACGGGCCCGATGTCCAGGTCGCCCCGGACGAGCCGCTCGCTGAGCTTCTCCGGGGTGTCCTTGGTCAGCTCCAGGTCCAGGAGCGTCCCCGTGCGCGCCAGGCCCCAGTAGAGGGGGAGGCAGTTCAGGAACTGGATGTGCCCGACGCGGGGCCGGCTGCGCTGGTCGTCGGTTGCTTTGTCCACATCGTGAGGCTAGACCCGTCTCACGGACCGGGCATCGCCGGGGCACACGCGTCAGCGCGGAAGAGACGTTCAAACACTCGGGTGACGTGATCTTTCCCTCTACCCTCCCGAGCCTTCTGCGTGCTACGCTCAGCGCAAGTTGCAGTTTGGTTTCCCTTGCAGTACAGAGCCTGCGGAGCATGTGACCCGCAGGCTTTTGTAGTTTTCAGACTTGTTTGCAGGTTCTGGAGCAGGGCAACCCTTTGGCCCAAGGAGGGCTTATGGCTACCGGAACCGTCAAGTGGTTCAACGCTGAAAAGGGCTTCGGCTTCATCGCCCAGGACGGCGGCGGCCCGGATGTCTTCGTCCACTACTCCGCGATCAACGCGAACGGCTTCCGTTCGCTCGAGGAGAACCAGGTCGTGCAGTTCGACGTCACGCAGGGCCCGAAGGGTCCGCAGGCGGAGAACGTCACCCCGGCCTAAGTTGCCCGGGTCGGCTAACGCGCACAACTGAGAGCAGTACCCAAGGAGCCCCGCTCCGTGCCTCACGGCACGAGCGGGGCTCCTGCCCTTTCCGGGCCCGGAGCGGGCCGGTCGGGTCAGCAGGTGGGGATCACGGCCCCGTTGTTGTCGCGGGCCTCGTCGTTGCCCCAGCGGGACAGGTAGTAGGCGGAGACGTGGGCGCCCCGGCCGTTCTTCCCGGCGTACACCGTGTCGAGGTCGGTCCGCAGCCACCAGTGGTTGTAGTTGCCGGAGGCGTCGCGGATCTCCTGGCCCCAGACCTTGCAGTAGACGTAGTTCGTGCCGGCGTTCAGCACGCCCTGGGCGTCGTTCGTGTTGGCCTGGGCGTAGCCGGTGGCGTTGGCGAAGGTGTCGACCCAGTACTTCCCGCCCCCGCCGGAGCAGCCGTTGTCGCTGGTCAGGTGCCTGGAGCCGTAGGAGCCGGGGTAGGGCGCGAGGGAGGCGCCGTTGATCGTGATCGGCTGGCCGACGCCGTTGTAGAGCTGCTCGTAGTGGATGTGCGCGCCGGAGCTGTTGCCGGTGGAGCCGGTGGTGCCGATCTGCTGGCCCTGGGAGACGGCGGCGCCGTGGGCGACCGAGTAGGCGTTGAGGTGGAAGTAGTACGTCTTCCAGCCGCCGCCGTGCTCGATCACGACGTAGTTCCCGGCGCCGGACGGCTGGGAGTAGCGGTAGGCGGTGCCGGACGCCGAGGCGAGGACCGGGGTCCCGGCGGTGGCGCCGCCGTCGGAGCGGACGAAGTCGAGGGCCTGGCGGACCTCGGCCGAGTGGTGGCTGTAGGTCCACTTCTGGCCGCAGGGGAAGGGCGCCTTGAAGAGCGGCGCGGCCTGGGCGGGGGTCGTGGTGACGAGCGCGGTGAGCAGGCCCGCGACGAGCGCGAGCAGGGTGCCGAGCGGGGTGATCCGTGCACGCATGCGTCCTCCGGTTGCGTGGGGTGGCGGGGCGGTGGGGCGTGGCGGGGCAGGGGTCGACGCGCGTGGAACGGACCTCAGCGTGCCGGAAGACCGCGCGGCGCAGTAGACCGCGACGACCACACCCGGAGCGGGCCGGTTACGTAGTCTGGACACATGACCGAACGCAAGCCGCCGGGAGTGAGCTTCGAGTCGTTCGTGGACAAGCAGATCCGCGAGGCCGCGGAACGGGGCGAGTTCCGGAGCCTGCCGGGCTTCGGGAAGCCCCTCCCCGACGACTCGGCGCCGTACGACGAGCTGTGGTGGATCAAGGGGAAGATGCACCGCGAGGGCGCGTCCGTGCTGCCGCCCGCGCTCGCGCTGCGCAAGGAGGCCGAGGACGCGGAGGCGGCGGTGGCCGCGGCCGTCTCCGAGAGCCGGGTCCGCCGGATCCTCGGCGAGATCAACTCGAAGATCGCCGAGGCCCTGCTGCGCCCGCCGGCCGGTCCGCCGCTGAACCTGAAGCCCTTCGACGTGGAGGCGAGGGTGGAGCGGTGGCGGGCGGAACGCCGTTCCTGAGCCTCTGCCCCCCGAGTCCCCGAAGTGAAGGAGTCCGCATGAACAGCGCCGGTCTGCTGGTCGACTCGTTCGGCCGGGTCCGTGAGGCCGTCCACGGGGCCGTGGAGGGCCTCACGGAGGACGAGCTGGCCGCCCGGATCGACCCGGACGCCAACTCGATCGCCTGGCTCGTCTGGCACCTCACCCGCATCCAGGACGACCACCTGGCGGGCGCCTTCGGTACGGAGCAGCTGTGGACCGCCGAGGGCTGGGCGGACCGTTTCGGGCTGCCCTTCCCCGAGGACGCGACCGGGTACGGCCAGACGCCCGCGCAGACGGGCCGGGTGCGGGTCCCGGCGGAGCTGCTCCTCGGGTATCACGACGCCGTGCACGACCGGACCGCCGAGCTGGTCGGGGCGGTGAAGGACGCGGACCTGGAGCGGGTCGTCGACACCGCCTGGGACCCGCCGGTCACCCTGGGCGTCCGGCTGGTGTCGGTGATCGCGGACGACCTCCAGCACGCGGGGCAGGCGGCGTACGTGCGGGGCGTGGTGGAGCGCGGTTAGGGAACCGGGGGCGGAGGGCCTCGGGGGCGACGGGCGATCCGGCCTCCTCGCCACCGACGACTCGGGCGCGCTCCGGTCCTGCCGGAGCCTCGACAGCGCGAACACCCCCTTCGTGGCCCGCGTCGGGGTGGGCGGCGGCCGGGGCGGTTTCAGCCGGCTCGTCGGCGCCGGCGACGTCACCGGCGACGGCCGGCCCGACCGTCATGGCTTCGGGCGGTCGGCCGGGACCCGTGTGGCGGTGGAGGCCACGGATCGAGGGCGGCACGACCGCGCGCCTGCACCCGGCCGGGCCCGAGACCTCGGTACCGGACGGCTTACCGCTGCCGCGTGAGGACGTACCGCCCACCCGCGTCCGGCTCGCCGATCCAGGTGAAGACCGTCGGGTGTTCCTCCGTACCGCCGATGTCCCAGCCGGAGGACAGGCTCCCGCAGTCCGCGATGCCGAGCTCGAACGGCCGGCCGACACCGTCGTTCTCGGTCAGCTGCCATTTCCCGGTGCAGTCGGAGGCACCGGACTGCTCACCCGTGGCCTCGTGCTTTTTGACGCCCTTCGCCGTCACCGTGCCGTCCGCCTGGAAGCGGAGGCTTCCGCCGTCGCCGTCCGTCCAGGTGCCGACCATGCCGGCTTCGGTGAGCCGGGGCGGTTCGTAGATCTTGAGGATCCCCGAGCCGTACGCCGCGACCCCGACCGCGAGCGTCACCGCGAACAGCCCCAGCCCGCCCAGCGCCACGCCCCCGAGCACCCGCCATCGGGCCCCGGGCCTTCCGGGGTTCCCCGCCGCCCGGGCGCACAGGGTCGCGGGTGCCAGCCCGACGATGAGACCGAGGGCAAGGACGGGGTAAACGAGCAGGTCACCGGGGCCGCCGAAGTCGGCCAGGAGCATGCAGGAGCCGATGAGCAGCGCCAGGACGGCGGCGACGACCGCCACAGTGGCCAGGGTGAGCCGCCAGCCGTCACGCCGCCCCGTGCGGCGGGCCGTCGCACGCCCGAGGAGGACGAGGGGAAGCACCGCCGTCGCCGAACCGGCCAGCCCCGCGATCATCGAAACGACCGCCAGCAGCACGAGCGCGAATATGCCGCCGAACAGCCGTGCCAGGCCGCCTTCGCCTCCGTGGGACTCGGACTGCAAGCTGTACAGGACGACGACCAGTCCGGCGATCACGGTCTCGGCCCCGATCGCCACCGCCCCGACGGTGAACACCGCGGCGTTCCCGCCGTCCGGAGGCCGCACGGGCATGAACCCCCGCGGCGGCACACCCGGATTCCCAGGGGCCCCCGGCGGTGTCGGCCCCCATTTCGGCGGCGTGGTCTGCGTCATGCGTCCCCCCTATATCGAGGCACATCATGCACCTGGGCACACCGGCGTGATCAAAGGGGGCGAGGCGCTCGCTTCCCGCGATCGGGCAGCGACCCCGGCGGGAGGTCCGGACGAACCACGAAAGGCGCTCCGCCACCAGCGGCTTCCGTCACAGGGACGAGGCACCTTCCGCCGGTGCTTCGCGGGAGGCGGAGACCCACCTCGAACACCTCGCGATCACCCGGAAGACCCTCACCAGCCTCGCCGGCCGGCTCCCGGCCGTCCCGCCGGCCCCGCCCGAGCACCCGGACCACCCCCGCGTCCTCGGTGTCCTCGACGACGCGACCGGACCGCTAAGGGCCCGGGACGTCTGCGAAGCCCTCGATCACGAACCGCCCTCCGAGGGGTCAGCGGGAGGTCAGCGGCACGGTCGCCCAGACCGTCTTGCCGACCTCCCGCTCCTTCACGCCCCACGCCGTGGCGAGGGCGGCGACGAGCAGCAGCCCGTAACCACCCTCGTCGGGCGTCGCGGACGGTAACGGCCGCCGCTCGCCGCGCGCGTCGGACAACTCGATCCGTACGTGCCCCTCGCCCCGCTCCATCCGCACCTCGAAGTCCCTCCCGGGCACCCGCCCGTGGAGGGCCGCGTTGTTGGCCAGCTCGGCGAGGACCAGTTCGGCGGCCTCGGCCCCGGCCCCGGTGACCTCCCATTCCCGCAGCTGCTGCACGCCCAGCAGACGCGCCAGGCGCGCGCCCCGGCGCGTGGCGGAGAGACGGAGCACGAACTCACCGGTCGGGGTGGTGGTTTCTGACTTCATGCCCCGAGCGTGGCCCGCCGCCCCTACGCTGACCAGCAGCGACGCGACGACGCTGAGTAACGGTACGGGCACGCCAAGAAGGCGGTACGGATGTCGGGGAACGAGGAGGAGAGGCCGGAACGGCCCTCCGAGGTGGACGGTACGGCGCACCTCTTCCAGGCGCTGGGCAAGATCCTGAAGGTCCTGCGCCGCAACGCGGGCCTGAGCCAGGCGGAACTGTCCGATCTGGCACATTGCAGCGAGGACCTGATCTCCTCGGTGGAACGGGGCGTACGGACTCCGCAGCCGGACTTCCTGGTACGGGTGGACCCGCTGGTGAAGGCGGGCGGGGCGCTTGCCGCGGCGGCGGACGACGTGCGGGCGGCGCTGGCGAAGGCGCGGGTACGACACCCGGACTGGTTCCGGGACTTCGCGCACGAGGAGGCGAAGGCGGTCGCGCTGCACTACTACGCCGTGCAGGCGGTACCGGGCGTTCTCCAGACACCCGCGTACGCGCGCTCGCTCTTCGAGCACCGCCGCCCCATGCTGGACGAGGACACGATCGTGAAGCGGGTGGCGGACCGGATCTCGCGGCAGGTACTGCTCGACCAGTGGCCCGCCCCGACGATCAGCTTCGTCCTGGAGGCGGCCGTCCTCCTCCGCCCATTCGGCGGCCCGGAAGTACACCGCGAGCAGTTGCTGCGCATCCTCGAAGTGGCCCGGCGGCGCACGATCGAGCTCCAGATCATGCCGCAGGACAAGAACGAACACCCCTACCTGGACGGCGCCTTCACCCTGATCACCGCGAAGGGTCGGCGGGAGGTCGCGTACACCGAGATCTACGGGCACTCCCGGCTGATCACCGACCCGGAAGAGGTACGCGCGTACACCGAGCGCTATGGGATCATCCGGGCGCAGGCACTCACACCTCGCGAGTCCCTGGACTGGATCGAGAAACTGCTGGGAGAACGATGAACACCACGGAACTGGCCTGGTTCAAGAGCAGCTACAGCAGCTCCGAGGGCGGCGAGTGCATCGAGATCGCCTACGACTGGCGCAAGTCCAGCTACAGCGGCCCCGAAGGCGGCAACTGCGTAGAGGTCGCCGCCCACCCCACCACCGTCCACGTCCGTGACTCCAAGGTCCCGCACGGCCCGCAGCTCGCCGTGGACCCCGCTGCCTGGGCGGCGTTCGTGGACGTAGTCTCCGCCGTGTGACCAGGAAGAAGTTCGTACTCTTCGACGTCGACGGCACCCTCGTGGACGCCGCCGCCAACCAGCGCCGCGTCTGGCACGAGTGGGCCGGGCGGTACGGGCTCGACGGGGACGAGGTGTACGCGGTCGCGCTGCGCACCCGTCCCGTCGAGACGTTCGCGGCGGTCGTACCGGCCGAGGACCCGGCCGCGTGCCTCGCGCTCCTGCACGCCTTGGAGGACGAGGACGTGCGGACGGGGGCGTACACGGCCTTCGACGGGGCCGCCGGGCTGCTGGGCGCGCTCCCGGCGGACCGGTGGGCGCTGGTGACGTCGAACTACGAGCACCGGGTGCGGGGCCGGTTCGGGCGGACCGGCCTCCCGCTGCCGGGGCTGATCGTGGACGCGGCCTCGGTGGCGGAGGGGAAGCCGTCGCCCGTCCCGTACCTCACCGCCGCCGGGAAGCTGGGCGCGGACCCGGCGGAGTGCCTGGTGATCGAGGACGCGCCCTCGGGCGTACGGGCGGGGCTCGACGCCGGGATGACGGTCTGGACGGTCAACGTCCCGGCCCCGCACCCGGAGGCCCACCGCCACTTCCCGACCCTGGCGGAGGCGGCCCCGCACGTCCTGGCGGCTCTGGGGGCCTGACCTCGGACCCGGAGAGCCGGGGGCCGACGATCGGCGGGAGCGGCTTGCACGGCTCGCGTGTTCGATGCGGAACGGGTTCCTGTCCGTACCCGGGTACGCCGCTCATGCCGCCCGCCCGCACCGGCACCGTCCGGGGTCGTTCGGGCGACTGCGGGAGGGGAGCCCCGACGGCGGGGGTGATGCCCGGGACGATCACGGCCTGGTCGGAGTTGTGCGGGTGCCTGGAGGGCCGGGCACCCGCGCCGTGAAATGCCTTCGCCTACACGGGCAGTAGCTGCCACTGCCGGCTGCGGTGGTCGCCTTCCGTTCCGTGTTGTCTGACCTCCGTGCGGGCGGTGGTGTCGACCTGCAGCAGCAGGCCGCTGTGGTGGTTGGCGATCTCGAACACCTGCGGGACGTCGGTCACCGGGCCCACCGGGATCAGTTTCCATTTCTGGTGGTGCGCGTCGTCGCCCTCGTAGGCGCGCTGGGCGACCACCGCTCCGGCCGTCTTTCGCGCGTCGGTGACCTCCAGGACCTTGCCGCTGCGCACGTTCTCCATCCGGTACAGGACGTCGGGGCCGTCCTGGCCCACCTCGATCAGCCGCCATTGCTGGTGGCTCCGGGGCGTGGCGAGGGACAGGCGGATCTCGGCCCCGTCCTTGAGGGACTCGCGGAAGACGCCCATCCGCAGCCTGCTGCGGACGTTGGCCCAGCAGGCCACCGTGCCCGACTCGGGCAGCCCGGCCGTTCTCGCCGCCGCGACCTTGCGGATCCGGTGGTTGACGTGGTCGGCGATGTGAAGGGCGCCGGCACGGTCCACGGCGAGCCCCACCGGGTTGTTCAGCGAAGCCGAGGTCGCCTGCTCGCCGTCACCGCCGAAACCCGCGGTGCCGGTCCCGGCGACCGTGCTGATCGTCCCGTCCGCCGTGACCTTCCGGATCCGGTGGTTGCCGCTGTCGGCGACGTAGAGGACGCCCCGGTCGTCCACCGTCACTCCCAGCGGGGAGTTCAGCGAAGCCGAGGTCGCCTGCTCGTCGTCACCCCCGAAGCCCGCGGTGCCGGTGCCCGCGACCGTGGTGATCGTTCCGTCGGCTGTGACCTTCCGGATCCGGTGGTTGCCGCTGTCGGCGACGTAGAGGACGCCCTCACCGTCCACGGCCAGGGCCTGCGGGCGGTTCAGCTGGGCCGAGACCGCAGGCCCTCCGTCTCCCTTGGATCCCGCGGTCCCGGTTCCCGCGACCGTGCTGATCTTCCCGTCGGCCGTGATCCTCCGGACCCGGTGACCATTGAACTCGGCCACGTAGAGGGTGCCGTCGCCGTCCACCGCCAGCCCGAACGGGTTGTTCAACTGGGCGGAGGCGGCGGGGCCGCCGTCACCGCCGAAGCCCGCCCTGCCCGTGCCGGCGACCGTGCTGATCGTCCCGTCCGCCGTGATCCCGCGGACCCGGTGATTGCTGGAATCGGCGACGTACACGGTGCCCGCGCCGTCCACCGCCACGCTCCGCGGCCAGTTCAGCTGCGCAGAGGTCGCGGGAACGCCGTCACCCTTGTAGCCCGCGCTCCCGGTGCCCGCGATCGTGGTGATCGTCCCCTCGGCCGTGACCTTCCGGATCCGGTGGTTGCCGTGATCGGAGACGTACAGGGTGCCACTGCCGTCCACCGCGATCGCGTACGGGTAGTTCAACCGGGCCGAAACGGCCGGCCCACCGTCTCCCTCGAATCCACCGGACCCGGTTCCCGCGATCGTGCTGATCGCGGAAGCGGACTGCCCGACGTCCGCGGACTCCGCCTGGGTAGTGCTCATGCCCGTCCCTTCACCCGCCCCCGCCGTACGAGGTCTGTTCCATTCCCGGAAAGCCGAAGACCGGGCGGACGCGGGCGGCTTCCGAGCCACCGCGTCGCCGGTCGGGGACTCGAGGCCTGCTCAGAGGTTGTACCGGTCGATCTTCAGAACCCAGTTCTGGAAGCCCGCCGTCGCGCCGGACGAGGCCTTCACCTTCACACGGGCGGTGACGTCCCGGGCGGGGAAGGCGGGCTGGAACTCGGCGACACGGATCATGGTGTGGGAGGACCACTCCGGATTGCCGCGGGCCGTCACGAAGCGGTGGTTGGAACTGACCGGCAGGGCCGGGTCGTCACCGAAGAACACGGTCGCGTTGACGACCGCGTTCGCGTCGGGATGCGAGGCGAGGGCCTCGGCGCTGAACGTCGCCACGAAGATCGCGCCGTACGAAGCGGCACCCTGCCCGATCTGCAGGTCGACGGTGGCGCCGGGCAGATCGGTCCAGGTGCTGACAGCGGCCTCCCAGCGGGTCTCGTCCCAGACCAGAAGGGTGTCGTCCGGCGCGCGGTTGGTGGCCAGGGAGGTGAGGGCGGGAGCGGGGGTGCTCATGGGGGGTCCTCCGTGTCGACGGCAAGAAGTGATGTCTCGCGCCGAGGCCTCCCCACCGGGCAGAGCCGCGATTCCTCACACCGGAACGCGAACTGATTGAACGAAGCCATTCGGACAAAGAACCGGCAAGAGGGGTTTCCGTTGCTGTCCTCGGAGAGGTCGAAGAACGCCTCAATGCGTCTCGATCATTGCCTCGGCGATCAGAGAATCGATTCGGCGCCCACGTTCAAGACGCGTCGTGAAGCGCGTCCACCCGGCCTGCCGGCGCACGGATCTGTCTCAATCTCCGCCACCCGAATGGCGAGGGCCCCGGACGGCGAGAGCGCCGCCCTGCGCCGGTGGGTGTTGCGGGAGCACGTGTGGACCGAGGTCCTGGGCGGGGCCGGGTTCACCGGGATACGGGTGGAGGAGCTGCCCGCCGGTGAAGGGCCCCGGGCCGCCACCGCCTTCCTCGTCACCGCCGAGCGCTCCGACGCGCCGGTTTGACCCGGCCCCCACCAGGGATTTCGTCGTTCCCCCATCGTTCTTTCAACTGCATTGCAGCAAGCGTCAGTTGGAGGACTCCTGGGTGGTGGACCGCTCGGCTAGGGTGACGCCCATGCAGGGGGAGCCGAACAAGAATTCCAGCCCGGACGGTCTGAGCGGCAGCGGGGCCATGCCGCTGGACGCGGAGGATCCACGGAGGATCGGGGCGTTCAGGCTGCTCGGGGTGCTCGGGTCCGGGGGCATGGGCCGGGTCTATCTCGGTGCCGTGCCGGGGAAGTTCGCCGCCGTGAAACGGGTCCTGCCGATCCTCGCCGAGGACGCCGACTTCCTGAGCCACTTCGGGCACGAGCTGGACAACCTGGCCCGGCTGCCCGCCGGGGCCAACACCCGGCTGCTCGCGAGCGACCACACCTCGAAACCGCCGTGGTTCGCCACCGAGTTCATCCCCGGCATCACCCTCAACGAGGCCGTCCGGCTCAACGGCGGCCCCCTGTCCGGCGGCGCCCTGTGGCGACTCCTCCGGGACGCGGCGACGGGCCTCCGGGTCGTGCACGGCGCCGACATGGTCCACCGGGACCTCAAACCGTCCAACGTGATGCTCACCGGCGACGGGCTCTCCCTCATCGACTTCGGCGTCGCCCGCGCCGCCGACCAGAGCCGGCTGACCAGGACCGGCATGGTCATCGGCACCCCCGCCTACATGGCCCCCGAACAGGCCGTCGCGGACCCGGTCCTGACCGGCGCCGCCGATGTCTTCGGGCTCGGCAGCCTCGTGCTGTACGCGGCGAACGGGCGGCCCCCGTTCGGCGACGGTTCCGGCCCCGGTCTGCTCTACCGGGTGGTCCACGGCGCACCCGACTTCGGGGGCCTGGCCGAGGCCGACCCCGCGCTCGCGGAGCTCGTACGGAAGTGTCTTTCGAAGGATCCGGCGGACCGGCCGACCGCCGCCGAGCTGGTGGACCTGACGGAGGAAGGGGCCGCGGGGGCCGCGTGGCCGGACGCCGTCGCCGCGCGGATCGGGGAGCGGGCGGCCTTCGCGGCCGGGGCGCCCACGGCCGGGCAGCTCGCGGAGCTGGAGGCCGCCGAGCCCTCCCGGGACGTACCGACGGCCTCGCTCACCCCG
Source organism: Streptomyces sp. NPDC012825 (assembly GCF_042900925.1). Classification (NCBI taxonomy): domain Bacteria; kingdom Bacillati; phylum Actinomycetota; class Actinomycetes; order Kitasatosporales; family Streptomycetaceae; genus Streptomyces; species Streptomyces sp. NPDC012825. The sequence goes on along the minus strand of NZ_JBIBBZ010000001.1, from coordinate 251,842 downwards.
CAGGCCGGGAAGGAGCCCGCCACGGCCCCGCCGGACCCGCTCGCCGTGACCGCCGCCGGTGGTCCGGGGAAGCCGGAGCGGCGGCGGAACCGTTTCGTCATGCTCGCCGTGCCCGTCGTCGTGGCCACCGGCACCACCCTGACCGTCGCCCTCGGGCCGTACGAGGTCGGGCGCCTCGGCGCGGCCCCGCAGGACTCCGCGCCGCCGTCCGCCGTGGCCTCGCAGCCCGCGGCGATCCCCTCGCCGGCCGGGCCGTCCTCCACGTCCCCGCTCCCCCCGGCGCCGAAGCCGCCGTCCGCGCCGCCCTCCGGGGCACCGTCCGCACAGCAGCCGCAGGGGGCGGTTCCGCCGCCGCCGGGGGACGGTGCGGGTGCGGGTGCGGGTGGTGGCGGCGCACTGCCGGGTGGGTCGGGGTCGGATTCCGGGCCGGGATCGGGGTCCACGTGAGGCTCGGCGTCGGGGTCCGGGTCTGGTTCCGTCTCCGGCTCGGGGTCGGGGCCCGGGTCCGGGTCCGGCTCGGCCTCCGGGGATGGCGGGTCCGCCTCCACCGGCGGCACGACGACGACCCGTCCCCCCGCCCCACAACCGACGACCCAGAAGCCCGCCCCTCCCGCGGCGCCCTCGGGGACGTACTCCCTGGAGAACGGGACGAGCGGGAACTGCCTGGCGGAGTACGACGCAGGGTTCGGTCACATCATCACGGCCGCCGCCTGCGGCTCCAGGAACCCGAACGGCGCCCCCTACTGGTACTCATGGACCTACCGGTCGGGGTCGAACGGCACGTTCCGGCTCGTCAACCGGACGAGCGGGCGCTGCCTCCAGCCCACGGGAGGCATGGGGCTCACCACCAATCCCTGCGACGGCTCCTCCACCCAGTCCTGGAAGGTCCTCTCCTCGACCTCCGCCGGGCGGACCATCAAGAACACGGGCGACGGGCTGTGCCTGACGGCCGGGTCGATGGCGATGACCTACACCTGCGGCGGAGCGCAGGGCAGCCAGGTCTGGCGGAACATCGGGGCGCTGTAGCCCCCGGCCGGGCGGGCGCGTAATCGATTCGCAACCGAACCCCCTCCCGGTCGAGACCCACTACGTGTACACGTCATTACGCTCAGCATTCATGGTCACCACCCCCCATGAACCGCCCGTCCACCCCGCCCACCCCGTCTACGTCATCGGCGGCGGCCCCGGCGGGCTCGCGGTCGCCGCCGCCCTGCGCGGGCGGGGCGTCCGGGCGGTCGTCCTGGAGAAGTCCGACGCCGTCGGCGCGTCCTGGCGCGCCCACTACGACCGGCTGCGGCTGCACACCACCCGGCGGCTCTCCGCGCTCCCGGGTCTGAAGATGCCCCGCTCGTTCGGCCGCTGGGTCGCCCGCGCCGACGTCGTCCGCTACCTGGAGAAGTACGCGGAGAAGCACGAGCTGGAGGTCGTGACGGGCGTCGAGGTCTTCGGCGTCGAGCGGTCCGGCGACGACTGGGTCCTGCACGCGACCGGCGGACGCCGGCTCGTCGGCAGCGCGGTGGTCGTGGCCACCGGTCACAACCACACCCCGAGCCTGCCCGAGTGGCCCGGCCTGGACGCGTACGAGGGCGAGCTGAGCCACGCGCGCGCGTACCGCGCCCCGGAGCCGTACGCCGGGAAGGACGTCCTGGTCGTGGGCGCCGGGAACACCGGCGCCGAGATCGCGGCCGACCTCGCCGGGGGCGGCGCGAAGCGGGTGCGGCTCGCGGTGCGGACGGTCCCGCACATCGTGCGGCGCACGACGGCCGGGTGGCCGGCGCAGCGCACCGGCATCCTGGTGCGGCGGCTGCCGGTGCCGGTGGTCGACCGGCTGGGGGCGGTGCTGGCCCGCGTCGCCGCGCCCGACCTCACGGCGTACGGGCTGCCCCGGCCGGACACCGGTCTCGCCACCCGCCAGCGGCAGGGGGCGATCCCGGTGCAGGACGTGGGCCTGGTCGAGGCCGTGCGGTCCGGGAAGGTCGAGGTCGTCGCGGCCGTCGAGGGCTTCGAGGGCGGTGAGGTGCTCCTCGCGGACGGCACCCGGATCGCCCCGGACGCGGTGATCGCCGCGACCGGCTACCGCCGCGCCCTGGAACCCCTGGTGGGCGGCCTGGGCGTCCTCGACGAGCGGGGCCGCCCGGTCGTCCACGGGGCCCGCTGCCCCCGCGAGGCCCCGGGCCTGTACTTCACGGGCTTCACGAACCCGATCAGCGGCATGTTCCGGGAGCTGGCGATCGACGCGGAGAAGATCGCGCGGGCGATCGCGCGGCGGGCGGCGAGGACCGGGCGCGCCTGAATCCCCCGTGGCGACAATCCGGTGGGGCCGCGCCCCGACGGCTGACACGATGGGCGGATGGACGTTCCCACCCCGATCGACCTCGACACGTGGCCGCGCCGACAGCACTTCGAGCACTACCGCCGGCTCGTGCCGTGCACGTACGCGATGACGGTGGAGCTGGACGTGACCGCGTTCGCCGCGGCACTGCGGCGCTCGCGGCGCAAGTCCTACGTCGCGCAGATCTGGGCGCTCTCCACGGTCGTCAACCGTCACGACGAGTTCCGGATGTGCCTCACCGCGTCGGGCGAGCCGGCCGTCCGGCCCGTCGTGCACCCCGCCTTCACGGTGTTCAACCGGGAACGCGAGACGTTCGCGTGCGTGTGGACCGCCCACGACCCCGACTTCGGCGCGTTCCACGACGCGGCCGCCCCGCTGCTCGCGGAGCACGCCCGCGCCACCGACTTCTTCCCCCTGGGAGCACCGCCGGCCGACACGTTCGACGTGTCGAGCCTGCCCTGGGCGTCCTTCACCGGGTTCAACCTCAACATCGGCGGCAACGGCTGGGACCACCTCGCACCGATCTTCACCCTCGGCCGCTACACCGAACGGGACGGCCGGACCCTGCTCCCCCTGGCGGTCCAGGTGCACCACGCCGCCGCGGACGGATTCCACACGGCCCGGCTCGTCGACGAGTTGCAGGCCCTCCTCGCGGACCCGGGCTGGGTGGAGGAGGAACCGGCCACGGGAGCGGTCGCGGGCCGAGTCCTTCGGAGGTGACGGGGAGCCCCCGAAGCTCCCGGCCCCGGGAGCGCGTCACGCTCCCGCCATGAGCGCCGGCTCCGTCCGGGGCCGGCTGATGACCAGGGCCATCAGGGCCGCCGCCGCGCACAGCGCGCCCGAGGCGTACCAGACGACGTCGTAGGTGCCGAAGACGTCGCGGGCCAGGCCGCCCGCGAAGGCGACGGCGGCCGCGCCGACCTGGTGGGAGGCGAGGACCCAGCCGAAGACGATCGCGGAGTCCGCGCCGAAGTGCTCGCGGCACAGGGCCATCGTGGGCGGGACGGTGGCCACCCAGTCCAGGCCGTAGAAGACGATGAAGAACAGCATCGGCGGGTGCACGGACGGCGCGAGCAGGATCGGCAGGAAGCAGAGCGAGATCCCGCGCAGCGCGTAGTAGACCGCGAGGAGGCGGCGGGCGGAGAAGCGGTCGGTGAACCAGCCGGAGGCGACCGTGCCGACGACGTCGAAGACGCCGATGACGGCGAGCAGTCCGGCCGCCGCCGTGATCGGCATGCCGTGGTCGTGGGCGGCGGGCACGAAGTGGGTGCGGACCAGGCCGTTCGTGGAGGCGCCGCAGATCGCGAAGGAACCGGCGAGGAGCCAGAAGGGGCCGGTGCGGGCCGCCTTGAGCAGGACGGTGACGGCCCGGCGGGCGGCGCCCGTGACGGGCGCGGGCTTCGCCGCGTACTCCCCGCCGTACGGGGCGAGTCCGACGTCCGCCGGGTGGTCGCGGAGCAGCAGCCAGACGAACGGGACGACGGCGAGCGCGGCGAGGGCCACGGTCACCGAGGCGGGCCGCCAGCCGTGGTGCTCGACCAGCCAGGACAGCAGCGGCAGGAAGATCAGCTGGCCCGAGGCCCCGGCGGCGGTGAGCAGACCGGTCACCAGGCCCCGGCGGGCGGTGAACCAGCGGTTGGTGACGGTCGCGGCGAAGGCGAGGGCCATGGAGCCGCTGCCGAGGCCGACGAGGACCCCCCAGTAGAGGACGAGCTGCCAGGCGGCGGTCATCCACACGGTGAGGAGCGCGCCGAGCGCGATGACGCCGAGGGCGACGGCGACGACCCGGCGGATGCCGAAGCGGTCCATGAGCGCGGCGGCGAAGGGGGCGGTCAGTCCGTAGAGGGCGAGGTTCACCGAGACCGCGAACCCGATCGTGCCGCGCGACCAGTGGAGTTCGGCGTGCAGCGGCTCGATGAGCAGGCCCGGCAGGGAGGCGAAGGCCGCGGCCCCGATGATCGTGACGAAGGCGACCGCCGCGACGAACCAGGCGCGGTGGACGCGGGGGGCGCGGACCGGCCCGCTCCCGGGCGTACGGGCGGGGGTCTCGGTTGTCTGAGCCATGCCACGAGCATCCCGGCCCGGCCCCGCCCCGGCCACTGGCCCGCACGACAGCTTTCCAACGGATCGGGCCACCCGCCGCCCGGAGGTCCCCGGCAGTGGAAAGGGGTCGGGAGTTACGGTTCCCGAGCAGTCACCGGCAGCCGGTCCGCGCCGCTGCCGTCACCCGTCGGAGGGAGCACCACCCGTGTCGTCGCCGCACCGCGTCGCCGTCCTCGCCCTGCCCGGTCTCCTCCCCTTCGAACTGGGCATCCCGCACCGCATCTTCGGCCTGGCCCGGGACCCCGCGGGGCGGCGGCTGTACGAGATCGTCACCTGCGCGACGGCCGTGGGCCCGGTCCGTACCGACGCCGACTTCGCCGTACAGGTGGAGCACGGCCCGGAGGCCCTCGCCACCGCCGACACGGTCGTGGTGCCCGCCTCGTACGAGCTCGGGCCGGTCTACGAGGAGGGCAGGCTGCCCGACGACCTGGCCGCCGCCCTCGCGCGCATCCGGCCCGGCACCCGGCTGGTCGCCATCTGCACCGGCGGGTACGTGCTCGCCGCCGCGGGCTTCCTCGACGGGCGTCCGGCCACCACCCACTGGTCCTCCGCCGAGCACTTCCAGCGCCTCTTCCCGACGGTGCGGGTCGACCCGGACGTCCTCTTCGTCGACGACGGCGACGTCCTCACCTCGGCGGGCGTGGCCGCCGGGATCGACCTGTGCCTGCACCTGGTGCGCCGCGACCACGGGACGGGCGTCGCCAACGAGGTGGCCCGCAGGACGGTCGTGCCGCCGCACCGGGACGGCGGCCAGGCCCAGTACGTCGCGCGGCCCCTGCCGCAGGACGGGACGCACACCACGACCGCGGCCCGCGCCTGGGCGCTCGCCCGCCTCCACGAGCCGATCCAGCTGCGGGACCTGGCGGAGCAGGAGGCGATGAGCGTACGGACGTTCACCCGGCGGTTCCGCGACGAGGTCGGCGTCAGCCCCGGCCAGTGGCTCGTCCAGCAGCGCGTCGAACGCGCCCGGCACCTCCTGGAGTCCACCGACCTGCCCGTCGACCGGGTCGCGCGGGACGCCGGCTTCGGCACGGCCCAGTCGCTGCGGACGCACCTGATGAGCGCGATCGGGGTGACCCCCACCTCGTACCGGCGCACGTTCCGCGTCACGGGCGCGGAGGTCACGGACACGGAGGCCATGTCCGGGAGCACGGACGCCGTGTCCCGAAAGGTCTGACGTCCGGGCGGCGGCGCGCTCGCGCGCGCCCCGAGCACGGCACGGTCCCGCCGCCGCCCGGCCGCGACCCGCGCTCGCCGAGGGCCCGTCGGACCCCGGGCCGGACCGGCCCGGGACACACGGCCCTCGGCTCCCCTCGCCACGAATCGCTCACCCCAGGGTGGGCAAAACGGAACGAACCGTCAACAGGACACCCGTCCGGGCGACATCGGGACCCCCGGCGTCACCACGGGCGCGGGCTCGGGCGCGACCGGAGCCCGGTCCACCTCGCACCAGATGCTCTTGCCCGGGCCCTCGGGCTGCCAGCCCCACCGGTCCGCGAGCCCGTCCACCAGCTCCAGGCCGCGCCCGTTGGTGTCGTCGCCGTGCGCGCGCCGGGGCTTCGGCGGGCAGTCGCTCGCGTCGGCCACCTCGACCCGCACCCCGCCCTCCGCCGCGAACAGCATCCGCAGCACGGCCGGGCAGCCCGTGTGCACCACGGCGTTGGTCACGAGTTCGGAAATGATCAGCACCAGCGCCTCGGCCAGCGGCTCGTCCTCCCCTATGCCCGAACCGGCGAGCCGCGACCGGGCCCACCTCCGGGCTCGTCCCACCTCCGCCGGGTCCGGCCCGACCTCCAACTGAACCTGAAGCACCTGCACCGTTCACACCATCCGAACCGGCGGACACATCGCCTCGCGCCTCACAGCCATCGACGCCCTCACGGAACGTGATTTCCTTGCGAGACAGCATGGTTGACGTACAGTCACCGCAACAAGCGCTTCGGGCATATTCCAGCGCGAAGGAGTACGCATGGTCCATACTGTGCGACGCGCGCTGCGGGGAGTCGAACAGGAGCGCGCGGGGCGCCTCCCGGGGGCGCGAGCGGGGCGCATTCCGGGGCGCGGAGTCACCGCAGGGGCGACACCGGGACGATCCGGGTCCACGTGCACTCGCATCCCACGGAGGGTACCGGAGCCGTGGGCCGACTCCGGGCCGTGACGGCCCCGCCGGAGGACACGACCCGGTATCGACGTTCCGTGACGCGCAGGAGGCCGGGCGCCCGGCGGGCGGTACCCGGCGCCCTCCTTACCATCCCGCCTCCCGTCAAGGGCGCACTTGCGGCAAACAGGGGTGCATCGTCGGCACGGCGCACTACTTTGGAGGGGAAGCGGAGGGTCGGCACGGGCGGAGGGTCGGATGGCGAAGGGCACACCACCGCGCTGGGACCGCAGGATGCAGCAGCGGCTGGCGCGCGGGGAGGCCGCCGCCCTCGGGGAGTTCTACGACCGGTTCGCCGCGCTGGTGCACAGTCTGGCGCACCGGGTCCTCGGCGACGACGCGGCGGCCGACCAGGTCACCCGCGAGGTCTTCGGCTACGTCTGGGAGAACCCCGACGCGTACGACCCCCGGCAGGGGAACATGCGCGCGTGGGTGGCCGGACTCGCCCAGCGGCAGGCCGTGCACCGGCTGCGGCAGGCGGAGACGACGGCGTACGCGGAGACGGGGCTCGGCTCCGCCGAGGAGCTGGAGCAGAAGGTGCGCCGGGCCTCGATCGCGGCCCGCGCCGACTACATCGTGACGTCGATGCCCGCGCCGCTGCGGGCCGCGCTCGAACTCGCGTACTTCCAGCGGCGGGACTACCGCCAGACCGCCGCCGACCTCGGGGTGACCGAGGACGAGGCGCGCCGGCGCCTCCGGCTCGGCCTCCAGCTGCTCTCCACGGCGAACACCCGGTCGTCCGAGGGGACCTCCCCGCCCGGTCACGGACGGGCCCTGTGACCGGGTCGGACGACGGCGCGGAAGGCGTCGGGCGCGCTCCCTGGACACCCGGTCCCCGCCGGTCGGCGGACGGCCACGCGGACCTGACGGGAAGGCTGGCACCGGAAGACCCGGAGGAGGAGCCGGTGGAAGAGCCGGACGTGCCCGTCCTCTCCCACGGTGTGCTCAAGTCCCTGCTCGGGGCCTGGGCGCTCGCCGCGTGTTCCGCCGGGGAGACCTCGGCCGTCGAGGCGCACCTCACCGAGTGCGGCCCGTGCGCCGACGAGGCGCTGCGGCTGCGCGACGCCGTCGCCCTGCTCCACCGGGACCGCGACCTGGACCTCGACCCGCTGCTGCGCTCGCGGGTCCTGGAGAACTGCCTGGGCCGCCGCCCGGCCCGCATCCCGGTCCCCGACTGGGTCACGCCGTACGACGCGGAGACCGCCCGGCTCGACGCGCTGCTGCGGGACATCGGCGACTCCGAGTGGCACGCGCCGGTGCGGCTCAAGTGGTACGAGGGGGACCGGCAGGTCCGCCGCAGGGCGACCGTCGCCGGGGTCGTCGGCCACCTCTTCGCCGTGGACGGCCTGGTGGCCGGGGCCCTCGGCCTCGACGACCCGCTGGGCGCCGGCACACCCGAGCTGTCGCCGTCCGAGCGGACCGAGGCGTTCTGGGCGGGTCTGGAGCTGCCGCCCGGCCGGGACCTGCGGGAGCCCTGGCGGGACCAGAGCCACACCCTGATCCGCACGGTCTCCTTCGCCGGGCGCGGGGTGGCCGACCTGACGGTCACCTACAAGGACTTCGCGCTGCCGCTGCGGGACTCGCTCCTGGAGCGGGCCTTCGAGTGCTGGCTGCACGCGGACGACATCGCGAACGCGGTGGCGTACCCGTACGAGCCGCCCTGCGGGGCCCATCTGCACGACATGATCGACCTGGCGACGCGGCTGCTCCCGGCGGCCCTGGCCGGCCGCCGCCGCACCGGTCTCGCCTCGCCCGCCCGGCAGCCGGTCGCGGCGGGCGCGCCGGGCCGCTCGCTGCACCTGGAGGTGGAGGGCGCGGGCGGCGGCCACTGGTACATCGCGCTCGACTCCCCGGCCGCGATCGGCGACCCGGGCCGGGCGGTGGCCCAGGTCGCGATGGAGGGCGTCGAGTTCTGCCAGCTCGTGGCGGGCCGGGTCTCCCCGGAGGAGGCGGCGGTGGGCCAGGACGGCGACCGCGAGGCGATCCGCGACGTCCTGGCCGCGGCGGCGTCCCTCAGCCGCCTGTGAAGAACTACGCGAAGACGACCGTGCGGCTGCCGTTGAGCAGGATGCGGTGCTCCGCGTGCCACTTGACCGCGCGGGCGAGGGCCTGGCACTCGACGTCGCGGCCGATCGCGACGAGCTGGTCCGGGGTCACCTCGTGGCCCACCCGCTCGACCTCCTGCTCGATGATCGGGCCCTCGTCCAGGTCCGCCGTCACGTAGTGGGCGGTCGCGCCGATCAGCTTCACGCCCCGGGCGTGCGCCTGGTGGTAGGGCTTGGCGCCCTTGAAGCTCGGCAGGAAGGAGTGGTGGATGTTGATGATCCGGCCGGAGAGCTGCTTGCAGAGGTCGTCGGAGAGGACCTGCATGTAGCGGGCGAGGACGACCAGCTCGACGTCCTGCTCGCGCACGAGGTCGAGCAGCTTCCCCTCCGCCTCGGCCTTGGTGTCCTTGGTGACGGGGATGTGCCGGAAGGGGACCCCGTACGAGCCGACGAGCTCCTCGAAGTCGGTGTGGTTGGAGACCACGGCCACGATCTCCACCGGCAGCGCACCGATCCGGGAGCGGAACAGCAGGTCGTTCAGGCAGTGCCCGAACTTCGACACCATGAGCACGACCCGCGTGCGCCGGTCGGCCAGGTCGATCTGCCAGTCCATGCCGAAGGCGTCGCCGACCGCCGTGAAACTGGCCCGCAGCTTCTCCACGTCCACGGGCGCCTCGGCCGAGAAGTGGACCCGCATGAAGAAGAGCCCGGTGTCCCGGTCCCCGAACTGTCGGCTGTCCTCGATGTTGCACCCCGTGATGAAGAGGTAGCTCGACACGGCGTGCACGATGCCCTGCTTGTCGGGGCACGAGAGGGTGAGGACGTACTGGTCGGTCATCCCGTCAGCCTGCCACACCCGGCGGGGGTCGAGGCGCACCGTCCGGCAGGCGGAACGGCTCAGGACCGCGTCATGGCACGGAGCAGGTCGAGGGAGCGCGGGGGCGTGTCGGGGTCCTCGCCGTCGGCGAGCGCGAGGCGCACGTGGGCCTCGCGGGCGGCCCGTACGGCCTCCGGCCAGCCCGGGTGCTCCAGGTAGGCGGAGACGGGCGCGTCGGGCCCGACCTGGTGCAGGATGCGCAGCACCCGCAGGACGGCGACGTCGACGAGGGCGGCCTCGCCGGAGTCCCGGAAGATCGCGCCGACGTACTTCTCGGCGGACCAGTTGTCGAGCCAGGTCTCCTCGACCAGGCGGTAGACGGCGTCGGTGACGTCGCCGTACCCCTCCCGGCCGGCCAGCCAGGTCGTCTCGTGGAACACGGGGTCGGAGAGCATGTGCAGCGCCGAGCGCACGTTGCTGCGCCAGCGCCACCACGGCATGTCGTTGAGCGGCATGCCGCCCATGGTGGAGGAGCGACGGCCGCGACGGGAAGGGTTCCCCGGACCGGAGACCGGACCGGGGGACGGACGGGGGGCCCGTCCGGCGTGCGGATCGGGGCCCTGGCCCGGGGCGGGACCGGCGGCGGGGCCGGTGGCGGGACTGGACACGTTTCGATCGTACGTTCCCCTGCCGGGCGGGCGGACCCGCCCCCGGCCGACCCCCGCAATTCACCCTCCCGTCACCCACCGTCGACCCGCACTCACTCCCGCGTTACCCCTGGGGAGGAAATGTGCGTGTCCATGACCGGCAGGCGACTGACCCCACTCCTCGCGTACGTCACGGCCACGGCGGCCGGAGCGTCGCTGCTCACCGGGTGCGGTGTGCTCCCCGGGGCCACGGGGGGCGCCAGGGAGCCCCTCACCGTGATGACCTGGGCCCCCGACCGGACCCGGGCGACCAACATGCCCGGCATGCCCGCCATGGCGCAGACCTTCGCCCGCTGGGTCAACGCCCGGGGCGGCATCGACGGCCACGAGCTGCGCGTCCTCACCTGCAACGAGCGGAACACCTCCGAGGGCGCCGCCGACTGCGCCCGCCGGGCGATCGACGAGGGGGCGGTCGCCGTCGTCGGCTCGTACAGCCAGCAGGGGCGCGTCTTCATGGGCTCCCTCGAAGCGGCCGGCATCCCGTACATCGGCGGGTACGGCGTCACGGAGGACGAGTTCACCAGCCCGCTCTCGTACCCCGTCAACGGCGGGCAGGCCTCGCTCGTCGCCGGGCACGGGATACAGCTCGCCGGCATCTGCGACAAGGTCTCCCTCGTCCGGCCCGACAACGTCACCGGGGACAAGCTCCCCGCCCTGCTCGACTCCGGCCTGCACCGGGCGAAGCACGGCGGTGCCGTCGACATCCCGGCCGCCGAGGACGCCGCCGAGTACACCCGGCAGGCCGACCGGGCCAGGTCCGGCGCGGAGGGCGGGGACGGCTGCGTGACCGCCGTGCTCGGCGAGCGCACCCAGACCTTCTTCGACTCCTTCCGCCGCCTGCCGGAGGAGGAGGAGAAGCGCGGCGGGAGCGGGAAGGACGGGAAGGGCGACGGGGACGGCGTCCGCATCTCCTCGGTCCTCGGCAGCGTCGACCAGCCCGTGATCGACCGCACCGGCGGCGCCCACAGCCCCTTCGAGGGCGCGTTCGTCACCGGCTGGTACCCGGAGGCGGGCGACCGGAGCTGGGCGCCGATGCGCGAGGTCGTCAAGGAGCACGCGTTCGTCGACAACCGGGTCGACCCGGCCGACACGGGCGTCCAGACCACCTGGATCGCCTACACGGTCCTCAAGGAGGTCGTGGAGGCCCTGGACCGGGACCGGATCACGCCCACGGACATCGCCCACGCCCTGGACCGGGGCGAGCGGATCGACACCGGCGGCCTCACCCCGGCCCTGCGCTGGAAGTACGCGGACCTGCTCGGCGCCTCCGGCTTCCCCCGGATCGTCAACCACCAGGTGACCTTCCAAGTGGTCCGCCAGGGAAGGCTGGTGGCGCAGCGGCCCGGCTTCGTCGACGTCGGGGAGACGCTCCTCGGCGTCTCCTGACCCGCCCGCTACAGCTGGGTGTAGGCGCGCTTCTCCAGTCCGTACTTCTCGGCGGTCGGGTTCCACAGCCCGGCCGCCTTCTTCTTGGCCCTGGTGGCGGTCCCGCTGTCGTTGTTCGCCGCGCTCAGGTGGTTGGTCGAGCGGGCCTTGCCGCCCTTGCAGCCGTTCTTGGCCTTCATCTGGTCGGCCCAGGCGGCGTAGTGGTCGTCGGCGGACGCCGAGGCCTTCCACGCCTCGGTGAGCGCGGCGGTCAGCCGGCCGTGGTCCGGGACCTTGTCGACCGACAGCGACTGGAGCCTGGTGATCAGCCCCCGGCGCTGCTGGGCGGCGCCCCGCAGGTCGGCGGCGGCCTTGTCCAGGTTCTTGCACTGCTTGACGGACTCCACGGAGCTGATCACCGTGTCCCGGCTGTCGCTGCTGGTCGCGAGGAGCTTGCTCAGCTCCTGCGCCTGCGGCTCCGCCGGATCGGCCGGCTTCTCCGACGGCTGCTCGGCGGGGGGCGGCGCGGAAGGGGTCGCCGCCACGGTCGTGGCGCTCTTCTCCGGCTCCTTCTTCTCGTCCTCGCCGCTGAGCAGCGCCCCGGCGCCGAGGCCGACGACCGCGCAGCCGACGACGACGGCGGCGATCAGCGCGACCGGCGACCTGCGGCGCGGCGCGGGCTCCTCGTCGTCGTAGTGGGCGTTCTGGGGGGCGTACCCCTGCGGGGGCTGCGGAGGCTGCTGGTGGTGCTGCGGGGGCTGCTGCCGGTACGGGCCGGGGGCCGGGGGCGGCGTCCGGTGGCCCTGCGGCTGCTGCGGCGCCTCCGTGCGGAAGAGGCTGTCGAACTCGGCGGGCGGCTGCCGCTCGCCGGATTCGGCCGGGGGTACGGGGGCGATGTACCGGGTCGCGTCGGAGGCCCCGGCCGGACCGGGCCCGCCCTGCTGCGCCAGCGGGCCCGTGCCCAGGAACTGGGTCGAGTCCCCGCCGCCCCGCTGCGGCGGCACCGGCGCGATGTGCTGGGTGGCCTGCATGTCGGAGGCGGGCGCGGGGGTGGCCGGGTGCGGATAGCCGTAACCGGGCTGCTGGGCCTGCGCCTGGGGCGGCGGGTAGCCGTAGCCCGGCTGCGGCCCCTGGGGCGGCGGCATCGCGCCCGGCACCGGCGCGATGTGCTGGGTGGCCTGCATGTCGGAGGCGGGCGCGGGGGTGGCCGGGTGCGGATAGCCGTAGCCCGGCTGCGGGGTCTGCGCCTGGGGCGGCGGGTAGCCGTAACCGGGCTGCTGGGCCTGCGCCTGGGGCGTCGGGTAGCCGTAGCCCGGCTGCGGGGGTATCGGTGCCAGGTACTGCGTGGACTGCATGTCGGCGGCGCCCGGTGCCGCCTCCGGGGGCAGCGGCTGCGCGGGCGGCAGCGGCTGTCCGCCCGGCCGACCGCCGGAGGGTGCCCAGCCGCCGTCCCGCGACCGCGCTTCCCCGTGGGCACCGTCGTGCGCGGGGGGCACCGCCGGGTACTGCGGCTCCGGACCCTGTCCGTTCTGCGTCACCGGGACTCCTACTGAATAAACCTACGGAATCGTCGGTTCACGCTACCGGGTGCGCCCGGGGGTCCGCACACACGTGTGAGACCGGTTACAGAACTGGTTCACGAGTCACGGGCCGCACCGGGACGGCAGGCCGCGCCGGGCCCGCCGACTCCGGCCCGCCGGGCGCCCCCTACCCCGCGTACAGCTCCATCCGCACCCCGAACTCCCGTACGGACGGCTCCCGCGAGAAGGGTTCCAGGCGGTCCCTCAGGTCCTCCAGGTACTCCATGCCGCGCGACGAGCGCAGGGTGCCGAGGAGTTCGAGGGCGCGGGTTCCCGTCCGGCAGGCCTGTTCCACCTCGCGCTGCTGGATCTGGGCCGCCGCGAGCAGGGCGAGGCCGATCGCCCGGCGGCGCGCGCGCGTCTCCGGGTGTCCGGCGACCGACTCCCGCGCCGCCCGCGCCGCCGCCTCCGCGCGGCCCAGGTCCCGGTAGCAGTGGGCCAGTTCGTCCGCCAGGTACGCGTGGTCGAAGTGGCTGATCCACGCCGGCTCGTCGCCCGCCTCCGGGTCGGTCCGCTCCAGGGCCCGCACGGCGCCGCCCGCCGCCTCCTCGAAGGCGCGGACGTCGCCCATCAGGGCGTGCCCGCGCGCCTCGGCCGCGAGGAACATCGCCTCCGCCCGGGGCGGCACCTTCCCGCGCGCCCCCTCCTGCGCCGCCCGCGCCAACTGGGCGATCTCCCGGGGGTTTCCGAGCTGCGCGGCGAGGTGGCTCATCGAGGCGGCGAGCACGTAACCGCCGTAGCCCCGGTCCCCGGCCGCCTGCGCGAGCCGCAGCGCCTGGATGTAGTACCGCTGGGCGAGGCCCGGTTCGCCGGTGTCCACCGCCATGTACCCGGCGAGTTCGGTCAGCCGGGCCGCCGCCGCGAAGAGCTGTCTGCCCACCGCCTCCCGGTACGAGCCGGACAGCATCCCCGAGACCACGCTGTCCAGGTAGTGCACCACCACCGGGCGCACGTGCCCGCTGCCGAACCTCCGGTCGAGGTCCACGAGCGCGGCCGTCGTCTCCCGCACCGCCGCCACGTCCGCGACCCCGACGCGGGCCCCCGCCGTCCGGGCCACGTGCGCGTCCGGCACCGTGATCAGCCAGTCGCGGCTGGGCTCGACCAGGGCGGAGGCCGCCACCACGGACCCGGACAGGAACTCCCGGTGCCCCACGTCGCTGCGCCACAGCTCGCAGACCTGCTCGATGGCCCCGGGCACGGTCGACGCGAACCGGAGGCCCACCCCGGCCGCGAGGTTCCGGCCGTCGGCCATGCCGACCTCGTCGACCGTGACCGTGCGGCCCAGCTTGCGGCTCAGCGCCTCCGCGATGATCCCGGGCGCCCGGCCGCGCGGCTGCTGCCCGCGCAGCCAGCGCGCCACGGACGTCTTGTCGTAGCGCAGGTCGAGGCCGCGCTCCGCGCCGACCGTGTTGACCCTGCGGGCGAGGCCGGCGTTGGAGCAGGCCGCCTCCTGGATGAGCGCCCGGAGCCGTTCGTTGACCTGACGCGGAACGAGTGGCCTGGTTGCCATGAAGTACCCCCTGAGGCCGTGCGGGTGATCGCTGGGAAGGGATCACTGCCCGGCGAATATCCGGTCAATGCCGATGTGAACACGCGAAACCGGACACGTCGGCCGCGAGCCCCGCCGGCGCCCCCACCCGTGCGTACCCATCCCGGCGCCCCGCTCCTCCGCGCGCCCCCGCCCGTGCACCGGTGCGCCCCGCGTGCGGAATCGTTGCGTCACCCCGCTTCCCCGCCCCGCCCGTAACCCCGGATGGTGCCGGGAGTTGTGCTCACCGTGGAAGAGACCATCGGAGTCACGGAGGCCGCGCGCGTCCCCGGGCAGCGGAACGAGCAGCTGCCGGACAGCGCCGTGCGGTACGCGGAAGAGCGGCACTGGGACGTGTTTCCAGGGACCTGGCTGGAAGCCGCCGAGGGCCGGGAGCGCTGCTCCTGCGGCGCGGACGACTGCGCGCTGCCGGGCGCCCATCCGTCCCGGCCCGACTGGTCGACCCAGGCGACCGGCAGCGGGGTCGGCGCCCGGCGGATGTGGTCGAAGCAGCCGAGGTCCTCGATCCTGCTGCCGACCGGCCGCACCTTCGACGCGATCGAGGTCTCCGAGTCGGCCGGCTTCCTCGCGCTCGCCCGCATGGAGCGGATGGAGCTGACGCTCGGCCCGGTGACCTGCTCCCCGAACCGGCGCATGTACTTCTTCGTCCTGCCGGGCGCCGCCGTCAAGGTCCCCGACCTCGTCCGCAGGCTGGGCTGGATCCCGTCCTCCCTCGACCTCGTCACGCGCGGCGAGGGCCACTACGTGGCGGCCCCGCCGACCCGGATCGGCGGCCGGGGCGCCGTGCAGTGGGCCCGCCGCCCCACCCCGGCGAACCGCTGGCTCCCCGACGCCGAGGAGCTGGTCAGCGCCCTCGCGTACGCGTGCGGCCGGGAGGCGGCGGACGCGAGGGCGTCCCGCACGACGTGACCCGAGGGCCCCTCGCGGCCCGCCCTTAGGGTGGGGCCCGTCAGCACGGGGACGAACGAGGGGACGACGGGGCATGCCTGACCGGGCATCAGAGGAAGCGTTCGGAACGACGGACGCCGCGCCGGGGGACGGAGCGGCGCCCGCGGTGCGCGTCGAGGGGCTGTGGAAGCGCTTCGGACAGCAGATCGCGGTGCACGGGATCGACCTGGACCTGCCCGCGGGCAGGTTCATCGGGCTCGTGGGACCCAACGGAGCGGGCAAGACCACCACGCTCTCCATGATCACCGGCCTGCTGCGGCCCGACCGGGGCCGCGTCCTGGTCGGCGGGAACGACGTGTGGGCCGACCCCGGGTCGGTCGCCCGGGTCAAGTCCCGCATCGGCGTCCTGCCGGAGGGCCTGCGGCTCTTCGAGCGCCTCTCGGGCCGCGAACTCCTCGCGTACAGCGGGCGGCTGCGGGGCCTGCCGGGCGCCGAGGTCGACAAGCGCGCCGCGCAGCTCCTGGACGTGCTCGGTCTGACGGGCGCGCAGCACAAGCTGGTCGTGGACTACTCGACCGGCATGCGGAAGAAGATCGGCCTGGCGGCGGCGCTCCTGCACAACCCCGAGGTCCTCTTCCTCGACGAGCCCTTCGAGGGCGTCGACCCGGTCTCCGCGCAGACCATCCGCGGCGTCCTGGAGCGGTACACCGCGTCCGGCGCGACCGTCGTCTTCTCCAGCCACGTCATGGAGCTGGTCGAGTCGCTCTGCGACTGGGTCGCCGTCATGGCGGCGGGCCGGATCCGGGCCCAGGGCCCGCTGGCCGAGGTCCGCGGCGACGCGCCCTCGCTCCAGGCGGCGTTCCTGGAACTGGTGGGCGCGAACGAGCGCGCGGCGGCGGGGGACTCGCTCGACTGGCTGGGCGGCGGGCCGTCCGCCGCCGGGACCGGCACCCCGGGCGGGGACCGGTCGTGAGCGCCCTCGACTCCGCACCCGCCGCCGCCCCCTCCCTCACCTCCGTCTTCGTACGGCTCAAGCTGTCGCTGCTGCGCAACGGGCTGCGGCAGTCGGGCGGGCGGACCGCCGCGTACGTCGTCTCGATCGTCTTCGGGGTCCTCTTCGCGGCAGGGACGCTGCTGGCCTTCGTCCTCGTCCGGGGCCACGAGAACGCCGGGACGGTCGCGGTCCTCCTCACGGGGGTGGTCGCGCTCGCGTGGGCGGTGATGCCGCTGTTCGTGCCGAGCGGCGACGAGACCCTCGACCCGTCGCGGCTCGTGATGCTGCCGCTGCTCCCCCGCCCGCTGGTGCGGGCGCTGCTGGTGGCCTCGCTCGTGGGCGTCGGCCCCGTACTGACGCTGTTCCTGGCGTTCGGCGCGGCGCTGTCCGTGGCGCACGGCGCCGCCGGGACGGTCGCCGCCTTGCTCGCCGTGCCGCTGGTGACGGTCACGTGCGTGGCGCTCTCGCGGGCCGTGGCCGCCGCCAACATCCGGCTCCTCACCTCCCGCAGGGGCCGGGACCTGGCGCTGCTGAGCGGTCTGGTCATCGCGGTCGGCATGCAGGTCGTGAACTTCGCGGCCCAGCGGCTCACCCGGCCCGGCGGGATGGACACGGTCGAACCGGCGGCGGCCGTCGTCGGCTGGCTGCCGCCGGCCGCCGCGATCGGCGCGGTGGACGCGGCGGGCGAGGGCGACCACGCGGTGGCGGCGGCGCGGCTGCTGCTCACGGCGGCGGCGCTCGCCGGGCTCGTGCACTGGTGGCGGCGGAGCCTGGTGCGGCTGATGGTCGAACCGGACGGCTCCACGATCGGCGCGGCCCCGGAGACGGGCGCCCGGGGGAGGAACGGCGGTACGGGGCTGCTCGGCCGGGTCCTGCCGGGCGGGCGGACGGGCACGGTCATGGAGCGCAGCCTGCGGTACATGTGGCGGGACCCGAAGACGAAGGCGGCGTGGGTGACCTCGCTCGCCGTCGGCCTGATCGTGCCGCTGTTCAACGCGCTCCAGGGGGCGGGCTCGGTCTACTGGGCGTGCTTCTCCTCCTTCATGCTCGGCGTGCTGATGTACAACCAGTTCGGGCAGGACGCGTCGGCGTTCTGGATGGTCGCGCAGACCGTCTCGACACCGGCCGACGCGTACGCCGAGCTGCGGGCGCGGGCGCTGGCGCTGCTCGCCGTCACCCTGCCGTTCACGGTCCTGGTGACGGTCCTGACGGCCGTCGTGCTCGGCGACCGGGGGCTCCTCGCGGAGGGGCTGGGCCTGTCGTTCGGCCTGCTCGGGGCGATGCTGGGGACGGGCGCGGTGGCCTCGGCCCTCTTCCCGTACTCGATCCCGCAGGACAGCGGCTACAAGAACGTGGTGCCGGGGCAGGCGGGTCTGGCCTGGATCTCGATCTTCGGAGGCGTGCTGGCGGCCGGGACGCTGTGCGCCCCGCTGATCGGCGCGGCGGTCTACCTCCACCTGACCGACCGCCACGCCCTCCTGTGGCTCCTGCTCCCGGCCGGCGCCCTCTACGGCACGCTCCTCCTCCTGGCGGGCCTCAGACTGGCGGCTCCGCGCACGGCGAACCGGCTGCCGGAGATCCTGGCGGCGGTCAGCAAGGGCTGAGGCCTCGACAGCGTCCGGGCCCGGGCGGGGTCGGTGGCCGCCCGGACCCGGCAGACGGGTGCCGCTCGTCGTGGGGCCGGCGACCACCGGCCCCCCGAAACTCCCGTCAGGCTCCGGTGAGCCGTGCCGCGTGATCGCTCTTGGGGCAGGGTGCGACCACGGCTGGGCGATAGGCTCAAGCCCTGTTCAGCGCGCCAGGGATGCGGCGAGGGTCAGTCGGGATTCCAATTGCTGCTTGACCAGGGACAGGGTCTCGGCGTGCTTCTCGATCAGTTGCTTCTGATACGCAACCGTCACGGTGTAACGCACCCCCACCAGATTGACCTGCTGCTTACAGCGCACGTCGGCCTTGGCGGCCGTGATCGCCCTGGGACTGGAGAACGCGTTCTCGGAGAAGCCCATCTCCATGGGGGCCTTCATGGGGTCGTTGACCGTGTAACCGGCTTTCGCCATGCACTCGGACCAGCGCTTGGAGGCCGCGCGGACCCGGGAGTCCTCGAGCGCCTTGGACTCCGCCTCGCTCTTGAGGTTGAACACGAAGAGGATGTCGACCTCGTTCGCCTTGCGCGCGTAGAGCTTGAGGAACGACTCGCGGATGCAACCGCCGACGGGCAGTCGCTGCCCGTTGAACGTCACATCGCTTCCGCCGCCCTTCTCGGCCTCTTCCAGGTTCCGGGGCAGGTCGGCCGGGTTCAGGTCGTCTTCGCCCATGAGCGCCAGTTGCTCGGTCTCGGTGAGCGGTCGCTCTGATCTCCTCTGCCGGGAAGTGTCCGCCATGCTCGGGTTCAGGTACCCGTAACGGGCGGCCGTGTCCGGATCGACCAGGCCGAAGACACGGGTATTCGACTCGCTGCCGGAGACGGGAGGCTGCTGGGGAGGCTGGAAGGTGAAGCCGAACCTGGTCATGCACCGACCGGTGAGTGTGTGCTGCGCCCGGGAGAGCGCGTCCTGCTGTTCGGGAGTTGCCTCGTAGGCGTCCAGCGGAAAACTCACACCAGCGGTTTTGAGCATGGCGGGCGTAGAGCCGAGGGGTGGTTCGGCATCGCTCTGGGCCGAGCTGCCCGCGTCGGTGGCGGAGCAGCCCCCCAGGGCCAGGATCGCCCCGAGGGCCGCGGCATAACGCCGAATCATATGTGGTCTGCGCTCGACGAGATCTTGTTCTTGAAGTTGTCGGTGGCATCGCCGCTGTATCCACCGGGAAGCGAACCCCGGATGCCTCCACGGTAGGCGTCGGTCCACACGTAGTAGGTACCGGACCAACGGTTCGAGTAGGAAGCCACGTTGTCGTTCGTGGTCTGGCCTTCGCCGTTGCAGTTGACGCCGCGCGGGTCTCTGAAGCGGTTGTCAGCGAAGTTATTGTCGTAGACGTAGAGGTCGAAGACGCAACCGAGCTGACTGGAGTTGTAGTAGAGACCCAGTTCGCCGGCTTCGAGGTAGCCGTCGTCGTGATAGGCCGCGGCCGCCGGCCCAGCCGTACCCAGGACGAGCCCGCCCGTTGCCATCACTGCCACCGCAAGGGCCGAAGCCTTACGGATCATTCGGTTGGTTCCCATCGATCTACCCTTCGTCGAGGTTGGAAGCTCGGGTGACGCTCACGCCGAACGTGGAGATCAGGTCATGAAGCGCTTGATTTGATCACGGAGGAGAGAGGGGCGTCCATAGGGTTTCAGGGCCGGTGGACAGACGCTTCTCAGCGGATCTATTCTCGCTGCCTCCGCCCGAAACGATCAGGTGGCGCCATAATCAGCCTTCTTTTGGCTCGAACTGGTCAAGTGGGATCACACTGCCTGTTCCCACCTTTTCGTACGCTCTCACCGGAGTCCCTATGCCCGTCCGTCCTACCGCTTCCGGAATCGCAGCGATGGCACTCTGCGCCGCCGCGTTCCTCACCGGATGTTCCGGCGGCGGCTCGACCGACGCGAAGGCGGCCCAGTCCTCCGCCGCTGCTGCGGGGGAGAAGGCCTACTACCGGTGTCTCGAAAGGAACGGCCTCGTCCTGGAGAAGCGTGACGACGGCCAGCTGCGCGTGGATAAGGACGTGAACGAGGAGGCCACCATGCTGGAGGCCCAACTGAAGTGCCAGGACCAGCTCCCCACCGGCGTTCCCGAGGTGACGGCACCCGTTCCGTCGCAGTTCCTGGCCCGGGCCGAGGAAGTCACCGCCTGCCTGCGCGAGAACGGCTTCCTCGAGTACCCGGACCCGGCCACCGGGGAAGCGAAGCTGACGGACGAGCAGAGGAAGCAGTACCGCACCCCTGAATTCCAGGTCGCCCTGGCGAAGTGCGCTCCCGGCGAGGGGGCCGCGGGCGACATGGTCGGCGGCTGAGCCGCCCACTCCGGCGTTTGAAACTGAAGGGGAGCGATGTCGCGGGTCACAGACGTCACGACAGACGTGGAACAGCAGCGAGACGACATACCGGAAGCGGTCGGCACCGCCTCTCGCAGGATCGGCACGACCGGCCGGCAGCGGTGGGTGGCCGCCATCGCGCTGGGCGCCGTATGCGTCACGCTTGGTGGACTCGGGGCGACGCTGCTGGTCAAGTCCACCGCACAGGCGGCTGCGGAGGCAGCTGCTCCCCCACCCAGCCTGCTGACGGCGCCGGTGGAACACCGGGTGCTCACTTCGTCCGTCATCACCCGTGGTGAAGTCGTGGCGGAACAGATGGTCGAGGTGACTCCTCGGGGCGCCGCGGGTGAAGGCGGGACGGGACCGGTCATCACCAAGGTTCCCGTGCGCCCGGGGGACACCGTACGGGCCGGGCAGGTCCTGATGGAGGTGTCCGGGCGCCCCGTGTTCGCCCTGGAAGGCACCCTGCCCGTTTACCGTGACCTGCGTCCGGGCACGACGGGCGACGACGTGCGTCAGTTGCAGCAAGCACTAAGGAAGATCGGCCACGACACGGCACCCGACGCGGCAGGCGGCTTCGGTACCGGGACGAAGAACGCACTCAACTCCTTCTACGCCTCCTTGGGGTACGACCCGGTTCCCGCGCATGCGGAGGAAGGCGATCCGGTCGCGGAGGCCGGGCTTCGGGTCACGTCGTCCGAGCGCGCCCTGGAAGACGCCGAGGACGCCGCACGCACGCGTGGCGCCGCCGACGCCAAGGACGGGACAGCAACACCTGAAGGATCGGCGTCCACCGCAGCGGGCGATGACGGCCACCTGCGGAAGGCCGTGCTCAGGGCCCAAGAGGACCTGGCCACGGCGCGCAAGGCCCTGGCCGCCGCCGAGAAGGCGTCCGGGCCGACCCTGCCCGCTGCCGAGGTCGTCTTCCTCAAGAGCTTCCCCGCCCGGGTGAACGCGGTTGTCGCGAAGGCGGGTGAAGAGGCCACCGGGACCGCCATGACGCTCTCCTCCGGCAGGCTCGTCGTGCAGGCGTACGTCCCCGAGTACCAGAAGGACCTCATCCGGGTCGGGCGCGAGGCCGAGATGTACTCCGAGGTGACGGGAACCTCCGCGAAGGGCCAGGTCACCTCGGTCACCGACAAGCGGCTGATGGCGGCATCGGCGGCCGGTCAGGGGCAGGACGACGGGAGCCCCCGGAATGGAGACGTCACAACTCCGCAAGGCGGGGCGGGCTGGCTGGTGGAGATCACCCCCAGCACACCGCTGAAGGCGGACCTGACGGGCCAGGACGTACGGGTGACCGTCATCGCGGCGTCGACGGGCGGAAAGACTCTGGTCGTCCCGATCACCGCGATCAGCTCCGGAGCAGACGGGCTGACGACCGTGACCGTGGTAGAGGCGGACGGAGACCGCCGCCAGGTGGAGGTCCGCACCGGCACGGCTGGAGACGGCTTCGTGGCCGTCACACCGAAGACCGCCGGCCTGCTCGCCGAGGACGATCAGGTGATCACGGGCGCGTCCCGCAAGGGGAGCTCCCCGTGAGGGAGACCATGACCGACCCCGAGACGCCGGTCATCGAGTTCCGGCGGATCGGGCTGACCTACCCCGGACCTCCCCCGGTGGCTGCCCTCCAACCCTGCGATCTGACCGTCGAGCGGAGTGACTTCCTCGCCGTGGTGGGCCCTTCCGGATCGGGGAAGTCCACCTTCCTCAACATCGCCGGCCTGCTGGATACGCCTACCAGCGGGACCTACCTTCTCGACGGCATCGACACCGGCAGCCTGCGGGACGCCGACCGCACCGCGCTGCGCGGACTGCGCATCGGGTTCGTATTCCAGTCCTTCCACCTCCTGCCCCAGCGCAGCGCGCTGGAGAATGTCGCCCTCGCCCTCGTCTACAACGGCACTCCCCGCAGGGAACGCGCCGACCGGGCACGCCGGGCACTGCGGCAAGTGGGCCTGGGACACCGCATCGACTCCCTGCCCACGAGGCTCTCCGGCGGGGAACGACAGCGCGTGGCCATCGCCCGGGCACTGGTCACACGCCCCTCCCTGCTCCTGTGCGACGAGCCGACGGGAAACCTGGACACGACCAATGCGGACTCGGTGCTGGCCCTTCTGGAAGAACTGCACAGGGACGGCATGACGGTACTCGTGATCACCCATGACCCCCTAGTCGCCGCCCGCGCCAAGAGCACGGTGACCATCCGGGACGGCGTGCTGAGCCTTTCGGGAACGGCGACCCGCGAGGTCCTCGGGTGAGGCGCGTACGACGAACGGTCCGCATTCGGCCCTCCGTATTCGGCTGGCGCGACGTGCTCAGCGAGTCTCTTGCGGGAATGCTCCAGCGCCCCGGGCGCTCCACGCTCACCGCTCTCGGCACGGTCCTCGGGGTGAGTACGTTCGTGGCGATCTTGGGGCTGACGGCGACCACCTCGTCGCAGATCGACACACGGTTCAACGCTCTGAGCGCGACCGAGGTGACCGTCGAAGACATCGCCCACGAGCAGAACGAGTTCGCCGGCCCCGCTTTCCCGGGAGACGCCGACGCGCGGATCGAGCGCCTGAACGGTGTCGAGCACGCCGGAGTGTACTGGCCCGTCCGGCTGCCGCAGGACCGGACCGTGCGCTCCTCCGCCGTCGTGGGAGACGCCGGTATCGGGAACACCGTCGGCGTCGTGGCCGCTTCCCCCGGCACGTTCGCCGCAGCGGGCACCCAGCTGTCCGAGGGGAGGGTCTACGACGGCTACGCGTCGGATCAAGCCGCACCCGTGGCCGTCATCGGCGCGGGCGTCGCCGAACGCCTCGGCATCACCACCCTGGAGACGCGACCGGCCGTCTTCATCGGGAGCCAGCCGTTCACCGTCATCGGCATCGTCGCCGGTACGGACCGAAAGGCGGACCTGCTGTTCTCGGTCGTCGTACCTCGTACGACGGCAGAGCGGATGTGGGGCGGTCCCGAGGCAGGTGAGGCCAAGATGCTGATCTCGACCGAACTCGGCGCCGCTCCGCAGGCTGCCGGGGAAGCCGCGATAGCGCTACGTCCCGACCACCCCGAGTACTTCAAGGTCGTACCGCCGCCGGACCCCAAGGCACTGCGGGGCGGGGTCGGCAACGACCTGAGCCAGCTGTTCCTCCTCCTGGCGACCATCTGTCTCGTCATCGGCGCCGTGGGCATCGCCAACACCACCCTGGTCGCCGTCCTGGAACGGACCGGAGAGATCGGTCTGCGCCGGGCTTTGGGGGCACGCGGACGCCACATCACCATGCAATTCCTTGCAGAGTCCGGTGCGCTCGGGGCTCTGGGCGGTCTCGTGGGAACATCCCTCGGTGTTCTGACAGTGGTGACGGTCGCCGCGATCCGTGACTGGACGCCCGTAATCCATCCGATGACGGCAGTCGCCGCCCCCGTCATCGGGCTCGTGACGGGCGTCGTCGCCGGTCTCTACCCTGCCTGGCGCGCGGCGCGGATCCCGCCCGCCGAAGCCCTCCGCCGCTGAGCCCACGGCGGAGCGGGCGGGTTCCGACGATCTCATCGCCAACCGTGCACCAGTTCGTCAGAGCCGCTTGCACAGATACACGTCCTCCGCGCCGCCTGGGACCCCAGGCATGCGGCCCTTCTCCACATACCCGTGCCGCTCGTAGAAGCCTGGGGCCTGGAAGGTGTACGAGGAGACGCAGGCGCGGTCGCAGCCCCGGCGGCAGGCCTCGGCCTCGGCGGCGCGCAGGAGCCGGCTCCCTCAGCCGTCGGCGCGGCTGTCCTCCCGCACCCACAGCAGGTCGACGGAGAGCAGCCCACCCCAGGTCGACGCCGTCAGCACGCCCACGAGCGCGCCCTCCGCGTCGATGACCTTCACCGACAGCTCGCCCTTGTCGTCGGGGTGGTGCCGGTGGCCTCGCAGTTGTACGCGTCGAGCCGCTCGCCCAGGTACGCGCCGGGCGCGGCATCCTCGGCTCCGACCCTCGGGGCGGGTTCACGGCGGTCTTCGGTCAAACCCGGGTCTCCAGGCGGTGGGCGCGGGCGGTGAGGTGGCGGCGTTCGGGGGTGCTGGTGGTGCGGCGGGCGGCCTCGCGGCAGGAGGCCGCCGCCGCGCCGTGGTCGCCGAGGAGTTCCAGGAGGTGGGCGCGGGTGGCGTGCAGGCGGTGGTGGCGGGCCATGCGCTTGTCGGCCGCCAGGCCGGCGACCAGGTCGAGTCCGGCGGCCGGGCCGTGGACCATGGCGACGGCGACCGCGCGGTTGAGGGTGACCACCGGGTTCGGCCCGAACTCCTCCAGGATCTCGTACAGGGCGAGGATCTGGGGCCAGTCCGTCACGTCGGCGCTCTCGGCCTCGTCGTGCACGGCCGCGACGGCGGCCTGGAGCTGGTACGGCCCGACCCGGCCGCGCGGCAGCGTCCGGCTGATGAGCTCGACCCCCTCGGCGACGAGCCGCCGGTCCCACCGGCCCCGGTCCTGTTCGGCCAGCGGCACCGGTTCCCCGGTCGGGGTCGTACGGGCGGGGCGGCGCGCCTCGGTCAGCAGCATCAGCGCGAGGAGACCGGCGGTCTCGGTGTCGTCGGGCGTCAGGCGGTGCAGCATCCTGGTGAGCCGGATCGCCTCGGCGGACAGCTCCGGCGCGGTCAGGTCGGCGCCGCCCGTCGCGGTGTACCCCTCGTTGAAGACCAGGTAGAGCACCTGCCGCACCTCGGCCGACCGCTCGGTGAGGTCGGCCCCCTCCGGCACGGCCAGGGGGATCCCGGAGGCCCTGACGGTCTGCTTGGCGCGGCTGACGCGCTGGGCCATGGTCGCCTCGGGGACCAGGAAGGCCGCCGCGATCTGCGCGGTGGTCAGACCGCCGACCGCGCGCAGGGTCAGCGCGATCCGGCCGGCCGGGGTCAGCGCGGGGTGGCAGCACAGGAACAGCAGGGCCAGCGAGTCGTCCCGGTCCCCGTCGGGCACGGCGTCGGCGGCGTGGTCGAGCAGCGCGGCCTGCGGGGTGGCGAGCGCGAGGGCGTCCTCGCGGCGCCGCCGGGCGCTGTCGCTGCGGATCAGGTCCACCAGCCTGCGGGAGGCGACGGTGAGCAGCCAGCCCCGGGGGTTGTCCGGGACGCCCGCCCCGGGCCACTGCTGGGCGGCGGCCAGCAGGGCCTCCTGCACCGCGTCCTCGCACGCGTCGAAGACGCCGTGGCGGCGCACGAGGGCCCCGAGGACCTGCGGCGCCAGCTCGCGCAGCAGGTCCTCGACGACCGGGTGGGTGGCGGCGGGGCGCACCGCGGTGGGGTGCGCCCCGGCGGAGGGCGCGGCCGCGCGGTGCGCCGCGTCGGCGGGGTGCGCGGCGGTCACGCGTCCGCCGCGGACTCGTGCAGCACCGGCCACAGCTCCACCGGCTCCACGTCGGCGAACGGCATGTCCGCCGCGATCTGCTGCGCCCGCTCCAGGCTGTCGCAGTCGAGCATGTAGAAGCTGGCGATGTACTCCTTGGTCTCCAGGTACGGGCCGTCCGTGACCGCCGGGAGGCCGTCCTCGCGGCGCACGAGCCGGGCGTCGGCCGCGTCCGCCAGGCCGTAGGCGCCGAGCAGTTCACCGCTCTCGCGGTACTTCCGGTTGAACGCCTCCTGCCTGGCGATCGCCTCCGGCCACGCCTCGGCGGGGAAGGAGTCCCACTTGGCCTGGTTGCCGTAGATCATCGCGACGTACTTCATCCCGGGTGTCCCCTCGGTCCCGCGCGCCCCGTCGGCGCGCTGTCACCCCTCAGTCGGAGCCGGACGCGACCCTTCTACATCCGGCGACGACTTTCCCTGAAATATTTTCCGCGCACCGTACGGCTCAGGTGACGAGCCCCCGGGCGACCTTGTCGAAGTGGTCCCGCCAGGACACCGGTCCGCCGTTCGGCTCGGTCCGCGTCCGGGCCCGGTCCCGGCGGCAGGAGCCGCAGCGGGTCTCGTCGCCCACCTGCCGGAACGTGTGCTCCTTGCCCGGCCCCTCGCAGATCACGATCCCGCCGCCCCCGGCCGGGGCGGCGGCGGCCTCCGACGGGCGCTCCGGGAGCTTCACCGTCAGCCGGTGTCGGAGGAACCCGACCGCCGACCGCACGCCGTCGGCGGGCAGATGGGCCGTCAGGGCGTGCCGCAACTCCGCGACCGACGCCCCGCGCCGCAGCCACTCCGCCGCCGCCTCGGCCAGGCCCCGGGCCTCCCGGACGCCGAGCCGCAGGTCCCGGCTCTGGTGCCGGAGCGAGAGCAACACGCGCTCGGCCGTCGCGACTTCGGGAGCGGTCTCGTCGTGCTCGTCGGGAACGGTTTCGTCGTGCTCGTCGGGAGCGGTCCCGTCGGCTTCGTCCGACGGCTCTTCGGTGGGTGGGTGGGTGGGTGGGAAGAAGTCTTCTCCCGGTCTTCGTCCTTGGGGTTGGAGCGGCCGAGTTCCGGTGCCCTCGGCGGACCGACCGTCGGGTTCGCATCACCCGGGCCTTCCGGGTCCCCCGCCTTCGGCGCCGGTGCGCCGCTCCGGAGCGCCGACGCCTCCTCACGCGTAAGGGTGACGTTGGAGAGGAGCTGGCGGGTGCTCCAACGGCCGTCCCTCTTCTGCACCTTCCACTCGTGCAGGAACCCGCCGGCCGTGAGCGCCTTCTTCGCCCGCTGGTACTCCCGGGGCCGCAGGCCCAGTTCGTCCGCGTGCTCCCCGAGCGGCCTGTCGGCCTCGGACTCGGGGAGGCCCTGCACGTAGAGGAGGAGGAGCTTGGCGTCGCTGTTCAGATCCCGATGGCGTACGACTTCGTTCGCAGCCTTGGTGTAGGAACGGACAGGAGCGATAACATGACGAAACATTTCTGGTGGTTTCCTTGCTGCCCAGAAGTGAAGGCCCCCGAGGCGTGTTGGCGCACCCTCGGGGGCTGCTCTTTTCACAGAGCGTGACGACGTATTTACCGTACAGCAGATTTCACGAACTGATGCAACAAGTCCGGCTCCACGAACGGATCTTCGAGCGTCGGACGTGATCTCCAGTCCAGCGGCCACGTCGACCCGTGCAGCGCCGGAATCCCCACGTACGCCTCTCCCCTGCCGTTGCCGCTGAGCGCCCGCGCCGGGGCGGGCCAGGCGTACGCCGCCGCCGTACGGGGCGGCAGCAGGAAGTACAGGTTCCGCGCCCCCTTCGACTCCCGGACGATCGGCCCGGCCCGGAAGTCCGTGAACGCCATCAGGCGGTACGCCACGTCCTCCCCGAGGAACCCGCCGATCCGTACGGCGTCGAAGTGCACGCCCGCGTGGCGGAGGGCGTGTCCGGTTACGGGAACCCAAGTGGGCGCGCTGTCAAGTGGCTTGCGCAGATTCATGCGGCCAGCTTCCCGGCCGTGGTCTCCTGTGACCAGCGACACAGTCCGGTTGTGCAGGACTGTGCACTCGGGAGGTCGGGTGTGAACAACGAGAAGAAGAGGACCCCGGGGGCTTCGAAGGCCTTCGGCGTCCTCCTGCGCTTCCACCGCGAGCGCGCGAGCGTCTCGCAGGAGGCGTTGGGCCAGAAGACCGGATATTCCAAGTCACAGGTGGCGATGATCGAGCGCGGGGAGCGACGGGCGAAGCGGAACTTCGTCGACGTCGCGGACGCGATGACGGGTGCACAAGGTGCACTCCTGGCGGTGGCGGAGGAGGTGACGGCGAGCGGCATCGCGGCGTGGTTCGAGGACTACCTGTGGGAGGAGGCCAGGGCGGCGGGCATCCACAAGTACGACAACCACCTGATCCCCGGCCTGCTTCAGAACGAGGACTACTCGCGAGCCGTATTCGCGTCGGAGCGACCGCCGTTGGAGAGCGACGAGATAGAGGCGGGTGTCACGGCGCGGCTGGAACGGCAACAGGTGTTCTTCCGCAAGCCCGCACCGCTGATCACCTTCGTCCTGGAGAAGGCCGCCCTGACCAAGCCACTCGGCGGGAAGGACGTGCTCCGCAAGAACCTGCTGCACATCCTCGACATGGCCAAGCTGCCCAACGTCGAGATCAAGCTCATGCCGGAGGACCGGGAGACCCATGCCGGACTGAACGGGCCCTTCACCCTCCTGGAGACCGAAGAACGCCGGAACCAACTCGTCTATGTCGAAGGGCAGGGCGGAAGGTACTTTCTCAGCGAGCAGCCGGACGTGGGAGATACCTTCGCCCGTTACAGCACCTTGCGGGCACAGGCCTTCCCCCCGGAGGAATCCGTACGACGCATCGAACAGGTGGCACGAGAGCTATGAGCACCGACCTCAACTGGTTCAAGAGCAGCTACAGCGGCGGGCAGGGCGGCGACTGCGTCGAGGTCGCCTCCTGCGCGGACACCGTCCACGTACGCGACTCCAAGGACACCGAGCTCCCCTCCTTCGAGGTGACCCCGGCGGCCTGGGCCGCGTTCGTCTCGGGTGTGTGACGGCGGGCCGACCCGGCGGAGTCCCGCCGGGTCGGCCCGGTCGGCCGTCTCTAGTACGGGTTGTACATCCAGGACGAGACCTGGCACTTCTTCTTCGTGCAGATCTCCACGCGCATGCCGGCCAGCGGCTCCTCACCCTGGAAGAGCTTGTTCAGCCAGGGCTGGGGGCCCTTCTTGCACCCCCAGGTGTTCTTGCGCCAGGGGCCCTTCCACACGTAGGGCTTCTGGTTGGCGTAGCTGAACTGACTCGCGTGGATGCGCATCCTGGGGCCGTCGGCGTCGCACTTGGTGTCGCTGACCGACATGCTGACGGACGCGCTCTTGCGGCCGGTGAAGGTGACGGTGGCGCTGCCGCACGCGCCGGTGAAGCAGACGTCCCGGCGCTGCTTGCGCGCGCTCGCCGCGGCCTTCGACGGGGCGTCGACGGTGGTGTGGGAGGGGGCGGGCGGTGCCGCCTGGGCCGGGACGGCGGCGACGAGCGTTCCCCCGATGACGGCCGCCGATCCGAGCAGGGCCCACGTTTTCTGCGTACGCATCACTGACTGCCTCTCCGTAGAGGTGCTGGGTGGTCGGCCCAGCGTGTGGTCGTCGCCGACAGTACGGAGGAACCCGCGGGCGCCGCGTCCGGTGGTGGGTGGAATCCGGTCTGCAACCGCCGCGGTAGGCAGGGGAGTTCGTCCACCCCGTGCCGTACGGCGCGAAGGTCCTCACGGATCTCGGGACATGCCGCCCCGGCAGACCGTCCCCGTGGCCGGGGTGCGGCCCGTGCGGAGGTACGCGTCGACCGCCTCCGTGACGCAGCGGTTCCGCGGGTACGTGCCGTGGCCCTCCTCCTCGACCGTGAGGAGCACGCCGACACCGTCGCCCAGGGCGCGGGCCATCCGGCGGGCGCCGGGGTACGGGGTGATCGGGTCGCCGGTGCCGCCGACCACCAGGACGGGGGCCGCGCCGTCGGCGTCCACCCGGAGCGTGGTGCTCTCGCCGTCGAACGGCCAGTCGTAGCAGAGGTAGACGCCGGTGGACCAGGCCGCGCCGAAGACGGGTGAGGCGGCTTCGACGCGGGCCGCGTCCCTGTCGAGCCGTTCGAAGTCGGGACGCAGGCTGGAGTCCGCACAGGTGATCGCGGTCCGCGCGGCGCGGCTGTTGTCCTGCGGGGCCGCCGCGCGGTCGGCGGGGACGAGGTGGTGCGGGGTTGCCGCGCGGTCGGCGGAGCCGGGGTCGTCCGCGCCCTCGCTCAGCGGACCGCCGTCGTTGTGGTCCATCAGCGCGGTGAGGGCCTCGGCGAGCGGCGGCCAGCCGTCCGTGCCGAGGCGGAGGTGGTCGCCGACGGCGTACGCGAGGTCGTCGGCGTCGAGGGTCCTTCCGCCGCCGGCCGGGGCGGGCTTCTTCTCCAGGCGGTCGGCCAGGCGCGCCATGCGTCGCGCGGCCGCCTCGGGCCGGTGGCCGGTCGGGCAGTGGCGGACACGGGCCGCGCAGTACACGGCGAACCGGTCGAACGCCGCCTGGACCGCCTTGACCTGCGACACCTGGTCCTCGCTCAGGTCCTCGGTCGGATCGACGGACGCTTCGAGGACGAGCCGCCCGACGTGCGACGGGTACAGATGGGCGTAGACCGCGCCGAGCGCCGTTCCGTACGAGACGCCGAAGTAGTGCAGCCGCTCGTCGCCGAGGAGGTAGCGCATCAGGTCGAGGTCGCGCGCGGTGTGCGAGGTCCCGACGTACGGAAGGAGCGCCCCGGAGTGCTCGGCGCAGGCGTCGCCGCCTTCGTAGCCGGTGTCCTCCGGGGTCTTCCCGCAGCGCACGGGGAGGGTCGCGCCGACGCCGCGCGGGTCGAAGGAGACCAGGTCGTAGCGGTCGAGGAGCGACGCGTACTGGCCGAGGTGGTCGGGCAGTCCACTGACGCCGGAGACGCCGGGGCCGCCGAAGTTGAGGACGAGCGAGCCGACGCGCCGGGCGTTCGGGCCGGTGGCCTTGTGTCGTATCAGGGCGACGTCGATCGTCCTGCCCCCCGGTTTCCGGTGGTCCAGGGGGGCCTTCATGGTGGCGCAGTCGTACCCCGTGCGCGCGGCGGGCGGTGAGGCGCAGCGGGACCAGCGGAGGTGCTGGCCGGTGGTGAGCGCGGCCGGCAGACCGGCGGGCGGGTTGCTCGCGGTGAACTCCGTACGCGGCTCCGCCTTCCGGCCGGGGGCGTCGCGCTGGAGCCAGGCGCCGACGGCCACGATCGCGACGAGGACGACCACGAAGACGATCCGCGCACCGACCGAGGGGCCCGGTCGGCGGCTTCGTATCGGATGGGGGTCGAACACCGAGATTCCCGCGCTCCCGTTCCCGGAGGTCCGCCCCGTGCCCGCATGCCCGTGATCGTCCGACCGTCGAATGGGTGCAGCGTACAAGCCGGTCTCCGACAGCAGTTCGACCCCCGGCGTCGCGGGACCCCGAACCGCTCCGCCCCGGCGGGCCCGTGCCCCTACGGGGTCAGGACCCCGTTCAGGAAGGGCTCCACGGCCTCGCGCCACGCGTCCGGGCACTCGTAGTGGAGGAAGTGTCCGGCGTCGGGGATCTCCGCGTACTCCCCGTGGGGGAGGACCCGGACCATCTCCTGGGCCTCGGCGCGGCCCAGCTCGCCGTCCAGGCCCCGGACGACGAGGGTCGGGCAGCGGACCTGGGCGAGCGAGTCCCAGTGGGCGTCGTGGACCCAGGTCTCGCGGGAGGTCAGCATCTGCCCCGGGTCGAACACCGGGCGCCAGCCGTCGGCGTGCTCGGTCATCACCTCGGCGAAGAAGGCGCCCCGGGCCGGGTTCGGGGTCTCCACCCAGGGGTCCTCGTCGCCGAACCAGCGGTGGACCGCCTCCAGGGACGGGAACGGTGCCGGCCAGCCCTCGAACCACTCCCGCCAGGCGCGCTGCGATGCCGCGCCGAGGGCGGAGGCCCGCATGTCGCAGATGACGAGGGCGCGGACGAGGTCCGGTCGCTCGGCGGCGAGCTGCCAGGCCGTCAGGGCGCCCATGGAGTGGCCGACGAGGGTGACGGGACCGAGGCCGAGCTGCTCGACCACGGCCGCCGCGTCCGCCACGTACGCCTCGCGCGTGAACGGTCCGGCGGCGGGCTTCCCGCTGGCGCCGTGGCCGCGCTGGTCGAGGGCGACGAGCCGGTGCCCGCCGGTGAGCCTGCTCACGGCGCGGGCCCAGTGCCCGGCGTGGCCCATGAGCCCGTGGAGCAGTAACACGCCGGGGGCGGGGGGCTGGTGGGCCTGCGGGGCGCGCGACTCCGGGGCGGGGTGGCCGCCCGGGCGCGGGACGGGGGCCCGGGTGCCGTCGCCTGCGGGGCCGGGCGTGTAGTCCCAGGCCGTCAGCCGGACGCCGTCGGCCCCGGTGACGTCGAGTCGTCGCGCCATGTCTCCGGCACCCCCTCTTTTCCGTTGAACCTCGCCAGAGTATCGAACTCGCATTCGAAAATGCTCTTCTGCCACCCAACACCCCTCGTTCGAGTGACGGCCCTCAAGGATTGACGGCCGCTGCCGAGGGGAGATCTTGAGCGGGAGGCGGACCGCTCGGGGAAAAACGGTCCGAGGGGAGTGACCTTGAGAGCTCGGGGCTCCAGGTCATGACCGGGGAGGACAGACCCCGGCGCCCAAGGGCGCCGGGGTCCTCTGTTCTCGGTGGCGTCGTCCGTCGCCCTCATGGCCCCACCCCTCCGCACCCGGCTCGTACCAGCGTGGCACGCCGAAGGGGCGGGCGTGGCCATTCCGACGTAAACCGGGGCGCGGGAGGGCCGTCGGCGCCCGGAGCACCCGCACGGGGCGGTGACCCGGGGCCGGGTGGTGACCGGGGCCGGGCAGCGGTGAGGGGCGCCCGATCGACGGGCGCCCCTCACCTGCGTACGTAAGGAACCTCAGCCCCGTGCGTACGGGACCTCGGCTCCGTGCGTACGGGACCTCGGCTCCGTGCGTACAGAGCCTCGGCTCCGTGCGTACGGAACCTCAGCGCTTCGCGACGAAGACGTGCGCCGCGACCTCCGCGTCCAGCTCGGCGGCCTCGCCGCTGCTGCCCACCAGGACGCCGCCCGCGGACTCCGAGACGGAGACCACGGAGCCGGGCTGCACGCCCGCGCGCCGCAGCGTGTACATCAGCTGGGCGTCCGTCTGGATCGGCTCGCCGATCCGGCGCACGACCACGGTCTTGCCCCCGCTCGCGTCCAGGTCCGCGAGGGAGACCATCGAGTCGTCCAGGAAGGCCTCGGCCTCCGCCTTCTCGCCCAGCTCCTCCAGGCCCGGGATCGGGTTCCCGTACGGCGACTCCGTCGGGTGGCGCAGCAGCTCCAGGACCCGCCGCTCCACGGCCTCGCTCATCACGTGCTCCCAGCGGCAGGCCTCGGCGTGCACCTGCTCCCACTCCAGGCCGATCACGTCGACGAGCAGACACTCCGCGAGACGGTGCTTGCGCATCACGCGGGTGGCGAGGCGGCGGCCCTCGTCGGTGAGCTCCAGATGGCGGTCGCTCGCCACGGCCACCAGGCCGTCGCGCTCCATCCGGGCCACCGTCTGGCTCACCGTGGGCCCGCTCTGGTCGAGCCGCTCGGCGATCCGGGCGCGCATGGGGACCACGCCTTCCTCCTCGAGCTCGAGGATGGTGCGGAGATACATCTCCGTGGTGTCGATCAGTCCGGACATACGTGCCCCTCGATGAGTCGTGCGCTGGCCCTGCCCCAATTCTGACGCATCGGACCGGCAACCGGCTCTCGCCGGGGTCCGGCGGTACCGGAGACGGTATTGACAGAGCAAAGGTCCAGACCGCACCGTGAGCGGCGACCACGACGAGAAGGAGCCGCCGCGATGGGCGAGAGCAAGCTGGCCGGACAGTTCTTCGACGCCGCGATCGGCCTGCTCCAGGAGGTGCGCGACGGGGACTCCGCCGAGATCGCCGCCGCCGGGGAGGCCATCGCCGAGGCCGTCGCGAACGGCAACCGGCTCTTCGCCTTCGGCGCGGGCCACTCCTCCCTCGCCGCGCAGGACGTCGTCTACCGGGCCGGCGGCCTGGCCCTCATGAACCTGCTCGCCGTCCCCGGCGTCGTCGGCGTCGACGTCATGCCGGCCACGCTCGGCTCCGCCCTGGAGCGGGTCGACGGCCTCGCGGGCGCGGTCCTCGACTCCTCCCCCGTCAAGGCCGGGGACGTCCTGATCATCATCTCCCTCTCCGGGCGCAACGCCCTGCCCGTCGAGATGGCCATGAACGCCCGCGCGCTCGGCCTCACCGTCATCGGGGTCACCTCGGTGGCGTACGCGACGGAGACGAAGTCCCGGCACGTCTCGGGGACGTACCTCAAGGACCACTGCGACATCGTCCTCGACTCCCGGATCGCCGTCGGGGACGCGGAGCTGACGCACGAGGGCATCGAGGCCCCCTTCGCGCCCGCCTCCACCGTCGTCACCAGCGCCCTCATGCAGGCCACCCTCGCCGCCGCCGCCGAGGAGCTCGTCCGGCACGGCATCGAGCCGCCGCTGCTGCGCTCGGGGAACGTGGACGGCGGGCACGAGTGGAACGGGCGCGTGATGACGGAGTACGGGGACCGGATCTTCTACCGGCGGTGACGGGGGCCACGCTCCGGCGGAAGGCCCTCCGGCGGCACCGGGGCACGGCGGGAGCCGCCGCCCGGCTCCCGCCGGACACCCCCCAGGGCTTGTCCGGCGGATCATTTCGGGATGGTGCAGGGCACCGCTGGTACTGCTGAGTTGTCGTGGGCCGCAGCAGTCACGCGAACGAGGGCCACCGGTCGGCGGCCCATTCCCGCCAGTCGATCCACCCGGGCGGCGGGCCGGCGACCCTACAGCTCCGCCGCGTCGGCCTCCACGAGCCGGCGGATGGCGGATCGTTCGTCCCGTGACCAGCAGCCGTAGTCCAGGACGACGTTGATACCGAGTCTGACCGCCTCCAGGGCGAGCCGGAGCATGCGTCCCTCAAGCACGTCGCGCTTCCCGTCGGCCCCCCCCTCGCCGAACAGGGGAATCATCCATTCGTCGGGCGTCGGACGCAGCGCGCTGTGATCCGCGGCGAGCTGTCGGGCCCGCGTGGTCTTTCCGGCCCCTGGCAGGCCGACCATCAGGAACGACGTGGTCACACCCAGATCGTGGCAGGGAGGCCGATCAGGCGGCCGCCGTTTTATCCGCCCGAGCACGGACTGAGCCACAGGCGGAGGGAGGCCACGGTGACAGTGCCGTGGAAGACGTAGGCGCGCTTGTCGTAGCGCGTAGCCACGGCGCGGAAGTGCCTGAACCGGTTGATCGTGCGCTCGACCTCGTTGCGGCGCTTGCATTTCTCCTTGTCGAAGCCGCCGGCCGGCCTCCTCGACTTCCTCGGCGCCTGCGGTTGGCCCGCTGGTCCTTCGGTTCCGGGATGGTGTGTTTGATCCGGCGTCTGCGCAGGTAGCGGCGATTGCAGCGGGAGCTGTATGCCTTATCGCCGCCCAAGTGGTCGGGACGGGTCCGTGGATGCCCGCTCCCGAACCGGTTCGGCAGATCCCGCCACGGGACTCCCGTACGCACCTGGAACAGCACCCCGTCGATCACTGTTCGGTGGTCGTTCCCATGCCCGCCCCGGCCGCCGGTCCTCGGCAGATGTGGCGCAAGTCGCGCCCACTCGTCATTCGTCGGATCACCCCGCCCCACGAACCCAACAATGCTCCCGACGCGAGGCGACCGTCACATGATCCGCCGGACAGGACCTAGGCCTCCGCGCTGACGTGCACCCACACCGGGATCGCCCCGAGGTGCACGGTGAACCAGATGCACAGCCTCGGCGCGGGGCCTTCGATCTCGGCCGGCTCGATCTTGATCTTCGCCGTGAACTCGACCTCCCCCTTCGGCGAGTCCTCGACCCTCTTCATCGTCTCCAGGAGGATCGCCTCGGCCAGGTTGCGGCCGAAGGACTCGTAGTTCTGCACACCCGCCACGTGGCTCTCGATGTACGCCTTGTCCAGCATGACCATCGCGCTGCTCCTTGTTCGTCGGGGGTCGGGGAGGTGGGGCTACTGCTCGCCCGTGTAGATGTGGACCGACATCTCGACGCCGCCGACGATCATCCGTACGTGGATGCACATGCGCGGCTCGGGGCCCCCCTCGTCGATCTCCACGGGCGTGACGTTCACCGTCGCTTCGAGCTCCACCTCTTGCTCGGGCCCTCCGTCGACGCGAGCGAGCGCCTCGCGGAGGCCGCCCTCGACCACGTTCCGTCCGAAGGACTGGTAGTTCTGCACGGTCGACATGTGGTTCTCGATGTAAGCCCTGTCCAGCATGACCATGGCGCGGTCTCCTCGATCGGACGGGAGACCTGGCAGCGCTCCCGAAGGCGACCCCCCGCCGCCCAGCCTGACCGAGGAGCCGCCGGACGGCATCAGGAACTCGGCCGTTCGGCGCCTCCACGCACCGCGGAGGAAGACGCCCCTCAGCGGAGGTCGAGCAGCTCCGTCACGCGGGTGAAGCCGTCCGCGCCGTGGCCCCGGTCGACGGCGCGGCGGGTCAGGGCCGCGACGGCGCGCATCACGCTCGCGTCGAGGCCGTGGTCCTCGGCGGCGTGCACGACGTGCTCCATGGTCGACAGGCCCGAGGTGATCGGGTTGATCCCGCCCGAGTACGTACGGTCGTCCACGTCGTCCGCCCACTCCCGGAACAGCGGCGGCTGGATCGCCGCGATGCCCTCCGCGAACGGCGCGAACTCCCGGGCCGTGATCCCCTCCGCCCGCGCGAGGGCGACGGCGTGGACGTACCCCGCCATCGACGTCCAGAAGAGGTCGAGCAGCGCGACGTCGTACGCGGCGGCCCGGCCGACGTCCTCGCCCAGGTGGGTGTGGGAGCCGCCCAGCGCGTCGAGCACCGGCCGGTGCTCGCGGTACAGCGGCTCGGGACCCGCGTACAGGAAGACGCCCTCGGGCGACCCGACGGTCGGGGCCGGGGTCATGACGGCGCCGTCCAGGTAGCCGACGCCGTGCTCCGCCGCCCAGCGGCCGGTGTCGCGCGACCGCTCCGGGACGTCGGCGCTCAGGTTCACCACCGTCCGCCCCTTGAGCGCGTCCGTGACGGCCGGCCTGCGCAGTACGGAGTCGGTGGCGTCGTAGTTGACCAGGCAGATCACCGTCAGGGGGCTCGCGGCGACCGCCTCCTCGGCGCTCGCGGCCCACGTCGCGCCCCGCGCGACCAGGTCCCCCTCCCGGCCCGGGGTCCTGTTCCACACGGTGGTCCGCACTCCGGCGTCCAGGAACGCGCCGGCCAGCGCGCGGCCCATCGGACCGAGGCCGAGGACCGTGACGGAGGGGCGGGAGGGGTTCTGCTCGGGAGAAGAGGACATGCGTGTGCTTCCTTTGTGGTCGAGTGAGTACGCGTGAAAACGCGTGAGTACGTGTGAGTGCGCGGGTGACCGAGCGAGGAGAGGGGCGCGCATGGCGAGCCGCCGGACCCAGGACACGAACGTCTGCGGTGTCACGGCCGCGATCTCCGTGATCGACGGCAAGTGGAAGACGTGGCTGCTGTGGCTGCTGGAGTCCGGGCCGCGCCGGCCCGGCGAACTGCGCCGCGAGCTCCCCGGGATCAGCGAGAAGGTGCTGTCCCAGGCGCTGCGGGAGATGGTGGAGGACGGTCTCGTGCACCGCGAGGCGCACGACGTCCTGCCGCCGAAGACGGTCTACTCGCTGACGGACTCCGGACGTGAACTGTCCGGACTGCTCGGCCCCCTGTCGGACTGGGGCCACCGGCGTCTTGACCGGCTCGCGGAGGCGCGGACCGCCTCCTGAGGCCCTGCTCCCTCCTTCCGCGTCCGGGCCCGCCACCAGGTTCTCCCGGGCGACGGGCACCGGCAAGCACCCACAAAAAAGTGGGTGTTCGGAGAGGGTGACGCGCCGTCAGGCACCGGCCTCCCGGTCCGGGTCCGCCTTCGTGAAGAGGACCTCGCGGGCCTGCTCGGCGGCGCGGGCGAGGCTCTCGGCGACGAAGTCGAGGAAGCGGGCGACGTTCTCCAGGCGGACGGCGGCCGGGGTGCCGGGGACGAGGACGCCGACGCCCTGCCGGGCGAGCTCGCTCTGGTCGACGAGGGACCGGACACTGGCGATCATCGACTGGTACCAGACGTCGGCGTCGACGACGTACCGCTCGCGGCGGCGCTCGTCGCGCTCCCTGCGGATGAGGGTCTGGCTCTCCAGGAAGGCGATCGACTTGGAGACGGTCGCCGGGCTGACCTGGAGGCGCCGGGCGAGTTCGGACGCCGTCAGGCTGCCGGAGTCGGTCAGGAGCAGGGCGACCATCACCCGGGACATCA
This sequence comes from Streptomyces sp. NPDC012825, assembly GCF_042900925.1. Classification (NCBI taxonomy): domain Bacteria; kingdom Bacillati; phylum Actinomycetota; class Actinomycetes; order Kitasatosporales; family Streptomycetaceae; genus Streptomyces; species Streptomyces sp. NPDC012825. The sequence goes on along the minus strand of NZ_JBIBBZ010000001.1, from coordinate 213,676 downwards.
TCTTGGGCAGTCCCGACTGCATCATGAGCGTGGTGAACAGCTCCTCGTACGCGCGCACGGCCTCGGGGTCGCGCCCGTACGGCTGGTGGGGGGCCGGCTCGGCGCCCCCGGGCGGCGGGGCGGGCCTGCGCCGCTGGGTGCGCTGCTCCGTGGCGCGGTGGGCGAGGTCCGCCCGGTACCCGGCGGGGCCGCCGTTGCGCATCACCTCGCGCGTGATCGTCGAGGTCGGGCGCTCCAGGCCCCTGGCGATCTCCGCGTAGGCGAGGCCCTCGGCCAGCCCGAGGGCGATCTGCTGACGGTCCTGCTGAGTGAGCCTGCCACCCGGCATCACGGCCTCCTTCGTTCCCTGAGGCCCCCAGCATAGCGTTCACTTTCATTTCATTGCAACGTTGACACCGCCTGACGTTGCGTTAAATCCATCCTCAGTGCAACGATTTAGCTATCTTGAGCTGCGCTGATGTGTTTTCTTCGCAACTAACTCGTTGCCAACCCCTCGAACGCAACGTAGCTTTTCCCATGTCGGAAACAACGGAAGCGCCGGAGACGGCGCGGAACGAGGAGCACCCGTCATGCAGACCTTCGCCACCCCCGCCCCCGTCACCGCCGTCCTCGACGTCCCCGCCGGACGGATCCAGGTCATCGCCGCCGACCGCGACGACACCGTGGTCGAGGTCCTCCCCGCGAACCCCTCGAAGAGCCGCGACGTGAAGGCCGCCGAGCAGGTCGCGGTCACGTGCGCCGACGGCGTCCTGCGGATCGAAGTCCCCGTCAAGAACCGGCACTTCGGACCCTCCGGATCCGTCGAGGTCACGGTCCGGGTGCCCACCGGCTCCCGCGTCGAGGCGAAGGCGGCCGCCACCGAGTTCCGGGCCGTGGGCCGCCTCGGAGACGTCTCCTTCGACGGCGCGTACCGGCAGATCAAGATCGACGAGGCCGTGAGCGTCCGCCTCACGGCCACCGACGGCGACGTCGAGGTCGGCCGGCTGAACGGCCCCGCCGAGATCAGCACCGCGCGGGGCTCGATCCGGATCGCCGAGGCCGTACGCGGCGAGGTCGTGCTCCGCACCCAGGACGGCGACATCGCGGTCGCCGCCGCCGCCGGGGTCTCCGCCTCCCTGGACGCCGGCACCACCCTCGGCCGCGTCGTCAACGAGCTGAAGAACGACGGCACCACCGTCCTCGCCGTCCGGGCGACCACCACCCGGGGCGACATCACCGCCCGCAGCCTCTGACCCGCCCCCCTCCGCCCGTACCCCAGCACCCAAGGAGCACCCCATGACCGACCTGGCCATCGCGGCGACCGGGCTGCGCAAGTCCTACGGGGACAAGGTCGTGCTCGACGGCGTCGACCTCGCCGTCCCCGAAGGAACGGTCTTCTCCCTGCTCGGCCCGAACGGCGCCGGCAAGACCACCGCCGTCAAGATCCTCTCCACGCTCATCACCGCCGACGCCGGTGACCTGCGCGTCGGCGGCCACGACCTGGCCGCCGACCCGCAGGCGGTACGGGCCGCGATCGGCGTCACCGGGCAGTTCTCGGCCGTCGACGGCCTGATCACCGGCGAGGAGAACATGCTCCTGATGGCCGACCTGCACCACCTCTCCAAGCGGGAGGGACGCCGGGTCACCGCCGAACTCCTGGAGCGCTTCGACCTGGTCGAGGCGGCGAAGAAGCCCGCCGCCGGCTACTCCGGCGGCATGAAGCGCCGCCTGGACATCGCCATGACCCTGGTCGGCGCCCCCCGGATCATCTTCCTCGACGAGCCCACCACCGGCCTCGACCCGCGCTCGCGGCACACCATGTGGCAGATCGTCCGCGAACTGGTCGCCGGCGGCGTCACCGTCCTCCTCACCACCCAGTACCTGGAGGAGGCCGACCAGCTCGCCGACCGCATCGCCGTCCTGCACGGCGGGAGGATCGCGGCCGAGGGCACCACCGAGGAGCTCAAGCGGCTGATCCCCGGAGGCCACGTGCGGCTGCGCTTCTCCGACCCGGTCGCCTACCGGTCCGCCGCCGCCGAGCTGCGCGGGGCGACCACGGACGACGAGGGGCTCACGCTCCAGATCCCCAGCGACGGGACCCAGCGCGCCCTGCGCACCGTCCTGGACCGGCTGGACACGGCCGGCATCGAGGCGGACGAACTGACCGTGCACACACCCGACCTCGACGACGTCTTCTTCGCCCTCACCGGCACCGCCGACGTCCCCGCCCAGAGCACCCACGACAGCCGGAACGACCAGAACGAGGAGACCGTCCGATGAGCACCCTCTCCCTCGCCGTGCGCGACTCGTCCACGATGCTGCGCCGCAACCTCCTGCACGCCCGCCGCTACCCCTCCCTCACCCTGAACCTGCTGCTCACCCCGGTGATGCTCCTGCTGCTGTTCGTCTACATCTTCGGCGACGCGATGAGCGCGGGCCTGCCCGGCGGCGGGGGCCGCGACGCCTACATCGCCTACATCGTCCCGGGCATCCTGCTCATGACCATCGGCTCCACCGTCGTCGGCGCCGCCGTCTCCGTGGCCATGGACAAGAACGAGGGGATCATCGCCCGCTTCCGCACCATGGCCATCCACCGGGGCTCCATCCTCGTCGGGCACGTGGCCGGCAGCGTGATGCAGTCGCTCGCCAGCGTCCTCCTCGTCGGCGCCGTCGGCCTCGCCATCGGCTTCCGCTCCACCGACGCCACCGCCCTGGAATGGCTGGCCGCCCTCGGCCTGATCGCGCTCTTCGCCCTCGCGCTCACCTGGATCGCGGTCGGCATGGGCATGGCCAGCCCCAACGCCGAGGGAGCCAGCAACAGCGCCACGCCCCTGATCCTGCTGCCCCTGATCTCCAGCGCCTTCGTGCCGCTGGACTCGATGCCCGGCTGGTTCCGGCCCGTCGCGGAGTACCAGCCCTTCACCCCGGCCATCGAGACCCTGCGCGGCCTGCTGCTCGGCACCGAGATCGGCCACAACGGCTGGCTCTCCGTCGCCTGGTCCCTGGCCCTCACCGCACTCGGCTACCGCTGGTCGACGGCCGCGTTCCGGCGGGACCCGGAATAGGACGTGACCCGTACGCACACGAACGCTTCTCACGGAGAGCGGTCCTCCGGTGGCGTACTGACGCTGTTGGCGATTCCGGCCCGCCGAGTCCTGCTCGGCGGGCCGGAGGGCTGTCAGGCGGGAGGTGCGGGATCGTGAGGTGTCGGTCCACTGCCGTAGCGGCCGGACCAGTCATCCGGAGCCCGGCCGGCCACTCAGACTCGCAGGCGGCCACGCTGTCCAACGTCGGCCTTCACGACCACAACGGGTCGTGAAGGCCGACGTCACGCTCAGCCCCGAATTCACCAACAGTGTCGTGAACAGGACAGGATCCAGGCGTTTTCCGTCCTGCGGTCAGCCTGCCGGACGCACAGCGTTCTTGGTAAGACAACAACAGTGTGATCTGCCTGGTCGTCGCTCTCACCTGTCACGTGAAGCTTGCGAAACTCATTCCACGGGACAGCCTCTCAATCTCCGTTAGGGCGCCATGACTGTGCTTGTCGGATGGCGACGCGGGAGGCCCAGGTCCATAGGGCCGCACTGACCACGAGTACGACGCCGATCGTGGAAAGGATCAGCTCTCCGGTGATGTAGGACTCGCCATTAGCCGTGACTGGCGCCGCGAGTGCAGCCGCGACCGCAGTGCCTGCGACTCCCGCGAGGACCAGTGGAGCAAGGACCGACCATGCCGCGCTGGTGCGGAAGACGCGTAACCCCCCGGTGAGCACGGAGAGGGGCGCGAGTGCGCGGCCCTGGCGCAGGAATTCCGCCATGGCGCTGAGGCCCGCGGTCATGGCGAGTACCGCGATGCCGGCCATTCCGAACAGGGCGCTCCAGCGGCCCTGGTCGCGGTTGGGGACGCCTGCGGTGAGCTGGTCCTCGCCCGGAGTGCCGATGGTCGCGCCGCGCGGAAACGCTTCATACGACAACTGCTTGAGAGCGGGCACGGACAGCGGGCCCCCGTCCGGCCGTAGGACGGCAAAGGTCGCACTGCCGCCGGCGGAGGCGGCACGTTCCGTCAGCGTTCGGGCATCGACGCGGCGGACCAGAAGCGTCGGATCCATGTGAGGGGTCCACCGGACCAGTGCGCGCAGCTTCGGGTCCGGCGGCAACCTGTCGAGGCGTGTCTCGTGTGCGGGGCAGGGCAGGTGCAGGGCGGTCAGGGCGGCGCAGTCACCGTACAGGGTCAAAGGGGTGTCCCGACCCTCATCGGGAGAGGCGAGCAGAACGGCCTTCGTGCCCGGTGCGCCGGTGAAAAAATCGGCCACGGCGGATGCGGACGCTGCCCCGCGGATGCCTACGGTGACGACGCTGCGGCCGACGCGGTCGAGGGTTTCCCGTGCCGCAGCCGTCTGTCCCCCGAACAACCCTTGCCATGCAATGGCCTGCATGAACACGATGAGCGCGATCGAGACGCCGGTGACGAGTCGGGCTGTCCCGCCGGGATGTGTGCTCGTACGCCGGCCTGCCACGAGCGTTCCCGGCAGGCCGAATGTCCGCCCTTGGCGGGTGAGCAGGTTTCCGGCCTTGGCGATGACGGTCGCGATGGCGGCCGGGAGGGTCAGGACTGTGGCGCCGATGCCTGCCCAGCTGGTGAGTGTACGCAATGGGGTATCGGGCGGGAAAAAGTCCGGGCCACGTACCGCCAGGATGATCGCGAGGGGACACAGCACGGCCAGCCGGGGCAACCAGGTCTGACGGGATGTAACGCGCGGCCGGGTTCCGGAGCCGTTCCGGCCGGGTGCGAGATCCGCGACCACCACTGCTATCTGGACGATCAGGAACGCCAAGAGGGGGGCCAGCACGGCACTCGGGACGTGTCCGCGCAGGTGGGAGGAGGAGAGAATGTAGTCGGTGTAGGGGATTCGGACGTCGTTCAGTACGGCCGCAGTGATCACCACGGCACCGATGGCCGCGCCGAGGGCGGCCGGGGGCCCTGCCTCACCGGTGGCGATCAGGGCACGGTCCAGGCGCCGTCCTCCGAGTGCGGCGATGAGCGCGGTTCTGCGGTCACGTGCGTGTGCGCCGGTGCGTGCTGCCACGACCAGCAGAGCTACGGCCGGGAGAACGAGCATGCCGATGACCGCGGCCTGGAACATCCATTCGGGTTTGTCGTCCAGCCGTCCTGAACCCGGCTCCAGGGCAGCCGCCAAAGGCCCGGCCGTCGGGCCGAATCCCATGATGATGTCGGTGGGCCGTTCAGCGCTCAGCCCGTCGCGCGGCCGGACATACGCCAGCCATTCGGACGGCTCATCCAGCCCTTCCTCGCCGATGGTGCCGGCCAATCGGCCGTAACGACGATCAATGCCCTCCCCGGCACCCGCCTTCCATAGCGCTGGCGACAGGACTGCCTGACCCGGGTCCGGCCAGCGGTCCAGCCCGGGGGGCAGCGGTGCGTTCCCCTTGTAAGGAGCCAAGAACACAACGCTGAAACGACGTTCGCCGTCGAGCGAATCGGACCCCACGAGCCATGCCGTGGCGTCGGCCGCCCGTTCGCGGGCCCCACCGAGAGGCACAGGTGTTCTGGCCGTTCGGCGTTCCTCTTTGCCTGCGTACACGGCATGAACGGCGACGAGACTGCCCAGACCGAGCGCGAGAACCAGCGCCGCGAGAGCCAGAGCGGCGAAACGTACGCTGCCCGCCTCGGCGCGACGGCCCGCCACACGGCCGATGGCGAGAAGCTGCCGTACGAGCTTCATGTTGTCTCCGGCGGGCCTCACTCGGACACCCCGGAGGAGACCGGCTTCAGGATGCCCGCTTCGAGGCGCAGCGTACGGCCGGCCCGTGCGGCGATACCCGGATCGTGGGTCACTACGAGCAGCCCGCACGCGTAGCGCCGTGGCAGGCCGAAGAGCAACTCGGCCGTACGATCGCGCGTCTCCGTGTCCAGCGCGCCGGTCGGTTCGTCGGCAAGCAGCAGAGCGGGTTCGTTGATCAGGGCTCGGGCCACCGCAGTCCGCTGCCGCTCCCCGCCGGACAACTCCTCACTCGTCTTCGCCTGCGGCACGCCGAGGTCATCGAGAAGCTTCCGCGCCCTGTCCTTTGCGACGTGACGGTCGGTACGGGCCAGGAGCGCTGCGAGCATCACGTTGTCCAGCGGACTCAGTTCAGGGAGGAGTTCACCGAACTGGAAGACCATGCCCATCGACTGGGCGCGCAAGATGGCCAGGCGGGCCGATCGCAGCCCGACAATGTTGGTACCTGTCACCTCCACCGACCCAGCTGCCGGTTTGACCAGACCCAGTACACAGGACAGCAGCGTGCTTTTGCCCGATCCGCTGGGACCGGTCACCGCGACAGACTCACCGGCCCGTAAGGTCAGGGAGAGATCGGAGAACAGCTTCCGTGTCCCTAGCGAGTGAGCCAACCCCCTTATTTCCAGAACGGGTTGTGCGCTTTCCGTGTCGTGTGCCGTGCCCACTTGCTGTCCTCACTGTGCTGGCCGGGAGATGACGAACTGAGGTGGAGCGGTCCGGACCGCTCCACCTCAGACAGTTTTAGCGCCCGTCACCCGGGCGGTCGTCGGGCCCGCACCGGTCCGGGTTGAGCTGGACGTTCAGGCAGGCGGTCACCTTGCTGATGTAGTTGGTGGCGTCCGCGTCGCTGTACCTCGTAGAGCCGTTGCCGTCATGGTTGTCGAGACGCAGACCCGTGTTGTACCTGCGGTCGTACAGCGTGTAGACAGCCATGCTGTCCCCGGCCGTGTCGGCGATGCCCACCGAGGTGTTGGGGGCTTTGCTGTAGGCGTAGGCGGAAGTCTCGTACCGCGAATCCAGGTTCTCGCCGGCGCCGGCGCCGAACGCCTGTCCGGCACCCATCAGCGCCGTTACGGCAGCGGCTGCGGCCACGGTCCTGGCAACTGCCATCCCGAAGGACATAATCCTCCCCTTTCAGTCATGGAACAGAGATGCGCTGCGGAACGATGGGTTCCCCTCATTCGTCACTGCAACCCCGCAAATCTCACATGCGACTCCCGGCACCGCAAGAACCTTTCTTTAATTCGTCAGATCGCATATTGGCCACATGACCGAAGATCACTTCATTTCGAAAGTTACAGCGAGTAACACACGAACCTCGCGCACGTAATTCCAGGTCGACATCTGTAACGCAAGCCCCGCGCGAGACTTTCCCCCACCAGGACGGAGAAGGTTTCAGACATTTTATGGGTGCAGTGCTACTGAAAGTCGCCAGCAACCTCGCGCAAGAGCTGGAGCGACAGGGAAGACAGACCTCGATGGCGGTGCCACAGCTGTACAAACGGCTGCTCTCCTCACGCTGGGCAAGGGGCATCACACACCTGAGCAGCCGATGCACCCCCTCGGTCCACAGAGAATCGGTTTCCTGGCTGAAAATATCCCATAATTCACTTGCAAGTGAAAGAAAATAGCCACATTGGCCATACCAAGCCAAAATGATGATCTCCCAGGCGCATCAAATTCCCTGGTCGGCCATATCTGCGACCCTTCCAAGACGGATGCCACATTTTACGCATTTCCAGCCAGGCCAGAGCAAGACCGAAGCGACACAGCTCTGACGCAGTGGCTGAGACTTCCGGAACTCTCAAGAGCCTGGAAGCAGGCACTTACTGAATCCGTGCTGCGACGCCGGCCCAACAACGAATACTGCTGGTGAAGGACGTACTCGAAGCGGCCACACAGGTGCCCTCTGAACGCGACAAGACAAAAATTGCTGTGTCGAAGCAGTACTTCTCGATCGTGACCGAGGAACAGGTCCGAGGCCGCCGAGTGACGCTGTACGAGCGATCCACCAGCTCATGAGGTGTAACCCGCGCCGGTGAAGAAGTGCCTGCAGCCGCAGGTCCGGGCGAAGGCGCGCGCGAAGGCGGCCTTGACCGGAGACACCCTCATCTCCACGATCGTGCTTGTCCGCCGCCCGGCAGATCAACGGTCTGGTTCGGCTCAGCGCGACGTTGCGGGCCGTGTTGGACAGCGTGGCCGCCTGCGAGTCTGAGTGGCCGGCCGGGCTCCGGATGACTGGTCCGGCCGCTACGGCAGTGGACCGACACCTCACGATCCCGCACCTCCCGCCTGACAGCCCTCCGGCCCGCCGAGCAGGACTCGGCGGGCCGGAATCGCCAACAGCGTCAGTACGCCACCGGAGGACCGCTCTCCGTGAGAAGCGCCAGGAACGACGCCACCCCCGTCGCCACCGACTCCGCGAAGACCACGTCCTCGCGCTCGAAGGCCGGGCGGCAGGCGGCCCGCAGGAAGGTGAGGACGCCGAGCGTACGGCCCCGGGAGCGCAGCACCACGCACAGGGAGTGCGCCGCGTCGCCGGGCCACTGGTGGGCCTCCGCCCACACCTCGGCGGTACGGCCCGCGCTCGCGCGGACCGCGCCCACCCGGTCCCATGCCTGGAGCGCCGGGTGCCTCGGCCCGTACCGCAGCGGGATGCCACCGCCCACGGGCGGGGAGGACGGGCCGGGGACGGCCGCGGGGACGGCCAGGGCCCGCGTCAGGCGCCGGTCGCCCGCCACCCGGTCCACCAGGGCGTGGTCCGCGAACCCGGCCAGGGCGAACTCCAGGAGGACCGCCGCCGCCTCCGCCGGGTCCTCGCACTCGGCCGCCGCCGCGCCCGCCCGGTGCAGCTGGCTCCACCGGAACCGCAGCCGGTCCGCCTCGCGCGCCGCGAGCCGCTCCTCGGTCACGTCCTGGAACAGCCAGGCGACCCCCAGCGGCACCGCCGCCTCCGTCATGGGGGACCCGAGCCGCAGGAAACCGCTGCGCCAGCACCGGCGCCGCTCCCCCGAGGCCGTCCGCAGCGACACCCACACCTCGGTGGGGGCGGACGGGCTGCCCTCCACCAGGACGTGCTGGAGGGCGGCCTCCAGCTCCTCGGCCCCGTGCACGACGACGTCGCCGAGCGGGCGCCCGAGCAGGGTCGTGCGCCCGGCCCCGAAGGCGCGGGCCGCGTGGGCGTTGACCATGGCGGGGCGCAGGTCGGCGTCGACCAGGACGACACCCCAGGAGGCGTCGTCGAACAGGGCCTCGCTGAGCGCGACCGAACGCTCCAGGTCGAGCTGGACGTGGACCTCGCTGAACGCGCAGTACACCCCGGCCGGCGCGCCGTCCGCGCCGCGCACCCCGGCCGCCTGGCTGCGCACGAGCACCCGCCCGCCGTCCTTGCGGAACAGCACGAACTCGTGGACCTGCCGGCCGGACCCCTTCATGGCCCCCATCAGGCGCCCCAGGGTCTCCTCGGCGTCCGCGCTCCGCGCCGCCCACCCCTCGAACCCGCGCCGCCCGACGGCCTCCCCGGCGGACCAGCCGAGAATCCGCTCGGCCTCCCGGTTCCAGTGCGTGACCGTCCCCTCGGCGTCGAAGGCACAGAGCGCCGCGTCCATCCCGTCGAGCAGCGCGGCCAGCAGATCGGCCCCCGCCCCGGGAACGGAAGCGGTCTCACTCGCGGACTCGGCGAAAGCACTCACCCGACACCCCCCATGCTGTGAACCATTCAACTGGAACGTGACGCAGAGCACATCATGTTCGTCACATTGTTTCCTCCCGGAAACGAACGGGGACGGGAGTTCGAGCCTCTTCGACGGCCCGAATAAATCCCTTGAAGGGGATCGGGACGGTGCCTACTGTGGGGGTACACGCGAAAGGAGGTGATCCGGAAAAATGGTTTCTTTTCGGACTCGTGAGGTGACTGCGGGCTGAGGCCTGCCGTCGCACTCTGTGCACCTCGGCAGGCCAGTCTGCCGAAGACCAACGCAGTCACCCGACCCGTGAGCCGCCGGTGAGTCCGGCCGGCTCCCGTCCGACCCAGGCGCCTGGGCGGGCGGGACCAAGGCTCACGGGTCGTCTGCGTGTACGGGCCCCTGTGGAGTTTCCGGGGGTTTTACGGGGCCAGGCGCTCCACCCGCCACGTGTCGCCGTCCGCGCGGACGTAGCGCAGGCGGTCGTGGAGGCGGTTCTCGTGGCCCTGCCAGAACTCGACCGCGTCCGGGACGACGCGGAAGCCGCCCCAGTGCGGGGGGACCGGGACCCCGGTGCCCTCCGGGTGGCGGGCGGACAGGTCCGCGTAGCGGGTGAGGAGTTCCTCGCGGGAGGCGATCACCGAGGACTGGGGGCTGGCCCAGGCGCCGAGCCGGGAGCCGTGCGGGCGGGTGCGGAAGTACGCGGCCGTCTCGTCGCGCCCGACGCGCTCGGCCCGGCCCGTGACGACGACCTGGCGGGCCGCCGGATGCCAGGGGAAGAGCAGCGAGGCGTACGGGTTGGCCGCCAGCTCCCGGCCCTTGCGGGAGTCGTAGTTGGTGAAGAAGACGAAGCCGGCCGCGTCGTAGTGCTTGAGCAGGACCGTCCGGGAGGACGGGCGGCCGTCGGGGGTGGCGGTGGAGACGACCATCGCGTTCGGCTCGTGGATCGCCGGGTCCTCCACGGCCTCCTTGAACCAGCGGGCGAACTGCGCGACCGGTTCGGGCGCGAGGTCGGCCGGGGTCAGCTCCGTGGTGCGGTACTGCTCGCGCATGTCGGCGGGGTCCGGGGTCCTCTCCGCCGCCGGGCGGTGCGCGGGACCGCCGCCCGCCGGGTCGTTCACGGGATCGGTCGCGGAGTCGGTCGCGGGATCGGTCGCGGAGTCGTTCACGGGATCGGTCACGGGGCCATTCTGCGGCAGCGGGCCAGTCTGCCCGGCACCGGAGGCGTCCAACCCTCTCCGCCGGATCGGCGGAGTGTGCCGGATGTCACGCTTCCCCGCATCATCGGAACCGTACAGACTCTTCGGCTGGATGACTGTTGATTCCCGCCATCGACCAACTCGGTTGATCGATCATCGATAGAGGAGCCGCCTGATGTCCGACTTCGTACCCGGGCTTGAGGGAGTCGTCGCGTTCGAGACGGAGATCGCCGAACCCGACAAGGAGGGCGGCGCCCTCCGCTACCGCGGCGTCGACATCGAGGACCTCGTCGGCCACGTCTCGTTCGGCAACGTCTGGGGCCTGCTGGTCGACGGCGCCTTCAACCCCGGCCTGCCCGCCGCCGAGCCGTTCCCGATCCCGGTCCACTCCGGCGACATCCGCGTCGACGTGCAGTCCGCGCTCGCCATGCTCGCGCCCGTCTGGGGCCTCAAACCGCTCCTCGACATCTCGCCCGAGCAGGCCCGCGACGACCTCGCCCGCGCCGCCGTCATGGCCCTCTCGTACGTCGCGCAGTCCGCGCGCGGCCAGGGCCTGCCGATGGTCCCGCAGGGCGAGATCGACAAGGCGCAGTCCATCGTCGAGCGGTTCATGATCCGCTGGCGCGGCGAGCCCGACCCGAAGCACGTCAAGGCCGTCGACGCGTACTGGACCTCGGCCGCCGAGCACGGCATGAACGCCTCCACGTTCACCGCCCGCGTCATCGCCTCCACCGGCGCCGACGTGGCCGCCGCCCTCTCCGGCGCCGTCGGCGCCATGTCCGGCCCGCTGCACGGCGGCGCGCCCTCCCGCGTCCTCGGCATGATCGAGGAGATCGAGCGGACCGGTGACGCCACCGCGTACGTCAAGCAGGCCCTCGACAGGGGCGAGCGGCTCATGGGCTTCGGCCACCGCGTCTACCGCGCCGAGGACCCCCGCGCGCGCGTGCTCCGCCGTACCGCGAAGGAGCTGGCCGCGCCGCGCTTCGAGGTCGCGGAGGCGCTGGAGAAGGCCGCCCTGGAGGAGCTGCACAACCGGCGCCCCGACCGCGTCCTGGCGACGAACGTGGAGTTCTGGGCGGCCATCGTCCTCGACTTCGCCGAGGTCCCGGCGCACATGTTCACCTCGATGTTCTCCTGCGCGCGCACGGCCGGCTGGTCGGCGCACATCCTGGAGCAGAAGCGCACCGGCCGCCTGGTCCGCCCCTCGGCCCGCTACACGGGTCCCGGCCGCCGGGACCCGCGCGACATCGAGGGTTACGCCGACATCGCCGGCTGACCCGCGGAGTGCGTCAGGAGCTCCGCGTGGTGGCGGGCCGCCACCGACGGGTGGGCGCGGAGCTTTCCCTTCAGGGCGTTGCGCCCGTACTCGGCGAACAGCGGGTTCGACGGGTCCGTGGTGACGCCCGGGGCCGTGGAGGCGTGCGGGAAGTCCAGCGGGGCGATCCGGGCGTCGAGCCGCGGGTTGTAGAAGAACGGGACGGAGAACCGTTCCGTCGCGCCGGGCGGGGAGACCACCCGGTGGTTGGTGGCGAGCAGGTAGCCGTTGGTGGCCACTTCGAGCAGCTCGCCCAGGTTGACGACGAACGCGCCCGGCAGCGGCGGCACGTCGTGGAAGTTCCCGTCCTCCCGCTGGACCTGGAGCCCGCCCACCTGGTCCTGGAGGAGCAGCGTGAGGAACCCGTAGTCCTTGTGGGCGCCGACGCCCTGGTCGTCGCCCTCGCCGCTGCTGCCCGGGTAGCGGACCAGCTTGAGCTGCGGGTGGGCGTGCGGGCCGAAGATGTCGTCGTAGAAGTCCTCGGGCGCGCCGATGGAGGCGAGCAGCTCGTGCAGCAGGCGCTCGGCGACGCCGCCGAGGCGGTCGATCCAGTGCAGGGCGGCGGTGCGCAGCTCGGGGAGGGCCTCGGGCCACTGGTTGGGGCCTTCGAGCCACCAGTACGGGGCCTCCCAGGGCGCGGGGGCGTGCGCGGGACGCTCGGCGCCGATGTCGAGCTGGTCGCGCCAGTCCCGGGCGCCCCGGGTGCGCTCGTCGCCGATGCGGGTGTAGCCGCGGAAGTGCGGCGAGTTGACGTTGTCGAGGGCGAGCCGGTCGGCCTCGGGCAGCGCGAAGAAGGCGCGCACGGCGGAGGTGAGGGCCCGCGTCTCGGCCTCGGTCACCCCGTGCCCGACGAGCTGGAAGAACCCCACGTCGTGGGCGGCCGAGTGGAGCTGGGCGTGGAGCAGCCTCCGGGCCTGCGGGCCGCGGTCGGCGGCGGAGAGGTCCACGATGGGGAGCTGCGAGGAGTACGAGCTGCTGGTCATGAGGTGTCCGCGGGGTCTACGGGGTGCCCGGGGCGTCCGCCGGGGGTGGGGCGGGGCCGCGGGTGCCGGTCTGCTGGGGCTCGGTGACGGACCCGGAGGGGTGGGTGGAGTGGTACCCCGGAAGGTCTGGGAGGGGCCGGGCGGGTCCTGAGGACCCGGGAGGCCCGGGGGCCGGGGTCCTGCGGGCGGAGGCCCGGACCCGGTCGGCCGTGGGGTTCAGACGGAGCGTCGACAGCTCATGCTCGTGACGCGGACGAAGTCCACGTGGCGACGGCGTACGAGCGGAGGCATGCGGACAGGGTACTGCGAGGGGGGCGGGAGGGGTGTGGCGCGGGTCACGGAACGGGACGGTCTTCTCGTTACGGGCCCGGGCGCCCTTCCCGGCCGGGGACGCACCGCCGCTCCGGCCCGGGCGGGTCCTACGCCAGCGCCTCGTTCACCAGCCGTGCCCACTGGGACACCACCCGTTCGCGGCGGGCGCGGTCGTCGGTGAGGAGGGTGGCGAGGCCGAGGCCGCGGGCCATGTCGAGGAGGCCCTGGACGGTCTCGCGGACGCCGGGGCGGGTCTCGTCGGCGCCGAGGACCTCGACGGCGATGCGGTGGGACTCGCGGCCGACGCGGGCCTCCAGTTCGGTGACGCGGGCGCGGAGCTGGTCCTCGCCGGTGGCGGCGACCCAGAGGTGGAGGGCGGCCCGGAAGAGGGGGCCGGTGTAGAGGTCGACGAGGGCGGCGACGGCCGCCGCGCGGTCGTCGGAGGGCAGGGCCCGCAGCGCCTGGGAGCGCTCCTCGGCGACGTACTCGACGGCGGCCGTGAAGAGGTCCTCGCGGGTGGGGAAGTGGTGCTGGGCGGCGCCCCGGGAGACGCCGGCCCGTTCCGCCACCGCGGAGACCGTCGAGCCCGCCCAGCCGTGTTCGGCCAGGCAGGACACGGCGGCCTCCAGGAGCCGCTGCCGGGTGGCGCGGCTCCGGTCCTGCTTGGGTGCGGTCACAGCCGCCATGCGGGGTCCCGTCGTTCGAGGAAGGCCGTCATCCCTTCGCGCGCCTCGGCGGAGGCGAAGAGCGTGGCCGACCTCTGCACCAGGTCCTCCGCGTCGCGTTCGAAGGTCTCCAGGACTTTAGCGGTGACCAGCCGCTTCGCCTCCCGCAGGCCCTGCGGGGACGCGGCGCGCAGGGCGTCGAGGATGCCGTCGAGGGCGTCGTCCCCGGCCGTGACCAGGCCCATGGCGAGGGCCTCCGGGACGCCGAAGCGCTCGCCCGTCAGGTAGTGGCGGGCCGCCGCGCGCGGTTCGAGGCGCGGCAGGAGGGTGAGGGAGATGACGGAGGGCGCGACCCCGAGCCGTACCTCCGTGAGGGCGAAGTCCGCCCCCTCCCCCGCCACCACCACGTCGCACGCGCCGAGCAGGCCGAGGCCGCCCGCGCGCGCGTGGCCGGTGACCCGGGCGACGACGGGCTTCGGCAGCTCGACGATCTGCCGGAGGAGGGCCACGAAGTCGTACGGGCTGGGGGGCGCCTTCAGGTCGGCGCCCGCGCTGAAGGTGGTGCCGGTGTGGTCGAGGAGGACGGCCCGTACGCCGGGGTCCTTGCCGCACGCGGTGAGCGCGTCGGCGAGTTCGGTGACGAGGGCGGCGGACAGGGCGTTGCGGGTGGCGGGGGAGTTCAGCGTGAGGGTGGTGATGCCCCGGTCCTCGGACGTGGTGACGAGTGCGGTCATGAGCGCTGCCTCAGTTCCCTTCGGAGGATCTTCCCGGACGCGGCCCGGGGGACGGTGTCGACGAACTCCACGGCGCGGACCTTCTTGTACGGGGAGACGCGCGCGGCGACGTGCGCGACGACCTCCTCGGCGGTGAGGCCGGGCGCGGAGGGCTGGCGGACGACGAAGGCCTTGGGGATCTCGGTGCCGTCGTCGTCGGTGACGCCGATGACGGCGGCGTCGGCGATGCCCTCGTGGGTGAGGAGCAGCGCCTCCAGTTCGGCGGGGGCCACCTGGAAGCCCTTGTACTTGATGAGTTCCTTGACGCGGTCCACGACGAAGAGCCAGCCGTCGGCGTCGACGCGTCCGACGTCCCCGGTGTGGACCCATCCTTCGGCGTCGATCACGGCGGCGGTGGCGTCGGGGCGGCCGAGGTAGCCCTTCATGACCTGGGGTCCCCGGATGGCGATCTCGCCCTCCTCGCCGGGCGCGGCGTCCTTCGCGGGGTCGTCCAGGGAGAGGATCCGCATCTCGGTGGAGGGCAGGAGCCGGCCGACGGTGCCGGGCGGGGGCGTCTCGGCGTCGAGGGGGACGACGTGGGTGCCCGGGGACAGTTCGGTCATGCCGTACGCCTGCCGGACCGGCGGGAGCCCGAGCCGCTTCGAGCAGGCCTCGGCGAGGGCGGCGTCGAGCGGGGCGGCGGCGCTGACGATGTACTCCAGGGAGGACAGGTCGTGGTCGGCGACGGCCGGGTGCTTGGCGAGGGCGAGCACGATCGGCGGGGCCACGTACAGGCCGTTGACGCGGTGCTCCTGGATGGCGCGCAGGAAGGTGTCGAGCTCGAAGCGGGGCTGGACGACGACGGTGGCGCCCTGGCGCAGGGGCGCGTTCATGAGGGCGGTGAGCCCGTAGATGTGGAAGAAGGGCAGGACGGCGAGGATCCGGTCTCCCGGTCCCGTCGGGATGAACGGCTCCAGCTGGGCGAGGTTGGTCGCGATCGAGGTGTGCGTCAGCATCACTCCCTTGGGTACCCCGGTCGTGCCGGATGAGTACGGGAGGGCGGCGACGTCTTCGTCGGGGTCGATCTCGATGTCGGGGACGGGCCCGGTGGAGCCGAGGAAGGACTGGAGCGAGCGGGTCGCGTCCCCCGCCGGCGGCCGGTCGCAGAGGAGGATCTCCTGGATTCCGCCCGCGAGTTCGGCGGCGGCGCGGGCGACGGGCAGCAGGGGCGAGACGGTGACGATCCAGCGGGCGGAGGAGTCGCGGAGCTGCTTGGCGAACTCCTCGGGGGTGGCGAGCGGGTGGACGGTGGTGACGGCGGCGCCGGCGCGGGTGGCGG
This sequence comes from Streptomyces sp. NPDC012825, assembly GCF_042900925.1. NCBI lineage: Bacteria > Bacillati > Actinomycetota > Actinomycetes > Kitasatosporales > Streptomycetaceae > Streptomyces > Streptomyces sp. NPDC012825. The sequence continues at coordinate 197,688 of NZ_JBIBBZ010000001.1, read as the reverse complement.
CGTAGAAGGCGACGGGGAAGAGCACGGTGTTGGGGCTGTGCAGGGCGAGCACGTCCCCCTTGCGGACCCCGGCCTCGGCGAGCCCGGCGGCGACGAGCCGGTGGAAGGCGTCGACCTGGGCGTACGTGAGGGTGAGCGCGCCCTCCGCGCCGGAGCCGTCGACGAGGGCGGGGGTGTCGCCGTACTCGGCGGCGCGGCCGAGCACCGCGTCGTGGATGGGGAGGGAGACGGCCGGGACGTCCTCGTACGCGCTGTGGAACACCATGTGTGACCCCCTGAAGAGGTGGAAGGCGGGCGCCGGGATCGCATCGCGGACGGGCGGCGATGTGGGGAGACCCTGTCAGCACACCCGGAAACAAGCAAGCACGCCTGCATGATTCGGGAGGGTGCCCGAACGCGGGCCCGACGGCCGGTTCGGCGAAAGGTTGTATCCGGAAGATCTTCTTTTCCCCGGACGGCCGACCTTACGATTCCGGAAGCCCGAGCCAACTCCGCATGACGCTCTCACCGTCGGCCCCCTGCTCGGGCGGTCCCGCGACCGGGCCCCGCCCGCCGGACCGCGTTCACCCCACCACGTCCCAGGAGGGACTTTGCTGCACCTGCACCACCGGCGCCGTCCGCGCCGGCTGGCGACCTGTACGGCCCTCGCGCTCGGCGCGGGCCTGGCCCCGGTCGGCCCGGCCGCCGCCGCTGACGCGCTCGCGGCCGCGACTCCGGCCACCACCACGGCCACGGCCGCCGTCCGCGCGAAGCCCCGGTTCGACTGGGACGGCGACGGCAGGAGCGACCGGATCTTCCGCTCGGCCGCCACCGGCAAGACGACGATCCTCCTGTCGAAGACGAACACCAGCGCCCCGTTCACGATCGGTTACGACGAGGCGAGCGGCACCGGCGCCAAGGAGATCCTGCCCGCGGGCGACCTGTGGGGCACCACCGCGCCGGAGCTGCTGACCCTCACCGCCCGCGGCGGACTGCGGCTGCACTCCGCCGCGAACACCACCTCCACCGCCGCCCACCTCGTCTGGGAGGGGTCCGGCTGGCAGATCTACAACAAGGTGATCGCCCCCGGTGACCTGACCGGGGACGGGCACCAGGACCTGCTGGCCCGCACCCCGTCCGGGGCGCTGTACCTGTACGCGGCCAAGGGCGGCGACTTCGACCACCGGGGCCCGTTCCTGACGCGCGTCGCGGTCGGCGGCGGCTGGCAGGGCTACGACCAGATCGTCGGCACCAACGACCTGGACGGCGACGCGATCGCCGACCTCGTCGCCAGGACGCCGAAGGGCGACCTGTACTTCCACAAGGGCACCGGCTCGGCCACCGCCCCGTTCAAGGCCCGTGTCCGGATCGGCGGCGGCTGGAACGTCTACAACCAGGTCATCGGCACCGACGACCTGAACGGCGACGGCCGGGGCGACCTGCTGGCCCGTACGTACGGCGGCGCGTTCTACCAGTACCTCTCCACCGGCGGCGGGAAGTTCGGGGCCCGGACGTACTTCGGCGGCGGCGGACAGAACCTCTCGTACTACCTCGGCCAGGGCGGGGTGCCGGACTTCGGCAAGCACGACCTGTTCACGGTCGACGCGGCGGGTACCGCCTTCACCCACGGGACGACGGCCAACGGCCTTCTGACCGCGCGCAAGCAGGACGGCGCGGCCGGGGACCACGCCTACCACTGGGGGACGGTCAACGGCCACTCGAGGGACGACACGGACCGGGCCGACCTGGTGACCGCCACCAATCCGGGCCTGTGGAGCGTCCGGGGCGGGCTCATCGCCAACAGCGGGGTCTTCAACGGGTACTTCGCGCGGATCGTGCCGGGTGACGTCGACGGCGACGGCGTGGGCGACCTCCTCGGCCAGGACCAATGGGGCGACCTGTTCCTCCACCCGGGCGTGAAGGAGTTCGGCAAGCCGAGCATCAGCGACAAGGGCGTGCGCGTCGGCACCGGCTGGCCCTTGGACACCGTGATCGCCGCCGGCGACGTCACGGGCGACGGACGCCCCGACCTGCTCTCCCGCCACGACGGCGTCCAGCTGCGCGTGCACCCGGGCACCGGCTCGGCCACCGCGCCGTTCGGAGCGCCCGTCGCGGTCGGCAAGGGCTGGCAGGCGTACGCGTACCTGGCTTCGCCCGGCGACATGGACGGCGACGGCCGGTCCGACCTGGTCGCCGTCACCCCGGGCGGCGACGTGTACCGCTACTCGGCCACCGGTCTGGGCGGCACGTCCGTGTTCGCCGGCCGCGTCAAGATCGCGTCGGGCTGGAAGTACGAGCACGTGAGCTGAGGCGGGGCCCCGCCGGAGGACACGCCGTCCCGGACGCACTCCGGCCCGTGCCCTCTCCCCGCCGTTCCGGACCCGGATGAACCCGTAGGGACCGTCCGCGCCGTGGGACGACGGGCTCCCGCGGGCCCGTGCGGTCGTGGTGGGTCACTCGGGGAGCCGGGCGTTCGTGGTGGGGCGTGTGTCGGCGCCGTCCGCGCCCAGGCTCGCGAGGAGGCGCAGGCCGTCCTCGGCGGGGCTGTCGGCGGGCGCGGACAGGACGAGGAGTTCCATGCCGGATTCGTCGGGCAGCGCGAAGTTCTCCTGGTGCAGTTCGAGCGGTCCGACCAGCGGGTGCCGGTACGCCTTGCGTCCGTGGGTGCGGGCGCGGACGTCCGCGCGGGCCCACAGCCGGCGAAAGCGTTCGCTGCCCATGGCCAGCTCGCCGACGAGCGAGGCCAGACCGGGGTCCTCGGGGTGTGTGCCCGCGGCCAGGCGCAGGTGCCCGACCACGTCGAGGGTGCACGTCTCCCAGTCCGCGTACAGGCCGCGTTCGGCTTCGTCGAGGAAGAGGTGCCGGGCGGTGTTCAGGCCCGGTACCGGCCGGCCGTAGAGGAGTCCGGCGAGACGGTTGGCGGCGAGCACGTCCAACCGGTGGTTCACGATCAGCGCGGGTGCGTGGGGGACCAGGTCCAGGACGCGCAGCAGCTCCGGCCGTACCCGCCCACCGGGCGCCTTCGCCCGGGGGCGGGGCTGCCGTGTGAGCCGGTGGAGGTGTCCGCGTTCGACCTCGTCGAGGCCGAGGACCCGGGCGAGGGCGTCGAGTACCTGCTCGGAGGGCTGGGTGGCGCGGCCCTGCTCCAGACGTACGTAGTAGTCGACGCTGACGCCGGACAGGTGCGCGACTTCTTCGCGGCGCAGCCCCTGGACCCTGCGGCGGTTGTCGACGGGGATGCCGACGGCCGCCGGGTCGACCCGGGAGCGCCTGGTCCTCAGGAAACCTGCGAGATCGTCCATGCCCCTCAGTATGGGCGCGGCGCCCGGCGGTGAGGGGGGTCCTGCCGGTACCAGGAAGTCCGGTCCGACGGTCGGGGCGCCCCTGAACACCGGACGCCCCGGCGTCCAGGATCGAGGGCATCCGACCCGGAGGAGAGCACCGATGAAGACGCTGATCGTCCACGCCCACCCGGAGCCGAAGTCGCTCAACGGCTCCCTGAAGGACCTCGCGGTGTCCACCCTGGAGGACGCCGGACACGAGGTGCGGGTGAGTGATCTGTACGCGATGGGCTGGAAGGCCGTCGTGGACGGCGCGGACTACGGTTCCCACGCGTCGAGTCCGCTGAAGGTCGCCGCGGACTCGGGCCGGGCCTTCGACGCCGGGACGCTCACCGAGGACGTCCGCGCCGAGCAGGAGAAGCTGCTGTGGGCCGACGCGGTCGTCCTCCAGTTCCCGCTGTGGTGGTACACGATGCCCGCGATCCTCAAGGGCTGGGTGGACCGGGTCTTCACCCACCACTTCGCGTACGGCGTCGGCGAGCACAGCGACACCCGGTACGGTGAGCGCTTCGGCGAGGGCACCCTCGCGGGCAGACGGGCCCTGCTGTCGGTGACCGTGGGCGGCCCCCGGTCGCACTACGCCGCCCGCGGGATCAACGGCCCCATCGACGACCTGCTGTTCCCTATCCAGCACGGCGTCCTCCACTACCCGGGCCTCGACGTGCTGCCGCCGTTCGTGGTGTACGGCGCCGACCGGATGACCGCCGAGGGGTATCCGGCCGTCGCCGAGGCCTGGACGCAGCGCCTGCTCACCCTGGAGTCGACCGAACCGATTCCGTTCCGGCGGCAGAACTTCGGTGACTACGAGATTCCCTCCCTGAGCCTGAAGGAGGGACGGGAAGCCGCGGGCCGCACGGGTTTCGGGCTCCACGTGCGCGCCTGACCCCGGGCGGCGTCATCCCGCACGAGGCCGGCGGGCGTCAGTTCTCGCAGGCCACGCCGTCGCCGTCGCGGTCGAGGCGGCGGCTGTAGCCGGGCTCGCCCGCGTGGACGGGCGCGGCTCCGGCCGCGCGGACGGCCGTGCAGTTGGCGTAGTAGACGCTCTCGTCGGCCGCCTCCTGCGTGGGCTCCGGCTCGGGTTCCGGGGCCGTGGTCGGCGGCTGGGTGACGGGGCGGGGCTTCGGGGTCGGGGTCGGCTTGGGCGCCGGGGGCGGGGTCGGGGCCGGCTTGTGGAGGACCGCGTTCGGGGACTTCGGGCACGGGACGCCCGGCTCCGTCAGGTACACCACCGGCACCGCGGACGTGACCGGGGCTCCGGCCTCCGGGCGCTGGAAGCAGACCAGCCAGGTGCCGTACTCGGCGGGGAGGTCGACGTCCTTGTACGCGGCGTAGGCCCGGCCCAGGTTGTCGGCGACGATCCGTTCGGCGGCCGTGTAGTCGCCGCCGACGAGCGAGGGCATCACCGGGGGCTCCTCGGCCTCCGTCGGGGTGGGCGCCGGGGTCGGGGTGGGGGTGGGGCTCGGGGACGCCGTGGCCGCCGGCCGCTCCGCCTTCGCGTCGTCCTCCGGCGGGTCCGCCGTGAGGAACGGCAGCAGGAACCACAGGCCCGAGAGGACGGTCGCCAGGATCTTCTGCGACTTCTTCCAGAGGCTCGTCCAGGCCAGCGCGATGCCTGCGGGCGGGAAGACCACCAGCAGGGTGATGATCAGGGCGGGGTGCTGCCACCAGCGCCGGAGGGGCGGGGGCGGGGGCGGAGGGGCGTACGGACAGGGCTGCGGCGGTGTGTACACGTACGTCTCCCCGGCGGGCGTGGACCACAGGCGTGGACGACCTGTGTGCGAAGTGACGAGATCGTACACAGGTCGTTCACGTCTGCACCTTCTCCTTTCGGAAAACGGACCCGACGGGACCTCTTCCGGGAACGTCAGTACGACTTGGGCAGGCCGAGCGTCTGGTGGGAGACGTAGTTGAGGATCATCTCGCGGCTGACGGGGGCGATCCGGGCCACGCGGGCCGCCGTGATCAGGCGGGCCAGGCCGAACTCCTTGGTGAGGCCGTTGCCGCCGAGGGTGTGGACGGCCTGGTCGACGGCCTTCACGCAGGCCTCGGCCGCCGCGTACTTGGCCATGTTGGCGGCCTCGCCCGCGCCGAAGTCGTCGCCCGCGTCGTAGAGTTGCGCCGCCTTCGCCATCATCAGGCGGGCCAGCTCCAGTTCGATGTGCGCCTGGGCCAGGGGGTGGGCGACGGCCTGGTGGGCGCCGATCGGGGCCTTCCAGACCTGGCGCTCCTTCGCGTACGTCACGGCCTGCGCGAGCGCGTACCGGCCCATGCCGATCGCGAACGCGGCCGTCATGATCCGCTCCGGGTTGAGCCCCGCGAAGAGCTGGAGGAGGCCCGCGTCCTCGTCGCCCACGAGCGCGTCCTCCGGCAGGCGCACGTCGTCGAGGGTCAGCTCGAACTGCTTCTCGTCCGCGTCGAGTTCCATCTCGATGTGCCGGCGCCCGAAGCCGGGGGCGTCGCGCGGCACGATGAAGAGGCAGGGCTTGAGCCGCCCCGTCCGCGCGTCCGAGGTGCGGCCCACGATCAGGGTCGCGTCCGCGATGTCCACGCCCGAGACGAAGACCTTCCGGCCGTTGAGGACCCAGCCGTCCTCCGTGCGGGTCGCGGTGGTCGTGATGCGGTGCGAGTTCGACCCGGCGTCCGGCTCCGTGATCCCGAACGCCATCGTCCGCGTGCCGTCCGCGAGCCCCGGCAGCCAGGCCCGCTTCTGCTCCTCCGTGCCGAAGCGGGAGATCACCGTGCCGCAGATCGCGGGTGACACGACCATCATGAGGAGCGGCGCGCCGGCCGCGCCCGCCTCCTCCAGGACGACCGACAGCTCGGCCATGCCGCCGCCCCCGCCGCCGTATTCCTCGGGCAGGTTCACGCCCAGGTAGCCGAGCTTCCCGGCCTCGGCCCACAGCTCGGCCCGGTCGAAGCCGGGGCCGTGGCGGTGGCCGAGCGCGGAGACGGCGGCGCGGAGCGCGGTGAGCTCTTCGGTCTCGATCATGGTGCTCATGCGGACGGGTCCTCCTGTGCATCGGGCGGTACGGATGCCTGTGCGTGTGCCTGTACGACGGCGAGCAGGGCGCCGACCTCGACCTGGCGGCCGGGGGCGGCGTGGAGCGCGGTGAGCGTGCCGGAGGCCGGAGCGGTGACGCGGTGCTCCATCTTCATGGCCTCCAGCCAGAGGAGCGGCTGCCCGGCGGTGACCGCGTCGCCGACGGCGAGGCCGTCCGCGACCCGGACGACGGTGCCGGGCATGGGGGCGAGCAGGGAGCCGGGGGCGGTCTGCTCGCGGGGGTCGGTGAAGCGGGGGCGGGCGGTGAGGCGACGGCCTCCCGCGTGGACCGTTCCGTCCGCGTAGGCCGTCACGTCGAAGTGGCGTACGACTCCGGCCGTTTCGAGGCTCACCCGGTCCGGGGCCGCCGCCACGACCCGTACGCCCTCCGGCGCCGTGACCTCGTACCCGCCGTCCCGCGTCGGCCGGTAGCGGACCTCGTGGTCTTCCCGGTGGCTCCCGCAGGGGTCCCCGTACGTCCGCGTCTCGTCCTGCGAGCGGAGGTTCCGCCAGCCGCCGCCGAAGCGGCCCCGGCGGGCGGAGGCGGCGGCGAGGGCGGCGGCGACGGCCGCGAGTCCCCCGCCCCCGGGGGCGGTGGTGAGGGCGGGCAGGTTCCGGTCGTAGAAGCCGGTGTCGAGGGCTTCCACGGTCGTGTACTCGGGGTGGCGGAGGGACGCCACGAGCAGGTCCCGGTTGGTGACCGGGCCGTGGATCCGGGCCCGTTCCAGGGCGTGGGCGAGCTTGCGGACGGCCTCGGCGCGGGTGGGTGCGTGGACGGTGAGCTTGGCGATCATCGGGTCGTAGTGGACGCCGATCGTGTCCCCCGAGGCGTAGCCGGTGTCGAGCCGGACTCCGCCCGGTACGTCGAAGAGGTGCAGGGGCCCCGTCTGCGGGGCCCAGCCCCGGGCCGGGTCCTCCGCGTACAGGCGGGCCTCGATCGCGTGGCCGCGCGGGGCCGGGGGCTCCGGCGGCAGCTTCCCGCCCTCGGCGACGGCGAGTTGGAGGGCGACGAGGTCCACCCCGTACACCTCCTCCGTGACCGGGTGCTCGACCTGGAGGCGGGTGTTCATCTCCAGGAAGTGCGCGCGGCCGTCCGCGACGAGGAACTCGACCGTGCCCGCGCCGACGTAGCCGACGGCCTTGGCGGCGCGGACGGCCGTGTCCAGGAGGGAGGCCTCCAGGGCGGCGGGCAGGCCGGGGGCCGGGGCCTCCTCGATCACCTTCTGGTGGCGGCGCTGGAGGGAGCAGTCGCGGGTGCCGAGCGCCCAGACCGTGCCGTGGGCGTCGCAGAGCAGCTGCACCTCGACGTGGCGCCCGTCCTCCACGTACGGCTCGACGAAGACCTCGCCGTCCCCGAACGCGCTCGCCGCCTCCGCCGAGGCCGATTCCAACTCCCCTGGTAGGTGCGAGAGTTCGCGTACGACCCGCATGCCCCGGCCGCCGCCGCCCGCCGCCGCCTTCACCAGGACGGGCAGGTCGGCCTCCGTGACGCGGGCCGGGTCGAGGGGCTCGATGCCGAGGAGTTCCTTGGCGCGGGTCTTCGACGCCATGGCCTCGATCGCGGCCGGCGGCGGGCCGATCCAGACGAGCCCGGCGTCGATCACCGCACGGGCGAAGCCGGCGTTCTCGGAGAGGAAGCCGTAGCCGGGGTGGACGGCGTCCGCGCCCGCCGCGAGGGCCGCCGCCACGATCAGGTCGCCGCGCAGGTACGTCTCCGAGGGCGCGGCCCCCGGCAGCCGTACCGCCGCGTCGGCCTCCCGTACGTGCAGGGCGCCGGCGTCCGCGTCGGAGTACACGGCGACGGTGGAGACCCCCAGGTCGCGGCAGGTGCGGAAGACGCGGGGGGCGATCTCGCCCCGGTTCGCCACGAGGACGGAGGTGATCAGAGGGGTGGTCGCAGGGATGGTCAACGGATGTGCCTCACATTCGGAAGACGCCGAAGCCGCCGCGCGCGCCCTCGACCGGTGCCGTGTGGATCGCGGAGAGGCACAGCCCGAGGACCGTGCGGGTGTCGCGGGGGTCGACGACCCCGTCGTCGTAGAGCCGTCCGGAGAGGAACATCGGCAGCGACTCGGACTCGATCTGCGCCTCGACCAGGGCCCGCAGGCCGGCGTCGGCCTCGGCAGCCTTTTCGTCGTATGGCTGCCCCTTCGCGGCGGCGGAGGCGCGGGCGACGATCGACAGGACGCCCGCGAGCTGCTGCGGGCCCATGACGGCGGACTTGGCGCTGGGCCAGGCGAAGAGGAAGCGGGGGTCGTAGGCCCGGCCGCACATGCCGTAGTGCCCGGCGCCGTAGCTCGCGCCCATCAGCACCGACAGGTGCGGGACCTTCGAGTTCGAGACGGCGTTGATCATCATCGCGCCGTGCTTGATGATGCCGCTCTGCTCGTACTCCTTGCCGACCATGTAGCCGGTGGTGTTGTGCAGGAAGACCAGCGGGACGTCCCGCTGGTTGGCGAGCTGGATGAACTGCGCGGCCTTCTGCGACTCGGGGCCGAAGAGAACGCCCTGCGCGTTGGCCAGGATGCCGACCGGGTAGCCGTGCAGGGACGCCCAGCCGGTGACCAGGCTCGGTCCGTACAGCGGCTTGAACTCGTCGAAGTCGGAGCCGTCCACGATCCGGGCGATCACCTCGCGCGGGTCGAAGGGGGTCCTGAGGTCGCCGGGGACGATCCCGAGGAGTTCGTCCTCGTCGTACTTCGGCGGCTCGACGAAGGCCGGGTCCGGATCGGGGTGCGCCTTGCGGTGGTTGAGGCGGGCGACGATCCGGCGGGCCTGGCGGAGGGCGTCGGCCTCGTCCACGGCGTAGTGGTCGGCGAGGCCGGAGGTCCGGGCGTGCATCTCGGCGCCGCCGAGGGACTCGTCGTCGCTCTCCTCCCCCGTCGCCATCTTCACCAGCGGCGGCCCGCCGAGGAACACCTTCGACCGCTCCTTGATCATCACGGCGTGGTCGGACATGCCGGGGACGTACGCGCCGCCGGCCGTCGAGTTGCCGAAGACGACCGCGATCGTGGGGATCCCGGCGGCGGAGAGCCGGGTGAGGTCGCGGAAGAGCGCCCCGCCCGGGATGAAGATCTCCTTCTGGGAGGGCAGGTCGGCGCCGCCGGACTCCACGAGGGAGACGACGGGGAGCCGGTTGGCGTGCGCGATCTCGTTGGCGCGCAGGGCCTTCTTCAGGGTCCACGGGTTGGAGGCGCCGCCGCGCACGGTCGGGTCGTTGGCGGTGATCAGGCACTCGACGCCCTCGACGACCCCGATGCCGGTGATCAGGGAGGCCCCTACGGTGTAGTCGCTGCCCCAGGCGGCGAGCGGCGACAGTTCGAGGAACGGGCTGTCGGGGTCGACCAGGAGCTCGATCCGCTCCCGGGCGAGCATCTTGCCGCGCCCCCGGTGCCGGGCCGTGTACTTCTCGCCGCCGCCCGCGAGGGCCTTGGCGTGCTCGGCGTCGAGCGCGGCGAGCTTGTCGAGCATGGCGGCGCGGGCGTCGGCGTAGTCGGGTCCGCCGGTGTCGAGGGCGGAGGCGAGGACGGTCACGGGGATTCCTCTCGGGGTACGGGGTGGGCGGCGTGGCGGACCGCGTGGTGGGCGGGGGTCACAGCAGCCCCTCCGGTACGTCGGTCTCGCGCGAGCGCAGCCACTCGCCGAGGGCCTTGGCCTGGGGGTCGAAGCGGGCCTGGGAGGCGACGCCCTCGCCGAGGATCCCGGCGACGGTGAAGTTGAGGGCCCGCAGGTTCGGCAGGACGTGCCGGACGACGGGCAGGTCCGCCGTCTCGGGCAGCAGCGCGCGGAACCGCTCGACGGTGAGGGCGTGGACCAGCCAGCGCCACTCCTCCTCCGTCCGCACCCACACGCCCACGTTGGCGTCGCCGCCCTTGTCGCCGCTGCGGGCCCCGGCGATCCGGCCGAGGGGGACGCGGCGGACGGGCCCGTCGGCCGGCGGCGGCGGGAGCTCCGGCTCGGGTACGGGTTCAAGGGCGCGGGTCCGTGCCGGTACGGGAATCCCCTGACGGGTCCCGTCGGGGAGCACGGCCGTGTGCGGGACCTCGGTGGCGTCCACGTACACCGTCTCGAAGACCCCGTAGGGGGAACCCTTGGCGGGCGGGGCGGTGACGTGGAAGCCGGGGTAGCTGGCGAGGGCCAGCTCGATGGCCGCCCCCGTGAGGGTGCGGCCGACGGCGTCGGGGCCGGGGTCGCGGACGACGAGCCGCAGCAGGGCGCTCGCGGTCTCCTCGGTGGCGGCGTCGGCCCGGTCGGTGCGGACGAGGTCCCACCGCACCTCGGCGGGCCGGGACCCGCCCCGTACGAAGGCGTCCTCGATCTGGTCCCGTACGAGCGCGGCCTTGGCCTCGACGTCGAGGCCGGTGAGGACGAAGACGACCTCGTTGCGGAAGCCGCCGAGGCGGCTGAGCCCGGCCTTGAGGGTGGGCGGCGGGGCCTCGCCCCGGACGCCCTCGACCCTGACCCGGTCGGGGGCCTCCCGCGTGAGCCGTACGGTGTCGAGCCGGGCGGTCGCGTCGGGTCCGGCGTACCGGGCACCGGCCGTCTCGTAGAGGAGCTGGGCCGTGACCGTGCCGACGTCGACCAGGCCGCCGGTGCCGGGGTGCTTGGTGATCACGCAGGAGCCGTCGTCGTGGAGTTCGGCGACGGGGAAGCCGGGGTGGCGCAGGAGGGCCGGGTCGTGGTCGCGGAAGAAGGCGTAGTTGCCGCCGGTGGCCTGGGTGCCGCACTCCAGGACGTGCCCGGCGACGACCGCGCCCGCGAGCCGGTCGTACTCCTCCGGGCCCCAGCCGAAGTGCCACTGCGCGGGCCCGGTGACGAGGGCGGCGTCGGTGACCCGGCCGGTGACGACGACGTCGGCGCCGGCGGCGAGGCAGGCGGCGATGCCGGCGCCACCGAGGTAGGCGTTGGCGGCGAGGGCGCCGTCCCGGGCGGGCAGGCGGTCGCCCTCGACGTGCGCGACCCTCACGGGCAGGCCGAGCTTGTCGGCGAGGGCGCGCAGGGCGTCGGCGAGCCCGGCGGGGTTGAGGCCGCCGGCGTTGGTGACGATCCGGACGCCGCGCTCGTGGGCGAGGCCGAGGCCCTCCTCCATCTGGCGCAGGAAGGTCTTGGCGTACCCGGCGGCGGGGTCCTTGAGCTGGTCGCGGCCGAGGATGAGCATGGTCAGCTCGGCGAGGTAGTCACCGGTGAGGACGTGCAGCTCACCGCCGGGCCCGCCGCCGGTGAGCATCTCGCGGACGGCGTCGAAGCGGTCGCCGTAGAAGCCGGAGGCGTTGCCGATGCGGAGGACCATCAGGCCTCCCCGGGGGCGGTGCGGCTGCCCGTGGCCGGGCGCCCCGCTCCGGCCTGCCGCCCCGATCCGGCCTGTCGTCCCGCTCCGGCCGGACCGGCGAAGGCCTGGGCGATGGTCAGCCAGTGCGCGGCGTCGGGGCCGTGGGCGACGAGGGCGGTGTCGTCGCGGTGGACGCGCTGGGTGACGAGGAGGCAGAAGTCGAGGGCGGTCCCGGTGACCTTCTGGCCGGCGCCCTCGGGCCCGTACACCCACAACTCCCCTCCCGGCGAGACGAGTTCCACGCGGAAGGGCTCGGCGGGGGGCTGCTCGCCCCGGACGAAGTAGGCGTAGTCGCGGGCGCGGTGGCCGATCCAGGCGACGTGCCGGAGGCGGGCGGTCGGGGGGCGGACGACCCCGAGGGCGTCGGCGACGTCCTGACCGTGGGCCCAGGTCTCCATCAGCCGGGCGGTGGCCAGGGCGGAGGCGCTCATCGGCGGCCCGTACCAGGGGAAGCGGGTGCCGGGCGGGGCGGTGCGCAGGGCCTCGTGGAGCCGTGCGCGGTCCGTGCGCCAGCGGGCGAGCAGCTCGGCGGGCGGCAGCGCGGCCCCCTCCTCGGCGCCGTCGTCGACGAAGCGGTCGGGGGCGGCGAGGGCCTTCTCCGTCTCGGCGGCGAAGGCGTCGGCGTCGGTGGTGGCGAGGAGGGCGGCCCGGTCGGTCCAGGCGAGGTGGGCGATCTGGTGGGCGATCGTCCAGCCGGGGGCGGGGGTCGGCGCCCCCCACTGCTCCTTGCTCAACTCGCTGACGAGAAGGTCGAGTTCGTCACTCTCGTCGCGCAGGTCGCCAAGGAGGACGACGGGGTCGGACACGGTGCGCTCCCCTCGGGGACGGGCGGTCCCGGTCACGGGCCTTCGCGGAGGAGCATGGCAGTGACACCAGAAACAAGCAAGCGTGCTTGCTTTAGTTTCGGAAAGAGCTTGAACCGACCATCCGGTCTACGTCCGGGACCGCCGCACCAGCGAGGCGAGGGCGGCGGCGCCGACGACGAGGGTGAGAGAACCCAGGGGAAGGATCGCGCCGGGCCCGCTGTCGAGCACGTCGACACCGTGGCCGACGGCGGCGAGCCACCCGGCGGTCCCGGCCACCACCATCGGGCCGACCCTCCGCTCCCCGGTGATCCGCATGCCGGTCCACAGGACCAGCGGCATGAGCAGGAAGGTGTTGACGAGCGCCGAGGTGAACGCCTGGTCGGAGGAGTAACCACCCCCGGCCCCGAGGGCGGTGGAGGCCTGGGCGGCGAACGACAGGTAGAGGGTGTCGGACAGGACCAGATGGGAGGCGGCGACGCCGACCGAAGAGACGATCAGGGCTTTGAGGAGGCGAAGGAGGGTGGGGGTGAGCGGGGGTGCGGGTATGGGTGTGGGTGCAGGTGATGCCATGACGCCGCACTATACGCATCATGTATACACCGCATGTATAGCAGGGTGCGCGTCACGAATGAGCACCTCGCTTCACCGAGCATCGGAGCAGGAAGCCACGCGCATCGCGCCGTGAGGGCCGTAAGGGCTGCGAGGAAGTCGTCTCGCGCGGAGTCCGTTCGTCGCGCGACGCACGCCATACGAGAAGCGACGCGCGGCCCGCACCTCCGCCAGGTGTACGGGCCGCGCGCTCTGCTTCACCGGGCCCGCGGTACGGGGGGGAAACCGCAGGCCCGGCGTTCTGGAGCGGTCCCACGCGCTCCCCCTCCGTGTGCCCCGGAAGGCCGACGGCATGCACGCCTCCCCGGCCTTTTCCCGCCGGTTCGCGTCCCGGCCGACGAGCGGTCCCGCCCGTGACCCGTACCCGGCGGCGACGCGACCCGGCCGACGGCCGAGTTCCACGACGGGGGCAGGTGCCCAGCCGGACGGAACGGGGCTCCGGAACTCCGCCTCTACCGCTGCGCCCACCACGTCCCCGCGACCCCGGACGCGGTGGTGAACAGGACGACGAGCCACCCCGGGACGCGCTGGACGGTCACGTGCAGCCCGCCGAAGCGGAGTTCGAACTGCGGGCGCCGCGTGCCGTCGCCCACCTCGCGAGTCGTCTTCATCGTTCGCCTTCCTTCCACCGGTTTCCAGGAGGCCCGGTCCGCATGCCCTCCGGCTCCCGTCGCGCGCCGTTGCGTGACGCCGACGAAAGGAAGAACACGACGCCGCGACGCGACGCGGGGCGAGGGGAAAAGGACACCGATGACGCTATGCCGCGACGAGGGACACCCGGGCGCCTATCGGCCGCGCGAGGGGCGAGGACCGGCCGGATCCCGGTACCGCACCGGTCGCACGCCACGGCCGGCGAGGGCGGAGGGCGAAGTGTGCGGGTAGTAGCGCTGGAGGTAAACCGCACCGAAGGCACCTAAGGCGCCCCTCTCGGTGGATTCATCCCCCCAGGACGTATCACCGTCGTCACGGACCGAGCCCCCACCGAAGCCTGCGGTCGCCGCCTCCGGGGCTATCCCTGCCCCCACCACGCACCCGCCGCCCCGGCGATCGTGGCGCTCAGCGCCACAAGCCATCCGGGAACGCGCTGGATGGTCAAGTGCATTCCACCGACCCGGAGTTCGAACGCGGGGCGGGTCTCGGATTTCGAGTTCATGCCTCTAGTGAAGCACCCCCGCACCCCCCGCCGTCACGAGCCGTATGTGTATAAAAGAGAGTCTGGCAATTTGACGCTCTGGACAAAGACGCATCGCAAATTGTCGATATCGGCACTGGGCGGGGAAGCGGGCAATCCCGCAGCCGGCTCCGGATCGCGCAGGTGGCGGGACGCGCGGACGGCGGGAGGACGGCTACTGGTCGAGGTCGGCGGTTTCCACGAGGCCCAGGGCACTGGCGGGGAGGACGAGCCCCCGGTCCTGACTCTGGGGCAGCAGCAGACCGACCAGCCCTCCCGCGCCGGAGAACACCGGTGCGCCGACGAGGCCTCCGTCCAGCTCGCCGGAGACCCGCAGCCAGTCGCCCGAGCGGCCCTTCATCTCGAGGAGGCACGAGTACGGCTCGTGCCGCACGTACGCGTTCACCAGGAGACGGCTGTTCAGGGCGGGGCGGTGGTCGAGCGCCAAGTGGCCGTGGAGGACGGGGACCGGCTCGGACAGACGCAGCAGCGCCAGGAAGGGCACCCAGGTGCGGGTGTGGCTGCCGTCCCTGACGAGCCGCACCTCCTCCAACTCGGTCCGGGCCGTGCTCCCCGCCACGAGGACGTGGAGTTCGTGCTTCAGCCAGTACGGGAGCTCGTCTTCTCTCGAGGCCCACCCCACGACGACGACCCTCCTGGCATCGAGGAGCAGCCCGTTCCCCACCTGAAACTCTTTCAAGGACACCTGGGCGCTCACCGAGGCGACCGCCTCCTCGTCCACCCGCCAGCCGTCGGTGAAGAAGTGGACGTTCCCGTTGATGTGCCCGATCCGGTACGAGGGATCCTCGCCCCTCAGGAAGGCGACCGGTGCCCCGGTCGACTCCACGACCTCGGTCTCCCGGCTCTCCAGGGCCCCGGCCTCCGCCCCGGCCCCCCGCTCGGCCTCGGCCTCCGCCTCCGCGAGCCGCCGCTCCAGCCGCTCGCAGCGCTCCTCCGCCTGCCGGTGGAGGTCCCGGACCCGGTCCAGCTCCTCCGTCAGGTCCTGGATCTCCTCGCGGAGCCGGGCGTACTCGCCGGAGGGCGGGGCGCCTCCGGCGTCGCCGGACAGGGGCGAGCCGATGCCCGCCCGCAGTTCGCGCTCGCGCAGCTGGAGGTCGCGGATGCGGTGCTCGCGGTCTTCGAGCGCCTCCTCCAGCAGGCGCATCCGGGCGACCGCACGCCGCGCCTCCCGGTCCGCGTCGGCGAGGCGGCGCTCCAGCAGCTGCACCTTGTGGGTGGCGCCGCCGCCCGACTCCAGCGCCGCCGTGTGCAGCGCCCGGAGCATGGCGACCGTCTGCTCGGTCGGCGGGGTGTCCCGCTCCTCGGCCACGTCGTGCAGGAGGTCCAGGACGAACTTCCACGGGGGCAGCCGGCGCCCGCCGAGGTAGCGGGAGACGGTGGCGGAGTCGTACGCGCGGCGGACCGCGTAGCGCCGGAGGGAGGTGTTCAGACCGGCGAAGAGGTCGCGCAACGCCCGTGCGAGCGCCTGCGCTTCCGGAGTGCCCTCGCCGTCGACCGGCATCAGCTCGGACATCGCGCCGCCCCCGCTCCCGTACCCCGTGCTGCCGTTCGTCCGGCAGCACGTGCTGCGCCTTCCGCAGCACCCCGGCCCCGGACGAGCCTGGTCGCACATCGTCGCAGAAACCGCCCACCGGGAAACGGAGCTCCGCAATGCCCAAGTACGACAGGCGTGTTCAGGACCTCGTCGCCTTCCTCGCCGTACTCGCCACGGGGGCCGTCCTCGTCCTGTGCGGGGTGGCGCCGGAGTCCCTCGCGGCGATCGCCGTGGCGGTGTCCGGCGTCTACGCCGCCTGGCGCGGAAACGGCGGGCCGCCGCGCCCTCCGACGACGGGCACCGGCACCCCTCCCCCCTCGGACTCCGACTGACGTCCGGACCGCTCCCGCCTCATCCCCCGACGCGCCGGGGCCGGTCCACCAGCTCGCCGCCGCAGTTGGGACAGACCCCCGCCATGGCGTCGGCGCAGGGAACGCAGAAGCTGCACTCGTACGAACAGATCCGCGCGGGCCCGTCCGCCACCAGCTCCGCCGTCCCACAACGCTCGCACCGGTCCCGCATCTCCAGGGCCATGTCCGGCTCCCCTCCTTCTCACGACTGCCTCGTACGACTGCCTCGTACGACTGTGACCACCCCATGCTCTTCGCCCGCCCCGGCCCCCTCAACAGCCCGTCGGCCAGGCTTCGACGGGATCGGGCCGGGGGCGGGCACCGGGCCGCGGAGATGATCCACGGGAACGGCATCGGTCACCGTGCGGAGGACGGTGCGGGAAGGGTCGGCGTCCTGTCCGCGGCCGGGCGGACCGGGCGGGCCCCGTCGAGGCGCCAGGAGGCTCCGGAGGCGACCCGCCGCGTCCCCCTCACCCCACCAGGCAGAACGGATGCCCGGCCGGGTCCGCGTACACCCGCCAGCTCCGGCCGTGCTCCCCCGCGTCCAGGAGGGTCGCGCCGTGGGACAGGACCTGGGCGTGGGCGGTGTCGAGGTCGGGGACGCCCTGGAAGCAGAGGACGAGGCCGCCGGGGGTGTGGAGGGTGGACCAGTCCTCGTCGAGCGACCAGCGCCGGTCCGGCCGGTCGACCTCCCCGCCGAGCACGGCCCGGTAGAACTCCGCGAGCGCGCGGGGCTCGGGACAGTCGAGGACGAGGCACTGGAAGTCGGCGATCACGCGGGGAGTCCAGGGGGCGTCCGGTGGGCCAGGGGGCGAGTCCGGGCGGGGGCGGGTCCGGACGGGACGGGGGCCGGGCCCGGGAAGGGCGGGGCCCGGGCCCGGGCAGGACAGGGCCGGGTCTGGGGGCCGGTCAAGGCCGGGTCCGGGCGAAGCCCGGGTCCAGGCAGAGCCCAAGCCCGCGCAAGGCCCAAGGCCCAGGCCCCGCCACCTAAGGCCCGGGCCCCGCGCAGGGCCCAAGCCCGCGCAGCGCCCAAGTCCGCGCAAAGCCCCCTCAGCCCACCCCGGGCGCGTCGACGATGTTGCCCTCCTTGTCGACGGTGTGGGTGCGCCAGTACACGTCCCACTCGTCGTCGACCTTCTGCGGCACCTTGCCCTCGGGGTGGCGCGTGTAGCCCTCCGGGACCTTCACGCCGTCCTTGACGCAGGCGGAGCCGGTCGCGCCGACGGTCATGACGGGGTACTCGCCCTTGCTGCAGATGTCGTCCCGGAAGGAGAGGCCGGAGCAGCCGGTCAGGGTCAGGGCCGCGACCGCTCCCGCGAGCGCGGTGGCCGCGGAGGCGCGGGCCCGGCGGCGGAGGGGGCGGTGGGTGCCGGTCAGGGGGGTGGTCACGGTCGTCTCCCGTCGGTCGTTCGGTCTGCCCCCACTCTCGTTCCCGGAGACCGCCGGAGCTTGAGTACCGGTACTCAAGCGGGCCGCCGCGCCCCTACTCAGCAGAGCCGGTACCGGCCACGGTCGGCCGGAAACCGTACACGGCGCGCGGGCGGGTCACCCACCGGAGCCCGCGGAGCCCGGCCCCTTGGGGCGGGTGCGGACCGCGCCGATGCTCGCCGCGATGACGAGGGCGATGGCGAGGGCGTCGGGGGCGGCCAGGGCCTGGCTCAGGACGAGGAAGCCGGCCAGGGCCGCGACGGCCGGTTCCAGGCTCATCAGGATCGCGAAGGTGGGCGCGGGCATGCGGCGCAGGGCGAGGAGTTCGAGGGTGTAGGGCAGGACCGACGACATCAGCGCGACCGCGAGGCCCAGGGCGAGCGTCGACGGCACGAGCAGCCGCCCGCCCGCCTCCGCGACGCCGAGCGGCAGGCTGAGGACCGCCCCGAAGGCCATGGCCAGCGCGAGCCCGTCGGCCTGCGGGAAGCGGCGGCCGGTACGGGCGCCGAAGACGATGTACGCGGCCCACATGCCGCCCGCCCCGAGCGCGAAGGCCGCTCCCAGCGGGTCCAGGCGGTCGAAGCCGCCCCCGCCGAGCAGGACGACGCCGGCCAGGGCGAGCCCGGCCCACAGCAGGTTCGCCCAGCGGCGCGAGGCGACCACGGACAGGATCAGCGGGCCCAGGACCTCCAGGGTCACGGCGGCGCCCAGCGGGATCCGGCTCGACGACTGGTAGATGAGGACGTTCATGCCCGCCATGGCGGTGCCGAAGGCGACGATCGTCCCCCAGTCCGCGCGGCCGTAGCCCCGGACCCGGGGCCGGCAGACGGCGAGCAGCACGACCGCGGCGAGCACGAGGCGCAGCGTGACGACGCCGAGGGCACCGGCGCGCGGCATGAGGAGGACGGCGACGGCGGCCCCGAACTGCACGGACAGCCCGCTCGTGACGACCAGGGCGACCGGCCCGAACCGCCCGCCCCGCCCCTCGTCCCGTACGGGAACTCCCCCGGACCCCGCGGCGGCCGTCGCGGCCGGGGTCACGTCCTTGACCGGACTGTCCACCGGCTGCTCCTCAACACCACACGCGATGCGTACGAAGGTCCACCGCGCCGAGGCCCGGTGCGGCACCACCTCACCGTACGGGCCCCCGCGCGGCAGCGGAAATGCCGATTGCGCTGCGGTTATGCTCCGAGCGCATGAGCATCGAGCTACGCCACCTCCGCTGCTTCCTCGCCATCGCCGAGGAGTCCAGCCTGACCAGGGCGGCCGCCCGGCTCCACCTCACCCAGCCCGCCGTCTCCCGCACGCTCGCCGCCCTGGAACAGCACCTCGGCATCCGGCTCGTCGACCGCTCCACCCACCACCTCGCCCTCACCGCCGAGGGCCTCGCCTTCCGGGACCGGGCCGCCGCCGCCCTCGCCGCCTTCGACGCGGCCGTCGACCCGGCCGGGCTCCGCCGCCGCCCCCTGCGCCTCGGGCACGCCTGGTCGGCGTTCGGCCCGTACACCACTCCCCTGCTGCGGCGCTGGCAGCGGGAGCACCCCGGCACCCCGCTCGAACTCCTCCGCGTCGACGACCGCACCGCCGGGCTCGCCCGCGGCGAGGTCGACGCCGCCCTGCTCCGGGGCCCGGTGGACGCGCCCGGCCTGGTCACCACGGAGCTCGCCACGGAGCCCCGGGTGGCCGCGCTGCCCGCCGACCACCCGCTCGCCGGCCGGCCGCGGCTCGTCCTCGGGGACCTGGCGGGCGAGACGGTCGTCCTCAACACCGTCTCCGGCACGACCGCCCTCACCCTGTGGCCCGCCGCCGCCCGCCCGGCGGCCACGCTGACCGTCGCCAACACCGACGACTGGCTCACCGCCATCGCCGCCGGCCGGGGCGTCGGCGTCTCCTCCGCCTCCACGGCCGCCCTCCACCCGTACCCGGGCGTCGTCTACCGCTCCCTGCCGGACGCGCCCCCGCTCCCGGTCGTCCTGGCCTGGCGGGACGCCTTCCCGCACCCGGCGACGGGGGCGCTGGCGGTGCTGGCCCGCGAGATCGTCGCGGAGACCCGCACGGCTTCCTGAACCCCCCGTACGGGTCCCCCGGTACGGGACTTCCCGTACCGGACCGCTCACTCTCCCGCTCGCCACGCCTCCTCCTCCACCCCCTCCGCGAGCAGCTCCGCCAGGTGCCGTCCCCGCCGGTCCGTCAGGTCGGCGATCTGGGTGCGGCACGAGAAGCCGTCGGCCAGGACCTCGGCCTCCGGGGGCGCGTCCCGCAGGGACGGCAGGAGCCGGTCCCCGGCGCAGGCGACCGAGACCTCGTAGTGGCCCGGCTCGAAGCCGAAGTTGCCCGCCAGGCCGCAGCAGCCGCCCGCGAGGTCACCGGTGAGACCGGCACGGGCGCGCAACCGCCGGTCGGCGGCGTCGCCCAGGACGGCGTGCTGGTGGCAGTGGGTCTGGCCGGTGACCGGCCGGTCGAGACGGGGCGGGGTCCAGTCGGGGGCCAGCTCCTCCAGGACCTCGGCGAAGGTGCGGACGGAGGCGGCGAGGCGAGCGGCCCGGGGGTCGTCCGGCAACAGCTCGGGCAGGTCGGTGCGGAGGGTCGCCGCGCAGGAGGGTTCGAGCACCACGACGGGGAGGGCCACCTCGGAAGGAGGCGACGGGGCCGACCCGCCCGGGGCCACCCCTGAGGAAACCGAGAGGCCCGAGAGGCCCGTCCCGCCCGGAAGCATCACGTCCAACGCCCTCCGCATCACCTTCCTCGCCGCCCCCAACTGCCCCGTCGACACGTACGTGAGCCCGCAGCACACCCGCCCCTCCGGCAGCGCCACCCCGAGCCCCGCGTCCTCCAGGACCCGGACCGCCGCCCGGCCGACCTCCGGGGACAGATGGTCGGTGAAGGTGTCGGGCCAGAGCGTCAGGGCCGGCGGACGGTCCGAGGCGCGCTCCCCGAACCAGGACGTGAACGAGGCCTCCGCCACCCTCGGCATCGTCCGCTCGGGCGTCACCCCCGCGAGCCGCGCCGCGAACGGCAGCCGCAGCCCCGCGTTCAGGCCCCGCCCGAACAGGTCGAGCCAGTGCGGGAGGCGCCCCATCGTCCAGTGCGAGCGCGGCCGGCGCAGGAGGCCGCGCAGCCCCGCGTAGTGCCGGTCGAGGAACTCCGCCTTGTACGCGGCCATGTCGACGCCCACCGGGCAGTCGCTGCGGCAGCCCTTGCAGGACAGGCACAGGTCGAGCGCCTCGCGGACCTCCTCCGAGCGCCAGCCGTCGGTGATCACCTCCCCGAGCGCCATCTCGTGCAGCAGCCGCGCCCGCCCCCGGGTCGAGTGCCGCTCCTCACCGGTCGCCCGGTACGAGGGACACATCACGCCGTCCCCCGAACCCGGCCCCTCCTCACGGCACTTGGCGACCCCGACGCACCGGGCGGCGGCCCGCCCGACCCCCACCACCGGAAGCCCCACCGACGCGGACCCCACCCCCGCAGCCCCTGCCGACGCGGACCCCGCCCCCACAGCCCCCGCCCCCTCAGTCCCCGCCCCCGAAAGCCGTGCCCCCGAAAGCCCCTCGAACCGCAGCCCCTCGTCCAGCCGGCCCGGCCGGACCAGCATCCCCGGGTTCAGCCCCCCGTCCGGGTCCCACACGTCCTTGACGGCGCCGAAGAGGGAGACCAGCTCCTCCCCGTACATCCTCGGGAGCAGCTCGGCCCGCGCCCGCCCGTCGCCGTGTTCGCCGGAGAGCGAGCCGCCGTGGGCGACCACCAGGTCCGCCACCGCCTCCGAGAAGCGGCGGAAGTGCCGTACCCCCTCCGCCGTCCACAGGTCGAAGTCGATCCGGACGTGGACGCAGCCGTCCCCGAAGTGCCCGTACGGGATCCCCCGGAGGCCGAAATCGGCCAGCAGAGCACGGAATTCACGCAGGTACGCGCCGAGCCGGGACGGCGGCACCGCGCAGTCCTCCCACCCCGGCCACGCCTCGCCCCCGCCGAGCGCCCGGGTCGCCGTGCCCGCCGCGTCCTCCCGGATCCGCCACAGCGCCCGCTGCCCGGCCGCGTCCCGTACGACGGCGGAGTCCAGCGCGTCCGCCGCCCGGACCAGCCGCCGGGCCGCCTCCGCACCGTCCACCTCCACGAACAGCCACGCCCCGCCCCGGGGCAGCCCCACCGCGTCCGGCACGAGGTCGAGGGCCATCCCCTCCACCGTCAGCGGCCGGTACTCCAGCAGCCCCGGCGCCGCGTCCGCCGCCGCGCCCTCGTCGGCGTACCCGAGCACCACGAGCACCGGCTCGGCGGGCAGCGGGACGAGGCGTACGGTCGCCTCCGTGACCACCCCGAGGGTGCCCTCGCTGCCGCAGAAGGAGCGGACCACGTCCCGGCCCCGCTCCGGGAGCAGCGCGTCGAGGGCGTACCCGGAGATCCGGCGCGGGAGCCCCTCGGGGTAGCCGGTCCGCAGCAGGGCGAGGTTCCCGTCCACCAGCTCCCGCAGTCCGGGCGGCGCGCCCCGCCCGTCCCGCCCGAGCGTCAACTCCGCGCCCCGGTAGGTCACCACTTCCAGCGAGCGCACGTTGTCCGCCGTGGTGCCCCACGCGACCGAGTGCGCCCCGCAGGCGTTGTTGCCGATCATCCCGCCGAGCGTGCAGCGGCCGTGCGTGGACGGATCGGGGCCGAAGGTCAGCCCGTACGGGCGGGCCGCCGCCCGCAGCCGGTCGAGGACGAGCCCCGGCCGGACGACCGCGGTCCGCACCTCCGGGTCCAGGGAGACGATCCCGCCCATGCGCCGTGTGAGGTCGAGCACCACGCCGGTGCCCGTGGCCTGCCCGCCGATGGACGTCCCGCCGCCCCGGGCGACCACGGGCGTGCCGTGCGCCCGGCACACCTCCAGGACCGCCGCGACGTCGGCGGCGTCGCGCGGGGCGACCGTACCGACCGGAACGCGGCGGTAGTTGGAGGCGTCCATGGTGGTCAGGGCCCTGGCCCCGGCGGAGAAGTCGACCTCCCCCGCGACGGTGGACCGCAGGGCCGCGGCGAGCTCAAACGCGTGTTCCTCGTGTCTTCCCACAACCCCAGGATGTCCCGTTCCTCGTCTCATCGGGCGGACATCCGGCGACCGGTCCCGCCGCGACCCGATACTCTCCGCCTCGTGGCTGATATCCAGATTCCCGCTGACATCAAGCCCGCCGACGGCCGTTTCGGCGCGGGCCCCTCCAAGGTGCGTACGGAGGCGCTGGACGCCCTGGCCGCCACCGGCACCTCCCTCCTCGGCACGTCCCACCGCCAGGCTCCGGTCAAGAACCTGGTCGGCGAGGTGCGTGCCGGCATCCGTGACCTCTTCTCGCTGCCCGAGGGCTACGAGGTGATCCTGGGCAACGGCGGCTCCACCGCCTTCTGGGACGTCGCGACCCACGGACTGATCGAGAACAAGTCCCAGCACCTCACCTTCGGCGAGTTCTCCTCCAAGTTCGCGAAGGCCGCCAAGCTGGCTCCCTGGCTGGCCGAGCCGACCGTGATCTCCTCCGACCCGGGCACCCACCCGGAGCCGGTGGCCGAGGCGGGCGTCGACGTCTACGCGTACACCCACAACGAGACCTCCACCGGTGTCGCCGCCCCGATCGAGCGGGTCGC
Source organism: Streptomyces sp. NPDC012825 (assembly GCF_042900925.1). Classification (NCBI taxonomy): domain Bacteria; kingdom Bacillati; phylum Actinomycetota; class Actinomycetes; order Kitasatosporales; family Streptomycetaceae; genus Streptomyces; species Streptomyces sp. NPDC012825. The sequence goes on along the minus strand of NZ_JBIBBZ010000001.1, from coordinate 174,479 downwards.
GGGCGCCGACGAGGGCGCGCTCGTCCTGGTCGACGCGACCTCCGGCGCGGGCGGCCTGCCCGTCGACATCACCGAGTCGGACGTCTACTACTTCGCCCCGCAGAAGTCCTTCGCGGCCGACGGCGGCCTGTGGCTGGCGGCGTTCTCGCCCGCCGCCCTGGAGCGCGCGCAGAGGATCCACGACTCCGGCCGGCACGTCCCGGAGTTCTTCTCGCTGCCGACGGCGATCGACAACTCGCTGAAGAACCAGACGTACAACACCCCGGCGCTCTCGACCCTCTTCCTGCTCAACGAGCAGCTGAAGTGGATCAACGGCCAGGGCGGTCTGGACTGGGCCGTGGCCCGCACGAAGGAGTCGTCGGACGCGCTGTACACGTGGGCCGAGGAGTCCAAGTACGCCTCCCCGTTCGTGACGGACGCGGCCAAGCGCTCGCAGGTCATCGGCACGATCGACTTCGCGGACGAGATCGACGCGGCGGCGGTCGCCAAGGTCCTGCGCGCCAACGGCATCGTGGACACCGAGCCGTACCGCAAGCTGGGCCGCAACCAGCTGCGGATCGCGATGTTCCCGGCGATCGACCCGGCGGACGTCCGCGCCCTGACGGCCTGCGTGGATTACGTGATCGAGAAGCTGTAACACCCCTTTCCCCGTACGGAGGGCCCGGCACCACGCGCACGTGGTGCCGGGCCCTTTCGCGTGCGTACGGGCGTCACTTGCGGCGCACGAGCCGCTTCCCCGCCACCACCAGGAGCGTGGCGCCCGCCAGGACGAGGAAGCCGAGGGTGGCGTTGCCCTGTTCGCCGCCGTCCGGGGTCGCGGACGGGGAGGCGGAGGCGCCGGGGGCGGCCGGGGGCTTCGTGCCCCGGCCTCCGCCGCCGGTCGACGGCGGGTCCACGCGCAGGACGCGGCTGTTCCTCCCCTCCGAGCCGAACATGAGGGCCGAGCCGTCCGCCGTGTACGTCACCGACTCCGCCTGTCCCTGGAAGGGAGCCCCCACGGACGTCCCCCCGTCACCGGGGCGCCCGTCCTTCCAGGCGTACTCCTGAGCGCTGAAGTAGCCGCGCAGAACCAGCCGTCCGCCGTCCGGCGAGAAGGCGCCGTCGGTCACCCACGGCACCTCGTCCACGCGCCGGAAGACGTTCGTCCCGGACGACGAGAGCCGTTCGGGACCCGCGTACAGGCCGCCGCCGTCCTGGTTCTTGCTCGCGACGTACACCCGGCCGGTCTTCGGATGGACCATCAGGGCCTCGGCGTCGCGCGGCCCGTCGGCGTACTTCACGACGTACTGCTCCGCCGTCACCTTCTGGTCCTTCAGGACCTTCGGCTCGGGAAAGCGGTAGATCCAGACGTGGTCCCAGGAGCCGCCGAGGTTGTCGCCGATGTCGCCGACGTAGACGTCGCCGTCGGGGCCGACGGAGATCGCCTCCATGTCCCGGGGGGTGCCGACCCCCTCCATGGTCAGGGTCGCGACCGTCTTTCCCGTACGGGAGTCGACGCCGTAGATCAGGGGCGCGTCCTGGTCGTTGTGCGTCCAGTAGATCCCGGGGTGGGCGCGGCTCGCGGCGAGGCCGCTGGACTCGGTGATCCGGGGGTCCTCGATCGTGAAGTCCCGGTCGGGCTGCGGCCCTTCGGCACGGGCGTGGGCGGCCGGGAGCAGCACCAGGGCCGCCGCCGCACCGAGGGCGCACAGAGCAGATCGCATGCGTCCAAGCCTGCCACGGGGTGCCGGTAATCCGTTGACCATGATCGGATCGGCTGTCATGGTCGCGCCCATGCCTACTTTCTCCGCCCCCGACGGCACGGAACTCGCCTACCACGACTCCGGCTCCGGGGCCCCGCTGCTCTGCCTCCCCGGCGGCCCGATGCGGGACTCCGCCTATCTGGACGACCTCGGCGGCCTCGCCGCCCACCGCCGCCTGATCCGGCTCGACCCGCGCGGCACGGGGGCGTCGGCCGTGCCGGACGACCCGGCCTCGTACCGTTGCGACCGGCAGGTGGAGGACGTGGAGGCGCTGCGGGCGCACCTCGGCCTCGACACCGTCGACCTGCTCGGGCACTCGGCCGGCGCGAACCTGGCCGCCCTGTACGTGACCCGGTACCCGGAGCGGGTCGCCCGGCTGGTGCTCGTCACCCCGGGCACGGCGGCGGTGGCGCTCGACACGCCCCCGGAGGAGCGGCTCGCGACGGCGCGGCTGCGGAGCGGGGAGCCGTGGTTCGGCCCGGCGTACGCGGCCCTGGAGGAGGTCACGGCGGGACGGGGCACGGCGGAGGCGTTCGAGGCGGTCGCGCCGTTCTTCCACGGCACCTGGGACGGGGCCACGCGGGAGTGGCACGCCGAGAGCGCCCGGCGGCGCAACGACGAGGCGGCGGCGGCCTACACGGGTGAGGGCGCCTTCGACCCGCCCGCCACGCGCGCGGTGCTCGCGGAGTTCGACCGTCCGGTCCTGGTGGTGGCGGGCGAGGGGGACGTGAACACCCCGCCGCCCACGGCCGCCGCGTACGCGGCCCTGTTCCCGAAGGCGGAACCGACCGTACTGCCCGGGGCGGGCCACTTCCCGTGGCACGACGACGCGGAGGGCTTCACGAGGAGGGTGAACGGCTTCCTCACGGCCTGAGCCCCGCGCGGGCCCGGAGCCGCGAACCCTCCCCCTTCCTTTGCCGTTTCCGCAACAGAACTGGCCGGGTGAGGAGACGCTGCGCGACGGTGGTGCCATGGCAGACGACACCACGGCAGAAGACCTCCCCGCCTCCACGGACTCCTTCACCGACCCCTCCGCCGGCTCCTTCACCGACGGCTACGTCGGCGACCCCGCCGTGCGCGACGAGTGGGACGGCCGCTACTCCGAACACCACCGGCTCTGGAGCGGGCAGCCCAACGGGGCGCTCGTCGCGGAGACCGCCGATCTCGCCCCCGGACGCGCGCTCGACGTCGGCTGCGGCGAGGGCGCGGACGCCATCTGGCTCGCCCGCGCCGGCTGGGACGTCACCGCCCTGGAGGTCTCGGGGGTGGCGCTCGCCCGGGCCGCCGCCCACGCGCGGGACGCCGGCGCCGACGTCCGCTGGGTGCACGCCGGGCTGGCCGAGGCGGCGCTCCCGCCCGCCTCCTTCGACCTGGTCTCCGCGCAGTACCCGGCGCTGCTCCGCACGCCGGACGCGGCGGCCGAGCACGCCCTGCTCGCCGCCGTCGCGCCCGGCGGCGTCCTCCTGCTCGTCCACCACGCGGGCATGGACGAGCACCACGCCGAGCGGCAGGACGGCGGCTTCGACCCCGCCGACTACGTCTGGCCCTCGATGGTCGCCGCGCTCCTCGGCGACGACTGGCGGGTCGAGGTGGACGAGGAGCGGCCCCGCGTGGTGCCCGAGGGCGGCGCGGGCGCGCACCACACCGACGACGTGGTCCTGCGGGCCCGCCGCCTGCGCTGACACCGGGACGGGCCCCGGGGGTGCCCCGGATCACAACAGGCCGGGCCACACGATCCACGATGATGTGACCATGCGTTTTCTGTTCGTCGGCGACAGCATGACCATCGGACGCGCCGGCGACTGGACCTGGCGCTACCGGATGTGGCGGCACCTGGAGGCCACGCTTCCGGGCGGGTACGAGATCGTCGGCCCCCGCACGGGCCTGTACGACCCGGAGGCCCCGGACGGCCCCCACGACGGCGAGGCGTACGCGGCGCCGGACTTCCCCGCCCCCGCCCGCCGCCACCTGGCCGGCTGGGGCGAGGGCTGGCTGCACATGGCGCCGGTGATCGGGGAGGCGGTCGCGACGACCGGGGCGGACGTGCTCCTCGTCTCCCTCGGCCTGATCGACCTGGGCTTCTACACGAACAGCGACCAGACCGACGAGAACGTCCGGTCCTTCCTCGAAGCCGCCCGCGCCGCGAACCCGCGCGTCCGGGCGGTCCTCCTCCCGGTCATCCCGAACGTCCGCGCCACGTACGACGCCCCCTTCGCCGCCGAGTGCGCCCGCTTCAACGACCTCCTCGCGAAGGCCGTGGCCGACCTGGACACCCCCGCCTCCCCGCTGCTCCTGGGGGCGGTCCCGGAGTCGTACGCCCTCCCCGCCGACACCTACGACGGCACCCACCCGGGCCCCACCGGCGAACACAAACTGGCGGCGGCCTTCGCGGACGCGATGCACGGGGCGTGGGGACTGGGCGGCCCGTACGCACCCGGCCCCTGACGTACGACCCCTGACGCCCGGCCCCGGACGACGACCCACGCCGGCCCGGGGCCGGAGACGTCACCAGGCGAAGGCCTCCGGGGAAGGACCGGGCCCGGGGAAGATCTCGTCGAGCGAGGCCAAAAGCTCCTCGCCCAGCTCGACCTCCAGGGCGCGCAGGGCGCCGGCCAGCTGTTCCGGGGTGCGGGGTCCGACGATCGGCCCCGTCACACCGGGCCGGGTCAGCAGCCAGGCCAGCCCGACCTCGCCCGGCTCAAGGCCGTGCTTGTCGAGCAGGTCCTCGTAGGCCTGGAGCCGCGCCCGGGAGGCGGGGTCGGCGAGCGTGGCCGCCGCGCGCCCCTCCGTACGCCGCCTGCCCTCGGCCTCCTTCCTCAGGACCCCGCCGAGCAGGCCGCCGTGCAGCGGGGACCAGGGGATGACCCCGAGTCCGTACTCCCGCGCGGCCGGGATCACCTCCATCTCGGCCCGTCGCTCGAACAGGTTGTAGAGGCACTGCTCGCTCACGAGCCCGACCGCGCCGCGCCGGGCGGCGGTCTCGTTGGCCTGGGCGATCTTGTAGCCGGGGAAGTTGGAGGACCCCGCGTACAGGATCTTCCCCTGCTGGATCAGCACGTCGACGGCCTGCCAGATCTCCTCGAAGGGAGTGGCGCGGTCGACGTGATGGAACTGGTACAGATCGATGTAGTCGGTCCCGAGCCGCTTCAGGCTGCCCTCGACCGCCCGCCGGATGTTGAGGGCGGACAACTTGTCGTGGTTGGGCCACGCCTCACCGTCGGCGCCCATGTTCCCGTACACCTTGGTGGCGAGGACGGTACGGTCGCGGCGGCCGTCGCCCTTGGCGAACCAGGAGCCGACGATCTCCTCCGTCCGCCCCTTGTTCTCACCCCACCCGTACACATTGGCGGTGTCGAAGAAATTGAGCCCCGCGTCCAGCGCCGCGTCCATGATCGTGTGACTGGTGGCTTCGTCGGTCTGAGGACCGAAGTTCATCGTGCCGAGGACGAGTCGGCTGACCTTGAGTCCGGTGCGTCCGAGCTGCGTGTACTCCATGGGTCACCAGCCAACTGCTTCGAGTGCGCTCGAAGCAAGCACCCCTTCGGCTACTGACCGACCACCGACGCCACCGCGACGATGGCGAACATCAGTACGAGCACACCGGCCATGATCCGGTTACGAGTCTTCGGGTCCACCCTCCGAGGTTAACCCGCCCCGCCCCCGCCCAGGGGCCACCCCCCGACCCTCTCGTACCGGGGCCGCTCCCCCCGCACCCCGCTCACCGGCAGCTCCGACCGCACCAGGGCCAGCTCGGTCGCCTCCCACCGGCCGCCCTCGAACCCGTCGAGCACGTCCAGGAAGGGTCCCGGGTCCACCCCGTCCCCGCGCCCGACGGTCAGGTGGGCCCGATACCGGCGGTGCTCCTCCATCGCGATCCCGGTCCGGCGCGCGGCCGCGTCGGACCGCTCGGCGAGGAGCCGCAGCGCGTCCAGGTCCCCGGCGACCCCGGCCCACAGCACCCGTCCCCCGAAGTGCCCGCCCCCGTGGAGCCGCAGCGAGAACGGGGAGGTACGGGACGCGGCCCGTTCGAGCCGCACCCGCAGCTCGGGCAGCAGCGCCTCCTCCACCTCCCCCATGAAGGCGAGCGTGAGGTGCCATCCGGGCCGCGCGGTCCAGCGCACCCCCTCCGCCCCGGGCGACCGGCACAGCCGGTCGACGACGTGTCCGAGCTCGTCCAACCGCTCCGGGGGCGGCAGAACGGCGGCGAAGAGCCTCATGGGAAGAGTCTGACAGGCCGCGGCTAACCTCACCCGCATGAAGATCCGTAGGGGCGGGCCCGAAGACGTACCCGCGACACTCGCCGTCCTGGACAGCGCCGTCGCATGGCTGAACGGCAAGGGCATCACCGCCCAGTGGGGCACGGAGCCCTTCACGTCGCGCCCCGCCGCCGTCCGGCAGGTGGAACGGACGGTGGCCGAGGGAGACCTCTGGCTGGCGGAGATCGACGGCGTACCGGCGGGCACGATGACCCTGACCCCCCACCCGGGCCGGCACGTACCCCCCGCGACCGAACCGGAGGTCTACGTGCGCCTCCTGGCGACGGACGCCCGCTTCCACCACCGCGGCGTGGGAGCGGCGCTCCTCGACCGGGCCGTGGCGGAGACACGGCGCCAGGAGGTCTCCCTCCTCCGCGTGGACTGCTTCGCGGGCAGCGAGGGCCGCCTGATCGCGTACTACGAGAACCAGGGCTTCACCCGCACGGACACCTTCGCGGTGGGCGACTGGCGGGGCCAGATCCTGGAGCGGCGGGTCTGACGACGACGTACGGGAGGCCCCGGCCCCGTCGCACCAGGCACCACCCCGACCACCGCCCGCCCCAGGGCTACGCCGCGGTGGTCAGACGCTCCCGCGCCACGAACCGGACCTGCGGATGCCCCCGCCGCCACCCGACGGCGACCTTGAGCCCCCCGATCCGGGCGAGCACGAGCCCGACGACCACAGCCGCGGCAAACGAGATCAACCCACCCACGGCGAACCCGACCCGAGCGCCGTACGCGTCGGTGACCCACCCGAGCAGCGGCGCGCCGATCGGCGTCCCCCCGGCGAAGACCATCATGTACAGGCTCATCACCCGCCCCCGCATCGCGGGATCCGTGGCCATCTGCACGGCGGAGTTGGCGGTGACGTTGACCGTGAGCCCGATCATGCCGATCGGCACGAGCAGCAGCGCGAACAGCCAGAACGCCGGCGACAGGGCGGCGACGACCTCCAGGACACCGAAGACACCCGCCGCGATCACGAGCATCCGCAGCCGGGTCGAGCCCCGCCGGGCCGCGGCGAGGGCGCCCACGAGCGACCCGGCGGCCATCAACGTGTTGAGGAACCCGTACGTACCGGCCCCGACGTGGAAAACCCCATCGGCGAAAGCGGTGAGCCAGATCGGAAAGTTGAACCCGAAGGTCCCGATGAACCCGACCAGCACGATGGGCCACAGCAGATCGGGCCGCCCGGCCACGTACCGCAGCCCCTCCCGGAGCTGCCCCTTCCCCCGCGGTACGCGCTCCACCTTGTGGAGCTCACCGGTCCGCATGAGCAACAGGCTGACGATCGGCGCGACGAAGGAAAGACCGTTCAGCAGAAAGGCCCACCCACTCCCGACCCCGGCGATGAGGACACCGGCGACGGCGGGCCCGACGAGCCGCGCGGACTGGAAGTTCGCGGAGTTCAGGGAGACGGCGTTGCGAAGCTGCCCGGGCCCGACCATCTCGGACACGAAGGACTGCCGCGCCGGATTGTCGACGACGGTGACCATGCCCAGCAGAAAAGCGATCAGGTAGACGTGCCAGACCTGAACGTGCCCGGACAGGGTGAGTACGGCGAGCGCGACCCCGCACAGTCCGAGGGCCGCCTGGCTGACGAGAAGGAGCTGCCGCTTCGGGTACCGGTCGGCGACGACACCGCCGTACAGGCCGAAGAGCAGCATCGGCAGGAACTGGAGGGCCGTCGTGACGCCGACGGCGGCGGCCGAGCCGGTGAGGCTCAGGACCAGCCAGTCCTGGGTGATCCGGGCCATCCACGTACCGGTGTTGGAGACGATCGCCCCGGTGAAGAAAAGCCGGTAGTTCCGGATCCCGAGCGAGGAGAAGGTCCCCCCGCCCCGGCGGGTGTGGGTATCGGGTTTGTGGACGGGTGCGGAGTCTGCTCCGGGTCCCGTACTCAAAGTGCGTCGCCTCCTCGGCTCGGGGTCTACAGGTGTGCGAGCTTCTCCAGGACGGGGGCGGCCGCGCGCAGCTTGGCCCACTCGTCCTCGTCCAGACCCTCGGCGAGCGCGGCCAGCCAGGCGTTCCGCTTGCGGCGGGACTCCTCGAGCATGGCCTCGGCCTGCTCGGTCTGGCTGACCACCTTCTGCCGGCGGTCGTCGGGGTGCGGCTCCAGCCGGACCAGTCCCTTGGCTTCGAGCAGCGCGACGATGCGGGTCATCGAGGGCGGCTGGACGTGCTCCTTGCGGGCCAGCTCGCCGGGGGTCGCGGAGCCGCAGAGCGACAGGGTGCCGAGCACCGACATCTCGGTGGGGCTCAGCGATTCGTCGACGCGCTGGTGCTTGAGGCGTCGGCCCAGCCGCATGACGGAGGAGCGGAGCGCGTTCACGGCCGCGACGTCGTCGGCGGTCCCGTGGGACAGGTCAGGCATGTTCGTTAGCGTAACTCATTACTCTACCTAAATACCACCGGAAACCCGCCGACGTCGCACGAATCACACGCCCCGCCCCGCCCACACCTGCACGCACCCGCACGCACACACCCGCCCGCGCCCGCTCACACCCGCCCACCCCCGTACGCACCCGCCCGCGACAACACACACCGGCACAGATCACGCTTCGGCATCCATGTATCACCCGAACGAGTGAGTCAGATCCAGAAAGTGACGCAAAGAAGCACCGGCTGCCCCGACCCTGACGGCATGGGATCGACAGTGCTCAGCCTGCGCATCGACGGTGAGCTGCTCGACCGGCTCAGGAGTCACGCCGCGAAAAGAGGAATGAGCGTCCAGGACTACGTGGCCCGGACGCTCATTCGCGAGGATTTCGACGAGCGGTTCAAGACCGCCGTCGACGAGACGGAGAAGTTCTACGGTGCGGAGGGGACGGAGGCGGCGGCGCCGCCTCAGGCGCCCGCCCCGCCCCGGGATCACGTGAGGCCGAGCGCCGGCATCGCGTAGTAGAAGACGAACACCGCCGACACGACGTACATGGCGACCGGGACCTCACGGCCCCGGCCGGCCGCGAGGCGCAGCACGCTGAAGGCGATGAAGCCGATGCCGATGCCGTTCGTGATCGAGTACGTGAACGGCATCATCACCATGGCCAGGAACGCCGGCACCGCGATGGTGAAGTCGCTCCAGTCGATGTCCCTGACCGAGCCGGCCATGATCAGGAAGCCGACCGCGAGCAGCGCGGGGGTGGCGGCCTGGGACGGGACCATGGTGGCCAGCGGCGTGAGGAACAGCGCCACGGAGAAGAGGCCGCCGGTGACGACGGAGGCGAGGCCGGTCCTGGCCCCCTCGCCGACGCCCGCCGTGGACTCCACGAAGCAGGTGGTGGCGGAGGAGGAGGTCGCGCCGCCGGAGGCGACGGCCAGGCCGTCGACGAGGAGGACCTTGTTGATGCCGGGGAAGTTGCCGTCCTTGTCCGTCAGCTTGGCCTCGTCGCCGACGCCGAGGATCGTGCCCATGGCGTCGAAGAAGCAGGACAGCAGCACGGTGAAGACGAAGAGGACGCCGGTCAGGACGCCGACCTTGTGGAAGCCGCCGAAGAGGCTGAACTGCCAGAAGAGGCCGAAGTCGGGCGAGGCGACCGGGTTGCCGGGCCACTCCGGGGTGGTCAGGCCCCAGGACGGGACGTCGGCCACCGCGTTGATCACCATGGCGACGATCGTCATGACGACGATCGAGATGAGGATGGCGCCGGGGACCTTGCGGACGATCAGCGCGAGGGTGAGCAGCACGCCCAGGGCGAAGACGAGCACCGGCCAGCCGGTGAGGTGGCCGGCGCCGCCGAGCTGGAGCGGGACGGTGGTGTGCGCGGCGTCGGGGATGCGGGAGACGAAGCCCGAGTCGACGAGGCCGATCAGCAGGATGAAGAGGCCGATGCCGATCGCGATGCCCTTGCGGAGGCCGGCCGGGACGGCGCTCATCACGCGCTCGCGCAGGCCGGTCGCGACGAGCAGCATCACGACGATGCCGGCGAGGACGACCATGCCCATGGCGTCGGGCCAGGACATCCGGGGCGCGAGCTGGAGCGCGACGACCGTGTTGACGCCGAGGCCGGCGGCGAGGGCGATCGGCACGTTGCCGATGACGCCCATGAGGAGGGTCGTGAACGCCGCCGTGAGGACGGTGGCGGTGACGAGCTGGCCGCTGTCGAGCTGGTGCCCGTACATGTCCTTGGCACTGCCGAGGATGATCGGGTTCAGCACGATGATGTAGGCCATCGCGAAGAAGGTGGCGAAGCCGCCCCGGACCTCGCGGGCCACGGTCGAGCCGCGCTCGGAGATCTTGAAGTAGCGGTCGAGGCCGGAGGTCGGTTCGGGGGAACCGGACGGCTCGGGGGAAGAGGCCTTGGCGGTGGCCGTGGTGCTCATGGGAGTCCTCGTAGGAGAGTGTCCGTTTTGGCGGTTCATACGAAGGAAACCCGCCACAGGCAAACCGTTTCAGTATGAACACATGAACGAGTGGGAGTCCATCTCCGCGCGTAGACACGACTTTCGGCCATCCGGGCGCCACCTAGACTGGGCCCCATGGCGAAGTGGACACCGAAGCACGAGGCACCCGAGCCCCTGGAAGGGCCCGTCGTCGCCACCATCACCGGCGGAACGATTCTCTGGTTCGTCCTCTTCCTCGCCCAGCTCCCCTTCTACCGCTGGTTCGACGACCGGGACCTGACCTGGTGGGTGTGGACCTGCCTGGCCGGGGCGGGTCTCGGACTGATCGGCATCTGGTACGTGCGGAAGCGCGACGCGGCGCTCCGACGGCACGCGGCGGCGGCGCGCGAGGCCGGGGAGCGACAGGCGCCGTAGCGCCGGGCGGCAGCACCACGGGACCACCCGCCCCCCGTGTCCCGCTCCCGGCAGGTGAACGCCCGGTTCCGGTCGTACCGTCGAGAGCATGACGCAGCGGGCGAAGATCGACACGGACAGCGGCGGGACGGCGGGGAACGGCCCTCCCGTCGAGCACCGCCCGGCCGGACTCACCTCCGCCGAGGTCGCGGAGCGGGTCGCGCGCGGGGAGGTCAACGACGTCCCCGTACGGAACTCCCGCTCGGCCGTCGACATCGTCCGGGCCAACGTCTTCACCCGCTTCAACGCGATCATCGGCGTGCTGTGGGTGATCATGCTCTTCGTCGCGCCGATCCAGGACAGCCTCTTCGGCTTCGTGATCGTCGCCAACACCGGCATCGGCATCGTCCAGGAGCTCCGCGCCAAGAAGACCCTCGACGGGCTCGCCGTCATCGGCGAGGCGAAACCGAGGGTCCGGCGCGACGGGACCGCCGCCGAGCTGTCCACCTCCGGGATCGTCCTCGGGGACCTGATCGAGCTGGCGCCCGGGGACAAGGCGGTCGTCGACGGGGTGGTGGCGGAGGCGGACAGCCTGGAGGTCGACGAGTCGCTGCTCACCGGCGAGGCGGACCCGGTGGTGAAGAAGCCGGGCGACCCGGTGATGTCGGGCTCCTTCGTGGTGGCGGGCGGCGGCGCGTTCACGGCCACGAAGGTCGGCCGCGAGGCGTACGCGGCGCAGCTCGCGGAGGAGGCGTCCCGCTTCACGCTCGTCCGCTCCGAGCTGCGCACCGGCATCTCCACGATCCTCAAGTACGTGACGTGGATGATGGTCCCGACCGCGATCGGCCTGATCATCAGCCAGCTGGTCGTCAAGGACACCGACCTCAAGGACTCGATCGCCCGGACCGTCGGCGGCATCGTCCCGATGATCCCCGAGGGGCTCGTCCTCCTCACCTCCGTGGCCTTCGCGATCGGCGTGGTCCGCCTCGGCCGCAAGCAGTGCCTCGTGCAGGAGCTGCCGGCCATCGAGGGCCTGGCACGGGTCGACGTCGTCTGCCTGGACAAGACGGGCACGCTGACCGAGGGCGGCATGGACGTGACGGACCTCCGTCCGCTGAACGGCTCCGACGAGGCGTACGTACGGAAGGTCCTCGGCGCGCTCGGCGCGTCCGACCCGCACCCGAACGCCTCCCTCCGGGCGGTCGTCGACGCCTACCCGGACCCGGACGGGTGGCGCTGCACGCAGGCGCTGCCGTTCTCCTCGGCCCGCAAGTACAGCGGCGCCGCGTTCGACGAGGACGGCGGCGAGGGCTCGTCGTGGCTGCTCGGCGCCCCGGACGTGCTCCTGGCGGAGGGGGACCCGGCGCTCGCCGAGACCGACCACCTGAACGAGCAGGGCCTGCGGGTCCTCCTCCTGGCCCGTACGGACCGGGAGCCCGGCGCCCCCGGGGCGGCGGAGGCCGCCCGCCCGGCCGCGCTCGTGGTCCTGGAGCAGCGGCTGCGCCCGGACGCGTCCGACACCCTCGCGTACTTCGCCGACCAGGACGTCGCCGCCAAGGTCGTCTCCGGCGACAACGCGGTCTCGGTGGGCGCGGTGGCCGGGAAGCTGGACATGCCGGGCGCGGAGAACACCGTGGACGCCCGCACGCTCCCGGAGGACCGGGAGAAGATGGCGGAGGTGCTGGAGGAGAACGCGGTCTTCGGCCGGGTCACCCCCCAGCAGAAGCGGGACATGGTGGCCGCGCTCCAGTCGAGGGGGCACACGGTCGCGATGACCGGGGACGGCGTGAACGACGTCCTGGCCCTGAAGGACGCCGACATCGGCGTCTCGATGGGCTCGGGCTCGGAGGCGACCCGGGCGGTCGCGCAGATCGTCCTCCTGAACAACTCCTTCGCCACCCTGCCGTCGGTGGTGGCGGAGGGACGCCGGGTCATCGGCAACATCACGCGCGTGGCGACCCTGTTCCTGACCAAGACGGTGTACTCGGTCCTCCTCGCGGTCCTGGTGGTCTGCTCCCAGGTGGAGTACCCCTTCCTTCCCCGCCACCTGACCCTGCTGTCCACCCTGACGATCGGCGTCCCGGCCTTCTTCCTGGCCCTGGCCCCGAACAGGGAACGGGCGAAGCCGCACTTCGTGCGCCGGGTCATGCGGTACGCGATCCCCGGCGGGATCATCGCCGGGGCGGCCACCTTCACCACCTACCTCCTGGCCCGCCACCACTACAGCGGCACGGACGCCCTGGGGGCCGAGACCAGCGCGGCGACCCTGACCCTCTTCCTGGTCTCCCTCTGGGTCCTCGCGATCATCGCCCGCCCCTACACCTGGTGGCGGCTCGCCCTGGTCGCCACCATGGCCGGCGCCTTCCTCCTCGTCCTCGTCGTCCCCTGGCTCCAGGACTTCTTCGCCCTGCGACTGGTCGGCACGACCATGCCCTGGGCGGCGGTCGCGATCGCGGCGACGGGCGCGGCGCTCCTGGAAATGGCCTGGCGGTGGGTGGACCGGAGGTTCCCGGCGTAGGAGGACGGGCGGGTCCCGCCGAATTCGGATGCGGCGGGGCGCGCGCCGGAATACCGTGCCCCCATGAGGAACGCGCGCGCGACCGGCCCCCGGGGCTTCAGGTAGCCCGCCAGGAGACGCCTGGCGGTGGCTGCCCGAGGGAGTCCCCGTGGCCCGTACCGCTCATCACCCTTCCCGCGCCCGCCGGAGGCTCTCTCCGGACCACCTGACCGGCGAACCCTTCCACGCCGTCGTGCTCCACGACCTGAGGTACGGCGCCGGGGACCTCGCCGAAGCCGCCCGGGAGTCCCGGCGACCCCGCCCGCGCCCGGTCCGGCGGGCGGTCGCGGTCCACTCGCTGCCCCGGCACCGCTGGGACAAGACCGTCGCGCACTGGGCCGCCGAACAGGAGCGCCGGGCGCGGCAGCGCCTCCGCGAGCGGGTCGGCACGGTCCTGCGTCTGGTGAACACCCCCGACGGCGTCCTCGACCTCGCCGCCGCCGACGCCGTCGACGTACCCCCGGCCCGGCACCGGCACAGCGGGGTCTGGATCGCCTAGGACCGGTCCGTGCCCAGGCCCCTGCCGCGCCGCCCGTGTGTGGCGGGGGTCAGTCGAACCAGCGGTCCCGCGACAGTTCCTCCGTGCGGGTCGGGTCCTCCAGGAGGGCCGCGACCTCGAAGCGGCGGGGCCACTGGCCGGCGGACCAGGCGAGGCCGGCGGCGACGCCTTCGAGGGTGGCGGCGTGGACGGTGCCGTCGGGGGTGCGGCGCCAGTCGAGTTCGACGCCGCCCGCGCGGAGTTCCTCGTGCTCGACGTAGAAGCCGGGGGTGGCGGGCCCCAGCAGGGCCGTGACCGCGTCCGGGACGCCGTGCTCCTCGCCGCTCGTCGTGACCTGCGCCTCCACCGTCTCGCTCAGGCGGCGTACCTGGAACAGCTCAGCCAGGTCCACCGCCCGGGACGGGGAGACCGGCAGGAGGGGCAGCCCGGCCGTCAGGGGCAGGAGGTCGGGGGCGTCCGCCACCACCGCGTCCGCCGCGTCGACCACGGTCACCACCCCGTCCACGACCGCCCGCAACTCGTCCGGGAGGGTCACCTGCTCCGGGTCCAGGTCCGCGAGCGCCGTGTAGAGGGCGTGCAGCTGCGGGGCCGTCACGTCCCGGTCCGGGTCCGCCAGGCGGCCCAGCAGCTCCGCCGCGCCGCCCGGCTCGTCCAGGAGCGCCGGGACCGAGGTGCGGACGCCGAGCGCCCGCAGGACCTGCTCGTCCTCGAAGCCGGTCGCGTCGGCGGAGTCGTACAGGCCCATCAGGAGGGGGTCGGTGCCGGCCGCGCGCAGTCCGGCCGGGCGGCGGCCGTCCAGTACGGGATGGTCCCGGAGCCACCAGGCCGTGTACGAGCGGACGGTCTCCGTCCTGCCGTCCGGCAGGAGGACCCGTACGGGCTCGATCAGGGCGTCCCTCAGGGGCGGTGCGGCGAGCAGGGCGAGCGCCCGCGGCCAGGCGTCGTCGTCGACCAGGTCCAGGTCCCGCACGGCGACGATCTCCGTCGCCACCGGCGGCACCGGCGTCTCCGGGAGCCGGTCGAGGACGTCCTCGCACCACACGTCGACCGCGTCGAGGAGCCCGGCGTCGTCCGGCTCCGGGTAGTCGCCCTCGCGGGGCTCGACCTCGTCCGGGTCGAGGACGAGGTCGTTCGCGCGGACGAGGGCGAAGGTGGCGAGCACCCCGCACGCGGTGAGGGGCTGCTCGCCCCAGCGGGCGGCCAGGCCGGCGTCCACGAGGGCGATCTCGTCCTCGCGGACGACGGCGGCGAAGGGCGAGCCCGGCAGGACGAGTTCACCGGCCGGGGCGAGTTCGCCGTCCTCGTCGGGGAGGGCGAGCGCGCCCAGCCACGGCTCCTCGCCCGGGGCCAGCTCCGCGTCCCTGACCAGGCCGAGGACGGTCTCCGCCAGCTCGTCCGCGTCCAGGGCGTCGATGTCCTCGTCCCAGATCTCGCCCACGTCGAGGGAGGCCGCGACCGCGAGCCGCACCTGGTGGGTCGTCAGGATCGCGCGGGGCGTGGCGGGCAGGGCGCCCAGCTTCTCCAGGAGCGGGTGGGCCGCGTCCGGGTGCGCCACCTTCAGGCCGAGCCGGGCCAGCTCGGGCGGGGTGCCCTCCTGCGGCAGGAGGACCTGACGGGGGCCGATCGCCGTACGGGAGCGGGTGTCCCCGTCCTCCTCGGCCAGCGGCACCGGCAGGCCGGTGAGCCGGTCCGGGTCGACGCCCGCGAGGGAGTCGTAGAGCCGCCACCACCAGCCGGCGGGCCGGTCGACCCCGGCCAGGCGGTCGACCGCCTCCGTCAGCGGCACCCGGCCGACACCGAGCGTGCGCAGCTCCGGGCGGCGCTCCAGACCGGCCGGCAGGAGCGTCGGGAAGACCTCCGCGAGCACGTTCACGGTCTCCGCGCCCGCGCCCTCCACGACCTCCGCCTCGATCGGGCGGAGCGCGGGCAGCTCCTCGGTCGGGACGGCGGGCGCCAGGAACCCGACGCGCGGCAGCCGGTCGAGGATCGCCTCGCGCAGCGCCCCGTCGAGCGGGGCCTTGCCGAACGGGCCGGGCACGAGGTCGAGCGCGGAGGTCGTCACCGGCCGCCAGTCCGCGAGGAGTTCCGCGTACGCGTCGGCCGCCCGCTGCACCAGGAAGTCGGTGAGCGGCCCGGGCGCCGGGTGGCGGCGGGCGGTGTCGAGCGGCAGGGACGCGATGAGGAGGGCGGGGATGCCCAGGGGTTCGTCCGTGGGGGTCGGGGCGTGCACGACGGGGGTGGTCCGCGGGTAGCGCGGGGCCCCCGCGTCGTCCACGGGCACGGCCCAGGTGACCGACCAGTGGGGGCGCAGGCGCTCCTCGACCGGGCGGCCCCTGAGCAGCTCGGGGTCGAGCGGGCCGGCGTGGCCGACCGTCCGCCAGCGGTGCGCGCCGCTCGTGGAACCGCCCGCCCGGTCGCTCGCGGAGTCCTCGATCAGGACGTAGCCGTCGGCCTCGGAACGGCGGAGCGTTCGTACACCTTCGGGTGTCTCCACGACGACCTCGGACAGACCCGGAAGAGTGAGCAGCAGGGCGTCGTCGATCGACGAGAGGAGCCGCTCGGCGAGGTCGTGGGCGGCCGCGTCGCGCAGCGGGAGGACCACCACCGTGTCGTACCCCTCGGGCGCGGTGCCCTCGGCGGGCAGCGGCAGGCGCAGCAGGGGCACGTGGCCGTCGCGGCGGCGCAGTTCGTCGCCGAGGCCCGGGCTGTACCGGGCGGCCTCGGCGGCCAGTTCGCGGGCCTCCGCGAGGGACCAGCGGACGCCGCCGTGGCGGCCCAGGACGGCGGGCTCGTCGGTGACGGCGAGGACGGCGGCGAAGCCGACGCCGAAGCGGCCCACGGCCCCCGTGTCCCCCTCCCCGCCCTGCTCGCGCTTGGCGGAGGCGCGGAGGGTGGACAGCGACTCGGCGCCGGCGGCGTCCAGGGGGGCGCCGGTGTTGGCGGCGGCCAGGGCGGCGGGGCCCTCGCGGTCCGCCGGGTGCAGGGTGAGGCGGAGGCGGCCGGGGACGCCGGCGCGGCGGGCGGCGTCGGCGGCGTTCTGGGCCAGCTCGACGACCAGCCGGTCGCGGTAGCCGCCGAGCGCGAGGTCCTCCTCGGCGTTGGCGTCCTCGCGGAATCTGGCGGGCGAGGCCCCCCAGGCGTCGAGGACCCCGCGCCGCAGCCGTGCGGTGCCGAAGGGATCGGTTCCGTCGGTCGTCGTCCGGACGCTGACGCTCACGTCTGACTCCACTCTGCGGGGCGGTGATTCGGGGCGGGACCGGTGCGGTGCCGCTCCCGGGCCTTGGGCCCTGGACCGGAGGTCCCGGGGCCCGAAGGTACCGCGCCGCGCCGGGCGCCCCTCCCGGCGGAGGGCCCGCCCCTACGAGTGACCCAGGTCCTCCAGGACCTCGTCCGGTTCCGTCGTGGAGCCGGAGTCCCCGGCGGGACGCAGGGGGAAGGCGTCGACGGCCGTCGAGTCGTGCACCGGGAGCGCGGCGCGCGGCGGCTTCGGCATGACCGCGGCCTCCGAGTGCCCCCCGCAGCCGTACGCCAGGGAGACGACCCGGCCGTCCGCCGGGGAGAACTCGTTGGCGCAGACGCCGAAGGCCTGCTTCAGGGAGCCGGCGATCGGCACCAGGAAGGCGCAGGAGTCACAGGTGGCGGGGGCCGCCTGCGCCATCGGGGTCTTGGCGCCGAAGGCCTCGTCCCAGCGGTCCGCGGCCGTGTGCAGGCCGTAGCGGGACAGCACCCGGGCCCGGCGCATGCCGAGCTCGTCGGCGACCGACGCGATCGCGCCCCGCGAGGGGGTACGGGTCACGATCTCGGCGTCCTCGGCGTCGAGGTGGTCCGCCAGCTCCTCCGAGACCGCCGAGTTCGGCGGCGGCGCGTCCTCGCCGGTGTGGCCGGGCTCCAGGCGCGGGTCGTCCTGCTCGGTCGGCAGCAGGTCGCCCGGACCCATGTCGCCGGGGCGCAGCCGCTCGCTCCACGGCACCCACTCGGGGGCGAGGAGGGAGTCGGGGCCGGGCAGCAGGACGGTCTCGTCGAGCGTGACGTTCTTGGCGCGGGAGGCGCGCGTGACGGTCACCGCCCAGCGCCAGCCCCGGTAGCCGGGCTCCTCGCACGCGAAGAAGTGGGTGACGACGCGGTCGCCCTCCGCGACGACCTCCACGTGCGCGCCCACGATCCCCGGCGCGGCCGCCTCCTCGGCGGCCTCCCGGGCGAGGTCCACCGCCTCGGCGCACAGGCGGTCGGGGGTACGCGTGGCTCGCGGGGCACGCGGGGTACCGCTTCGCGTCGTCGCAGCACTCACAGGTATCGCTTCTCTCCTACGCCGTCTCACGGGTGCGCCGGCCGGGAGGCGGGAGCGGGGCAGCGGGCGGCGGGCGGAGCGGACCGGGGGGCCGCATCGACGTCCGCGCCCGACGTGTCTCGCGCGTCTCGGGCACACCTAACGCCATCCATTCTGCGGGATGCCGAAGAGGCGCGCGGCCGAGAGCTTCCGCCGGTGACGCGCTACGCACGCTACCCCGTTCCCGGGCGTCCGCCCACCTGCCCGCCCCAAGAGGCCCGCATCACGGACGAACGGGCCGGTCGGAGAGCCCCCGGGCGGGGGGCGACACGCCCGGAGCACGGGGACGCCCGCGCGGGCCTCCGGCGCGTCCCCGGGTCCGCCGCCGCGCCGCACGCGGTCCGGCCGGTCCGGGTGTATCCCGCGTCACGCCACGATTCACCTCCCGGCCTTGGGGCACTATGACGGGGTGGCAGCCGCACGGTCCCCCGCACGATCCGAGGATCAGGCCGGGCCGCTCCGGAGAGCGGGCCGGGCGGTCGGCCGTGCCCTGCACCTGCCCTTCACCGGCACCGCGAAGGGCATCCGGAAGGCCACCCACGCGCACGGCGCGGGCGAGTCGGGGCTCGGCAAGCTGATCGAACTGCACGCCGTGAACGGCGCCGGGGACGTCATGATCACCGTCGCCCTCGCCTCCACCGTCTTCTTCTCCGTGCCCACCGACGAGGCCCGCGGCCGCGTCGCCCTCTACCTCGCCATCACCATGGCCCCCTTCACCCTGCTCGCTCCCGTGATCGGCCCGCTCCTGGACCGCGTCCCGCACGGTCGGCGCGCGGCGATGGCGGGCGCCATGGGGACCCGCGCGGTCCTGGCGATCATGATGTCCGGCGCCGTCGCCACCGGCGGCATCGAGCTGTACCCGGCCGCGCTCGGCGTGCTCGTCGCCTCCAAGGCGTACGGGGTGGTCCGCAGCGCGGTCGTGCCCCGCCTCCTCCCACCGGGCTTCTCGCTGGTGAAGGCGAACTCCAGAGTCACCCTGGCGGGGCTGCTCGCCACCGGGATCGCCGCGCCCGTCGGCGCGGGCCTCCAGATGATCGGGCCGGGCTGGCCGCTGTACGGCGCGTGCGCGCTGTTCCTGCTCGGCGTGTTCTGGGCGCTGCGGATGCCGCCCAAGGTGGACTCCGCGCGGGGCGAGCGGCGGGCGCACCTGCTGACCCACGGCGAGAAGAAGCCGAGCCTGCGGACGGTCGGCCCGGCCGTGCTGCGCGGTCTGGCGGCCAACTCGGCCCAGCGGATGCTGTCCGGGTTCCTGATCTTCTTCCTGGCGTTCCTGCTGCGCGAGCACCCGCTCTCCGGGCAGAGCGCCGCCGTCTCCCTCGGCATCGTGGGCGTGGCGGCGGGCGTCGGCAACGCCTGCGGGACGGCGGCCGGCTCCCTGCTCCGGGACCGGGGCCACGGTCCCGAGGTGATCATCGCCACGATGATCAGCGTGGTCCTGGGAACCGCGATCTGCACGGCGGTCTTCTTCGGCGGCGTCATGGTCGCCGTCCTCGGCGCGGTCGCGGGCCTCACCCAGGCCCTGTCGAAGCTGTCCCTGGACGCGCTGATCCAGCGGGACGTCCCCGAGGTGGTGCGCACCTCGGCGTTCGCGCGCTCCGAGACCGCCCTCCAGATGGCGTGGGTGGTGGGCGGCGCGATCGGCATCGCGCTCCCCCTGAACGGCACCCTCGGCATGTCCGTCGCCGCCGCCATCCTGGCCCTGGGCGCCCTCCTGGCCGTCCGCGGCCTGCTCTCGGCCGCCCGCCGCCGCCCGGGCCCGAAGGACCGCCCGAAGACGCGGGTGGCGTAGTGCGGACGGGGAGGCCACGGGTCCCGGGGCGTACGGACGGCCCGGCGCGTCCCGTACCGGAAGGCGGCACGCCGTACCCCCGCGTGGCGCGGAAGCGACGGCCCGATAGCCTTCGGCTCATGACCGTTGCGTTCTTCTCCGGCTCGCGCCGCCGGACCGCCGTCGCCCTCGGGGCCGTCTCCGCCGGGCTCCTCGTCCTCTCCGCCTGCGACAAGCCGACCCCGGTCGCGACCCTGACGGTCGGAACCGACTCGGTCCACGCCGAGGCCTCCTGCTACAACGGCGGCGACGCCATCAAGGAGTCGGAGGTCCAGGGCTGCCTCAACAAGAAGGCCGAGAAGTCCCTGACCGTCGCTTCGGACGACAAGATCCGCTTCGGCGTCGACCCGGAGATCGCCGACAACGGCTGGACGATCTTCCTCGGCGGCCAGCAGGCCGAGGCGGAGCCGTACAAGAAGACCTACCGGACCATTCCGGCCAGCGCCTTCTTCACGTCCAGCCAGACCGGCGAGACCGTGAACGACACCCAGGTGACCATCGTCGAGAACACCGGCAAGAAGCTGACCGGCATCTGGCACTTCCAGCTGAAGAAGGAATCCTGATCCGCCGGTGACCCACCGGATCCTGATCGTGACGGCCGTGGCGGCGGAGGCGGACTCCGTCACCACCGGCCTCGCGTCCGTCGTGCCGGGAGCGGACTCCTTCGCCGCGGAAGCCCCCGACACGCCGGACACCCGGGACGTCCCCGCCGGCCCGGAGCGCGTTCCGCTGCCCGGGGGGCTCGTGCTGCGCCGTCACACGGACGGCGACCGCGCGCGCGTCGACGTCCTCGTCGGCGGGGTCGGCCCCGCGGCCGTCGCCGCCGCGACGGGAACGGCCCTCGCGTACGCCGCGCTGACGGGTACGGACCGCCGCGAGCGGCCCTACGACCTCGTCGTCTCCGCCGGGATCGCCGGCGGCTTCCAGCCGTCCGCCCCGCCCGGCTCCCTCGTCGTCTCCTCCGCGATCGTCGCCGCCGACCTCGGGGCGGAGACCCCCGACGGGTACCTCGCCGTCGAGGAGCTCGGCTTCGGACGGTCCGTCCACCCCGTGCCCGAGGCGCTGACCGGCCGCGTCGCCACCGCCCTGGCCGCCGGGGACGTGCCGTGCGCCGTCGCGCCCGTCCTCACCGTCTCCACCGTCACCGGCAGCGCCCGGCGCGCCGCCGAGCTGACGGAGCGCCACCCCGGGGCCGCCGCCGAGGCGATGGAGGGCTTCGGCGTCGCCGAGGCCGCCGCCGCGTACGGCGTGCCCGTCGTCGAACTCCGTGCCGTGTCGAACGCCGTCGGCCCCCGCGACCGCGCCGCCTGGCGCATCGGGGACGCCCTGGACACGCTCCGGCACACCGTCCGGCTCCTCGGCCGGACCGTCTTCGTGGAGGCTCCGTGCACCTGAAGATCGCCTACTCGCCCTGCCCGAACGACACCTTCGTCTTCGACGCCTGGGCCCACGGCCGCGTCCCCGGCGCCCCCCGGCTCGACGTGACCTTCGCGGACATCGACGTCACCAACGGCTGGGCCGAGAGCGGCGCCGACCCGCACGACGTCCTGAAGGTGTCGTACGCCGTGCTGCCCTGGATCCTCGACGAGTACGCCCTGCTGCCCTGCGGCGGCGCCCTGGGCCGGGGCTGCGGGCCGCTCGTCCTGACCCGGGACGCCGGGACCGGCGCCGACCTGGCCGGGAGGACCGTCGCCGTGCCGAGCGAGCGCTCGACGGCGTACCTGCTGTTCCGGCTGTGGGCGGCCGAGGCCGTGCCCGGCGGGGTCGGCGAGGTGGTCGTGATGCCGTTCCACGAGATCATGCCCGCCGTCCGCGACGGCAAGGTCGACGCGGGACTCGTCATCCACGAGGCCCGCTTCACGTACCAGGAGTACGGGCTGCACCGGCTCGCCGACATGGGCGAGCACTGGGAGACGACGACGGGCCTGCCGATCCCGCTCGGCGCGATCGTCGCCCGCCGCTCGCTGGGCGCGGAGACCCTCCGGCTGCTCGCCGAGTCGGCCCGCACGTCCGTGCGGATGGCCTGGGACGACCCGGTCGCCTCCCGGCCGTACGTCATGGAGCACGCCCAGGAGATGGACCCGAAGGTGGCGGACCAGCACATCGGCCTGTACGTGAACGAGTTCACGGCCGACCTCGGCGAGCACGGCTACGCGGCGGTCCGCGGACTGCTCACCCGCGCCGCGGCCGAGGGACTCGTACCGCCCCTCGGCCCGGACGCGCTGTCGTTCCCCGAGGGGGACCAGGACCTGTCCGGCGGATCAGGGCCGGACAGGCCCTAGACGTCGAGCTGGTCCGCGACCGCCCGCAGCAGGCCGGCGATCTTCTTGCCCGCCGTCTTCTCCGGGTAGCGGCCGCGCTCCAGCATCGGCGTGATGTTCTCCAGGAGCGTCGTCAGGTCCTGGACGATGGACGCGAGTTCGTCGGGCTTGCGGCGCTGGGCCGCGGCGACGGACGGGGTGGGGTCGAGGATCGTGACGGACAGCGCCTGGTCGCCGCGCTGACCTGCGACGACTCCGAACTCCACCCGCTGGCCCGGCTTCAGCGCCTCGACTCCGGCGGGGAGCACCGACGAGTGGACGAAGACGTCGCCGCCGTCGTCACGGGAGAGGAAGCCGAAGCCCTTCTCGCTGTTGAACCATTTCACCTTGCCGGTAGGCACGTCCGTCCTCGTCCTCGTCGATGGGGATGGCAAACAGCGGGTCGACCGACCCGCCGGCACCAAGGCTAATGGTCCGGAGGCCGGTGACAAGACGTCGCCGATGTGTTCCTACGGCCTGGGAACTACCCTGGCCGGATGCACAGTGAAACCCCTGCCGCGCCGGTGGACGACAGTGCCCCGGGCGACGGCCTCGTCAAGGCCGGTGTGGTCGTCTTCGCGATCGGCGCGGTCGCGACGCTGGTCACCGTGGCTCCGCTGTTCCTCGGAACGGACCCCTTCCCCACCGTCGCGTACGCCGTCTCCATGCTGATGGGGGTCGGATTCCTCCTCGCCGCCGCCGGTGTGATGCGCTCGATCGCGGCCCAGCGCCGCCAGGCCAGGGCCGGCGCGGGCGCCTCCGCTCAGGCCAGGTAGCCCTCCCACCAGGCACGGAAGTCCGTCAGGTCCGTCAGGACCACGTCGGCGCCCGCCTCCCGCAGCTCCTCGGCGGGGCAGGGGCCGGTCGCCACGGCCACCGAGAGGGCGCCCGCCGCCGCGGCGCCCCGGACGTCGCCGGTGTGGTCCCCCACGTACACCCGGGCGTCGTGGGCGCGCAGGGCCTCCGCCTTGCCCTCGGCCCACAGGCCGCCGACGAGCGCGTCGGGCTCGATGCCGAGGCTCTTGAAGTGCAGTTCGGCGTGCGGGCCGTTCTTGGCGGTGACGACGAGCGTCCGCCCGCCCGCCTCGCGCACGGCCCGGAGCGCGTCCTCGGCGCCCGGCATCGGGACGGTGGGTCCGATCGCGTGCTCCGGGTAGAGCGCCCGGTAGCGGGCCACCATCTCGGGGACGCGCTCCTGGGGGAACCAGTACGCCATCTCGTGGTCGAGCGGCGGCCCGAGGCGGGTCACGACGAGGTCGGCGTCGATCGCGACGCCGGTGTCGGCGGCGAACGCCTGCCACGTGGCCCTGATGCCGGGGCGGGTGTCGAGGAGGGTCAGGTCGAGGTCGAAACCGACGGTGAGGGGAGCGCTCGGAGAGGTCATGTCCCCATTCTGGGGCAGGCGTTCGAGGAGTGGGACCAGAGCCCCCCGGAGATGCGGGGAGGACATCCCGGGGGCACGGGGAGGACATCCGGGGGGTGTGGGGAGGACATCTCGGGGGTCGGGGGCCGGGTTCCTCGGGGGTGTGGCTCCGGGGCGGCTCAGTGTTTGCGGGAGCGCCACAGCAGGAACAGGGCCGACGCGACCGCCGCCCCCCGCAGGACCCACGGCCAGGTCTCCGCGACCGCCGCGGCCATCGCCTCGCCGCCCGGGGTCACCGGGGCGCCCCAGCGGCCCTGGAGGCGGCCCCACAGCCAGAGGATCCCGGAGCCGGCGGCGAGGCCCGGGATCACCAGGACCGCGCCCTTGACCTCGCCGGGGGTCAGCCGGCGGGAGGCGTACGCGAGGAGCCAGCCCCCGGCGAGGGCGAGGAGCGAGCCGAAGACGGCGCCGCCGAGCAGGAGCAGCGCGGCGAGCAGGACGAAGGGGTTGGCGAGGCGGGGGCGGGCCGGTACCGCCGCCACCGGCGCCTCCGTCCCGGGGGCCGGGGCGGGCGCGGCCTTGCGCGGGCGCAGGAGCCGGGCGAGGCGGCGGCGCTTCCCGGGCGCGGAGCCCTCGGCCTCCGCTTCCCCGTCCTCCTCGTCCTCCTCGGGGACGGGCGGCCTGAAGAGGTCCGGGCGCTCGACCCCGCCGAAGAAGCCGGGGACGCCGTCCGTGACGTCCTCCGTCCGCCACCAGTCCGGTCCCTCCGCGCCGTCGAAGGCGGCCCTCTCCGTTCCGCCGTGGAACAGCGGACGGTCCGGGGCCGACACGCCGGGGCGGGGGGCCGGGATTCCGGGCCCGCCGGAGACGGAGCCGTCGCGGGGCGTCCCGGCTGCGGGAGCGGAGCCCTCTCGGGGCGTTCGGCCGTTACGGCCCGTCCGGTCGCCGCGAGCCGGCCCCCCGTCGCGGTCCGACCCGCCGCCGGTCGGGGTGCCTCCGGACTTTCCCGTACGGGTCCCCGTCTCCGTCCCCCGGGGCGGCCTTCCCCCGCGTGGTCGCGGCAGCGGTCCCCCGGTGGTCTCCGGGTTTCCGGCGTCCCCCGGCGCCCCCGCGCGGTCCACGACCTCGGCCGGGGTGCCCAGGGCGCCGAGGATGCCCCGTACCGCCGCCGGGGTCTCCTCGTGCTGGGTGGCGCGCCGGCGGTCGATCTCGTCGCGGAGCGTCGACACGAGCCGTGCGCGGTCGCCCGCCGGCAGGTGGCGCTGCTGGGCCAGATCGCCGACCCGGCTCAGGTAGTCGTAGACCAACTGGTCGCTCTCGATGCCCACGGTGCCCCTCCACGGCCGGTTCGCCCGGTACGGCCCGACGTTAGCGCCTGCGCAGCGGTTAACGTGGTCCGGATGGGGATCGGTGAGCTCGACCGGGAGGCGCACGTGGCCGAGGGGACTGGCGCCGTGGCGCCCCGCACGCTCGCGGAGGCGCTTCGCGCACGGGGCGACGAGGGACTCGCCGCGCTGCTGCGCGCCCGCCCCGACCTGCTGAACCCCGTGCCGAACGACCTGACGCAGCTGGCGACCCGCGCCGGGACGCGGGGCTCGGTGGTGCGGGCCCTGGAGCGGCTCGACCGGTTCGCGCTCCAGACGGCCGAGGCGCTCGCCGTCGCCCCGGACCCGGCCCCGTACTCCGTACTCCTGGCCCTGCTCACCGGTGACGAGGGCGATCCGGTGATCGGGGCGACGCTGCCGGGCGCGGTGGCGCTGCTGCGCGAACAGGCGCTCGTGTGGGGCGAGGACGACCGGCTGCGGCTCGTGCGGACCGCGCGCGAGCTGCTCTCGCCGTCGCCGCAGCACCCCTCGCCGACCGGGCTCGGGCCGACGGTCGCCGAGGCGACGTCGGGGATGTCGCCGGGCCGGGTGCAGGAGATCATCGCGGCGGTCGGCCTCGCCGCGACGCACGACCCGGTGTCGGCGGTGGCGGCCCTGACCGGGCTCTTCACCGACCGGGCCCGGATGAGTGCGTTCCTCGACGGGGCGCCGCCGGAGGCGCTGGCCGTCCTGGACCGGCTCGTGTGGGGGCCGCCGTACGGCGAGGTGACGGCGAACCCGGCCCCGCCGGTGCGCTGGCTGCGCGACCGGGGCCTGCTGCTTCCGGTGTCGGCGCGGACGATGGTGCTGCCGCGCGAGGTGGCGCTGCACCTGCGGGGCGGGCGGGCGCACCGGATGCCGGAGCCGGTGGCGCCGGAGGTGGGCGTCCTGCGCGACCACCGTCCCCAGGTGGTGGACAGCGCGGCGGCCGGACAGGCGTACACGGCGCTGGCGACCGTCGAGGAGCTGCTGAAGTCCTGGGACGAGGGGGGTCCGCAGGTGCTGCGGGCGGGCGGGCTCTCCGTGCGGGACCTGCGGCGGACCGCCGCCGCCCTGGACGTGACGGAGGAGGTCGCCGCGTTCTGGCTGGAGCTCTGCCACGGGGCGGGGCTGCTCGCGTCGGACGGGGAGGCGGACGAGCGGTACGCGCCGACGCCCGCCTACGACGACTGGCTGGACCTGCCGCCCGCCGAGCGCTGGGCACGGCTCGTCACGCCCTGGCTCGCCTCGACCCGTACGCCGGGTCTGGTCGGCGGCCAGGACGCGAAGGGACGCGCGCTCTCCGCGCTCGGCCCGGATCTGGACCGGGCGGCCGCGCCCGAGGTGCGGCACCGGGTGCTCGGTCTCCTGGCGACGCTTCCGCCGGGTGCGGCGGCCGATCCGGAGACGCTGTTCGCGCGGTTGCGGTGGGAGCGGCCGCTGCGGGGCGGGGCCCCCA
This sequence comes from Streptomyces sp. NPDC012825, assembly GCF_042900925.1. Taxonomy (NCBI): domain Bacteria; kingdom Bacillati; phylum Actinomycetota; class Actinomycetes; order Kitasatosporales; family Streptomycetaceae; genus Streptomyces; species Streptomyces sp. NPDC012825. Next base: position 148,068 of record NZ_JBIBBZ010000001.1, on the reverse strand, counting down.
CCGGTCCCGCCGCCCCCGGTGCGGAAGGCACCGGCTCCGGCCTCCCCGACGACCTGCGGTCGCGGCTCGCGCGCTGGGCGCTCGCGGAGGCCGAACTCCTGGGGCTCACCGGCCGGGGCGCCCTGTCGGCCCCGGCGCGGGCGCTGCTCAACCTGCCGCTGGCCGAGGCCGCGTCGCCCGCCGACGAGGGCGGCGGGGTGGAGGAGTCGGTGGCCGCCGAGCGGGCGGCGACGCTGCTCGCGCCGCTGCTGCCGGAGGCCGTCGACCACGTGCTGCTCCAGGCCGACCTGACGGCCGTCGCGCCCGGTCCGCTGCGGCGGCCCCTGGCGGACGCGCTCGCGGTCCTCGCGGACGTGGAGTCGAAGGGCGGCGCGACGGTGTACCGGTTCACGCCCGGTTCCGTACGGCGGGCGCTCGACTCCGGTCTGACCGCGTCCGGCCTGCACGACTTCCTGGCCGCGCACTCCCGCACGCCGGTGCCGCAGCCGCTCGCGTACCTGGTGGACGACGTGGCCCGGCGCCACGGGCACCTGCGGGTGGGGGCGGCGTCCGCGTACGTGCGCTGCGACGACGACACCGTCCTCGGCGAGATCCTGGCCGACCGGCGCTCGGCCGCCCTGGGCCTGCGGCGCCTGGCGCCGACGGTCCTCGCCGCGCAGGCGGACCCGGCGTCGCTGCTCGACGGGCTGCGGGCGATGGGGTACGCCCCGGCGGCCGAGTCGGCGGAGGGGGACGTCCTGGTCACGCGCGCCGACGCGTACCGCACGCCCGCGCGTACGGCCCCCGTGCCCGTCCCGGACGGGCCGCCCGCCCCCGACGCCACCCTCCTGGGCGCGGCGGTGAAGGCGATCCGGGCCGGCGACCGGGCGGCGACGGCGGTCCGCAGGGAACCGGCGGCCCCGGCCCCGGCCGGTTCGCTCCCCCGCACCTCGTCCGCCGAGACCCTGGCGACCGTCCAGGCGGCCGCGATGACCGGCTCGGCGGTCTGGATCGGCTACGTGAACGCGGACGGCGCGGCGAGCCAGCGCGTGATCGCCCCGGTCCGCGTGGAGGGCGGCTTCGTGACGGGCTACGACCACACGGCCGACGAGATGCGCACGTATCCGCTGCACCGGATCACGGGCGTGGCGGAGCTGGCGGACGACCAGGTGTGAGGGGGCCGGAGCCGGCCTCAGCGCGCGGGGCCACCAGGACACCGGGGTCGAGCTTCAGCGTGAACGGCGCCTCCACGGCCGTCTCGCGCCCGGCCTCGGCGACGAGCCGCTCCACGTGGTGGCCGTCCCGCCGCTCGGAGACATCGTGAGCCACGCCCATCTCCCGCCACCTCCCTCGCGCGGAAACCGGTGCCGCCGGTGTGGTGGCCCCTGCCGACATCGGCCCGGGATCAGGCAGACTGGAGGATTGGCCGTCGTCGGAGCGGCCCGGGAAGGATCTGATCGCGCGTGAGCGGGCCCCTCATCGTTCAAAGTGACAAGACGCTGCTCCTGGAGGTCGACCACGAGCTGGCCGAGGCGTGTCGGCGGGCCATCGCGCCCTTCGCGGAGCTGGAGCGGGCGCCGGAGCACATCCACACGTACCGGGTGACGCCGCTCGGGCTGTGGAATGCGCGGGCCGCCGGGCACGACGCCGAGCAGGTCGTGGACGCGCTCGTGGAGTACTCGCGCTACCCCGTGCCGCACGCGCTGCTCGTGGACGTGGCCGAGACGATGGACCGGTACGGGCGTCTCACGCTCTCCAAGCACCCCGTGCACGGGCTCGTGCTCACCACCACCGACCGGCCCGTCCTGGAGGAGATCCTCCGGTCGAAGAAGGTGCAGCCGCTCGTCGGGGAGCGGATCGACCCGGACACCGTGGCCGTGCACCCCTCCGAGCGCGGGCAGATCAAGCAGACCCTGCTGAAGCTGGGCTGGCCGGCCGAGGACCTCGCCGGGTACGTGGACGGGGAGGCGCACCGGATCGACCTCGCCGAGGACGGCTGGAGCCTGCGGCCGTACCAGAAGCAGGCCGTGGAGGGCTTCTGGCACGGCGGTTCCGGCGTCGTCGTGCTGCCCTGCGGCGCGGGCAAGACCCTGGTCGGGGCCGGGGCGATGGCCGAGGCGAAGGCGACGACCCTGATCCTGGTGACCAACACCGTCTCCGCCCGCCAGTGGAAGCACGAGCTGGTGAAGCGGACCTCGCTGACCGAGGACGAGATCGGCGAGTACTCCGGTACGAGGAAGGAGATCCGGCCCGTCACCATCGCCACCTACCAGGTGCTGACCACCCGCCGGAAGGGCGTCTACCCGCACCTGGAGCTGTTCGACTCCCGCGACTGGGGCCTCATCGTCTACGACGAGGTGCACCTGCTGCCCGCGCCCGTCTTCAAGTTCACCGCCGACCTCCAGGCCCGCCGCCGCCTCGGCCTCACCGCGACCCTCGTGCGCGAGGACGGGCGCGAGTCCGACGTGTTCTCGCTGATCGGGCCGAAGCGGTTCGACGCGCCGTGGAAGGAGATCGAGGCGCAGGGGTACATCGCGCCCGCCGACTGCGTCGAGGTCCGGGTGAACCTCACCGACTCGGAGCGGCTCGCGTACGCGACGGCCGAGCCGGAGGAGAAGTACCGCTTCTGCGCGACGACGGCGACGAAGCGGAAGGTGACGGAGGCGCTGGTGAGGAAGTTCGCCGGGCAGCAGATCCTCGTCATCGGCCAGTACATCGACCAGCTGGACGAGCTGGGCGAGCACCTCGACGCGCCGGTCATCAAGGGCGAGACGTCGAACAAGGAGCGGGAGCGGCTCTTCGACGCGTTCCGCTCCGGCGAGATCAGCGTGCTCGTCGTCTCGAAGGTCGCGAACTTCTCGATCGACCTGCCCGAGGCCACGGTCGCCATCCAGGTCTCCGGCACCTTCGGTTCCCGGCAGGAGGAGGCCCAGCGGCTGGGCCGCGTGCTGCGGCCGAAGGCCGACGGGCACCAGGCGCACTTCTACTCGGTGGTCGCCCGGGACACCATCGACCAGGACTTCGCGGCGCACCGGCAGCGGTTCCTGGCGGAGCAGGGGTACGCGTACCGGATCGTGGACGCGGACGAGCTGCTGGCGCCGTAGCGCGCCGCTCGGTCCAGGGCGGCGAGGACCGGGGCCGCGAGGGCCAGGGCGTACTGGGCGGCGACGAGCGCGCGGCGGGGTGCGGCGAGGGCCGCCGCGCCCGCGACGGCGCCGAGGGCCGCGGCCCGGAGTCCGGCCGTGAGGAAGCCGCCGCCCACGCCGTCGCCCTCGACGGCGTCGACGAGCCCGAGGACGGCGGTGAGCACCAGGCACCCGGCGAGGAGGAGGAACCCGCAGAGCGCGAGGACGCGCAGGGCGCGGGTGTTCGGGGCGGTGGGGTCGGGAGCGGTGCGGTCGGTGAGGTCGGCTGCGGGGGTCGTCGGTGTCGTCATGTCCCGATCCCGTCAAGCGGGGGCGGGACGGCGTCAGGCGTCGTCGTACTCGGTCGGGCGGGGGCGCGTACTCAGAGCGGGGGCGCCTCGGAAGGGGGCCGCACGGCGGGGCGCGTGCTCAGGTGGACGTGCGCTCGGGCGCGTACTCAGGTGGACGTGCGCTCGGGCGCGTACTTCGGGCGGGGGTCTCGTACCCCCGCCTCCGGCGGGCCGTAGTCGCCGAGGAGGACGACGCCGGCCGCGGCGCCGCCGAAGGCGCGTATCGCGCGGAGGGCGAGGCCCACGCGGTGGAGGCGGGGGGCGGTGGTCACGAGGGTGAAGGTCGTCGCGGACATGTTTCCATGATGCAATCCGGACATTGCGAACACATCGCCCTGGGGGTCGATCCGGGACCGGCCCGGGGTCCGACGTGAGACCTACCCCGTCCCCTACGGGGTGGATCCGGGGGGAATCCGTTCGCCCCGGCCCGTTCGCAGGGTCTACACTCGCCAGCTTCCCCGCCTCCCCCGTGGAGAGCCGCCGCCCGGTCGGAAACCGGCGGCCACCTCACCGTGTCCGTGTATCCGCCCCGGAGGCTCCGCCGTGTCCGTGTCCGTGCCCGTACCCGACCTCGAATCCGAGCAGCCGCCGTCCGCCGACGATCCGCTCGCGCGCGAACGCGCCCACCTGGCCGCCTCCCGCGCCGCCCTGCGCGCGATGCGCGAGGACGTGCAGGCGCTCGACATCAAGGACGTCACCGCGAACTGGGTGAACGCGGCCGTCCTGGAACGGCAGATCGAGGACCGGATCAAGGCGCTGGCCGACCTGTCCGGGACGCCGCTCTTCTTCGGGCGGCTCGACTACCTGCACACCACGCAGGAGGGGCAGCGGTTCTACATCGGGCGGCGGCACGTGCACGACGCCGACGGCGATCCGATGGTGATCGACTGGCGCGCGCCGGTGTCGCAGCCGTTCTACCGGGCGTCGCGCAAGGACCCGCAGGACGTGGGGCTGCGGCGGCGCTTCGGCTACACGGGCGGCGAGCTCACCGCGTACGAGGACGAGCACCTGTCCGACCCGGAGGAGCTGGAACGGACCAGCCGGCTGCTCCAGGCGGAGATCGAGCGGCCGCGCGTGGGTCCCATGCGGGACATCGTGGCGACGATCCAGCCCGAGCAGGACGAGATCGTCCGCTCCGACCTGTCGGGGTCGGTGTGCGTGCAGGGAGGGCCGGGGACCGGCAAGACGGCCGTGGGCCTGCACCGTGTCGCGTACCTCCTCTACGCGCACCGGGAGCGGCTCGCCCGCACCGGGACGCTGGTCATCGGGCCGAACCGGTCCTTCCTCCACTACATCGAGCAGGTGCTGCCCGCGCTCGGCGAGCTGGAGGTGAGGCAGGCGACGGTGGACGACCTCGTGGCGCACGTCGAGGTGCGCGGGACGGACGCGGCGGCGACGGCGGTCGTGAAGGGCGACGCCCGGATGGCGGAGGTGCTGCGGCGGGCGGTCCGCTCGCACGTGAAGCTGCCGGAGGAGTCCCTGATGGTGGTGCGCGGCTCGCGGCGCTGGCGGGTCCCGGCGTACGAGATCGAGGAGATGGTGCGGGAGCTGCTGGACCGGGACATCCGGTACGGGGCGGCCCGCGAGGCGCTTCCGCAGCGGATCGCGCACGCCGTGCTCGTACGGATGGAGCAGGCGGGCGAGGCGCCGGACGACCGGGTGCAGAACGCGGTGGCGCGGAACGCGGCGGTGAAGGCGGTCGTGAAGGAGTGCTGGCCGCCGGTGGACCCGGCGAAGCTGGTGCTGCGGCTGCTGGGCGACGCGGAGTTCCTGGCCGAGCACGCCGAGGGGGTGCTCACGGAGGACGAGCAGAAGCTGCTCCTCCGGGAGAGGCCGGGCCGGAGCGTGAAGTCGGCGAAGTGGTCGGCGGCGGACGCGGTGCTCGTGGACGAGGCGATGGACCTGGTGGAGCGGACGCACTCGCTCGGGCACGTGGTCCTGGACGAGGCGCAGGACCTGTCCCCCATGCAGTACCGGGCGGTGGGGCGGCGCTGCACGACCGGTTCGGCCACCGTCCTGGGCGACCTGGCGCAGGGGACGACGCCGTGGGCGACGGAGAGCTGGGCGCAGGCGCTCGGGCACCTGGGGAAGCCGGAGGCGGTGGTCGAGGAGCTGACGGCCGGTTTCCGCGTGCCGCGCGAGGTCATCGCGTACGCCTCGCGGCTGCTTCCGCACATGTCGCCGGGGCTGGCGGCGGTGGAGTCGGTGCGGGAGAACCCCGGTTCGCTGGACGTCCGGCACAGCCGTACGGAGGACCTGGACGCGGCCGTGGTCGCGGCCTGCGTCGAGGCGCTGGGGCACGAGGGCTCGATCGGTCTGATCGCCGCCGACGCGCGGATCGCGCCGCTCGCGGAGGCGCTGGCGGCGGGGGGCCTGCCGCACCTCTCGCCCGGCGAGGAGACGACGGCCGAGTCGCGGCTGACCCTGGTCCCGGCGTCGCTCGCGAAGGGTCTGGAGTACGACTACGTGGTCCTGGACGAGCCGGCGGCGGTCGTGGACGGCGAACCCGACGAACGCACGGGCCTGCGCCGCCTGTACGTGGCGCTGACGCGAGCGGTGTCGGGCCTGACGGTCGTTCACTCGGCGTCCCTGCCCGAGCAGTTGGGGGAGGTGTGACCGTCCCCTAGGGGAATTCCGTCAGGGCCTCGGTCCAGGTGCGGTGGGCGATGGACGCCAGGGCCGGGTTCCTTCCCCGGTAGTACGCCTCGGTCACGACGCCCCAGCACAGGGCCCAGCCCCGGCCGCGGGCCCAGGTGGCGTCGTCGACGCGGGAGGCCTCGCGGAAGAGGGGGCGGGTGCCGGTGGTGAGGAGGGACCAGGCGGCCAGCATGTCGCAGGCCGGGTCGCCCGTGCCGAGGCCGCCGAAGTCGATGACGGCGTGCAGGCGTCCGTCGCGGGTGAGGAGGTTGCCGGGGAGCAGGTCGGCGTGGACCCAGACCGGGTCGCCCCGCCACGGCGGGAGGCGCAGGACCGCCTCCCAGGCCTCGGTGACGGCGGCGGCGTCGAGCGTGCCGTCCGCCCCGAGGGTCTCGATCGCCGGTGCCATGGCGCCCTGTTCCCAGTCGGTGACCGGGCCGCCCCGGAAGGAGGCCGGGCCGCCGGTCGCGTCCACCGCGCGCAGCGAGACGCCGAAGCGTCCCAACTCCTTTGCGGCGTGGGCCGGATCGGTGATCGGGGCGTTGTACGCGTCGTCCCCGTCGAGCCATCCGTACACCGTCCAGGGCCGGTCGAACCCCTCCCCCGGCGCGCCGTGTCCGACGGGCACGGGGACCGGGAGCGTCAGGTGCGGGGCGAGGCGCGGCAGCCAGTACCGCTCCTTCTCGGCCTGCCCCTCGGCCCACTCGGCCTTCGGCAGGCGTACGGCGAGGTCGTCCCCGAGCCGGAACACGGTGTTGTCCGTGCCCGCCGAGTCCACGGCCCGCACGGGCAGACGGGCCCACGCGGGGAACTGCGCGGCGATCAGGCGCCGGACGAGGGCGGTGTCGACGGCGGGGGGAGTGGGGGGCATGCGGGCGAGGCTAGTCGGCGGGGCGACGGTGGTCCACGTGCTTTCCGGTCCGGAGGCCGGCGTTCCGCGGTCCGGGGCGGGTCTCCCCCGGACCGGGGAACGCCCCCGGTCCCGAAGCGGGCGCGCTCCGGCCCCGCAGCCGCCCGAGACCGTCCCATCCGGGCACGCCCGCGTCTCCGCCGGCCGACGGGGCCCGCCGCCCCGTCAGGTCGCCGGCGGCGCGTCCACCGCCTCGCGCCACGTGCGGACCGCGGCGGCCGAGACCGGGGCCGTCCAGCCCTCGGGGCGGGCGGCGCCGCCGATGTGGAAGGCGTCGAGGCCCGCCGCGCGCAGTTCGGGGAGGTGGTCGAGGCGGAGGCCGCCGCCGACGAGGACGCGGGCCTCGTAGCCGGGCTCGCCCGCGCGGGCGGCCTCGGCCTTGAGGGTGGCGAGGCCGTCGTCGACACCGGTGGCGGAACCGGCCGTGAGGTAGGTGTCCAGGCCGGGCAGGTCGGCGAGGCTCTTGCGCAGGGCGTCGCGGTCGGCGGCGCGGTCGATCGCCCGGTGGAAGGTCCAGCGGCAGCCGTCGAGGACGGCGATCAGGCGCTCGACGGCGACCAGGTCCGGTGCGCCGTCGGGGGTCAGGAAGCCGAGGACGAACTCGTCCGCGCCGGCCTCCCGGAGGTCGGCGGCGCGGGTCACGAGGGCCTCGACGCCCTCGGGGCCGCCGGCCGAGAAACCGTCGGTGAGCCGGAGCATCACGCGCAGCGGGATGTCGACGGCGGCGCGGATCGCGGCGAAGCCGGCCCCGGACGGGGTGAGCCCGTCCGCCGCCATGTCGGTGACGAGTTCGAGCCGGTCGGCGCCGCCGGTCTGGGCGGCGACCGCGTCTTCCTCGTCGAGGGCGATCACCTCAAGGACTGCACGGTTGCTCATCGAAGCCCATTCCTCCATGAATGACGGCTATAGGTCTAGTCCAATGGTCAGCCTAGCCGTGCTCGTGCCCGCCCGCACCGTGCTCGGCCCCACCGTCCTCCGGAACGGATGCCCCGGAACCGCCCGCCCGTACCGTGAAGGCCGCCGTCCGCACCTCGCCCTCGTGCCGGAAGTCCAGGAAGAGACGGTACGCGCCCGCGCTGGGCGCCGTCGCCGCGAAGGAGACGTCCGGGCCGGGACCACCCTCGTTCGGGTGGACGTGGAGGTACGCGAGGTCACCGGCGCGCAGGGCGACGAGATGGCCGTACGCCCCGAGGTACGGCTCCAGGTCGGTGACCGGCTTCCCGCCCCTGGAGACGGTGAACCGCAGCTCACCGGGCTTGCCGGGGTCCAGGGTGCCGCCGAGGCGGACCTCGTAGCCGTCCACCCGCGCGGTCGGCGCGGGGGCGGGCAGCGGCTTCGGCGCGTACTCCCCCGGTACGGAGACGTCGGCGCCGAGCGTGAGGGCGCGGGACCCGGGCGCGGCGGGCTTGAAGTCGGCGAAGGCCTTGTAGGGGCCGGCGGCCGGCAGGTCGGCCCGGGCCGTCCAGGTGCCGTCGGCGGCCTTCACCGGGTGCAGGTGGCGGTAGACGGTGAGGTCGCGCGAGGCGACGACGAGGTGCAGCTCCTTGCCCTGCTCGGGGGTGAAGGCGGTGACCTTCCTCCCCGCCGCGTCCTTGATCGAGAACCTCAGGGCTCCGCCGCCGGCGGGGAGGGTCGGGGTCTCCAGGGCGAAGGTGTGGCCACCGTCGGAGACCTGGAGGCCGCCGGGCGCGTCCGCGGCGGGGGCCGCCTCCTCCTCGTGGCCCGTGTGCCCGCCGGTCGCCGGGGGCTTCGCCGGGGCGCCGGAGGGGCCGACGGCCGCGCCGATCCCGTACGCGCCCCCGAAGGCCGCGGCGAGCGCGGCGGCAAAGGCGGTGATCTTCGCACCGGTGTTCATGGCTGCTCTCCCGTGAGTCGTGTGCGCGTCGTGCGCGGGTCACGCGTGGATGGGGTGGAGGGGGTGAAGGGTGCGGGTGGGTGGTGCGGAGGGGGTGGGTGGTCACGTGCCGAACCCTTCGATGCACTTCACCATACCCCTGGGGGGTACCAAGTCAAGCCGGGTTCGGCTTGCCATCAATACGGTCGGGGGGTATACATGGAATCGCGAGGTGATACCCCCCTAGGGTATCGATTCCCGGAAGACCGACCGAGGAGGAAGCCATGGGCTCCTGCTGCACCCCCGACCACAGCTGCTCGTCCGGCGCGGACGGCGCGACCCCCGCCGCCGTCGCCGACACCGTCACGACCGCCTACACCGTCTCCGGCATGTCCTGCGGCCACTGCAAGGCCGCGATCACCGCCGCCGTCGGCGCGCTCCCCGGCGTCGTCTCCGTGGACGTGGACGTGGACGGCGGCCTGGTGACCGTGACCACCGGCGGTGCGCCCGACGACGCCGCGATCGCCGCGGCCGTCGAGGACGCGGGCTACGAGCCGACCGGCCGCGCCTGATCCGCCGTTCTTCCCCCGGCCGCCGGGGCCCGCCGCACCGCGCCCCACCCGGGCCCCGGCCCCGGACCCGTACACCACGAGGAGCAGAGTCCATGGCAACGACGACATCCGGCACGGCTCAGGTCGAGCTCGCCATCGGCGGCATGACCTGCGCCTCGTGCGCGGCCCGCATCGAGAAGAAGCTCAACCGCATGGACGGGGTCGAGGCCACCGTCAACTACGCCACCGAGAAGGCGAAGGTCACCTTCGACGCGGGCGCGGGCGTCGACGTCACCGACCTCATCGCCACCGTCGAGGCCACCGGCTACACCGCCGCCGAGCCCGCACCCCCGAGGGACGAGACCGCCGGGGCGGGCCCCTCCGACGAGGAGAGGGCCGACGCGGAGCTGCGGCCCCTGAGGCAGCGGCTCGTCACCGCCGTCGTGCTCGCCGTCCCCGTCATCGCGATGGCGATGGTCCCGGCCCTGCAGATCGAGTACTGGCAGTGGCTGAGCCTGACCCTGGCCGCGCCCGTGGTGACGTACGCCGCCTGGCCCTTCCACAAGGCCGCCTGGACCAACGCGAAGCACGGCGCGGCCACCATGGACACCCTGATCTCGGTCGGCACGGGCGCCGCGTTCCTGTGGTCGCTGTGGGCGCTGTTCTTCGGCACCGCCGGCACGCCCGGCATGACGCACCCCTTCGAGTTCACGATCGCCCGCACCGACGGCGCCGGGAACATCTACCTGGAGGCCGCCGCCGGCGTCACCGCCTTCCTCCTGGCCGGCCGGTACTTCGAGGCCCGCTCCAAGCGGAAGGCGGGCGCGGCCCTGAAGGCCCTGATGCAGCTCGGGGCCAAGGAGGTCACCGTCCTGAAGGACGGGCGGGAGGTCACCGTACCGACCGCCGAACTCCGCGTCGGGGACCGCTTCCTGGTCCGTCCCGGCGAGAAGATCGCCACCGACGGCACCGTGGTCGAGGGCTCGTCCGCCGTGGACGCCTCCATGCTCACCGGCGAGTCCGTCCCGGTCGAGGTCGGGACCGGGGACACCGTCACCGGCGCCACCCTGAACGCCGGCGGCCGGCTCGTCGTCGAGGCCACCCGCGTCGGCTCCGACACCCAGCTCGCCCGGATGGCGAAGCTCGTGGAGGACGCGCAGAACGGCAAGGCCGCCGCCCAGCGCCTCGCCGACCGCATCTCGGCCGTCTTCGTCCCGGTCGTCATCGCGCTCGCCCTCGGCACCCTCGGCTTCTGGCTCGGCAGCGGACAGGGCCTCACCGCCGCGTTCACCGCCGCCGTCGCCGTCCTGATCATCGCCTGCCCGTGCGCCCTGGGCCTGGCCACCCCGACCGCCCTCATGGTCGGCACCGGCCGGGGCGCGCAGCTCGGCATCCTCATCAAGGGCCCCGAGGTCCTGGAGACCACCCGCAAGGTCGACACGATCGTCCTCGACAAGACCGGCACCGTCACCACCGGCCGGATGACCCTCCTCGCCGTCCACACCGCCGAAGGTGTGGAGGAGAAGGACGTCCTGCGCTTGGCCGGAGCCTTGGAGCACGCTTCTGAGCACCCGATCGCCCAGGCAGTGGCGGCAGGCGCCACCGAACGGGTCGGCGCCCTGCCGGCGACGGAGGACTTCGCCAATGTGCCCGGCCTCGGCGTGCAGGGCGTGGTCGACGGTCATGCGGTTCTGGTGGGCCGGACCAAGCTGCTCGACGAGTGGTCCATGGAGCTGCCGGACGGTCTGGCGCGCGCCAAGGCGGACGCAGAGGCCGCGGGCCGTACCGCGATCGCGGTCGCCTGGGATGGCGAGGCGCGCGCGGTCCTCGAGGTCGCGGACGCGGTCAAGGACACCAGCGCCGAGGCCATCACCCGGCTGCGCGCCTTGGGTCTGACGCCGATCCTGCTCACCGGCGACAACAAGGCGGTCGCGGAGGCGGTCGCCGCCGAGGTCGGCATCGACGAGGTGATCGCGGAGGTCATGCCGCAGGACAAGGTCGACGTCGTCAAGCGCCTCCAGGGCGAGGGGCGTTCGGTCGCCATGGTCGGCGACGGCGTGAACGACGCCGCCGCGCTCGCGCAGGCCGACCTGGGCCTGGCCATGGGCACGGGCACGGACGCCGCCATCGAGGCCGGCGACCTGACCCTCGTACGGGGGGACCTGCGGGCGGCGGCCGACGCCATCCGGCTGGCCCGCAGGACGCTGGGCACGATCCGCTCGAACCTCTTCTGGGCCTTCGCCTACAACGTGGCGGCGCTGCCGCTCGCCGCGGCCGGGCTGCTCAACCCGATGATCGCGGGCGCGGCCATGGCCTTCTCCTCGGTCTTCGTGGTCGGCAACAGCCTGCGGCTGCGGGGCTTCAAGGCGACCGACGGCTGAGCGGGCCGGAGTACGGGGCCGGGGCCCGTCCGACTGCGGACGGGCCCCGGCCCGTGTACGTGGGGCGGTGACGGCTCAGCAGGCGCCGAGGTCCTGCCACACCCCCCACTCGCCGGTGGTGCCGGGCTCCTCGCCCGTCGTCCACCACTTGGCCTTCCAGGTGTGGCCCTTGTGGGAGACCTGCTGGCCGGCGGTGTAGACGGAGGCCCTGGCCCACGGGGCGGCCGTGCACTGGGTGGCGCCGCCGGTGACGGTCAGGGAGAGGACGGCGGCGTGCCCGGCGGACGGGCTCGTCCCGTTGACCACGATCTGGTACGTGCCGGAGACCGCGGCCGTCGTGGTGTTCAGGGTGAGGGTCGAGGAGCCGCCGGCGGTGACGGAGGCGGGGCTGAGGGAGGCGGTGACGCCGGCGGGCAGACCGCCGACCGTGAGGTCCACCGTCCGGGCCGCACCGGCGGTGACGGCGGTCTTCACGGTGGCGGTGGTGGAGGAGCCGGCGGCGACGGTGGCGGAGGCCGGGGTCACGGCCACCGAGAAGTCGTCGGCCGGGGCGGTCGTCCCGCTGGTGAAGGGGGCGAAGATCCGGGAGAAGTCCCAGGTGTTCTGCTGGATGCCCGAGCAGTTGTCGGCGGCGGCGCCGCCGGGGCAGCCGCCGTTGTCGCGCTGGAGGGCCCAGAAGGACAGGGTGTTGATGCCCTTGGAGACGGCCCAGTCGTAGACGGTGCGGGCGTTGGCGAGGGTGAAGGTCTCGGCGGGGCCGAAGTCGTCGACGCCGATCATCTCGGTGATGCCGACCGTGGCCCAGAGCTGCGCGGGGGTCTTGGCCGGGTAGAGCTTGGCGAGCTGGTCGTACAGGCCCTGGGCGGCCGTCTTGGTGTCGGCGGCCATGTCGTGGGCGGCGTTGTCGTAGTAGTCGAAGGTCATCAGGTTGACGACGTCGACGCGGGCGCCGTTGGCGACGGCGTTCTTGAGGACGGCGAGCCCACCGGCGGCGAGGCCCCGGGTGGTCGTCGGCAGGGTGTACGAGATCTCGATCCGGCGCCCGTTGGCGGCGGCCCAGTCCTGGAGGACCTTGATGGCCTTGTTGCGGCGGTCGATGCCGGCGGCGTTGTCGAGGGAGTCGACCTCGATGTCCATGTCGAGCCGGGTGACGTCGTAGGTGGTGATCACCTTCTGGTACACGGCGGCGATCTGGTTGACGTCCGTGCAGCTGTCGGCGATCTCGGTGCCGGTGGTGTCGGCCGTGTACCCGCCGAAGGACGGGATGACGTCGCCGCCGCGGGACTGGATGGTCTTGATGTCGGCGCCGAAGGAGGAGGCGGCGACGGGCAGGGAGCCGTCGCCGTTCCAGTACGCGGTGCAGGACCCCTTGGCGGCGGTCTGGAGGAAGGCCATCGTCAGGTGCTTGGCGCCCGACTGGGCGCTGAGGGCGGCGGGGCTCTCGCCGGTCCAGGCCTCGAAGTAGGGGGCGAAGACGTGCGCGGGGAGGGGGGTGGCCGCCTGGGCGGGCGCGGTGCCGACGGCGGCGAGGCCGAGGGCGGCGACGGCGGTCACCGCGGCGGTGAGGGCCGAGCGGAGCGAACGTACGCGTCTCATGACAGTCCCGTGGATGTGGGGGGCGTGGGCGCCAACGGCTTTGTTGGACGCGGCTGTTGGCATACGGAGTTAGCCCCGCCGCGCCGGACGCGTCAATGGACTGGACCAAACTTGAAGGAGTCTTGGACTAGACCAATCCGAGGTCTTGTTGCGTGGTACACGCACGGGGACGGGGGCGGTACTGGGACGATGCGCGCGGGCGGGGCGCGTGGTCCGAAAAGCCGGAGGGGGAAGGCCCGGACGGCTCCGTACACTCCCCCGCATGACTTCTGTGGCGCTGGCGGTCCACGACGGGACGATGCTGTTCGAGACCGCGGCGGCCTGCGAGGTGTTCGGCGTCGACCGCGGGATCACGGACGGCTGGTACGACTTCAAGGTCTGCGCCGCGCGGGACACCGCCGCCGCCCGGGTCGGCGGCTGGCTCCGGATCGACGCCCCGCACGGCCTCGACGACCTCGCCGGCGCGGACACCGTCGTCGTCCCGTCCTGCACCGACGTCGACGCCGCCCCGCCCGCCGACCTCCTGGAGGCCGTGCGCGCGGCGCACGCGCGGGGCGCGCGGATCGTGTCGCTGTGCACGGGGGCGTTCGTCCTGGCGGCCGCGGGCGTACTGGACGGCCGCCGCGCCACCACCCACTGGGCGCACACCGACGACCTGGCGGCCCGGTACCCCCTGGTCGAGGTCGACCCGGACATCCTCTACGTCGAGGACGGCACCGTCCTGACCTCGGCGGGCAAGGCCGCCGGGATGGACCTGTGCCTGCACCTGGTCGCCGCCGACCACGGCGCCGCCGTCGCCGCCGAACTGGCCCGCCGGCTCCTGGTCCCGGCCCGCCGGGCCGGCGGCCAGGCGCAGTACGTCGCCGCGCCGACGTCCGCCGACGCCGCCGACGCCTTCGCGGACCTCCTCGCCTGGGCGGGCGCCCGGCTCGACACCCCCCTGACGGTCCCCGACCTCGCCCGCCGGATCAACATGAGCACCCGGAACCTGACCCGCCGCTTCACCGCCACCACCGGCACCACCCCGCTGCGCTGGCTGCACACCCAGCGCATCCACCGGGCCCGGGAACTCCTGGAGACCACGGACGACAGCGTCGAACTCGTCGCCGCCCGCACGGGCATGGGCACGGCGACGACCCTGCGCCGCCACTTCCACCACGCCCTGGGGGTGCCACCGGACACGTACCGGCGCACGTTCCGGGGGACGAAGGCGCCCCGGGACGACCCGTAGGGGCCCTGTCCCGCCCGCCGCGCCCGTACGACACTGGACACCGCACAGCGAACACCGGCGTCCACGGCCCGGGAAGGCACCCGGCCGCACGCGCCCGACGGGGGGAACGGTGCCGGTGACGGCCGCACACATACGAGGAGCCCGACCGCGCGTCACGGAGGTCGACGTCCTCCGGGGCTTCGCGCTCCTGGGCATCCTCCTGGTCAACGCGCCGATGGCGGCGGGCCCGTACAGCCTCTACGGGCTCCTCGCCCCCGGCGCCTCCGCCCTCGACAGGGCCGTGGAGGCGGTCGTCCACGTCTTCGTGGTCGGCAAGTTCTACCTGCTGTTCTCGTTCCTCTTCGGCTACAGCTTCACCCTCCAGCTGGAGGCGGCCGACCGCGACGGCGCCCGGGCCGTGCCCCGGCTGCTGCGCCGCTCCCTCGGCCTGTTCGCGCTCGGGCTCGCGCACGCCGTACTGCTGTACTCCGGGGACATCCTCATGGTGTACGCCCTGCTCGGCCTGGTCCTGGTCGCCGCGCGCGGCTGCTCGCCGGGGGCGGCACGGACCGCGGCCCGGGTCGTGTACGGCTGCGCGAGCGTCTTCATGCTGCTCCTGGGGCTGCTCACCCTGCTCCTGTCCGACGCCGAGGTGGCCGGCATGAACGCCGAGCTGACCGCCTCCGTCCCCGAACTCGTCGCCGGTTACCGCGGCGACGCCGCGTCCGTCGTGGCGACCAACGCCGGGCTGCTGCCCGAGGGGTTCTCCTCCCTGTTCACGATGGGCGGCTTCGTCGTGACGGCCT
This sequence comes from Streptomyces sp. NPDC012825, assembly GCF_042900925.1. Lineage (NCBI taxonomy): Bacteria > Bacillati > Actinomycetota > Actinomycetes > Kitasatosporales > Streptomycetaceae > Streptomyces > Streptomyces sp. NPDC012825. The sequence continues at coordinate 132,689 of NZ_JBIBBZ010000001.1, read as the reverse complement.
TCCTGGCCGGGCTCCACTGCGGCAAGCGGCGACTGCTCTCCGGTGCCTCCGCCACGGGGGCCCACCGGGCGCGGCTGCGCCGCGTCTGCCTGCTCGGCACCGCCGTGGGCCTGCCCGGCGGCGTCTTCCTGGCCATGACCGTGGTCGGCCCGCTCGGCCCCCGGTGGGCCGTGCTCGGCCAGGCGGTGGGCGTGGTCACGGCGCCCGCCCTCACCGCCGCGTACGTCTGCGGCGCGCTCCTCCTGCTGCGGACCGCGCGCGGCGCGCGGGCGGGCGCCCTCCTCGCCCCGGCCGGCCGGATGGCCCTGACGAACTACCTGACCCAGTCCCTGGTCCTGGCGCTCGTCTTCACCGGCTACGGCCTCGCCCTCTACGACCGCCTCGGCACGGCCGCCGTCACGCTCGGCGCGCTCGTCCTGTACGCCGCCCAACTCGCCCTCAGCCGGAGGCTGACGGCCACCCACCGGCACGGCCCGGCGGAGTGGCTCCTCCGGACGGTCACCCTGGCCCGCCTCCCGCGCGACCGCGCTCCCGGGGCGTACGCCGGAACCGGCGGAACCGGCGGAACCGGCGGAGAGCCGGAACCGGACCGGCCCGGGGGCGTCACGCGGTGACGGCGCGGGAGGGGCGTACAGAACGGGCGCGTTGGGGGGATGCCCCGCCCCCGGTGCGTCCCTAGGATCGCCCCATGACCTCTCACCCCTCCTCCCGCTCGGGGGACTCGTCCTTCTCGCTCTGGTCCCGGGGCTCGTTCCTCTCGATCGGGTCCGTCGGCTCGATGCTCTCCATCGGCTCGGTGGGCTCGTTCCTCTCCATCGGCTCGGTCGGCTCCGCCCACTCGGTCGCCTCGATCGGGTCCTGGGCGAGCGTCGGCTCGGTCGGTTCGGCCCTCTCGGTCGGCTCGGTCGGCTCCTGGCTGAGCGTCGGCTCGGTCTTCTCGGCCCGGTCGAAGGGAGCGGTCCTCTCCTGGCGCTCGCGCGGCGGCGTACTGGCGCTGGGGGCGGCGGTGGGCCTGACGGCGGGAGCGGTCGTCCTGACCGCGGGGGCGCGACGGGGGCGCTGACCGGCCGGGCCGCTTTGGGCCCTCCCCTCAGACCACCACCCCCGCCGCCAGCGCCGTGATCAGCGCGCTCGACGCGAGGGCCGTCGCCAGGCGGCCGCGGGGGCCGGTGACGGCACGGCCCAGGAGGGTGCCCGTGCCGGCCAGGAGGAGCTGCCAGCTCGCGGAGGCGGCGAAGGCCGCGAGGACGAAGACGGTCGCCGCGGCCGGGCCCGTCGCCGGACGGCCGCCGAGGACCAGGGCGGTGAAGTAGAGCACGGTCAGCGGGTTGAGGACCGTGATCCCCAGGAAGGTGAGGAACGCGCGCCGGGGAGCGGGGCCGGGCGGGAGTTCCGGGCTCGTGTCGGCGCGGTACGTCCGTACGGCCCGCCGCGCGGAGTGCGCCGCGAGGGCGACGAGGACCAGGGCCGAGCCCAGGCGCAGGGGGGTCGCCACGGGGGCGAGGAGGGGGACGAGGGCCGCCCCTCCGAGGACGGCGAGCAGGGCGTACAGCCCGTCCGCGGTGGCGATGCCGAGGGCCGCGCCCGCCCCCGTACGCCACGGGGAACGGGCCGCGACCGCCACCAGGTGGGCGCCGACGGCGCCGACCGGGATCGCGATGCCGTAGCCGGCCAGGAGGCCGGCCACCACCGCCCCCGTCACGCGACGGCGGTGGTCGCGCCCCCCGGGGTCCCGGTCCGCTGCTGTCGGCGGTACGCGGCGCCGTCCCTCGTACGGGAGAGGAAGCCGCCGGTCACGAGGTGGCGGCGGAGGGCCGGGAAGTCGTCGTGCACGCCCTTCAGGGCCTCGTTGACCTCGGGCTCGCGGTAGGCCCGGCCGTCCTCGAAGAGGGTCGCGGCGAGGTGCGCGAGCAGCGCCTCGCGGCGGGCGACCCGGCGCGGGATCACTCTGATGCGCCCGTCGGCGGAGAACAGGTCCGCGACGGGAGGAAGGGGAGAGGGATGACTGGTCATGGACGAGGAGCCTGGCGCCCGTGCCCCGCCCGCCGCAAAGGGTTTTCGACGGGCCGCGCGCCCGGTGGGGTCAGCGCAGGATGACGTTCACGGCCTGCTGCACGGTCGGCAGCATCGTCGCGATGCCGGCCCGCTCCATGATCGGCCGTGCCCGCTCCACGAAGGCGAGGAACTCCTCCTCGGAGTCCCAGAAGTCGACGACCTTCCACCCGCCGTCCCCGTCGGGCCCGGCCGCGTGCGCGATGAGCCCGCTCGCCGGGAACCAGTCGGTGGCCCCGAGCTGCCGGATGGTCTCCTCGTACTGCTCCCGGGTTCCCCCGGGGATCTCGACGGTGACGATGACGGCCATGGTGTCGCTCCTGTACGCGCACGGGAAGGGGTCCCGGCCAGCACACCAGCCGTCCCCGGTCCCCGCACGACGGCGGGCCCGAACGGGCGAAGGGGCCCGGAGCGGTGGGAGACTTTCCCGTAGGGGGCCGGAGGACACCGTGGGGAACCACGGCGAGGAGCGCGCCATGGCACCGGAACCGGAAGACAGCGGGGTCGCCGCGCCCGGTCCTCCCGCCCCGCGCCGGGGGCGCGACGAGTCGGCCGAGGAGCGCGCGGACCGGATGTGGGCCGACCTGCTGCAGGAGCTGCGGGTGGCCCAGACCGGCGTGCAGATCCTCTTCGGCGTCCTGTTCATCGCCGTCTTCCAGCCCGCCTTCGCCGACCTCGGCGACACCGACCGCGCCCTCTACGTCACCGCGGTCGTGCTGGGCGCGGCCAGCGCGGGGTCCCTCATCGGCCCGGTGTCCCTGCACCGGATGGTCGCGGGCCGCCGCATCAAGCCGCAGACGGTGGTGCTCGCCGCCCGGATGGCCAGGACCGGTCTGCTGCTGCTCGCGGTGACCACCGTCCTGACCCTGCTCATGCTGCTGCGGGTGGCCCTCGACGACACGCTCGCCGCCTGGCTGGCGGGTGCCGTCGGCGTCTGGCTGTTCACCCTGTGGTTCGCGCTCCCCCTGTGGGCGAGACGCCACTACACGAGCCGGGAGTAGGCGAAGAGGGTCAGCCCGCGTACGTCCGCGCGAACGCGGTGAACGCGGACCAGGCGGCCGGGGTGGCGGTCAGCTCGCCCCGAGCGTGGTTCTTGGTGTCGCGGACGTGGACGAGGGGGAGGTTGTCGGCGACCTCGACGCAGTTGTCGTTGTCACCGCTGTACGTGCTCTTGTGCCAGTCAGGCTCAGTCATCGTGCTTCCCCAGTGCTTCGCGGATGATCACTTGCGACTCAACGGTCCCGAGGGCGTCGGCGTGGAGCCGATCATAGATTCTCTGGTACCGGTCGACATCAGCCGGTTCGACCATGTAGCGGCCCGTCCCGAAGCCCTCAGTGTAGGCCGTGCGTTCGCCCGACGGTGAGGTCAGGAGGCTCACGGAACCAGGGATGGAGGCACGGTGCGCGGGCAGGATCTGCACGTTGATGTAAGGGAGTTCGACGGCTTCGAGCAGCCTCTCGATCTGCTCCCTCATGATGGCCTTCGTCCCCATGTCCTCTCGTAGCGCGTTCTCGTTCAGGACCACCCACAGCCAGGGCGGCTGGGGGCCGTCGAACACCGCCTGCCGCTCGACGCGCCGCCTCACGGCGGCCTCGATGTCCGTCCGGCCGCCGGGGTCCGCGAGCTGCATGATCGACCTGGCGTAACCGGGCGTCTGGAGCAGACCCGGGACCACGAGCGAGAACTCGTGGATGGTCCGCGCCCGCGCCTGGTCCCGCAGGAAGCCCTGCGCGTAGTCGCGGAAGGCGACTCGATCCCGGATGGCCAACAGGTTCGTCAGCTTCCCGCCCAGTTCGAGGACCTGGTCCAACTGACGACCGAGCTTCAGGTCCGGCGGGTCGCCGTTCTCGATCGCGGAGATCCGGGTGGTACTGCTGAAGACCTTCGCCGCGAGGTCCTGCTGTCGCCAGCCGAGCTGCTTGCGCGCGTCGCGAATCAGCTCGGCGATGAAGCTCTCCAGGCTCTCGCTCGGATCGATCTCGTTCTCGGCCGGCATATGCCACGTTCCCCGTTCCCCGCCGGAAACCCAACTCCTGGTGAGCGTAGGGCCGCATCCGTCATCGTGAAGGCGTACCGGAGGAGATCCACCAGAAAGAGAGACCTCCATGAGCGCACCCACGCCCCCACCCCCCTCCCGCCCCGTCTCCGAGGCGGAGGCCGCCCGTGTCTACCGTGACCTCAAGGACGCCATGGAGACCGCCGGGCTCCCCACGAACGGGCTCTACCGGGACGTCACGCGCGGGCCCGCCGGTGACGTCCACCGGTACGGGCTCGGGACCGTCGGCGTCGGCGGCGCCAAGCGGCTCGCCGTGCTGCTGCGGACCGCGCGGGCGGCCGGCCGGTGAGGCACTACCGGATCGGCGACGTCGTGACCGACGCGCAGAGGGCGCTCACCGGACGCGTACGGGACGTGCACGGGAACCTGCTGACGCTGGTCCGCCCCAGCGGCTACCTGTGGGAGGCCCCGGCCGACCAGTGCTGGACGGCGAGCCCGGAGGAGCGCGCGAGCCTGACACCGCGCGGAGCCGTACGGGTCATCAGCACCTCGTCCCGGGAACCGACTCCCGCACCTGAATGATGATGTGACCGCGCGTCACTCGAATGGGCGGTCTTCACTCCACGCGCCTGTGCGGGCATATGCCACTGCGCTACGTTCGCGGAAAACGGCCCCCGCCGATGACCTGAGACCCATCAGCGAGGGCCTGAACCACTAGTGGAAAGACCCACCACTGTGATCTACCGGAACTTTAGCGCGCCCTCCCGCCGCTTCACCCAGTTCTCGCACGAGCTCATCCGGCACCCCCGGCTCAGCTCCCACGCCGTACGGCTGCTGACCTGGCAGCTCTCCCTCCCCGGGGACGCTCGCGAGAACCTGTCCCGCACCGCCGAACGGGCCGGGATCGGAGGAGACGCGTTCATCAAGGCCAAGCGGCAGCTCATCGCGGAGGGATTCGTGCACGAGCGGCGGGTGCAGGTGGCCGGCGGGAGGTGGGCGACGCAACAGCTCGTCTCCAACGTTCCGCTGAGCCGCGAGCAGGCCGTCAAGCTCTTCGCCCGTGACCCGCGCCTCCTCCACCGCGTGCCCGCGAACCCGCAGGCCGCACCGGCGACCGGAAACCCGGCCACTGGTTCACCGGCGAACTCGCCCACCGGCGGTCATCCAGAAGAAGACCTCCCGGAGGACACCTCCCACCTTCCGGAGGAGCCGAAGGCGGTGGCGGCACCGGAAGAGGCGGCGGTCCCGCCCGCCCCCGGCGAGCCCCGACCCCTCGAAGAAGCCCGCGCCCTCGTCGGCGCCCTCCCGCTCCTCTCCCCCGCCCTGCGCCGTATCCCGCCCGGCATGCGCGACGAGCTCGCCCGGCTCGCCGCGCGCTGGCTGGAGGCCGGGCACACCTCCGCCGACATCCACGAACACGTGCTGCGCGGCCTGCCCGGCGCGGGGACGCCCGTGCACCGGCCCGGCGGGCTGGTGCGGTACCTGCTGCGGGAGGTGCCGCCCCGCGAAGTGCCGCCCCCGGTGTCCGAGGGGCCCCGGCTGTCCGCGCGGCTGGCCGGGGCGCGGGAGTGCGCCGGGGAGCACGTACAGCCGATGCTGTTCCGGCCCGTCGCGGACGAGACGCTCTGCCGGGAGTGCGCGCCCCGGGCCGGATCCGGGACCGGGACATGGGGTGAGCCGCCCGGTGCGTGACGGCCGCCGGGCGGCCCCGGCGGGCACAATGCCCCCATGACCGCAGACCAGGACCCCGCGCTCCTCCGGCGCTGGAACGCCACCCTGCTCGCCGCCCGCGCCGGCCGCGAGGGCCCCGACCCCGCACCGTACGGACGGAACCTGCTGGCCCGCTGGGCCGAGCCGCAGCGCCGGTACCACACGGTCGACCACCTGCGGGCGGTCCTCGACCGCATCGACGAACTGGCCGACCAGGGCGGCGAGGGCGGTGAACTGGAGCTCGTACGGCTCGCCGCCTGGTTCCACGACGCCGTCTACCGTCCCGACCGCTCCGAGAACGAGGAACGGTCGGCGGTCCTGGCGGAGAGGGCCCTCACCGAGGCGGGCCTGACCCCGCACGAGGTGGCCGAGGTCGCCCGCCTGGTGCGCCTGACCGTCACCCACGACCCGGCCGAGGGCGACCTGAACGGCGAGACGCTCTGCGACGCGGACCTCGCGGTCCTGGCGGGCGGCCCCGACGCGTACGCGGAGTACGCGGCAGCGGTCCGCGAGGAGTACGCCTTCGTCCCCGACACCGCCTTCCGCGAGGGCCGCGCCGCCGTCCTGCGCCACCTCCTCGACCTGCCCCGGCTCTTCCGCACGCCGTACGGGGCGGCGGTGTGGGAGCAGAAGGCACGGGAGAACGTGGAGCGGGAGCTGAAGGAGCTGACGGGACGGGCGGGCTGAGGCGCCCGCGACAAAACCACTACTCGCTCGTCAGCGGCCCTTGTTAGCCTCCGGCACGCGGTCCGTGATCACGGACCGCGACCGCTTTCAGGGGAGGGACGCTTGTCCAGTCGGAAGCCCGGTCGCGCGAGACGCGCCGGAAGAGGGTCGTACGCGGGGTGGGGCGCGGCGGCGACCGTGGCCGCGGTCGTCGCGTCGGTCGTGACGGCCGTGCCCGGCACCGCGCACGCGGCGGACAACCTGCCGCCGGAGCAGCCGCTCGTCCAGGACCTCCGGACGAACTCCGAGCCCTGCGCCACCGGCGACGCGCCCGCGTACGTCGCGACGGAGCCCTTCGTCACGGCCGTGCTGCGCGACCCGGTGGAGGACAACCAGCCCTCCGAGGCCAACATGGTCTCCGGCGAGTTCGAGGCCTGGTGGACGGACGCCTCCGGAGCCGAGCAGCGCCGCACCTACGCCTCCTCGTACCCGCTGCCCTCCGGGACCGCCCAGCGCTGGCAGCTCCCGCCGGACGTACCGGCCGACACCGTCGTCTCGTGGCACGTCCGCGCGAACGACGGCACCGCGGTCTCCGCGTGGAGCTCCGAAGGGGCGGGCGCGGCCTGCCGGTTCGTGATCGACCGCGTGAGCCCGAACGCCCCGGTCGTCACCTCCGAGGAGTACCCGGCGGACCAGTACCGGGACGGCGTCGGCGTGTACGGCTCCTTCACCGTGGACTCCCCGTCGCCCGACGTCGTCGCGTACGAGTACGGCTTCGTCGGCGGCCCCTACGGGACCGCCCGTCCCGCCGAGCCCGGCGGCGGCGCGACCATCCGCTTCCTGCCGCAGAGGAACGGCCCGGACTACCTGACCGTCCGGGCGATCGACCGGGCGGGCCGGAGCAGCACGAGCGTCTACCACCACTTCTTCGTGAACGCCGGCCGCGTGCCGGTCGCCCACTGGAAGCTGGCCGACGCCGCCGGGTCCACGAGCGCCGCCGCCGAGAAGGGCACGGCCGCCCGGGCCGGCACCGGCGTGACCTTCGGCGGCGCGGCGCCCACCGGCACCTCCCTCACCTCCACGGCCGCGCTCGACGGCAGCCGCCAGGCCTTCCTCACCGCGCCCGCCCCGGCCGTCGACACCCGCGGGACCTTCGCCGTCAGCGCCTGGGTCCGCCCCGCGCGGACCGACCGCGCCATGACGGTCGCGAGCCAGGACGCGGCCGGCGGGTCCGCCTACGTCCTCGATCTGCGCACGGAGGCCTCCGGCCCCGTCTGGTCCTTCGCCCTCGGCGACGCACGGGTGTCGGGCGGTGCTCCGGAGACCGGCGAGTGGGCGCACCTCCTTGGCCTCCGCGACGCCGAGACCGGCGACGTCCGGCTGTACGTCGACGGCCGCCCGGTGGGCACTGCCGTGCGAGCCGTCCCCGCCGCGGCGACCGGCGCGTTCCAGCTCGGCCGGGCCCGTCAGGGAACCGGCTACGACCGGCACTGGAAGGGCGACCTCGGGGACGTCCGGGTCCACGACCGCGTCGTCGTCGCCGACGAGGTGACCCGGCTCGCCCACCGACAGCCGAAGCGGCTCGGCCACTGGGCCCTGGAGACCGCGACGGACGGCGCCAGCCCGGGGGCGGCCGGTGACGGACCGCTGTGGCTCCGCACCGGCGCGACGATCCACCGGAGCCCCGACGGGTCCTGCGTCCCGGACCTCGACCCCGACTGCCCGGACGTGCCGTACGCCCTGGTCGGCGACGGCCACCTGACCCTGGACGGCAAGGCCGGTCACGCCGTCGCCGACGGGCCGGTCGTGGACACCTCGGAGAGCTTCAGCGTCGGCGTGACCGTGCGGCTCGCGGACCCCGAACCGGCCCGCCCGATGACCGTGCTGTCCGTGCCCGGCACGTACGCCGACGCCTTCAAGGTGCGCTACAGCCCGTCGGCCCGCGCCTGGCAGCTCGTCGTGCCGAAGCGGGACAAGGCCGGCGCGCCCGAGCTGGTCCTCTCGCAGATCGTCCCGGCGGACGGCGGCCAGGGCCAGGGCCACCACCTGGCCGTCGTCTACGACGACGCGACCGACACGGTCAAGCTGTACCTCGACGGGTACACCAACGCGGGTGCGACCGCCGCCCTTCCGACGTCCTGGCGCGGCACCGGTCCGCTCCAGATCGGCCGCGGCCTCACCGCCCGCGGTCCCGGCGAGTACCTGCGCGGGGACGTGGACGAGGTCCAGGCGTACTCCGGCGCGCTGCGGGACAGGGATGTCATCGGGCTCGGCGGCGGCGGCGAGCCCTGCCTCTGCTGAGCGGCGTCCCCCGGTGAAGGGCCGCCCGTTCCCGGCCGGGAACGGGCGGCCCCTCCGTGTCCCCGGGACACGCGCCCCCAGGGGCGTATCCACATGCCAAGACGGTCCGGCAGGACGGAATGACAGGCATGAATCCGCGGTTGACGCATGTCATGCCGCCTTCCTCAGCCGAGTCCGCGACGCCCGCCCCCACCCGCATGCCGACGGCCGTCTACATCCTCGGCCTCTCCGTCTTCGCGCTCGGGACGAGCGAGTTCATGCTCTCCGGGCTGCTCCCGGCCATCGCGGAGGACATGGACGTCTCCATACCGCGCGCCGGGCTGCTCATCTCGGCGTTCGCCATCGGCATGGTCGTGGGCGCCCCGCTCCTCGCCGTGGCGACCCTGCGGCTGCCCCGCAAGACGACCCTGGTCGCCCTGATCACCGTCTTCGGCCTGGGACAGGTCGCGGGGGCCCTCGCGCCGAACTACGGAGTGCTCTTCGCCTCCCGGGTCGTGAGCGCGCTCGCCTGCGCCGGGTTCTGGGCGGTCGGCGCGGCCGTCGCCATCGCGATGGTGCCGGTGGGCGCGCGGGCCCGGGCCATGGCCGTCATGATCGGCGGGCTCTCCACGGCCAACGTCCTCGGCGTCCCCGCCGGGGCCTTCCTCGGCGAGCGCCTCGGCTGGCGCTCCGCGTTCTGGGCCGTCGGCCTCGCCTCCGCCGTCGCCCTCGTCGGCGTCCTCACCCGCATCCCGCGCATCCCGGTCCCCGAGACCCGGCCCCGGCTCAAGCGGGAGCTGACGATCTACCGCGACCGCCAGGTCCTGCTCGCCGTCGTCGTCACCGCGCTCGCGGCCGGCGGCGTCTTCTGCGCCTTCTCGTACCTCGCCCCGCTCCTCACCGGCGTCTCCGGCCTCGACGAGGGCTGGGTCTCGGTCGTCCTCGGGCTCTTCGGCGTCGGCGCCCTGGTGGGGACGGCGATCGGCGGCCGGGTCGCGGACGCGCACCTCTTCGGGGTGCTGCTCAGCGGCATCGCCGCCTCGACCGTCTTCCTGGTCGCCCTGGCGCTCTTCGCGTCCAGCCCGGTCGCCACCGTCCTGCTGGCCTTCCTCCTCGGCGCCTCCGCCTTCTACACCGCTCCGGCGCTCAACGCCCGCATGTTCAACGTCGCCGGCGCCGCCCCCACCCTCGCCGGCGCCACCACCACCGCCGCCTTCAACCTCGGCAACACCGGCGGCCCCTGGCTCGGCGGCACCGTCATCGACGCGGGCCTCGGCTACCCCGCCACGGCCTGGGCGGGCGCGGCGATGACGGCGGCGGGGCTGGGGGTGGCGGCGGTGGCCCTGAAGCTGTCCCGGCGGACGCCGGGCGGCGGCCACGTCGTGACCGGGAACGGTGCCGCCCCCGCGAAGGACGGCCGGGAGTCGTCCCTGTCGGGCTGAGGCCGGGCCTCTTCGCGTACGCCCCCGCCCGGCCGGGCCCCTTCGCGTACGTCCCCGCCCGACCGGGCCCTCAGCCCGCCGCCCGCCCCTTCGGCCGCCGCAGGCCCGCCTTCGTGAGGCGGCGGAGGAGTTCCTTCGAGCCGACCTCGACCGCGCCGCCGGTCACCGCGGCCGCGTAGTAGTGGGACGGGATGTCGTAGTGGTCCCGCTCGAAGGCGCGGCGCGGGGCGCCGATCGTGGCCGCGAAGGCGTGCAGCTCCTCGAAGGAGACGTCGCTGACCAGGTGCGACCACATGCGACCGTGCCCCGGCCAGGTCGGCGGGTCGATGTACAGCGTCATCCGCGGACCCCTCCCGTCGCTCCGGCCCCGCCGCTCACGTCAGACCGCCCACCGGCGCCACCACCACGCCCTGCTTGCCGCAGACCCAGTGCGGGTCCGGGCCCAGCTCCGGCTCCACGTCGAGGGCGTGCGGGTCGCCCGAGGCGCAGACGGGGCAGATCGGCCAGCGCCCGTGCCGTTCGAGGAGGGCGTCCTGCACGTCCTGGGCGACGAGCCCCGCCACGTACGACACCCCCTCCGGCCACTGCTCGACCCACCAGCGCCGGTGGGTCACCGCGTCCTCCACCATCGACACCATCTCGGCCGCGGCGACCCGCCGGGCCGCGAGGTCGGCCAGTACCAGCGCACGGGCGGTGTGCAGCGCCTGCTCCACCGCGTCGATGTCGTCCATGCCCTCATTGTCACCCGGTCCGGAAGGCGGCGGGAAGGGCGAAGGTCCCTTCCGGTTCCGGCCGCCGGAAGGGGCTTGTCGCACCACCCTTCCGAAAGTATCTTCCAGGCGTGACCAATGACGTGAAGGAAAGTTTCACCAGCGACGCGCCCCCCGCCCCCGCCGCCCTCGCGGCCAAGGTGCGGACCCTGGCGCCCTCCATGACCCGCTCCATGCAGCGCGTCGCCGAGGCCGTCGCCGGAGACCCGGCCGGCTGCGCCGCCCTCACGGTCACCGGCCTCGCCGAACTCACCGGCACCAGCGAGGCGACCGTCGTCCGCACCGCGCGCCTCCTCGGCTACCCCGGCTACCGCGACCTGCGCCTCGCCCTCGCCGGACTCGCCGCCCAGCAGCAGTCGGGCCGCGCGCCCGCCGTCACCGCCGACATCGCCGTGGACGACCCCATCGCCGACGTCGTCGCCAAACTGGCCCACGACGAGCAGCAGACCCTCGCCGACACCGCCGCCGGACTCGACACCGCCCAGCTCGGCGCCGCCGTCGCCGCCCTCGCCACCGCCCGCCGCGTCGACATCTACGGCGTCGGCGCCTCCGGGCTCGTCGCCCAGGACCTCGGGCAGAAACTGCTCCGCATCGGCCTGGTCGCCCACGCCCACAGCGACCCGCACCTCGCCGTCACCAACGCCGTGCAGCTCCGTTCCGGCGACGTCGCCATCGCCATCACCCATTCCGGTTCGACCGGCGACGTCATAGAACCCCTCCGGGTCGCCTTCGACCACGGCGCCACCACCGTCGCGATCACCGGCCGCCCGGACGGCCCCGTCACCCAGTACGCCGACCACGTCCTCACCACCTCCACCGCCCGCGAGAGCGAACTGCGCCCCGCGGCCATGTCGTCCCGCACCAGCCAACTCCTGGTCGTGGACTGCCTGTTCACCTGCGTCACCCAGCGGACGTACGAGACGGCCGCCCCGGCCCTCGCCGCCTCCTACGAGGCCCTGGCCCACCGGCACGCGCCCCGCACCCGCTGAGCCGCGACCCGCACCCGTAAAGCCCCGGCGCCGACGACGCCGCCGTACCGAAAGAGCCGCACGTGTCCGCTTCCGCTTCCACGTACTCCGAACTCCGCGCCCAGCTCGCCACCCTGACCACCGAGGCCTTCCGCCCCGAGCTCGCGGAGATCGACCAGCTCCCGACCCTGGAGATCGCCCGCACCATGAACGGCGAGGACAGCGCCGTCCCCGCCGCCGTCGCCCGGCAGCTGCCCGCCATCGCCGCCGCCATCGACGCCGCCGCCGAGCGGATGGCCCGCGGCGGCCGGCTGATCTACCTGGGCGCGGGGACCGCCGGCCGGCTCGGCGTCCTCGACGCCAGCGAGTGCCCGCCCACCTTCAACACCGACCCCTCCGAGGTCGTCGGGCTCATCGCCGGCGGCCCCTCCGCCATGGTCAAGTCCGTCGAGGGCGCCGAGGACTCCGAGGAGCTGGCCGTCGAGGACCTCACCGCGCTCGGCCTCACCCCGGACGACACCGTCGTCGGCGTCTCCGCCTCCGGCCGCACCCCGTACGCCGTCGGCGCCGTCGAGCACGCCCGCGCCCTCGGCGCGCTCACCGTCGGCCTGTCCTGCAACGCCGACAGCGCGCTCGCCGCCGCCGCCGAGCACGGCATCGAGGTCGTCACCGGCCCCGAGCTGCTCACCGGCTCCACCCGGCTCAAGGCCGGCACCGCCCAGAAGCTCGTCCTCAACATGATCTCGACGATCACGATGATCCGGCTCGGCAAGACGTACGGGAACCTGATGGTCGACGTCCGCGCCTCCAACGAGAAGCTCCGGGCCCGCTCCCGGCGGATCGTCGCCCTGGCCACCGGCGCGCCCGACGAGCAGATCGAGTCCGCGCTCGCCGCCGCCGACGGCGAGGTGAAGAACGCCATCCTCATGATCCTCGCGGACGTCGACGCCCCCACCGCCGCCGAACGCCTCACCGCCTCCCGGGGCCACCTGCGCGCCGCGCTGCACGCCGGGTAGACCCCGTACGGGAGGGCTCGCGGCCGGGAACGCCCGTGGGCCCGGCCGTTCCCGGCCGGGCCCACGGGGGGTGGTGGATCAGTGGAGTTCCCCGAACCCGTTCCAGCCGCCGGCGCCGATCATGACCCGGGCGGCGTAGAGGCCGGTGCCGGGGTTGGTGTAGCGCCACAGCCTGCCGGTGGCCGCCTCCCGCGCGACCAGGTCCCCGCGCCCGTCGCCGTTCAGGTCGCCGACGCCGACCAGGGACGAGTAGCCGCCCCAGCCGCCGCCGACCCTCACCCGGGCCGTCACGCCGCCGGTCGCCGTGCCGTAGTACCGCCACAGCACGCCCGAGGCGTCGAGGCCGAGCAGGTCGCCCCGCCCGTCGCCGTTCAGGTCACCGGCGCCCGCGATCCTCTTGTACGTCTTCCAGTTCGTGCCGATCCGCACCCGGGCCCTCAGCCGCTGGTCGGCCGTGCCCGCGTAGAAGTACACGTCCCCCGTGGACGCCTGCCGCGCCACCAGGTCGGCGTACCCGTCGCCGTTCACGTCACCGGGCGAGGTCAGCACGTCGTACTGGCCCCACCCCCCGCCCGCCGACGCGTACGGCGAGGAGGCCGAGACGACCGTCCCGCAGGCCGGCCGGTACGACCGCAGTTCGTCGCCCACGCGCGCGTACACGTCGTCGCAGCGGTCGCCGTTCGTGTCGCCCGACGGGACCAGGACCGTGCCGGCCGGGAACTTCGCGCCCGTACCGGCGATCCGGCCCGAGAGCGCGCCCGTGCCCGTCCCCCGGTACATCGACACCGCACCCGCCGGGTCCACCGCCAGCAGATCGCCGAAGCCGTCGTACCCGGCCAGGTCGCGCCACACGGCGGCGCCGCCGGTCACCGACACCGCGCCGGACAGCGCCAGGCCGGCGCCCTGCCCGTCGGCGGGCCGCACGGTCAGGGTCCAGGCGTACGCGCCGTTGGCGGCGTACTTCCCGGCGGCGTCCCTGCCGTCCCAGACGGGGGCGGCGACGCCCCGGCCCTCGCCGGCGAGGGTACGGACCGCCTTGCCCGACGCCCTGTGCGTGAGCGTGAGCGTCCAGGTGCCGGGCTTGGACAGGTTCCAGCGCGGCTGCCACCCGGACGACTTCAGGTTCACCGACGCCGGCACGGCCGAGTCGGTCACGGCGAGGCGGCTGGTGGCGCCGCCGAGGCCGACGACGTGGATCGTCCGCCGGGAGTCGACGAAGGCGACTCCCCCGCCGAACCGGTCGACCGCCCAGCCCTGTTCGTAGTTGGGCAGGGAGGACGCGACGCTCCCGAGGGCACGGACCACCGGCGCGCCGGAACGGACGTCGGTCACGCTCAGCGCGTCGTCGGCACCGCCACCGGGCACGGTGTGGGCGACGAAGCCGTCACCGAGGCGCGGCTGGGCGTACCGGGACACCTGGAAGCGGACCGGGGCGTTCTTCTCCCGGTCGTACACGACGGCGGACGTGCCGTCGCCGCAGCGGGCGTAGATCCACTTGCCGACGACGTCGAAGTCGAGGACGCCGCAGTCGGTGCCGAGGTCCACCGTCGCGACGGTGGCGCCCGTGCGCAGGTCGACCGCCGAGACGGTGTCGTTCGCCGTGGACGACGTCCAGAGCCAGCTGCCCCACAGGGCCTGGTTCGTCCGGTCGGAGACGGAGAGGACCTTCCCGGTCTCGACGTCCGCGACGACCGAGCGGGTCTCGTAGTTCTCGGTGGCCAGGAAGTGCAGGTAGCGTCCGGCGGCGCCGAGGACGCGCACCGGGCTGATCCTCCGGTCGGTGTCCAGCTTGACGCTGCGGGTGCCCCCGCCGGGGCCGGGCGTGGTCACCCGTGCCGTGATGACGCAGCCGATGCACGGCGGGTCGCCGCGGAAGGGCGGGATGTCCTCGGTGAACAGGGTGACCAGCCGCCCGTCACCCGTGTCGGCCCACCACTTCGGGCCGACGTCCGCGGCGCCGGCGGGCGGGCAGTTCGAGATGGTGCCGGTGCCGGTGCCGGCATCGCAGCTCCAGCGCTCGGTGACCGTGCGCGGCTCGGTCGGGGAGAGGTCGTACCGGACGGCACTCCGCTTCCCGAAGTCCTCGTGCCCGGCCGTGAGCAGGCCGTTCGCCAGGGTCAGGCCGACGCGGTCGACCGTCCGGGACGGGAGGGCCAGGACCTGCGTGGCGACCGGCGCGCCCGCGGCGCCCGGGGCCACGCGGCGCACGCCCCAGTGGCCGAGGTCGGTGCCGCCCTCGAGGTACAGGCCGCCGTCCGCGCCGACCGCCATCTGGTAGCCGACGACGGTGGAGAATCCCAGGGAGCGGGTCTCGCCGGTGACGAGGGAGGTCGCCCTGACCGGGCGGGTCCCGTCCAGCGGGCCGTAGTGGCTGACCATCCAGTCGCCCAGGAGGGCGGCCCGGCCGTGGTGGGCGTCACCGCCGTCCGGCAGTTTCACGGTGGTGACGGGCCCGCCGCCGCGGGGGAGGACGAAGACGCTCGACGCGCTGGAGAGGCCGTACACGACGACCCGGTCCGCGCTGAGACCGGCGAACACGTACCCCAGGGGCCACGCGGGCAGATCCGGCAGGGCGGTCAGGGCGCCCGTGGCGAAGTCGAGGACCGCGAGGCCCTTGTCGCCCGCGGCCCGCTGGTACTCGACGACCGCGCCCCGGGCGTCGTAACCGAGGATGCCGGGGCGTCCCACGGAGGACTCCGGCATCCGCACGGCGATGTCCTCGGGGGCGCCGGGACCGAGTCCGAGGAGGTGGAGCGTCGTGGTGCCCTCGGCGTCGGTGCTGGAGGTGAGCAGCCGGTTCGCGCCGCCGAGGATCTCGATCCACCGGTGACCGGCGGGGAGTTCCCGGGTGAGGGTCTCGCCCGTCGTCCAGTCGTGGACGGTGGCCGTGCCCGTGTCGTGGTGGGAGCTGAAGCACCCGAACCTGTCGCCCTGGAAGACGATGCCGATGAGCGAGTCGCAGAGGTCGCGGGGGGCGGCGGTCCGCCCGTCCGCGAGGCTCTGCCACTCCAGCTTCTCCGTGACCGGGTTGTAGCTCTGCAGGCCGGTCCCCGCGTCGAGGAGGCGCCGGGCCGGCGGGACGCTGCTGGGCGGCGCGGCGACGGTGACTTCGTACGGGGAGTCGGGCGCGGCCGTCGCGGCGGGCGCCGCGGCCGCCAGACCGGTGATTCCCAGCGCCGCGCTCAGCGCGAGCGCGACGGCTCTTCGGACGGACAAGTGGGTCCCCTCGTGCGGGTGGGCCGGGACGGCGTCGTGCCGTGCGGCGTGATGTCGGGTGCGACAGGGGAGGCGGGAACGGCAGGGCGCGTACGGATGCGGGCGTACTGGAGTCCGCGTACGGGTACGCGCGCGTGCCGGAGCCGGGAGCCGGCCCGATGCCCCCCATCTGCCGGCAGCCGGATCGTACAGGCGTGCGCAAGCGCAACGCCACCGGAAAAACCGCGCCTTCGGGTCCGGGGACGTTGCCGGGTCCCGCGTCCGACGGGTCACGGCGTACCGGCCGGCGCGTACGGCAACCGTACGAAGCCCGCACAGGAACCCTCGACGCCCTCGCCGAACCAGGGATTTGACGTCCCGTACCCGGACGGAGGGACTTCGGAAGGGGAGTCCGTACGGATACCGCACACCGTCGCGTCCGCACGGTCGGCGACGTCGTGGCAACGGGCTCGTACAACGCCCGAGGGCGGCACCCCCGGCAGGGGTGCCGCCCTCGTTCGCGTTCAGCGATGAACCGCCGATCCCGGGATCAGGAGATCCCCGAGGATCAGAAGTCCATGTCACCGCCCGGCATGCCGCCGCCGGCCGGCGCGGCGGCCTTCTCCGGCTTGTCGGCGATGACGGCCTCGGTGGTGAGGAACAGCGCGGCGATCGACGCGGCGTTCTGGAGCGCGGAGCGCGTCACCTTCGCCGGGTCGATGATGCCCTCGGCGATGAGGTCGACGTACTCGTTGGTCGCGGCGTTCAGGCCGTGGCCGACGGGCAGGTTGCGGACCTTCTCCGCCACGACGCCGCCCTCGAGGCCGGCGTTGACGGCGATCTGCTTCAGCGGGGCCTCCAGGGCCAGCTTCACGATCGCGGCACCGGTGGCCTCGTCGCCGGAGAGGTCGGCCTCCAGCTTCTCGAAGACGGTCGACGCCTGGAGCAGGGCCACGCCACCGCCGGCGACGATGCCCTCCTCGACGGCCGCCTTCGCGTTGCGCACGGCGTCCTCGATGCGGTGCTTGCGCTCCTTGAGCTCGACCTCGGTCGCGGCGCCGGCCTTGATGACGGCCACGCCGCCGGCCAGCTTCGCGAGGCGCTCCTGGAGCTTCTCGCGGTCGTAGTCCGAGTCGGAGTTCTCGATCTCGGCGCGGATCTGGTTCACGCGACCGGCGACCTGGTCGCTGTCACCGGCACCGTCGACGATGGTGGTCTCGTCCTTGGTGATGACGACCTTGCGGGCGCGGCCGAGCAGGTCGAGGCCCGCGTTCTCCAGCTTGAGGCCGACCTCCTCGGAGATGACCGTGCCGCCGGTGAGGATGGCGATGTCGTTCAGCATGGCCTTGCGGCGGTCGCCGAAGCCCGGGGCCTTGACCGCGACGGACTTGAAGGTGCCGCGGATCTTGTTGACGACCAGGGTCGACAGGGCCTCGCCCTCGACGTCCTCGGCGATGATCAGCAGAGGCTTGCCCGACTGCATGACCTTCTCCAGGAGCGGGAGGAGGTCCTTCACCGAGGAGATCTTGGAGTTGACGATCAGGAGGTAGGGGTCGTCGAGCGACGCCTCCATGCGCTCCATGTCGGTGGCGAAGTACGCCGAGATGTAGCCCTTGTCGAAGCGCATGCCCTCGGTGAGCTCCAGCTCCAGACCGAAGGTCTGGGACTCCTCGACGGTGATGACGCCTTCCTTGCCGACCTTGTCCATCGCCTCGGCGATGAGCTCGCCGATCTGGGTGTCGGCGGCGGAGATGGAGGCCGTGGAGGCGATCTGCTCCTTGGTCTCGACATCCTTCGCCTGCTCGAGCAGGGCGCCGGAGACGGCCTCGACGGCCTTCTCGATGCCGCGCTTGAGGGCCATCGGGTTGGCACCGGCGGCGACGTTGCGGAGGCCCTCGCGGACGAGCGCCTGGGCGAGGACGGTGGCGGTGGTCGTGCCGTCGCCGGCGACGTCGTCCGTCTTCTTGGCGACTTCCTTGACCAGCTCGGCGCCGATCTTCTCGTACGGGTCCTCGAGCTCGATCTCCTTGGCGATGGAGACACCATCGTTGGTGATCGTGGGGGCGCCCCACTTCTTCTCGAGGACGACGTTGCGGCCCTTGGGGCCGAGGGTGACCTTGACGGCGTCAGCGAGCTGGTTCATGCCGCGCTCGAGACCGCGCCGGGCCTCCTCGTCGAACGCGATGATCTTGGCCATGTGAAGTGGTCCTCCCGGACATGGGGTGGATAACGCTCCAGGACCGCGCCGACGCCCGCGACGGACGGCCTCCGCAGCTCCGCGTGGTTCCTTGCCCCACCCGGCCGGCGGCCTCGTCTGCCCGATCCTCGTAGCACTCTCACCTTCCGAGTGCTAACGCCAATGATTAGCACTCGCCCTAGGAGAGTGCAAGCGACTCTCGGGTTTCGGGAAGGGGAGGCAGGGATCCGGGGAGGTCCGGGAACGCGCGAGGGGCCCGCGTCCCCTGGGGGATGCGGGCCCCTCGACGGCGTTGCGTCGTCGGCCGATCGCGCCGCGCTCAGACGGCGAGCTTGACCATGTCCGCCTGCGGACCCTTCTGGCCCTGCGAGATCTCGAACTCGACTCGCTGTCCTTCTTCGAGGCTGCGGTAGCCATCCATCTGGATCGCGCTGTAGTGGACGAAAACATCCGCACCACCGTCGACCGCGATGAAGCCGTAGCCCTTCTCCGCGTTGAACCACTTGACGGTGCCCTGAGCCATGCCTAACTCCCCTGTTACTGGCCCTTGCGCGGGGCCGCACTTCACGAACCCCGGGTCAGACCCTGCGCCGGAGCGCGTCGACCGCGGCTGAATGTATCTGCCCAACTGCCCTCTGCAACAGGTCATCCGGACGGGAATTCTGGGCGGCCCGGAAAGGGGAATTGGGGAGGTTTCCCCGAATCACGGGGCAAGTCGGGCCCGGCAAAACGCGCAGAAGGTACAGAAGGCGCGTGCACTTTGGCTGCTTCTTGTCAGGTCGGGGCGCGTTCTCATATGCACCCGGCATGAGCAGCGGAGGGGACTTCCCCAACTCTACCGCGCTCAACCATGCAGAATTGCCCCTTCCGCTTGTGGACGCGGAAGGGGCAATTCAAGAAAGACGGGACAACGGGAACCGCTCGGCGTGCGCGACTCGGCGGACGCGGCTCGGCGGACGCGGCTCAGCAGCCGCCGGCGACCGCCGGGATGATCGAGACGCCCGAGCCGGCCGGGGTGGCCGTCTCCAGACCCTGCTCGAAGCGCACGTCGTCGTCGTTCACGTAGACGTTGACGAAGCGGCGCAGCTTGCCCTGGTCGTCCAGGACGCGGGCGGCGATGCCCGTGTGGTTCTTCTCCAGGTCCTCGATGACCTCGGCGAGGGTCGCGCCCTCGGCCCGGACCTCGGCCTGACCGCCGGTGTAGGTGCGGAGGATGGTGGGGATGCGGACGTTCACGGCCATGCTTCTCAACCTTTCGGGGGACCTGAGGAGTTCAGTGCGCCAGGCCGGCGTCGCGGAACGCTTCCAGGCTCGGGCGGATGGTGGCGGTCTCCCGGGAGGTGTCGGCCACCGCGTCCAGGGTCTTGAGCCCGTCGCCGGTGTTGATGACGACGGTGGTGAGCTCCGGGTCGATCAGACCGTTCTCCACCAGCTTGCGCGCGACGCCGACGGTCACGCCGCCCGCCGTCTCGGCGAAGATCCCCTCGGTGCGCGCGAGCAGCTTGATCGCGTCCACGACCTGCTCGTCGTTCACGTCCTCCACGGCGCCGCCGGTGCGGCGGGCGATGTCGAGGACGTACGGGCCGTCGGCCGGGTTGCCGATGGCGAGCGACTTGGCGATCGTGTTCGGCTTCTGGGGCCGCACGACGTCGTGCCCCTCCTTGAAGGCCACCGACACCGGGGAGCAGCCCTCGGCCTGGGCGCCGAAGATCTTGTACGGCCTGTCCTCGACGAGGCCCAGCTTGATGAGCTCCTGGATGCCCTTGTCGATCTTGGTGAGCTGGGAGCCGGAGGCGATCGGGATGACGAGCTGGTCCGGGATCGTCCAGCCGAGCTGCTCGCAGATCTCGTACGCGAGCGTCTTGGAGCCCTCGCCGTAGTACGGGCGCAGGTTGACGTTCACGAAGCCCCAGCCCTCGCCGAGCGGGTCGCCGATGAGCTCCGAGCAGAAGCGGTTGACGTCGTCGTAGTTGCCCTCGATGGCGACGAGGTCACCGCCGTAGACACCGGCCATGACGACCTTGCCGTCCTCCAGGTCGTGCGGGATGAACACGCAGGAGCGGAAGCCGGCGCGGGCGGCGGCGGCGCCGACGGCGCCGGCCAGGTTGCCCGTGGAGGAGCAGGAGAGGGTGGTGAAGCCGAAGGCGCGGGCGGCCTCGATGGCCTGGGCGACGACCCGGTCCTTGAAGGAGTGGGTCGGGTTCCCGGAGTCGTCCTTGACGAAGAGCTTGCCGGGGGCGACGCCGAGCTCGCGGGCGAGGTTGTCGGCCTTGACGAGCGGGGTCCAGCCGGGGTTCAGGTTCGGCTTCTCGGCGACGTCGGCCGGGACGGGCAGGAGGGGGGCGTAGCGCCAGATGCTGGCGGGGCCGGCCTCGATCCGCTTCCGCAGCTCCTCGGGGTCGCCGACGGGCAGGTCGTACGCGACTTCGAGCGGTCCGAAACACAGCTCGCAGGCGAAGATCGGACCGAGGGCGAAGACCTCGCCGCATTCGCGACAGGAGAGTCCGGAAGCGGAACCGAGGTCGACGGCGGTGGCGGGTGCGACGGTCTGTACAGCCATGGAGGGGAGGCCCTTTCTCCTCATCTTTCTCAATGACGAATTTTTCGCCTTGAGACGGATTTGGCACCTTCCCTAGCCGGGGGCCTCGGTGGATCACGAGACGAACCGACTGGAGGGTTGCCGGGGCTTCAACGGGCCGTTTCCCTCTGCCCCTCTGGATGAGCGGTATTCGATTGTGGAAACGCCGGGACTTTCGTTCCCGTGCTCCGGCGCGGTCGCCACCCCGACGTGCGGGGGGTCGCTGCGTTGTTCAAGACTGTAACCGAAGGCCCGGGCGCTTGGACGGCCCGTCCGAACCGCGAGATGGAGATCACGTGCTGGAAGAGGTGGAGCGCTGGCTGTCCCGGCGGTCCTGGTCCGTGGCGGACCGGCCGCTGGAGCGGATCCTCGCCGCCAAGCGCTCGACGACGGTCAGCGTGGTGCTGCCGGCGCTGAACGAGGAGGCGACCGTCGGGGACATCGTGGGCGTGATCCGCCGCGAGCTGATGTCGGAGGCGGTGCCGCTGGTCGACGAGCTGGTGGTGCTCGACTCGGGCTCCACGGACCGCACGGCGGAGGTCGCGGCGGCGGCCGGGGCGCGGGTGGTCGCGCGGGACGACGTCCTCCCCCGGATACCGGCCGTGCCCGGCAAGGGCGAGGTCCTGTGGCGGTCGCTGATGGTGACCGGCGGGGACGTGGTGTGCTTCGTGGACGCGGACCTGCGGGACTTCTCCGCGGACTTCGTGACGGGGATCGTGGGCCCGCTCCTGACCGACCCCGAGGTGCACCTCGTGAAGGCGATGTACGACCGGCCGCTGGGCGACGCCCCCGGTCAGGGCGGCCGGGTGACGGAGCTGATGGCGCGCCCGGTCCTCAACCTCCACTGGCCGCGGCTGGCGGGCTTCGTGCAGCCGCTCGGCGGCGAGTACGCGGCCCGCCGCTCGCTCCTGGAGCGGCTGCCCTTCCCGGTCGGTTACGGGGTGGAGCTGGGGCTCCTCGTGGACGCGCTGCACACGGTGGGCCTGGACGGGCTGGCGCAGGTGGACGTGGGGGTCCGCAAGCACCGGCACCAGGACGGTCACGCTCTCGGCCGCATGGCGGCCACGATCTACCGGACGGCGCAGCTGAGGCTGTCGCGGGGACACCTGGTGCGGCCGTGGCTGACGCAGTTCGAGCGGGGGGAGGAGGGCTTCGAGCCCCGCACGTACCCGGTGGACACGGAGGAGCGGCCTCCGATGGTGGAGATCGCGGAGTACGCGCGCCGCCGCGTGGCGTAACGCGACCATACGACCCGATTTACATACATTCGGCTTCCATGGGTTCCATGGACTTCGGACGACGCAGGTGCAGGGGCAGAGGTAGGGGCAGGGGCAGGGGCAGGACGCCGGCGGTGACGGCGGCGGTCCTGACGGCGGTCACGTGGGCGCCCGCGACGGCGGCCGCCGCTCCGGCGCCACCGGCCCCCGTCCACGCCTCCCCGGCACCGGGCGCGCCGGGGAGGGCGGTCACCCCGCCCGGGTCCCGGGGCGGCGAGGAACGGCTCTGGCTGCTCGGCGGCCTGGTGACGGCGCTCGCGGCGACGGGCCTGGTGGCGAGGGCGGCCCTGCGCGACCACCCCGACCTCTGAACCCCTCCGGGCCCCACCGAGCCTCTCCGCGCCCTCCCCGCCGACCCTCCGCTGACCCTCCGTGGCCGGAACCCCCTCGTCTTGTATACGTACGTTTGAGCGTTTACGGGACGGGCTAGGTTCGCCACATGGCTACTGTGCTCGTGGCATCCAACCGTGGACCCGTCTCCTACGTGCTCGGCGAGGACGGCTCGCTCGACACCCGCAGGGGCGGCGGCGGTCTGGTCTCCGGCCTGAGCGCCGTCTCCTCGCAGGACAGCGTGTGGGTGTGCGCGGCCCTCGGCGAGGGCGACCGGGAGGCGGTCCGGCGCGGGGTCGGGGAGCCCGGCGTGCGGATGCTGGACATCGATCCCGACGTGTACGCGGACGCGTACAACGGCATCGCGAACTCGGTGCTGTGGTTCCTCCACCACCACCTGTACGACGTCCCGCGCGAGCCGGTGTACGACGCGGAGTTCCGGCGCCGCTGGGAGTCGTACCGCGCCTACAACCGCGCCTTCGCGGAGGCGCTGGCCGGGGCGGCGGACGAGGGGGCGGCGGTCCTGGTGCAGGACTACCACCTGGCCCTGGTCCCCGGACAGCTCCGCGAGCTCCGCCCCGACCTGCGGATCGCGCACTTCACCCACACCCCGTGGGCGTCCCCGGAGTACCTGCGGATGCTGCCGGACGACATCCGCGAGGAGCTGCTGTGGGGCATGCTCGGCGCGGACGAGCTGGGCTTCCACACGACGGCCTGGGCCGAGGCCTTCGCGGCCGGCGCGGACGTGGAGGGCACCGGGACGCGCGTCTCGGTGTACCCGCTCGGCGTCGACGCCGAGGAGCTGCGGGCGCTGGCGTACCGGCCGGCGGTGGACGAGCGGCTCGCGGAGCTGCGGGCGGAGGTCGGCGACCGGAAGACCATCGTCCGCGTGGACCGCACCGAGCTGTCGAAGAACATCCTGCGCGGCCTGCTGGCCTACCGCGAACTCCTGACCGCCCACCCGGAGTGGCGCGGCCGGGTGGTCCACCTGGCCTCGGCGTACCCCTCGCGCCAGGACCTGGAGGTCTACCGCTCGTACACGACCGCGGTCGGGACCCTGGCGGAGGAGATCAACGCCGAGTTCGGCACGGAGGACTGGACGCCGGTCCTGGTCTCGGTGAAGGACGACTTCACCCGCTCCCTCGCGGCCTACCGCCTCGCGGACGTGGCCCTGGTGAACCCGGTCCGCGACGGCATGAACCTGGTCGCCAAGGAGATACCGGTGGTCTCGGAGGCGGGCTGCGCCCTGGTCCTCTCCCGGGAGGCGGGCGCGTACGAGGAACTGCGCGAGGACGCCCTCACGGTGAACCCCTTCGACGTCTCGGAGACCGCCGAGGCCCTCCACACGGCCCTCACGATGCCCCCGCCCGAACGCGCCGACCGCACCAAGCGCCTGGCGACGGCCTCCACGGCCCTGCCCCCGCAGCGCTGGTTCCTGAACCAGCTGGAGGCCCTGAGGGGAGCCCCGTAGGGGTATGGAGAGGCCGGATCAAAGCGGGGGGCCGGTGGCCTCGGAGACCGCTTTCGCCAGGCCCGGCGCGAAGGCGTCCACGTGCTCCCGGAGACACCCCACCCCGATCTGGAACGGCTCCTGGGCGAAGTAGGCGGAGTCGACCAGGCAGAGGGTGAACACCGCGCGGTATCCACCGTCCGGCAGGGCGACGAGATCGACGATCCTCCTCATCGGCTGCCCGACGGCGGAAGCCGGCGCGTCCCGTCCATGAGGTCCCCTCCGGAAGTCCCGGAGAGGTGATGGGCGGGGGCCCGCCGCCCCCTCCCCCACTCCGCCAGCGGTTCGAGGGCGTCGTTGAGGCGGACGCCGGAATCGGTGAGTGTGTACTCGACGCGGGGCGGGACCTCGTCGTAGGAGACGCGGTCCACGATGCCGTCCGCCTCCATCTCGCGCAGGTGCGAGGCGAGGACCTTCTCGGTGATGCCCGGGACGAGGCGGCGCAGCTCCCCGAAGCGGCGGTACGGCTGCTCGTGGAGCGCCCAGAGGAGGAGCACCTTCCACTTGCCGCCGATGACCTCCATGGCGGTGTCGATCCCGCAGACGTGCCCGTCCGGCGTGCCCGGCCTGTTCGGCGTCGCCATGTCCCCGCCCCTCCGACCTGCTCGCTTCCCCCGGGGTAACCACCCACTCCGAAGTGCGTACTTGATGGCCCCCGGACCCTGGAACCAGCCTAACGGCCATGACACGAAGCACTGTGGGGAAAACCCCCGTCACCCTGCTCGGCCTCGGCACCATGGGCACCGCCCTGGCCCGCGCCTGGCTCGCCGCCGACCACCCGCTCACCGTCTGGAACCGCACCCCGGCCCGCGCCGAGGCGCTCGCCGCCGAAGGGGCGGAGGCCGCCGGGAGCGCGGCCGGGGCCGTCACCGCGAGCCCCCTCGTCCTCGTCTGCCTCCTCGACGACGCCTCCGTGGGCGCCGCCCTGGACGGCGTCGACCTGGCCGGGAAGGACCTGGTCAACCTGACCACGACGACACCCGCCGAGGCCCGGTCCCGCGCCGCGTGGGCCGAGGAGCGCGGCGCCCGCTACCTGGACGGCGGGATCATGGCCGTCCCGCCGATGATCGGCGTCTCCGGGGCCGGCGGCTACGTCTTCTACAGCGGCTCGCGGGAACTGTTCGAGCGGCACCGGGACACGCTCGCCGTCCCGGCCGGCACCACCTACGTCGGCGAGGACCCGGGCTTCGCGGCCCTCCATGACGTGGCCCTGCTCAGCGCCATGTACGGCATGTTCGCCGGGGCCGCGCACGCCTTCGCCCTGATCCGCCGGGAGGACGTCGACCCGGTCGCGTTCGCCCCGCTGCTGCGGGACTGGATCACGGCGATGGCCGGCCCGTCGGTCGAACAGACCGCCCGGCAGCTCGCGAGCGGCGACTACACCGACGGCGTCGTCTCCCGCCTCGCCATGCAGGTGGCGGGCACCCCGACCTTCCTCCGCACGGCCGACCAGCAGGGCGTCAGCCCGGAGCTGCTCACCCCCTACTTCACCCTGATGCGACGACGCCTGGACCTGGGCGGCGGGAAGGAGGACCTGACGGGCGTGATCGACCTGCTGGCACGGGAGGGCTGACGGGGCTCCGGCACGACGGGCCCTCCCGGACCGCCTCAACCATCCGTCCCCGGAGTCTCCGGTGCTCACCGCGATGATCCGGCCGATCGGGTCCGACGACTGACGGGGTCGGAACCCGCGCGTCGCCGCCATTCCGCCTCCGCCCGCCGAGGAGTACGGGCGACCACCGGAAATTCCTGGTGGCCCGCGTGCGCGGCCGGTACCGTCCGCCTGATCATCCGCATCGTTCAGGGACAGGTCCCCTGCGCACAGGCCCTCCGCGCGCTTCCGCCGTTCTCGGTCTGGTGACCGCTCTCGTGCTGGGCGCCGCCGACTGCGCGGCGGAGCCGTCCGCGCCGGCTTCCCCGGCGGCGGGGGCGGCCACGACGGCGACCCCGGCTCCGGAAGAGGCCGTACGGAGGCTGACCCCCGAGCAGTTGGTCGCGGCCGCGCTGACCGCCGAGGCGGTCTCCGGCTCGTACGCCAATCCCGTCTCCGTCCTGGAGCGCGGGGACGACGACCCCGAGGTCGAGCCCCCGTCCGAGCCCGCCTGCGTCCCCTCCCTCGACGCCCTCGGCGCCCGGAGCGCCCCCGGCGCGGCCGGGCAGACGTTCAACTGGAAGGGCGACGTCTACGGCGGCGAGACCGTGCTCGCCTCGTACGAGGGGACCGGCGCGCAGGAGGCGTTCGCGGCCGTGGGCGAGGGCCTGAAGACCTGCCGGTACTACGAGCAGGGCCGAGCCGGGCTCTACAAGGGCGCGGTCACCCTCGGCGCCGCCCCCGGCGTCGGGGACGAGTCCGCGCGGTTCGAGATCAGCGCCCCCTCCGAGGCGGGCCCGCACGTGACCGAGTACACCGTGGTCCGGGTGGGGAACACCGTGGCGGCCTTCAGCAAGCTGTCGGTCGCCGGCCACACCGTACGGTCGTTCCCGGACGGGCTGATCGCGAAGCAGGCCGACCGGCTCCGGCAGGCGCAGAACTGAACCCGGGCGGACCCGCCCCCTACACCGCCTCCGCCAGCGCCGTCAGGAAGTCCACCACCCCCGCCGGGCCCGGGACCGCGAGGTCGGCGCGGTCGGAGAGTTCCGGGACCTCGACGGAGCCGCTGCAGACCAGGAGGCCGGGGGTGCCGTCGGAGCGGAGCTTCTCGACGGCGGCGAAGGCGGGCAGGTCGCCCAGGTCGTCGCCCGCGTAGAGCACGGACCCGGCGCCCGTCTCCCGTACGTACGCGGTGAGCGCCACGCCCTTGTCCACGCCCGGGGGCCGCAGCTCCAGGACCATCCGGCCGGGCTCCAGGACGAGCCCGTGCCCGGCGGCCAGGTCGGCGAGGGGGGCCTTGAGCGCCTCGAAGGCGCCTTCCGGGTCGGTGGCCCTGCGGGTGTGGACCGCGACCGCGCGGCCCTTCTCCTCGATCCAGACGCCCTGCCAGGCCCCGGCCCGGTCGAGGAAGCCGGGCAGCTCGGCGCGGACGGCGGCCACGCCCGGGTGGACGGGGGCCGCCCGCACGGTGCCGGTCGCCGCGTCCCAGCGCTCGGCGCCGTAGTGGCCGAGGACGACGAGGTGCTCCAGGCCGGGGACGCCGGCGAAGCCGCCGTGGCGGACGGCGACCCCGGCGGGCCGGCCCGTCACGACGGCCACGGAGGCGACCCGGGGGGCGAGCGCCGCGAGGGCGGCCACCGCGCCGGGGTGGGCGCGGGCCGACTCGGGGTCGGGCACGATGTCGGCTAGGGTGCCGTCGAAGTCGAGGGCGACGACGGTCTCCTGCGGCCGCGCGAGGATCGCGGCCAGACCGTCACGGCCGGCGGACGTGGTCGGGTGCGGAAGGCTGTTGACCATGCTTCCGACCCTACCCAGGCGGGGCCTCCCCTACCTCCTGCGCTGGCGCTCCTCGCGGATCCGGCGCAGCCGGTTGACGGTCACCGGGTCGTGGGCCAGGGCCCGCGGGTCGTCGAGGAGCGCGTTGAGGAGCTGGTAGTACCGGGTCGGGGAGAGGCCGAGCCGCTCGCGGACGGCCCGCTCCTTGGCGCCGGGGCCGGGCCAGGAGCGGCGCTCGACGGCGAGGAGGGCCCGCTCCTGCTCGGTGAGCCCGGCAGGTCCCCCGCTGCCCCCCTCGTGCGTCGCTTCCGGCTCTTCGGTCATAAGACCAACCTATTACTCGGCGGCCTCGGCCGCCGTCGCCACTCGGCCGATCGAGCCCAGGACCTCGGCCGGGCGCCCGTCCGGGGTGACGGCCTTGCCGATGTTCTGCTTGATGTTCTCGCTGACCTTGGCCCACGAGGTCTTGCCGACCGGCGGGAGCTGCGCGTCGGGGAGGACCTTGAGGAAGACGTGCAGGTTGGCGTGCTCGGGGTCGGTCTCCATGCGGGTGGAGGCGCTGACGGTGACCGGCAGCAGGTCGTTGTCCCCGGCGAACTTCAGGACGTTCTCGTCGGAGAAGGCGAAGTTGAGGAAGTCGCCGATCTCCTTGCGGTGGCCGTTCTGCTTGAAGCCCATGATCCAGTCGGCGACGCCCATGAAGGACCGGGACGGGCCCTCGACGCCGGGGAGGGGGACCTGCCCGACCTCGACGCCCTTCTTCGCGGCCTCCTTGAGGAGCGAGGGGTGGCCGTTGAGCATGCCGACCTCGCCGTCGGCGAAGGCGGCGAAGGCGGCCTTGCGGTTGAGCTTGCCGGGGGCGACGGGGCCGGTGAGGTCCTTGCCGACGAGGTTCTTGCGCAGCCAGTCGAAGGTGCGCACGTTGGCCTCGGAGTCGACCGCGTAGTGGTCGGTGGCGTCGGTCCAGCCGCCTTCGCCCGCGAGCAGCCACATCATGGCCTCGGCCTGGGCCTCCTCGGGGCCGAGCGGCAGCGCGAAGGGGGTGCGGACGCCCTTCTTCTTGAGCTTCTCCGCAGCCTCGGCCAGCTCGTCCCAGGTGGTGGGCGGCTCGGCGCCGGCCTTCTCGAAGAGGTCCTTGTTGTAGAAGAGGGAGCGCGTGGAGGCGACGAAGGGCAGGCCGTACTGGGTGCGCTTGTGCTCGCCGGCGGTGGCGAGCGGGGCGAGGAAGTTGGCCTGCACGGGTATGGAGAGCAGCTCGTCGGCGGCGTAGAGCTGGTCGGCGGTCGCGTAGTCGGCGTAGGCGCCGATCTGGGCGATGTCGGGCGCCTCGCCGGCCTCGACCATCTCGGCGACCTTGCGGTCGACGTCGTCCCAGGACTCGACCTGGACCCGGACCTTGATCCCGGGGTGCTTCGCCTCGAAGGCGGCGGCGAGATCGGTCCAGTACTTCTTGGAGGAGTCGCCGCCGGTGAGGTCGTACTCGGCGGCGACCAGCTTCAGGGTCACGTCGCCGGAGTCGCCGCCCAGGGAGCCGCAGCCGGAGACCGTGGCGGTCAGTCCGAGGGCCGCGACGGCCGCGGTCAGTCCAAGAAATCGTCGCCGCTCCACGGCTTCATCCACCTTTTGCTCGTCGTTGAGCTGCACTGAGCTGCACGTTTGCTCTTGTCAGGGCCGCAAGTCTGCCTCGTACCCGGCGTGAGGTCTACACCACTCGGGTATCACTTCCGCAACACCCTTTCCGAAATGCCGCGGATCGGGCGGGGCGCGGAGGCCCGGCGCGCCCCGGGAACGAAGGGGACGGACCGGTAATCGAATTTGTATCCGTACGCAACAATCCTCGGCAGTGGACTAGACCTTTTGCCCCGTGGCGGCCAGACTATTCCCCGTGAAACACGTCATCGCCCTGGATGTGGGCGGCACCGGCATGAAGGCCGCCCTCGTCGGGGCGGACGGCACCCTGCTGCACGAGGCCCGCCGCGCCACCGGGCGCGACCGGGGCCCCGAGGCCGTGGTGGAGACGATCCTCGGCTTCGCGGAGGACCTCCGCCTCCTCGGCCAGGAGCGGTACGGAGAGCCCGCCGCGGCCGCCGGAGTCGCCGTCCCCGGAATCGTCGACGCCGACGACGGCATCGCCGTCTACGCCGCCAACCTCGGCTGGCGCGACGTTCCCATGCGCGAACTCCTCAGCCTCCGCCTCGACGGCATCCCCGTCGCCCTCGGCCACGACGTGCGCACCGGCGGCCTCGCCGAGGGACGCATCGGCGCGGGCCACGGCGCCGACCGCTTCCTCTTCGTGCCCCTCGGCACCGGCATCGCCGGCGCCATCGGCATCGGCGACCGCATCGAGGCCGGCGCCCACGGCTACGCCGGCGAGATCGGCCACATCGTCGTCCGCCCCGGCGGCACCGCCTGCGGCTGCGGCCAGCGCGGCTGCCTGGAGCGGTACGCCTCCGCCTCCGCCGTCTCCCTCGCCTGGGCCGAGGCCGGCGGCGACCCGGAGGCGGACGCCGCCGACTGCGCCAAGGCCGTCGAGTCCGGCGACCCCACGGCCGTACGGATCTGGCAGGACGCCGTCGACGCCCTCGCGGACGGTCTGGTCACCGCGCTCACCCTCCTCGACCCCCGCACGCTCATCATCGGTGGCGGACTCGCCGAAGCCGGGGAAACCTTGTTCACACCACTACGGGCCGCGGTGGAGGAGCGAGTCACGTTCCAGAAGCTGCCCGCCATCGTCCCGGCGGCCCTCGGGGACACCGCCGGCTGCCTGGGCGCGGGCCTGCTCGCCTGGGACCTGCTCGCCGCCCAGCGCCCCACCGACTCGGAGGTTTCCGCCTGATGGCCGATCACAAGGTTCTCGTCGGCGCACACGTCGTGCTGCCCACCGGGATCGTCGAGAACGGGCGCGTGATCGTCGACGGCGAGCGCATCGTCGGCAGCGCGCCGGAGGGCGCCGAGACCATCGACCTGACCGGCCACTGGCTGGTCCCCGGCTTCGTCGACACGCACAACCACGGCGGCGGCGGCGCGTCCTTCACCTCCGGCACCGCCGAGGAGGTCCTCCAGGGCGTCCGCACCCACCGCCTGCACGGCACCACCACCACCGCCGCCTCCCTCGTCACCGGCGACATGGACTTCCTCACCGCGCGGGCCGGCCTCCTCTCCGAGCTGGCCGAGCAGGGCGAGATCGCCGGCATCCACTTCGAGGGCCCGTTCATCTCCCCCTGCCGCAAGGGCGCCCACGACGAGACGCTGCTGCGCTACCCGGACCCGGCCGAGGTCCGCAAGCTGGTCGACGCCGCGCGCGGCCGGGCCACGATGGTCACCCTCGCCACCGAGCTGCCCGGCGGCCTGGACTCCGTACACATGCTCGCCGAGCACGGCGTGACCGCCGCCATCGGCCACACCGACGCCACGTACGAGCAGACCGTCGCCGCCATCGACGCGGGCGCCACCGTCGCCACCCACCTCTACAACGCGATGCCCGCCCTCGGGCACCGCGCGCCCGGCCCGATCGCGGCCCTCCTGGAGGACGAGCGGGTCACCGTCGAGCTCATCAACGACGGCACCCACCTGCACCCCGCCGCCCTGGAGCTGGCCTTCCGCCACGCCGGGCCCGGGCGCGTCGCCCTCATCACCGACGCCATGGACGCCGCCGGCTTCGGCGACGGCCGCTACATGCTCGGCACGCTGGAGGTCGAGGTCAAGGACAGCGTCGCGCGGCTCGTCGAGGGCGGCTCCATCGCCGGCTCCACCCTCACCCTGGACCGCGCCTTCAAGCGCTCCGTCACCGTCGACGGCCTGCCCGTCGAGTCGGTCGTCCGGGCCATCTCCGCCAACCCGGCCCGCCTCCTCGGCGTGTACGACCGCGTCGGTTCCCTGGAGCCCGGCAAGGACGCCGACATCGTCGTCCTCGACGCCGACCTCACCCTGCGGGGCGTCATGCGCAAGGGCGCCTGGATCGTCGAACCGGCGATCGCCGCGGCCGTCTGATCAGGGGCCGTGCGGAAGGGCGGCAGGCCGGGGTCTGGGCCTGCCGCCCTTCCTTTGGCATGATCAGGGGCCGTCGGAACACACGTTCCAGAGGTCTTCACGGGGAGTACGGGGGTGGGCAGGTGATCGTCACGGTCACCCTCAACACGGCGCTGGACCTGACCTACCGGGTCCCCGCCCTCACCCCGCACGCCTCCCACCGGGTCACCCAGGTGATCGAGCGCCCCGGCGGCAAGGGGCTCAACGTGGCCCGGGTCCTCGCCGCCCTCGGGTACGAGACCGTCGCCACCGGCTTCGCGGGCGGCGCCACCGGGGCCGTCCTCCGGGACCGGCTCGCGGCGACCCCGGTCCGGGACGAGCTGGTCGGGACGGCCGGGGCCACCCGCCGCACCGTCGCGGTCGTCGACGCCGCCACCGGCGACACCACCCAGCTCAACGAACCCGGCCCGACCGTCACCGCCGCCGAGTGGGAGACCTTCCGCGCCCGCTTCGCCGCGCTCCTCGACGGCGCCGCCGCCGTCGCCCTCTGCGGCAGCCTCCCGCCGGGCATCCACGTCGGCGCGTACGCGGAACTCGTCCGGCTGGCCCGCTCCGCCGCCGTGCCCGTCCTGCTCGACACCAGCGGCGAGCCCCTGCGGCGGGGCATCGCCGCCCGCCCCGACCTGGTCAAGCCCAACGCGGAGGAGCTCGCCCAGCTCACCGGCGCCCGCGAACCCCGCCGGGCCACCCTCGACGCGCGCCGCCGGGGCGCCCACGCGGTGGTCTCCTCGCTCGGCCCCGAGGGCCTGCTCGCCGCCACCCCCGAGGGCCTGTGGCGCGCGGCCCCGCCGGCCCCCGTCCGGGGCAACCCCACGGGCGCGGGCGACTCGGCCGTCGCCGGCCTGCTCTCCGGCCTGGTCGACGACACCCCCTGGCCGGACCGCCTCACCCGAGCGGTCGCCCTCTCGGCGGCGACGGTCCTCTCCCCGGTGGCGGGGGAGTTCGACGCGGGGGCGTACGAGGAGCTGCTGGGGCGGGTGAAGGTCACGGAGGACTCGGCCGCTCCGTGACCTCCCGCACCGGGGTCACTTCTCCGGTGTGACTTCCAGCCAGTCGAGCAGCACGTCGCACTGGTTGCCCTGCTCGCAGGAGATCTTGATCTCGTTCTCGCCCTCCTGGAGGGTGACCGGCGCCCAGGTGGTCTGCCAGTTCTTCTCCAGGTTCGGGTCCGAGGAGTGGACGAAGTTCTTCAGGCCGATCGGCAGGGTGTTCGGCTTGCCGTTGACCGTCAGGGTGGCGTTGGCGTCGACGGCCGGGATGGCGTAGCGCACGGTGAGGCGGTACGCGCCCCCCGTCGGCATCTTCGCCTTCCACGTCACCGAGGCGCCGACCTGGTTGAAGCCGGCGACGTAGGTGCCGCTCACGCCCTCGGCGCCCTGGACCGTCTTGTCGGTGGTGGCCGAACCGCCCAGCTTCAGCGTCGCCGCGTCCTGCTTCGGCAGCTCGACCGGCGTCTCGTCGGCGCTCGGCTCGTCGCTCGGCGTCTCCGACGGCCGGGAGGGTGCCGTCGAGGCGGGCGGGGTGCCGCCGGCCTTGTCGTCCTCGGGGGTCTTGTTCTTGTTCGTGATCACCGCCGCCGTGATGCCGAGCACCACGACCGCCACCACAGCGACCGCACCGATCAGCAGGCCCCTGGTGTTGGGGCCGCGGCCGGAGCCGCCGCGCTGCGGGGCCGGCGGCGGGGTCCGGTGGGGCGGCTGGGCGCCGTAGGTCTCGGGCGCGGCGTACTGCGCGTGCGGCTGCCCGTACGGCGCCTGCTGCTGCGGCGGCACGTACGGCTGCGTGTGCTGCTGACCGCCGTACTGGCGGCGGTCGCCGACCGTTCTGACCTGGTTGTACGAGGTTCGGGGCACGCCCGGCTGGGCGGGCCCGGGGCCGGGGTAGCCGTAGCCGCCGCCCTGCGGGGGCTGCGCGCCCGCCGCCCGTCCGTCCTCGTACAGGTAGCCGAACGGATCGTCGTCCTCGGGCTTGTTCGAGCCGTCGTTACCGGCAGCCATCCGGGTCATCCTCTCCATGCTCGCCAGCCGTCGCCGACCGGCCGAGCCTACCCCGAACGGACCATTCCCCGACTCGGACCCTTGACCCGGTGGGAGCCGGCGGGCGGGTCAGCCGGCCCGGCGCTGGACCTTGGCGCGGGAGCGTTTCTCCACGTACATGCGCTGGTCGGCGGAGTTCAGGACCTCCTCCACGGACATCCCGCACTCGGCCCAGCCGATGCCGAAACTGGCCCCGACGCGGACCGCCCGGCCGTCCACCCGGATGGGCGGGATGATCGCGTTCCGGAGGCGTACGGCCAGGTCGGCGGCGTCGGCCGCGCCGAGGCCGTCGGCGAGGACGACGAACTCGTCGCCGCCGAGCCGGGCGACGGTGTCCCCGTCCCGCACGCCGGTGGTGAGCCGCCGGGCCACCTCGATGAGGACGGCGTCGCCGGTGTGGTGCCCGAAGCGGTCGTTGATCGACTTGAAGCCGTCGAGGTCGCAGAAGAGGACCGCGAGCCCCTTGGTGCCGTCGTCGGTCTCGCCGCCCGAGGGGGCCACCATGTGGACGTGGTGGTCGTACGGCCCCGCGCCGCCCGCCGGCTCGAAGCCGAAGCCGTGCTCGTGTTCGTGCTGCTCGTAGGGCTCGTACGGCTCGTACGGCTCGTAGGGCTCATAGCCGAAGCCGGAACCGGGCACGGGCCCGTATCCGTAGCCGTCGCCGTACGCGCCGGGGGCGTCCGCCGGGCGCTCGCAGAGGCGGGCGGAGAGCCGGGAGCGCAGCTCGGCGCTGTTGGGCAGGCCGGTGAGGGCGTCGTGCGAGGCGCGGTGGGCGAGCTGGAGCTCGTGGCGCTTGCGCTCCTCGATGTCCTCGACGTGGGTGAGGAGGAAACGGGGGCCGTCGGCGGTGTCGGCGACGACGGAGTTCCGCAGGGAGACCCACACGTAGGTGCCGTCGCGGCGGGCGAGCCGCAGCTCGGCCCGGCCGCCCTCGGCGGAGGTCCGCAGCAGGGTGCCGATGTCCTCGGGGTGCACGAGGTCGGCGAAGGAGTAGCGGCGCATCACGGAGGCGGGCCGGCCGAGCAGCCGGCACAGGGCGTCGTTGGTGCGCAGGAGCCGGCCGTGCTGGTCGCCGCCCATCTCGGCGATGGCCATGCCGGAGGGGGCGTACTCGAAGGCCTGGCGGAAGGATTCCTCACTGGCGCGCAGGGCCTGCTGCTCCCGTTCGAGCCGGACCAGGGCCCGCTGCATGTTGGAGCGGAGGCGGGCGTTGCTGATGGCGATGGCCGACTGCGAGGCGTACATCTGGAGCGCCTCCTGGCCCCAGGGGCCGGGGTGCCGGCCGTTGCGCGGGCGGTCGACGGATATGACGCCGAGGAGTTCGCGGCCGGATCCGGAGGCGTACATCGGGGCGTAGAGGCGGTCGTGGGGGTGCCACTCGTCCTCGAAGCGGGGCGCGGGGCCGTCGGTGTGCCACTGGGGGACGTCGTCGTCCAGCAGGACCCAGCCCTCGGTGTGCGGTATGAACCGCAGGTCGCCCCAGGCGGTCCCCATGGAGAGGCGGCGGTCCCAGGCCTCGCGGGAGCCGACCCGGCCGGTGATCAGGGCCTCGGCGGCGGAGCTTCCGGCGAAGGCGGCGACGACGAGGTCACCGTCGGGGCGCACGAGGTTGACGCAGGCCAGCTCGTAGTTGAGACCGGCGACCACGCCGTCCGCGACGGTCTGCAGGGTGTCCGCCAGGCTGCGGGCGGTGTTGAGGTCCGTCACGACCTGGTGCAGTTGCCGCAGGGTCGAGAGGCGGACGTAGGGCTCCGACTCGGTCTCCATCGTTCGCTCTCCCCGAGACCTCGACAGCAACTCCAGGGTTCTGATCGGCTTCCTGTCGCACAATCGCGTTTCCATATGGACTGTGCCTGCCACTGAATCACAGTGAGCTGCGCACCCGGTACACAGGGTCAACAAATACTGGCTGCTGTGACTCAAGTCACAGCAGGTCATGGCGGGTCGGCCGGGTTTCGGGGCGGGTCCTAGGACCGGCGGGGGTGGGGGGTCTGGTCCCCGCGCCCGATGCGGCCGCCGGGGAGCCGTCCTAGCGTCGGGAGGGTGCTGCAGAAGACCGCCTCCCCGCCCCCCGTGACCGACCTGGCGATCCCCCATGCTGAGGGGGTGAGCAACGAAGACTTCCGGGCGGCGATGTCCCGCCTCGCGTCGGGCGTGGTCCTGGTGACGGCGCACGACCCCGACGACGGCCCGCGCGGCGAGGACGTCGGCATGACGGCCACCGCCTTCACGTCGGTCTCCCTCGACCCGCCCCTGGTCCTGATCAGCCTCCGCAACGGCTCCCGCATGGACGACCTGCTCACCGAGGTCCCCGTCTGGGCGGTCTCGGTCCTCTCCGAGAACCAGCGGCACGTCGCCGGGCGCTTCTCGATGAAGAACCGCGTCAGCGACCGGCTCCTCTTCGCCGACCTGCCGTACACGCGCGGCGGGGCGAGCGGCGCCCCGCTCGTGGGCGGCGCGCTCGCGGTCCTGGAGTGCCGCACCGAGAACCGCGTCGTGGCCGGCGACCACACGCTCGTGGTGGGCCGGGTCCTGACGGCGGGCGCGTCCCCGGCGGACGGCAGCGGGCCCCTGACGTACTTCCAGGGGAAGTACCGGCAGCTGGGGCGATAGCCCGGCGCCGCCGCTCAGCCCCAGTCGCGGGACCGCCGGGTGCGCTTGGTCTCCGAGCGCTGCTTCTTCTCCCGCAGCCGCCGCTCGTTGATGCCGCGCGGGATCTTCGTCGGCCGGCGGGGCTTCGGCGGCGGGGCCGTCGCCTCGGCGAGGAGGGCGGCCAGGCGGACCGCCGCCGTCTCCCGGTTGCGCCACTGCGAGCGGTGCTCCGAGGCCCGTACGGTCACGACGCCGTCGACCAGGCGGGAGGCGAGGCGCTCCAGGGCGCGGGCCTTCCACACCTCGGGGAGCGCGTCGGTGGCCGCGAGGTCGAAGCGCAGCTCGACCCGCGAGTCGCTGGTGTTGACGTGCTG
Organism: Streptomyces sp. NPDC012825; assembly: GCF_042900925.1. NCBI lineage: Bacteria > Bacillati > Actinomycetota > Actinomycetes > Kitasatosporales > Streptomycetaceae > Streptomyces > Streptomyces sp. NPDC012825. Next base: position 96,304 of record NZ_JBIBBZ010000001.1, on the reverse strand, counting down.
TCCGCCCGGGCCCGACGAACGCGAGAAACGCCACTGGAGCTCGGCCTCGGGGAGCGAGACGGAGCCGCGGACGGGATACGGACCGGACATGCCCCCCATGTTCCCCGCACTGGGCCGTCGGAGTCATCCTCATTTCCGTCCGGGCCGGAACGGGAACCGCCGGGGGGTCGCGCGCGTTTCTCCAGGCGACGACACCACGATGAAAGGGACTTTCCATGGCTGTGAGCCTGTCCAAGGGCGGCAACGTCTCCCTGACCAAGGAGGCCCCGGGCCTCGCCGCCGTCACCGTGGGCCTCGGCTGGGACGTCCGCACCACCACCGGCACCGACTTCGACCTCGACGCCTCCGCGATCGGCGTGGACGCCGCCGGGAAGGTCGCCTCCGACGCCCACTTCGTCTTCTTCAACAACAAGTCGACGCCGGACCAGACCATCGTCCACACCGGTGACAACCGCACCGGCGAGGGCGGCGGCGACGACGAGCAGATCAACGTCAACCTCGCGGCCCTCCCGCCGAACGTCGACAAGATCGTCTTCCCGGTCTCCATCTACGACGCGGTCTCCCGCTCGCAGAACTTCGGCCAGGTCCGCAACGCGTACATCCGCATCGTGAACCAGGCCGGCGGCGCCGAGCTCGCCCGCTACGACCTCTCCGAGGACGCCGCCACCGAGACGGCCATGGTCTTCGGCGAGCTCTACCGCAACGGCGCCGAGTGGAAGTTCCGCGCCGTCGGCCAGGGCTACGCCTCGGGCCTGGAGGGCATCGCCCGCGACTTCGGCGTCAACCTCTGACCCCGACGCGCGCGGCGGACCGCCGCTCCTGAGCCCCGGCGGGGATCCCCCGCCGGGGCTCGGCCCTTGCCGCGGTCGCCCCGGCCCCCGGGAGCCGGGGCCGCCGGACACTCCCTAAGGCCCGTCCGGCTTCTCCTCGCCGTACAGCCAGACGTCCCACAGGTCGCCGAGGTCCTCCCCCGCGGTCTCCTCCGCGTAGGCGGTGAAGTCGGCGGTGGTGGCGTTGGCGTGCCGGTGCTCCTCGGGCCAGCCGCGCAGGATCTCGTCGAAGGCCCCGTCCCCGACCGTCTCGCGCAGCTTGTGCAGGACCATCGCGCCCCGCTGGTAGACGGGCGGGTCGAAGAGGTTCCCGGCGGCGGGCGGGGCGGCCGGCGGGAAGGCCCAGTTGGCCTTCTCCGCGAAGGCCCGTTCGAAGGCGGTGCGGGCGGGGACGTCCTCGTACTCCTCCGCGTACAGCCACTCCGCGTACGTCGCGAAGCCCTCGTTCAGCCACAGGTCCCGCCAGGTCGCGGGGGTCACCGAGTTGCCGAACCACTGGTGGGCCAGCTCGTGGACGAGGGTCGTCCGGTCGAAGGAGGAGGCCGGGAAGACCGGCCGGGTCTGGGTCTCCAGGGCGTAGCCGAGGGTCCCGTCCTCCGTGACGACCGCCCCGGCGGCCGAGAAGGGGTACGGGCCGAAGCGCCGCACCTGCCGGGCGAGGATCGCCGGGACCTCGGCCCGCAGCGCGGCGCTGTCGGCCGCGACCTCCGGCTCGGCGGCGGTCAGCACGGGCACGGTGCCGAGGGCGGTCGCCGTCCCCGTCTCGTACCGGCCGATCGCGACCGTCGCGAGGTGGCTCGCCATCGGCTCGGGCGTGTGCCAGACGGTGGTGACGCGCCCGTCCTCCTCCGTGCGGAGTCCGGTCCTGACGCCGTTGGCGAAGGCGTCGGTCCCGGCGGGGACGGTGAGGGCGATGTCGTACGCGGCCTTGTCGGAGGGGTGGTGGTTGCCGGGGAACCAGGTCGTGGAACCGGCCGGTTCGCCGACCGCGACGACCCCGCCGTCGTCGTCGCGCAGCCAGCCCTCCTCGGAGCCGTCCGCGTCCGTGAGCGGCTCGGGCACGCCCGCGTACGTGACGGTGGCGCGGAACTCCGCGCCCTTCCGGATCTCCTCGCGCGGGCGGAGGGTCAGCTCGGTCCCGGCCCGGTGGTACGCGGCGGGGACGCCGTCCACGCTCGCGCCGCCGACCGTGAGCCCGGACAGGTCGAGGTTGAGGGCGCTGAGGTCCTGGGTGGCGCGGGCGGTGATCTCGGCGGTGCCGTCGATCCGCCCGGTGTCCGGGTCGTACGCGAGGGAGAGGGCGTAGTGCCCCACGTCGTAGCCGCCGTTCCCGAGCTTCGGGAAGTACGGGTCGCGGAGCCCGGCGGCCCCGGGGGTGCCCCGGACCCCGGCGCCGGCGCCGGTGCAGCCGCCCGCGAGCAGGGCGAGGGCTACGAGGGCGGCGAGGGCGGCGGCTCCGGTCCGGGTCTGGGTTCCGGTCCGGGTCCGGTGAAGGTGTGTCACGGACCGATCGTAGGCAGACGGGAGGGTTCGTACGGAAAAGGCGGTGGCGCCCGGCGGGGGGTCCGGGCGCCACGGCCGATCGGGGGAGGTCCTGCCGCCCCGCCTTACCGGCCGAGGGAGGCGACGCCGGCCTGGGCGAACTTCTCGTCGAGGTCGCCCGAGGGGGCGCCCGCGACGCCGATGCCCGCGACGGGGGCGCCCTTGGCGGTGACGGGGGCGCCGCCGGCGAGGAAGAGGGTGTTCGGGATGTCCTTGAGGGTGGGGGCGTTGGCCAGGCGCTTGGCCAGCTCGGAGGTCGGGGCGTTCCAGGAGACGGCGGTGTACGCCTTCTTCACGGCCGACTCGTAGGACTGCGGGCCGGCGCCGTCGCCGCGCAGGGTGACGATCGTGTTGCCGTTGCGGTCGACGACGGCGACCGAGACGCGCTGGTTCTCCTGCTCGGCGGCCTTCAGGGTCGCCCGCGCGGCCTTCGTCGCCGCCTCGATCGTCAGGTGCGTCGACTGCTGGAGGTTGCCGCTCGAGGCGTCGGCGCGGACGGCGGCGGCGGGGGCGGCGGCCGGGGAGGTGGCGTTCGCGGAGACCACGCCGAAGGTACCGGCGGCGATGGCGGCGGCGGCGGTGGCACCGAAGAGGATCTTCTTCATGGGGACTCCGTGGGACGAGTGGGCGAGGGGGACGAGGGGCGCGGGGCCCCGGCCCGAGCGATCCGTGCGTCCGTCTCGCTCTGTCGTCCATCCTGTGGCCGCTCCCGGGGCCCCCCGGTCCACGGTCCGGCTGCCCTCCGGGGGCGTACCGGTGGACGGCCGGGTCAGCCGATCGGCTGATGCCGGTCTGGTCCCACCGGGCCAGGATGAAGGGGTACGCGCAGGTCGGACCGCCGAACGGACCAGAGGGACCACGAGCAGAAGGACCACGACATGGAGCAGGACGTGGAGCGGGACCCGGACGCCCGCCGGCTGGCGAGGATCATGCACATCGCGTTCTTCCTGCTGCTCGGCGCCTCGCTCGCCCGCTTCCTGCTGCGGCACGACTGGGAGACCCGCAGCCCCTGGATCGTCGCCCTCACCGGCGCGCTCGCCTCCCTCTACCTCCTCGGCCCCGTCTCGGGGCGTGTCCGCGCCACCCCGCGCCGGATCGCCTGGCTGGGTACGGTCGTCGCCGTCTGGGTGCTCCTCGTCGTCCTCGCGCCCAGCTTCGCCTGGTGCGCGGTGCCGCTCTTCTACACGGGCCTGCGCACCCTCCCGCCGCGCGCCGCGCTCGGCCTGGTCGCCCTGCTCACCGCCTTCGTGGTCTTCGCGCAGGTCCGGCTCGCGCACGGCGGCTGGGACCCGAACCTGATCGTCGCCCCGCCGGCCGTCGCCGCCCTGGCCACCGGGGTGTTCGTGTACGCGGACCGGCAGGCGGCGCGCCAGCGGGCCCTGATCGACGACCTGCTCCGCACCCGGCGCGAACTCGCCGCGATCGAGCGCCGCGAGGGGACGCTCGCCGAGCGGCAGCGGCTCTCCATGGAGATCCACGACACCCTGGCGCAGGGCCTGTCGAGCCAGCGGATGCTGCTCCAGGCGGCCGACCGCACCTGGGACGGCGATCCGGAGAAGGCCCGCCGGCACGTCCGTACCGCCGCGTCCATCGCCGAGCGCAACCTCGCCGAGGCCCGCCGCTTCGTCCACGACCTCGCGCCGGCCGACCTGGCGGAGGGCGGCGGCCTGGAGGAGGCCCTGCGGGGCCTGGCCGCCCGGGAGTCGGCGGCGTTCCGGGTCGACGGGGTTCCGGTGCCGCTGCCCGACCGGGCGCAGTCGGCGCTGCTGCGGATCGCGCAGGGCGCCCTGGCGAACATCCGCGAGCACGCGGGCGCCGACTCGGCCGCCGTGACCCTGACGTACCTCGACGACCAGGTGGTCCTGGACGTCGCCGACGACGGGCGCGGCTTCGACCCGGCGGACCGGCCGGGCGGACTGCGCGGCCACGGGCTGCCCGCGATGCGGGTGCGGGCCGAGCAGCTCGGCGGCACCCTGACCGTCGAGTCCGCCCCGGGCGAGGGCACGGTGCTCTCCGCCGCGATCCCGCTGGACCCGCAGCCGTGACGCCACCGGACCCGCCGCGCCCGTCGCTCCCCCGCCCCCGCCCCTCCCTGGAGTCGTGATGCCCTCCGTACGGATCCTGCTCTGCGACGACCACGTGGTCGTCCGCGCCGGGCTGCTCGCCCTCCTCGGCAGCACCCCCGACATCGACGTCGTGGGCGAGGCGGGCAGCGGCGAGGAGGCGGTCGCCATGGCGGCGAAGCTGAAGCCGGACGTCGTCCTCATGGACCTCCAGCTCGGGCCGGGCATCGACGGGGTGGAGGCGACCCGCCGGATCGCGCCCACCGGCGTCCACGTCCTCGTCCTCACCACGTACGACACGGACGCCGACATCACGCGGGCGATCGAGGCGGGCGCCACCGGCTACCTCCTGAAGGCCGAACGGCCGGAGGAGCTGTTCGCGGCCATCCACGCGGCGGCGCAGGGCCGTACGGCCCTCTCGCCGCCGGTGGCCAGCCGGGTCATGGACCGGATGCGGGGCGCGGCGGCCCCGAGCCTCACCGACCGGGAGCGGGACATCCTCGGACAGCTGGGGCGCGGCCTCGGCAACCGGGAGATCGCGCGGGCCCTGTTCATCAGCGAGGCGACGGTGAAGACCCACCTGGGCCGGATCTACGCCAAGCTCGGCGTGGACACGCGGGCGGGCGCGGTGGCGGTGGCGAAGGAGCGCAGGCTGCTGCCCTGACGGCGCCCCACCCGTACGTCCCCGTACGGCGTTCGCCTCCGCACCCACCCTCCACTGCTACCGTGCGTCACCTCACAACCGCACGGTGTCATGCCTCAGTCCCAGTGGAGCGCACGTGAAGCTCGCGATCGTCGGCGGCGGTCCCGCCGGCCTCTACCTCTCGGTCCTGCTGAAGCGACGGGACCCGTCGCACGAGATCACGGTGTACGAGCGGAACCCGGAGGGTTCCACGTACGGCTGGGGCGTCACGTACTGGGCCGGGCTCCTCGGCAAGCTGCGCGCGGGCGATCCGGAGTCCGCGCGGGCCGTCGCGGACGCCTCCGTGACCTGGACCGACGGGGTCGCGATCGTCCGCGACGAGCGGACCGTCCACCGGGGCGACGCGGGCTTCGGCATCGGGCGCCGGCGGATGCTGGCGCTGCTCGCGGCCCGCGCCCGCGACCTGGGCGTGCGGATCGAGTTCGAGCACGGCGTGAGCGGCCCGGACGCGCCCGAGCTCGCGGACGCGGACCTGGTGGTCGCCGCCGACGGGGTGAACAGCGCGCTGCGCGAGGCGTACGCGGACCACTTCGGCAGCGAGGTCACCGGCGGCCGGAACCGGTACGTCTGGCTCGGCACGACCAAGGTCTTCGACTCGTTCAGCTTCGCCTTCAAGGAGACGGAGCACGGCTGGATCTGGTGCTACGCCTACGGCTTCAGCGGCGAGCGCTCCACCTGCGTCGTCGAGTGCTCCCCGGAGACCTGGACCGGTCTGGGCCTGGACGCGCTCGGGGAGGCCGACGGCCTGCGCCTCCTGGAGAAGCTCTTCCACGACCTGCTCGACGGGCACGAGCTGATCGGCCGGGACCGGGCGGAGGAGCCCGCCCGGTGGCTCACCTTCCGCACGCTCACCAACCGCGTCTGGCACCGGGGCAACCTGGTCCTCCTCGGGGACGCCGCCCACACCACGCACTACTCGATCGGCGCGGGCACCACCCTGGCCCTGGAGGACGCGCTCGCCCTCGCGGACGCCCTGGACTCCCCCGGCCGGGACCTCGACACGGCCCTGACCCTGTACGGGAAGCGGCGCCGCGCCGAACTCGTCTCCGCCCAGAGCGCCGCCCGCTACAGCGCCCGCTGGTACGAGAACCTCCCCCGCTACATGCGCCTGGAGCCGGCCCGCATGTTCGCCCTCCTCGGCCAGCGCCACTCACCCCTCCTCCCGCACGTCCCGCCCCAGCTGTACTACCGCCTCGACCGCGCCGCCGGCAGCCTGGAACCCCTCCGCCGCCTCAAGCGCTGGCTGGGCCCCCGGGTGGCGCGGGCGGTGCACGGGCGGGGTCGGTGAGCTCCTCGTACGGGGTCGGTGACCTTCTCGTACGGGGTCGGTGGCCTTCTCGTACGGGGTCGGTGGCCTTCTCGTACGGGGCGGGCCCGGGGTTACGAGGAGCGGGCCCGGCGCCGCGAGGACCGGGTCCGGGGCCGTACGAACCGGGCCCGGGGCCGCGAGGTCCGGGGCCGTGACACCATCGACCCCGTGCTCGACATCGGCTACTCCCTCTCGCGTCGCTTCCCCGACCCCCCGCAGACCGACTACCGCCGCGCGGACGTCCACGCGCTGCGGCACGACCTGTTCTGCGGGGACGTGTACCTCGCGGACACCGAGGCGGACCGGGAGGTGTCCACGGCCTGGGGGTGGGTGCCGGTGCTCGACTTCGCGTGGGCGCTCTGCGACATCGTGGAGCAGCTCGACCGGGACCCGCGCGGGAGCCGGGCCGCGCAGCCGCAGTACGCGGAGCTCGACTTCACCGAGTCCACGGACCGGATGCTGTTCGAGCGCCGCTTCGGCTGGGTGGACGTCGAGGCCGACTGGATGCCGGGCGACGAACCGCCGGTGACCTTCAACCACGCCGAACTGCGCCGCGAGGCCCGCGACTTCCTGCACGACCTGATCGCGGACCTCACCGACATGCACGAGGGCCTCGCCGACAACCCGGCCGTCTGGTCCCTCCAGGCCCGCTTCCCCCGGATGCCCTAGCCTTCTTCCACCCGCACCCCCAGCTGCGCCGCGAGCACCGGCGCCAGGTCGAAGAGCTGGGCCGTCGAGACCACGGCCCCCGCCAGGGACTCCACCCCGCGCGCGATCTCCAGGCGCCGGGCCCCCCGCAGGTCCACGTCCCCGAGCCGCGCCCCCGAGAAGTCCGCCCCGGTCAGGGCGCAGTCCACGAACTCGACCCGTTCGAGGACCGCGCCCCCGAAGTCCGGCTCGCTCAGCACGCACCCCTCGAAGACGACGTCCTTCAGCCGCGCGGACCGCAGGTTCAGGTAGTCGATCTTGCCGCCCCGGACCACCACCCGCTCCAGGACGGCGCCGTGCAGCTGTGTCCCGCCGAGCCGCGCCTCCAGGAACTCCACGTCCCGCAGCTGCGCCCCCGCCAGGTCCGTCCCCACGCCCCGCACCCCGCTCAGGACCGAGTCCAGGAACCGCGCGTTCGTCAGCCGCGCCCCGTCGAGGCCGCACTCGCGCAGCGCGCAGTCCAGGAACCGGGACCCCTCCCCCGACTGCCCGGTCAGATCGAGCCCGGACAGCTCCAGGCCGTCGTAGTCCCCGTCCGGCTCCAGACCTCCCCTGTACGGCTCCAGGGGCGGCAGCCGCACCTCCGGCCGCCGGGCCCCCGGCACCTTCCTCTTCCGCGTCGTCGCCCTCGCGCCGTGGTTCGCCATCCCCCCATGGTGAGGTACGACACCGACAACGCCCCCGTGTCACGAACGCGCTCGTCCGTCCCGTCCCCCGTACGGAACCCGAGAACGAGGGAGAGCGACATGCGGAAGCTCACGATCGTCGGCGGCGGCTTCGCCGGACTGACCGCGGCCGTCACCGCCGCCGAGGCCGGCACCGCCGTGACCCTGTACGAGGCCCACCGGACCCTCGGCGGCCGGGCGCGCACCGCCGACGGCCCGTACCGCACGAACGACGGCCCGCACGCGCTCTACAGCGGCGGCCCGCACTGGACCTGGCTGAAGCAGCGCGGCCTCCTCGGGCCGCTCGCCCCGCTGCCGCCCGCCGAGGTCTTCCGCTTCCGCTTCCACCGCGACGGCGCCCTCCGCCGCACTCCGCCGCCCGGCCTGCTCCGCCAGTCCCTCCGCACCGCCCGGAACGCCCCCGTCGACACCGACTTCCGCACCTGGGCCACCGGGCTCGCCGGCGCGCGGACCGCCCGCGTCGCCGCCGCGTACAGCGGGGTCGCGCTCTTCCACCACGACCCCGGCGCGCTCTCCGCCCGCTTCGTGCAGGAACGGCTGCACCGGGCCGCCGCCCTGCCGCCCGAGGCGCACTACGTCCGGGGCGGCTGGGGCGCGCTGATCGGGCGGATGGCGGACCGGGCGCGGGAGCTCGGCGTACGGATCGAGACCTCGTCCCGGGTCGACGCGCTGCCGGCCGGCGGGGGGCCGGTGATCGTCGCCACCGCCCTGCCCGCCGCCGCCCGGCTCCTCGACGACCCCTCGCTGACCTGGGAGAGCGGCCGGACGGTCCTGGTCGACCTGGCGCTGCGGACCCGGAAGGGGGACCCGTTCGTCGTCTCCGACCTGGACGCGCCCGGCTGGATCGAGCGGTTCACCGCACAGGACCCCTCGCTCGCCCCCGCCGGGCAGCAGCTCCTCCAGGCCCAGCTGCCCGTCGGGCCCGACGGGACGCGGGCGGACGGGGTCGCCCACGCGGAACGGCTGCTCGACCTCGGCTTCCCCGGCTGGCGCGAGCGGACGGTGTGGCGGCGCGCGTCGCTCTCCCGGGGCCGTACGGGAGCGGTGGACCGCCCCGGCACCACCTGGCGCGACCGGCCGGCCGTCGACCGGGGCGACGGGGTGTACCTGGTGGGCGACCAGGTCGCGGCACCGGGCGTCCTGTCGGAGGTGTCGTTCACCAGCGCGGTCGAGGCGGTGTCGCTGGCGCTGCGCGCGGAGCGGCTCGCACACGGGACGCACTGATCCCTCACGGCCTTGACCTCAAGCGCGCTCGAGGTCGGAGGCTTTCCCCGTCACGACCACCGCGATCCGTCGCACGACGACAGGGGAACCGCCATGCACGCCGTCCGCCTCCACGCCTTCGGGCCCGCCGAGAACCTCACGTACGAGGAGGTGCCCGACCCCGTCCCGGGCCCCGGACAGGTCCGCGTCCGGGTCGCGGCCGCCGGGGTGCACCTCCTCGACACCGCGCTCCGGGAGGGCGCGCCGGGCCCCTTCCCGGCACCCGCCGAGCTGCCCACGGTCCCCGGCCGCGAGGTCGCCGGCACGGTCGACGCGCTCGGCGACGGCACCGACCCGTCCTGGCTCGGCCGGCGGGTCGTCGCCCACCTCGGCATGGCCCCCGGGGGGTACGCGGAGCTCGCCGTCACCGACGCCGCCCGGCTCCACGCCCTGCCCGACCACCTCGGCGAGGCGGAGGCCGTCGCCATGATCGGCACCGGCCGCACGACCCTGGGCATCCTCCGGTTCACGGAACTGGGGCCCGAGTCGGTCGCGATCGTCCCCGCGGCGGCGGGCGGCATCGGCACCCTGCTCGTCCAGTACGCCAGGAACGCCGGCGCCACCGTCGTCGGCCTCGCGGGCGGGCCCGCGAAGACCGCCCTGGTCCGGGAGAACGGCGCCGACCTGGCCGTCGACTACCTGGAGCCCGACTGGCCGGAGAAGGTCTGCGCGTACCTGGACGGGTCCCTGGGCGGGCGTACGGCCACGGTCGTCTTCGACTCGGTCGGCGGCGACACCGGCCGCGCCGCCGTGGACCTCCTCGGCAAGGGCGGGCAGCACGTCGTCTTCGGCTGGTCCGGGGCCGGCCTCCACGACGGCGAACCGCTCGCCTTCACCCCCGAGGAGCTGGCCGAGCGGGGCATCACCTCGGAGTCCGTCCTCGGCCCGGTGATGATCGAGAAGGCGGGCGGCGACATCCGCGTCCTCGAACGCGCCGCCCTCGCCGCCGCGGCCGACGGCTCCCTCCGCCCGGCGGTCCACCGCTTCCCCCTCGCGGAGGCGGCACGGGCCCACCGCGCCCTGGAGAACCGGGGCACGACGGGCAAGGTGGTCCTGGTCCCATAGGGGTCCCGGGCCTCAGACGGCCCCGACCACGTCCCAGGAGTGCGCCTTGAACTCCTTCAGGAAGTCGGGGTGGTCCTCCCACATCCGGGCGACGGACCGCAGCACGTCCCAGTTGTGTTCGAGGGCCTGGTCCACGACCTGCCGCAGCTCCGGCGCCGTGGCGCGCTTCTCCACGAGGCCGGAGACGGCCGACGCGGCCTGCACGGTGTAGCGGGCGGCCCGCAGCGCGCGGGAGGTGTCGTCCATGCCGAAGCCGTGGTCGCTGCCGTTCGCGGGGTCGAAGAGCGGGGTGAGGCGGGCCTCGACGAAGTCGGTGATCCGCCGGAACCGCTGCTCGATGTCGTTGCCGTCGTTGCCGTTGCCGTTGTCGCTGTCCATGGTGTTGTCCATGGCCCTTTCCTACACTCCCGCCGCCCCGCCGAGTTCCGCCAGGGCCCCGTCCGTCAGCCGGTAGACCGTCCACTCGTCCTGCGGGCGGGCGCCCAGGGACTCGTAGAAGGCGATCGAGGGCTCGTTCCAGTCCAGGACGGACCACTCCAGGCGCTCGTAGCCGCGCTCGACGCAGATCCGGGCCAGCTCGCGCAGCAGGGCCTTGCCGTGGCCGCCGCCGCGCGCCTCCGGACGGACGTACAGGTCCTCCAGGTAGATGCCGTGGACCCCGCGCCAGGTCGAGAAGTTGAGGAACCAGAGCGCGAAGCCGACCGGCTCGCCGGCCGCGTCCTCCGCGATGTGCGCGAAGGCGGCGGGTCGCTCGCCGAAGAGGGCCTCGTGCAGCTGCTCGGGGGTGGCGCGGGCCTCGTCGAGGGCCTTCTCGTACTCCGCGAGCTCGCGGACCATGGCGTGGACGGCGGGGACGTCGGCGGGGGTGGCGGTACGGATCATGGGGCCAGGGTGCCCCGGGACGGGCCTCCGTGACCAGCGGGATCCACGTCGTGGACCCGCCGTCGGCGTCAGCCCCGCCGCTCCCGCAGGATCCGCGCGACCGCGACCTGTCCGGCGTCGAGGGAGGGCTCGCCGTCCTCGACGTCCCACAGCCCGTTCTGGAGGACCCGCCCCAGCGTCCACGCCACCGCGCGCCGCCGGTCCCCGACGACCCCGGCGAGCAGGTCGAACCGCCACAGCACCTCGTCCGGGTCCGGGTCGAAGCGGTCCACGAGCGCCGGGAGGAGGTCGAAGCCGGGGTCGCCCGCGAGCGGCTTGGGGTCGATCGCCAGCCAGGGCTCGCGCCCGGCGGCCAGGACGTTCCCGAGGTGCAGGTCCCAGTGGAGCAGCCGGTCGCCCGGCTCGCCCGCCACCTCCCGTACCGCCGCCGCGCAGTCCCGCAGCACCGCCGCGTCCTCCGGACCCAGCCGGGCGGCGGCCCCGGGCACCTCCGCGAGCATCCCGGCCGCGATGTCGCCGAGCGTGCGCAGACCGGGCGGCGCGGGGACGGCCGTGAGCCGGGCGAGGAGGCCTGCGGCGATCCGCACCGCCTCCCGCGTGTCCGCGAGGGACGACAGCGGCCGGGCCTCGTCGAGGCGCTCCAGGAGCATGGTCCCGGTGGCGGGATCGTGGTCGAGGAGCCGTACGGCACCCGCCCCGGCCCAGGCGCGCAGCCCGGCCGGCTCGCCCTCGCTCTCCTCGTCGAGGAGCTGCATCTTCAGCGCGGCGGGCGTCCCGTCCGCGCGCCGCTCCACCGGGAGGACCAGCGAGGCCACCCCGTACATCGAGGGCCCGGTGACCCGCAGCCCCCACCGGCCGAGGAACTCCTCGGCCGTCCGGGGCAGCCCGGCGACGAACGCCCGCCCCGCCTCACCGTTGTACTTCGCCTGTGACCGCGCGAGTTCCTCCGGTACGTGAATCATGCCGCCGAGCCTAGACACGGTGCCGGGTCCGGCGCGGAATCCCCCACCACGACAGCCGTATCCACGGGCCGGGGGTGCCGGGTAACGTCCCGCCCACGCATTCCGAATCCAGGGGTAGACATGAGCACGGTCAACGGCGGCATCTCGTTCTGGTACGCGCAGGAGGGCACCCCCGCTCCCCGCGAGCCGCTCCCCGGCGACACGAACGCCGACGTCTGCATCGTGGGCGGCGGCTACACCGGCCTGTGGACCGCCTACTACCTGAAGAAGGCCGTGCCCTTCCTCAACATCACGGTCCTGGAGGCGAAGTTCTGCGGGTACGGCGCCTCCGGGCGCAACGGCGGCTGGCTCTACAACGGCATCGCCGGCCGCGACCGCTACGCGAAGCTCCACGGCCACGAGGCGGCCGTCCGCCTCCAGCAGGCCATGAACGCCACCGTCACCGAGGTCGTCGACGTCTGCGAGCGGGAGAAGATCGACGCCGACGTGCACCGGGGCGGCGTCCTCGAAGTCGCCCTATCGCCCGCCCAGTTGACCCGGCTCAGGGACTTCCACTCGGTGGAGATCGCCTTCGGCGAGACCGACCGCGTGCTGTACGGGGCCCGGGACACCGCCGCACGCGTCCGCGTCACCGGCGCCGTCGGCTCCTCCTGGACCCCGCACGGCGCCCGCCTGCACCCGGTGAAGCTGGTGAAGGGCCTCGCGGCGGCGGTCGAGGCGCTGGGGGTCACGATCCACGAGTCGACCCCGGTGACGGAGATCAGGCCGAAGCACGCGGTCACCCCGTACGGCACGGTCCGCGCCCCGTACGTCCTGCGCTGCACCGAGGGCTTCACGGCCTCCCTCTCCGGCCAGCGCCGCACCTGGCTCCCCATGAACTCCTCGATGATCGCCACCGAGCCGCTCACCGACGCGCAGTGGGAGTCCATCGGCTGGGAGGGCCGCGAGACCCTGGGCGACATGGCGCACGCGTACATGTACGCCCAGCGCACCGCCGACGGCCGGATCGCGCTCGGCGGCCGGGGCGTCCCGTACCGCTTCGGCTCGAAGACCGACAACGACGGGCGCACCCGGCCGCAGACGGTCGAGGCCCTGCGCGAGATCCTGGTCCGCTTCTTCCCGCAGCTCGCGGGGGTGCGGGTGGACCACGCCTGGTCCGGCGTCCTCGGCGTCCCGCGCGACTGGTGCGCGACGGTCACCCTCGACCGCTCCACGGGCCTGGGCTGGGCGGGCGGCTACGTCGGCTCGGGCGTCGCCACCGCCAACCTCGCCGCCCGCACCCTGCGCGACCTGATCCAACAGGACTCCGGCCAGTCGGGCCCGACCGACCTGACGGCCCTCCCCTGGGTCGACCACAAGGTCCGCAAGTGGGAACCCGAGCCGCTGCGCTGGCTCGGCGTGCAGACCATGTACGCGGCGTTCCGGGGCGCGGACCGCCGCGAGGCCCTGGGGCACTCGGCCCGGACGGACCGGGTGGCGGTGCTGGCGAACAGGTTGAGCGGGAGGTAGGGGGCGCCGGGAAGGGGGCCCGACCCCGAGACGGGAGGGCGGCCCCGGGACGGAGACCCGGGCCCCGGAACGGGCGGGCGGCCTCACTCCACCCGGATGCCGAAGTCCCCGACCAACTCCCCGAGCCCGCCCGCGTACCCCTTCCCCCCGACCACGAAGTCCCAGTCGCCCCCGGCCCGCCGCCGGAACGACCCGAGGACGAGGGCGGTCTCGCCGTCCCGCCCGTCGGACACGTCGAGCCGGTCGAGCTCGCCGCCGGAGCCGTCCCGGAGCCGTATCCCGGCCTCCGTGAACCCGCGGAGGTCGGCGTCCGGGTCGACCTCGGGGTCGACGGCCGCGACGAGGACGAGCCGGTCGGCCCGGGCGGGCAGGGCGTCGAACCCGACGCGGACGGCGGCGCGGTCGCCGGGGGCGGCGGTCACCACGGCGACGGAACCGTCGGGCGTGGCGGGGTTGTTGTAGAAGACGAACCACTCGTCGCCGAGCACCCGCCCGCCCTCGCAGACGAGCGCGCAGACGTCGAGGGCGACGGAGCCGCGCCACACCATCCCGAGCAGGTTGAAGTCCTCGGAGGGCGGGGCGTCGTGAGCGGGGGCCGTCTCCGCCGCGGGAGCGCCCAACCGCCCCCGCAGTCCGTGCCGGTGGAGCAGGTCGACGAGCTCGGTGCCGGAGATCAGCGTCAGCGGCTTGCCGTCGGCGAAGGCGTAGGACCCGGGCCCGAACTTCGACGTGGTGACGAGGACGCCCTTGTTGGCGCCGGCGCCCTGCACGGTCCCGAAGAGGTCGCGGACGGCGGAGGGCGGGACGGTGTTCCGGTACCGCTTCACCTGGACGAGGATCGAACCACCGCTGATGGGGTCGGGGTCGAGGGCCTCGACGTCGACCCCGCCGTCGTTGGAGCGGCGGGTGGTGACGGCCTGGAGCCCGCGGGCCCGGAAGAGTTCGGCGACGAGTCCCTCGAAGGCGACGGGGTCCATGGAGAGCAGATCGGGCTCCTCCCCGTCCCCCTGCACGACGACGTCACCACCGACCTGGTCGGGCGTACGGAAGGGGGCGACGGCGGCCCGTTCCTCGGGCTTCGCGGAGAGGCGCCCGGCGAGCGCGCCGGTCAGGCAGTCGACGGCGGCGACGAGCTCCAGGTTGAGCCGGTCGAAGTCCTGCCGTCCCACGACGAGGGAGGCCACGCACACCCGGGAGGCGAGCCCGGTGGCCGGGTCGACGCCGCCCACGTACCCGTTGAGGGCGACGGACTCCAGGGCCCCGAAGCGGTCGGCGGCGAACAGCTCCCGGACCGCGAGCAGCACGCTCTGGGCGATCACGCTCCGGTAGAGCGCCCGCCGCTGGGTGACGGGCCGCGCGACCTCCTTCTCCTGATCGGTGCCAGGCAGGTACTTGACGCCCTTGATCCCGGGGACGACCTCGTACCCGGGCAGGTCCCAGTCGAGGACGAACCCGCGCCCGCCCCGGTCGTACGCGGCGGAGACCTCGCGCGGGAACCCGTCGGGCCAGGCGCCGGAGGCGAAGAGCACGGCGGAGAAGTAGTCCACGACGGTCTCGGCGTCACCACCGGCCAGGGCCTCGCCGGTCCCGGCGACGCCCCTGTTGTACTCCCGGATCTCGGCGGTCCGGGCGGCGGCCCAGGCGTCGTACTCCCTCCGGTACGCGGCGAGCGACTCCAGGCGCCGCGCCTCGGCGGCCTGCGCAGCGTACCAGTCCCGCTCGAACCGGGCCCGCCCGTCGCGCCCCGAGTAGTGCCGCTGGTCGGGCACGGGTACGGGCTGCGCCAAGGTCCCCGGCGCGAACGGCTCGACCTCCTCGGCCCGCCGCAGCGACTCCACCCGGAAGGCGGGCGCCCGGCACCCGGCGGCGAGCAGCCCTTCGAGCGCGGCCACCCGCTCGTCGATCTCGCGGGTCTTCCTCAGGGCGTCGGCGTCCCGGTGCCGCCGGTAGGCGGCCCGCTGCTCCCGCTGCATCCGGGACACGTCCCGCTCGTACGCCCGCTGCTGCCGCTCGGCCTCCCGCCGCTGCCGCAGCACGGCCTGCTGCTGCCCCTCCCGCTGCCGCTGCGCCACCCTCTGCTGCTCGGCCCAGATCCCGATCAGCCCCCCGGAACGCCGCCCCATGCGCGCACCCCTCCCCGAAAACACCCCGTGCCACGTGAACACCCCCGTGACGCCAGATTGTCCCGGACGGCGAAGCGCTTGCACACAGAAACTCCACACCCGTTCCGAAAGCCGGACCGGCTGCTCACCCCCGCCGAGTACGAGGCCCTCGGGGGCTCCGTGCGGCAACGGGCCGAGAAGGACCGGACGTGGCCGGCCGCCGACGTCCGTCCGTGTTCCCGGACGTCGCGGGGTCGTGGACGGTCGCCGTCCGGCCTCACGGCCGCGCGGAACCACACCGCCGCGACTTGATCGTGCCCCACGGTCGCGAAGACCCTCCGGCTTCCGAGCCGCCCATGCTCCCTGCCGTGATGCACTCGGAGGACGACCGGACGGCCCGTATGCGACGAGAGCCGGCCGGTTGCGCCGCGCGCGGTGACGAAGGGCTGGGCGACTTCCTCGGGCACATCAGGCACAGGATCGCGACGGCTCGGGCCATGGGAGTGGACGTGCCCGAGGGCCTCGCCGAGCGGGTGGAGGAGCTGTCCGACCGGCGTGGCCGGCCGCCGGTGCGCCGATCCGGTCCCTGCCGCTTTCCGGCTACTCCGCCGTGAGGGCGTCGGCGACGTCCTGCATGTCCTCGATGACGACGTCGGCCTGCGCTTCGCCGAACAGGTCCGCCTCGTGCGGCTCGTCGGCGTAGCCGACGACCGTCGCGCCGGCCGCGCGGGCCGCCCGGACGTCGGTGACGGAGCCGCCGATCACGGTGCAGCTCGTGACGTCGATGTGCATCCGCTCGGCGGCCGTGATGAACGGGAACGGGTTGGGCTTCATCAGATGGAGCTGCCCGGAGGGGCGGCCCACGATCTCCGTGACGTACTCCTCCAGGCCGTGGAGCTCCAGGAAGGCCCGTACGGACTCGGCGGAGTTGTCGCTCACCACCGCGACCCCCCGGCCGGCCGCGCGCGCCGCCCGGAAGGCCTCCGCCGCCCCCGGGGTCGGCTGCCCGGCCATCGCGACGGCGCGCACCTCGGCGGCCGTCAGGGCCTGCTCGATCGTCTGGCCCAGCTCGGTGTCGGCCTCGTGCGCGACGCGCAGGACTTCGATCGGGTCGCCGGTCCGGGCGGCCTTCGCGCCCGCGGCTCCGTCCCGGGCGGAGAGGAGCGCGGTCAGCTCTCGCGCGACCTCGGACTCCGGCAGTCCCGCGAACACGTCGCACACGGGCCCGTCGAAGACGAAGAGGAGGACACGGGCGTTCGCCAGGGTCTCGATGAGCGGGTCGGCGTGCGTCACGGTCGAAGTCCCTTCCGATGCTCTCCCGGACGCCGTCGCACCGCGTCCGGGCCTGCTGGACCTGCCGGGCTCCACCGGACGTCTCACCGCCCTCGCCCACGAGGTCGTGGATGTCCGCTCGTCTCGCCCGTGACGACGACCTTATGCGGGCGGATCGGGCCGTACCAGGAGGACGCGTCACACGTTCGGCCGGGTCCCGGCCCCGTCGAGCGTGCTCCTGGTGCGCGACCGGCGGAACAGGGAGTGCCTGGACGAGCAGGCCGTCCACCTCGACCCGTCCGACGACGAGGCCCTCGGCTTCACCGCCCTGCTGGGCACCTCGCTGCAGACCACTCGCCGTTCCGACGCCCTCAAGATGGCCGCGACGCTGCTCACGGTCGGCCGCGAGGGCATGAAAACGTGGGTGGACGTTTGCCACGACCAGGCGCGTTACGCGGCCACCCGGATCGCCGCCACCGAAGGCCTGGAACTGGTGGCGGAGCCACTGCTCAGCACCGTCGTCTTCCGCTGCGAGCCCACGGGCGACGGAACGCCCGGGAACGCGGCGGTCCGCAGAAAGCTGATGACGGACGGCCGAGCCCTACTCGCCCGAACGAAGCTCACCGCCCCGGACGGCACCCCACAGGTCCACCTGAAACTGGTCTTCCTCAACCCGACGACCGAGCAACACGAGATAGACGCCCTCCTGACGGACATCACGACAACGGCACAGCACCTGACGACAACGAAGCACTGACGGAACGGCAGGACACTCGCGCCCGCCCCCGACCGACCACACCCGTAAACGCCGAAGCCCCCCGACCAAGACCGGGCGGGGGCCTTCATGCATCCCACCTGGAGCCCCCTACCGGCTTCGAACCGACGACCCCCGCTTCACACGCTCGACCGGGCGGCTCAGAACTGCCGCACCCCTGAGGGGTCCCACCATGAAGGAAGGAGCCGGGTCATATAAATATAGGCGGGCCCATACGGTGTCTCCGCCTGGAGCGACTCCCACAGGTCCAGGTCGTAAGCGCAGTAACGCCGCAACAGATCCATCATCTGCGCGACCTCTACGTCACTGAGCCTGCCACTGCCCTGCTCCTCGGTCATGACCACCATGGTAGGAGCGCCCCCGAGCCCACCCCTTTACAAGTTCGGCCGAGCGGTCCTGAGCAAGGGAGGGGCACTGCTGGCGGCTGCTGCGGCGGTCCGGGGGTGACCGTCCCCGTCCACCGTCGTTGATGTCACCTGTGGATGTCAGCCGGGCCGACCCGGCGGCGCGCTACCGCTTCTTCCGGAGCTTCTTCATCTTGGCTTCGGCTTCCTTCTTCTTCCGCTGCTCGACCCCGTACGGGGACCACGGCCCTTGATGCTTGGAGCACCGCGAGGTACCCGTGATCGCCTTGTTCTGACAGCGGCCTCCGCTCTGGGTAGGAGCACCGCACTTCGGCTGAACCATCCCGTTCCCCTTCGTCACCGGACGCGGGAATGCTTCCAGCGCTCGGCCGTAGAAGGGGGAGGCGCAAGCGCGGCGGACAGCAGCACGCCGACAGCACACGCACCGAAGGATGTGCTCAGACTTCCTCCGCTGTGGCG
The DNA here is from genome assembly GCF_042900925.1 of Streptomyces sp. NPDC012825. Lineage (NCBI taxonomy): Bacteria > Bacillati > Actinomycetota > Actinomycetes > Kitasatosporales > Streptomycetaceae > Streptomyces > Streptomyces sp. NPDC012825. The sequence goes on along the minus strand of NZ_JBIBBZ010000001.1, from coordinate 77,809 downwards.
ACCGGCCGCCCGGGCATGCGCTGCCTGTCCACCTCCAACTCCTCGTTCTCCAGAGCCTCGATGGCCTTCCGCTGCCATCGGCGGACCACGACGGACACGACCACCAAGGTCACAAGAGCGGCAGCGGGTGCGCCCCAGACCAAACCACCAATGAGAAGACGAAGCGATTCCATGACTCCCCCTTGCGCAATGCTCCGTCAGCGATTGATCGGGATCTCGTAGACGATCTCGCACAGGGCGGCCGGCACGACGATGTCCGCAGTTTCCACGGGCTGTCCCTGGTCGCTGTAGTACGTCCGCCGGATGTGCGTGACGAGCGCGGCCTTCTGGATCCCGAGAAGTGAGGCTTCCTCGGCGGTGGCCTGCCGCGGCTCGGGCTGCTCGACGGCGTGGCTGACGGTGACGCCAATCTCGGCCATTCGGTTCACGACACCGGCGCCGGCGTGCGGCCCGCCCTCCGGGAGGACGACGAGGGTCCCGCCGGTGAGGTCGTACGGCTCCCAGCTCGTCGACAACTGCACGGGCCGCCGCCCGTCGGCGAGAAACTCGTACACGGTCCGGACGCACAGCTCGCCCTCACCGATCCTGAGCCGCGCAGCGATCTCCAGCGGCGCGGGCACCTTCGCATCGGTCCGACTATCCCAGCCACCGTTCCGCCCAACGGCCTTCATGTCCGCTCGGAATGGCGACCCATCCGGCTGCTCACGGGCCGCGGACCGCACCATCCACACCCGCTGCCGGGGCTCGGCGACATAGGTCCCAGACCCGGCCCGCCCCTTCAGCACGCCCTGGGAGATCAGCAACTCCTGGGCCCGTCGAACGACGTTCTCGCCCACCCCGCACTCCTGGCCGATCTGGGCCCGCGAGGGCAGCCGGTCACCGGGGGTCCACTCGTGCTCCGCGATCCGCCTCCGTAGTTCGTCGGCGATACGGAGGTATGGCGGCTGCTCAGGCATATGAAAAATCTAGTCCACTAGCTCTAATCTAGTTAACTAGCTTCACTGAAAGCGATCACCGGTAACGGAGGCTGCCCTGTGCCTGCTTCAAAAGTAAGCGCGGAGGCCCTCGCCGCCCGGCTGTCCGACCTGGGACTCACCACACGCGTGCTGGACCACACCAGACACACGTCGATCGAAGCGGAGGTACCGGAGGCCCTCCCCACCGAGACATGGCGGGAGGTCCTGGAAGTCCTGGCACACGCAGACCGCTTCGGCCTGCTCGCCACCAGCCTGGGCGGCCGAACCCTCTGGGCCGCCGTGAACAAAGCGGTCCCCGCGACAGGCGACGTCCGGGGACCTGGCCATCAGCGATAGGAGCTGACCAGCATGTTCAACCGTATCCGTCGCGCGCTCCGGCCCACCAGAGCGCGGCACGCCCGAAACTCCCGCCGCTACACGGCCTTACCCCTCGGCATCCAGTTCGGTCCGGACACAATCCGCGGCGAGGAGACCGTCCCGGTCCGACCGTACGTCCCGCCCGTCGAACGCCTCCTCACGTTTGCGGAGGCCATCTGATGCCCCAGCCGAAAACGCCCCCATACCGCTCGTCCGCATGCCGAATCGGCACGCACCACGAGTGCGCTCACTTCTCTCCGGCGACGGCCCCAGTGGACATCCCCGTGACCTACGAGGCGTGCGCCTGCCCCTGCCACACGCCGACCACTCACGCGCCCCGCACGGAGGCGACGGCATGAAGCCCTGGGCCCCGAACGCTGCCGTGGCCGCCCCCATCGAAATCACCTCGCTCAACGTCCAGTGAGGCGACGTCATCCAGATCGGCGGCATGCCCTGCCGCGTGGCCGACCTCCGACAACTCCCCCTCGGAGCAAAGCGCCTTCTCTTCGAAACGGGCGAGCAACTGACAATGCACCCCCGCACCCGCCTGGTCGCCCTCCGCGTCCACAGAAGGTGGTGACCACCCCATGCCCACGCTCCGCGACACCATCGCCGAGGACTTGCGCGCCCAGATCGCCGCCGGCCGACTCAAGCCCGGCGACCGCCTCCCCTCGGAACCGAAGCTCGCGACCCACTACAAGGTCAGCACCCCAACCGTCCGGCAGGCCCTGGCCCTCCTCCAGGCCGAGGGACTCATCGAGAAGAGCCACGGAAAGGGCAACTTCGTCCGTCCACTGCTCCGCCGCATCACCTACACCAGCGGTGCCCGCATACCGCTCGTCCCAGAGCTCCAGACCACCATCCGCACGACCCACCTCCGCGCCTGCGGGCGCCTCTGCACCTTGCTCCGGGTACCGGCGAACACCCCCCTGACCGAGTTCCACTGCACCACCTACGAGGGCGAGAACCCCAGAAGCATGGCCCGCATCTACATCCCGCGCGATCTCACGCCGGCCTCACAGCTCGACTCCACTTCATGGCCCAACGGACGAGCGGCAGGTTGGGTGGAGACCCGAGAGACGGTCGCCGCCCGCCTCCCCACCCCGGAGGAATCAGCAGCTCTCCGCATCAGCCCGACGCGGACGGTCCTTACCATCACGAGCGTTGCCACCGACGCCACAGGCCGCGTGATCGAAGCCGCACTCCTGGCCCTCCCCGGCGACAACGCAGACGCAGTCTTCATCAGCCACCCGGCACCAAAGGAGGAGAAGACCGACAGGTGACCTCCCACGACGAACTACGGCTCCTCCCCTGGGCCGGTCCAGACGGCAAACCGTGCTTCCTGAGCACCGACGACAACGAGAGCCACCTCTCCAACCTGGCCGACGCCCTCGAAGCGACCTACCTCAACCTGGCAGCAGAGATCCTCAACCACGCGACCGAGGTGCTGAACCTGCCGGAGGCCGACTCGGAAGACTTGCGCGCCGTATCAATCAACCTGACGGAAGCTCTCTGCCACGCGCTACGCGTGGCAGAGAGCCGTGGCCGACGCCTTCCGCAGGCAAGATCCATCAACGTCTAGGAAGCAGCCGCCGTTCTTCTGGCCTTATGTCGAGGCTACTCTCCCCTGCCCACTATGGAGCCCCCAGCGTCTGCCGGGGGCTCCTCTGGCAAACGGCTCCGGAGGGGGTTCCAGCCGTCACGTCGGCCCAGGTGAGAGCCTGTCAAAGGACCAGAGGTCCGGGGCTGGTCCACAAATGGTCCACAGCCGGTGCGGTGACCCGCTCCTTTATGCACGTGGCTGACCATGGTCAACCTTTACAACCGAGACATTGACGACTGCAGTGTCACCTGTAGCGGCGGTTCGCAGGCATCCTGCATCTGTTCCCTACGGTTTGTCGGCATGGGCGCGAGGCGCCTTGCCCGGTGTTACAACCTAGTCGGTTGCGGAGCTGCGCGCCGTCGAGCTGATTGCGACGGCGCACAGTCGGCCGTCAGGTTTCGTCAGACTCGTCCGCGCTGCCCGTGTGCGCCTCTTCTGCGGCTTCGGCGATTGCCGCATACATCTTCAACCGTCCGCTGATCTTGTCGAGACGGATACCTAGGTCCTCCGCGTGAACCTGAGGCCATCCCTGTTCTCTGACGAACGCGCGGCTGTGTCCGCGAACGCTCTCGGCTGCGACGAGTGCGCTCTCCAGTGAAGCTACGAGGTTCGCGAAGTGAGCTTTGGCCGCTTCGAATTCGCTCTCTGGCGTCGTGACGTCCCCTTCAATCGGAGGGGAAGAGACTGCCTCACCGACGGCGGTGAACGTGGTTCGGAGCCACGTGTCGTCGGCTTCGAGAGGCTTGTTATTCAGGTTGAGTTGCGGCGTTCCGATCTCATCTACCCTCTGTGGTTTCCTGTTCTGGCGTCCGTCGATGATTGCCCTGTGAAGGGTCCTAAGTCCGTGGGGATTCTCCGTCATTCGTTGGAGCACGGATGACGGAGTGCGATAGTCGACGGTGCGTCCTCGCGCCTCTCGGACCAAAGTTCCGTGCACTGCCAGGTAGTAACCCCCACGGAGCCCCAGCTCGACGCCTGCCCCTTCGGAGGAGCCTCCCTCTTTCAGGCTGCGAAGAGCTGATTCCAGCATCTTGTCCGGATCGTTGTCCCCACTGACATGCCAGCTTGACGCCTGAAGTGGCGTCCATTTCAGCATGCGTTGCAGTGTGCTGCGGGTTCCGCTCACCCGATCTGCGGCATCTGCGTCAGCGTTAGCAGCGCGCCAGGGGCGCAGGATCATCTCCGTGACTACCTTAGCTTTAAAGTCGACCGTGACTTTGCTTTTGGCCGTGATCCTCAAGACGCCTTTACGGAAGAGGGCGTGCTCTTCGGCATTGAGGAATGCGGATACGATCTCCGCGACCCGAGTGTCAGGCCACGGGTCGAGGACGTTTGAGCGGACTTCATCCGGCGTCAGGTCTGCGGCGAACCACTCCGCACGAGTGCGAGTGAGCCGGCCTGCCCTCAGGAACTCCTCAATGACCGGATCCGCCAAAGCGTCGTTCTCACTTGCGGCTCCCCAGGGCTTCGGAGGCTCGACGTGGGTGATGCCTACGATGAACTTCACCGCCTGGTCGTACTGCAGTTGGGAGCTTTCGTCCGGGATGAACCGCAGTACGAGGGTCGCCGGAGCCACGAGCGCACGGGCGCGTTTCACGTCGTCAGGCGTGACCTCTTCCCGCGGACGCTCACCCGTGCCAAGGACCTGGCTCAGTAGCTGCCGATACTTCCGATCGTCACCCGGTAGGCCATAGAGAACGTCGCTCGCGCCGAGTGCATGAATGCGGTGACTTGCCGAAATTCGGCTGCTCCCGTCCGCGCCGGCTAGTGCCCATACCGGCGATTCATCCTCCGAGTCGTGGTCGATTCTGACAACCGTAAGCAGCAGCTCCCTCAGGATGCCGTGCTGCCCGATAGTCTCAGTGAGGTCGTTGTGTCGAGCAAGGAAGCTATTCGACTTGTCCATAGCGCTGACAACATGCGCACGCGATTGGGCTTGGAGAATAAGTTCCCCGGTTTCCCCCGGCGCCGCTTCTAGGCCACGCAAGGGGGGGAAGTGTCCTGGTGACAGTGTTCCCGAGAGGGGATAGACCCTGTATCCCGCTTCCCGGTTGTTGCCTGGGAAGTGACAGACTGCAGGCGCCCACACCTGGGTAGTGATCGTGTGGAGAATTCCTCCAGGTACCCGCATGATGTCGGGATTCTGGAGGCGTTTGCGAGCCTCTTCAGGTCGTGCGATTGCTCGTGCGACGGCTGTGGCGGCACCCTCACTGAACCCATAGCCCACGAGTGCGCTTGCGAGCTTACGCACCGCCGCCGTCCGCGGAAGGGCAGGTAGCCCGTCAGGCAACGATGGAAGATCTTCTTCCACGGGGTCAATCTCATCAACACGCGCCTCACTCGTCTCAGGGGCGGTGGTGCTGATCTCATCCACACTGGCCAGTGGCAAGGCGGGAGAATGCGGGGTGGCCTCAGCAGAGGGTGTCGCATTCAGCTCGGAGCCGTCGGGTCCTGGCTGAGAGGCGTGGTCTTCCACGGGGGGTCCTTCCGATCTGCGTGGAACGAACTGCGGCGGCGCCGGGTTCGTTGAGGCGATCAGGGCCCTCCGTGGGACATGCCACGTCGGACATAGGAAAGACCCTTCTGCCTCACCTGGAGACGAAGGGCCGCTAGGCGACCAACTGTCCCCGCTGCGGCATCCCGGTGATTCCGGTGTTGCCGAGCGGCCGCACTCGGTGCCGGTCGTCTGTCGGGTCCCCCGTCGATGCGACGGTGCGACCACTGCCAACACATGGGACGAGTGCCATATGTCGCGACGTGCCGGGAACAAGTACGTCCAATGACATTAGTCTGCCGGAGACTTCAGGCGGTTGGGGGACTTTCCCCATTCTTGAGTCTCAGGTCGGCGGGCTCTGATATATGGGGCCCTTGCTGCCGGCGGACGCTTGGTTCGGACCGTCCCGCTGGGCGGGATGTCGCCCTGCGAGGTCCGTCACAGTGGGCGCATGACCGTCACATCGAGTTAGAGGCGCAATGGTTGACGCCTTACACCGCTAGGCAGCGCCTTCAAACGATCACAGCTGATGGACCATGGTGCCGTGATACGTCGCCATGAACTGTCGGATCTCGAGTGGGAGTTCGTCCGGCCGTTGCTGCCCGAGTCGTTGCGGGGGGCGGAAGCGGCTGGACAACCGCCGGGTCCTGAACAGGATCGTGTGAAAGTTCCGCACCGGGACTGCCTGGCGGGACGTGCCCGAACGCTACGGCCCGTGGGCCACGCTGCATACGCGTTTTCGCAGGTGGGCGACGGACGGGACGTTCGATCGGATGCTGGGGGCCGCGCAGGCGAAGGCGGACGCGGTCGGCGACATCGAGTGGCTGGTGTCCGTCGACTCCACGGTCGTCCGGGCCCACCAGCATGCGGCCGGGACCCGAAAAGGGGGCTCCGCGACCCGGCCCTCGGCCGGTCCAGAGGTGGCCTGACCAGCAAGATCCACCTGGCTTGCGACCGCCGGGGCCGCCCGCTCGTCTTCGTCGTGACGGGCGGCCACACCCACGACTGCACCCAGTTCACCACCGTGATGGACGCCATCCGGGTGCCCCGGACCGGGCCCGGTCGGCTGCGGACCAGGCCCGATCACGTCATCGGCGACAAGGGCTACAGCTCGAAGGCGATCCGCACCTAGCTCCGCCGCCGAGGCATCGCCCACATGATTCCCGAGCGGGCCGACCAGGTCCGCAACCGGGCTCGACGAGGCAACCGCGGAGGCCGCCCGCCGGCCTTCGACCGTGAGGTCTACAAACGCCGCAACGTCGTGGAACGGTGCTTCAACCGCTTGAAGCAGTGGCGTGGCATCGCCACCCGCTAAGACAAGACCGCCCAGTCCTACGAAGCAGCCGTCACCCTCGCGTCGCTCCTGATGTGGGCGTGACATTTGACGACAGAACCTAGGTCAGCATGGGGTGTGACGCTCGGGCGCGGGATCTCCTGACGTTCCATCGACAGTTAGGGAAGGGAGGACTCTGCTGCAAGTTTTGGTCGGCCCTCGCCGGGAGCCCACGGGCTTGCCGCTGGTTGCATGCAGCACACTTCGCTTGACACGTGGCCGAGTGCGGATGCGGCATCACTGGGACAAGGCGCTGACGATGTCTTCGATTCGTTCGGCCGCGTCATCGACCTCTTCATGTTCCCAGACCCGGACGACGGCCCAACCGGCTTCCTTGAGAGCTATGTTGGTTGTAGCGTCGCGCTCTCGGTTGGCTTGGATTTTCTCCTGCCATTTTTGTCCCTGCTTCTTGGCTGGCCGATAGTGTTGAGGGCAGCCGTGCCAAAAGCAACCGTCAACAAAGACAGCCACTTTCGCCTTCGGGAAAACGACGTCAGCGGTTCGACGCAGGTTCGGCAACGGACGGATGCCTACGCGATACCGCAAACCCCTGCGATGGAGCGCCGATCGCAACAAGAGCTCTGGCTTGGTGTCCTTGCCCTTGTTCGCAGTCATGACCGCCCGGACAGACATCGAGCTGGCGGAGGAGTTCTCGGGAAGCGGTTCGTCGACGACCATTCCGGCCTCGCGTGCCTCGCTCCAGGCGGCGGCGAGATTGGCTGCGCGGGTGGGTCCATCGACGTCGCAGACGTAGCGCTCCTCTGTGTTGCCATTGACCGACCACCGGAGATATGCCCGGATACGTCGAGTGCGTCGATAAAGTCGGAGCAGGATTGATGCCCGCGCGTATCGGCCTTCCCCGAGCGGCACTGCGCGGCGATAGCGTCCACCTGCCGCTTTGTCCTGCTCTGCTGTCCGTTTGTCCCGAGACAGGCCCGGCCGCGGTTTGTACGCATTCTCCGGCGGCGGGCGATCGTTCCACCCCCGTTGTTTCACGACCGCCGCCGGGGTCACGGCTTCCCGCCGGACTGCTGCAAGGCACCGACGGAACGGAGCGCGTTGCCCACAGCATTCGCGAAGGTCGCGCCGAGCTTCACGGGCACGGCGTTGCCGAGCTGCCGCATCTTTTCCCCACGTGGGCCAGCAAGCTGCCACTCGTCGGGAAAAGTCATGACGCGGGCGGTCTCACGCACGGTCATGTAGCGATATCCCGTGCCGTTGAACGTAGGGTCATCCATCTGCATGACCGACTCGCCACCAGGGACACCATGCACCCCTGCCTTGACGGTTTTGGCCGGCCGATCAAGAAGGTTCGGAGTATGCCCGGTGTAGACGCGGGCTCCGGGCCAGCCAAAATGATCAGAGACTTCGCCTACTTGAAGCTTGTTCTCAACGGCGTCGACCTCGATGAACGGCAAGGGGCGTCCCTCGAACTCATCGATGCCCTGGATGGCGTCGCGCAATGTGCGCCAAGGCTGGAGTTCCAGCTTCTTCTTGGTCTTGTGGTCGTCGTAGTCGAGTTTCGATAGATTCGCGATGGTGCGAGCCTTGGCGTCGTCGGCGACGTAGTCGTGCCGGTTCCAGTACTCCCCACCCTCTCGCATGGAGTGGATCAGCGCCTCGTCGGAATGAGTCTGCTTGGGTTCGAATCTGTTCCAGGTTTCCTCGTCGACGCCGAGGTCGGCACGGAAGGCGACGATGATCACGCGCTGTCGGATCTGAGGGACCCCGAAGTCCGCCGCGTTCACTGGGATGTGCTTGACGAAGTAGCGCTCCGAGGGCGGCACTTCGTCGTTGGCGAGTTTCTTCTTCAGGATGTCGTTGTGATCCTCCCACGATGCGCCAGCCTTGCGCTTCTCGAAGGGAAGGCGCAGTTCGTTGAGGATGTACTCGAAGTAGGGCCCAAAGGAGGGACGCAAGAGACCGCGAACGTTCTCACAAATGACCGCCTTTGGCTTCATCTCGCGAATGGCTCGGAACATCTGAGGGAACATGTTCCGCTCGTCCTCCATTCCCTTGTGCGCGCCGCCGAGACTGAACGGCTGGCAAGGCGGACCCCCAGCCAGGATGTCAACCTTTCCGTCGAGGGCCTTGAAGTCGTCGATGAGATCGCGGACATCGCCAGGCTTGACTGGCCACTTTCCGCCCTCTGGAGTGGGGTTGGCCTGAAGCGTCTCGATCGCCCGCTTGGCGTACTCATTCACGAGCAGTGGACGGAAGCCGGCGGCGTGTACGCCCATGGCGAGACCCCCACCGCCAGCGAACAGCTCGACGCAGGTGCCTACCTGGGGATGCTTGATTCGCAGCTCAGACATGAGGGAACTATACCGCGGAGCTAGCGATCATCGACGCGCGTTGAGGAAACACGCATCATGCCCCCCGGGATCACCGGTTAGAGTGACGACGATCACTCCGGGAAGGGAGTCGCGACGGTGCCGTTGGGGAACCACGCTGAGTTCAAGTTGAGCATCACCAAGGCCCTTGGTGATCAATTGGCTGCAGACCTGGAAGCGCTCACGCCAGCCCCGCTCACCGAGGCTAACCTTCGCCTCCTGCCTCCACACAAGGGTGTTTACCAGCTACGCCGAGGCAAGGAACTACTTTATGTAGGAAAGGCCGAGGTTACCCTGCCCCAGCGCCTTGGAAAGCATCTGCGGAAACTGAGTGGCCGCGAGGGGATTCGTTTGGAGGAAATCTCCTTTACGGCGCTTTCGGTCGACGAAGACTTTTCCGCAGTTGCTCCCGAAAAGCTCCTGATCGACAGGTTTCAGAGCGCTGGTGAGGCGCCGTGGAATGAAAACGGGTTCGGCATTAATGATCCGGGCGATAAGCGGGATACCACGGTGTTTGCGAGCGATCATTTTGATCAGCTCTATCCGGCGAATCTCAATTGGGTGATACGCGACCTCGACCTTGGGGGGCAGAACCTGCGTCCGCTACTGAAGAACGTGAAGACGCAGCTTCCCTATACATTTCGCTATGCCTATTATCGGACTGCCGCCGAGAAATTCTATGAGCGATTTGACGTGACCATCGACCGCCCCGAGATGACGGCGCACGAGTTCTTCCTCTTCCTTAGTGCGACTCTGCCAGACGACTGGCAGATCATGGCTCTGCCGGGCTACGTGGTCATGTATCCGAAGGAGCTGCGCTCAGAGAGCGCACGCAAGTACTACATTTCCGGTGAAGAATACGCCCCTGAGGATCTGACCTAGGGCGTGCACGCTAATAGGCCCTGGTCAGATGAGCGGAATGCCAGGGGCCGTTTATGACACGCGCGATTGAGCTCGTCAATTACTGACGCCCTCATGTCAGGGGCTGGGGCAATTGCCAAGGCAGCAATCCACCGTCCGATCCCATTACTCGACCTAGCTTCCATCCCGTCTGCCGTCGACCCACACACCGTGGAGCGGGCGTGGTCCAGGGCGTCAAGGTGGAGCGCCCCGCTGGACGAACGACCTTGACGCCCTGGACCACGCCCGCTCGGCTCTGCCTGGGTCGACGGCAGACGGGATGGGAGCACCCCGCGCACGCCGCACTCGGCCGGCACACGCGAACGGCGTCCCCACCATCTCGGAGCCTGAGCGCCCCCGCCGGAGGCATGTTCTGACCGGAGTACTCCGTGTCCAGCTCTCTACTCATGGGCCGTAGCCTGCTGCGGCCCCAGGGGTCCGGCGCCGAAGGCGCAGAGGGGTCGGACTCCAGGGGCCAGCCCGCGCTTGCGCGGGCACTTGATGAAGTAGGGAAACTCTTACCGCACTTCTGGGCTTCGCTCGGCTTTGAACTCGTCCAGCAGGTCGAAGAACAGATCGATGCTGGCTCTGTTGGCTACCTGCGCAACCTTCGTGATCTCGATGGCCCAGCCCAAGGGGCTGCTGTGCGTCCGGCCCAGTCGCGGCCACAGCCACTCCGTGAAGGAGCCTCCGCGCTCGAAGTCCAGGACCGCCTGAGGGCCGTAGATCGCGGAGGCGACACGGAAGCCGTACAGCATGAAGTGGAGCCCCAGGAGGGAGCCATTACGGACGAACATGCCTGACCGAAGGCGGACTTGATCCAGGAAGTCGTACACGCCACGGCACTCGTCGACATGCTTCGCCTCGGTCACGCGGACTTCTTCAGGAGGTGCCGACCGTCGTGGCTGCGGACGTGCGGCCCTTATCGTCCAGGGCGTCGAGGAGGCGGACCGCGGGACCGACTCCTCACGCGGAAACGGCCCGACCGCCCCCGTTGATGTCACCCGTGGATGTCAAAGACCCCCAACCAAGATCGGCTGGGGGTCTTCGCGTCTCCTACCTGGAGCCCCCTGTCGGGTTCGAACCGACGACCCCCGCTTTACAAGAGCGGTGCTCTGGCCAGCTGAGCTAAGGAGGCAACCCGTGCAGTGTATCCAACGACCGTCCCGTGGTGGTCGGGAATCTCACGGGGCGAGGAGTGCTGACAGATCCCGCGCCGCCGGGTAGCGTCACCCGTGGTTCACCCAGGTGGACTAGACCTCAATCCCTCCTTTACTCGGATCGTCCGGCACGTTCCTGCCGGTGAAGGGACACATCACCATGGCCTCCGTCACGTTCGACAAGGCGACCCGGGTCTACCCCGGTGCCACCAAGCCCTCCGTCGACCAGCTCGACATCGAGATCGCCGACGGCGAGTTCCTCGTCCTCGTCGGGCCCTCCGGCTGCGGCAAGTCGACCTCCCTGCGCATGCTCGCGGGTCTCGAGGACGTCAACGCCGGCTCCATCCGCATCGGTGACCGCGACGTCACGCACCTGCCGCCCAAGGACCGGGACATCGCCATGGTGTTCCAGAACTACGCGCTCTACCCGCACATGACCGTCGGCGACAACATGGGCTTCGCGCTCAAGATCGCCGGCGTCAACAAGGCCGACATCCGCGCCAAGGTCGAAGAGGCCGCGAAGATGCTCGACCTCACCGAGTACCTCGACCGCAAGCCGAAGGCGCTCTCCGGCGGTCAGCGCCAGCGCGTCGCCATGGGCCGCGCCATCGTCCGCGAGCCGCAGGTCTTCCTCATGGACGAGCCGCTGTCGAACCTCGACGCCAAGCTCCGCGTCTCGACCCGCACCCAGATCGCGAGCCTCCAGCGCCGCCTGGGCATCACCACGGTCTACGTCACCCACGACCAGACCGAGGCGCTCACCATGGGCGACCGCGTCGCCGTCCTCAAGGACGGTCTGCTCCAGCAGGTCGACTCCCCGCGCAACATGTACGACAAGCCCGCGAACCTCTTCGTCGCCGGCTTCATCGGCTCTCCCGCCATGAACCTCGTCGAGGTCCCGATCACCGACGGCGGCGTGAAGTTCGGCAACAGCGTCGTCCCGGTCTCCCGCGACGCCATCGCCGCCGCCTCCGCCAACGGCGACACCACCGTCACCGTCGGCGTCCGCCCCGAGCACTTCGACGTCTCGGGCCCCACGAGCAAGGACGGCCTCGCCATCACCGTCAACGTCGTCGAGGAGCTCGGCTCCGACGGCTTCGTCTACGGCTCCACCCGCGTCGGCGGCGAGGACAAGGACCTGGTCGTCCGCGTCGGCGGCCGCGACGTCCCCGCCAAGGGCTCCACGCTCCACGTCGTGCCCCGCGCCGGCGAACTGCACGTCTTCTCCACCTCCACGGGCGCCCGCCTCAGCGACTGACCCCCGGACAGCACACGAAAGGCCCCGCGTCCCCCCGGACACGGGGTCTTTCGTCCATTCGGCCCCCATAGAGGGGTTTACGGCGGGAAACCCCGGCATTCCGGGGCCGTACCCCGCCAAAACCCCTCCCCGCGTCAACACGGAATTCGAAAAGCCACCTCGAACCATCCCCCGGGAGAGTGACTAAATGTCGCCATATCATTACCGCCCGCTACGCTCGCCTGCGTGAACCACTCTGCCCGCCGAATCGGCCGCTCCCTCGCCCTCGTCCTCCCCGTCGTCCTGGTGCTCTCGGGAACGCTCGCGGTGTCCGCCGTTCCGTGGGCCGGTCAGGACTCCACGACCCAGCTGACGGCCTCCTCCAAGGACGTCTCCGTGCCCGCCAAGGTCCGCGCCCCGCAGGACGTCCTGCGCGACCAGCTCCTCGACGAGCTCCGCGCGAAGGACCCCGGCACCGCCCTCACCCACCTCCAGCGCGAGGTGGAGAACCGGCCCTCCCTCGCCCGGCACTGCATGTCGATCGCCCGCGACCTCGGCCGCGCCGCCGTCCAGCGCTACGGCCCCGCCCGCGCCCAGTCCTTCTCCCGCCCGGTCTGCGACACCTCGTACGCGACCGGCGTCATGCGGACGAGCTGAGCCCCGTCACCGCCCACGCCGGGCACGCGGCCCCGCACGCCTCCCCCGCGGCCCCGCACGCCGGGTCCGCAGCCCCGCGAACCGGTCCCCGTGCCGCGGAGTTCGCGCACCGGGCGCCTATCGTGCCCGTATGCACTCCACTCCGACGCAGGCCGTGGTCCTGGCGGGCGGCCAGGGCTCGCGGCTGCGCCCCTACACCGACGACCGCCCCAAGCCGATGGTCGAGATCCCGGGCACCGGGACCCCGATCATCGGCCATCAGCTTTCCTGGCTGGCCGCCGAGGGCGTCACCCACGCCGTCGTCTCCTGCGGCCACCTCGCCGAGGTGCTCCAGGAGTGGCTGGAAAGCGCCGAACTGCCCCTGCGGGTGACCACGGTCGTCGAGACCGAGCCGCTGGGCCGCGGCGGCGGCCTCAAGTACGCCGCCGCGCACCTCCCCGCGCCCGACGAGCCCTGGTACGCCACCAACGGCGACATCTGGACCCGCTTCTCGCTGCGCGAGATGGCCGCCTTCCACGCCGAGCGCGACGCCCTCGCCACCCTCGCCCTGGCCCGCCCCCGCATCCCGTGGGGCGCCGTCGAGACCGACACCTTCGGGCACATCACCGACTTCATCGAGGCGCCGCCGTCGCCGTTCCTCATCAACGCCGGCGTGTACGTCTTCTCCGCCGACTTCACCGCGCTCCTGCCCGACCTCGGCGACCACGAGCGGACCACCTTCCCCCGCCTCGCCCGCGAGCAGCGCCTGGCCGGCTTCCCGCTGCCCCAGGGGGCGTACTGGCGGGCCATCGACACCGCCAAGGACCTCACCGAGGCCGCCCGGGAACTGGCCGCGCAGAGGGCCTGACACACCCACGGCCCCGGGCGTACGAGAAGGGCGGCACCGCGTGGAAGCGGTGCCGCCCTTCTCCTTGCTCCGTACGTACGGGGCTCAGCCCAGCAGGCCGCCGATCGGGTTCCGGGCGCCGCCGTCCCCGCCGCCGCTCGTCGTCGAGCCGCTCTCCGACGGGGTGCCGGTCGAGCCGGTCGAGCCCGTGGAGCCGCCGCTCGACGTGCCGCCCGTGCCGCTCGGGGTGTCGCTGGTGGACGGCGGGGGCTCCGGGTCCGACCGCGTGGGCGCGTCGTCGTCGGAGCCGCCGGTCCCGGTGCCGACGCCCTGCGTGGCGGTCGGGCGCTGCTCCCGGGTCCGGGTGGACTCGCGGGTCGGCTCGGTCGTGTCGTCCGTCGCCTCCCGGGTCGGCTCGCTCTCCGCCGGGGCCTCGGTCGTCTTCTCGGCGGTCGCGGCCGGCTCGGGCGCGGTGGACGCCGGCTTCGACGGGGTCTCGTCGCGCGGCTCCTGGAGCGGGCGGCCGGGAAGGTGGTTGACCGGATCGTCGTTGGGGCCCGGGACGGTGACCATCTCGGTGGAGCGGACCGCGCCGCCGAGGACGGAGCCGACGAGGAGGGTGAGGCCGACGACGACGGCCGCGAGGAGGGTGCCGCGGCGCAGCACCCGGCGGCGCAGGTCCAGGAGGTCGGCGCGGGGGCCGAGGGTGCGCCAGGCCTCCCCGGCGAGGCGCCCGTCGAGGGAGTAGACGGGGGCGCCCGCCATGATCAGCGGCGTCCAGGCGGCCAGGTAGATGATGTCGGCGGAGTCGTAGACCGGGACGCTCTTCCAGCTGACGGTGAGCAGCAGCGCGGCGGAGAGCAGGGCGCCGACGACGGCGGCGACGCGCTGCCAGAGCCCGAGGATCGTGAGGACGCCGACGACGACCTGGAGGAAGGCGACGGTGAGTCCGGCGCCGACGGGGTGCTGGAGGGCGAAGTCGCGGAGCGGTTCGGCGAGGGCCCAGGGGTGGAGGGAGTTGAGCCACTTCACCATGGAGCCGCGCTCGCCGCCGTCGAAGTAGACGGGGTCGCAGAGCTTGCCCATGCCCGCGTAGACCGAGATGAAGCCGAGGAAGACGCGGAGCGGGAGGAGGACGACGCCGAGGTTCATCCGGCGGCCGGGGTAGTAGGCGTGCCGGACGGAGTCCTGCCCGTGCCGCCGGTCGGCCCGCCGCTCCTCGGCCCCGTCCTCGTCCTCGTACGGCTCCTCCGGCCCGGGCCGCGGCTCGTACAGGTCGTCGTAGGCGCCCTCGGCGCGCCGCATCGGGGGCAGCAGCGGCGCGGCCCCGGCGGGCACCACGGGGGTGGGCATGGTGTCGCCGATGCCGGGGATCGCCTGGGTGGCGCCCGCGTCGAGGCCCCCGTGCCCGCCGTGGCCGGCCGACGGGCCGCCGACCGGTTCGAGCATGGCGACGGAGGACTCGCGCACCGCCTGGAGGAGGCCGGTCGCGCCCGGCGAGGACTTCCCGGTCCACACGACGGGGCGCCGGCGCGGGCCGGCGCCGGCGCGGGCCCCGGCTCCGGACAGGGCCGCGGTACGGGCGCCGGCGGCGAACTTCGGCTGCGGGGCCGGCGCGAGCCGCACACGGAAGCTGGCGTGGTTCACGATCACCTGGGCGGGATCGGAATCCACCTTGACCATGCTCAGCGGGGGCTGATCGTCGAACCCCGGCCGGGGCGTTCTGGTGTCCACACTCATCTAACCGAGTGATCCGGGTTTAGGACACTGCCTTGACGGGGCGCAAATGTCCGAGACCCGTCAAGATCACGCCACGGCCGGGACCGGGGTACCTCCGCGGCCGGTGTCAGGCCATGCGGCGGCGGGCCGCCTCGTACAGCACGACACCGGCGGCGACACCGGCGTTGAGCGACTCGGCGCCGCCCGGCATCGGGATGCGGACCAGGAAGTCGCAGGTCTCGCCGACGAGCCGGGACAGGCCCTTGCCCTCGGAGCCGACGACGATGACGACCGGGCCGCCCAGCTCCTCCAGCTCGTGGACCTCGCGGTCGCCGTCGGCGGCGAGGCCGACGACCGTCACGCCGGCCTTCTGGTACTGCTCCAGACAGCGGGTCAGGTTGGTGGCGCGGGCGACCGGGGTACGGGCGGCGGTGCCGGCCGAGGTCTTCCAGGCGCCGGCGGTCATGCCGGCCGCGCGCCGCTCGGGGACGACGACGCCGTGGCCGCCGAAGGCGGAGACGGAGCGGACGACGGCGCCGAGGTTGCGCGGGTCGGTGACGCCGTCGAGGGCGACGATCAGCGGGTCCTCGTGGTCGTCGAACGCGGCGGCGGCCAGGTCCTCGGGGTGCGCGTACTCGTACGGCGGGACCTGGAGGACGAGGCCCTGGTGGTTCAGGCCGTTCGTCATCCGGTCCAGCTCGGGGCGCGGCGCCTCCATGATGTGGATGTTGCCGCGGCCGGTGGCGAGGTTCAGGGCCTCGCGCACGCGCTCGTCGTTGTCGATGAACTGCTGCACGTACAGGGTCGTGGCGGGCACGCCGTCGCGCAGGGCCTCGAAGACCGGGTTGCGGCCGACGACCATCTCGGACAGGCCCTTGCCGCCGCGGCGGGCGACGGGCTTGCGCTTGGCCGCCTGCCGGGCCATCGCGTTGGAGACGCGGTACGCCTTGTGGCCCTTGCGGTCCTCGGCCCTGGGCGTCGGGCCCTTGCCTTCGAGGCCCTTGCGCCGCTGGCCACCGCTGCCGACCGTCGCACCCTTCTTGTTCGACGTGCGGCGGTTCCTGCGCTGGCTGTTCCCGGCCATGACTACCCGATTTCCTCTGCTGACGTACGAAGTCTGTAACTGAAGTGTGCCGCCCGGAGGTCCGAGCGGCACGTCTTCTAACGGTTGCCCAGCGTCCAGCGGGGACCGTCGGGGCTGTCCTCGACGGCGAGCCCGGACTGGTTGAGCTGGTCGCGGATCGCGTCCGCGGTCGCCCAGTCCTTCCGCTCGCGCGCCGACTCGCGCTGCTGGAGCACGAGCCGTACGAGGGTGTCGACGACGCCGTGGAGCTCCTCGCCGCCGCCGGACTCCTCGGCCCAGTGCGGGTCGAGGGGGTCCAGGCCGAGGACGCCGAGCATGGCCCGGACCTCGGCGAGGCGGGCGATGGCCTCGTCCTTGTCGTCCGCGGCGAGGGCGCTGTTGCCCTGGCGGACGGTGGTGTGGATGATCGCGAGCGCGTGCGGCACGCCCAGGTCGTCGTCCATGGCCTCGGCGAAGGCCGGCGGCACCTCGGCGGCGGGGGCGACGGGCGCCCCGGCCTTCTCGGTGGCGCGCTGGACGAAGCCCTCGATGCGGGCGAACGCCGACTCGGCCTCGCGCAGGGCCTCCTCGCTGTACTCGATCATCGAGCGGTAGTGCGGGGTGCCCAGGTAGTAGCGCAGGACGACGGGGCGCCAGTTCTTCACCATCTCGGACACGAGCACGCTGTTGCCGAGCGACTTCGACATCTTCTCGCCGCTCATGGTGACCCAGGCGTTGTGCACCCAGTACTGGGCGAACGCGTCGCCGAAGGCCTTGGCCTGGGCGATCTCGTTCTCGTGGTGCGGGAAGATCAGGTCGAGGCCGCCGCCGTGGATGTCGAAGGCGGAGCCCAGGTACTTGTGGGCCATCGCCGAGCACTCCAGGTGCCAGCCGGGACGGCCGCGGCCCCACGGCGTCTCCCAGTCGGGCTCGCCCGGCTTGGTCGCCTTCCACATGGCGAAGTCGCGGGGGTCGCGCTTGCCGGAGACGCCCTCGTCGGGCTGGCGCAGGTCGTCGATGTCCTGGTTGGACAGTTCCAGGTAGCCCGGGAAGGAGCGCACGTCGAAGTAGACGCTGCCGTCCGCCTCGTAGGCGTGGCCGCGCTCGATGAGCCCGCGCATCATCTCGACCATCTCGGGGACGTGCCCGGTGGCGCGCGGCTCGTAGGTCGGCGGCAGGCAACCGAGGGCGTCGTAGCCGGAGTTGAACGCGCGCTCGTTCTCGTACCCGATGGACCACCAGGGGCGGTCCTGCTGCTCCGCCTTCCCGATGATCTTGTCGTCGATGTCGGTGACGTTGCGGATGAACGTGACGTCGTAGCCGCGGTACTCGAACCAGCGGCGCATGATGTCGAAGTTCAGCCCCGACCGGATGTGGCCGATGTGCGGGGCCGCCTGGACGGTGGCGCCACAGAGGTAGATCGAGACACAGCCCGGTGTGAGCGGGGTGAAGTCACGGATCTGCCGGGCGCTGGTGTCGTACAGGCGAATAGTCACCCCTCCAGGGTAGTGGGCGCACGGTGGTGCCCCGCGACCTGTTCCCGGCCACGGGGCACGTTTTTCGTCGCCCCTACTGCTGTACGGGGTTCTGTACGGGATAGACGAGGGCGGTCGCCAGGGCGGCGAGACCCTCGGCGCGGCCGGTGAGGCCGAGGCCGTCGGTGGTGGTGCCGGAGACGGAGACCGGCGCGCCGGCCGCCTCGCCGAGCGCCTTCTGCGCCTCGTCGCGGCGCTTGCCGACCTTGGGGCGGACGCCGACGACCTGCACGGCGATGTTGCCGATCTCGTATCCCTCGGCGCGGACGATCCGGGCGGCCTCGGCGAGCAGGGTGGTGCCGGAGGCGCCGGACCACTCGGGGCGCGAGGTGCCGAAGTGGGCGCCGAGGTCGCCGATGCCGGCGGCGGAGAAGAGGGCGTCGCAGGCGGCGTGGGCGGCGACGTCGCCGTCGGAGTGCCCGGCGAGTCCGTACTCCTCGCCCTCCCAGAGGAGGCCCGCGCACCACAGCTCGCGGCCCTTCTCGAAGGCGTGGACGTCGGTGCCGATGCCGGTGCGGGGAAGGTTCATCGGCTCAGAAGCCATCGTTGGCCCTCCTGCGGGCGAGTACGGCCTCGGCGAGGACGAGGTCGAGGGGGCGGGTCACCTTGAAGGCCTCTTCGTGGCCGGGCACGACGACGACGGGCGCGCCGAGCCTCTCGACCATGCCGGCGTCGTCGGTGGCGCCCTCTCCGGCGAGGGCGACGGTGGCGTGGGCGTTGACGAGGGTGTCGCGGTCGAAGCCCTGCGGGGTCTGGACCGCGCGGAGGTGGGCGCGGACCGGGGTGGCGACGACCTGCTCGGGGTCGCCGGGCTTCGCCGCCGGCTCGACCTCCTTGACGGTGTCGGCCACGGGCAGCGCGGGGACGACGGCGACGGCCCCGTCCCGTACGGCCTCGACGACGGCGTCCACGGTGTCGACGGGGACGAGCGGGCGGGCCGCGTCGTGGACGAGGACGGTGGTGACGCCCTCGGGGAGCGCTTCGAGTCCGAGGCGCACGGACTCCTGGCGGGTCTCGCCGCCGGGCACGACCAGGTAGTCCGTGCGCTCGGGGAGGGCGTGGGTGTCGAGGAGGTTCTTGACCTCGGCGGCACCGTCGGGGGGCGCGACCACGACGACGAGCGAGACCGCGCGGGAGGCGGCCATCGCGCGGACGGCGTGGACGAGCATGGGGGTGCCGTTCAGCGCGCGCAGCGCCTTGGGGGCGCCCGGGCCGAGGCGTACGCCCCGTCCGGCCGCCGGGATCACGACGGCGGTACGACGGGGACGCGCTTCGTCTGACATCGGTTGCACTCCGGCAGGTTTGTTTCCGCGGCCGACATGGGTATGGCATTCACCGTGCCGGACGCTCCGCCTTGACCGGGCCCTTTCCGTGACGACGGTCGAGGCGTTGCCGCCCGGCACAGGGGATTCGGACGTACGTGTCGGGGAACCGGTACGCATGAACCCGACGTACAGGGTCCCGGACGCGTCCGGGAGGTTTCGTACGCGAACCGTACGCGAACATGCCGCAGCGCCCGGCGACAGTGCTGTGTGGATTCACAGCACGTCAGCGGGCACCGCGGCATCGCTTCACTGGAGGAACGCGCTCCGGCCGGGCCGGAACACGCTCAGGACGCGAGGACCTCGTCGAGGAGAGCCTCGGCCTTGTCCTCGTTCGTGTTCTCCGCGAGGGCCAGCTCGCTGACCAGGATCTGCCGTGCCTTGGCGAGCATGCGCTTCTCACCTGCGGAGAGACCCCGCTCGCGCTCGCGGCGCCACAGGTCGCGCACCACTTCGGCGACCTTGATGACGTCGCCGGAGGCGAGCTTCTCGAGGTTTGCCTTGTAGCGACGGGACCAGTTCGTCGGCTCCTCGGCGTACGGCGCGCGCAGCACCTCGAAGACCCGGTCCAGCCCGTCCTGACCGACCACGTCGCGGACCCCGACGAACTCCGCGTTGTCCGCCGGCACGCGGACCGTCAGGTCACCCTGCGCGACCTTGAGCACCAAGTAGGTCTTGTCCACGCCTTTGATCTGGCGAGTTTCGATGGCCTCGATCAGCGCGGCCCCGTGATGGGGATAGACCACGGTGTCGCCAACCTTGAACGTCATGTGACAGGTACCCCTTCCGTGGCTATCCAGAGTAACACGGATACGGCTTCTTCTGAATGGCGTTTTCGCAGGTCAGGGCATATCTCAGGGCTTGACAACAGCGACGCGGACGTGCTGCGGAGAGCTTCCGGAAGGGGGTATTCGCAGGTCGGAGCGGCTGTGCGGACGGAGAGAAACGCGCACGTTACACCTACCCGGGTCTTCACGGAGAGGGCACGATGTCCTGGTTTGTCTGCTTCGGAGTGGCCTTCTTCACGTACTCCGTTCGAGGATCGGTCACTCGTACGGATGCATCGTGGGGTGATTCCGGAAATTGATCAGCCGGGATCGGCCGAGATCGGTCCGGGATTTCCCGGAGGGGCGGCTCCGGGGAATGCGCGGCGGCCCCCGAATTGATCAAGGCGGTTATGTGAACAACAGGTCAATGGGTCGTGATCCGGCCACGCTGAGCGAGCGGAGGCGCCGGGGGCCGGGGCGGTGCCGGCCGGCGCGCTCGCCGGTGCTCGCCGCACGCGGCCGTCGCGGACCGGCCCCGGCGGCGGTCCTCGGGATCGCCCCGGAGGCCGCGCCCCGGGCCGTTCGCGGGGCCGCCGGAGACGGGCGGGGCCGGTTAGGGGCGGGTCGGGTGCGGGACGGAGAGCGCGGCTCGGTAACCTAAGCGCGCTGACACGCCTTCAGTCGGCCCCTGGTCCTCAAGCCCGTCCGTACGTCCTAGGAGATGCCGCCGCCGTGAGCCGCAGCCTTCGACGCGGCGCCCTCGCCGCCACCGCCATCGTGTTCTCCGTCGCCGCCCTGTCCGCCTGCGGTGCGGGCAACGACGCGCAGACCCTCCAGATCCGTCCGGACAACGCCGCCGTCACCGTGGACGACGTCAAGATCCAGAACGCCCTGGTCATCACGCAGCCCGAGACCGGCGTCAAGGGCCCGGCCGCCGTCTCGGCCACGGTCTTCAACGGCGGCTCCCAGCCGCAGACCCTCGACGCGATCACCCTGCCGGGTACGAGCGCGACCGTGAAGCTGACGCCGGCCGGCGGCACCGGCGCGGTCACCGTCCCGGCCGGCGGCTCCGTCGTCATCGGCGGCAAGGGCAACGCCACCGCCGTGATCGAGAACGGCACCGAGTCCGCCAAGCTCGGCGACGCGCAGAAGGTCCTCTTCAAGCTGAGCAGGACCGGCGAGGTGGGCCTGGAGGCCTTCGTCGTCCCCGCGAAGGGCTACTTCACGGAGTTCGGCCCGGAGGTCGTCCCCGCTCCCCCGGGCGCCACGCCGTCCGCCTCGGCGTCGCCGTCGGGCGAGGCCGGGCACGGCGCCGAGCACGGCGCGGAGGGCTCCGCGACGCCGTCGGGCGAGGCGAGCCACGAGGCCGGCCACTGAGGGCCGTACCCGCCCGTACGTGAAGGGGCGCCCCCACCGAGGGGGCGCCCCTTCACGCGTACCGGTACGTCCCCGCGTATCCCTACGGCTCGAACTTGTAGCCAAGGCCCCGGACCGTCACCAGGTAGCGCGGGGCGCCCGGGTCCGGTTCGATCTTGGCGCGCAGGCGCTTGACGTGGACGTCGAGGGTCTTGGTGTCGCCGACGTAGTCCGCGCCCCAGACCCGGTCGATGAGCTGCATGCGGGTCAGCACGCGGCCCGCGTTGCGCAGCAGCATCTCCAGGAGGTCGAACTCCTTGAGGGGCAGGTCGACCTTGCCGCCGGAGACCGTCACCACGTGCCGGTCGACGTCCATGCGGACCGGGCCGGCCTCCAGGGCCGCCGGGGTGACCTCCTCCGGCTCGCCGCGGCGGCGCAGGACCGCGCGGATGCGGGCGACCAGCTCCCGCGAGGAGAAGGGCTTGGTCACGTAGTCGTCGGCCCCTATCTCCAGGCCGACGACCTTGTCGATCTCACTGTCCTTGGCGGTCACCATGATCACCGGGACGTTCGAGCGGCCGCGCAGCTGGCGGCACACCTCGGTACCGGGAAGGCCCGGAAGCATCAGGTCGAGGAGGACGAGGTCGGCTCCGTTGCGCTCGAACTCGTCGAGGCCGTCGGGCCCGGTCGCCGCGACGGCGACCTCGAAGCCCTCCTTGCGAAGCATGTACGACAGGGCGTCGCTGAAGGATTCCTCATCCTCGACGACGAGCACTCGGGTCACGGAAGGACCTCCGGGGCGGGAAGCGGTTCGGTCATGAGATCGGGGGTGGGGGAGGCGGGCCGGCGGTCCCGTGCGGAGCCCGCCTCGGGCAGCCGCAGGGTGAAGGTGGAGCCCTGACCCTCGGTGCTCCAGACGGTGACCTCCCCGCCGTGCGAGGCGGCCACGTGCTTCACGATGGCGAGGCCCAGGCCCGTGCCGCCGGTGGCACGGGAGCGGGCGGGGTCGACCCGGTAGAAGCGCTCGAAGACGCGCTCCTTGTCCTTGTCGGGGATGCCGATGCCCTGGTCGGTGACGGCTATCTCGATGAGGTCGCCGCCGGGCGCGGCGACCTTGCGGGCCGCGATGCCGACGCGGGTGTGGGCGGGTGAGTAGTTGACGGCGTTCTCGACGAGGTTGCCGAGGGCGGCGGCGAGCTGGCCGCGGCTCCCCCAGACCCGCAGGTCGGCGGCGCCTCCGGAGACCATCGTGATCTGCTTGGTGGTGGCGGTGTGCCGGGAGCGGTCGATCGCCTCGGCGACCAGCTCGTCCACGGACACCGGCTCGGAGTCCTCCAGCGGATCGTCGTTCTGCACGCGGGAGAGGTCGATGAGCTCCTGTACGAGGTTGGTCAGGCGGGTCGCCTCGATCTGCATCCGGCCGGCGAAGCGGGTGACCGCCTCGGGGTCGTCCGAGGCGTCCATGACGGCCTCGGAGAGCAGCGAGAGCGCGCCCGTGGGGGTCTTGAGCTCGTGGCTGACGTTGGCGACGAAGTCCCGTCGCACCGCCTCGATGCGCCGGGCCTCGGTGAGGTCCTCGACCAGGAGCAGTACGAGCCGGGAGCCCAGGGGGGCGACGCGGGCGGAGACGGCGAGGGCCTCGCCGCGTCCGGTGCCGCGCCGGGGCAGGTCCAGTTCGACCTGCCGTATCTCCCCGTCCCGGCGGGTGTCGCGGGCCATGTTGAGCATGGGGTCGACGGCCAGTTTGCCGCCGCGGACCAGACCGAGCGCGTACGCCGCCGAGCTGGCCTTCACCACGGAGTCGCTCTCGTCGAGGACGACCGCGGAGGAGCGCAGTACGGACAGCACGGTGTCGACGCCGGGCGGGAGCACGGCGTCGGTGTGCAGCGAGGTACGGGTGGGTCGCGTCTGGTCGCGTTCGCTCCAGCGGAACGCCAGCATGGCGATCACGCCGGTGCACACGCCGGCGATCGCTGCCAATGCGGCGACCGCCGCGTTCACGTCCATGTCTCAAGGTTATGCGGGTCCGCGGCCCCCCTCCCAGCCGCCCGAGCGGCTCCTCGAACAGTCGTCGCCCAGAGTTCACCGTGGGGACCCGGCCGGTTCACTTGCCCCGACGGGCGCGGTGGCGCGCGTCGCCCAGAGTTCACCCGGGAGACGGTGGTGGTTCACACGAGGGGGTGGAGCCGGACGCGTACGGGGCCGAACGTGGGAGCGTGGGGTTCGGACCCCATCCGTATCCCGGGGCCTCCGGAGCCCCCAGAGCCTCCGGAGCCTCGCGGCTTTGCAGCTTTGCGTAGAGAGGGACATCCATGCGGGACGCGTACCACGAGGAACTGGACTCGATCGGGGAGAGCCTGGTCGAGATGGCCCGGCTCGTCGGTTCGGCGGTCGGGCGCGCCACGACGGCGATGCTCGACGCGGACCTGAAGCTCGCGGAGAGCGTGATCGCCGCGGACCAGAAGGTCGACGACCTCCAGCACGACCTGGAGGCGCGGGCGATAGCGCTGCTCGCGCGGCAGCAGCCGGTGGCGACGGACCTGCGGATCGTGGTGACCTCGCTGCGGATGAGCGCCGACCTGGAGCGCTCGGGCGACCTGGCGCAGCACGTGGCGAAGCTGGCGCGGCTGCGGTTCCCGGAGTCGGCGGTGCCGCGGGACCTGCACGCGACCATCCTGGAGATGGGGCAGCTGGCGCAGCGCCTGATGGCGAAGGCGGCGGAGGTCATCATCACGAAGGACGTCGACCTGGCGCTCCAGCTGGAGCAGGACGACGACGAGATGGACCTGCTGCACCGGACGCTGTTCCGGCACCTGATGGACGACCGGTGGAAGCACGGCATCGAGACGGCGGTGGACGTGACGCTGCTCGGGCGGTACTACGAGCGGTTCGCGGACCACGCGGTGTCGGTGGCGAAGCGGGTGGTCTACCTGGTGACGGGCGAGCACGCGGACGAACTCCAGGCGGCGGAAGCGCCGGTGGAGGGGGCGTAGCCGCTCGTCGGGGTGGGCTCGGGGTGGTCCGGAGCTGTTGGGGGCGGTTCGCGTCTTGTTCGGGCTGGTCCGGGGCTGCTCGGGGCGGTTCGGCGCGGCTCGGTGCTGTTCGAGGGGCGCACGGGTGTGCGGGCTCCGGTGCGCCGTTGATGCGCCCGTCCGGGTGGGCATGCAATGGGGGGAGGCGAACCGCGCCTCGAAAGGGAGGGACCCTCATGGCCGATTCCCCGATGACGACCGACTCCGGGCCGGAGCCGCCGCGCGAGGCGGTCCTGTTGCCCGTCCTCGGCGCCTGCGGCTGCGGCTCGGGCTGCGGCTGCGGCTGCCAGTCGGGCGGGCCGTGCCAGTGCGGGGGCTGCTCGGGCTGACGCGGACGGGACCGTACGGAGGGGGTGTGGCGATCCGCACCCCCTCCTCCCCCTACGGGAGGTCGAGCACGCCGACGACCTGCCGCCCGCTCGTCTCCCCGGTGGTGCGGAACCCGAGCCGGCGGTAGAACGCGCCGGGCCCGTCGTCGCCGGGCTCCCAGGTCACGTACATCCGCCGCACGCCGCGCCGCCGCAGCTCGTCGGCGACGGCGAGGACGGCGAAGCGCCCGTACCCCTCGCCCTGCGCGTCGGCGGAGATGTTGAGCCGCCAGAGCCCACTGCGGCGGTCGCCGTCCCCCTCCTCGCCCCACGGGATGTCGAGGAAGGCCATGAGGAACCCGACGAGCCGCTCCCCGTCGAGGATCAGCCGCGGCCAGGCGGCCTCCCCGAACGCGTAGGCCTCGGCGAGGGAGCGCACGACGGGGGCGACGTTCCGCTCCTGGTGGGGATGGACGCGGAGGTCGAGGGCGGCGTCGACGGTGGCGGGGGTGACCTGCTCCAGACGGAGGGCCGTACGGGGGGCGCCGGGGGTGTCGGGGGCGTTGCTCATGGTCCGGACGCTAGCGGGGGCGTACGGAACAGTCGTGCGATTTACGCTACTCGCGCTTCCGCGCGTACGCCGGAATGCGCCCATGCCGATGCGCCGCACTCCGCTCGTCGCCGCCGTGGGCACGGTGTTCCTCCTGTCCGGCTGCACCGTACCGATCGCGGGCGTCGCGGGGGTGACGGTGGGGAAGGACGGCACACCGGTCGGGGTGATCGCGGTGTGCGAGGAGCACGTGGACGGGGCGACCCTTTACGTCGACGCCGAGGACCCCGGGGGCCAGCCGGCGGGGCGTACTTCCTGTGCGCCGAGCGGAACGGTCGCCGGCCGGTGGTGTTCGCGAGTTCCGAGGGCGAGGGCGGACTGATCGCCGACGACCTCGCGGAAGCGCTGGAGATCATCATCGGGCTGGAGTGGCGGGACTGCCTCTCCTTCTCGGGCGGCGGCGACGTGGAGGTCATGCAGGCCTCCGCCCGACGCCTCGAACGCCACCGTGCCGCGCACTACCCGGACATGGACGACGAGGCCGCCCGGGTGGCCGCGGCCCTGTCGCTGCGGATCCTGCCCGCCGCCGACCTCGTCGTCCGGCTGCACGCGACCGCCTCGGAGACCGAACCGGACTACGTCGTGACCGATGGCACCGGGGAGGCGTTCGGCCCTCTGTTCGGCGAGTTCACGGAGCCTCGCCACGGCAGCCGGCATCCCGGCCCCGACGGCGGGTAGTCGGAGACTTCTCGCGCTTGAGGAGGCCTGATGCCCATGACCGCCCCCCTCGCCTACAAGGGGCTCGACTCCATGCCGACGTGGTTCGTCCTCGCGGTCGCGGTGCTGGTCGCAATCGGGATCGTCCTGGCCTACCGGCGGAGACGCTGAGGCCGACGGCCGGGCCGGGGCCGGCGAGTCGACACGGGCGGGCCGCTGTCCGTCAGCCGCCGGAGTCGTCGCCGGAGTCGTCGCCGGACCGCGCCCCTGACGCGGCCCCGGCGCCCCGACGGCCCGTGGACGGCCCACGGAACGAACAAGCCCCCCGCCGGCGGGAGAACCCACTGGCGGGGGGCCGATTCATGTGTCGGGGCAGGGCTACTTCTTCTTGCCCTGGTTCTTCACGGCCTCGATCGCCGCCGCCGCCGCCTCCGGGTCGAGGTAGGTGCCGCCCGGGTTGAGGGGCTTGAAGTTCTCGTCGAGTTCGTAGACGAGGGGGATGCCGGTCGGGATGTTGAGGCCCGCGATGTCGGCGTCCGAGACGCCGTCCAGGTGCTTGACCAGGGCGCGGAGGCTGTTGCCGTGGGCGGCGACCAGGACCGTGCGGCCGGTGAGGAGGTCCGGGACGATGCTGTCGTACCAGTACGGGAGCATCCGCTCGACGACGTCCTTGAGGCACTCCGTGCGCGGACGCAGCTCCGGCGGGATCGTCTGGTAGCGGGCGTCGTGCGCCTGCGAGTACTCGCTGTCGTCCGACAGCGCCGGCGGCGGGGTGTCGTACGAGCGGCGCCACAGCATGAACTGCTCCTCGCCGAACTCGGCGAGCGTCTGCGCCTTGTCCTTGCCCTGGAGGGCGCCGTAGTGGCGCTCGTTCAGGCGCCAGGAGCGGTTCACCGGGATCCAGTGGCGGTCCGCCGACTCGAGCGCGAGCTGCGCCGTGCGGATGGCGCGCTTCTGGAGGGAGGTGTGCAGCACGTCGGGCAGCAGGCCGGCGTCCTTGAGCAGCTCGCCGCCGCGCGTCGCCTCCTTCTCGCCCTTCGCGGTGAGGTTCACGTCCACCCATCCGGTGAACAGATTCTTCTCGTTCCACTCGCTCTCGCCGTGGCGGAGGAGGATCAGCTTGTACGGTGCGTCGGCCATGCGCACGAGCCTAATCGACCTCCGGCGCTCGATGCGCGCCGTCAATTGAGTGGTGTCCGGCATGAGAGATGCGTAAGTTACGCAGAGCCATATAGGGGCTTACGCACGCCAGGGGGCGCCACACATGTCCATCAGTACGCTCAGACGATCGGCCCGTGAGACGGTCTCCGGCCTTCCGCCCGGCTTCTGGTGGCTCTGGCTCTCCACCCTCGTCAACCGGACCGGCGCCTTCGTCCTCACCTTCCTCTCGCTCTACCTGACCCTGGAACTCGGGCACTCCGCCTGGTTCGCCGGGCTCGTCGTCGCCCTCCACGGCCTCGGCGGCGTCGCCGGCTCCCCGCTCGGCGGCGTGCTCACCGACCGCTGGGGCCGCCGCCCGACCATGGTCACCATGCACCTCGCGGGCGCCGCCTGTGCCGCCGCCCTCGCCGTCGTCACCAGTGCCTGGGGCATCGCCGCCGTCGTCCTGCTGATGGGCGTCGCCATGCAGGCCGTCCGGCCCCCCATCAACGCCACCATCGCCGACATGGTCCCCGCCCACGACGTGCGCCGGGCCTACGCCCTCAACTACTGGGCCCTCAACCTCGGTTTCGCCGTCGCCTCCATCGGCGGCGGCGCCGCGGCCTTCCTCGGCTACCGCACCCTCTTCGTCGTCGACGCCGTCGCCACCGTCCTGTGCGCCGTCATCGTCTTCCTCCGGCTCCCCGAGACCCGGCCCGAGCAGCGGCCCCGGGCCGAAGGGAAGTCCGTCGCCGAGCCGAAGGTCAGCACGCTCACCGTGCTGCGGGACGTGCCCTTCCGCACGCTCGTCCTGCTCAACCTGCTCGTCTGCCTGGTGTTCACCGCCCCCTGGATCGGGCTTCCCCTCACCATGGCCGGACAGGGGCTCTCCCCCTCGTCCTACGGTGCCGTCATCGCCGTCAACGGCATCGTCATCGTCGGCTTCCAGCTCCTCGTCAACAAGCTCACCGACAAGCGCTCCCCCGTCCTCCTCCTCGTCCTCTCCTCCCTCCTCTTCGGCCTCGGCACCGGCGCCACCGCCCTCGCCGGCTCCTCCGTCGCCTTCGCCGCGACCGTGGTCGTCTGGACCGTCGGCGAGATGATCCACGTCCCGACCAACGCCGCCGCCACCGCCCTCCTCGCCCCCGAGCACGCCCGCGGCCGCTACCAGGGCGTCATGGGCATGTCCTGGGCCGTGGCCGGCTTCGTCGCCCCGATCCTCGCCGGTGCGATCGTCGACGGTCCCGGCCCCGACGTCCTCTGGGCCGCCACCGCCGCGATCGGCGTCCTCGCCGCCGCCGGGTACGCCACCCTGCTGCGGAAGGCCCTCGTGGAGGAGAGCGGGGAGACGAAGGAGATCGGGGGGACGGGGGAGGCCGGAGACACGAGGGAGACCGGGGCCGTCGTTCCCGTGGCCGTGCCCACGCCCGTTCCCGCGCCCGCGCCCGTCGTCGTCGTCGTCGAGGGCGAGGACGCCGAGGGCTCCCCCGTCGGCGCCTGAGCGCCCGGGGGACCGCTCAGTCCGCCCGCTTCCCGGAAGGCTCCTCCGGCGCCTTCCGCAGCAGGCTCTTGAACGCGTCCAGGTTGCGGGTCGACTCGCCCCGCGAGACCCGCCACTCGTACTCGCGCCGGATCGACGTCGCGAAGCCCAGCTCCAGGAGCGTGTTGAAGTCGCCGTCCGCCGCCTCCAGGACCGAGCCGAGCAGCCGGTCCAGCTCGCCGGGCGTGACGGCGGCGAGCGGGAGCTTGCCGGTGAGGTAGACGTCGCCGAGGCCGTCGACGGCGTAACCCACCCCGTACAGCTTGAGGTTGCGCTCCAGGAGCCAGCGGTGGACGCCCGCCTCGTTCTCGTCCGGGTGGCGGACGACGAAGGCGTTGAGGGAGAGGGAGTGGCGGCCCGCGCGGAGCGAGAGCGTCGTGAAGAGCTTGCGCGTCCCCGGGAGCCTGACGACGTAGGAGCCCGGTTCCGGGGACTCCCACTCCAGCTCCGCGTCGTCGAGCGTGGACTCGATCGTCTGCCTGACGTCCTCGGCGGTCCTGTCCTCAGCCATGGTGGGAGCGTACGCGACGCCGGTTCTCGCGCAGCCTGTGGTCGTGCACGGCGGCCGTGTAGACGTCCGCCGTGGCCGAGGCCGCCGTGTCCCAGCCGAAGGAGCCCGCGTGCGCCGCCGCCGCCGCGCCCATCCGGTCCGTCAGGGCCGGGTCGTCGACGAAGCGGCCGAGCGCCCGCGCGTAGTCCGCCGGGTCGTGCCCCTGGACGAGGAAGCCGGTCACCTCGTCCCGTACGGCCACGGGCAGGCCGCCCACCGCCGCCGCGACGACCGGGGTGCCGGCCGCCTGCGCCTCCACGGCGACCAGGCCGAAGGACTCGCTGTACGAGGGCATGACGAGGACGCTCGCCGCGCGGAACCAGTCGGCCAGCCGCTCCTGCCCCACCGGCGGGTGGAAGCGCACGATGTCCGCGATGCCGAGCCGGGCGGCGAGCTTCTGGAGCCCTTCCGGCTTGGCCAGGCCGCTGCCGCTCGGGCCCCCGACCACCGGGACGACCATGCGGGAGCGCAGGGACGGGTCCCGGTCCAGGAGCCGGGCGGCCGCCCTGAGCAGGATGTCCGGAGCCTTCAGCGGCTGTATCCGGCCGGCGAAGACCGGTACGAAGGCGTCCCGCGGCAGCCCGAGCCGGGCGCGGGCGGCGGCCCGCCCGTCGGCGGGACGGAAGTGGTCGAGGTTGACGCCCGGGTGGACGACCGCGATCTTGCCGGGGTCCGCGTCGTAGAAGCGGGCGAGTTCGTCGGCCTCCTCGGCCGTGTTGGCGATCAGCCGGTCGGCGGCGGAGACGATCTGGGTCTCGCCGATCACGCGGGCCGCCGGCTCGGGGGTGTCGCCCTCGGCGAGCGAGGCGTTCTTGACCTTCGCCATGGTGTGCATGGCGTGGACGAGCGGGACGCCCCAGCGTTCGGCGGCGAGCCAGCCGACGTGGCCGGAGAGCCAGTAGTGGGAGTGGACGAGGTCGTAGTACCCCGGTCGGTGGCCTGCCCACGCCTGCATCACGCCGTGCGTGAAGGCGCAGAGCTGGGCCGGCAGCTCCTCCTTGGCCAGGCCCTCGTACGGGCCGGCGTCCACGTGCCGCACGAGCACGCCCGGGACCAGCTCGACCACCGGGGGCAGGCCGCCGGTGGTGGACCGGGTGAAGATCTCCACCTCGATGTCGATGGCCGCGAGCCGCTTCGCCAGCTCGACGATGTAGACGTTCATGCCGCCCGCGTCGCCGGTCCCCGGCTGGTGCAGCGGCGAGGTGTGGACGCTGAGCATGGCCACGCGCCGGGGGACGCGGGGCCGGCCGGGAAGCCGGAGCCGGGCCGGCGCCGGGTGCCGGTGCCGGGTACCGGCGAACCGGGACACGTACTGGCTCACGTCGGCGGTCCTTCCGCTCGGGGGCCGGAGCCGGGGCCGGGGTTGCGCACCGGGGCCTTCGGTCTTCGGCTTTCGGTTTCGGCTTTCGGGCCGGACCGGGTCGGCTCGGTTCGGGTCGGTCTCCGGACTGGTCCGGGTCGGTCTTCGGGCCGATCGGGCTGAACCGGGTCGGGCATGGCGGCCGGAGGGCGCGGCACGTCCTCCAGCGGCGACAACAGTGGAACGACCCCCTTCATTTCCGGTGCCGGGCGCGTTTTGCCAATTCATTGCCGGGAGGTCCCGTCCTCCGCACCCCTTACGCTCTTGGCATGGCCCCGCGCACCACCCGCCCCGTCGGCACGCCCACCCGCGGGACCACCAACCCCAACCGGCTGCGCCGCATGGACCGCTGGATCGCCGCCGTCCACGGGGCCGCCCTGCGCGGCTCCCCCGAGCCGCCCCTCGCCGTCGACCTCGGGTACGGGGCCGCCCCCTGGACCGCCGTCGAGCTGCTCGCCCGGCTGCGCACCGCCGACCCCCGCACCCGGCTGTACGGCATCGAGATCGAGCCCGCCCGGGTCGAGGCCGCCCGGCCGTACGAGCACGAGGGGCTCTCCTTCCTGCACGGCGGCTTCGAGGTGCCGGTCCCCGGCCGGGTCGCCCTGATCCGGGCGGCGAACGTGCTGCGCCAGTACGACGAGGAGCAGGTCGCGGCCGTCTGGGAGCGGCTGTGCGGGCGGCTCGCCCCGGACGGGCTGCTCGTGGAGGGCACCTGCGACGAGATCGGGCGCCGGCACGTGTGGGTGGCGCTCGGCCCGGACGGGCCCCGCACGGTGACCTTCGCGACCCGGCTCGGTTCGCTCGACCGCCCCTCCGACCTGGCGGAACGGCTGCCGAAGGCGCTGATCCACCGGAACGTGCCGGGCGAGCCGGTGCACGCCTTCCTGCGGGACTTCGACCGCGCGTGGGCGGCGGCCGCCCCGTACGCCTCGCTCGGTGCGCGCCAGCGCTGGATCCGCTCCGCGCGCGACCTGGCGGCGGACTGGCCGCTGGCGGACGGCCCGCGGCGGTGGCGCCAGGGGGAGGTGACGGTGCGGTGGGAGGCGCTGGCGCCCCGGGGGTGACCGGACGGGCGGTCCTTTCCCTTTCCCCGGGCTCCCCCCGAATTTTCCCCGGCCTCCCCCTGAATTCTTCCCGTGCGGGGAACGCCCCTCCCGTCACACACGTCACCCATGGGGGGAACGCGCCCGACAGGGCTCGCTTTCCCTTGTTACTTGCCGGTTTCGCGTGGCACCATCACCAGGGCCACCGCCGGGTTACCGACGGTAAATCAGTTCTGGGTCACCAGAGGGGGAGTTAGTGAACCGACGCCGCCGTGCCGCCGCGATCACCGTGATCTGTGCTTTGGCCGTGCTGGCCTCTCCCTCGCTGACCCTCCGGGCCTCCGCCGCGCCCCTCCCCCCTCCGCCGCCGAAGAAGAGCCTGGAGGAGGTGCGCAAGGAGATCGACGGCCTGTACCGGCAGGCCGCCGTCGCCACCGACGCGTACAACCTCTCCGAGGAGAAGGCCAAGGAGCAGTCCTCCGAGATCGTCCGGGTCAACCGGCTGCTCACCGAGGGGCGCGAGAAGATCGCCGGCCTCAAGGTCGAGGCCGGCGCCGCCGCCCGCTCCCAGTACCGCAACGGCGGGCTCCCCGAGGGCGCGCAGCTCGTCCTCACCAACGACCCGCAGCTCTTCCTCGACGCGGCGGGACGCATCAAGGAGAGCGTGAAGGCCACCAAGGACCTCCTCGCCGAGATGACCCGCACCCAGGCCTCCCTGGACGTCTACGCCCAGGAGGCGAGCGACCACTGGAGCAGGCTGGAGGCCAACCGCGTCCGCCAGGCCGGGGCGAGGAAAGAGATCAACGCCAAGATCGCCGCGGCCGAGAAGCTGGAGTCCGAGCTCGCCGCCGAGGAGCGGGAGCGGCTGCGCCGTCTGGAGGAGCTGGCGCAGAAGGAGGCCCAGAGGAACTGGCTCCGTGCCGGCGCCCTCGTCGGGCCGAAGGCGGAGGCGACCGAGGAGGGCAGGAGGGCGGTCGCGTTCGCGACGGCCCAGATCGGCAAGCCGTACGGCTGGGGCGACGAGGGCCCCGACGCGTTCGACTGCTCCGGCCTGACCCAGAGCGCCTGGGGCGCGGCGGGCCGCGGGATCCCGCGCACCTCGCAGGAGCAGTGGCGGCTGCTGCCGCGCGTGGACGTCAAGGACATGCGGCCGGGCGACCTGATCGTCTACTTCGCGGACGCGAGCCACATCGGGATGTACGTGGGGAACGGCATGATCGTGCACGCGCCGCGCCCCGGGCGGAACATCACCCTCGCGGGCGCGGGCTCGATGGAGATCCTGGGGGTCGTCCGCCCGATGTGACGGTCGCGGGTGGTGCGGCCGTCACGCCCGATACGGCCTGTGCGTCCCCCATCTGCCCGTATCACCCCGCGTCTTCCTTACTGCTCCGTACCTCCCCACGCCCCGACGTGACGGAGAAGGGCCCGGTCGGACGGGCTTCCCGCCCCCGCCCGCGTGACCTTTCTCATTGCCCCCGCGGCCGCCCCGCGGGCCGTGCGGGGGCGAGTACCTCCCCTTCCGCGGCATATGCCAACCGCGACGCGCGCACTCACAGCTGATCACCATTCCGCTGTGCACCGCCCTACCGCTATGGTCCGGGACGGGCGGGGTGCCACCCGGCGTCCCGCGCGCCTCCGGGGGGAGGGAAGGAAAACCGGACCGATGCCCGTATCCGTACCGCGTCAGAGAAACGTCTCCGCCGCCCCGGGCCCCGGTGACGCCACCGACACGGACGCCACCGATACGGACGCCGGCGCCATGGACGCCACCGCTATGACAGGCACAGTCACAGGCACCGACCGCACCGATCTGACCCTCCTGGTCGTCGAGGACGACCCGGCGGGCGCCCTCGCCGTGCCCGAGCTCCTCGACGCGGCGGACGCCGCCGGCACCCGGGTCCGCATCCGTACCGCCCGCAACCTCACCGAGGCCGAGCGGCTCCTCACCGACGACGTCCACTGCGTCCTCGTCGACCTCTCGCTGCCCGGCCCCCGCGCCGCCGCGGGCGACGACCCGCTCGCCCCGCTCCGGCACATCCTGCGCCTCGCCCCGCGCCACGCCGTCCTCGCGCTCGCGACCTCGGCCGACGCGGAGCTGGCGGCCGAGGCGGTACGGGTCGGGGCCCAGGACCACCTCTTCCGCGAGGAGCTCGACGGGCGGCTGCTCAGCCGGGCCATCCGGTACGCGGTCGAGCGCAAGCGGGCCGACGCCGTACAGGTGAAGCTGGCCGAGTCCCGGCTGCGGGCCCAGGAGAACGCCCGCCTGGAGCGCGGGCTGCTCCCGACGCCGCTCCTGGAGGGCTCCGACCTGCGGTTCGCGGCCCACTACCGGCCCGGCCGGTCGCGCGCGCTGCTCGGCGGCGACTTCTACGACGTGGTCCGCACCCCGGACGGCACCGTCCACGCGATGATCGGCGACGTCTGCGGGCACGGCCCGGACGAGGCGGCGCTCGGGGTCGAGCTGCGGATCGCCTGGCGGGCCCTGACCTTCGCGGGCCTGTGCGGGGACGAGCTGCTCTCGACGATGCAGCAGGTCCTGGAGCACGAGCGGGAGAGCGAGGAGATCTTCGCGACGCTCTGCACGGTCGACATCGCGCCCGACGGACGCCGGGCGGGCCTGTGCCTGGCCGGGCACCCGTCGCCCCTGATCGCCCGGCAGGGACGGGCGGCCCGGCTCCTCCCGTACGAGGACGGCGGCCCGGCCCTGGGACTGCTGCCGCGCGCCCGGTGGCCGCGCCGCCAGGTGGAGCTGGGCGGGGCGTGGAGCCTGCTCATGTACACGGACGGGCTGATCGAGGGCCGCTCGGCCGGGCCCGGTTCACCGCGGCTCGGCCAGGAGGGGATGGTCGCGATGATGAACCGGCAGCTGGCCGGGGGCCTGCGCGGCGAGGAGCTCCTGGAGGCGGCCGTGACGGAGGTCCGGTCCCTGAACGGCGGCGAGCTGACGGACGACGTGGCCGTCCTGGCCCTGGAAAGGGACAGGACCCGGGGATAGCCCCGGGCCCTGTCCGCCCACGCGTACTCGTTCTCCGGTGCCGCTACCGGCCGCCGTTGTAGGGGCCGTACGGTCCGTCGCTGCTGGAACCGCCGCCGCGGCGGCCGCCGCCCGACACCTGCGCGAGCGCGGGGCGCACGTCCACCATGAAGACGATGGCGGCGATCACTCCGGCGATCTGCAGGAACAGCATCGGCAGGAGCAGGTTCAGGACGAGATTGACACCCAGGATGATCAGCCAGAACTTCTTCGTCTGCTTCTCCGCGGCGCGGTAGGCGTCCTCGCGCGCCATGGCGGCGAAGACGAGCGCGGCGACGGCGAAGCCGGTGAAGACCAGGAACAGCACCAGGTTAAGGAGGGAATCGAATCCCGCGCGCAACATGCTGAGCACCGCCTAATGGGGATGGGGAGAGCGCCTCACGGTCAAGGTACCCGGTACGGCGCTCCGTGTACCCGTGCGGGGGCCGCCCCTACTCCTTCTCGGCGGCGACCGACACCTTCTTGGCGGGGGCCTTGCGGGTGGAGGCCTTCTTGGCGGGCGCCTTCGCGGCCTCGGCCTCGGCCCGGATCGTTCCGACCGTCTTGGCCTCGGTGGACTCGGCGGGCTCGGCGGCCTTCGGCTCCGGGTCGGGCTCGACGGCGATGGCGATCTCGGTGATCTCCTCGGCGGCCTCGCCGCGCCAGGTGCGGACGGTCTCCTCGCCGTGGGCGGCGACCTCCTCGTACTTCTCGCGCGCCCTGACCGCGTACTCGGCGGCGACGCCGACCCCGCGCAGGGCGAGGTCCTGGGCGGTCTCGCCGAGCTTCTTGAAGTCGGTGTCGAGGACCTCGACGACCTCGGCGAACTTCGTCCGCGCGGTGGCCTGGGCCTCCTTGGCCTGCGCAGTCACCTTCTCCTGCACGACCTTCGGGTCGGTCTTCCGCACGGCCTCGATGCGCGCGGGCGCCTCGGCGGCGATCTGCTCGATCAGGCCGGGAACCTTCCGGGCCTGCCGCACGGCGAGGTCGGCGGTGCCGGCGGCGAAGTAGAGGGGGGTACGCAGTTCGTCGATGATGGCCATGCTGGTGGTCCTCCCGGATGTGGCGTACGTACTAGCTCGAAGGCGGTTCGTCGGCATCGGGCACGGGCGCGGCCTCGGCGGCGTTCTCCTTGCGGAACGAGTCGTAGATCTGGAGCAGCACCTGCTTCTGCCGCTCGTTGATCGAGGGATCGGCCAGGATGACGGCGCGCGTCTCCAGCTCCTCCCGCTCCTTCTCGTCGAGGATCCCGGCCCGCACGTAGAGCGTCTCGGCGGAGATCCGCAGTGCCTTCGCGACCTGCTGCAACACCTCGGCGCTGGGCTTGCGCAGCCCCCGCTCGATCTGGCTCAGGTACGGGTTCGACACCCCGGCGGCCTCGGCGAGCTGCCGCAGGGACAGCTGCGCGGTCCTCCGCTGCTCACGGAGGTAGTCACCGAGGTTCCCGACGTTGAGCGATGCCATGCTCCGACCATGCCAGCCTCTGCTAACTATTGCAAGCGACTGCTTGCAAAAGTCGCTTCCCGCTGCGCGAAACGGCGGAAACCGACGCGGGGCGGCGGCTCGTCCTCCCTTCCGGGAGTCGGGGAGTCCGGGAATCCGGGAGTGGAGGCAGGCGTGCGGTGGTGGGGGGCCGGGAGGGAGGGGCCGGGGCGGCGGGGGCGGGTGGTCGCCGGGTTCGCCGTGGTGGTGGCCGGGCTTCTGCTGTTCCACCGGGGCGTGCCCGGTTCCGTGGGGAGTCTGCTGGAGTCGTTCCTGCCCTGGTTCGGACCGGTGGTCGTGGTGCTGTTCGGGCTCGCGCTGCTGCGCCGTTCCGGCGTCGCGCTGGTGGCGCTCGTCCTGCCGGTGGTGGCCTGGGCGTACGTGTGCGGCGGGCTGTTCCTGCCCGGGGAGGGGGCGGGGTCCGGGGCGTACGGCCTGGTCGTCGTGCAGCACAACGTGAGCGACGAGAACCCCGACCCGGCCGGCACCGCCCGCGCGCTGGCCGGGGCGGGGGCCGATCTCGTCGCCCTGGAGGAGCTGGTGCCCCCGGCGCTGTCCGTCTACGAGGAGGTCCTCGCGTCCGCGTACCCGTACCACGCCGTCCACGGCACGGTCGGGCTCTGGTCGAAGCACCCGCTCGCGGGGGTGCGGCCGGTGGACCTCAAGCCCCGGGGGGTCACGGAGCCCTGGGACCGCGGGCTGCGGGCCGTGGCCCGGACGCCGCACGACGAGGTCGCGGTGTACGTGGCGCACCTGCCCTCGGTACGCGTCCGGGCGAGCGGGCTCGCGTCCTCCCGGCGCGACGAGAGCGCCGGGCGGCTCGGGGACGCCGTCGCCGCCGAGGAGGTGGGGACGGTGATCCTGCTCGGCGACCTCAACGGCACCGTCGACGACCGCGGCCTCGACCCGCTGACCTCGCGGATGGGCGTCGCCGGGCGCGGCCTCGCCCTCAGCTTCCCCGCCGCCTTCCCGGTGGCCCGCATCGACCAGGTCATGGCCCGTTCGGCGACCGTCGGCCGGATCCGCACCCTGCCCGCCACCGGCAGCGACCACCTGCCGGTCCTCGCCCGGGTCACGCCGGACACCCCCTAGGGGGCGAGGCCGTCCAGCCACTCCACCAGGGCCCCGAAGTCCGCGTCCGTGAGGCCGTCCCGGGGATCGACGCGGTGCAGGAGGGCCCGGCCCGCGTGGTGGGCGGCCACCCAGGCGCGGTCGGCCCCGGTGATCTCGTCGTCCACCCAGACGAAGGGCCGGCCCGCGGCCCGGGCCACGAGGGGGCGGGTCTTCCAGTGGAGGCCCGTGCGCTCGCGCTCGGCCATGTCCTCGTCGGTCTCGTCCGGCCAGAACACCACCGGCAGCTCCGGCAGGCCCAGCCAGGGAGCGACGTACGCGTTCGCGTCGTCCATCCACGTCGTCGCCCACACCAGCTCGCACCCCGTCGCCGCCAGGCGCGGCCCGAGCCCGGGGTCGATCCGCGCGAGGAGCGGGTTCATCCCCTCGTCCGGCCGGCCGGCGGGCGGGAGGTACGTGGGGTACCCCTCCGGGTGTCGCGTCGACGGCCCTCCGAAGGGGATGAGAGGACCGTCGACGTCCAGGAAGAGGAGAGGGAGGGGCGAAGGGTTCCGTCGCCGAGTCCCTTGTTCCGTGGTCACGTTCGCACCGTACGCGGAGGGGCGTCCACCGAGTCCCCGGAAACCCGGATCCCCGGAGACACGGAGACCCGGACCACCGGATCCCCCGAGACCCGGACCGCGCGTCCGTCCCGTGCCATTCTGGGAAGGTGAGCGGGAAGGTGAACCTGGAGGACCTCGTGCGGCTGCGGCGCGCACGCGACACGATGGACCGCGACTACGCGTCGCCCCTCGACGTCCCCGCCCTGGCGAAGGTCGCCCTGATGTCGACCGGGCACTTCGCGCGGAGTTTCCGTGCCGCCTTCGGGGAGACGCCGTACAGCTATCTGATGACCCGTCGCGTCGAGCGGGCCAAGGCCCTGCTGCGCCGGGGCGACCTGAGCGTGACCGAGGTCTGCTTCGAGGTGGGGTGCACCTCGCTCGGGTCGTTCAGCTCACGCTTCACCGAGCTGGTCGGGGAGACGCCGAGCGCCTACCGCGCCCGTGACCACGAGGAGGGCGCCCGGATCCCCGCGTGCGTCGCGAAGGTGCTCACCCGGCCCGTCAGGAACGGGTAGCCGGAGCCCTCCCGAACGGTCAGGATCGGAGAAGCGCGACCCCCGGCCCCCGCCGTAGCGTCGACGCCATGGACATCACCCTCTCCCAGTGCTTCATCGCCGTCGACGACCACGACAAGGCGCTCGCCTTCTACCGCGACGCCCTCGGCCTCGACGTCCGCAACGACGTCGGTTTCGAGGGGATGCGCTGGGTGACCCTCGGGTCGCCCGCGCAGCCCGGCGTGGAGATCGTCCTCGAACCGCCGCTCGCCGACCCGGGCGCCTCCCCCGCCGACCGGCGGGCCGCCGCGGAACTGCTCGCCAAGGGCCTGCT
This sequence comes from Streptomyces sp. NPDC012825, assembly GCF_042900925.1. NCBI lineage: Bacteria > Bacillati > Actinomycetota > Actinomycetes > Kitasatosporales > Streptomycetaceae > Streptomyces > Streptomyces sp. NPDC012825. The sequence continues at coordinate 38,934 of NZ_JBIBBZ010000001.1, read as the reverse complement.
GCGCGGCGTGATCTTCTCCACGGACGACGTGGACGCCACCTTCGAGCGGCTCCGGGAGTCCGGCGCCGAGGTCCTCCAGGAGCCGTTCGACCAGCCGTACGGCGTCCGCGACTGCGCCTTCCGCGACCCGGCCGGGAACATGATCCGCTTCGCCCGCCGCCGTACCGCCGGCTGACCTCCCGCCGAGGCCGGCGCGGTCGGCCTCCTGCTCGCCGCCAGGCTCGCCGGCCTCGGCGCCCGCGTCGAACTCCTCGGCCCGCCGGAGGCCCGTACCGCCCTCGCCCGCGTCGGCGCCGGACTCACCTCCCTGTACGGGGAGTCGGAGGCCGCGAGTGCTCCAGGAGCTCCCGCACGGGCGTCGGACGCGCCACGGCCCGGGTGAGCGGCCGCGCTCGACGCCCGTCCCCGCGAGGGCTCAGAAGACGTCCGGCGAGAACGGTCGCAGCGGGGTGCGGAACAGCAGCTCGGCGCGGGCCGCCGCGCCGGGCGTCGGCTCCTCGACGCGCCCGAGCCGGGCGAGCCGTACCGCCGAGTGGTCGCCGAACGCCAGCGTCCCCAGCTCCGCGACGTCGAGGACGAGGTCGGCGGACGCGTCCGTACGGACGCAGGAGGCGCCCTCCGGCGAGGCGTCGAGGCGGAAGCGCCCGCCCGCGAGGCCGTCCGCGTCCCGCACCTCCAGGACGAGGCCGTCCGTCACCGGGTACGCACGCCCCTCCAGGAGCCGGGGCACGTCCAGGACCCGGACCCACAGCATGTCCGCGTGGGACACCGTCCTCGCCGCGCGCGGGTCCGGAAGGAGGTCCGGCAGCGGGTCGTCGGGCGCGCGGTAGCCGGAGCGGACGGTGGTCACCCAGTCCAGCGAGCAGAGGAAGAGCCACAGGGCGCGCTCGGCGGCCGGGGTGACGGCGACCAGGTCCCGCACGGTCGCGGTGTTCACCGGCTGCTTGGCGTCGTCCCACTTGTCGTCGGAGCGGTAGGACACGAACCCCTCGGGCTCGCCGGACTCCGACCGGTACACCGCGTAGTAGGGCTCCGTCCACGGGTCGATCTGGAAGCCGAGGCCGGTGCCCTGCGCCCAGAGGCGCTCGGTGCGGTCGGTGACCCCGGCCCGGATCCCGGCGAGGCGGCGGTGCAGGCCGGGGCCGATCTTGCGGATCTCGTCGCCGTCGGACAGGTCCACCCGGCCGCCGTCCTCGGGACGGCCCGAGCGGCGCGGGTCGAGTCCGGCCCGCCGCAGGTCCACGCTCCACTCGGTGACCCAGCTCGCCGGGCCGAAGCCGAACCGGCCGTAGATCGGGTACTCGGCGGCGATCAGGGTCGCGAGCGCGTCGCCCCGCTCCTTCGCGGCGGCCAGGTCGGCGGCCATCATGCGGCTCAGCAGGCCCCGGCGCCGGTGCGTCGGCGAGACGGTCACCTGGGTGATCGCGTCGGCGGTGAGGCTCCCCCCGCCGACCGTGCTGACCTCCTGCCGGAACGAGCGGAAGGTGGCGACGACCCGGTCCCGGTCGAACGCCCCGAGGGTCCGCGCCAGGTCCGTGTGCGGCAGCCGGTCGGCCACGTCCTCGTCGGGCACGACGGGCGGACGGAGGAAACCGGTGCGCAGGGCCCGCAGCCAGTCGGGGAACTCGGACTCCGTCACCGCGCGTACGTCGACAGTCATCCCTCGACCCTACGCAGGGGCCCGACGGACCCGCACCGGGTTTTCGAACACCCCGGGGCGGCCCGGAAAGCCCCCGCCCGGAAGGCCTCAGGCCAGCAGGTCGTCGACCTGGGCCTCGCCCTCCCGGTACCGGCGGGCGATCTCCGCCCCGCAGTCGTCGGCCGTCCGCTGGAGCTCCTGCCGGCGCCGGGAGACCCGCTGCTCGTACCCCGCGAGCCGCCCCATCGCGGCATGCAGCTCGTCGTCCGTGCGGGCCGTCAGGTCCGACAGCTCGACCTCGGACAGCATCTCGGTCGCCAGCCGCCGGTACTCCTCCCCGCGCGGCGTCGACAGCGTCACGTGCCGGGCCGACGTGCGGTGCCGGGAGGGCACGTCCGCGAGGATCTCCGAGAGCCGGTCGAGGACCGGCGCCTCCGGGTCGGTCCGGCGCGCCAGTTCGGCCCGCAGGATGTCGATCCGCCCCTGGAGCATCCGCCGCACGTAGCTCAGGTCGGCCTCGTCGCTCCGGGTGTCCCGGCGCAGCGCGCGCAGCTCGGGCAGTCTCAGCGTGCCGAGGTCCGGCCGCGCCCGGTCCGGCAGGACGGGCGCGGGGGCCCGCTGCGCGGGCGGCCGCGTCACGGAGGAACCGCCCGCCCGCGTCAGCGGTACGGGACCGGACGGCGTGGGCCCGGTGCCAGATGCACTCATGAGTTTCGTCCCCTCGACCGGTGCGGAGCCGCACCGCCTGACACGCATGGTGCCACTCCCACCCGTGCGTGTGCAGGCGCTCTGCACCCGTTCGGCCCCTGGCGCGTTCGGGTGGGTAGGTTGGGGCGCATGCGAGCTGTGGTGCAGAGGGTCGACGGCGCGAGCGTCGTCGTCGCAGGGGAGACCGTCGGTGAGATCAAGGGCGAGGGGCTGTGCGTCCTGGTCGGGGTGACCCATGACGACACCCCGGAGAAGGCCGCCCGATTGGCCGGAAAACTCTGGTCCGTCCGGGTACTGGACGACGAGAAGTCGTGCTCCGACGTGAACGCGCCGCTGCTCGTGATCTCCCAGTTCACCCTCTACGGAGACGCCCGCAAGGGCCGCCGCCCCACCTGGAACGCGGCCGCGCCGGGACCGGTCGCCGAGCCCCTCGTGGACGAGGTCGTGCGCCGGCTGCGCGAGCTGGGCGCACACGTGGAGACGGGCCGCTTCGGAGCGGACATGCGCGTCTCGCTCACGAACCACGGCCCGTTCACGGTGATCGTCGAGGTCTGAGCCCGGTCGGTCCCTACGGCTCGACGACGACCTCCTGCGCCGCCGCCGTCGTCCCGGCGACCAGCGGGGCGTCCACGGGGACGTTCCGCTTCACCAGGGCCAGGGCGATCGGGCCCAGCTCGTGGTGGCGGACGGCGGTGGTCACGAAGCCGAGCTGCCGCCCGTCCTCGCCGTCGGACGCGAGCCGGACCGGGGTGCCGTGCCCCGGCAGGAGCACCTCGCTGCCGTCCAGGTGCAGGAAGACCAGGCGGCGCGGCGGCTTCCCCAGGTTCTGCACGCGGGCGACGGTCTCCTGCCCCCGGTAGCAGCCCTTCTGGAGGTGGACGGCGCCGCCGATGAGGCCGACCTCGTGCGGGATGGTCCGGTGGTCGGTCTCGAAGCCGAGCCGCGGCCGGTACGCCTCGACCCGCAGCGCCTCGTACGCGAGGATCCCGGCCGCCGGGCCGTGCGAGGCGGCGAAGGCCTCCAGGTCGGCGCGGGGCAGGAACAGGTCGCGCCCGTGCGGGGTCTCCCGTACGACGACGCCCTCGGGCACCTCGGCGATGGAGCCGGCCGGGAGGTGGACGACCGCGGTGTCCTCCGTGCGGTCGGCGACCTCGACCCGGTAGAAGAACTTCATCGACTCCAGGTAGGCGATCAGCTCGCCCTGCGTGCCCGGCTCGACGTGCGCCCACACCGTCTCGCCGTCGTCGACGAGGTAGAGGGCGTGCTCGATGTGCCCGTTGGCGGAGAGGATCAGCGCCTCGGTGGCCCGCCCGGGCGGCAGGTCGGTCATGTACTGGGTGAGCAGCAGGTGCAGCCAGCTCAGCCGGTCGTCGCCGGAGACGGCGACGACGCCGCGGTGCGAGAGGTCGACGAAGCCCTCGCCCCCGGAGAGGGCGCGCTGCTCGCGGAACAGGTCGCCGTAGTGCGCGGCGACGCCCTCGTCGCGCCCTTCGGCGGCGACGGCGCCGGGCAGGGACAGCAGGGGGCTGGTCGTGGAATGTCGCTGCATGGGGAAAGCCTACGACCCCGTGTCCAGGGCCCGCCGGGGCCCGGGGCGCGCGAGGAGCCCTACTCGCCCGCCGGGGCCTCCCCGCGCTTCTTCGCGGCGCAGTCCCCGCACCGTCCGAAGATCGCGAAGTGCTTCATGTCCGTCTCGAAGCCGAAGGTCTCGCGGAGCTTCCCGGTGAACTCGGCGGCCACCTCGACGTCCGCCTCGATCACCTCGGAGCAGTCCCGGCAGACCAGGTGGAGGTGGTGGTGCCGGTCGGCGAGGTGGTACGTCGGCGCCCCGTGCCCCAGGTGCGCGTGGCTGACGAGCCCGAGCTCCTCCAGGAGCTCCAGGGTCCGGTACACGGTGGAGATGTTCACCCCGGAGGCCGTCCTGCGGACCTCGGAGAGGATGTCGTCGGGCGTCGCGTGCTCCAGCGCGTCGACGGCCTCCAGGACGAGCTGGCGCTGCGGCGTCAGCCGGTAGCCGCGCTGCCGCAGGTCACTTTTCCAGTCGGTGCTCACCACGCCCCCCAGTGTAGGAGGGCGCGGCGGGCGACCCCAGGACTTCTTCGAACGGCTTCCGTCCGGACGGCTCCTAGCGGAAGAAGGCGATGCCGTCGTCCGGCATGTCGGGCAGGTTGCGGGCCATCTCCGCGACCTCCTCCGGCGTGACGACCTTCTTCAGGTGCGCCGACATGTACGGACGCAGCGGGACCTCGGGGGTCGCCTTCTCGCCCACCCACATCAGGTCGCTCTTGACGTAGCCGTACAGGCGCTTGCCACCGCTGTACGGGCCCGAGGCGGCCGTACGGGCGACGGCGTCCGTCGCCAGGTCGATCTGCGGCTTCTGGTCGGCGAGCTCGCCGTACCAGATCTCCACGACGCCCTGGTCGCGGACCATGACGACCTCGACCTTGCGGTTCTCGTCGATCCGCCAGTACCCGCTCTCGCTCTCCAGCGGACGGACCTTCTCGCCCTTCTCGTCCAGGACCCAGGAGTGCGAGTGGTACTCCAGGAAGTCCCGGCCGTCGTGGCTGAACGTCACGGACTGGCCGAAGTTGCACTTCTCGGCGCCGGGGAAGTCGGAGACGCCCGCGCCCTCCCACGTGCCGAGCAGGAACGCGAGGGGGACGAGGTCCGGGTTGAGGTCGGACGGGATCTCGATCATGAGCAGCTCTGGCGTTCTCTAGAGGGGGATTACCGCTGGCCCTGGTACAGCTTCTTCACGGTCAGACCCGCGAAGGCGAGCACGCCGACGCAGACCAGGACCAGCAGAGCTTCGAAGAAAATGATCACGGGGTGCTCCTCGACTGAGGTGTGAAGGCGGAACGGGCCGGACCCCAGCTTAGTGGCCGGGGGTCCGGCCCACTCGGTGAGGTGGGTCTCGGGGGCGGGTCCCGCGCGGACGGTCAGCCGAGCAGCTGCGCCTGGAGGGCGACGGTCTGCTGGAACGGCACGGTCGGGGTGCCGCCCCTACGGGTCTGGGTGACCACCCCGAAGGTGTCCCCGGCCTGGATGTAGGCCCACCGGGTCTGCTCGGGACCGTACGGCTCCGCCTCCGCGTAGGCGTAGAGGGAGATGTACGGCACGTCGATCCCCCCGACGGACGTGTCGACCTCCGCCTCCTCGACGCCGGGGGGCAGCCCGCCGCTCTTGGAGATCTTCTCCGTGGTCACGTCCTTGAAGTCCTCCGCGAACGCCACCGAGGCGAACCGCAGCAGGTGCACCCGGGTGGTCGTGCCGTCCGGCGTGGTCCAGCCGCGGGCGGCGACGTGCCGGAGCGCCGAGTCGGCCACGTACCGCTCCGCCTCGCCGCGGTCCTTCTCCGCGAGCAGCGCGAGGTACGAGTCGAGGCCGGCCCAGCCGCCGTTCAGCCCGGGGTCGACCGTGGCGCCCTTCGGGGCGGGCAGCAGGAGTTTCCGCAGGTCGGCGTGGTGGATCTCGCCCTCGTTGCCGTCGGTCCACGGGCGCGGTGCGCCCTCGGGGAGCGCCGGCAGGGCGAGCTCCGGGTAGTCCCAGCGGCCGTCGGACTCGGTCGCGAGCCCCGGCACGTCGGTGCGCTCCACGGCGGTGATGCCCATGGCCGCACCGGCGCCGACGCCGCCGCACACGAGCACGGCGGCGGTCCAGCGGGCGACGCCCCGGAGGGCGCGACGGGTCTTCTTCGGCGCGGGCGCGGCTGCTGCGGCTGCGGCTGCGGCTGCGGTTTCGGGCACGGACGCGGTTTCGGGGACGGCCCTGGCTTCGGCGCCGGGCGGCGCGGTCGGCTCGGTCGGCGCGGACGGCTCCGGCGTCAGGGTCTGCTCGGTCATACGTACTCCCCCGGGGACTCGATGTGGTCGAGCTGCTGCTTCAGGAGGTCCGCCACGCGCGCCTCGTCGAAGGGCTTGGCGCCCGCCGCCGTGAGGGTGACGGAGACCTCGGAGTCGTACGCGAGGCAGATCATCTCCTCCAGCTCCACGGCCCGCTCCTCCTTGTCCAGCGCCTTGTTCTCGGGCGCCGTGTAGCAGACGGCGTTGCGGTGGCCCTTCACCTCGGGGCCCTTCGGGAAGTCCAGGGCGTCCATGACCTCCTTGCGCAGCCGGTAGCCGTCCTTGATCCGCTTCTTGTCCTTCATCCGCGCGATCTGGACGGAGACGACGACGTCGTCGTCCGTGTCGGCGAAGGTGCGGACGCCGACGCCCTGGATGCCGAGCTCGTCGATCTTCTTCTCGAACGCGCGGCGCTTCTTGCCGGAGAGGCCCTTGCCCGCCTGCTTCGTCAGCGCGGTGGCCGCCGCGGCGCCGAGCTCGCCGTCGTTCCCGTACAGCTCCTCGTCGGGGCCGAACTCGTACCCCTCGGGCAGCGGGAGGAGCAGCTTGCTCAGCGGGGTGTCGGCCTTGCCGCGCTTCCCGTCGGCGGCCGGGTCCCCGTCCCGCGCGGTCCTCTCCGTCGCGCCCCACACCCGCGTCGGCGCGGTGCGGTCGGCGGAGGAGACGGTGAGGGCGGTGTACGTGACGCCGCCGCCGATCAGGCCGAGGACGAGCACGGAGGGCAGGACGACGCGGAGCAGGATCCGGCCGGCGCCCTTCTTCCCGTTCTCGTCCTTCGCGGGTTCGGTCACGTCGTTGCGGTCCTCACTCACAGGCGCCCCAGCTGTCGCTCGGCCAGCGAACGGATGTCCTTCTCGGAGATCTTCTTCGTGTCCACGACGAAGATCTCGACCGCGATGTCACCGCGGTGGAAGTAGGCCCTGGCCTCGTACAGGTCCAGGTAGCCGGCCTCCCGTTCCACGGGGAGGACGTAGTAACGGCCGTTGGACGAGCCCTTGAGCTCCCGGCCCTCGTTCCCCGCGAAGTCCTCGTCCGGCATGTAGCCCTGCTGGTTCTCGACGAACTCCCGGGCTCCGAGGGTGTCGTTCGAGCGGTACTGGATCAGCCGGACCTCGGTCCGCCCGTGCTCGCCCGTCGTCCAGGACGTGACCGCGATCCGCCGGACACCGAGGTCCAGCTGGTGGTCGAGGGCACCGCCCGGGTCTTCGAACATCGAAGCGAACTCGGACACGTTCATCCAGCCGCCGTTCTCGGCGTACTCGGCCCTCTTCGCTCCGGCGGGCTTCGGGACCAGCAGCTTCCGCAGGTCGCCCTGCGCCTTCGACCGGAGGTCCTCCGAGGCCGGGAGCGGCTTCGCCTCCTGCCCCTTCGGGAGGGGCTTCGGCTGGACGAGGCCGAGCTGGTTCAGCGGCGGAAGGGCGGTCGGTTCGCGCTGGGCCTGGATGCCGTAGCCGACGGCGGTGCCGCCGACGAGGCCGATGACGGCGGCGACGGCGATCAGCCCGAGCGTACGGAGACCCCGGCGGCGGGGCCGCGCGGCGGGCGCGGGCACGGGCACGGCGTCGTCCGGTGGTGTTTTTCCCTGTTCAGGGACGTTTTCTTCGCTGCTCAAGAGTCCCCCCACGAGACCTGAAGCACGGATTCCGTCATCCGTGCACCCACCTGACACGCGAGGGGTGCAGGGGGTTGCGGTGCCGCGCATTACAGTTCGGTACATGGCGAAGAAGCTCGTGATCAAGGTGACCGCGGGGGCCGATTCCCCCGAACGCTGCTCGCAGGCCTTCACGGTGGCCGCCGTGGCCGTCGCCAGCGGGGTCGAGGTCTCGCTCTGGCTGACCGGCGAGTCCTCCTGGTTCGCCCTCCCGGGCCGGGCCGCCGAGTTCGACCTCCCGCACGCCGCGCCGCTGCCGGACCTGCTCGACTCGATCCTGGTGGGCGGGCGCGTGACGCTCTGCACCCAGTGCGCGGCCCGCCGCGAGATCACGGAGAAGGACGTCCTGGACGGCGTCCGCATCGCCGGCGCGCAGGTCTTCGTCCAGGAGGCGACGGCGGACGGGACGCAGGCCCTCGTCTACTGAGAAGTCCCCGGGCCGCCCCTACCGCTCCCGGCGCCTCTTCCCGTCCAGTTCGTCCCACCACTCGTCCGACTGCGGGTCGCCCGAGGGGTCGTCCCACCAGCGGTCCTCCGGGCCGCGGCGGTTGGCGACCATCGCGGCGACCGGGGGGATGAGCATGGCGACGACGCACATGGCGACGGCGGCCGGTGTCGAGAAGAGGCGTACGACGGCCCAGGCGCCCACGAAGAGGAACAGGCAGGCGCCCATCATCCAGAAGTAGACGTGGCGACGGCGTGCGTACACCCCTTCAGCGTACGTCCGGCGCGGGCAGACCGAAGGGCCGTGCCCCAAGTCCCGGAATGGCGTCCAACCCCCCAGGAGGCACGGCCCTTCGGCCGGTCGTTCGTCGCGGGTCAGACCGCGATGGCGACCTCCGCGAGGCCACCCTTCTGCGCCACGACCTTGCGGTCGGCGGTGCCGCCCGGCACCAGGGCGCGGACGGTCCAGGTGCCCTCGGCCGCGTAGAAGCGGAACTGTCCGGTGGCGGAGGTCGGAACCTCGGCCGTGAACTCGCCGGTCGAGTCCAGGAGGCGGACGTAACCGGTGACCGGCTCGCCGTCCTTGGTCACGAAGCCCTGGATGGTGGTCTCACCGGGCTTGATCGTCGAGGCGTCGGGGCCGCCGGGCTGCGCTCCACACATGCTGTTCTTTCCTTACGGTCGAGGGGTCCGGAAGAAGGGAGGTCCGGAGGGGTTACTTGGCGGCGCCGAGCTCGATCGGCACGCCGACGAGGGAGCCGTACTCGGTCCACGAGCCGTCGTAGTTCTTGACGTTCGGCACCTCGAGGAGCTCGTGCAGGACGAACCACGTGAGCGCGGAGCGCTCGCCGATGCGGCAGTAGGCGATGGTGTCCTTCGCCAGGTCGACCTGCTCGGCCTCGTAGAGGGCCTTGAGCTCGTCGTCCGACTTGAAGGTGCCGTCGTCGTTGGCGTTCTTCGACCACGGGATGTTGCGGGCGCTCGGCACGTGGCCGGGGCGCTGCGACTGCTCCTGCGGAAGGTGCGCCGGGGCGAGCAGCTTGCCGGAGAACTCGTCGGGCGAGCGCACGTCGACCAGGTTCTGGGCGCCGATCGCGGACACGACGTCGTCGCGGAAGGCGCGGATCGAGGCGTCCTGGGCCTTGGCCTTGTACGCGGTGGCCGGGCGGTTCGGGACCTCGGAGCCGTCGACCAGGTCGCGGGAGTCGAGCTCCCACTTCTTGCGGCCGCCGTCGAGCAGCTTCACGTCCTGGTGGCCGTAGAGCTTGAAGTACCAGTAGGCGTAGGAGGCGAACCAGTTGTTGTTGCCGCCGTAGAGCACGACCGTGGTGTCGTTCGCGATGCCCTTGGCCGAGAGGAGCTTCTCGAAGCCCTCCTGGTCGACGAAGTCGCGGCGGACCGGGTCCTGGAGGTCCTTCGTCCAGTCGATGCGGATGGCGTTGCGGATGTGGTTCTTCTCGTAGGCCGAGGTGTCCTCGTCGACCTCGACGACGGCCACCTGCGGGTTGTCGAGGTTGGCCTCGACCCAGTCCGCGTCGACCAGGACGTCGCTGCGAGCCATGTTGTTCTCCTCCGGGGCAGTGTGCGGCGGTGCGGTGCGGGGTGGTGCGGGTACGCGTCGGAAACGTGCGGGCGACGGCGTACGGCTGCGCGGGATGTGGCCCCGACTTCGGTCGGCGGGCCGTGCGGGAGGGCGGGGTCGGACGTCCCGCTCAGACGGAGCGACAGAGCATGGCGGCGACGCGGCACAGGTCCACTGCCCGCCGCTTCGTGAGATCCGCCTGTCGCTTCATGGCCACGATCGTAGGGACGGACAGGCGGCCGTGTCACCGGCGTGTCGTATTTTGAGACGCGATCGTCCGAGATGCGAGACGCGATCACGGTGCCGTACGGCTCCGGGCGCCTGCGCACCGAGGTGTCCGATTCCGTTTCTGCGGATCGGACGGCTCCGTCTCAGCATGTGACCAGCCGGTAGGGACGAGGGGCCTCGCGGCCTCCCCGGCGGGCTCAGCCCACCAGGGCCATGTCCTTGCCCGAGACCGTGACCGCCAGGCCCTCCGGGCGCGGCTCGACCTTCTCCACCTTCATGCCGGCGAGCACGTGGAGCGGACGCTCGAAGTCGGTGCGGGCGCGGACCAGCTCCTCCACGCCCGGGATGCCCTCGCCGGGCACCTCGTCGGCGCGGACCCTGATCGTGTCGCCGTTCACCGCGGTCACCGTCGAGAGGACCGAGCGGGTCAGGGTGCGGCCCAGGAACTCGACGCTGCCGGTGACCTTCATCTTGCCGTTCCCGCCGTAGGCGAGGGTGGCCTCGTGCTCGGAGGCGGCGGTGAGGTCCTCGTACGAGATGAGGGCGGTGCCGGCCGCGGAGCCGGCCCTCTCGCCCACGAACTCGCCGTTCACGGTCACGTCCCGCAGGACGACGGCCAGCTCGCCGATCCGTATCTTCCGGTCGCCCGCACGCGCCTGGATGCCGGTCGCCCGCACGTCGACCCGGTCGAAGCGCTTGGCCGCGGCCTGGGTGAGGAAGGGGAAGCCCTTGATGTCGACCTCGATCGACTCGCTCCGCGCGCCGGAGAGCTTCGTCCGGCTCGCCGCCTCCGACTCCGCGTACGCCACGGCGAGACGGTCGACCCCGACGAGGATCCCGCCGAGGACGACGGCCAGGATGAGCAGAATCCGCAGTGCTCGCATGGGATTGCGTCCCCCCGTGAAAGTTTTCGACCCCCGACACGAAGATCGACGTGCCGGGGGTCCGGTTGGTTCCCGCGCCCGGCGGTCTCGGGGACGGACCGGGGTCGCCCCTACGGGACCGTCCGGGCGGCGCGCCGGAGCGGGGCGTCAGGCCAGGGCGCGGCCCAGCAGGTACACGGCGGGCGCGGCGGCGGTCAGCGGCAGCGCGACGCCCGCGGTCATGTGGACGAACCTCGACGGGTAGTCGTAACTGGCCGCCCGCAGGCCGACCAGGGCGCAGATCCCGGCGCCGAGGCCGAGCAGCGCCCCGGACGCGCCCAGGTCCGTGAGGCCGCCGGCCGCGATCCCGGCGCCCGCCGCGGCGAGCAGCGCGGCGACGACCGGGACCGGGCCGGGCAGCGGGAGCGCCTTGGCGAGGACGGCGGCGGCGACCGCAGCCCCGCCCACGACCACCGCGTCGGGGGCCGCGCCGAGGTGCCCGGTGGCGATCACGGTCAGGGCGGCCGAGGCGACGGTGGCCATCAGGCCGTACATCCGCTCGTCCGGGTCCGCGTGGCTGCGCAGCTGGAGGACGAGGCAGAGCAGCACCCAGACGCCGAGCGTGCCCAGGATCGCGGGGGCGGCGTTCTCCCGGCCGACGACGAGCAGGGCGCCGTCGGCGACGAGGCCGCCGAGGAAGGCGAGGGCGATGCCCTGCCGGGCGGGCCACATGCCGTTGAGCCGGAACCAGCCGGCCGCGGTGAGCCCCTGGAGCAGGACCAGCGGCAGGAGCAGGCCGTACGGGCCGAGGGCGGCGCCACCGGCGATCAGCAGGCCGAGGACCGCCGTCAGGGCGGCGGGCTGCATGCCGGGCTCGATGATCGGCGAGCGCCCCTCGGCGCGGGCGCGCTGGGCGTCGGTGATCCGGGTGTTCCCGGAGGTGGTGGGCGGGGAGTACGCGGGCCCGTCGTCGACCGCGGGGGCGGGCGCGGCGGACACGGGGGCGGGCGCGGGGGCCGGGGTGTGGGCCGGGGCGGGCGCGGGAGCCGGAGCGGGTGCCGGGGCGGGGGTCTGCTGCGGCTGGTACGCGCCCGCGTACGGCTGCTGCTGCCCGTACGCCTGCTGCTCGTACGACTGCTGTCCGTACGGCTGTGCCTGCGGCTGTTCCCCGTACGCCTGTGCCTGCGGCCGCTCCCCGTACGGCTGCTGTCCGTACGCCTGCCGCGGCTCGTACCCCTGGCCCCCGTACGACTGCGGCGCGTACGGCTGCTGCTCCCCGTACGACGGCGGCCCGGGCCGCTGCTCCCCGTGGGGCTGTTCCCCCTGGGGCCGGACGGCCGGCTGGTACTGGGTGTCCCAGGTCTGGCCCTCCCACGTCTGCGTGACCTCGGGGTCCTGCTGCCCGCCCGCGTACGGGTCGTACGGCCGCTGCCCGCCCGCGTACGGGTCCGGCTGCTGCCCGCCGTAGTACTGGTCGTTGCTCATTGCTCTGGGGTTCACCCTCCTGCGAACGGGGGGAGCACCTCGACCGTGCCGCCCTCGGCAAGCCGTACGGTCTCATGGCTCCGGGTGCCGACGGGGTCGCCGTCGACCAGGAACGAGCACCGCAGGAGGACCCGGACGAGCTCGCCCGGGTGCTTCGCGCGGGCCGCGTCGAGGGCCTCGGCCAGGTGCTCTGCGGCGTACGGCTCCTCGGCGACACCGGCGGCCGCCTTCGCCGCGGCCCAGTAGCGGATGGTTCCCGCTGCCATAGCGGCGCTCCCTTCGTTCGTGTGCGCGCCGCTCCCCATGATGGGCCATGCGCGCGTGGGCCGGACCGGTGACCGCCGTACCGGTGATCCTCGCGCGAGGAGGCGCGCGAACCGCCGCGACACGGAGGCCTCGTCCCCGCTCGACATTGCGTTCCGGATGCGGGGAGTGAGCGAAGAGACATCCACGATGTGAAATCCGCCCTCTCCACCGGAAGGCATCTGGGCTATTCTGCTGAGCAGAGGATCCGGGCGACGCAGCCACCGGGTCCTTTTGCGTTTTCCGGCCGTTGTTACGGACGGATGAACAAAAGCTCTCAGGGCGCGAGAGCAGGCAGTGATCCGTACGAAGCAGTGCACGTCCTCGCAGGGACCGAGGAGGAACCGACCTTATGGGCGAGCGAACCGAGCACGATCGCATGACCACGACCGGGGCAGGTGGTGGGCGATGAGTTCACTGCTCCTCCTGACCAACGCCCTCCAGCCGTCGACCGAGGTGCTCCCCGCACTCGGCCTGCTGCTGCACAACGTCCGGGTGGCCCCGGCCGAGGGCCCGGCCCTCGTGGACACCCCCGGCGCGGACGTGATCCTCGTCGACGGCCGGCGCGACCTCCCGCAGGTCCGCTCGCTCTGCCAGCTGCTGCGGTCCACCGGACCCGGCTGTCCGCTGGTCCTCGTCGTCACCGAGGGCGGCCTGGCGGCCGTCACCGCCGACTGGGGCATCGACGACGTCCTCCTCGACACGGCGGGCCCGGCCGAGGTCGAGGCGCGGCTGCGGCTCGCGACGGGCCGCCAGCAGATCGTCTCCGACGACTCCCCGATGGAGATCCGCAACGGCGACCTGTCGGTCGACGAGGCGACGTACAGCGCGAAACTCAAGGGCCGGGTCCTGGACCTCACCTTCAAGGAGTTCGAGCTCCTGAAGTACCTCGCCCAGCACCCGGGCCGCGTCTTCACGCGCGCGCAGCTCCTCCAGGAGGTGTGGGGGTACGACTACTTCGGCGGCACCCGCACGGTCGACGTCCACGTGCGGCGGCTGCGGGCCAAGCTCGGCCCCGAGCACGAGTCCCTCATCGGCACCGTCCGCAACGTCGGCTACCGCTTCGTCACCCCCGAGAAGGTGGAGCGGGCGGCCGAGGAGGCCCGGGCCAAGGAGGAGGCGCGCGCGAGCGCCCGCGTCAAGGGCGCCACGGAGGACGTCACCCCCACGGAGGACAGGAACGTGGCGGACGCCACAGTACGGCCTGCCGGTAGGTAGGTCCCCCCGCGTAGACTGCCGCGCGTGGCCAAGGTGACGCGGGATGACGTAGCTCGACTGGCGGGTACTTCGACCGCGGTCGTGAGCTACGTCATCAACAACGGACCCAGGCCGGTCGCCCCGGCCACGCGCGAGCGTGTCCTCGCCGCCATCAAGGAGCTGGGCTACCGCCCCGACCGGGTGGCCCAGGCGATGGCGTCCCGGCGCACCGACCTCATAGGCATGATCGTCCCGGACGCGCGCCAGCCGTTCTTCGCGGAGATGGCCCACGCGGTCGAGCAGGCCGCCGCCGAGCGCGGCAAGATGGTCCTCGTCGGGAACTCCGACTACCGGACCGAGCGCGAGATCCACTACCTGCGCGCCTTCCTCGGGATGCGGGTCTCCGGTCTGATCCTGGTCAGCCAGGGCATGAGCGAGCAGGCCGCGAGCGAGATCGAGGCCTGGGACGCGCGCGTGGTGCTGCTGCACGAGCGGCCCGAGGCGATCGACGACGTGGCCGTCGTCACCGACGACGTCGGCGGCGCCCAGCTCGTCACCCGCCACCTCCTGGAGCACGGCCACCCGTACGTGGCGTGCCTCGGCGGCGTCCCGAACACCCCGGCCGTCGGCGACCCGGTCGCCGACCACGTCGAGGGCTGGCGGCGCGCCATGGTCGAGGCGGGCCGCTCCACCGAGGGCCGGCTCTTCGAGGCGCCGTACAACCGCTACGACGCCTATCAGGTGGCCCTCAAGCTGCTCGCGGGCCCGGACAGGCCGCCGGCCATCTTCTGCTCCACCGACGACCAGGCCTTCGGCGTGCTGCGGGCGGCGCGCGAGCTGCGGATCGAGGTGCCGACCGAGCTGGCGGTCGCGGGCTTCGACGACGTGAAGGAGGCGGCGCTCACCGACCCGCCGCTGACCACGGTCTACTCGGACCGCCCGGCGATGGCCCGGGCCGCCGTCGACCTGGTCCTCGACGACTCGCTGCGGGTGGCGGGCTCGCGCCGCGAGCGGGTGAAGCTCTTCCCGTCGGCCCTGATCGTGCGGCGCTCCTGCGGCTGCGACGGGGGCGGGCCGGACCTGGCGCGGGTCTCGGCCCTGCGCTGACGCCCGGCCCGGGGCTTCGATCCCTTGCTTCCCGTACGGGGCTTTATATCGGGCATACGGGCTTCTGTCGGGCTTCTCAGCCGCTCCTCAGACGGCTCTCATGTGGGGATCCGACAGTCTTCCCATGACGGATCACCAGGAGCAGCCGCAGCAGCCGTACCACCCGCCGAGGCCGCCGTACGAGCCCGGACGGGCCCCGTACGCGCCGTTCACCACCGAGCACGGCACCACGATCTGGCCGTCCGGCGGGCACGGTGAGCACGCCGGATACGCCGGGCACGGCGGGCACGTCCCGCCGCCGGCGGGCCCGGCGCCCACCGCCGCCCCCGTCCCCGTCCCGGGTCCCCGCCGCCGTGCGAAGCGCGGGGTCGGGCTCATGGCGGCCGTGGCCATCGCGGCCGCCGCGATCGGCGGCGGCACGGCCACGCTGGTCCAGCAGCTCGCCGCCGACGGCACGGCGACCGCCTCCGCCTCCGCCCCCGTGGCCGGCACGAACGTGGCGGCGCGCGGCGCCGGCACCGTCGCCGGGGTCGCCGCGGCCGTCTCCCCCTCCATCGTGGAGATCTCCGCCGCCTCGAACTCCGGCAAGTCCACCGGCTCGGGCGTGATCATCACCTCCGGCGGCGAGATCGTCACCAACAACCACGTGGTCTCCGGGGCCTCCGAGATCACCGTGCGGCTGGACGACGGCAGGACCTACCCGGCCGAGGTCGTCGGCACGGACCCCGACAAGGACCTGGCGCTCATCGAGCTGAAGGGCGCCTCCGGGCTGAAGACCGCCTCGCTCGGGGACTCGAAGGACGTGAAGGTCGGCGACGAGGTCGTGGCGATCGGCTCCCCCGAGGGCCTGACCGGGACCGTCACCAGCGGCATCGTCTCCGCCCTCGACCGGGACGTGACCGTCGCCAAGGACGAGGACCAGGGACAGGGTCAGGACCAAGGCCAGGGCCGGCAGCAGTACGACCCCCGGCAGGGCTGGCCGTTCGAGTTCGGCGGGCAGCAGTTCAACGGCGACACGGGCTCGTCGAAGACCACGTACAAGGCGCTCCAGACCGACGCCTCGCTCAATCCCGGGAATTCCGGCGGCGCGCTGATCAATATGAACGGCGAGATCATCGGAATCAATTCGGCCATGTATTCGCCCAGCTCTTCGAGCGGCTCCACCGCCGGGAGCGTCGGCCTCGGATTCGCGATCCCGATCGACACCGTGAAGGCCGACCTGGACGCCCTCCGCTCGGGCGGCGGCAACTGAACACGTGGGACGCTGCCCCCATGACGGGACAGCAGAACGAAGCCGAGCGGATCCTCGTCGTCGACGACGAGCCCGCCGTCCGGGAGGCCCTGCGCCGCAGCCTCGCCTTCGAGGGGTACGGGACGCGGGAGGCCGTCGACGGTCTGGACGCGCTCGCCGCCATGGAGTCGTACGCCCCCGACCTCGTCGTCCTCGACGTGCAGATGCCCCGCATGGACGGCCTGACGGCGGCCCGCCGCATCCGGGCGTCCGGCTCGACCGTGCCGATCCTGATGCTCACCGCCCGCGACACCGTCGGCGACCGGGTCACCGGGCTCGACGCGGGCGCGGACGACTACCTGGTGAAGCCCTTCGAGCTGGACGAGCTGTTCGCCCGCATCCGGGCCCTGCTGCGCCGCAGCTCGTACGCGGCGTCGTCCGCCGCCCCGGCCGACGACGTCCTCTCCTTCGAGGACCTGCGGATGAACCCGGCCACCCGCGAGGTGACCCGGGGCGGCCGGACCGTGGAGCTGACGCGGACCGAGTTCACGCTCCTGGAGATGTTCCTGGCGCACCCGCGCCAGGTGCTGACCCGCGAGCAGATCCTCAAGGCCGTGTGGGGCTTCGACTTCGAGCCGAGCTCGAACTCGCTCGACGTGTACGTGATGTACCTGCGGCGCAAGACGGAGGCGGGCGGCGAGCCGCGCCTGGTCCACACGGTGCGGGGCGTGGGGTACGCGCTGCGCGGAGGGGGCGGGGAGTGACGACGACGGTTCCTCCGCACGGGCCCGCGCCCACCGCTCCGTCCTCGCCCTCCGGCCGGTCCGGCCCCCGCTCCGGGTTTCCGGCCTGGTTCCGCTCCCGGCCGCTGCGCTCCCGGCTCGCCCTGCTCACCGCCGTCGCGGTGGCGCTCGCGGTGGCGGCGGTGTCGCTCGCGTGCTGGTTCGTGACGCGGGAGCAGCTGGAGGCCGAGCTGGACTCCTCGCTGCGCTCCACCCGGCTCGACCCGAACGGGGTGCAGAACCTCCTGCTGTTCTGCCGCCAGGGCACCACGCCGCCGTCGGTGGCGGGCTCGTACACGGTGCGGGTGATCCTCGCCGACGGGAGCGTGTGCACCTCGGGGGAGGCCGCGATCCCCGTCGGGCCCGACGACCTCGCGGTGGCGCAGGGCCGTCTGGAGGACGTCCTGCACACGGCGAAGGACGCCGGCGGGCGCGAGATGCGCGTCTACACCTATCCGCAGGACAGGACGCCCGGCCTCGCGGTCTCCCTCGCCCGGCCGCTCGCCGAGATCGACAACTCGATGTCCACGCTGCGCTGGGTGCTGCTCCTGGTCTCCGGGATCGGGGTCGTCGGCGCGGGCGCGGCCGGCCTGTGGGTGGCGCGGACCGGTCTGGAGCCGGTGAACCGGCTGACGGGGGCCGTCGAGCACGTGGCGGCGACCGAGGACCTGACGGTCCGCATCCCGGTGGAGGGCGAGGACGAGATCGCCCGTCTCTCGCGCTCGTTCAACGCGATGACGGCGGCGCTCGCGACCTCCCGGGACCTCCAGGCGCGGCTGATCGCGGACGCGGGGCACGAGCTGCGGACGCCGCTGACCTCGCTCCGTACGAACGTCGAGCTGCTCGCGCGGAGCGAGGAGACGGGCCGGGCGATCCCGCCGGAGGACCGGCGGGCCCTGATGGCCTCGGTGAAGGCGCAGATGACGGAGCTGGCGTCGCTGATCGGGGACCTCCAGGAGCTGGCCCGGCCGGACGCGGGCCGGTCGGGTCCGCTGGAGGTGGTGCCGCTGCACACGGTCCTGCGGGCGGCCCTGGACCGGGCGCGGCTGCGCGGCCCGGAGCTGGCCTTCGTGACGGACCTGGCGCCCTGGTACGTACGGGCGGAGCCGGCGGCGCTCGAACGGGCCCTGGTGAACGTCCTGGACAACGCGGTGAAGTTCTCGCCGCCCCGGGGGACGGTCGAGGTGACCCTCATGCGGGGCGAGCTGACGGTCCGCGACCACGGTCCGGGCATTCCGGCGGACGAGCTGCCGCGCGTCTTCGACCGCTTCTGGCGCTCGCCGTCGGCCCGCAGTCTGCCGGGCTCGGGCCTGGGCCTGTCGATCGTGGCGCGCACGGTCCGGCAGGCGGGCGGCACGGTCGCGCTGGCCCCGGCGGAGGGCGGCGGGACGGTGGCGACGGTCCGGCTGCCGGGGGCGCCGACGCCGCCGCCGGGCGGCGCCTCAGTTGTGCCGGAGGAGGGCCTCGACCAGCCCTGACCGGGTGTTCGGGAAGTCCAGGGGGACGATCCCGAGCCCGGTCCGGCCGGCCAGTTCGGCGCTGTCGAGGAAGCCGTGGACGCGGGGGTTGAGCCGGTCGGAGTTCCAGCGGGGCGGGAGGTACGCGGAGGTGCTGACGAAGTTGACGTAGAGCCGTCCCGGCCGCTCGACGGCGGCACGGAAGTGGGCCTGGACCTTGGGGTACTTGGCGTCGGGCAGCGCGTTCCAGTCGTCCTGGAGGGCGATCTGGGACCCGTCCCACCACTTCAGGCCCGGCAGTCCGCCGTTGTCGGCGACGAGGACGACCTTCCCGCGGGCCTCGCCGAGGAGCGGCAGCCGGTCGCCGATGCGGAAGAGGGGGCGCCAGCCGCGACGGTCGAGGTAGTCGTCGAAGACGGCCCGGAAGGTGGCGTCGGACTCCTCGGAGTACTCCTGCCTGACCCGCATGAGGACGGTCTCGGAGGGGTGCGCGGCGAGGAAGTCCCGGCAGGCGACGAGCACGTCGCCGAACATCATGTTCTGGTACGAGGCCCCGTGGTGGATCGCGAACGATCCCCCGGTCACCCGGCACCGCACGTCCAGGAAGCGGATGCCGCTGTCCAGCTGCTGGGCGATCGTGGTGTTCTGGCACTCGCTCCAGGGCCCGCCGAACCGGGCGCCGGAGTCGTGCGTGCCGGGGATGGTGAGCCGGGTCAGCTCGGTCCCGTCGCCGTGCGCGCCCATCCACGCCCGCACGTCCACGGCCGAGGCGACGGGCGCCCCGAGCATCACGCCGGCCCCGGCGGCCAGGGCTCCCACGAGGAATCGTCGTCGGTCCATGGCACCGCACTATGACAGGTGCACTTCAAATTCCGCCAGGGTGCGGCGGGCGGGAAACGGCGAGGGGCGGCGAACCGCCGAAACGGTCCGCCGCCCCTCGCCCCGAGCCGGTTACTTGATGACGGTGATGCGGTTCGGCACCGGCACCGGAAGCGGTGCGGTGGGCGAGGAGTGGGCCGCCAGGTAGGCGGTGAACATGTCCAGGTCGGACGCGCCGACCAGCTTGTTCCTGTGCTCCTTCAGGATCGCGAAGCCGTCGCCGCCGCCGGACAGGAACTCGTTCATCGCGACGCGGTAGGTCTTCGCCGGATCGATCGCCTCACCGTTCAGGCGCACCGAGCCGACCACGATCCGGTCGGCGCCGGTCTTCGTCATGTCCAGGGTGTACGTGAAGCCCTTCGACACCTGGAGGATCTTCGGGGCGTCCAGGTTGGCGCCGCTGACCTGCTGCTGGAGCGTGGTGACGAGCTGCGCGCCGGTCAGGTCGACCGCCGTCATCATGTTGGTGAACGGCTGGACCGTGTACGCCTCGCCGTAGGTCACGACCCCCGGGGCCTCGGACCCGGACACCTTGTTGGTCAGGGGTGCGCGGATGCCGCCCGGGTTCATCAGGGCGAGCTGGGCGCCGCCCTTGTCGGCCGGGGCCATGCCCTCCAGCTGCGCGTCCGCGATCAGGTCGCCCAGCGGCTTCTCGTACGCGTCGGCGGGGTTCTCGATGTCGGCGGAGCTGTAGCCGACGGGACGGTCGGCGATCGGCGCGGCCAGGGCCTTCCAGCGCTTGATCAGGCCCTCCATGTCACCGGCCCGGTCCACGGTGCGGGTGACGACGTGGTTCGCGGAGGCGACGGCGGTGCGGACGATGTCCTTCGTGCGCCGGTCGTAGGTGAGCGTCGTGTCGGTGTAGAGCCTGCCGAAGGAGGCCGCCGAGGTGACCGTGCGCGGCTTGCCCGCCGGGTCGGGGATCGTGCACGCGTACGCCTGGTGGGTGTGGCCGGTGACCAGGGCGTCGACCTGCGGGCTGACCTTCTTGGCGATGTCGACGATCGGGCCGGAGATGCCGTCGCCGGGACCCGGGCTGTCGCAGTCGTAGTTGTACGCGCCCGAGGCCGGCATGCCGCCCTCGTGGAGCAGGGCGACGATCGACTTCACGCCCTTGCGCTCCAGCACCTTGGCGTACTTGTTGATCGTCTCGATCTCGTCGCCGAACTTCAGGCCCTTGATGCCCTCGGCGGACACGATGTTCGCCGTGCCCTCCAGGGTGACGCCGATGAAGCCGATCCGGACGCCGTCCTTCTCCCAGACGAAGTACGGGTCGAGCAGCGGCCTGCCGGTCTTCTCGTTCGTCACGTTGGCAGCGAGGTACGGGAAGTCGGCCCCCTCGAAGGTCCGGCCCTTCTCGAAACAGCCCTCGACCGGGTGACAGCCGCCGTTCTGCATGCGGGCCAGCTCGCGCGCGCCCTCGTCGAACTCGTGGTTGCCGACCGAGGTCACGTCCAGGTCGAGCTTGTTCAGCGCCTCGACGGTCGGCTCGTCGTGGAAGATGCCGGAGACCAGCGGCGAGGCGCCGATCATGTCGCCCGCGGCGGCGGTGACGGAGTACCGGTGGCCCTGCCGGGCCTGCCGCAGGTGCGTGGCGAGGTACTCGACGCCGCCGACGCCCTCGATGGTCTCGGTCCCGCCGTCCGCCTTGAGGCGGGTGAGCCGGCCCGACGAACCGGTCGGCGGCTCCAGGTTGCCGTGCAGGTCGTTGAAGGAGAGCAACTGGACGTCGACCAGACGGCCCTGCCCCTTGCCGTGCCCGTGGCCGTGTCCGCCGCCGGACCGGTCACCGGCCGCACCGGCCGACGGCATCGCGGCGACGAGCGCCCCGACCGTCACGATCCCGGCCCCCGCGGCGAGTATCCGCCGCGCCGCCCTGTTCTTCCTCGCTGTCGCTGCCATCTGCCCTCTGTTCCCCTTGCACCTCTACGGGACGCACTTCCCGTATGCCGGTGCAGCCTAGGGTCAACGCGCGTAGCGCAACAGGGGGTAGCCGATTACAAGACGGTTGCCGCTCTCTTTCCACCCGGCGGCGGCGGGCCGCCGTAGGCTCGTGCCATGACTTCCGACACGGCGCCGGCCCTCGAACCCGGACGGCAGATCCACACGTACGACGAGCTCACGCCCGAGCAGATCCAGGACGTCGGGGAGCTCCTGGAGGCCGCGGACCGGGCCGACGGGATGCACGCCGTGTCCGAACAGGGCCGGCTCTACCTGCGCAACGGCCGGCGCGAGGGGGTGCGGCACTTCCTGCTGACCGTCGGCCCCCGGCTCTACGGGTACGCCCAGCTGGAGGAGACCGACCCGATCGAGGCCCCGGCCGCCGAGCTGGTCGTCCACCCCGACCGGCGCGGGCGCGGGCACGGCCGGGCGCTCGGCACCGCCCTGCTCGACGCCTCCGGCAAGCGGCTGCGCGTCTGGGCGCACGGCGGCAAGCCGGCGGCCCGGCACCTGGCGCAGGTCCTCGGCCTGACCCTCTTCCGCGAACTGCGCCAGCTGCGGCGGTCCCTGGTGCCGCTCGACCTCCCCGAGCCGGTGCTGCCCGAGGGCGTCACCGTCCGCACCTTCGTCCCCGGGCAGGACGACGCGGCCTGGCTCGCCGTCAACTCCGCCGCCTTCGCCCACCACCCCGAGCAGGGCTCGCTCACCCAGCGGGACCTGGACGACCGGGCCGCCGAGCCGTGGTTCGACCCGAAGGGCTTCTTCCTCGCGGAGCGGGACGGCCGGCTCGTCGGCTTCCACTGGACGAAGACGCACGCCGAGGACCGGCTCGGCGAGGTGTACGTGGTCGGCATCCTGCCCGAGGCCCAGGGCGGGGGCCTCGGCAAGGCGCTCACCGCGATCGGCCTGCGGCACCTGGCGGCGCAGGGGCTGCCGACGGCGATGCTGTACGTGGACGCGGACAACACGGCGGCGGTGACGGTCTACGAGCGGCTCGGCTTCACCACGCACGAGGTGGACCTGATGTACCGCACGGAGTCGTAAGTCCTTCTTTCCGGGGGGCGGTTGACACCGCCCCCTTCTCTCCACCACCCTTTCACTACTTGATTAGTAAAAGGGTGGTGGAAGGGATCGTGGTCGAGTACCGCATCGACCGGCGCAGTGGCGTCGCCACCTACCTCCAGATCGTCCAGCAGACGAAACAGGCCCTCCGCATGGGCCTCCTGGAACCGGGCGACCGGCTGCCCACCGCACGCGAGGTCGTCGAGGCGACGGCCATCAACCCCAACACGGTCCTCAAGGCCTACCGCGAGCTCGAACGCGAAGGCCTCGTCGAGGCCCGCCGCGGCCTCGGCACCTTCGTCCGCGCCACCCTCGGCACCCACCCGGCCGACTCGCCCCTCCGCGGCGAACTCACCGACTGGGCACGCCGGGCGCGGGCGGCGGGGCTCGAACGGGAGGACGTGGCCGCGCTCTTCACCGCCGTGCTGGAAGAACACTTCGAGGGGGACGACGACCGATGACCGAGGACACCGCCCTGAGGGCGGACCTGCTGGGCAAGAAGTACGGCGGAAGAAGGGGCGGCTGGGCCCTGCGGGAGTGCGACTTCGACCTCTCCCGGGGTCGGATCTGTGCCCTCGTCGGTCCCAACGGCGCCGGCAAGTCCACCCTCCTCGCCCTCGCCGCCGGCCTCCTGCGCCCCACCGAGGGCACCGTCGAGACCCCCGGTCGCGCACTCCTCGCCTACGTCGCCCAGGACAAGCCGCTCCACCCCCGGCTCAGCGTCGGCGACACCCTGCGCATGGGCCGCGAACTCAACCCCGGGCGCTGGGACCACGCCCTCGCCGAACGGGTCGTCGAAGGCGGTGGCTTCTCCTCCGGCACCCTCGTGCACCACCTCTCCGGCGGCCAGCGCACCCGCGTCGCCCTCGCGCTCGCCCTCGGCAAGCGGCCCGAACTGCTTCTCCTGGACGAGCCGATGGCCGACCTCGACCCGCTCGCCCGCCACCAGCTGATGGGCCTGCTCATGGCCGAGGCCGCCGAACACGGCACCACCGTCGTCATGTCGTCCCACATCCTCACCGAGCTGGAGGGCTCCTGCGACCACCTCCTCCTGCTCCACGGCGGCCGGATCCGCCTCGACGGCCCCGTCGAGGACCTCCTCTCCGCCCACACCCTGCTCACCGGCCCGATCGCCGACCTCGCCCCGCACACGGTGATCGACTCCCGCACCACCGGCCGCCAGCTCACCGCCCTGATCCGCCGCGAGGGCCCGGTCGAAGGCCCCTGGGAGACCTCCGAACCCTCCCTGGAAGAACTCCTCCTCGCCCACCTCCGCACCCCCGAGGGAGCCGCAGCATGAGCACGCTCGCCCTGAAGGGCTCCTACTGGGTGACGGTCCGCCAGTATCGGCGGACCCTGTGGCTCATGGGCGGCCTCGTGTTCCTGGCCCTGGCGGTGATCGGGGGGTTGCGGATCTGGGACGCGCGGACGCCCGACAGGTACGAGGAGGGCGACTTCAGGTTCCTGGGCATCTACGGCAGCGGGTACGACCTGCTGCGCGGGGCCATGGAGCATCTGTCCGTCGGCATGGTCGCCTTCCCCTTCCTCGTCGGCGTCTTCGTCGCGGGCCCGCTGATCGCCCGAGAGTTCGAGTCGGGGACGTACAGGCTCTCGCTCACCCAGTCGGTGAGCCCGGCGGCCTGGCTCCGCGCCAAACTCCTCACCACGACCGCCGTCACCGTCGGGACGACCCTGGTCCTCACCGCGGTCTATCTGATCGGCTGGGGCCGGGTGTCCGGCACCTGGCAGTTCCACTGGGCGGACCGCGGACCGTACGAGACCACCGGTACCGTCCTCGTCTCGTACGTCCTCCTCGCCGTCGCCGTCGGCGCCCTCGTCGGCCAGTCGGTCCGGCGCACGCTCCCGGCCATGGCCGTGACCGGAGGACTCGTCGGCGTGGTCATGCTCGTCCTCGGTTCCCTCCGGTGGGACTTCCTGTCCGTACGGACGATCACCGGCCCGGCCGTGGCGGACGCCTCCGTCCTCAGCGTCTCCGGAGACAGCCTGCTCGTCGAACAGGGGCTGATCGGCGTCTCCGGAAAACGGCTGCCCGGCTGGTTCTGCTCCCCCGACGCCCCGGCGGAGCACTGCCGTCCCGGCGAGGACGTCACCGCCCAGTACGCCGACTACCACCCCGCCTCCCACTTCTGGCCCACCCAACTCATCGAGACCGGCATCCTCCTCGCCCTCGCCGCCCTAGCGGCCTACGCCGCCTTCCGCGTCCTGCGCGCCCGCCACCCGTAACCCCCCGCAAGAAAAACCGGGGGCGGGGCCCGCGCACGGCCCCGCCCCCGATTCCCGTACGTCATGTCGTCGTTACCGGCCATTCAGAAGCGCTTGCGACGCTCACGCAATGAAGCGCTCCGTGTCCGGCCTTCCCAAAGGGAGGCTTCCCTCCCCCGCGGCCCGCTCCGACGCGCCCGAGCAGCCCCTCGCGCGGAAGAATGGGGTCATGAGCCAGCAGCCCGCCGAGGTCCCGGTCCAGCCCTCCGCCGCCTCCGCGTCCTCCGCCTCCCTCGGATCCACAGCCGCGCACCGCCCCCAGGCGGTCACCGACCTCGACTCCGGTCTGGACAGCGATCCCGACGCGTACGAGAGCGACGGCGCGATCGGCGACGAACTGCCGCAGGGGCGGTTCCTCGACCGGGAGCGCAGCTGGCTCGCGTTCAACGAGCGCGTCCTCGAACTCGCCGAGGACCCCACGACCCCCCTCCTCGAACGGGCGAACTTCCTCGCGATCTTCGCCTCGAACCTCGACGAGTTCTTCATGGTCCGGGTCGCCGGCCTCAAGCGC
Source organism: Streptomyces sp. NPDC012825 (assembly GCF_042900925.1). NCBI lineage: Bacteria > Bacillati > Actinomycetota > Actinomycetes > Kitasatosporales > Streptomycetaceae > Streptomyces > Streptomyces sp. NPDC012825. Next base: position 13,739 of record NZ_JBIBBZ010000001.1, on the reverse strand, counting down.
CGCATCGCCACCGGCGTCGCCACCCGCTCCGCCTCCGGCCTCCAGCCCCGCGAGGTCCTCGACCTGATCTGGACCCGCTCGCGCGAGCTCATGGCCCGGCACGCCGCCTGCTACCAGCAGGACGTGGCCCCGGCCCTGGCCGACGAGGGCATCCACCTCATCCGCTGGCCCGAACTCACGGAGAAGGAGCAGGCCCGGCTCTTCACCCTCTTCCGCCAGCGGATCTTCCCCGTCCTCACCCCGCTCGCCGTCGACCCGGCCCACCCCTTCCCGTACATCTCGGGCCTCTCGCTCAACCTCGCCGTGGTCGTGCGCAATCCGGTCAGCGGCCACCGCCACTTCGCGCGCGTGAAGGTGCCCCCGCTGCTCTCCCGCTTCCTGGAGGCCTCCCCGCAGCGGTACGTCCCCCTGGAGGACGTCATCGCCGCGCACCTGGAGGAGCTGTTCCCCGGCATGGAGGTGCTCGCGCACCACATGTTCCGGGTCACCAGGAACGAGGACCTGGAGGTCGAGGAGGACGACGCCGAGAACCTGCTCCAGGCCCTGGAGAAGGAGCTCATGCGGCGCCGCTTCGGCCCGCCGGTCCGCCTGGAGGTCGAGGAGTCGATCGACCCGTACGTCCTCGACCTGCTCGTGCGCGAGCTGAAGGTCTCCGACGCCGAGGTCTACCCGCTGCCCGGCCCGCTCGACCTCACCGGCCTCTTCGGGATCGCCGGGCAGGACCGGCCCGAGCTGAAGTACCCGACGTTCGTCGCCGGCACCCACCGGGACCTCGCCGAGGTCGAGTCCGCGTCCGCGCCGGACGTCTTCGCCGCGCTGCGCGAGCGGGACGTGCTCCTGCACCACCCGTACGACTCGTTCTCCACCTCCGTCCAGGCCTTCCTGGAGCAGGCCGCGGCCGACCCGGACGTCCTCGCGATCAAGCAGACGCTGTACCGGACCTCCGGCGACTCCCCGATAGTGGACGCCCTCATCGACGCCGCCGAGTCCGGCAAGCAGGTCCTCGTCCTCGTCGAGATCAAGGCCCGCTTCGACGAGCAGGCCAACATCAAGTGGGCGCGCAAGCTGGAGGAGGCCGGCTGCCACGTCGTCTACGGCCTCGTCGGCCTCAAGACCCACTGCAAGCTGTCCCTGGTGGTGCGGCAGGAGGGCGACCTCCTGCGCCGGTACTCGCACGTCGGCACCGGCAACTACCACCCCAAGACGGCCCGGCTCTACGAGGACCTCGGCCTGCTCACCGCCGACCCGCAGGTCGGCGCGGACCTCTCCGACCTGTTCAACCGGCTCTCCGGCTACTCGCGGCGCGAGACCTACCGGCGCCTGCTCACCGCCCCGAAGTCGCTGCGGGACGGCCTGGTCTCGCGGATCACCAAGGAGATCGCCCACCACCGCGCCGGCCGGCCCGCGTACGTGCGGATCAAGGTCAACTCGATGGTCGACGAGGCCGTCATCGACGCCTGCTACCAGGCCTCGCGGGCGGGCGTCCCGGTCGACATCTGGGTCCGCGGCATCTGCGCCGTACGGCCCGGGGTCGCCGGACTCTCCGAGAACATCCGGGTCCGCTCGGTCCTCGGCCGCTTCCTGGAGCACTCCCGGGTCTTCGCCTTCTGCAACGGCGGCGAGCCCGAGGTGTGGTTCGGCAGCGCCGACATGATGCACCGCAACCTGGACCGCCGGATCGAGGCCCTCGTACGGGTCTCCGACCCGGGGCACCGGGCGGCTCTCATCCGGTTCCTGGAGACCGGGATGTCCGACACCACCTCCTCCTGGCACCTCGGCCCGGACGGGAACTGGACGCGGCACGCGACCGACCCCGAGGGACGGCCCCTGCGGCACGTCCAGGAGATGCTCATCGACGCGCGGAGGCGCAGGCGTGCACAACCCTGACCAGTCGCAGGACGTCACGGCGGGCGAGGTCCTGGCCCCGTACCTCCACGCCCGGGCCGCGGACTTCCTCCGCGGCCTGCGCCTGCACGGCGAGAGCGGCTCCGACACCGCCGGGGCGGAGGAGGCGGCCCGTACGCTGCGGGCCGCCGCCCGGCGGATCGGCGCCACCCTCCACACCTTCCGGCCGCTGCTCGACGCCGCCTGGGCCGACGAGCTGCGCACCGAGCTGGCCTGGCTCTCGGGCACCCTGGCCGTGGAACAGGCGTGCACCTCGCGGCTCGTCCGCCTGGTGGACGCGCTGTCCCGCCTGTCGAACGGCGGCGGGCCCGTCCCCGCCGCCCGGGGCAGCGAGTCCGCCGGGCTCTCGGTCGGCGCGGCCCGGGCCGGCGCCCTCCTGGAGCGCCAGCTGACCCTGGCCCGTACGCGCGCCCACTCGGCGGCCCTCCAGGCGCTCGGCTCCGCCCGCTTCCACGCGGTCGCGGACGCCGTCGCCCTCCTGGCCTCCGAGGTCCCGCTCGGACCCGTCGCCTCCGCCCCGGCCGCCGAGGTCCTGGACGCCTCCGCCGAGGTGGCCGAAAGGCGCTTCCTGGACGCGGTCGCCGCCCTCCCGCTGACCCGGGCGGCCCACCCGTACAACGCCGAGGCCCTCGCGCTGGCCGCCGGCGAGAACCAGGACGCGCCCTGGCACCAGACCCGGCTGCTGCTGCGCCTGCACCGGTACGCCACCGAGGCCCTGCGCGCCGGGGGCGAACCGGACCCCGTCCTGTACGAGGGGGCCCGCGCCCTGGACCGGCACCGCGACGCCGCCGAGGCCGCGGCGGCCGCGGCGGCCGCCGCCCGCACCCCGCGGATCGCCCCGGCGACGGCCTACGCCCTCGGCGTCCTCCACGCCGACCAGCGCCACGAGGTCGAGGCCGCCCGCTTCGCCTTCCAGCGCGCCTGGCGCCGCACGACGGCCCCGGTCTCATGACCGGCCGGGACCCGATCCTGGCGGCGGGCTGCGTCCTGTGGCGCCCGTCGCCCTCGGGCCGGGGCATCGAGATCGCGCTCGTCCACCGGCCGAAGTACGACGACTGGTCGCACCCGAAGGGGAAGCTGAAGCGCGGCGAGACGGCGGAGGAGTGCGCCCGGCGCGAGGTCCTGGAGGAGACGGGCCGGCGCTGCGAGCTCGGCCCCCGCCTGCGCACGGTCCACTACACGGTGGCGGGCCGCCCCAAGGAGGTCGCCTACTGGTCGGCCCGCGCCCTCGACGGCGCCTTCACCCCCGGCCCCGAGATCGACGCCCTCGTCTGGCTCCCCCCGGACCGCGCCCGCCCCCGCCTCACCCGACCACGGGACCGCGACCTCCTGGACGAGGCACTGCCGACGCCCCGCCCCTGAGACACCACTCCACGCGACGGGCCCGCCCCCGAGACACCACCCACACGACCGGCTCACCACCAGGGCGACACCCACGCGGTCGGCCCGTCCCTGGAAGGACCCCCACACGGCCGTCCCGCCGCCGGGGCGACTCTTCACGCGGCGACCCGCCCCCGAGGGCGCCCCTCCACGCAGCCGACCCGCCCCCGAAGCGACACCGCCCCGCAACCGTCCCGCCGCCGACGGCGAGCACCGACCACGGGAGGACCCGCACCTCTGCCCTCCCACCCGCACGGGCGGTGCGGGTGGGAAACGTCCCGGCCGAAGGCCGGAAACACGCCGACCGCGGTCACCCGCCCCGCAACCCCACCCCGCCGCCGCCCGCCCAAGGGCCCCGCACCCGGGCTTCCGGCACGGTTCACTTCCCGTTCACCCTCCCCCGTCGGCGGCTTCACCTGTTCTGCCTAATTTCGGCCTTACGAGGTGCTCGGAGCACAGTGAAGCACCCGCCAAACCGACACACGCCGCCGTAGAACGCTCGGGACACCCGGTCCGCGACAGGGCGGCTTCTGGAAGGAACACCCGAAAGTGAAGCTTTCGCGCAAGAACGGGCTTCGCGCCTCCGCGATCGGTGCCCTCGTCGTCTCCGGCGCCCTGGTCCTCTCGGCGTGTGGCTCGGACAACAACACGGAGACCCCGGCCAAGGACGGCGACACCACGTCCTCGGCCGCCGCCTCGAACATCGCCTGTGAGGGCGCCAAGGGGCAGCTCCTCGCCGCCGGCTCCAGCGCGCAGAAGAACGCGATGGACCTGTGGGTCAAGAACTTCCAGGCCGCCTGCTCCGGCGTCGAGATCAACTACCAGGCCATCGGTTCCGGCGGCGGCATCACCAAGTTCAACCAGGGCCAGGTCTCCTTCGCCGGCTCCGACTCCGCCCTGAAGGAGGAGGAGGTCGCCGAGTCCCAGAAGATCTGCAAGGGCGGCAAGGGCGTCAACCTGCCCATGGTCGGCGGCCCCATCGCCATCGGCTACAAGCTGGAGGGCGTGGACAACCTGGTCCTGGACGCCTCCACCATCGCCAAGATCTTCGACAACAAGATCACCAAGTGGAACGACCCGGCGATCGCCAAGCTGAACCCGGGCGCCAAGCTCCCCGACTCCACCATCCAGGCCTTCCACCGCTCCGACGAGTCGGGCACCACCCAGAACCTGGGCAAGTACCTCTCGACCGCCGCCGCGGCCGACTGGAAGCACGACCCGAAGTCGAAGTCGTGGCCCGCCCAGGGCGGCCAGGCCGCCAACGGCTCCTCCGGCGTCGCCACCGCGGTCAAGGACGCCGAGGGTTCCATCGGCTACTTCGAGCTCTCGTACGCCACCGCGAACAAGATCTCCACGGTCAGCATCAACACCGGCGCCGCCGCCCCGGTCGCCGCCTCCTCGGAGAACGCCTCCAAGGCCATCGCCGCCGCCAAGGTCAAGGGCACCGGCAGCGACCTGGCCCTCTCCCTCGACTACGCCACCAAGGCCGAGGGCGCCTACCCGATCGTCCTCGTCACGTACGAGATCGCCTGCGACAAGGGCAACAAGGCGGAGACCCTGCCGACCCTGAAGGCCTTCCTCAACTACACCGTGAGCGAGGAGGGCCAGAAGGTCCTCGCCGACGCCGGCTACGCCCCGCTCCCGGCCGAGATCGCCGCCAAGGTCCGCACGATCGTCCCCACCCTGTCCTGACCCCCGGCCGGGGGCGGCCCCCCACCTCCCGTGGAGGAGCCGCCCCCGGCATCCGGTGCACCGCCGCCAGGAGCCGTACGACCCGTACCGGCCCCGCAGACCGGAGAAGCAGATGGCCACCACCACACCAGAGCTCAAGAGGAGCCGGAGCGCCAAGAGCGCCTCCCGCCCCGGAGACCGCGTCTTCAGCGGCCTCTCCCGGGGCTCCGGCATCACCCTCCTCGTCATCATGGCCGCGATCGCGGTCTTCCTCAGCTACCGCACCGTCCTCGCCGTCTCGAAGGACAGCACGAACTTCTTCACCACCTTCGAGTGGAACCCGGCCGGTGACCCGCCGGTCTTCGGCATCGCCGTCCTCGCCTTCGGCACCGTCGTCTCCTCGGTCGTCGCGATGGTCATCGCCGTACCGGTCGCGATCGGCATCGCCCTCTTCATCTCGCACTACGCCCCGCGCCGGCTCGCCAAGCCGCTCGCGTACGTCGTCGACCTGCTCGCCGCCGTGCCCAGCATCATCTACGGCCTCTGGGGCGCGATCTTCCTCGTCCCCTACCTGGCCGGCCTCAACGAGTGGCTCGACCAGTACCTCGGCTGGACGTACGTCTTCGACAAGTCGCAGGACGGCGTCGCCCGCAACCTCTTCACCGTGGGCATCCTCCTGGCGATCATGATCCTCCCGATCATCACCAACGTGACCCGTGAGGTCTTCCTCCAGGTCCCGAAGATGCACGAGGAGGCCGCCCTCGCCCTCGGCGCCACGCGCTGGGAGGTCATCCGCATGTCGGTGCTGCCCTTCGGCCGCTCCGGCATCATCTCCGCCTCCATGCTGGGCCTCGGCCGCGCGCTCGGCGAGACCATGGCCGTCGCCGTGGTCCTCTCCCCCAGCTTCCTCATCTCGGGCCACCTGCTCGACCCGGGCGGCGGCACCTTCGCCCAGAACATCGCCGCCAAGTTCAACGAGGCCAACGAGTACGGCCGGGACGCCCTCATCGCGTCCGGCCTCGTCCTCTTCGCCATCACCCTGCTCGTCAACGGCGCGGCCCGCTGGATCATCGGCCGCCGCAAGGAGTACTCGGGGGCAGCGGCATGAGCCACGCCATTCAGGACCGTCCGCTCTCGGTCGCCCCGAGCCGCGGGTCCCTCTCCCACGCCCGCCTCCCCCGCTGGACCCCGGCCGCCGTCGCCGTCGGCTCCGTCCTGGCGGGCGTCGGCATCGGCCTCGCCGCCGGCTGGCACAGCAGGGTCCAGTGGGGCCTGATCTCCGCCCTCCTCTTCGTCCTCGTCACCTACGCCCTGACCAGCAAGGTCGAGGGCAGCCGCCAGGCCAAGGACCGCGTCGCCACCAGCCTCGTCTGGGTCTGCTTCGTCCTCGCCGTCGTCCCGCTGCTCTCCCTCGCCTGGGTCACGATCGGCAAGGGCACGGCCGTCCTCGACGGCTACTTCCTGACCCACTCGATGAACGGCGTCCTCGACGCCGAGGCCGGCGGCGGCGTCTACCACGCGCTGCTCGGCACCATCGAGCAGGTCGGCATCGCGACCCTGATCGCCGCCCCGATCGGCCTGCTGACCGCGGTCTACCTCGTCGAGTACGGCGGCGGGAAGCTCGCCCAGGCCGTCACCTTCTTCGTCGACGTCATGACGGGCATCCCGTCCATCGTCGCCGGCCTCTTCATCCTCGCCACCTGGAACCAGATCCTGGGCTTCGGCCCCTCCGGTTTCGCCGGCGCGATGGCCCTCGCCATCCTGATGATGCCGGTCGTGGTCCGCTCCACCGAGGAGATGCTCAAGCTCGTCCCGAACGAGCTCCGCGAGGCCTCCCTCGCCCTCGGCATCCCCAAGTGGCGCACGATCCTGAAGGTGGTCCTGCCCACCGCGATCGGCGGCATCACCACGGGCGTCATGCTCGCGGTCGCCCGCATCACCGGAGAGACGGCCCCCGTCCTGCTCCTCGTGTTCGGCACCCGGCTCATCAACCCGAACCCCTTCGAAGGCGCCCAGTCCTCCCTGCCGCTCTACGTGTACGAGCAGTACGCGGTCGGCACCGACGCCGCCGTGGCCCGCGCCTGGGCCGCCGCGCTCGTCCTGATCGCCTTCGTCATGATCCTCAACCTGGTGGCCCGCGGCATCGCCCGCTGGAAGGCCCCGAAGACCGGCCGCTGACCGCGGCGATGGGATAGTGATTCAGATGGCCAAGCGAATCGACGTCAGCGGCCTCTCCGCCTACTACGGCGCCCACAAGGCGATCGACGACATCTCGATGACCGTCGAGCCCCGCTCCGTGACGGCCTTCATCGGCCCCTCCGGCTGCGGCAAGTCCACCTTCCTGCGCACCCTGAACCGCATGCACGAGGTCACCCCCGGCGGCCGCGTCGAGGGCAAGGTGATGCTGGACGACGAGAACCTGTACGGCACGAACGTCGACCCGGTCGCCGTGCGCCGCACGGTCGGCATGGTCTTCCAGCGCCCGAACCCCTTCCCCACCATGTCGATCTTCGACAACGTGGCGGCGGGCCTGCGCCTCAACGGCACCTACAAGAAGTCCCAGCTCAACGACATCGTCGAGAGGTCCCTCAAGGGCGCCAACCTCTGGAACGAGGTCAAGGACCGCCTCAACAAGCCGGGCTCCGGCCTCTCCGGCGGCCAGCAGCAGCGCCTGTGCATCGCCCGCGCCATCGCGGTCGAGCCCGACGTGCTGCTGATGGACGAGCCCTGCTCGGCCCTCGACCCGATCTCCACCCTCGCCATCGAGGACCTGATCGGCGAGCTGAAGGAGCGCTTCACGATCGTCATCGTGACGCACAACATGCAGCAGGCCGCCCGCGTCTCCGACCGCACCGCCTTCTTCAACCTGGCGGCCGTCGGCCAGCCCGGCAAGCTGATCGAGCTGGACGACACGGAGCGCATCTTCTCCAACCCGAGCGTCCAGGCGACCGAGGACTACATCTCCGGCCGCTTCGGATAAGGACCGTCCTGCGGTGCTGCATGGCGGTGCCACCGCATGACGAAGGGCCCGGCTCCCCCACCAGGGGAACCGGGCCCGTTTCCGTACGGAAGCACTCAGCCGAAGCAGAGCTTCACCACGCCGCATCCCCCGGGGGACGACCCCCGGACCCCCAGCAGTACCGGGGCGCAGCGCCTGTCAGCCGTCAGCCGAAGCAGAGCCTCACCACGTAATAGCTCAGCGCAGCGACCAGCGCCGCGGCCGGCATCGTGATGAACCAGCCCAGGATGATGTTCTTGGCGACGCCCCACCGGACCGCGTTGACGCGCTTCGTCGCGCCCACGCCCATGATCGCGGAGGTGATGACGTGCGTGGTCGAGATCGGCGCGTGGAACAGGAACGCCGAGCCGAACATGATCGACGCGCCCGTGGTCTCCGCCGCGAAGCCCTGCGGCGGGTCCAGCTCGATGATCTTCCGGCCGAGCGTCCGCATGATGCGCCAGCCGCCCGCGTACGTACCGAGCGACAGCATCACCGCACAGGCGATCTTCACCCACACCGGGATGTCGTCGCCCGCCTCCTGCACGTCGGCGATGACCAGGGCCATCACCACGATGCCCATCGTCTTCTGGGCGTCCTGGAGGCCGTGGCCGAGCGCCATGCCGGCCGCCGACACCGTCTGCGCGATGCGGAAGCCGCGCTTCGCCTTGTGCGGGTTGGCCTTGCGGAAGATCCACATGATCGCGCACATCACCAGGTAACCGGCCACGAGGCCGACCACCGGCGAGATGAACATCGGGATGACGACCTTGTCGAGCACCCCACCCCAGATCACCTCGGTGCCGCCGGCGAGCGCCGCGCCCACCATGCCGCCGAACAGCGCGTGCGAGGAGGAGGACGGCAGGCCGAAGTACCAGGTGACCAGGTTCCAGATGATCGCGCCCACGAGCGCGGCGAAGAGGATGCCCATCCCCTTGTCGCCGGTGGGGGTCGCGATGAGCCCCTCACTGACGGTCTTGGCGACCCCCTGGCCCATGAAGGCGCCCGCGAGGTTCATCACCGCCGCCATCGCCAGGGCCGCCCGGGGCGTCAGCGCCCGGGTCGACACCGAGGTGGCGATGGCGTTGGCGGAGTCGTGGAATCCGTTCGTATACGTGAAGCCGAGCGCGACGCCGATGGTCACGATCAGGGCGAAGGTGTCCACGAAGCCTCAGGACTCCTTGACCGCGATGGTCTCCACCGTGTTGGCCACGTGCTCGAACGCGTCGGCCGCCTCCTCGAGGACGTCCACGATCTGCTTGAGCTTCAGCACCTCGATGGCGTCGTACTTGCCGTTGAAGAGCTGGGCGAGCAGCTTGCGGTGGATCTGGTCGGCCTGGTTCTCGAGCCGGTTGACCTCGATCCAGTACTCGGTGAGGTTGGACATCGTCCGCAGGTTCGGCATGGCCTCGGCGGTCAGCTCCGCCGCCCGGGCCAGGACCTCGATCTGCTGCTCGACGCCCTTGGGGAGTTCTTCGACGTTGTAGAGGACGACCAGGTCGACGGCCTCCTCCATGAAGTCCATGATGTCGTCGAGGGACGAGGCCAGGGAGTAGATGTCCTCGCGGTCGAACGGCGTGATGAAGGAGGAGTTGAGCTGGTGGAAGATCGCGTGGGTGGCGTCGTCGCCGGCGTGTTCCGCTGCCCGCATCCGCTCCGCGATCTCGGCCCGGGCGGAAGGCTCCGCTCCGAGCAGTTCCATCAGGAGCTTCGAGCCCGTGACGATGTTGTCCGCGGACGCGGCGAACATGTCGTAGAAGCTCGTCTCCCTGGGGGTCAGACGAAATCGCACGTGGGGTCCTCGGGGTGCTGGGTTGGGTCAGGCTGATGCTAGGCGCATCATCCGGCCACGGCTAACCGGCGTCCTCTCAGTGTCGCCCATCGGGCACAGTGATCTGCACGGGCCCCCGCCCGGTTCGGCGGGGATCGGTACCATATACCCACGAGGGGTATACACCCCCTTTCTGGACAACGGGAGGACGCGATGACGACCACCGAGGCGGACCAGGTCACCCCCGAGGCCGTCGGGCCCGTCGAAACCGCGGAGACCGCCGGGACCACCGAGACCGCCGGTCACGAGCACACCGTGCACGGCTACCACCAGCAGAAGAACGAGCACCTCAAGCGCCTCCGCCGGATCGAGGGCCAGATCAGGGGCCTCCAGCGGATGGTCGACGAGGACGTCTACTGCATCGACATACTCACGCAGGTCTCCGCCTCCACGAAGGCGCTCCAGTCCTTCGCGCTCCAGCTCCTGGAGGAGCACCTGCGGCACTGCGTCGCGGCCGCGGCGACCAAGGGCGGCGACGACGTCGACGCCAAGGTCGAGGAGGCCACGAAGGCCATCGCCCGCATGATGCGGACCTGAGCCACGGGGGGGGCGGCGCGGGACCGACCGGAGCAGAGCGGGGTCAGCGACCGCGTGCGGTCCGCTCCGCCGCCACCCTCAGGACCTCGTCTATCCGGTCGGCGCTGAGCCGCTCCCCGTCGGCGGCGGAGGCGGCGATGATCAGCTCGCCGCAGAGCTCTATCTCGGCGAGGGCGACGCGCTCCTGGTCTGCGGGCACGGTCGCGGTACCGGGCGGGGCCACGCGCATCCACCTCTTCCTGCCGGCGTCGGTCTCCCAGCGGTCTCCCAGCGTAGGTACGGAGCCACGCCCCGCGCATGACACGTCCGGACCATTTGCCGATGGCCCGTGCCACCGTCGCCCGGGACCGGGGCGGGGTGCGGACGGGTCAGGTCTCGACCTTCCCGTCGTAGAGGTCCCGGCGGTCCGGCAGCACGACCCGGACGGGGACCCCGAAGCCGTACAGGAGCGTGGTCGAGGCGACGGCGACCGTGCGGCCCTCGTTGCTGAAGTTGAACCGGTGGCGGACCTTCCGCAGCCGCCCCTCCCCGTCCAGGTACGCGTCGAACGGCACCGCGTCGTCGGAGAACCCTTTCGCCGCCGCGGCGAGCGCCCCGCGCAGCTGCGGCGACGCGGCCCGGGCCGCGTGCGCGATGTCGGCGACCCCCCGGTAGTGCCCGACCCTCTCCCCCGCGAGGTCGACCTCTCCGACGTACGCGACCTCCCGGACGCCCCGCAGCAGTTCGGCCGCGGCGGCCGGGTCGGTGGCGCCGCCCGTGACGAGGTTCCCGTCGTCGAGGGCGGTGGTGTCGACGCGGACCCACTTGTCGACGGGCACCCCGGCCCCGCGGTTCTTCATGTAGAGGACGCCGGGGGTGAGGAGTTCGGTGATCGGCCGGTGCCCGCTCGTACCGGCCGGGTCCTTGGGCAGCACCACCTGGAGGTGGCCGGTCCGGAGCCGGAAGTCGTAGCCGCCCTCGCCCCGGATGGTGACCCGGGTCCCGCCCGAGGCCATCTCCAGGGCGGTGCTGGCCTTGGCGGTGCCGGCCCGCGCCAGCGCGTCGGCGGCGCCCCGCACGGCGAGCGCGGGATCGACCGCGGGCTTCGGGTCCCGGGGCACGGCGCACCCGGAGACGGCGGCGGACCCGACGAGGGAGCCGACCAGGACGACGGTGGCGGCGAACGCCCCGTTCCCCCGGCCGTGCGGACGTCCGTACTCCTGCACCGTCATCGCCTGCCAACCCCCAGCGCCTCGTCGCCGTCCGGCCGGGCCCCCCTCGCCCCGGCCCGGGACGGGGGACACCCGATCCGGATAACGACGGCCCGGACGAGCCGTCACGCGCAGTACGGTGGAGGCGTGCACGCGCAGGCTTCCTCCCACACGACCACGACGACGGAACGCGGCTCGTTCGCGCTGGCGCGCTGCAGCTGCGGCTGGACGGGCCCGGCCCGCAGATCGAGGGACCGGGCGCGCGCGGACGCGTCGGACCACGCGGAGACGGCGAACAGGAACGACTGGCCGGAACGGCACGAACCGGGGTGACGCGGACCGGAGTGACGGCGGCCGGGGTGACGGGACCTCAGGCCGCCAGGTCCTTCCGGTCCTTGTGGCCGGTTCCGGCGGTCGCTCCGCCGACGCGGGACCCGGGGATCTCGACCGTCTCCGGGTGCCGCACCGCCTCGGCCCGCCGGGAGCGGACGAGCCGGGCGCCGCGGCCCGAGCGGGCGACGGCGGAGACGACCGGGGTCAGCAGGGCGAGCGCGAGCGGGGCGAGGAGCAGCGCCACCGCCGTGCCGAGCGCGAGGCCGCCGATGACGTCGGTCGGGTAGTGGACGCCCATGTAGACCCGGGCGAAGCCCTCGGCGAGGGCGAGGCCGATGGCGGCGAGGCCGAAGCCCCGGTGGGCGACGAAGAGCCCCACGCCGAGGGCCATCGCCAGGGTGGCGTGGTCGCTGACGAAGGAGAAGTCGGTCTTCCCGCCGACGAGGACCTCCAGGCCCCGGTGGTCCACGAAGGGGCGGGGGCGCTCGACGAAGCCCCGGATGGGGATGTTGACCAGGAGGGCGGTCCCGGCGGCCAGCGGGGCCCAGGCGAGACCGGCGACGGCCGAGACGGAGTCGGCGAGGGTGCCGCGCCGGCGGACGCTCCACCAGCACCCGATCACGGTGAGGACGATCGCGAGGACGATCCCGTACTCACCGACGTACGCCATGACGCGGTCGAACCACGGCGGAGCGGACCTGGCCAGTCCGTTGATGTCGTAGAGCAGGCTGACATCGGGGTTCGAACCGTCCGATGCGAGTACAGCCATCTGCTGCGGCCCCTTGCTCTCGTGATCTGTGGTTTCCAACCCCCGTGGTCAGAGCGGTCGGATCAGGGAACGAACCGCCCGAGGCGCACGTTCCGCTCTCTCCGGTGGATCATGACGACGTTATCGAAGAGTGACGGCCCGCCGCAGCTCAGGGCCTGTGCATGACGGAGAGTTCCGGCCATGTCCCGTACGCCCCGAACGCCTCCCTACGTCTGCGGCGGATGCGTGGGCAGGGCGGCGGCGCCCTCCGGGGTGACCCGGGTGGCGCCGAAGTAGTCCGGGGTGTCGATCCGGTCGAAGCGGATCACCGCCCCGGTCCGCGGCGCGTTGATCATGTAGCCGCCGCCGACGTAGACGCCGACGTGCCGGATGGCCCGCGAATCGGTCAGGTCGTCCGAGAAGAAGACGAGGTCGCCGGGGAGCAGCTCCTCGCGCGCGGGGTGCGGCCCGGCGTTGTACTGGTCGTTGGCCACGCGCGGCAGCTGGACGCCGACGCTGTCGTACGCGGCCTGGGTGAGCCCGGAGCAGTCGAACCGGCCGTTCTGCGCGGCCGTGCCCGTGCCGCCCCAGAGGTAGGGGGTGCCGAGCTTCTGCTGCGCGTAGTGGATGGCGCCCGCGGCCTGCCGGGACGGGTCGACGCGGCCGACGGGCCGGGCGAAGCTCTTCTCCAGGGACTTGATGATGCGGACGTAGTTCCGGGTCTCGCTGATGGGCGGCACCCCGCTGTGCCGGATCACCCGGTACGCGCCCGCGTTGTACGCGGCCAGCATGTTGCTCGCCGGGTCCCCGGGCACGTCCTTCACGTACTCGGCGAGCTGGCAGTCGTACGAGGCGGCCGACGGGATCGCGTCCTTCGGGTCCCAGATGTCCCGGTCCCCGTCCCCGTCCCCGTCGATGCCGTGGCCGGCCCAGGTGCCGGGGATGAACTGGGCGATGCCCCGGGCGTCGGCCGGCGAGACGGCCCGCGGGTTCCAGCCGCTCTCCTGGTAGAGCTGTGCGGCGAGCAGGGCCGGGTTGATGGCGGGACAGGGGTTCCCCCACCGCTGCACGAGGCCCTGGTAGAGGGCCGGGACGGCGCCCTTGGCGAGCCCCACGGTGCCGTTCCTGCCGCTGCCCGCGCCGGCG